>JBHYDA010000005.1:0-299515 GCA_051861265.1 Rubrivivax sp.
AGACGTCGAACACCTATGACAACGGACAACGCAGGCAGGTCGCCTACTTCATGCCTCGTGAAAGATCCAGGCTAGGAGGCGCACCGCCGCCGCCCGTGAGGCGCCCGTGCCCCCTTGCACAGTGCGGGGTGGCCACGGCGGCTGGGCGCCGAATACACTGCTGCGCGCAGGCGCTGGCAGCGCTTGCAGCCCGCCCACCCACGGACGCCCCACCATGCTCGACGGCATCAAGCGCTTGTTCTCCGGAAGCTCGGCCGCCCCGTCCGACGGTTGGGATGGGGTGGTGCCTTGGGCCAAGTCCAAGCAGTACGCCTTCCGGGCCGTGCACGACGAGGGTTTCGTCATCGACGGCCGCCACGGCAGCACGCCCTGGCGGCTGGAGTGGGGCCCCTCGCACCGCCCATACATCCAGGGGCAGGAGCTGCGCCTGCGTGCCGAACTCGGCCTGCCCGCCGAACTGCAGGTGGTGGTGATGAACCGCGTGCTGCAGGAGGCCATGGAGAAGGCGGTCTTCGAGCAGTACGTCGAAGGCGTGCAGACCCGCATCGACAACCAGACCCCGCCCGAAATGCGTTGGCTGGTGATGTTCCCCAAGCTGTCGGGCAGCGACATGCCCTTGCTGCGCGACCAGTACGTTGCGCTGTCCAGCATGCAGGGCTGGCTGCGCCACTGGCTCGAAGGCCCGCTGACACAGACCCTGGCCGGTTTGCGTCTGGCCCCCGAGGTGCCTGTGGTGCTGATGATCGGCCGCGGCCGCCTGATGCTGCGCACGGCCATCGTCGACGCCGACGTGGCCACGCTGCAGGCCTGGGTGCGGCACTTCGAGACGGCGCTGCGCGAAGCCCAGCGGGTGGCCACCGAGCACAGCGATTCGGTGGCTCCGAGCACCCAGCACAGCGCGTGGCAATCCAGCGCGCTGCCGGGCGACGAGCACCCGAAGTAAGGCGCTCCGGCGCCGGGGCTTCAGCCGGCGTACTTGCCGATTTCCAGCTTGGCGATGGCGTTGCGGTGCACTTCGTCGGGGCCGTCGGCAAAACGCAGCGTGCGGGCCAGCGTGTAGAAGTAGGCCAGCGGGGTGTCCTGGCTCATGCCGGCACCGCCGAAGACCTGCATCGCCCAGTCGATCACCTGCCCGGCCATGGTGGGCGCCACCACCTTGATCATCGCGATCTCGGCCTTGGCGCTCTTGTTGCCCGCCTTGTCCATCATCCAGGCCGCCTTCAACGTGAGCAGGCGTGCCTGGTCGATCTTGCAGCGCGCCTCCGCTATGCGCTCCAGCGTCACGCCTTGTTGTGCGATGGGCTTGCCGAAAGCCACGCGCTGCGTGGCGCGCTCGCACATCAGCTTCAGCGCACGCTCGGCCAGGCCGATGAGGCGCATGCAGTGGTGGATGCGCCCCGGCCCGAGGCGGCCCTGGGCGATCTCGAAGCCGCGGCCTTCGCCGAGCAGGATGTTGCTGACGGGCACGCGCACGTTGACGAAATCGACCTCCATGTGGCCGTGCGGCGCGTCGTCGTAGCCGAACACCGTCAGCGGCCGCAGGATGGTGATGCCGGGCGTGTCGCGCGGCACCAGCACCATGCTCTGCTGCGAGTGGCGCGGCGCGCTCTTGTCGGTCTTGCCCATGAAGATGAAGATTGCGCAACGCGGGTCGCCGGCGCCGCTGGTCCACCACTTGCGGCCGTTGATGACGTAGTCGTCGCCGTCACGGCGGATGTCGGCCTCGATGTTGGTGGCGTCGGACGAAGCCACCGCCGGCTCCGTCATCGCGAAAGCGCTGCGAATCTCGCCGTTCAGCAGCGGTTTCAGCCAGCGTTCCTTGTGCTCGGCGCTGCCGTAGCGGGCGATGGTCTCCATGTTGCCGGTGTCGGGCGCCGAGCAGTTGAAGACCTCGCTGCTCCAGGGCACCGCGCCCATGATCTCGGCCAGCGGCGCGTAGTCCTGGTTGCTCAGGCCGAAATCGAACTCGCTGCTGCCGTCGCCGCGCGAATGCGAGCCATCCGCGCTCGGTGGCAGGAACAGGTTCCACAGGCCGGCGGCGCGCGCCTTGGGCTTGAGCTTCTCGATGGTCTCCAGGTGTGTCCAGCGCTTGCCGGCGCGCGTGTTGGCTTCGATCTCGGCGTGCCAGGCCGGCTCGGCCGGGTAGACGTGCTCGGCCATGAAGGCGTTCAGGCGCGCCTGGAGTTCCTGGGTGCGGGGTGAATAGCTGAAGTCCATCGCTGTCTTGCTCCTTCGTTGTGTTCGGTGCGGTGCAGGCCTGCTCTAGCGGCGCTCGTGCGCCTGCGCAAACTTCCAGGCCATCTCGGCCAGCGTGCGTGTGGCGGCGCCATTGGCGCGGGCCTGTGCGCTGCTGGCGGTGCCGTCCACCACGCGCTTGGCGATGCCTTGCATGATGCTGGCCAGGCGGAACAGGTTGTAGGCGAGGTAGAAGTTCCACTCGGCCTTCAAGGCCGCGGGGTCGCCGCGGCCCGTTCGCGCGCAGTAGCTCGCGATGTAGTCGTCTTCCGACGGGATGCCCAAAGCCGCGTGGTCGAGCCCGCCGATGCCGCGGAAGACGCCCGGCGGGATGTGCCAGGCCATGCAGTGGTAGCTGAAGTCGGCCAGCGGGTGGCCCAGCGTGGAGAGTTCCCAGTCGAGCACCGCGATCACGCGCGGCTCGGTGGCGTGGAACATCAGGTTGTCGAGGCGGAAGTCACCATGCACCACCGCGGGCGCGCTGCCATCGCGCGCACCGGGCGGCAATTGCGCGGGCAGCCACTCGATGAGGCGGTCCATCTCCGGAATGCTCTCGGTGATGCTGGCCTGGTACTGCTTGCTCCAGCGCGCGATCTGGCGCTCGAAGTAGTTGCCGGGCTTGCCGTAGTCGGCCAGGCCCGCGGCGGCCACGTCCACGCTGTGCAGCGCGGCGATGACGCGGTTCATCTCGTCGTAGATCGCGCCGCGCTCCGCCGGGCTCATGCCGGGCAGAGACTGGTCCCACATCACGCGCCCGTCCATGAAATCCATGACGTAGAAGGCGCGGCCGATGACGCTTTCGTCTTCGCACAGCAGGTGCATCTGCGGCACCGGCACGGGCGTGCCGCCCAGTCCGCGCATGACACGGAACTCGCGGTCGATGGCGTGGGCCGAGGGCAGCAGCTTTGCGGCCGGCCCGGGCTTCGTGCGCATCACATAGCTGCGTGCGGGCGTCAGCAGCTTGTAGGTGGGGTTGCTCTGGCCGCCCTTGAACTGCTCGACAGTCAGTGGGCCCGAGAAGCCGTTCAAGTGCTGCTGCAGGTGGGCCTGCAGGGCGCCCACGTCGAAGGCATGGCTCTCGGCCATGGGTTTGGTGCCGGTGAAGTGGTCCATGGTGTCTGATCAGCGTGCGAATGCGGTCGCCATCACTTGTCGGCCAGCGCCATGAGCTTCTCGCGCGAGAGCACCACCAGGCGCGTGGGCTCCACACGCACCGCGCCCTCGCGTTCGAAGCCCTTGAGCTCCTGGTTCACACGCTGGCGCGAGGCACCGAGCAGCTGCGCCAGATCTTCCTGCGCCAGTGCGAGGCCGATGCGGATCTCCTCGCCCTGCGCGATGCCGTAGCTCTTGGCCAGCAGCAGCACCTGGCGCGCCAGCCGCGCCTGCAGCGGCCGCGTGTTGACGTCTTCCAGTTGGTCGAACATCAGCCGCAGCCGGCGGCAGTTCAGGCGCAGCAAAGCTTCGTAGAGTTCGGTGTGCTGGGCCAGCAGTTCCTTGAAATCGGGCTTGCGCACCACCAGCAGCGTGGTGGGGCCGTGGGCATCGGCATCGTGGGTGCGCGGCAGGCCGTCGAAGAGCGCGATGTCGCCGAACCAGGTGCCCGGTTCGACATAGGTCAAGGTGATCTGCTTGCCCGACAGCGCCACGGAGCTGATGCGCACCGCGCCGCGCGCCACGCCGCACCACTCCTGCGCCGGCGTGCCGCGCGTGGCCATCGGGTCGCCGTCGGCCAGGCGCCGCACGTGGGCACGGGCGAGGATGGCGCGTTGTAGCGTCGGTGAGAGCTTGCTGAACCACGCGCCCGATTCGATGTTGTGCTGTTCGTCGAGTGTAAGAACGGGGGTATTCATGGCTTGTCCCGGTTGCGACAGCCGCGCGACGATGGCGGCTGCATTGTTCGAAGGTCGAGCGCAGGCACGGGGCCGCAGCGTCGACGCAGCCCGGAAGACTAAGCCATGCCCACTTCAGCCCTTCACATCCCCTGCCTGAAAGACCGCTGCGGCCTGGCCGAATGGCAGGCCCGGGTGGACCTGGCGGCGGCCTACCGCATGGTGGCCATGTTCGGCTGGGACGACCTCGTCTTCACGCACATCAGCGCGCGCGTACCGGGCCTGAACGGCGAGCACACGGGCGAGTTCCTCATCAACCCTTACGGCTTCATGTTCGAGGAGATCACCGCCAGCAGCCTGGTGAAGGTGGACGCGCAGGGCCGCAAACTGCAGGACACGCCTTTCGACGTGAACCCTGCGGGCTTCGTGATCCACAGCGCCGTGCACGAGGCGCGGCACGATGCCGGCTGCGTGCTGCACGTGCACACACCCAACGGCATCGCGGTCTCGGCGCAGGAGGGCGGTGTGCTGCCGATCTCGCAGCAGTCGATCTTCGTGCTGGCCTCATTGGGTTATCACGGCTACGAAGGCGTGGCCCTGCGCGACGACGAGAAGCCGCGCCTGGTGGCCGATCTCGGCAACAAGACCTACCTCATGCTGCGCAACCACGGCCTGCTGACGGTGGGCGCCACGGTGGCCGAGGCCTTCCAAGCCATGTACCTGTTCGAGACCGTCTGCATGATCCAGGTGCGGGCGCAAGCTGGTGGCGGGCCGCTGGTGCACATCGCGCCGGAGATCATCGCGACCGCGCGGCAGCAGGCGCGCGAGGTCACGCGCGGGTTGGGGGCCAACCTGGTCTGGCCGGGCTTGCTGCGGCGCCTGGACCGGCGGCTGCCGGGCTACGACGCCTGAAGACCGGCCAAGGCTGCCGCGGGGGGCGCCTGTCAGCTTGAACACGTGGCAACAGCCACGAAAACCCGCCCCTGTTGCCACGGTTCGTCGCCAGGGTGCGTGCTAGAGTCAATCGGCTCTGTGACACCCCGTTTCATACACGCCCGACGCATGCCCTTTCTGCGACCTTGCCTGTCGTTTGCCATCGCAGGTGCGGCCGCCATCGCGGCCCTTCCGGCCGGCGCCGCGGGGCTTGCAGCGTCCAGCGCCTCGGCAGTGCTTGGCAGGCCCCTCGATTTCAGCGTGCAGGTGCGCCTGCAACCCGGCGAGACGCTGGAGCCCGCTTGCGTCACGGCCGAGGTGGTGGTGGGCGACCGTCGCCTGCCTGCGGGGCTGGTCAACACCGCGCTCACGCCCACGGGCAGCGACAGCGCACGCATCCGCGTCACCACGGACAGCATCGTCGACGAGCCGGTGGTCAGCGTCACGCTCAACGCGGGCTGCGCCTCGGCCCGCTTCAGCCGCCGCTTTGTGGTGTTGGCCGATCCGCCGCTGGATCCGCCGCCCAATGCCTTGCCAGCAGCGCAGTTGCCTCTGGCCGCGCCGCCGACGACCCCAACCCCGCCTTTACCCCAGACGTTGAACGTAGCGGCTGTCGCTGAAGGCGGTAGCACGGCCGCTGACGCGCCGCCGTCTGGCGAGGCCCGCGCCGTCTTGCGGCCTGCCCGTGGCGAAGCGGCCAAACCCCCAGCCGTTGCGCAGCGCCCTGTACGCAGCGCAGCGGCGCGTGAGGCCCAGCGCGCACGTGCAGCACGGCGCACCGAGCAGGCCCAGGCCCGCAAGGCCGCAGCGCCCGCACGCCGTGAGGGCAGGGCCGAGGCCCCCCGTTTGCGGCTGGAGGCGGCCGAGCCGGCCGTGGCTGCGGCCACTGCAGTGTCGGTCGATGAAGCCTTGCAGGCCGTGGCGCAGGCGGCCAGCGCCGCGCGAGCGGCCGCCTCGGCGGCCAACGTGGCCTCGGCCCGCATCGCGACGCTGGAGCAGACCGTCAAGAGCCTGCGTGGCGAGGTGCAGGCCGGGCGCGAGGTGGCGGCCGACCTGCGCAGCCGACTGACGCGCGCCGAGGAAGCCGGCCGCTGGACCTGGCCGCTGCTGGCCCTGGTGCTCTTGCTGACCGCGCTGGCGGCCTGGATGGCGTGGCGCCTGAATGCCGCCGAACGCGCGCGGCAGCGCAGCTGGCAAGCGGGTGCGGCTGCGGCCGGTACCGCCGGGCCCATGGGTGCTGCGGCCTTGAACGCCGAGACGCCGAGCAAGCTGCAGACCGCACCCATTCCTTTCGTCACCTCCGAGATTCGGGTGCCTCCTCCGGCGCCGGCACGTCCGCGGCCGGCCTGGCCGGCACCGGTGCGGCTGGATGCTGGCGACACCGAACCCCCGCCGCTGCCGACGCCGGCTCCCGCAACCGTGCCGGCTGCTGCAGCGTCCCGCCTGGCACCCTTGGCGCGCCCTGCCGTGCCCGTGGCGCCGATGGAGGCGACGGCGCCGATGGAGCGCACCGACCTGCTGCCCCAGCGCACCAGCATCGACGATTCGACGCCGCGCGACGTCTCCATCGAAGAGTTGATCGATCTGGAACAGCAGGCCGAGTTCTTCGTCGTGCTGGGCCAGGACGCCGCGGCCATCGATCTGCTGGTGGAACACCTTCGCCACACCGGCGGCGGCAGCCCGCTCCCCTACCTGAAGCTGCTGGAGATCCACCGCCGCCGGGGCGACCGTGAAGACTACGAGCGCACTCGCGTGCGCTTCAACCAGCGCTTCAACGCCTACGCGCCCGAGTGGGGCACCGACCTCGGCGCCGGACGCAGCCTGGACACCTATTCGGGCGTGCTGCCGCGCCTGGAGAAGGTTTGGCCCCGGCCCCTGGATGCGATGGCCGAACTGGAGGCCTTGCTCTTCCGCAAGTCGCGCGGCGAGCTCTTCGACCTGCCGGCTTACCGCGAGGTGCTGTTCCTCTACTCGTTGGCGCGCGACCTGCTCGACCGCGAGGCGGTCGACTCGGGCAAGGTCGACCTGTTGCTGCCGCTGGCCGATGGCAGCGAGTTCGGCAGTACCGCCCCTGCGCCCTACCTCACGCTGGAAAGCGAGCGTGGCAGCCTGGATGCCCCGGCCACTGCGCCGCTGGACTTCGACCTCTCGTCGGACCCGGGTCGCCCGACCAGCATCTTCGGCCCGCTGGACGAGCCGCCCGCGCGAAACCGCCGCCGCTGAGCGGCCTCAGAGCCGCTGCAGCCGGCGCAGCGCTTCCTGCAAGGTGTCGTCGCGCTTGGCAAAACACAGCCGCGCCAGGCGCTGTTCGAAGCCGCCCGCGTAGAAGGCCGACAACGGGATGGCCGCCACGCCCACCTCACGCGTGAGCCACTGGCAGAACTCGCCTTCGGGCAGGTTGCTGACGGCGCTGTAGTCCACCAGCTGGAAGTAGCTGCCCTGGGTGTGCAGCGGCTTCAGGCGCGTGTGCGCGAGACCTTCGCGGAAGAGGTCGCGCTTGCGCTGGTAGAAGGCCGGCAGCTCGCGGTAGGGCCCGGGCTCGGCCATGTACCGCGCCAGCGCGTGCTGCACCGGCGTGTTGACGGTGAAGACATTGAACTGGTGCACCTTGCGGAACTCGGCGCTCAGCGCGGCGGGCGCGGCCACGTAGCCGACCTTCCAGCCGGTGACGTGGTAGGTCTTGCCGAAACTGCTGACGACGAAGCTGCGCGCCGCCAGTGCCGGGATGCTGGCCGCGCTGACGTGCGGCTGGCCGTCGAAGACCATGTGCTCGTAGACCTCGTCGGAGATCAGCAGCGTCTGCGTCGGGGCCAGCAGGTCGGCGAGTTGCTGCATCTCGGCCCGCGTCCACACCGTGGCGCTGGGGTTGTGCGGGCTGTTGACGATCATCAGCCGCGTCTTCGGGGTCAGGGCCGCGGCGATGCGCGCGAAGTCGGGGCGGAAGCTGCCGGGCTGCAGCGGCACGCGCACCACGGTGCCGCCGGCGAGTTCGATGTTGGGCGCGTAGCTGTCGTAGCAGGGCTCCAGCACGATGACCTCGTCGCCCGGGTGCACGCAGCACAGCACCGCCGTCAGGATGGCCTGCGTGGCGCCGGCGGTGATGGTGATCTCGGTGCCTGCGTCGTAGCGGTGGCCGTAGAGCGCCTCGATCTTGGCTGCCACGCGTTCGCGCAGCGGCGCCACGCCAGCCATGGGCGGGTACTGGTTCAGGCCTTCCTGCATGGCCGCGGCCACCTGCGCGGGCAGTGCCGGGTCGCAGTCGAAATCGGGGAAGCCCTGGCCCAGGTTCACCGCACCGGTTTCCTGCGCCAGGGCCGACATCACGGTGAAGATGGTGGTGCCGACCTGGGGCAGGCGGCTTTGCACGGTGGGAGTCAGCACAGCAGTGGCTTGCATGAGGTTCAGAGTTCGTAGTCGGCCGGTGCACTGCCGGCGGGGCCGCTCATCGCGCGCTGCACCATGCCGTGCGTGAGCCGCGGCGATAGCAGCTCGGCGAAGGCCAGCACGAAGTGGCGCAGGTAGGCACCGCGCTTGAAGGCCACGCGCGTGGTGTTGTTGCCGAACAGGTGGCCCAGGGGGCGCCAGGCCAGTTCGCTGTCGACGGGCTCGCCGCGCATGGCCAGTTCGGTGACGATGCCCACGCCCAGGCCCAGGCGCACGTAGGTCTTGATGACGTCGCTGTCGATGGCCTCCAGCGCCACCAGCGGTTTGATCTGCGCCCGGGCGAACGCCAGGTCGATGCGCGTGCGGCCGGTCACGGTGGGCTGGTAGAGCACCAGCGGGTACGCGGCCAATTGCTCCAGCGTGGGCCGCTCCACGGCGGCCAGCGGGTGGCCGGCGGGCACCACCATGGCGTGCTGCCATTCGTGGCAGGGCAGGGTGACGAGTTCGGGATGGGCGCTTAGGGCCTCGGTGGCCACACCGATCTCGGCCACGTCGTCCAGCAGCATGCGCGCCACCTGCTCGGGCATGCCCTGGTGCAGCACCACTTGCACCTTGGGGTAGCGCCGGCGCAGCAGGGCCACGGGCTCGGGCAGGAAGTAGCGCGCCTGCGTGTGCGTGGTGGCGATGCGCAGCGTGCCGGTGTCCTGCTTGCTGAACTCTTGCCCGATGCGCTTGAGGTTGTTGATCTCGCGCATGATGATGTCGATGGACTTCAGCACCTCGGCGCCGGGCTCCGTCACGCGCTTCAAGCGCTTGCCGTGGCGCGCGAAGATGTCCACGCCCAGCTCTTCTTCAAGTTCCAGGATGGCCTTGCTCACGCCGGGCTGCGAGGTGAACAGCGCCTTGGCCGTCTCGGTGAGGTTGAGGTCGCGCTTCACGGCCTCTTGCACGAAGCGGAATTGGTGCAGGTTCATGGCTGCGTTCCATCGGTCGCCATCACGCGCAGCGCCACGCCGGCCATCGCGGCCACCACGCTGTCGATCTCGCCCACCGCCGGGTGCAGCGTGAAACTCACGCCCGGGTGGGCGCTGCGCAGGCCGTCCATCAGCAGGGGCAGGTCCTTGCGCACATGCCCGCCGGCGCCCAGGAAGAGCGGCAGCACCGCCACCGCCGTGCAGCCGGCCGCGGCCAGTTCGGCACCGGCCTCGGGCAGTGTGGGCGCCATGAACTCCAGGTAGGCCAGGCGCACCGCAGCGCCGGGCGCTTGCGTGCGCACCTGCGCGGCCACGGCTTCGAAAGGGCCGGCCCAGCGCGGGTCGCGCGCGCCGTGGGCGAAGAGGATGAGGCCGGTGGTCATGGGCAGCGTGCTTTCAAGGGGTGCGGGCGCTAGCGGTATCTGACCAGCCACGCGAAGGCCGCCATCGACAGGGCCAGGTAGACCATGCTGGGCGTGGCCGCGGCCACCCAGGGGGTCCAGCCGCGCAGCATGCCGATGTGGCCCGAGAGGTTGTTCAGCAGCACGAAGCTGATGCCCAGCATGATGCCGCCGAAGACCTTGTAGCTGACGCTGCCGCCGCGGGCCTGCAGGTAGGCAAAGGGCAGGGCCAGCGCCACCATCACCAGGCAGGCCAGCGGGTACAGCGCCTTGCGCCAGAAGCGGATCTGGTGCTGTTGCGACGCCTGTTCCTGATCGCTGAGGTGGGTGCTGTAGCGCCACAGTTCCAGCGTGCTCATGGTGCTGACGGGCAGCACCGCAGCGGCCACCACGGCCGCCGTCAGGGTGCTGGGCCAGGCCAGCGTGGCGTGCTGCTCGGTGCGCACCTCGGCCTGCGGACTGCGCGCACGCGGCCAGTGCGCCACCTTCGCGTCGCTCAGCAGCCACTGGCCCCCATCGCCCACGCGCCCTTCGCGCGCCTCGATGCGCGCGACCAGGCGGCCGTCGGCATCGAACTCGAAGATGCGGATGCCCGCCAAGGCCCCCGAGGCCGTGGCGCCTGCGACATTGACGGAGTAGCTGTGCTCACCATCGTCGGCGCGGCGCTTCTCCTTGAGCCAGGCGCCCGCGCCACCGAACTCGATGCCGCCGGAAGCGCGTGCCTTCAGCAGCACGGCCTCGCGCTCGCTGGCGGGGGCGAGGTAGTCGCCCGTGGCGAAGGTCAGCACGCCGAACACCACGCCCAGCACGGCCAGCAGGCCCAGCGCGCGGCCCGGCCCCAGACCGCCGGTGCGCAGGATGGTGAACTCCGACGACTGCGCCATGCGCGAGAGCGAATAGATCGTGCCGATCAGCACCGCGATGGGCAGCAGTTCGTACAGGTGTCCTGGCAGTTCCAGCGCTGCAGCCACCACGGCCTGGCTGGTGGTGCGGCCGCCTCGGCCCACGCCTTCGAGTTCATCGACGAGATCGATGAAGAAGAACAGCGACAGGAAGGCCAGCGCCACGAAGAGCACCGAAGCCACGATGTCGCGGTAAAGCAGCCGGCGCACTGTCTTCATGCCGCAGCTCCGGCTGGGGCGGCAGCAGGCGCAGCGCGGCGGCGCAGGCTGAAGACCGCGGCATGGTCGCGCCACCACAGCAGCACCAGCGCCACGGCAAAGGCGCTGCCGTGCAGGAGGGCCAGCGCCGCACCCATGCCCAGGCGCCCGCTGCTCACCCAGGCCTGCGAGAAGCTGATGAGGTTGTAGTAGACGACGAAGGTCATCAGCGCGAACAGCAGGTTCCAGTTGCTGGCGCGGCGCGGGTTGGTGGCGGCCAGGCCGATGCCCAGGAGGATGAGGTTGGCGGCCCCCAGCAGCAGCCCGAAGCGCCAGGTGAGCTCACCCTGGTGGCGTGGCGTGGGCTGGCGCACAAGTTCGATGGTGCGCACGGCGCGCGGCGGGCGCGATTCAGCCGAACGCACGGCGCGTTCGCCGGCCAGCACGCGGTAGGTCTCGAAGCTGGAAAGCGTGCGTTCGCCGGATTGCGTGTCGGTGTCGTTGCGCTGGCCGCGCTCCAGCACGAGGTAGCGCGCATCGTCGGTGTTCTCCAGCCGGCCGGCGCGGGCGGAGGTGACCGATTCGCTGTTGTCCTGGCGCGAGAGGATGAACACGTTGCGAGCGTGCAGCGCGTCGGCGCTTTCTCTCTCGATGAAGAAGACGCGCCTGCCGTCGCTGCTGGTCTGGAACACACCCGGCGTCACACGCGAGAGATCGCTGCGCTGCTGGTAGCGGTCGCGCAGTTCGAGGCTGTTGCGGTTGCCCCAGGGCCAGACCACGAGGATCAGCACCGCGATGACCAGCAGCACTGGCGTGGCCGTGCGCAGCACCGGCCGCACGAAGCGCGACAGGCTGATGCCGCTGGCGAACCAGATCACCATCTCGCTGTCGCGGTACATGCGCCCGAGCGTCACCACCACGGCGATGAAGAGCGAGAGCGCCATCATCGTCGGCAGGTGGCCGAGCGCCACATAACCGAGCAAGAGCACGACATCCTGCGGTGCCACCGCGCCACTGGCGGCCTGGCCCACCGTGCGGATCAGGAACATGGTCAGCACGATGGTCAGGATCACCACGAGGGTGGCGCCGAAGCCCCGCGCGAGCTCACGACGGACGGTGGAGTCGAATAACATCTGTCGTTTTTCGGGTTGAAAGTAATTATGGACTTCAAGACGCAAGTGACCGCGGCGACCGGACTGCCCGGCGTGGCCGCCGACGCGCTGCTGGTGCTCGTGGCCGGCAACGCAGCCCCCGAAGGCCTGGAAGCTCCGTTGGCCGCCACGCTCGGCGCTGCAGCCAAGGGCGGCGATTTCGCCTTCAAGGCGGGCCAGACGCTGTACGCCCACCAGGTGGCCGGTGTGAAGGCCGCGCGCGTGGTGTTCGCCGCCGTGGCCGATGCCTCGCCCAAGGCCGTGCGCAAGGCCGTGACGGCCGCGGTCGGCCTGCTGAAAGCCGGTGGCAGCAAGAACCTGGCCGTGGGCCTGGCCGGTGCTGGCGCCTGGACGGCCGCCCAGGCCGAGGCCGTGGTGTCTGCCGTGAGCGACGCCACCTACCTCTACACGGAAACCAAGCCGAGCGCCGGCCCCGCGTCCAAGCTGGCCGTGGTGACGCTGCTGTGCACCAAGACGGAAGCCTCGGCCCTGGGCGGCGCGCTGCAGCGCGCTGCAGCGGTGGCGGCCGGCACCGCCCTGGCCCGCGAGTGCGCCAACCGCCCCGGCAACCACTGCACGCCCACCTTCCTGGCCGAGCAGGCCAAGAAACTCGGCAAGGAACACGGCCTGAAGGTGGAAGTGCTGGAGCGCAAGGACTGCGAGAAGCTCGGCATGGGCTCCTTCCTCGCCGTGGCCCAGGGCTCGGACGAGCCGCTGAAGTTCATCGTTGCACGCTACAACGGCGGCGCCAAGACCGCCGCGCCCATCGTGCTGGTGGGCAAAGGCATCACCTTCGACACCGGCGGCATCAGCCTGAAGCCCGCCGCCGAGATGGACGAGATGAAGTACGACATGGGCGGCGCGGCCAGCGTGCTGGGCACGCTCAAGGCCGTGGCGCTGGCCAAGGCCAAGGTCAACCTCATTGGCGTGATCCCGGCCTGCGAGAACATGCCCAGTGGCCGTGCCGTGAAGCCGGGCGATGTCGTCAAGAGCATGTCGGGTCAGACCATCGAGATTCTGAACACCGACGCCGAAGGCCGCCTGATCCTGTGCGACGCGCTCACCTACGCCGAGCGCCTGAAGCCGGCCGTGGTGGTGGACATCGCCACGCTCACGGGCGCCTGCGTGATTGCGCTGGGCCATCACCGTTCGGGCCTGTTCAGCAGCGACGACGCGCTGGCAGCCGAACTGCTGGCCGCGGGTGAAGCCGCTTTGGATCCGGCCTGGCGCATGCCGCTCGACGAAGAGTACGACGAGGCCCTGAAGAGCCACTACGCCGACGTGGCCAACGTGGGCTCGCGCGCCGGCGGTTCGGTGACGGCCGCCAAGTTCCTGCAGCGTTTCACCGGCACCATGCGCTGGGCCCACCTCGACATCGCCGGCACCGCCTGGAAGTCCGGCGCGGCCAAGGGCGCCACCGGCCGGCCCGTGCCGCTGCTGACGCACTTCGTGCTTTCGCGCGCGGCTTGACGCGGCTCGAAGCTGCAAGCAGCCCCAAGGCGGCGGTGGCGCTGAGCGAAGTCGAGTTCCACACGGGCGTGGCCGATCCGGTCGGCTTCGCCTGCCGCCTGTTGCGCAAGGCCGCGCGGCAGGGCGCCCGCGTGCTGGTCACGGCGCCCGATGTGGTGCTGGGTGAACTCGACCGCGCGCTCTGGACCTTCGAAGAGCGCGATTTCATCCCGCACGTGCGCGTGCCCGGCGCGCGTGCCACTCTGGCCGCGCGCACGCCCATCTGGCTGGCCGCCGACGCGCAGCATGCCGACGCGCCGCGCCTGGTACTCAACCTCGGCGCCGCTGCGCCTGCCGAACTGGCGGCGCTGGACCGCCTGATCGAGGTGGTGGCCACCGAGCCGGACGAAGTCGAAGCCGGCCGACAACGCTGGCGCCAGTACAAGGCCGCCGGCCTGGCCATCAAGCACCACAACGCAGGGGCCGCCCGTGAATGAATGGGCCGCGCCGCCGAGCGCCGACCGTGTGCCGACCTTGACCGAGGTGGTGGATCTGGCTGCCCCGGCTTCCGGCGGCGAGCCTGGCCTCGACGATGCGCCGTGGCCGGCAGAGGCTGCGCCCGAGAGCGAGGGGCTCCCGGTGGTCGAGGAGGTCGGGTCAGCGCCCCAGGCTGAGCCGGATCCTGCGCCGGATGTTGGCGAACTCCCGCCCATCCTGGTGTGGGACGGCGTCGATGCGCCGACGACCGACGTGCCTTTCGCGGTCGCCCCGATCGAGGCAGGCCCGGCAGCCCCGGCCGCCACCGAGATGGCGCCGGCCATCGACACCGCGGCCATCGTCGCCCTGGCCCTGGCCGAACTGCAGCCGCGTCTGGACATGCTGCTCGAATCCCGCCTGCGCGAGGCCCTGGCGCCGGCCCTGGCACGGGCTGCCGAAGGGCTGATCCGCGAGGCCCGCGGTGAACTGGCCTCGGCCCTGAATGAACTGCTGAACGACGCCGTCCGGCGCGCCTTGCAGCGCCAGGTCGCGCAGGCCCCGGGCGCCGAGGGCGCGCCTCCGCACAGACCCTGATGTCGGGAGCCTCGTGCACCGCGTTGAGGCTTTGGCGCACAGCATTTCAGCGAGGCGCAGAGCAACAGCCCGTCTTGGGTGGGCCTGTTTTTTGCGTTATCGTGTTTCGCTAGCGTTTTCGACTGTTCGCTGACGCGACAACATTTCCAACCGGAGGTTTTTTCATGCAGATCAAGCTCAATGTGATCGTCGGTGCTGCGGCCCTGATGCTGGGCGGCTCGGTGTTTGCACAGGACATGGTCGTCAAGATCGGCCACGTCGGCCCCACCAGCGGCGGCATCGCCCACCTGGGCAAGGACAACGAGAACGGTGCCCGCATGGCCATCGACGAGCTCAACGCCAAGGGCGTGACCATCGGCGGCAAGAAGGTCAAGTTCGAACTGCTGGCTGAAGACGACGCTGGTGATCCGAAGCAAGGCACCGCCGCCGCCCAGAAGCTGGTCGACAGCAAGGTCAACGGCGTGATCGGCCACCTGAACAGCGGCACCACCATCCCGGCCTCCAAGATCTACAGCGACGCCGGCGTCCCCCAGATCAGCCCGAGCGCCACCAACCCCAAGTACACCCGCAACGGCTACAAGACGGCCTTCCGCGTGGTGGCTGACGACGTGCACCTGGGTGGCACGCTCGGCAAGTACGCCGTGACGCAGATCAAGGGCAAGAGCATCGCCGTCATCGATGACCGCACGGCCTACGGCCAGGGCGTGGCCGACGAGTTCGAGAAGGGCGTGAAGGCTGCCGGCGGCAAGACCGTGGGTCGCGAGTTCACCAACGACAAGGCGACGGACTTCACCGCCATCCTGACCAGCCTGAAGGCCAAGAAGCCCGACGTGGTCTTCTTCGGCGGCATGGACGCTGTGGCCGGCCCGATGCTGCGCCAGATGAAGCAGCTCGGCATCGACGCCAAGTTCATGGGCGGCGACGGCATCTGCTCGGGCGAGCTGCCCAAGCTGGCCGCCGGCACCATGGGTGACGGCCAGGTGGTGTGCGCCGAAGCCGGCGGTATCGACCCCAAGGACGCCACAGCCTCCAAGGCCATGGCCGACTTCCGCACCAAGTTCAAGGCCAAGTTCAACGCCGACGTGCAGATCTACGCGCCGTACGTGTACGACGCCGTCAACACGATGGTCGCCGCCATGGTCAAGGCCGGTTCGGCCGAGCCGGCGAAGTACCTGCCGGTGCTGGCCAAGATCGAGCACAAGGGCGTCACGGGCAACATCGCCTTCGACACCAAGGGCGACATCAAGAACGGCGCGCTGACCCTGTACACCTACAAGGGCGGCAACAAGGAATCGATGGGCGTGGTGCGCTGAGCGCTGGCGACCATTCCGGTTTCGCGAAAGGGGCCCTCGGGCCCCTTTTTCTTGCCTGCCTGCCTGCCGCTGCGGGCTGGCTGCGGGCAACAAAAAACCCGCCAGCGGCGGGTTTCTCGGGTGCAGGAGGCGCTGAATTACTTCAGCTTCACTTCCTTGTAGAGCACGTGCTTGCGCGCCTTCGGATCGAACTTCAGGAATTCGAGCTTCTCGGGCGTGGTCTTCTTGTTCTTGCTGGTGGTGTAGAAATGCCCGGTGCCTGCCGTGCTTTCCAGCTTGATCTTCTCGCGGCCGCCTTTGCTTGCCATGGTGTTAGCTCCTTAGATTGCGCCGCGGGCGCGAAGGTCCGCCAGGACCACGTCGATGCCCTTCTTGTCGATCAGGCGCAGCGCCGCGTTGGTGATGCGCAGACGCACCCAGCGGTTCTCGCTCTCGACCCAGAAACGGCGGTACTGCAGGTTGGGCAGGAAACGACGCTTGGTCTTGTTGTTGGCGTGGGAGACATGGTTCCCCACCATCGGGCCTTTGCCCGTTACTTCGCACTTGCGTGCCATAAGAACACTTTCTAGAACAGCCGGCACCGCGGGCCTACCCCGGCAGGGGAGCGGGCGGTGGGAGACGGCTTGACCTCGCCAGATGCGGGTGGCGGTTTCCCGGGTCAGCGCTGTCGGGGCCCGGCAGGCGTGAAAGCCCGCCGTCGTCAGCGAAGCCCGCGAGTATAGCCGCAAAGCCAGCCGAGGCCGGCCGGCCTCATTCCTGGGCTTCGAGGAAACGCTGCGCGTCGAGCGCCGCCATGCAGCCCGTGCCGGCGCTGGTGATGGCCTGGCGGTAGACGTGGTCCTGCACGTCGCCGGCGGCAAAGACGCCGGGCACGCTGGTCATCGTGGCCATGCCGTCCAGGCCGGTCTTGGTGACGATGTAGCCGTCCTTCATCTCCAGCTGGCCCTTGAAGATGTCGGTGTTGGGCTGGTGGCCGATGGCGATGAAGCAGCCCTTGACGGCCACGTCCTTCGTGGCGCCATCCTGGGTGCTCTTGAGGCGCACGCCGGTGACACCGCTGTCGTCGCCGAGCACGGCATCCAGCGTGTTCCACAGGTGCAGCTCGATCTTGCCGGCGGCCACCTTGGCCATCACCTTGTCGACCATGATGGCCTCGGCGCGGAACTTGTCGCGGCGGTGGATGAGGTGCACCTTCTCGGCGATGTTGCTGAGGTACAGAGCTTCTTCCACGGCCGTGTTGCCGCCGCCGACCACGCACACCGTGTCGCCGCGGTAGAAGAAGCCGTCGCAGGTGGCGCAGCCGCTCACGCCCTTGCCCATGAAGGCGCTCTCGCTCTCCAGCCCCAGGTACTTGGCGCTGGCGCCGGTGGCGATGACGAGTGCGTCGCAGGTGTAGCTGCCCGAGTCGCCGGTCAGCTTGAAGGGGCGCTGGCTGAAATCGACCGCGTTGATGTGGTCGAAGACGATCTTGGTGTTGAAGCGCTCGGCGTGCTTGAGAAAGCGCTCCATCAGCTCTGGGCCCTGAACGCCGGCCACGTCGGCGGGCCAGTTGTCGACCTCGGTGGTGGTCATCAGCTGGCCGCCCTGGGCGATGCCGGTGACGAGCATGGGCTCGAGGTTGGCGCGCGCGGCGTAAAGCGCGGCGGTGTAGCCGGCAGGGCCCGAACCGAGGATCAGGACGCGGGCGTGGGTGCTGGGGGTGGTCATGGAATCAATCTCAGAAGAGGGGCGACGTCGCGCCGAACCGACGCTGTGAAGTTACATCGGTGCCGATGCCGGCGGATGCAAGTGCAGCAATGGGCACAATAGACAGATTCTTGCAGACGCCGGCACCGCCGCGCTGCCAGGCGAGAGAAGACAACAAGAGGAGCCCTGCCGATGTCGATGCTGTCGAACCTGGACCTGATCCGTCGCGTACCGTTGTTCTCGATGCTCACCGCCGAACAGGCGCAGGCCATCGCCGACAGCGTGGTGAAACGGCGCTTCCGCCGCGGTGAGCTGGTGGTGGAGCAGGGCCGCAAGAGCAACAGCCTCTTCATCCTGCTCAACGGCCGCGCACGCGTGCTGACGGCCGACACGCGCGGCCGCGAGGTCATCCTGGCGGTGCTGGAAGCCGGTGACTATGTGGGCGAGATGAGCCTCATCGACAACGAGCCGCACAGTGCCACCGTGCGCGCCGAGATCCAGACCGACATGCTCGTGCTGGCCCGCGCCGACTTCGCGCGCTGCCTGCCCGAGAACAGCACACTCAGCTACGGCATCCTGCGCGGCCTGGTCAAGCGCCTGCGCAATGCCGACCGCCAGATCGAGAGCCTGGCGCTGCTGGACGTGTACGGCCGCGTCGCGCGCACGCTGCTGGACATGGCCGAAGAGGCCGACGGCATCAAGATCATCCGCCACAAGGTCAGCCGTCAGGACATGGCCAAGGTGGTGGGCGCTTCGCGCGAGATGGTCAGCCGCGTGATGAAGGATCTGGAAGAGCGCGGCGTGATCGAGACGCAAGAAAACGGCTCAGTCGTCATCAAGGAACGGCTCCCCAACGACTGATCTGGGCCGAGGGCAGCATCCGCCACAATCGTTGGCATGAGTTTTCCCCTCGGTTCCTTGCAAGGTGATGGCACTGCGGCTCTGCGCGCGCAGAGCGATGCGCAGCCACCACGCTGGCGCCAGCAAGCGCTGCTGATCGGCGGCGCGCTGGCCTGGCTGCTTTTCGTGCTGGCGATGGTCACGCACCACGCAGGCGACACCGCCTTCACCACTTCCGGCACCGGCGAGGCGCTGCGCAACAAGGCCGGCTTGCTGGGCGCGCGTGTCTCGGACATGGCGCTCTTTCTCTTCGGTTTCTCGGCCTGGTGGCTGGTGCCGGTGGCCTTGCGGGCCTGGCTCTCGGCGCTGGCGCGTCTGCTGCGCGGCCCCTCAGACACGCCGGCGGCGCCGCGGTGGATGTTCTGGCTGGGCTTGGTGCTGCTGCTGACGGCCAGCGCCTCGCTGGAGTGGACTCGCTTGTACCGCTGGGAAGCGCTGCTGCCCGGTCACGCGGGCGGGGTGCTGGGCTACACGCTGGGGCCGCTGTCGATGCAGTGGCTGGGCTTCGCCGGCTCTGGGGTGCTGTGGATCGCGATGCTGGTGCTAGGCGCCTCACTGGCGCTGCGTTTCTCTTGGCTGCAGTTGGCCGAGTCCTTGGGCGCAGCCTTCGACCGCCTGCGTGAGAGCCGGCAGGACAAGAAGGAAGCCGAGAAAGACCGCCTGCTGGGCGAGCAGGCGGCGCGAGAGCGCGAGGCTGTGGTCGCCGAGCAGCGCCTGGAGGTGCAGGAGCACGTGCCCGTCGTCATCGAGCCGGTGCTGGTGGACCTGCCGCCTTCGCCGCGCGTGGCGAAGGAGCGCCAGCAGCCGCTGTTCAAGGAACTGAGCGACACCAAGCTGCCCCAGGTCGACCTGCTGGACGCGGCCGGCGTGCGCCAGGAACTCGTCACGCCCGAGAGCATCGAGATGACCTCGCGGCTCATCGAGAAGAAGCTCAAGGACTTCGGCGTGGAGGTGCGCGTGGTGGCGGCCAGCCCCGGCCCGGTGATCACGCGCTACGAGATCGAGCCCGCCACGGGCGTGAAGGGCGCGCAGATCGTCAACCTCGCCAAGGACCTGGCACGCAGCCTCTCGCTGGTGAGCATCCGCGTCGTGGAGGTCATCCCCGGCAAGAACTACATGGCGCTGGAACTGCCCAACGCGCGGCGCCAGACCATCAAGCTCAGCGAGATCCTGGGCAGCGAGGTCTACGACGATTCGAGCAGCATGCTGACCATGGGCCTGGGCAAGGACATCGTCGGCAAGCCCATCGTGGCCGACCTGGCCAAGATGCCGCACTGCCTGGTCGCCGGCACCACGGGCTCGGGCAAGAGCGTGGGCATCAACGCGATGATCCTGAGCCTGCTCTACAAGGCCGAGGCGCGCGACGTGCGGCTCATCCTCATCGACCCGAAGATGCTGGAGATGAGCGTCTACGAAGGCATTCCGCACCTGCTGGCGCCCGTGGTCACCGACATGAAGCAGGCCGCCAACGCGCTGAACTGGTGCGTGGGCGAGATGGAGCGCCGCTACAAGCTGATGAGCAAGCTGGGCGTGCGCAACCTCGGCGGCTACAACAAGAAGATCGCCGAGGCCACCGAGCGCGGCGAGAAGCTGCCCAACCCCTTCAGCCTGACGCCCGAAGAGCCCGAGCCGCTGGAACGCCTGCCGCACGTGGTGGTGGTGATCGACGAACTCGCCGACCTGATGATGGTGGTGGGCAAGAAGATCGAAGAGCTGATCGCGCGGCTGGCACAGAAGGCGCGCGCTTCGGGCATGCACCTCATCCTGGCCACGCAGCGGCCCAGCGTCGACGTGATCACGGGCCTGATCAAGGCCAACATCCCAACGCGCATCAGCTTCCAGGTCAGCAGCAAGATCGACAGCCGCACCATCCTCGACCAGATGGGCGCCGAGGCGCTGCTGGGCATGGGCGACATGCTCTACATGGCCAGCGGCACCGGCCTGCCGGTGCGCGTGCACGGCGCCTTCGTCAGCGACGACGAGGTGCACCGCGTGGTGGAGTACCTGAAGAGCCAGGGCGAGCCGAATTACATCGAGGGCATTCTCGAAGGCGGCGTGCTCGAGGGCGAGGGCGATGCGGCCTTGGGCGGCGGCGGTCCGGCCGGCGGCACGGAAAGCGACGCGATGTACGACCAGGCCGTGGCCGTGGTGCTGCAGCACAAGCGCGCCAGCATCTCGCTGGTACAGCGCCACCTGCGCATCGGCTACAACCGCGCGGCGCGATTGCTGGAACAAATGGAGCAATCGGGGCTCGTATCTGCCATGGGACACAACGGCAACCGGGACATCATCGTTCCGAAGCGCGACGAATGAAGCGGCGTTCTCTCGCAGGCCTGGGCCTGGTGATGGCACTGGGCCTTGCGGCCCCGGCGCATGCCGATGCGGTGGACACGCTGCGCGAGTTCGTGCGCGACGTGAAGAGCGGGCGGGCGAGCTTCACGCAGACCGTCACTTCGGCCGACGGTGCGCGCAAGAAATCGAGTTCGGGCCAGTTCGAATTCTTGCGGCCGAACCGCTTCCGCTTCAGCTACGCCAAGCCCTTCGAGCAGCTCATCGTGGCCGATGGCACCCTGGTGTGGATCCACGACACCGACCTCAACCAGGTCAGTTCACGTCCGGTGGCGCAGGCGCTCGGCGCCACGCCGGCAGCGCTGCTGACCGGTGGCGACATCGACCGCGATTTCGTGCTGAGCGCCTTGCCCTCAGCCGAAGGCCTGGTGTGGGTGCAGGCCGCGCCGCGCACGAAGGACGGCCCGTTCCAGAGCCTGAAGCTGGGCTTCCGGGGGCGCGACCTGGCCGCGGTGGACATCGTCGATGCCTTCGGCCAGCGCTCGCTGCTGCAGTTCACGCGCTTCGAGGCCAATGTGAGCCTGCAGCCCGAGGCCTTCCGCTTCACGCCGCCGCCTGGGGCTGACGTCATCCGCCAGTAGGGCAGGGCGGGGCGCCGTGGAGCGCCGCTGCTTCAGTGTGAGAAACCGTCGTCCGACAGGCCCATCTCGGGGCTGCGCATCAGGCTCTCGATGTCCATCAGGATCAGCATGCGCTCGGCATCGCCTTGCTTCAGCGTGCCGATGCCGATGATGTAGGTGGCGTCGATGGCGGCGTTGAACTCGGGCGCCGGTTTCACCTGGCCCGGCGGCAGTTCGAGCACGTCGCTCACCGAATCCACCACCACGCCCACGGTGCGGTTGGCCACGTTGAGCACGATGACGACGGTGAAGTCGTTGTACGAGACATCGGCCAGGCCGAAGCGCAGGCGCATGTCGACGATCGGGACGATCACGCCGCGCAGGTTCACCACACCCTTGATGAAATGCGGCGCGTTGGCAATGCGCGTGGGCGGTTCGTAGCCGCGGATTTCCTGCACGCGCAGGATGTCGATGCCGTACTCCTCGGCGCCGAGCTTGAAGGAAAGCACCTCGCGGGGGGTGGCAGGGGCTGCGGCAGCGGCGCCCAGCGCGGCGGCCGGATTGAGGTTGCTGCTGGCGGCGGTGTTCAGGGCGGTCGTCATCGCGTTGGCTCCATCGTTGGGCCCGGTCGATCCTTCGAACCGGGGTGCTTCGCCGCAGCAGTGTCGGCCAGCCCGCCCGGCAGCAAAGCAGCAAGCAAGGGGTGGAAGGCGGCCCAGTTCCGCGCCATCGCGGCCCGCCGTGGGGGCACTGCGACAATGCCGGCATGCTGCCGCAGGACGCGCTCTTCCCTGAACTGAGCCCAGGCACGGTTGCCGACGCGGCCCCGGGCGCCACCGTGCCCCTGGCCGAGCGCCTGCGCCCGCGCACGCTCGACGAGGTGGTGGGCCAGCGGCACCTGCTGGGACCCGGCCGGCCGCTGCGCGTCGCCTTCGAGTCGGGCCGCCTGCCGTCGACCATCCTCTGGGGCCCGCCAGGCGTGGGCAAGACGACGCTGGCGCGGCTGCTGGCCGGCGCCACGGGCGCGCACTTCATCGTGCTGTCGGCGGTGCTGGCCGGCGTGAAGGACATCCGCGAGGCCGTGGAGCAGGCCACCGGCGTGCGCCGCAGCGGCAAGGCCACGGTGGTGTTCGTCGACGAGGTGCACCGCTTCAACAAGGCGCAGCAAGACGCGTTTCTGCCGCACGTGGAGGCGGGGCTGTTCAGCTTCATCGGCGCCACCACCGAGAACCCGTCCTTCGAGGTCAACTCGGCCTTGCTCTCGCGCGCCACGGTTCATGTGCTGAAGGCGCTGGACGAAGCCGAACTCGGCGAGCTGATTGCACGCGCTGCCACGGTGCTGGCGGCCCCGCCGCTCAGCGCCGCCGCGCACCAGCAGCTGGTGGCGCACGCCGACGGCGACGCGCGCCGTCTGCTGAACGCCTACGACAACCTCGTGGCCGCCCACCCTGGCGCGGCCGAGCTGGACGAGGCCGCACTCGAAGCCACGCTCGGCGAGCTGCTGCGCCGCGGCGACAAGGGTGGCGACGTCTTCTACGACACGATCTCCGCGCTGCACAAGAGCGTGCGCGGCAGCCACCCCGATGCCGCGCTGTACTGGCTGGCGCGCCTGCTCGACGCCGGCATGGACCCGCGCTACGCAGCACGCCGCATCGTGCGCATGGCGTCGGAAGAGGTGGGCCTGGCCGACCCGCGGGCGCTGCGCCTGGCGCTGGACGCCGCCGAGGTCTACGAGCGCCTGGGTTCGCCCGAAGGCGAGCTTGCCTTGGCGCAGGCGGTGGCCTACCTGGCCGTGGCGCCCAAGTCCAACGCCGTCTACAAGGGCTGGAACGCGGTGCGCGAACTCGTGCGCACCGACGGCACCCGCCCTGTGCCCATGCACCTGCGCAACGCCCCGACGAAGCTGATGAAGGGCCTGGGCCACGGCGCCGGCTACCGCTACGCGCACGACGAAGAAGGCGGCTACGCCGCGGGCGAACGCTACTTGCCCGAAGGCCTGCCGGCCGAGCGCTTTTACGAGCCCGTGCCGCGCGGGCTGGAGCTTCGCATCGGCGAACGGCTGGCCGAACTGCGTGCGCGCGACGAGGCCGCTCGCGGCGGCGATTGAGCCTGCATTGGCGCCGGTAGCGACGCCGCACATTTCAGCGGTACTGCAACCGTTTCCAGCGAAGGTGTCGAGGGGGTAAGTCCGCGCCCGGTGCCGTGCAGCGCCGCACCTAGAATGCCGCCGCACTGCAGGCTGCACCGGCCTGCCGGGCACAGCGAGGCCGGTTTCTTGCATGTGCCCTGGCGAGCCGGCCTAGAGCCGCGGCAACCGGAGCTCCTACTCGATGGAAACTTTCTTCCAGCAGATCATCAACGGCCTGGTGCTGGGCGCGATGTACGCGCTCGTGGCCCTGGGCTACACCATGGTCTACGGCATCATCAACCTCATCAACTTCGCCCACGGTGAGGTGCTGATGGTCGGCGCCCTCGTCAGTTGGACGGTGGTCTCGGCCCTGGCCGATTCCGGCATGCCCGGCTACGTGATCATGGGCCTGTCGCTGATTTGTTCTATCGCCATCTGTGCGGCGCTGAACTTCACCATCGAGAAGGCCGCCTACAGGCCGCTGCGCAGCGCGCCGCGATTGGCCCCGCTGATCACCGCCATGGGCATGAGTCTGCTGCTGCAGACCCTGGCGATGATCATCTGGAAGCCCAACCCCAAGCCTTACCCGCTGCTGCTGCCGACCGAGCCCATCAACTTGGGCGGGCCCGTCATCACCGTCACGCAGTGCCTGATCCTCGGTGTCACCACGGTGATGCTTGCGGGCCTGATGTACCTGGTGAACCGCACCAAGCTGGGCCGCGCGATGCGGGCCACTGCCGAGAACCCGCGGGTGGCCGCGCTGATGGGCGTGAAGCCCGACGTGGTGATCAGCGCCACCTTCATCATCGGCGCGGCGCTGGCCGCCGTGGCTGGCGTGATGTGGGCGGCCAACTA
Source organism: Rubrivivax sp. (assembly GCA_051861265.1). GTDB lineage: Bacteria > Pseudomonadota > Gammaproteobacteria > Burkholderiales > Burkholderiaceae_C > Rubrivivax. The sequence continues at coordinate 24,319 of JBHYDA010000005.1, forward strand.
CGGCACGGTGCAGCACAGCATGGGCTTCCTGCCCGGGCTGAAGGCCTTCACGGCCGCTGTGCTGGGAGGCATCGGCAACCTGGCTGGCGCCGTGGTGGGCGGTTTGCTGCTGGGCCTGGTGGAGGCGCTGGGCGCGGGCTACCTCGGCGCGCTCACGGGCGGCCTGCTGGGCAGCCACTACGCGGACATCTTCGCCTTCGTCGCGCTGATCCTGGTGCTCACGCTGCGCCCGCAGGGCCTGCTGGGTGAACGCGTGGCCGATCGGGCCTGAAGGAGCGGCCGAGATGAAGAACAAGATCCTCGTTTTCGTGATCTGCGCGCTGGCCTTGCTGGCGCTGCCGCTCGTGGCGCAGTACTTCGGCCAGGGCTGGGTGCGCATCATGGCGCTGTCGCTGCTGTACGTGCTGCTGGCCCTGGGCCTGAACATCGTGGTGGGCTACGCCGGCCTGCTCGACCTGGGCTACGTGGCCTTCTATGCGGTCGGCGCCTACATGTATGCGCTGCTCGCCAGCCCGCACCTGTGGGAGAACTTCGAGTGGATCGCGCAGGCCTTCCCGGACGGTCTGCACTCGCCGATCTGGGTGGTGGTGCCGCTGGCCGCGGGCCTGGCGGCCATCGCGGGCGTGCTGCTGGGCACGCCGGTGCTCAAGCTGCGCGGCGACTATCTTGCCATCGTCACCTTGGGCTTCGGCGAGATCATCCGCGTGTTCATGAACAACCTCGAGCACCCGGTGAACATCACCAACGGGCCGCGGGGTCTGGACCGCATCGACGCGATGAACCTCTTCGGCTTCAGCTTCGGCAAGGCCATCGAGATCGGCGGCTACCGCATCAGTTCGGTGGTGCTGTACTACTACCTCTTCCTGCTGCTGGTGGTGATCAGCGTGGTGATCTGCCACCGCCTGGAGACCAGCCGCATCGGCCGTGCCTGGATGGCCATCCGCGAAGACGAGATCGCGGCCAAGGCCATGGGCATCAACACCCGCAACATGAAGCTGCTGGCCTTCGGCATGGGCGCCACCTTCGGCGGCGTATCGGGCGCGATGTTCGCGTCCTTCCAGGGCTTCGTCTCGCCCGAGAGCTTCAGCCTGCAGGAGAGCGTGCTCATCGTCGCCATGGTGGTGCTGGGTGGCATGGGCCACCTGCCGGGCGTGATCCTCGGCGCGGTGATGCTCGCCGCGCTGCCCGAGGTGCTGCGCTACGTGGCCGGGCCGCTGCAGCAGCTGACCGGCGGACGGCTCGACGCCTCCATCCTGCGCCAGCTGCTGATTGCGCTGGCCATGATCGGCATCATGCTGGCACGCCCGCGCGGCCTGTGGCCGGCGCGTGAGCACGGCAAGGCGGCGCCGCAGCCGGTCGCGAACTGAAGGGCGGAGAGCGCAGATGAACACGAGCACCACGCCCGTCCTCAAGGTTCAGGGTGTCAGCAAGCGCTTCGGCGGCCTGCAGGCCCTGTCGGATGTCGGCATCACCATCCTGCCCGGGCAGGTCTACGGCCTGATCGGGCCCAACGGCGCCGGCAAGACGACCTTCTTCAACGTCATCACCGGCCTCTACATCCCTGACAGCGGCAGCTTCGAACTCGGCGGTGCGCCCTACAAGCCCAGCGCCGTGCACGAGGTGGCCAAGGCCGGCATCGCGCGCACCTTCCAGAACATCCGCCTCTTCGCCGAGATGACGGCGCTGGAGAACGTGATGGTGGGCCGCCACGTGCGCACCACCTCGGGGCTGGGTGGCGCCATCTTCCGCACCGCGGGCTTCAAGGCCGAAGAGGCCGCGATCGCGCAGCGCGCCCAGGAACTGCTGGACTACGTGGGCATCGGCAAGTACGCCGACTTCAAGGCGCGCACGCTGAGCTACGGCGACCAGCGCCGGCTGGAGATCGCCCGCGCGCTGGCCACCGACCCCAAGCTCATCGCGCTGGACGAGCCGGCCGCCGGCATGAACGCCACCGAGAAGGTGGTGCTGCGCGAGCTGATCGACCGCATCCGCAAGGACGGACGCACCATCCTGCTGATCGAACACGACGTGAAGCTGGTGATGGGCCTGTGCGACCGCGTGACGGTGCTCGACTATGGCAAGCAGATCGCCGAAGGCCACCCCGCCGAGGTGCAGAAGAACGAGAAGGTGATCGAGGCTTACCTCGGCGCCGGTGCGCATTGAGGGGCGGCACACGATGAGCCAGACCATGTTGAAAGTCAGCGGCCTGAAGGTCGCGTACGGCGGCATCCAGGCCGTCAAGGGCGTGAGCTTCGAGGTGCGCGAAGGCGAACTCGTCAGCCTGATCGGCGCGAACGGCGCTGGCAAGACCACCACGCTGAAGGCCGTGACGGGCACGCAGCCGGTGGCCGAAGGCAGCATCCAGTACCTGGGCCGCGACATCAAGGGTCAGGGCCCCTGGGATCTCGTCAAGCAGGGCCTGGTGATGGTGCCGGAAGGGCGCGGCACCTTCACCCGCATGACCATCACCGAGAACCTGCAGATGGGCGCCTTCGTGCGCAAGGACAAGGAGATCGACGCCGACATCGAAAAGGTGTTCGGCATCTTTCCGCGCCTGAAGGAGCGCCGCAACCAGCTGGCCGGCACGATGAGCGGCGGCGAGCAGCAGATGCTGGCCATGGGCCGCGCGCTGATGGCCCGGCCCAAGGTGCTGCTGCTCGACGAGCCCAGCATGGGCCTGAGCCCCATCATGGTGGACAAGATCTTCGAGGTGGTGGCCGACATCCACAGCCGCGGCACCACGGTGCTGCTGGTGGAGCAGAACGCCAGCCGCGCCCTGGGCCTGGCCAACCGCGGCTACGTGATGGACTCGGGCGAGATCACGATGACCGGCGAAGCCAAGGCGCTGCTCAACGACCCGAAGGTGCGCGCCGCCTACCTGGGCGAATGAGCGTGCAGCGGCGCGAACTCCTCGGCGGGGGCGGTGCAGCGCTGCTGCTGGCGCTGGCCGGCGGGCGCGCTGCGCAGGCCGCGCCGGGCTTTCGCCTGCAGACGGCGACCGCCTTGCCGCCCACGCCCGACACGTGGTCCTTCCAGGTCTTCGACAACGGCGATCTGGTGGGCGTGCAGCGGCAGGGCGCGCGCGGCCGCACCGAACTGCACATCGTCTCGGCCAGCAGTGGCTTCCGGCGTTTTGCGCTGCAGACCGAAACCGCGCTGGAGGCGGCCGACGCCGGCTGGGACTTCGTGGCCCTGGCCAACCGAGACCTCATCGCCGTGCGGCGCAGCGGCGCTTCGGGCAAGACCGAGGTGCACGTGCTCGATGGCAGCGCCGGCTACCGCGCCTACAAGCTGCAGACGCCCACCGTGCTGCCTGCCACCGACCGCCGCTGGGCCTTCGGCGCCAACTCGAACGGCGATCTGGTCTGCATCAACCGCCTGTCCGTCACCGGGCAGACCGAGGTGCTGGTGCTCGATGCCAAGAGCCGCTACCAGCGCGTGGCCTTGCAGGCCGACACCGCGCTGCACGCCACCGACACCACCTGGGACTTCGGCGTGCTGCCCAGCGGCGACATCGTGGCTTTCAACCGCGGTGGCAGCTCGGCGCGCAGCGAGGTGCACGTGCTCGACGCCTCGCGCCGCTACGGCGCCTTCCGCCGCCAGGCGCCGACGCCGCTGCCGCCCGTCACCAAGGCCTGGCAGTTCGCCTTGCGCGACAACGGCGAGGTCTACGCCGTGCTGACCGATGGCGGCAGCAGCGGCAAGACCGAGGTGCACATCTTCGACGCCCTGAGCGGGTAACTCAGCGGCTGAGGCTGCCCGAGAGGAACTGGCGAAGCCGTTCGCTCTTCGGCTGCACGAGCACCTGGCCCGGTGGGCCTTGCTCCTCGATGCGGCCCTGGTGCAGGAAGACCACCTCGCTGGCCACCTCGCGCGCGAAACCCATCTCGTGCGTCACCACCAGCATGGTGCGGCCCTCGGCGGCCAGGCCGCGCATCACGGCCAGCACCTCGCCCACCAGCTCGGGGTCCAGCGCCGAGGTGGGCTCGTCGAAAAGCAGGATCTCCGGGTCCATCGCCAGCGCGCGGGCGATGGCCACGCGCTGCTGCTCGCCGCCGCTGAGCTGGGCGGGGTAAGCGTCGCGCCGGTGCGTGAGGCCCACGCGTTCCAGCAAGGCATGGGCGCGCGCCATGGCCTCGTCACGCGGGCGGCCCAGCACGTGGATGGGCGCCTCGGTGATGTTCTGCGTGACGGTGCGGTGCGCCCAGAGGTTGAAGCCCTGGAAGACCATCGCCAGCCGCGTGCGCCAGCGCTGCAGTTGCTTCGCGTCGGGGCAGTGCAGGGCGCCGTCGGCACCCGGGCGAAGCGCCAGCGTTTCGTCGCCGAGTTGCAGCGTGCCGCGCGAGGGCGTCTCCAGCAGGTTCAGGCAGCGCAGCAGCGTGCTCTTGCCCGAGCCGCTGGCGCCGATGAGGGCCAGCACGGCGCCCTTCGGCGCGTGCAGCGTGATGCCCTGCAGCACCTCGCGGGTGCCGTAGCGGTGGTGCAGGTCGGTGACCCGCAGGCCGTCGCCGGCCGCGGCGGCCGTCATGGCGAGAGCAGCCGGCCGTGGCGCAGCACCTCGGCACCGGCCACCTTGCCCAGGCGGCCGCCGGCGCGGGTGTAGCGGCTGTTGCTGCGGGCGTAGAACACGCCGCTGGTGGGCGCGTGCAGCGGCGTGGTCTGGCCGGTGATCGGGTCGATCAACTCGGCCAGGGGCTCGCCGGCCTGCACCGTGTCGCCCGGCTCGCGCAGAAAGACCACCACGCCACCGTGCGGCGCGACCAGGGGCATGGAGCCAGCCAGCGGCGTGGCCGCGCACAGCAGCGGTGGCACCGGTGCCGGCGGCACATCGATCGCACCGCGCAAGGCCAGGTAGTGCAGCACGCCCTGCGCATCGGCCGCGGCGGTGGGGTGGGTCACGTCGTTCTGCCCGCGCAACTCCACCGTCACGGCGAGGCTGGGCTGGGGCGGCAGCGGCTGCGCAGGGCCCAGGCGCTCGGCCAGTGCCGGCCACAGCATCGAGCAGGCCTCGTCGAAGGGGTCGCCGCCCGAGCGTTCGGCCAGCAGCACAGCGCGGGCGCCCAGGTAGCCGGCCAGCGGCTGCAGCGCGGGCCAGCAGCCTGGCGTGGTGTAAAGGTGCAGCGCGGCTTCCCCGTCGCAATGCAGGTCGAGCACGACGTCGGCGTCGCAGGCCAGGCCCAGCAGCAGGCGGCGCAGGCTGTCCAGCGTGGTGGCCACCGGCAGCGCGGCCACGGCCTCCCGCAGCGCGGCGCGCACGGTGGCGAGGTTGGCCTCGGCATCGCTGCCCAGGCGGCCCTGCACCGCCGCAACGACGGTGTCGGTGAGGTCGGTGTAGCCGCGGTTGAAGTTCTCGCCGCTGGCCAGCTCGAAACGGCCGTGGTGCTGGCCCGCCACCCATTGGTGCAGGCCGATGGGGTTGGCCGCCGGCAGCAGCACCACCTCGCCGCGCACGCGGCCTTCGGCCTGCAGCGCGTCCAGGCGCTGGCGCAGGTGGTGGGCCACCAGCATGCCCGGCGTCTCGTCGGCGTGCAGCGAGGCCTGCACCAGCACCTTGGGGCCGCGGCCGGGCTCGCCGTAGTGCAGGCTGACGAGCGATTGCGTGGTGCCCGGCGTGGGGCTGAGGAGTTCGTGGTGTCGGATCGTCATGCGCGGGGTCGCAGGGGGCGGGTCAGGCGTTGCGCTGCATCGGGTGCAGCCAGCGCCTCTCGGCAGCGTGGAACAGGGCCACCAGCACGCCCGTGATCAGCAGGTAGAACACGGCGGCGGTGAGGAAGGCCTCGAAGGGCAGGTAGTGCACGTTGTTGAACTCGCGCGCGGCGCCGGTCAGCTCGGCCAGCGTCACCACGCTGGCCAGCGCCGTGCCGTGCAGCATCAGCACCACCTCGTTGCCGTAGGCCGGCAGCGCGCGGCGCAGCGCCGAGGGCAGCACGATGCGGCGCAACAGCACCCAGCGTGACATGCCCAAGGCACGCCCGGCTTCGATCTCGCCGGCCGGCACGGCACGCAGCGCGCCGTGGAAGATCTCGGTGGTGTAGGCGCAGGTGTTGAGCGCGAACGCCAGGATGGCGCAGAACGAGGCCGAACGCAGCCAGGGCCAGAAGATGCTCTCGCGCACCGCCTCGAATTGCGCGAGGCCGTAGTACAGCAGGAAGAGCTGCACCAGCAGCGGCGTGCCGCGCAGGGCATAGGTGAAGCCCCACACCGGCCCGCGCACCCAGCGCGAACGCGCCCCGCGCGCCACCGCCAGCGGCACCGCGGCCAGGCCGCCGAGCAGCAGCGCGGCCACCAGCAACTGCAGCGTGAGCCAGGCCCCTGCGGCGTATTGCGGCAAGGCCTCGGCGATGGTGGCCCACTGCATCAGTGCGCCCCTCGCACCGCGGTGCCGGCCTGGCCGACCGAGAGCTTCTTCTGAGCCCAGGCGAAGCCCAGCTCCGACAAGGCCGTGAAGGCCAGGTAGGCCAGCGCCACCGCGCCGTAGAACAAGAAAGGTTCGCGCGTGTTGCCCGCAGCCATCGCGGCGCGGTTGGTGAGATCCGACAGCCCGATCACCGAGACGATGGCCGTGCTCTTGAGCATCACCAGCCAGTTGTTCGACAAGCCCGGCAGTGCATGGCGCAGCATCTGCGGGCCCACGATGCGCCGCAGCACCTGCCAGCGCGTGAAGCCATAGGCCAGCGCCGCCTCACGCTGGCCGGCGGGCACGGCGAGCATGGCACCGCGCAGCACCTCGGCGATGTAGGCGCCGAAGATGAAGCCCATGGTCAGCACGCCGGCCACGAAGGGGTCGATGTCGATGTAGCCCCAGCCCAGGCGGTCGCCCAGGTTGTTGATGGCCATCTGGCCGCCGTAGAAGATCAGCAGCATCAGCACCAGGTCGGGCACGCCGCGCACGAGCGTGGTGTAGGCCAGCGCCGTGCGGCTGGCCAGGCGCGAGCGCGACAGCCGCGCCGTGGCACCCAGCAGCCCCAGCACCAGGGCCAGCGCCAGCGAGGCCGCGGCCACCCCCAACGTCAGCAGCGCGCCCTGCAGCAGGCTGGGGCCGTAACCGTGCAGGAGCATGGCCGCGGCTTACTTCGTGTCGCCGTAGACGTCGAAGCTGAAGTAGCGGTCCTGGATCTTCTTGTAGGTGCCGTCGGCGCGGATGGCTTTGATGGCGGCGTTGAAGCGCTGGGCCAGTGCGGTGTCCGCCTTGCGCACGGCGATGCTTGAGCCGGTGCCGAAGTACTTCTCGTCGGTGTAGTTGGGGCCGAAGAAGGCGTAGCCCTTGCCCTGCGGTTTCTTGAGCAGGCCGCCGTCGATGGCCACCGAATCGCCCATGGCCACGTCGATGCGGCCGGCCACCAGATCGAGATAGACCTCGTCGGCCTTGCCGTAGCGCACGATCTCGCTGCCCTTGAAGGTGTCGGTGGCGAAGCGGTCGTGGATGGTGCTGCGCTGCACGCCGATGCGCTTGCCCTTCAGGCCCTCGGGCGTGGCCTGCAGGCCCGCGCCGGCCTTGGCCACCAGGCGCGCCGGGGTGCTGTAGTACTTGTCGGTGAAGGCCACCACCTTGCGGCGCTCGTCGGTGGCCGCCATCGAGGCGATGATGGCGTCGAACTTGCGCGCCTGCAGTGCCGGGATCATGCCGTCCCACTCCTGCGGCACCAGCGTGCACTCGGCCTTCATCTGCGCGCACAGCGCATTGGCCATGTCGATGTCGAAGCCCTTGATCTTGCCGTCGGGGCCCATCTCGCTGAAGGGCGGGTAGGCGCCTTCGACGCCGATGCGCACCTTCTTCCAGTCGGGGGCCTGGGCCGAAGCGGCCAGGGGCAGGGCGGCGGCGATGGCGGCGGCGGCCAGCACCTGTGTGAAGCGCTTGCGGTTCATGGCGGGGTCACTCCTGGGCTTGTTTGTCGGCTTCCGACGTGAAGCTGTCGGCGAAGAACTCGTCGTCCGGCAGGCCGCACTGGGCCACGAAATCGCGCTGCGCCGACTCCACCACGATGGGCGCGCCGCAGGCGTAGACCTGGTGGCCGGCGAGGCTGGGGAAGTCTTCCATCACCGCGCGGTGCACGAAGCCCGTGCGGCCCGTCCAGCCGTCTTCGGGCAGCGCGTTGCTCACCACGGGCACGTAGCGCAGCCAGGGCAGTTCGGCCGCGGCCTGCTCGCACCAGGCGTTCTCATAAAGGTCGGCCGGGCGGCGGCCGCCCCAATACAGCACGGCCGGCCGCGTGAGGGCCTTGTGCTGCAGCTGCTGGATCAGTGCCTTGATCGGCGCGAAGCCCGTGCCGCTGGCCAGCAGCACCATGGGTTTGTTCGACTCTTCGCGCAGGAAGAAGCTGCCGAAGGGGCCTTCCATGCGCAGGATGTCCTTCTCCTTCATCGCGCCGAAGACGTGGTCGGTGAACTTGCCGCCGGGCATGTGGCGGATGTGCAGTTCGATGGCCGGCGGGCTGCCCAGCAGGTGCGGCGCGTTGGCCATGCTGTAGCTGCGGCGGGCACCGTCGCGCAGGATGAACTCCACGTACTGGCCGGCGCGGTACTGCAGGTTCTGGTTGGCCGGCAACTGCAGCTTCACCACCGCCACGTCGGCGCTGGGCTTGCTGAGGCTCAGCACGCGCGAGGGCAGCTTCAGCACCGGGAACTCGCCCGCGCCGGGCACGCTGCGCGCTTCCACCACGCAATCGGTCTGCGGGTGGGCGCAGCAGGTGAGGATGTAGCCCTTCTCCTCTTCCTCGGCCGTCAGCGCCTTGAGCTGGTGCGGCCCGTGCACGACACGGCCTTCGAGCAGCCGGCTCTTGCAGGAACCGCAGGCACCGTCGCGGCAGCCGTAGGGCAGGCCCACGCCCTGGCGGATGGCGGCGGGCAGGATCGCTTCGTCGGCGTCGACGGTGAAGCTGCGCTCGGAGGGTTGCAGGGTGATCTGGAAGCTCATGGTGGCGGGTCTGTGCGCCTGGGCGCGCTCGTAAACTCAAGCGCGAATTGTGCCCGGCCCCCGGGTGCTGCCTGCCTTGCCGCCCGCCATGCCCTTGCCTGCTTCCACGCCCCTCGCCGCTGCCCGCCGCCCCACGCTGCTGATCGTGGGCTGTGGCGATGTCGGCCTGCGGGTGCTGCCGCTGGTGCAACCGGGCTGGCGCGTGCTGGCGCTGACCTCCAGCCCGGCGCGTGCGCCGGCATTGCGCGCGCTCGGCGCGGTGCCGCTCATCGGCAACCTCGACGAGCCGGCCACGCTCGGCCGCCTGGGTGGCCTGGCCGATGCCGTGCTGCACCTGGCGCCGCCCCCGCTGCAGGGGCGCACCGACCCGCGCACACGCCACCTGCTGCAGGCCCTGGCGCGCGGTGGGCGTGTGCGGCGCCTGGTCTACGGCAGCACCAGCGGCGTGTATGGCGATGCCGGCGGCGCTTTCTTTGACGAGACCCGCGCCGTGGCGCCCGGCACCGACCGTGCGCGCCGGCGTGTCGATGCCGAAGCGCAGCTGCGCTGGTTCGGCCGCCGCACGGGTGCACGTGTGACTGTTCTGCGCATCCCCGGCATCTATGCCAGCAACCGCGAAGGCGGCCACCCGCGTGAACGCCTGCTGCGCGGCACGGCGGTGTTGGCGCGCGAAGACGACGTCTACACGAACCACATCCACGCCGACGACCTGGCGCGCGCCTGCGTGGCTGCGCTGTATCGCGGCCGTCCGCAGCGTGTGCTGCACGCCAGCGACGACACGCAGCTGACCATGGGCGACTACTTCGACCTCGCGGCCGACGTCTGCGGCCTGCCGCGCCCGCCGCGCATCACACGGGCCGAAGCCGCGCAGACGCTGAGCCCCATGCTGATGAGTTTCATGAGCGAATCGCGCCGGCTCGGCAACCACCGGCTCAAGGCCGAGCTGCGGCTGAAGCTGCGCTACCCGACGGTGGAAGAAGGCCTGCGCCGCGGCTGAAGGCCGCAGCCGCCGGCGTCAGATCCCGGTGGCTCGGGCCAGCGTCGCGGCGCGGTCCACGGCGTGCACGGTGATGGTCATCAGCCGGCCGCCGCGTTCGATCTCCAGCTCCACCGCGCGCTGCGGGCGCGGGTCGGCCCAGAGGCCCAGCCACAGCTGCGAAAGCGCCGCCACACGCCGGCCGTCGATGCGCGTGATGCGGTCGCCGGTCTGCAGGCCGGCCACGTCGGCCGGGCTGTCGTCGGCCACGCGCAGCACGCGCAGCTCGCCGGCCTGCTCGGCGCAGTTCAGGCCCAGCCAGGGCCGTGCGCTGGCGGCCGAGCGGCCCTGGCTGCGCAGTTCGGCCAGCACTGGGCGCAGCAGTTCCACCGGCACGAACAGGTTGCCCGGCATGCGCTGCCGGGCCGGGCCGGGCTGCACGTCGGGCAGCGCCAGCGAGCCGATGCCGAGCAACTCACCGTCGGTGTTGAAGAGCGCGGCGCCGCTGTGCCGGTCCAGCGGTGGGCTGGTGTAGAGGGCCGTTTCGACGTGGTACTCCCAGTTGCCCGAGAAAGCGCGGCGCGAGACCAGCGTCACGGGCAGCACTTCGGCTTCGTCGCCGGCGCTGATGGCCGTCAGCGGCTCGGGGCCGGGGTTGGGCGCGCTCTTCGCCAGCGGCACGGGCGCGCGCCCCAGCGGGGCCAAAGCCTGCACGAGGCCGAAGCCGGTGGCCACGTCGTAGGCCAGCACGCGGGCCGGCAGGCGAGCGCCGCCATCGCTGACCAGCGTGACGGTTTCTGCTTCCAGCACCAGGTAGCCCGCGGTGAGCAGCACGCCGTCGTCGCTGATCAGCACGGCCGAGCCCTGGCGCTCTTCACCCAGCGTCTGGGCCGAGCGGGCACCATCCACCGCCTGCACCTCCAGTGAGAACACCGCGGCGTGGGCGCGCTCCAGCGCGCGGGAGCGTGTTTCCAAGGCGCTGGTCGCGGCCCGCGCGGTGAGCGCCATGGAGCCCAGGCAGACCGCCAGCCCGCAGGCGACTGCACGCCGCCGGTTCAGCTTGCCGCCTGTTGCCGCTGCTTGCGCCATGCCTCACCCCCGGGGCCTTGAAGGACCTCAAGCATGGGGCCGGCGGCGCCGCGGCGCCAGCCAGGGGTTTTGGTGGGCCGCGCCGGGCCGCCTTCAGCGGCGGCGGCCGAAGGGCATCTGCCCACGCCAGAAGCGCATCACCAGCCACCCGCCCACCATGCCGCCCAGGTGGGCGAAGTGCGCCAGGTTGCTGCGCACGAACATGCCCAGCAGCAGCTCGACGACGCCGAAGATGCCCACCATCACCAAGGCCGGCACCGGCACGGGCGGGATGGGCAGGGCTTGGCGGTTGGTGAACATCAGCACGAAGAGCACCATGCCGACGATGTGCAAAACGGCGTAAGGCGTCATCAGCAGCGCCATCGGCAGGAAGCCGACGAGGTCGAAGCGCCGGCGCGGGAAGGTCAGCGCATAGGCCAGCAGCAGGCCGTAGAGCGCGCCCGAGGCGCCCAGTGTCACGGCCCGCGTGCCCATCAGCGCCGTCACGGCCAGCTGCGACACCGCCGCCGTCACCACCGAGACCAGCAGCAACTGCACCATGCGCTTGCGGCCCCAGAGGTTCTCGAGCTCGGCGCCGAAGATCCACAGGCCCAGCATGTTGAAGGCCAGGTGCAGCAGGTCGAAGTGCAGGAAGGCGTAGCTGACCAACTGCCAGGGCATGAAACCGCCGCTGCCCAGCGGGTAAAGCGCCAGCCAGTTCTCGAGCGGCACCAGTTGCTGCACGCAGAAAACGGCCAGACAGGCCAGCATCAGGTTCTTGATCAGCGGCGGGATCGGCGGCATGGAGGGCAGGCGATGAACGGTGCGGTGGTGGCCGACCTGGTGCCCCCGGCCAGACTCGAACTGGCACGCCTTGCGGCGGCGGATTTTGAATCCGCTACGTCTACCGATTTCGTCACGGGGGCGGCACGCCTGGGACGAGCCCGAAGCGAACCAGATTATCACATGCGGCCCCGGCGCCCCTGGGTGCGGCGGGGTGGCCGGCCTGCACGCCGTGCCTCACAGGCGCCGCGCTGCGACAATCACCAGCCCGCAGCAGGAGCCCCTTCATGAGCGACCCGGCCCCCCCGGCCTACAAGACCCTGGAAGACGCCATCGGCCACACGCCGCTGGTGCGGCTGCAGCGCCTGCCCGGTGCCGCAGGTGCTGCGCGCGGCAACGTCATCCTGGGCAAGCTGGAAGGCAACAACCCGGCTGGCAGCGTGAAAGACCGCCCGGCCATCAGCATGATCAAGCGCGCCGAAGAGCGCGGTGACATCCGCCCGGGTGACACGCTGATCGAGGCCACCAGCGGCAACACCGGCATCGCGCTGGCGATGGCCGCCGCCATCCGCGGCTACAAGATGGTGCTGATCATGCCGGAGGACCTGTCCATCGAGCGTGCGCAGACCATGAAGGCTTTCGGCGCCGAACTCATCCTCACGCCGCGCAGCGGTGGCATGGAGTACGCGCGCGACCTGGCCGAGCAGATGCAGAAGGACGGCAAGGGCCGTGTGCTCGACCAGTTCGCCAACGCCGACAACCCGCGCGTGCACTTCGAGACCACCGGCCCCGAGATCTGGGCCGACACCGCCGGCCGCGTGACGCACTTCGTCAGCGCCATGGGCACGACCGGCACCATCACCGGCGTCTCGCGCTACCTGAAGCAGCAAAACCCGGGCGTGCGCATCGTCGGTGCGCAGCCCAGCGAAGGCAGCCGCATCCCCGGCATCCGCAAGTGGCCCGAGGCCTACCTGCCCAAGATCTACGACCCGGCCAACGTCGACGAACTGGTCTACGTGAGTCAGGCCGATGCCGAAGAGATGGCGCGGCGCATGGCGCGCGAAGAAGGCCTGTTCGCCGGTATCAGCGCCGCTGGTGCGTGCTGGGCGGCGCTGCAGATCGCGCAGCGTGTGGAGAACGCGACCATTGTTTTCATCGTCTGCGACCGCGGCGACCGTTACCTTTCCACCGGTGTCTTCCCGGCATGAAGACGGCCTGAGCATGGAAGCCAAGTTCTGCCTGCAGTGCGGCACCGGCCTGGCCTGGATCACCCAGGAAGAAGACGGCGGTCCGAAAGCACGCCAGCGCTGTCCAGCTTGCGGCTGGACGCACTGGAACAACCCGACGCCGGTGCTGGCGGCCATCGTCGAATGCACCGACCGCGAAGGCCAGGTGCTGCTGGCGCGCAATGCCGCGTGGAGCGGCCGCATGTTCGCGCTGATCACCGGCTTCATGGAAGCCGGCGAGACGCCCGAGGCCGGCATCGCGCGCGAGGTGCTGGAAGAGACGGCGCTGCAAGTGACGCAGACACGCCTGGTGGGTGTCTATGACTTCCAGCGCATGAACCAGATCATCATCGCGTACCACGTGCAGGCCGAAGGCGAGATCCGCCTCTCGCCCGAACTCGCGGAATACAAGCTGTTTGCGCCGCAAGACCTGCGCTGCTGGCGCGCTGGCACCGGCTATGCGCTGGCCGACTGGCTGCGCGGCCGTGGCATCGAACCGCAGTTCATCGAACTGCCACCCAAGACCTGAACAACGCTGCTCTGGACCCAGACACCATGGACGACGCCAAACAACTCGACACCCGCGGCCTGAACTGCCCCCTGCCCATCCTCAAGACCAAGAAGGCCCTGGCCGACATGGTGACGGGCGAGGTGCTGCGCGTCGTGAGCACCGACCCGGGCTCCACCCGTGATTTCCAGGCCTTCGCGCGCCAGACCGGCAACGAGCTGGTGGAGCAGACGCAGAACGGCAACGAATTCGTGCACGTGCTGCGCAGGCGCTGATTCAGAGATCCAGGGTCTGCAGGTAGCTGCGGAAGCCTGGCCCCAGCACCGGGTGCGCCAGCGCCAGCTCGACGTTGGCCTCCAGGAAACCTTCCTTGCTGCCGCAGTCGTAGCGCTTGCCTTCGTAGCGGTAGGCGAAGACCTTCTCGCGGCGCAGCAGGCTCGCGATGCCGTCGGTGAGCTGGATCTCGCCGCCCACACCGCGCGGCTGCGTGGCGATCTCGTGGAAGACGCCCGGCGTCAGGATGTAGCGGCCCGCCACGCCCAGGCGCGAAGGCGCCACCTCGGGCGCGGGCTTCTCGACGATGCGGGTCACGTCCATCACGCGCTCGTTCACCTGCGTGCCGGCCACGATGCCGTAGCGCTTGGTGTGCTCGGCCGGCACTTCCTGCACGGCCAGGATGGATGCGCGCCATTCCTTGAACTGCTCGACCATCTGCGCCAGCACCGGCGGTGAACCCACCATCAGGTCGTCGGCCAGCAGCACCGCGAAGGGCTGGTTGCCCACCAGGCGCTGCCCGCACAGCACGGCATGGCCCAGGCCCAGGGCCTGCGGCTGGCGCACATAGATGCACTCCATGTCGTCGGGCTTGACGCTGCGCACCACCGACAGCAGCTCTTCCTTGCCAGACTTCTCCAGCGCCACTTCCAACTCGTAGGTCATGTCGAAGTGGTCTTCGATGGGCCGCTTGTGGCGCCCAGTGACGAAGATCATCTCGCGCACGCCAGCCGCGTAGGCCTCTTCCACGGCGTACTGGATCAGCGGCTTGTCGACGACGGGCAGCATCTCCTTGGGCTGGGCCTTGGTGGCCGGCAGGAAACGGGTGCCGAGGCCGGCGACGGGAAAGATGGCCTTGGAGACGAGGGTCATTGCGGAGCCTTCTGCAAACGGGCGAGTTGTTCTTCCAGCCGCGCCAGCGCTTGCCTGAAATCGGCCAGACGGGCGCGCTCCTGCTCCACCACCGCGGCCGGGGCCCGCGCGACGAAGCTTTCGTTGCCGAGTTTCGCATCGGCCTTCGCGATTTCGCCGCGCAGCCGTGCGACTTCTTTCTGCTGGCGCGCGATTTCCGCCTCGACGTCGATCTGCACGTGCAGCGCCAGCCGCAGTTCGCCGTTGACGGCCACGGGCGCGGCCTGCGTGGCCGCGGCGAAGGCGGACTCGTCGGCCAGCGGCTGGATCTCGGCCAGGCGCGCCAGCGCCTTCAGCACCGGCGCGGCGCTTTGCACGAAGGCCTCGTCGCCCAGGCACAGCAGCGGCACCCGTTCGCCGGGCTGCAGGCCCATCTCGCTGCGCAAGCGGCGCACCTCGGCGGCCACGGCCTTCAGGCGTGCCACCCAGGCATCGGCCTGCGGATCGATCTTGCCCAGCTGCGCCTCTGGGTAGCGCGCGGTGACGATGGTCTCGGTGTGCTTCACGCCGGCCACCGGCGCCACCACCTCCCAAAGCTCCGCGGTGATGAAGGGCGCCAGCGGGTGCAGCAGGCGCAGCACCGCTTCCAGCGTCCGGATCAGCGTGCGGCGCGTGGCGCGCTGCTCGGCCTCGGAACCTTGGGCGATCTGCACTTTGGCGATTTCCAGGTACCAGTCGCAGTACTCGTCCCAGACGAAGGCGTAGATGGCGTTGGCCACGTTGTCCAGCCGGTAGTCTGCAAAGCCCTGGGCCACCGCGGCTTCGACGCGCTGCAGTTCGCCGGCGATCCAGCGGTCGGCCTGTGAGAAGCGCATGTAGCCGTGGAAGGGGCCGCCGGGTTGACATTCGGCTTTCGTGTGCTCCTTGAGGCCGCAGTCCTGCCCTTCGGTGTTCATCAACACGAACTTGGTCGCGTTCCAGAGCTTGTTGCAGAAGTTGCGGTAGCCCTCGCAGCGCTTGCTGTCGAAGTTGATGTTGCGGCCCAGGCTGGCGTAGCTGGCCATCGTGAAGCGCAGCGCGTCGGCGCCGAAGGCGGGGATGCCCTCGGGGAACTCTTTCTCCGTCTGCTTGCGCACGCGCGGCGCGGTCTCGGGCTTGCGCAAGCCGGTGCTGCGTTTGTCGAGCAGCGGCGCCAGCTCGATGCCGTCGATCAGGTCCACCGGGTCGAGCACGTTGCCCTCGCTTTTGCTCATCTTCTGGCCTTGCGCGTCGCGCACCAGGCCGTGGATGTAGACGTCGCGGAAGGGCACTTTGCCGGTGAAGTGTGTCGTCATCATGATCATCCGGGCGACCCAGAAGAAGATGATGTCGAAGCCCGTCACGAGCACGGTGCTGGGCAGGAACAGGTCAAGCTCCTTGGTCTTCTCGGGCCAGCCCAGGGAAGAGAAGGGCACCAGCGCGCTGCTGTACCAGGTGTCGAGCACGTCTTCGTCGCGCTTCAGTTCACCCGTGTAGCCGGCAGCCACAGCGCGCTCGCGCGCTTCTTCCTCGCTGCGCGCGACAAAGAGTTCGCCGCCCGTGCCGTACCAGGCCGGGATCTGATGGCCCCACCAGAGCTGGCGGCTGATGCACCAGTCCTGGATGTTGTCCATCCAGTGGTTGTAGGTGTTGACCCATTGCTCGGGCACGAAACGCACCTGCCCGCTGCTGACGGCGTCACGTGCCTTCTGCGCGATGCTGCTGCCGTCCTTGGCCGGCTTGTTCACGGCCACGAACCACTGGTCGGTGAGCATGGGCTCGACCACCTGGCCGGTGCGCGCGCAGCGCGGCACCTGCAGCTTGTGCTTCTTGGTCTCCACCAGCAGACCCAGCGCGTCGAGATCGGCCACGATCTTCTTGCGTGCGACGAAACGGTCCAGGCCGCGGTAGGCCTCGGGCGCGTTGGCGTTGAGCTTCGCCTCCAGGTCCAGCACGCTGATCATCGGCAGGCCGTGGCGCTGGCCCACGGCGTAGTCGTTGGCATCGTGCGCCGGCGTCACCTTCACCACGCCGGTGCCGAACTCGCGGTCGACGTAGGCGTCGGCGATCACCGGGATCACGCGGTCGGTCAGCGGCAGCTTCACCTGTTTGCCGATGAGCGCGGTGTAGCGCTCGTCTTCCGGGTGCACCATCACCGCGGTGTCGCCCAGCAGCGTCTCGGGGCGCGTGGTGGCCACCACCAGTTGGCCCGATCCATCGGCCAAGGGGTAGGCGATGTGCCAAAGGAAGCCGTCTTCCTCTTCGCTTTCCACCTCCAGGTCGGAGACGGCCGATTTCAGCTGCGGGTCCCAGCTCACCAGGCGCTGGCCGCGGTAGATCAGGCCTTCGTCGAAGAGGCGCACGAAGGTCTCGGTCACCACGGTGGACAGCTTCTCGTCCATCGTGAAGTACTCGCGGCCCCAGTCCACGCTGTCGCCCAGGCGGCGCATCTGGTTCGTGATGGTGGCGCCCGAAGTCGCCTTCCAGTCCCACACCTGCGCCACGAAGTTCTTGCGGCCCAGGTCGTGGCGGCTCAGGCCGTTTTCCTGCAGCTGGCGCTCCACCACGATCTGCGTGGCGATGCCCGCGTGGTCGGTGCCCGGCACCCACAGCGTGTTGTGGCCGCGCATGCGGTGGTAGCGCGTCAACGCGTCCATGATGGTCTGGTTGAACGCGTGGCCCATGTGCAGCGTGCCCGTGACGTTGGGCGGCGGCAGCTGGATGCAGAACGAGGGCTTGGCCGGGTCGAGCGTCGAGGCGTGGGCCGGGCTGCTGGCCCACACCGGGCCCCAGCGGCCCTCGATGGCAGCGGGCTCGAAGGACTTGGCGAGTTCGGTCATGATGGCGTGAGACAAAGCGATACAGGCCGGGGCGCCTGGCACGTGAAAGTCTGTCAACGTGAAAGCGCCGCGAAGGGTTGTCGATTCTAGGTGGCGACCCTGAGCGCCGCGCCCACGGGCCAGCGGGCCCGCCCAGGAGCTTTTCGATGATCCGCCGTCCTATGTTCACCCGTCTGCTGCGCCCGGTCGGCGCCGCCTGCACCGCCCTGGCCTTGGTTGGCTGCGGCGGTGGCGGCGGCGACAACCCCACCGCCCCGGCCGCCAGCTGCTCGGTGGCCGACCAGCAGGCCTGGCTGGGCAACTACATGAACGACTGGTACTTCTGGTACCGCCTCTCGCCCCGGCCCGCGGCCAGCGGTTTCAACAGCGTGGAAGCCTACTTCGACGCGCTGCTCTACACCGGCACCAACGCCAGCTTCCCGTCCGACCGCTGGAGCGGCAGCCAGAGCACCGAGAGCTTCAACCGCTTCTATGGCGATGGCGCCACGCTGGGCTATGGGGTGGCGGTCAACGGCATCGAGGTCGATGGGGTCAGCACGCGGGCGCTCTACGTGCGCTACGTCGAGCCCGGCTCGCCCGCCGCCGTGCAGGGCGTGCAGCGCGGCGACCAGATCCTCAGCCTGAACGGCCTCAGCGCCGCCAGCGTGGTGGCGGCCGACGACTACAGCGTGCTGAGCCCCGCACAGGCCGGCGACACGCTCAGCCTCGTGCTGCGCCGTGCCGGCAGCGACCGCAGCGTGGCGCTGAACGCCGCGGTCTACAACCTCAACCCGGTGCAGGGCGTGACGGTGCAGACCAGCCCGCGCGGCCGCCGCGTGGGCTACCTGCAGGTGAAGGACATGATCGGCCAGGCGCTCACGCCGCTGGACGCGGCCTTCTCGCAGTTCCGGACGGCAGGCGTGCAAGACCTGGTGCTGGACCTGCGCTACAACGGCGGCGGCCTCGTCAGCACCGGCGGCACGCTGGCCAGCTACATCGCCGGCGCGCGTGGTGCAGGCTTGACCTACGCCTCGCTGCTCTACAACGACAAGCGCGCGGGCGCCAACAACCAGAGCTACGGCTTCAGCCAGCCCTCGGCGGCGCTGGGTCTGCCGCGGGTCTACGTGTTGACGGGCCCGCGCACCTGTTCGGCCAGCGAGCAGGTGGTCAACGGGCTGCGTGGCGCTGGGGTGGAGGTCGTCACGGTGGGCGACACCACCTGCGGCAAGCCGGTGGGCTTTCTGCCCAGCAGCAGCTGCGGGCGCACCTACAGCGTCGTCAACTTCGAGAGCGTGAACCAGCGCAACGAAGGCCGCTACTTCGACGGTTTCCAGGCCAGCTGCCCGGTGGCCGAAGACTTCAGCGCCGCCCAGGGCAGCGCGGCCGACCCGCTGATGAGCACCGCGCTGCGCCATGCCGACATCGGCGCCTGCTTCACCACGGCCGAGGGCGAACGCGCCTTGCCGCTGGCCGCAAGGCGCCCCGCTGCGCGCACGCGCGTGGCGGTGGAGCCGGGCGAGAACCGGGGGATGATCCCGCGCTGAGGCTGGCTACATGAACAGGTGCTCGCCGGCGTTCTCGCCGCCGAGCACCACGTAGTTCACCTTCTTCAGGTCTTGCAGGGCGCGCCCGCCGGCGTAGCTGATGCTGCTCTGCAGGTCTTCGCGCATCTCGCGCAGCGTCTCTGCGAGGTGGCCCTTGATGGGCTCGAGGATGCGCTTGCCCTCGACGTGCTTGTACTCGCCCTTGTTGAAGTCGGAGGCGGAGCCGTAGTACTCCTTGTAGCGCTTGCCGTCGACTTCCACCGTGGCGCCCGGGCTCTCTTCGTGGCCGGCGAAGAGCGAGCCCACCATCACCATGCTGGCGCCGAAACGGATGCTCTTGGCGATGTCGCCGTGGTGGCGGATGCCGCCGTCGGCGATGATGGGTTTCGTCGCCACGCGGGCGCACCACTTCAATGCGCTGAGCTGCCAGCCACCGGTGCCGAAACCCGTCTTGAGCTTGGTGATGCACACCTTGCCCGGCCCCACGCCCACCTTGGTGGCATCGGCGCCCCAGTTCTCCAGGTCGATCACGGCCTCGGGCGTGGCCACGTTGCCGGCAATGACGAAGGTCTCGGGCAGGCGTTGCTTGATGTGCGCGATGGTCTTCTTCACGCTCTCGGCGTGGCCGTGCGCGATGTCGATAGTGATGTAGTCGGCGCCCACGCCCACGGCCGCCAGGCGGTCGATCACGGCGAAGTCGGCCGGCTTCACGCCCGAGCTCAGGCTCACGAAGAGGCCCAGCTCGCGCATGCGCCGGGCGTAGGCCACGTTGTCGAGGTCGAAGCGGTGCATCACGTAGAAGTGGCCGCTGCGCGCCAGCATCTCGCTGATGGGCTCGTCGACCACCGTCTTCATGTTGCTCGGCACCACCGGCAGCGTGAAACGCCGGCCGCCGAACTCGATGCTGGTGTCGCACTCGCTGCGGCTTTCCACGCGGCACTGGCGCGGCAGCAGCAGGATGTTGTCGTAGTCGAAGATTTCCATGCACGGGCCTCGTTGGGGGTGGGCGCCCGGGTGCCGTGCACCGGGCGCAGGCTGCTCAGCCCGGTGACCGAGTTTACGCCGCAGGCCGGGTGCGCGGCGGGGTGCAGGCGCGTGCCCAGCCCCCGAGAGGCCCCTCCTAGAATGCCCGCATGACTGAAGCCACCGGCGCTGCCCCCTCGCGTTTGCTGCAGGGCCTGAACGAAGAACAGCTGGCCGCCGTGACGCTGCCCGCCGTGCCGGCCCTGGTGCTGGCCGGTGCCGGCTCGGGCAAGACCCGCGTGCTCACCACGCGCATCGCGTGGCTGCTGAACACCGGCCAGGCCAGCCCGGGCGGCGTGCTGGCCGTCACCTTCACGAACAAGGCCGCGAAGGAAATGCTGACGCGGCTGAGTGCCATGCTGCCGGTGGCCGTGCGCGGCATGTGGATCGGCACCTTCCACGGCTTGTGCAACCGCTTCCTGCGCGCGCACTGGAAGCTGGCCGGGCTGGCCCAGGGCTTCCAGATTCTCGACAGCGGCGACCAGCTCAGCGCAGTGAAGCGCGTGATCAAGGCCATGAACCTCGACGAAGAGCGCTTCGTGCCCAAGCAGGTGACCTGGTTCATCGCTGGCTGCAAGGAAGAGGGCGAGCGCCCGCGCGACGTGGACGTGCGCGACGAGCAGACGCGCAAGCTGGTGGAGATCTACCAGGCCTACCAGGACCAGTGCGAGCGCGAAGGCGTTGTCGATTTCGGCGAGCTGATGCTGCGCAGCTACGAGCTCCTGCGCGACAACGAGCCGCTGCGCGAACACTACCGCCGCCGCTTCACGCACGTGCTGGTGGACGAGTTCCAGGACACCAACAAGCTGCAGTACGCGTGGCTGAAGATGCTGGCGCCCCCAGGCCAGATGCACCAGAGCGTGGTGGCCGTGGGCGACGACGACCAGAGCATCTACGCCTTCCGCGGCGCGCGCGTGGGCAATATGGCCGACTTCGAGCGCGAGTACCGCGTGCCTCGTGTCATCAAGCTGGAGCAGAACTACCGCAGCTTCGGCAACATCCTCGACGCCGCCAACGGTCTCATCAGCCACAACGCGCAGCGCCTGGGCAAGAACCTGCGCACCGAAGCCGGCGCCGGCGAGCCGGTGCGCGTGGTGGAGAACACCAGCGACTACGCCGAGGCGCAATGGATGCTGGAAGAGGCGCAGCAGCTGCACCGCGGTGGCACGCCGCGCAGCGAGATCGCGCTGCTGTACCGCAGCAACGCCCAGAGCCGCGTGCTGGAAAGCGCGCTCTTCAATGCGGGCGTGTCCTACCGCGTGTATGGCGGCTTGCGCTTCTTCGAGCGTGCCGAGGTCAAGCACGCGCTGGCCTACCTGCGCCTGCTGGAGAACGCCAACGACGACACCAGCTTCCTGCGCGTGGTGAACTTCCCCACGCGCGGCATCGGCGCGCGCAGCATCGAGCAGCTGCAAGACGCGGCCCGGGCCAGCGGCCGCAGCCTGGCGCAGAGCGTGGGTGCGGTGCCGGGCAAGGCCGGCGAGAAGCTGCGCGGCTTCGTCGAACTCATCGACGGCATGCGCACCGTGACGCAGGGCCTGACGCTGCGCGAGATCATCGAACACATGCTGGCGCAGACCGGCCTCGTCGACTTCTACCGCACCGACAAGGAAGGCCAGGACCGCATCGAGAACCTGGAAGAACTGGTCAACGCGGCAGAGAGCTTCGTCACGCAGGAAGGCTTCGGCAAGGACGCCGTGGCGCTGCCGGTGGACGAGCACGGCGGTGGTGATCTCGCCAACACGGCCACCGCGCCCGCGCTGACCACCGGCGACCCGGCCGCGCCCGATGCCGAGACGGGCGAGATCATGTCGCCGCTGGCCGCCTTCCTCACGCACGCGAGCCTGGAGGCCGGCGACAACCAGGCCCAGGCCGGGCAGGACGCCATCCAGCTGATGACGGTGCACAGCGCCAAGGGCCTGGAGTTCGACGCGGTCTTCATCACCGGCATCGAGGAAGGCCTGTTCCCGCACGAGCAGAGCCTGAGCGATGCCGACGGCGTGGAAGAGGAGCGGCGGCTGATGTACGTGGCCATCACGCGGGCGCGCAAGCGCCTGTACCTGAGCTTCAGCCAGACACGGCTTTTGCACGGGCAGACGCGCTACAACGTCAAGAGCCGCTTCTTCGACGAGATCCCCGAGCACACGCTGAAATGGCTCACGCCGCGCCAGCAGGGCTTCGGCTCGGGCTATGCGCGTGAGTACCAGCAGGCCTGGCAGCGCGGCAGCGGCTTGAGCGGCATCGTGGGCGCGGGGCGGGTGGAACCGGCAGCACCCCCGCCGCCGCCTTTCGTGGCCGCGGCGGCCGGGCACGCGGCCGGCCTGCGTGTGGGCCAGACCGTGTTTCACACCAAGTTCGGCGAAGGCATCGTCACCACGCTGGAAGGGCGCGGCGCCGATGCGCGCGCGCAGGTGCAGTTCGGGCGGCATGGCAGCAAATGGTTGTCGCTGGCGATCGCCAAGCTGACGCCGGTCGACTGACAGACACGCGCGGCCCGCGATGGCGGGCCTGCAGCGGCAGGGGCTTGTCATCACGCTGTCGCCGCCGGGCGCCTAGCGTGCCGGCATGTCGAGTGCCTCCTTCTCCCCTTGGCCGCTGGCGGGCCTGGCCTTGCTGGCATCGGCCCCCGTGCTGGCGCAGGACGCCGCGCGCGGCGCATTGCTCTACCTGCAGTTGCCCGGCGGCGTGGCCAGCTGCGTGGAATGCCACGGCCCTGACCCGCTGGGCAACCGCAACCGCCTGCTGAACGCCGCCGGCGGGCCGGCCTTCATCACCGAGGCCATCAGCAAGGCCGTGGCCATGGGCTACCTGCGCACGGTGTTGAGCGACACCGACCGCAGCGACCTCTCGGCCTACCTCGCCCGCGTGAACGCGCTCGAAGGTGCCAGCGCCGTGGTGTGGCCGCGAACGGTGGAGTTCGGCCGCGTGGCCCAGGGTGCTGCGGGCCTGGAGAGCCGTGTGGCCTACACGAATCTCGGTGTCAGCGCAGTCAGCGTCGCGCCGCGCTTGGTCAACGCCGAGAGCCTGAGCCTGCGCCATGACTGCCCGCCCACACTGGCCCCGGGTGCGACCTGCACCGCCTTCGTGACGCTGGCCACCGGTGAAGCGGGGCCGCGCCGCGGGGCGCTGCTGTGGGAAGGTGAGGGCGGCCCGGTGCCGCAGTGGGTGGGGCTCTCGGGCCAGGTGCTGTCGGCCCCCGCCAGTGGCCTGGGCGTGCTCGTGGCCGACCTGCCGCAGGACAGCCTGCAACTCGACGCCGCGGCCGACACCACCACCGTGCGCGAGTTCTCGTTCGTGAATGCCGGCACCGCCGCACTGACGCTGGGCGCGCCGGCCCTCACTGGCCCCGGCGCCGCGGCCTTCTCCTTGAACGGCAGCAGCTGCGCTGCGGCCGTGGTGCTTGCGCCGTCTGCGCGTTGCACCGTGCGGCTGAGTGCCCGCGCGCCGGCGCAAGGCCAGGCCCAGGCGCAACTGCAGTGGCGCAACGACGGCACCCACCCGGCGCCGCTGCGCCTGGCCGTGCAAGCCCTTGCCGGCACGGTGCCGCCCGCGCCACCGCCCGTCACGCCGCCCGCGCCGCCACCCATGCCCGCCCCTTCGCCGCCCGTGGCTGCGCCGTCGCCGGCGCCCGCGCCTGTTACTCCCACGGCGCCCGCCGGCGGCGGTGGCGGTTGCGCCACCGCGCTGCAGCCTGGGCGGGCCGACCCGCTGCTGCCCACGCTGGTGCTGCTGGCACTGCTGGGCACGATGACACGTCGACGCGGTGCGCGGCCGGCCACGTCGGCCTGAGGCTGCTTGTCTTCAAGTCCGCATGGAACTGTCACGTCACTTTCATGGTGCAGACCTAGCGTATCGGGAGTGACATCTTTCACTCTCTGCACGAGGCCTGCATGAACTCCCGCGTTGACATCCCGACCTCTTTCGTCGAACCCGACGATCTCGACAACAACCCCAGCGCCAACGCGCACTTCACCGAAGTGCTCGACCAAGGCCTGCAGCGCCGCGGCCTGTTGCGCGGCGGCATGGCCGGCGCCCTCGGTGCCATCTTCGCGCCAGTGGCGCTGACGGCCTGCGGCGGCGGCGACGATGACGTGCAACTCTCGCCCGTGGCCCCCGCGCCGGCACCCCAGGCCCTGGCCTTCACGGCCGTGGCCAAGACCACCGCCGACAAGAGCACCGTGCCCGACGGCTACAGCGCCCGCGTGCTGATCGCCTGCGGCGACCCGATGGCTGCTGGCGTGCCCGCGTACAAGAACGACGGCACCGACACGAACTACGACCAGCGCAGCGGCGATTGCCACGACGGCATCCAGTACTTCGGCCTCAGCGCCACCGGTACGCGTGACGACGCGAGCAGCAGCCGCGCGCTGCTGGCCTCGAACCACGAGTACATCACCCCGGTGCTGCTGCATGCCGGTGGCCCCACCGCCAACCCGCGCCCGGCCAGCGAGACCGACATCGAAGTGGCCTGCCATGGCGTGAGCATCGTCGAGGTGGCCAAGGGCACGAACGGCCAGTTCGCCTACGTGCAGAACAGCACCTTCAACCGCCGCATCACCGGCACCTCGGTGTTCGAGCTTTCCGGCCCGGCCCGCGGCCACGCGCTCTTCGTCACCAAGTTCTCGCCCAACGGCACGCAGACCCGCGGCACGATGAACAACTGCGGCAACGGCAAGACGCCCTGGGGTACGCTGCTGACGACCGAAGAAAACTGGAGCGGCTACTACTTCCGCGCCGCTGGCGACCAGGCGCTGCGCAGCGCCAAGTTGAACGCCTCGTTCGCACGCTACGGCCGCAGCGTCACCGCCACGGCCGCCGCCGCCAGCCGCTACGGCTGGGAGACCTCGGGCACCGCCGAAAAGTACGCGCGCTGGAACACCAGCGTGGTGGGCACCAGCACCGACGGCAGCGACGACTACCGCCACGAGTGGTTCGGCCAGGGCTTCATGGTGGAGATCGACCCCTACAACCCGACCTCCACGCTGAAGAAGCGCACGGGCCTGGGCCGCTTCGCGCACGAGAACGGCGCCTTCGGCCTGCCGCAGGCCGGCAAGCCGCTGGCGGTGTACATGGGCTGCGATTCGCAGAACGAGTACGTCTACAAATGGGTCAGCACCGCCGTGTGGGACGCTGCCGATGCCAGCCGCACCGACCGCATCGCCGTGGGCGACAAGTACCTCGACGCGGGCAAGCTGTATGTCGCGAAGTTCAACACCGACGGCAGCGGCCAGTGGATCGAACTGAACATCAGCAACGCCGCCATCGCCGGCGCCAGCTTCGGCTTCACCGAGCAGGCCGAGATGTACATCCACACGCGCATCGCCGCCGATGCCGTGGGTGCCACGAAGATGGACCGTCCGGAGTGGGTGGACGTGCACCCGACCACCGGCGAGATCTACGTGACGATGACGAACAACTCGTCGCGCCGCGTCCTGCCCACCGGCACGCAGACCAAGGTGGACGCCGCCAACCCGCGCGCCTACAGCGACATCCGCGCCGCGCAAACCACGCAGAGCGGCAACGTCAACGGCCACATCGTGCGTTTCAAGGACAGCGCGCCCGACGCCACCACCTTCACCTGGGACGTGTACCTCTTCGGTGCCGAGGCCGCCGCCGACCCCGCGCTGATCAACCTGTCGGGCCTGACGAACGACCAGGACTTTTCCAGCTGCGACGGCCTGGCCTTCACGAAGAGCAACGGCCTGTGCTGGATCCAGACCGACGACGGCGCCTTCACCGACGTCACCAACTGCATGCTGCTGGCCGCGGTGCCGGGCACGGTGGGCGATGGTGCAGCCATGACGCTGAACTACGGCGGCGGCAACACCGTCACCACGCGCATGGGCAAGAAGCCCACGGCCCAGACGCTCAAGCGCTTCTACGTCGGCCCGGCCGCCTGTGAAGTGACGGGCCTGTGTGAGACGCCCGACGGCAAGACGCTGTTCATCAACATCCAGCACCCGGGCGAAGACATCACGGTGGCCAACCTGGCCGACCCGACGAAGTACAGCAGCCAGTGGCCCTCGAACGAAGGCTATGGCGCCGGCAAGCGCCCGCGTTCTGCCACGGTGGTGATCACCAAGAACGACGGCGGGATGGTCGGCTTCGGCTGATGCCGCGCGCCTCGGCGCCAAAGCAGAAGGGCACCCTCGGGTGCCCTTTTTTCATCCGCGCCGAACGCTCAGGCGTCCGGTGGCGGTGGCTCGTCGGCAGCGCGCGGGGGTGAGCCGCCGAAGCTGTCGTTGAAGGTGAACAGCACCGAGAGGTAGAACACCGCCGAGAAGACCATCAGCCCGGGCACGACCAGCACACCCACCATCTGCGGCAGGCCCAGCAGTGCGAAGAGCGTGGCGCCCACGATGCCGAAGAGGAACATCAGGCCCACCCAGCTGGACAGGTACACCAGGAAAGCGCCCTTGCTGCGCCACACCGCCACGGTGCTGCTGAACAGCGCCTGCTGCACACCCTGGCCGCCCCAGTGCACCAGCGCCGCGGCGTGCCAGAAGGGCACCGACAGCAGCGTGCCCAAGCCCATCACCAGCAGCACGGCGGTGCCGATGCCCTCGGGGGCCGCCATCGCCGCTTCGGGCGTGCCGGGCGTGCTGGGGCCGCTGCTCTGCGCCATCAGTTCCTGCATGCGCCGGAACGCGCTGTCAGAGGCCGCGTCGGCCACCATCAGGATGCACAGCGCCAGCAGGCCGTACAGCAGGCTCAGCGTGATGAGCGCCCGGCGCCGCTGCGGGTCGCCGCGCAGGGGCTCGATGTACTGGCGCGGGTGCACCGGGCCATCGAGCAGCGCCGACTGCCCGGCCACCATGAAGCCCAGCGAAACCAGCGGCAGCGCCACCAGTTGCACCACCGTGCCCAGCACGGGCACCAGGGCCACCAGCGAGGCCGAGAAAAGGAAGACCGCGAACAGCGCCGTGAAGGCCAGCGGCTTGCGGCCGAAGAGGCGAAAGGCGTCGCCGATCCAGCGCAGGCCGCGCGAGGGTTCGACGGGTTTCAGCAGCAGGGGCATGGGTGCGGGTGGGCGGCGGTAGGGGGGGGTCAGCGCGGCGGGTGCCAGGGGCGCTGGATGCGGTGCTGCAGCACACGCTCGAAGAAGCTCGGGTCCTTGGGGCTGAGCATGGCCGCGGCGCGCGGCAGGTGCCAGTCCCACAGGCGGCTGATCCAGAAACGCAGCGCCGCGGCGCGCATCAGCGCGGGCAGGGCGCGCACCTCGCCGTGCGTGAGTTCACGCTCGGCCTCGTAGGCCTGCATGAAGGCGGTGGCGCGGGGCTCGTCGAGCTCGCCGCTGTGCAGATCGCTGCACCAGTCGTTCAGGCAGACGGCGATGTCGAAGAGCCAGGTGTCGGTGCCTGCGAAGTAGAAGTCGAAGAAGCCGCACAGGGCATCGGGCCCGGCGGTGTCGTCGAACATCACGTTGTCGCGGAAGAGGTCGGCGTGGATGGGCCCGGTGGGCAGCGCCTGGCCTGCCGGGGACGCCGCCAGCGCCTGCTGGTAGGCCAGCTCTTCGGTGATCAGTTGCGCTTGGGCCGGCTGCAGGTGCGGCAGCACCACGGACACGGTCTCGGCCCACCAGGCCAGGCCGCGCAGGTGCGGTTGCTGCATCTCGAAGCTGGCGCCGGCCAGGTGCATGCGCGCCAGCATCGCGCCCACCTGCGCGCAGTGCGGCGCCTCGGGGCGCAGGCGGTGGCTGCCGGGCAAGCGCGTCACCACGCTGGCGGGTTTGCCGCCGACGTGGTGCACCAGGTTGCCATCGGGCGCGGGCTGCGGCGCGGGCACCGGGATGCCGCGCTCGGCCAGGTGCTGCATCAGCTTCAGGTAGTAGGGCAGCTGGGCATCGTCCAGCCGCTCGAAGAGCGTCAGCACCCACTGGCCCTTGACCGTGGTGGCGTAGTAGTTGGTGTTCTCGATGCCCGACTGGATGCCGCGCAGCTCGGTCAGCGCGCCCAGGCCCAGTTGCTGGCACAGGGCATCGGCTTCGGCGAAGCCGACCTCGGTGTAGACGGCCATACGCGGCGGGGCAGGAAGAAAGGGGTTGGAAGGGTGGCGGGCGCGCCGGCTAGAAATCGAGGATGGACCAGCCGCGCTGGCCGGTGGCACCGCCGCGCGCGTTCAGCGCATCACGGCCGGCCGGGCCGACGATCACCTCGTAGGCCTTCAGGCCCGTGGTCTTGCTGTAGACGGTGATGCGCTGCAGGTCGCCGCGCGGGCCGCGCACCTCTTCGATGCGCACGTCGTCGTCTTCGATCACGCGCACGTTGCTGGGCGGCGTGGCGCGGGCTGCGCTGCGCTTGTCGGCCGGGGCGCTGGCGGCTGCAGCGGGGGCGGCCGTGGCAGCGGGGGCAGGCGCAGCCCGGGCTGGCGTTTCGCTCAGGCGCGGCGGCGGGGGCACGTCGGCGGGCTGCGCGAGCAGGCGGGCCGGTGCCAGGGTGGTCAACAGGGCCCAGGCCAGGGCGGCCAGCGTGGTGCGGGGGTGCATGTGGCCGATTCTACGGGCCGGGGCTGGCCCCATCCGCCGCGCCACAATGCCGGCATGAGTGACAAGCTGATGCTGCTGGTGGACGGTTCGAGCTACCTCTACCGTGCCTTCCACGCCATGCCCGACCTGCGTTCGGCCGAGGGCTTGCCCACCGGTGCGATCCACGGCTTCGTGGCGATGATGAACTGGCTGCGCGACCGTTTTCCGGCCGAACACGCGGTGTGCGTGTTCGACGCCAAGGGCCCCACCTTCCGCGACGCCTGGTACCCCGAATACAAGGCCCAGCGCGCGCCCATGCCCGATGCGCTGCGCGAGCAGATCGAGCCCATCCATGAGGTGGTGCGCCTTCTCGGTTGGCCCGTGCTGGAGGTGCCCGGCATCGAGGCCGACGACGCCATCGGCACGCTGGCCCGGGTGGCGGCGGCCAGCGGCCACCAGGTGCTGATCAGCACTGGCGACAAGGATCTGGCGCAACTCGTCACCGACAAGGTGACGCTGATGAACACCATGGCCAAACCGCCCGAGCGCCTGGACATCGAAGGCGTGAAGGCCAAGTTCGGCGTGCCGCCCGACCGCATCATCGACTACCTCACGCTCATCGGCGACACGGTGGACAACGTGCCCGGCGTCGAGAAGGTGGGCCCGAAGACGGCGGCCAAGTGGATCGCCGACCACGGCAGCCTCGACGGCGTGGTGGCCGCGGCCGACAGCATCAAGGGCGTGGCCGGCGAGAACCTGCGCAAGGCGCTGGATTGGCTGCCCATGGGCCGCAAGCTCATCACGGTGGTCACCGATTGCGAGCTCACCCCGCATGTCGAAGGCTGGCCCAGCCTGGATGCGCTGGCGCTGCGGCCGGTGGATGCGGCCGGGCTGCTGGGCTTCTACAAGCGCTACGGTTTCCGCACCTGGCTGCGCGAGTTGGAGGCCAAGGCCGGGGCCGCCGCCCCGGGGGTGGCCGAGCTCGCCGAAGGCGAGGGTGGCGCACTGGCCGCGCCGGCGATCGCGCTGGCCCGCGAATACGAAACCGTCAGCACCTGGCCGCAGTTCGAAGCCTGGCTGGCGCAGATCCAGGCCGCGCCGCTGGTGGCGCTGGACACCGAGACCGACAGCCTGGACGGCATGCGCGCCCGCATCGTCGGCCTGAGCTTCGCCACCGAGCCCGGCCGCGCCGCCTACATCCCGCTGGCGCACAGCTATGCCGATGCGCCCGAGCAGCTGCCGCTGGACGAGGTGCTCTTGCGCCTGCGGCCCTGGCTGCAAGACGCCAGCCGGCCGAAGATGGGCCAGAACATCAAGTACGACCTGCATGTGTTCGCCAACCACGGCATCACCGTGGCGGGTTACCAGCACGACACCATGCTGCAGAGCTACGTGCTCGAAGCCCACAAGCCCCACGGCCTGGAAAGCCTGGCCGAGCGCCACCTCGGCCGCAAGGGCCTGAGCTACGAAGAGGTCTGCGGCAAGGGCGTGAACCAGATCCCGTTTGCGCAGGTGGACGTGGCGCGCGCCACCACCTACTCGGGCGAAGACAGCGAGATGACGCTGCACGTGCACCAGACGCTGTGGCCGGCGGTGGAAAAGGATGCCGGCCTGCGCTTCGTGTACGAGCAGATCGAGATGCCGGTGAGCGTGGTGCTGGAGCGCATCGAACGCCACGGCGTGCTGATCGCCCCCGCCGTGCTGGCTGCGCAGAGCCACGCGCTGGGCGAACGGTTGCTGGCGCTGGAGCAGGAGGCCTACAACATCGCCGGCCAGCCCTTCAACATGGGCAGCCCCAAGCAGATCGGCGAGATCCTCTTCACCAAGCTGGGCCTGCCGGTGAAGAAGAAAACCGCCACCGGCGCGCCCAGCACGGACGAAGAGGTGCTGCAGGAGCTGGCGGCCGATTACCCGCTGCCGGCGAAGATCCTGGAGCACCGCAGCCTGGCCAAGCTCAAGGGCACCTACACCGACAAGCTGCCACTGATGGTGAACCCGGCCACCGGCCGCGTGCACACCAACTACGCACAGGCGGTGGCGGTGACGGGGCGCTTGAGCAGCAACGACCCCAACCTGCAGAACATCCCCATCCGCACGCCCGAAGGCCGGCGCGTGCGCGAGGCCTTCATCGCGCCGCCGGGCCACGTACTGATGAGCGCCGACTACAGCCAGATCGAGCTGCGCATCATGGCGCACATCTCCGAAGACCCGGCCCTGCTGCGCGCCTTCGCCGAAGGCCTGGACGTGCACCGCGCCACCGCGGCCGAGGTCTTCGGCCTGCCGGTGGACGAGGTGAGCTCGGAGCAGCGGCGCTACGCCAAGGTCATCAACTTCGGGCTCATCTACGGCATGGGCGCTTTCGGTCTTGCCAGCAATCTGGGCATCGAGCAGAAGGCGGCCAAGGACTACATCGACCGCTACTTCGCGCGCTTCGCTGGCGTGAAGCGCTACATGGATGAGACCCGCATCTCGGCCAAGACCAAGGGTTATGTCGAGACGGTGTTCGGCCGCCGCCTGTGGCTGCCCGAGATCAACAGCGGCAACGGCCCGCGCAAGGCCGGCGCAGAGCGCCAGGCCATCAACGCGCCCATGCAGGGCACGGCGGCCGATCTCATCAAGCTGGCGATGATCGCCGTGCAGCAGGTGCTGGACGCCGAGGGCCGCGCCACGCGCATGGTGATGCAGGTGCACGACGAACTGGTGCTGGAAGTGCCCGAGGCCGAGCTCGGCTGGGCCAAGGAAGCCATTCCGCGCCTGATGGCCGGCGTGGCGCAGTTGAAGGTGCCGCTGCTGGCCGAGGTGGGCGTCGGCCCGAACTGGGACCAGGCCCACTGACCTCGCGAAGTCAGCCCTTCGTCGGCAGCGTGCGCGGCGTCTCGTCAGCCTGGCGCTGCAACACGCGGTAGGTCTCGCCTTCCACGCGCACTTCAACGCCCGGCGTCGGCGCGGTGGGGGTGGTGAAGTTGCGCACGCTGCCATCGTCCATGCGCACGCGCACCTGGAAGCCTGCCCGCAGGTTGGCGGCCCCGGCTTGCACCGCCTGCACCCCTTCCACCGTGCCGCAACTGCGGCACACGCCCGCGGAGGTGGCGTGGGCGCCCTGCAGACCGGGGCGCGCGTCGGTGGCCGGCGAGGTGAGCGCTGCGGTGCTGACCAGGCCGGCGGGCCGGGCGTGCTGGGTGCCCAGCACCAGGCCAGCGGCCAGACCGCTGCCGGCCAGCGCCAGCCCGCCCAGCACCAGCAAGGGCGGGCTGAAACGGCGCCGTTGGCGCGTGGGGATGATGATGCCGGCGGGCAGGTTCATGCGGGCCTCCTGGTGCGTTCGGTCGTCGCTGCTTGGGAGGGCGCACTGTGCGCCGAGGTGCCGGCCGGCCTGTGACCGGGTGCTTCTCGCTGTGGCGAGATGTTCAGGCCGCCGGCCGCGCGTAGCGCCACCAGGGCAGGGCGCGTGTGAGCGAAAGCACCTGCCCGGCCTGCTGCGGCGCGTAGCCCGGCAGCGCCTGCAGCGCCTGTGCCCAGGCCGGGCTGGCCAGCGCGGCGCGCAGCGAGAGCATGGCCGTGGTGTCCAGGCGGGCCTTCAGGCACACGAGGTAGTACTCCTCTTCGGCCAGCGGCACGAAGTGCAGCCCGCTGGCCCGCGCCGCGGCTTCCACGCCCAGGCCGATGTCGGCGGCGCCGGCGGCCACCGCCGCGGCCACGGCCACGTGGGTGTCTTCGGTGCGCGTGGCGTAGCCGTCGATGGCGGCAGCATCCAGGCCTTGGGCGGCCAGCAGATCGTCCAGCAGCAGCCGTGTGCCCGAACCCGGCTGGCGGTTCACGAAGCGCCAGCGCCCGGCGGCCAGTGCCTGCAGCAAGGCTAGGCCGGCTGCACCCAGCGGGCCGGCCTCTTGCGCAACGGCCTCGCGCAGCATCAGCCCCTGGCGGCGGCTGTGGCTGCCGATGAGCTTGTGTTCACCCGGCCGCAGCAGCGGCCGCAGCGCCTTCGCAAAACCCGAGCCTGCAGCCGCGCCGCGCGGCACGTGGAAACCCGCCACCGTGCAGCGCCCGTCCATCAGGCAGCGCAGCGCCTCCTGGCTGCCTGCGAAACGCAGGCCGATGTGCACACCCTGCGCCTGCTCGGCCAGCTGCTGCAGCTGCGGCAGCGCGAGGTCGTGGCTGGCAAACACTTCCAGCAGCTGCAGCGTGGGGTCGTCGGCCAGCGCGAACACGCGGCTCAGCTCGGCGCGCAGCGCTTCCACGTGCGGCGTCATGCGCGCCCGGGCTTGGCGCTCGGCCCAGAGCAGGCGCTCGGCAAAAGGTGTCAGGCGTGCCGGCTGGCCCTTGGCCCACACCACGAGCTCGTTGCCCAGCACGCCTTCCCATCGCTTGAGCGAGCCCCACACGTGGCGGTAGCTCTGTTGCAGCTGTTGCGCGGCGTGGCTGATGCTGCCGGCGGCCTGCACCGCCGAGAGCAGGTCGAAAAGCGGGTTCTCGATCTCGGCGCCGCCCTGGCCGCGCGCCTCGAAGCTGTACTGCAGGTGGATGCCGCGCGGGTTCATCGCCACGCCGCTCAGGTGGGCGTGTAGGCCAGGCGCACGTAGATGGGCGCGAAGGCCTCGGCCTGCGTCACTTCCAGCAGGCGTTCCTTCGAGAGCTCGAGCATCGCGATGAAGGTCACCACCAGCACCGGCACGCCGCGCGTGGTGTCGAAGAGCTCTTCGAACTCGACGAAGCGCCGGCCCTGCAGGCGCCGCAGCACGATGCTCATGTGCTCGCGCACGCTGAGCTGCTCGCGGCTGATGGTGTGGTGCTGGTTGAGCTTGGCGCGCTGCAGGATCTCGCGCCAGGCCTGGCGCAGATCGTCGGCGTTCACCTCGGGCCAGCGCGGCGCCAGGCTCTGCTCGATGTGCACCTGCGCGCGCAGGAAATCGCGGCCCAGCTGGGGCAGGGCATCCAGCTGCGCGGCGCCGAGCTTGATCTGCTCGTACTCCACCAGCCGGCGCACCAGCTCGGCACGCGGGTCTTCGGGCTCTGCGCCATCGGCCGTCTTCTTCGGCGGCAAGAGCATGCGGCTCTTGATCTCGATGAGCATGGCCGCCATCAGCAGGTACTCGCTGGCGAGCTCCAGGTTGTGGCGGCGGATCTGGTCGACGTACTCCAGGTACTGGCGCGTCACGCTGGCCAGCGGAATGTCGAGGATGTTGAAGTTCTGCTTGCGGATCAGGTAGAGCAGCAGGTCCAGCGGGCCTTCGAAAGCTTCTAGGAAGACTTCCAGCGCATCCGGCGGGATGTACAGGTCCTGCGGCATGCGAAAGAGCGGCTCGCCGTACAGGCGTGCCACCGCCACCTGGTCGACGACCTGGGGGCTGCGCGCGGCTTCTGCGCCCGCAGGTGCGGGCGGCAGTTCGTGCGCGGCGTCGGGGCCGGCCTCGGCCGGCCGCGGCAGCACGCTCACGCCTTGGTCTGGTAGACGTAGGGCTGCTGCGCCACCTTGGCGTCTTCCCATTCGGCCTGTTCCTGGCGGTTCAGGTCGCGGTCCCACAGCAGGGCGCGGCCGGCGCGCTGTTCGGCTTCCAGGCTGGGCTTCTTGGCCTTCAGCTCTTCGATGAAGTTCGTCACTTCCGACTTGTAAGGCTTCCAGAACAGGGGCATGGCGGGCTCGCGGGGCAGGCAGGGCGGGGAAGGGGCCTCTGACAGAGGCAGAAGCCGCATTTTAGGCGGGCCTTGCCTAGGGTAAGACCTAGCGGTGCTTGCCCGCGGTACGTCAGGTTTCGTCAGAAATCAGTAAGCGCGCCCGCCAAAAGTCACCCGTCACCTGGAAACCGGGATTTCTGTGCTTCTTTTCCTATCCGCCGCGAAGCTGGTTTGCGAGATCGCCCTGATGGCGCTGCTCGGGCAGGGGCTGCTCGCGATGCTGGCGGGCGACAAGCGCGACACCAACTTCTTCTACCAGTTGCTGAAGGTGCTGACGCGGCCTTTCATCGCGGCGGCCCGCTTCATCGCGCCGCGCCAGGTGGGTGACCACCAGGTCGGTTTCGTCGCCTTCTTCCTGCTGGCGGTGATCTGGGTGATCGTGACCTTCGAGAAGATCAACTTCTGCATCAACAACAAGATGGTGGGTTGCCAGTGAAACAGCTTGATTTCTACCTCGCCAAGTGGCGCGCGATGGCGATGCTGGTGCTGGGCCGCGAGGCCACCGCGCTGCAGGTCTTCAACGAGATGGCCGCCCGCTGGCCTGACGACACCTACGTGTTGTCCAGCCGCGCCCACCTGCTGATGCAAGGCGGCCAGAAAGAGGCTGCACTGGTCGATTCGCAACGCCTGCTGGGCTTGAGCCCCGACAACGCGCACACCTGGTTCAACCACGGCTACATGCTGGAAGACCTGGGTCGCTTCGACGAAGCCGAGGCCGCCTTCCGTCGCGCCACCCAGCTCAGCCCCAAGCTCGACCGCGCCTGGTACGGCCTGGGCCTCGTGCTCATCCGCCAGCAGCGTTACGACGAAGCCGTGGCGGCGCTGAAGAAGAACACCGAACTGCAACCGATGTCGCCCTACGGCTGGTACCAGCTGGCGCGGGTGCATGTCGACCGCCAGCAGCCCGAAGAGGCCGTGAAGATCATTCGCCACCTGAAGGGCTTCGAGCCCAAGGTGGCGGCGCAGTTGGAGCGCGAGACGGGTTTGCTCGTCGCCCGAGTTTCCTGAAGAAGCCCATCCCGGGCGCACGTGCAACCGTAGAAAACAACCGAGAGGTGACAACGATGAAGGTGAGCGAGAACCACCAGTCTTACTGGCGGAAGAACCTCAGGATCACATCGATCCTGCTGGCCATCTGGTTCGTGGTGACTTATGTCGTGGCGTACTTCGCCCGCGACCTGAGCTTCACCATGGCCGGCTGGCCCTTCAGTTTCTGGGTCGGTGCGCAAGGCGCCTTGGTGGTCTACGTGGCCATCATCGCCTTCTACGCGCACTACATGAACAAGCTCGACATCGAGCACGGCGTCGCCGAGGAGGAATGACATGGCAGGCTTGAGCTTCGAACCCGATGCCGGGGTCTCCAACAAGGAGGCCAATGCGGCATTCAAGAAGGGCCTGAACAAGGTCTACGGCTGGTACACCGGGGGCTTCCTGGCCTTCGTGATCGTGCTGGCCATCGCCGAGCAGATGGGCTTGTCCCGCGGTGCCATCGGCATCGTCTTCCTGCTGGCCACCGTGGGCCTGTATGCCGGCATCGGCATCATGAGCCGCACCAACGACGCGGCCGAGTACTACGTGGCCGGCCGTCGCGTGCCTGCCATCTACAACGGCATGGCCACGGGCGCTGACTGGATGTCGGCCGCCTCCTTCATCGGCATGGCCGGTACGCTGTACCTCACCGGCTACGGCGGCCTGGCCTTCATCATGGGCTGGACCGGCGGCTACTGCCTGGTGGCGCTGTTCCTGGCGCCCTACCTGCGCAAGTTCGGCCAGTTCACGATCCCCGACTTCCTGGGCGCACGCTATGAAGGCAACGCGGCCCGCTTCGTCGGCATCCTGATCGCCATCCTGGTGTCCTTCGTCTACGTCGTGGCGCAGATCTACGGCGTGGGCCTGATCACCGCGCGCCTGTCGGGTCTGGCCTTCGAGGTCGGCATCTTCGTGGGCCTGGCCGGCATCCTGGTGTGCTCGTTCATGGGCGGCATGCGCGCCGTGACGTGGACGCAGGTGGCCCAGTACATCATCCTGATCGTGGCCTACATGATCCCGGTGGTGTGGCTGAGCGTGAAGCAGACCGGCGTGCCCATCCCGCAAGCCATCTACGGCTCGCAACTGGAGAAGGTCACCGCCAAGGAAGCGCAGCTGATCGCCGACCCCAAAGAAAAGGAAGTCATCGCGATCTTCAAGGCGCAGTCGGACACGCTGGCTGCCAAGCTGAAGGACGTGCCGGGTGCCCTGGCGGCCGACACCGCTGCGGCGCAAGCCAAAGTGGCCGAGCTGAAGGCCGCCAACGCCGCGCCTGACGCCTTGGCTGCGGCCGAGAAGGCCCTGGCTGCACTGCCCAAGGACGCCGAAGCCGCCAAGAAGGCCTGGACCGCCGCGAAGACGGCTGCCGACGGCCGCGCCAAGGATCTGGCCGGCATGCCGCGCCACGCCCAGGCTTACGCCGGTAACCCGGACGGTGACGAGAAGGCGCAGAAGGCCTTCAACGACAGCCGTCGCAACTTCCTGGCGCTGGTGTTCTGCCTGATGGTGGGCACGGCCGCGCTGCCGCACATCCTGATGCGCTACTACACCACCCCGTCGGTGAAGGAAGCCCGTCAGTCGGTGACCTGGTCGCTGTTCTTCATCTTCCTGCTGTACTTCACGGCCCCGGCCCTGGCCGTGCTGGTGAAGTACGAGGTCTTCAACGTGATGGTGGGCACGCCCTTCGATCAACTGCCCGCCTGGGTGGGATCGTGGGCCAAGGTCGACCCCGCGCTGCTGGGCATCTCGGACGTCAACAAGGACGGCATCTTCCAGCTGGGTGAGATGCGCATCGGTGGCGACATCATCGTGCTGGCCACGCCTGAGATCGCCGGTCTGCCGTACGTCATCTCGGGCCTGGTGGCTGCCGGCGGCCTGGCCGCTGCGCTGTCCACCGCCGACGGCCTGCTGCTGACCATCGCCAACGCGCTGAGCCACGACCTGTACTACAAGATGATCGACCCGAACGCGCCCACCGCGCGCCGCGT
Organism: Rubrivivax sp.; assembly: GCA_051861265.1. Classification (GTDB taxonomy): domain Bacteria; phylum Pseudomonadota; class Gammaproteobacteria; order Burkholderiales; family Burkholderiaceae_C; genus Rubrivivax. The sequence goes on from JBHYDA010000005.1 coordinate 61,474, forward strand.
GATGATCTCCAAGGCGCTGCTGCTGGTGGTGGCCCTGGCCGCTGCCTACGTGGCTTCGCTGAAGATCGCCGACATCCTGTTCCTGGTGTCTGCGGCCTTCTCGTTGGCCGCCGCGGGCTTCTTCCCGGCGCTGGTGCTCGGCATCTTCTGGAAGCGCGCCAGCAAGTGGGGCGCGGTCCTGGGCATGCTGGCTGGTGTGTCCATCACGTTCTACTACATGGCCACCACGCAAGTGTGGATGCGCGGCCTGTTCGGCGTGACGGGACCGGTCGCTGACTACACCTGGTTCGGCATCCTGCCGATCTCGGCCGGTGTCTTCGGCGTGCCGCTGGGCTTTGCGGTGATCATCATCGTGAGCCTGCTGACCCCGGCGCCGAAGCAGGAGATCCAGGAACTGGTGGAGCACGTGCGCTACCCGAACCTGAACTCCTCGCGCGCCTGATTTCGCGCTGAACGCAACAAGCCTTCGGGCTTGCCCAGGCCGCGCCCGCAAGGGCGCGGCCTTTTTCTTTGTCCCGGCGCCCGCAAGGGCGCGGCCTTTTTCTTTGTCCCGGTGCCCGCAAGGGCACGGCCTTTTTCTTTGTGCGAGCGGCAACTTGACGCATGACAAGGCCGAAGCGGGCCCGGTTGCTTACGATGCGTCGCACCTTGCCCACCCAGCGCATGTCCGCCGACAGCCCCGCCAGCCCAGATGCCAAGGGCACCCAGGAAGCCCTGGACGCCCCGCTGCACAGCCTGCCGCGCCGCGCCCCGCTGGCCTGCGCGGCGGCCACGCCGCTGGCCGATGCGCTGCCAGCGATGCACGGGCAGGGCGTGGGCTCGGTGCTGGTGCTTGACGAGGCCGGCGCAGCCGCAGGCATCCTCACGCGGCACGACCTGCTGGGCCGCGTGCTGCTGCCGCAGCGGCCCCTGAGCACACCGCTGGGCGCCGTGATGAGCACCCCGGTGCACACGCTGGACGAGCACCGCACGCTGCTCGATGCCGCGCTGCTGATGGCGCAGCAGGGCATCCGCCATGTGCCGGTGACGGCGGCCGGGCGCGTGGTCAACATCGTCTCCGAGCGCGACCTCTTCGCGCTGCAGCGGCTGTCCTTCAAGGGCCTGGCGACACAGCTGCGCGCCGCGCCCGATCTGCCCGCGCTGCAGGCCGGTGCGGCCGACATCCGCGCGCTGGCGGCGCAACTGCTCGCGCAGGGCGTGCATGCGCGGGCGCTGACGGCGCTGATCAGCCTGCTCAACGACACGCTCACCGCACGCCTGGTGGCGCTGGTGGCAGCGAAGCACGGCCTCGACCTGCAGCAGGCATGCTGGCTGGCCTTCGGCTCCGAGGGGCGTGGCGAGCAGACCATCGCCACCGACCAGGACAACGGCCTCGTGTTCGCCAGCGCAGCGCCCGAGGCCGACCGCCCGCGCTGGCTGGCGATGGCGCAGGAGGTGAACCTCGGCCTGGACGCCTGCGGCTACCCGCTGTGCCGTGGTGGCGTGATGGCCGGCAACCCGGCCTGCTGCCTGAGCGCGGCCGAGTGGGCGCAGCGCTTCGAACACTGGATCGAACAAGGCGCCCCTGAAGACCTGCTGCAGGCCAGCATCTACTTCGACCTGCGGCCCCTGTGCGGCAACTTCGCGCTGGCGCAGCCGCTGCAGGCGCTGCCGGCACGCCTGGCGCAGCGCACGCCGCGTTTCCTGAAGCAGCTCGCGCAGAACGCCTTGCGCCAGCGCCCGCCGCTGAACTGGCACGGCGGCCTGCACACCGAAGAACATGCCGGGCAGGCCGTTTTCGACCTCAAGCACCAGGGCACGGCGGTCTTCGTCGATGTGGCGCGCCTGTACGCACTGGCCCACGGTGTGGCCGAGACCGGCACCCGCCAGCGCTTGCAGGCCGCGGCGCAGGCGCTGCAGGTGGCCGAGCACGAGGGCCATGCCTGGCTGAGCGCGTTCGACTTCCTGCAAGGGCTGCGCCTGCGCGTGCAGGCCGCTGCCGCAGGCCCAGCCACGCAGGCGGGGGCCTCGGCCAATTTCGTGGCGCTGGCGGCGCTGGACGACATCGAGCACCGCACGCTGAAAGAAGCCGCGCGCGCGGCGCGGCGCCTGCTGCAGCGCCTGGCGCTGGACTACGAGCGTTGACGCGGCCTCTCGCGGGTTTGCCCCGGCCTCAGCAGATCGGAGGCCAGCGCGCTAGCATGCCCCGCACACATTCAGGGGCATGCGCATGGCGATCCCGGCATCCATCCAGCGGCGAGGTTTCCGCAAGTGGTACGAGCGTGAGCTGCTGATCGGGCACTCGCACCTGGTGTTGCTGCTCCTGTGCGTAGTGACCCTCTTCGGCGCGATGGAGGCCTTCTCCACGCCCGGCGGTGCCAAGGCGCTGATGGTCGCTTGCGTGCTGGTGGCTTGTGCCATCGGCCTGTGGGCGCTGCGGCGCTACCTTTTCCTGCTGACGCGGGCCGAGTTCATTGCCAACCAGGCGGTGTGCGGCCAGTGCAAGGCCTACGGGCGCTGGGCGGTGGAAAGCAGCCGCGAGCCCGAAGCCACCCGTGCTGACGCCGCCGACGGCAGCTACATGGTGGTGTGCTGCAAACGCTGCGGCGGCCGCTGGCAGATCGACTGGTAGGGCGGCCTCAAGCGGCAGCCGGCGCGCTCAGCGCCGCAGCCACGTTCGGCACGATGTGTTCCGCGCCCAGCACCGCTTCGAAGCCGGCGCGGCGCATCATAGCCAGCGGCTGTTCGTTCACGTTGGCCAGCAGCAGCGCCGTGCCCTGGCGTTGCAGCGTGCGGTGCATTTGCTCCAGGGCGTCGAGCCCGGTGCTGTCCATCAGCACCAGGCGCTGCATGTCCAGCACCAGCACGCGCGTGCCGGCTGGCAGTTGCTCGGGCAGGGCCTCGATCTTGGCCACGGCGCCGAAGAAGAGCGAGCCGTACAGCTCGAAGACCTGCACGCCTGCGGGCAAGGCGCTGCCATCCGCTGGCAGATGCGGTTTCACGCTGAACAGCGTGCCCATGCGCCAGATGAAGAACACGCAACTCAGCACCAGGCCCACCTGCACCGCCACGGTGAGGTCGAACACGATGGTCAGCACGAAGGTGCCCACCATCAGCAGCCGGTAGCCGCCCGAGAACTGGCGCAGGCGCAGGAACTGGTGGCCTTCGAACATGTTCCAGGCCACGAAGAGCAGGATGCCGGCCAGCGCTGCCAGCGGCACCAGGCTCGCCAGCGGCGCGGCCACCAGCAGGATGAGCAGCAGCGTGAACGCATGCACGATGCCGGCGATGGGGCTGGTGGCTCCGGCGCGCACGTTGGTGACGGTGCGCGCGATGGTGCCGGTGGCCGGTATGCCGCCGAAGAAGGGCACGACCACGTTGGCCACGCCCTGGGCCATCAGCTCCTGGTTGGGGTCGTGGCGCTTGAAGGGGTTCTTGGCGTCGGCCATGCTGTCGGCCACGCGGGCGCAGAGCAGGCTCTCGATGGCGCCCAGCAGCGCGATGGTGACGGTGGGGATGACGAGCTGCTGCGCGCTGGCCCAGCTGATGGGGGGCAACTCGAACTGCGGCAGACCGCGAGGGAGTTCACCGAAACGCGAGCCGATGGTCTCCACCGGCAACTTCAGCCACCACATCAGCGCCGTGAGCGTGACCAGCGCGACGATGGGCGCCGGCATGCGCGAGGCGATGCGCAGCGGCCGGTAGCCCAGGACGCTGGCCGGCAGCAACTGGCTGGGCTTGAAGAGCCGCGGCCACAGCGCCAGCCCGGCCACGCAGGCCAGGCCGATGGCCAGCGCGTGCGGGTTCAGGCTGCCGATGTGCGCGTGCAGCGTGCCGATCTGCGCGAAGAACTCGCCGGGCATCTTCGCCACGTCCAGGCCCAGCAGGTCGCGCAGCTGCGACAGCGCAATCAGCACCGCAATGCCGTTGGTGAAGCCGATGACGATGCTCACCGGGATGTAGCGGATCAGCGCGCCGAGCTTGAACCAGCCCAGCACGAACATCAGCACGCCGGCCAGCGCGGTGCTGATGAGCAGGTTGGTGAAGCCGTAGCGCTCGATGATCCCGTAGACGATCACGATGAAGGCGCCGGCCGGCCCGCCGATCTGCACCTGGCTGCCGCCCAGGGCGCTGATGAGGAAGCCGGCAACGATGGCCGTGATGAGGCCTTGCTCGGGCTTCACGCCGCTGGCGATGCCGAAGGCCAGGGCCAGGGGCAGCGCGACGATGCCCACCGTCAGGCCTGCGCCTGCATCGATGGCGAAGCGCTGGCGGTTGTATCCCTTCAGCGCGTCGAGCAGGCGCGGACGGAAGGGGTGGAGCTGAGCGGGCAGCACCGGTTGATTGTCAACCCGTGAAGCTGCTGCCCCGCTGACAGCGCGCCGTGCAGCCGATCAGCGCACGCGCATGCCCGGCTGTGCGCCGGGGAAGGGCTCCAGCACGAACACACCCGGCTGCGCCTTCTCGTCGGCGTGGCTGGCGGCCAGCACCATGCCTTCGCTCACGCCGAACTTCATCTTGCGCGGCGCGAGGTTGGCCACCATCACGGTGAGCTTGCCGGTCAGCTGCTCGGGCGTGTAGTTCGCGGCGATGCCGCTGAAGACGTTGCGGGTCTTCCCCTCGCCCACGTCCAGCGTCAGCCGCAGCAGCTTGGTGCTGCCCTCCACGGCCTCGGCCTTGACGATCTTGGCAATGCGCAGGTCGACCTTGGTGAAGTCGCCGATGGCGATCTCTTCCGCCAGCGCTTCGCCGCCGGGCAGCGGCGCGGCGGCCACCGCAGGCGCCGGCGGCTCCAGCAGCGTTTCCAGCTGTTTCGGGTCCACGCGCTGCATCAGGTGCTGGTACTCGCCGATGGTGTGCGCGCCGAGCGAACGCTGTGCGTCGGCCCACTGCAGCGGTTCGATGCGCAGGAAGTCTTCCACCTTCGCGGCCAGTGCCGGCAGCACGGGCTTGAGGTAGAGCGTGAGCAGGCGGAAGGCCTCGATGCAGACGCTGCACACGTCGTGCAGCGCGGCGTCCATGCCGGGCTTCTTGGCCAGCTCCCAAGGCTTGTGCTCGTCGACATAGGCGTTCACACGGTCGGCCAGCAGCATCACCTCGCGCAGCGCCTTGCCGTACTCGCGCTCGTCGAAGTGCGTGTAGACGGTGGCGCTGTGCGCGCGCAGGCCGTCCAGCAGCACGCGGCCTTCCACGCCCAGGTCGGCACTCAGCTTGCCGCCGAAGCGCTTGTGCAGGAAGCCCGCAGCGCGGCTGGCGATGTTGATGTACTTGCCGACCAGGTCGCTGTTGACGCGGGCGATGAAATCCTCGGGGTTGAAGTCGAGGTCTTCGACGCGGGCGTTCAGCTTGGCGGCGATGTAATAGCGCAGCCACTCGGGGTTCAGGCCCAGCTCCAGGTACTTCAGCGGGCTGATGCCGGTGCCGCGGCTCTTGCTCATCTTCGCGCCGCTCACCGTGAGGTGGCCGTGCACGTAGACGTGGTCGGGCGTTTTGCGGCCGCTGAACTTCAGCATCGCCGGCCAGAACAGCGTGTGGAAGGTGACGATGTCCTTGCCGATGAAATGCACCTGCTCGACATCGGGGTCGGCAAGGTAGGCGTCCATGTCCAGGCCGAGCTTGCCGAAGAGGTTCTTCAGCGAGGCGAGGTAACCCACCGGCGCGTCGAGCCAGACGTAGAAGTACTTGCCCGGGGCGTCGGGGATCTCGATGCCGAAGTAGGGCGCGTCGCGGCTGATGTCCCAGTCGCCCAGACCGACCTTGCCGGCTTCGTCACGCTGGAACCACTCGCGCACCTTGTTGGCCACCTCGGGCTGCAGGCGGCCGCTCTGCGTCCAGCCTTCGAGAAACTCCACGCAGCGCGGGTCGCTCAGCTTGAAGAAGAAGTGCTCGCTGGTGCGCAGCTCGGGCGTGGCGCCGGTCAGTGCCGAGCGCGGGTTCTTCAGCTCGGTGGGCTGGTAGACGGCGCCGCAGACCTCGCAGTTGTCGCCGTACTGGTCGAGCGAGCCGCACTTCGGGCATTCGCCTTTGATGAAACGGTCGGGCAGGAACATGCCCTTGGCGGGGTCGAAGAACTGCTCCACCGCGCGCACTTCGATCAGGCCGTTGGAACGCAGCGCGCGGTAGATGTCTTGCGCCAGCGCGTGGTTCTCGGGCGCGTCGGTGCTGTGCCAGTTGTCGAAGCGGATGTGGAAGCCATCCAGGTACTGCGGGCGGCCCGCAGCGATGCCGGCGACGAACTGCTGCGGCGTGAGGCCGGCCTTCTCGGCGGCGATCATGATGGGCGCGCCGTGCGCGTCGTCGGCGCAGACGAAGTGCACCTCGTGGCCCGCCATGCGTTGCAGCCGCACCCAGGTGTCGGCCTGGATGTACTCCATCATGTGGCCGATGTGGAAACCGGCGTTGGCGTAGGGCAGGGCGGTGGTGACGAAGAGCTTGCGGGTCATCCCTCGATTCTAGGAGGGGGCATCATCGCGGGCATGAATGCACCCACCGCCTGCACCGCTGCCCTGCTGGGCGCCGCCGTCTTCTTCACCAGCGCCGCCCAGGGCCGCGACCTCGCTGCGTGCCGCGCGTTGACGGACGCCGCCGCGCGCTTGGCCTGCTACGACGCGCTGCCGTTGCCCACCGCAGCCGCGACGGCCGCAGCGCCGTCAGCCAAGGCGGCCCCGGCCGCTGCCGTGGTGGTGCCAGCGGCGCCGGCCGCCCCTGCAGCGGCCGCTGCACCGGTCGCCGCGCCGAACTTCGGGCAAGAGCGTCGCGACGAGCCCCAGGCCCTGCAAAGCAGCATCCCCGGCTTCTTCGAGGGCTGGGGCCCGCGCACGCGCATCCGCCTGGCCAACGGGCAGGTCTGGCAGGTGGTGGACGACAGCCAGGGCGTCTACGCGCTCACCGATGCGAAGGTCACGGTACGCCGCGCGATGCTGGGCGGCTTCGTGCTGGAGATCGCAGGCGCAAACAAGGCGCCGCGCGTGCGGCGCGTGGAATAGCCCGCCCATTTCGCACAACACCCTTGCGTCGGGCGGGCCCGGCCGGGCCGCTAGACTCCCCAGCCTCTGATCTCCACCGGCTGCCACCAGCCCTCTGCCATGACCGCCACCGTCCAGGAAAGCGCGCTGCTCGACGCGCTGAAGACCGTCGTCGATGCCCAGACCGGCAAAGACTTCGTCAGCAGCAAGGCGCTGAAGAACCTGCGCATCGAAGACGGCGACATCGCCTTCCAGGTGGAGCTGGGCTACCCGGCCAAGAGCCAGCATCCGGCGCTGCGCAAGTCGCTGATTGCCGCAGCGCGCACCGTGCCGGGCGTGCAGAACGTCAGCGTGGAGATCGTCACCCGCATCGTCAGCCACGCCGTGCAGCGCGGCGTGGCGCTGCTGCCCAAGGTGAAGAACATCATCGCCGTGGCCTCCGGCAAGGGCGGCGTGGGCAAGAGCACCACCACCGTGAACCTGGCCCTGGCCCTGGCGGCCGAAGGCGCCAGTGTCGGCATCCTCGACGCCGACATCTACGGCCCCAGCCAGCCCATGATGATGGGCATCAGCGGCCGGCCCGAAAGCGAAGACGGCAAGCGCATCGAGCCGCTGGAGAACTACGGTGTGCAGGTCATGAGCATCGGCTTCCTGATCGAGCCCGACCAGGCCATGATCTGGCGCGGCCCCATGGCCACGCAGGCGCTCGACCAGTTGCTGAACCAGACCAACTGGCGCGAACTCGACTACCTGCTGGTCGACATGCCGCCCGGCACCGGCGACATCGCGCTCACGCTGAGCCAGCGCGTGCCGCTCACGGGCGCGGTGATCGTCACCACGCCGCAGGACATCGCGCTGCTCGATGCCAAGAAGGGCCTGAAGATGTTCGAGAAGGTGGGCGTGCCCATCCTGGGCATCGTCGAGAACATGGCGGTTTACTGCTGCCCGAACTGCGGCCACACCGAGCACATCTTCGGCGCCGATGGCGGCAAGAAGATGGCCGCCGAGTACAACGTGGGCTACCTGGGCGCGCTGCCGCTGAACCTGAGCATCCGCGAGCAAGCCGACGCCGGCCGCCCCACCGTGGTGGCCGACCCGGAAGGCGAGATCGCCGCCGTCTACAAGGCCGTGGCCCGCCAGGTGGCGGTGAAGGTGGCGGGCAAGGCCAAGGACTTCTCGTCCAAGTTCCCGACCATCTCGGTGAGCAAGGGCACCTGAGGCCCAGGCGCCACGCCCGCCCCGCCACCAGCCGCCCCCCGGGGCGGCTTTTTCTTGGCCGTGCCGGGATTCAATAGCCAAAAGCGATGGGGCTTATTCCTTCAATCAATCCGCTGCATGTCCGGCTGGGTCCAGAATTCGGCCTGTTCAGCGTTTTCCCTCTCCACTACAACCCTCACGGAGCACATTGCATGTCCCTGATCAACACCCAAGTCCAGCCCTTCAAGACCCAGGCCTTCCACAACGGCAAGTTCATTGAAGTCACCGAGCAGAGCCTGAAGGGCCAGTGGTCGGTGCTGATCTTCATGCCGGCCGCCTTCACGTTCAACTGCCCGACCGAGATCGAAGACGCGGCCGACAACTACCCCGAGTTCCAGAAGATGAAGACCGAGGTCTACATCGTCACCACCGACACGCACTTCTCGCACAAGGTGTGGCACGAGACCAGCCCGGCCGTCGGCAAGGCCAAGTTCCCGCTGGTGGGCGACCCCACCCACACGCTGACCAACGCCTTCGGCGTGCATATTCCCGAAGAAGGTCTGGCGCTGCGCGGCACCTTCGTGATCAACCCTGATGGCGTGATCAAGACGGCCGAAATCCACAGCAACGAGATCGCTCGTGACGTGAAGGAAACCGTGCGCAAGCTCAAGGCCGCCCAGTACACCGCCGCCAACCCCGGCCAGGTGTGCCCGGCCAAGTGGAACGAAGGCGCCAAGACGCTGACCCCTTCGCTCGACCTCGTCGGCAAGATCTGACGAGCCCCCAGGCTCGCTAGCGCTCGCCACCCCCCGAGGGGGCTCTTGTAGCGGCCCGGCGAAGCCGGTTCCGCGCAAGGCACTTGATCGGGTGGTGAGCCTGATTCCTGCCCATGCTCCGCCGGCCCTGCCGGGCCGGCGGAGCCGTTTCTGACCCACTGATTTTCAGGACGCCGCCATGCTCGACAGCAACATCCAAGCGCAGCTCAAGGCCTACCTCGAACGCCTGCAGCACCCCATCGAGCTGATCGCCAGCCTCGATGACCGCCCGGCCTCGGCCGAGATGCGCGAGCTGATCACCGAGATCGCGGCGCTGAACGACAAGGTCACCGCCCGCTTCGACGGCACGGACGCCCGCCGCCCCTCGTTCCAGATCACGCGCCAGGGCGCCGACATGGGCGTGCGCTTCGCGGCCATCCCCATGGGCCACGAGTTCACCTCGCTGGTGCTGGCGCTCCTGCAGGCCGGCGGCCACCCGCCCAAGGTGGAGGCCGATGTCATCGACCAGATCAAGGGCCTGGAAGGAGACTTCGTCTTCGAGACCTACATGAGCCTGACCTGCCACAACTGCCCTGATGTGGTTCAAGCACTCAACCTGATGGCGGTGCTGAACCCACGCATCAAGCACGTGGCCGTGGACGGCGGTTTGTTCCAGGCCGAGGTGGAAGAGCGCCAGATCATGGCCGTGCCCAGCGTCTTCCTGAACGGCCAGCCTTTCGGCAACGGCCGCATGGAGATCGCCGAGATCCTGAAGAAGGTGGACACCGGCAGCGCCGCGCGCGACGCCGCCAAGCTCTCCAAGAAGGACACCTTCGACGTGCTGATCGTCGGCGGCGGCCCGGCTGGCGCGGCAGCGGCCGTTTACGCGGCTCGCAAGGGCATCAAGACCGGCATCGTGGCCGAGCGCTTCGGTGGCCAGACGCTCGACACCCTGGGCATCGAGAACTACATCTCGGTGCTGGAAACGCAAGGCCCGAAGTTCGCTGCCGCGCTGGAAGCCCACGCCAAGGCCTACGACGTGGACATCATGAACGGCCAGCGCGTGGCCAAGCTCGAGCCTGCGGCGCAGCCCGGCGGCACCATCAGCGTCACGCTGGACAACGGCGCGGTGCTGCAGGGCCGCAGCGTGATCCTGAGCACCGGCGCGCGCTGGAAGAACGTCAACGTGCCCGGCGAAGCCGAGTACCGCAACAAGGGCGTGGCCTACTGCCCGCACTGCGACGGCCCGCTGTTCAAGGGCAAGAAGGTCGCCGTCATCGGCGGCGGCAACTCGGGCGTGGAAGCCGCCATCGACCTGGCCGGCGTGGTGGAACACGTGACCGTGGTCGAGTTCGCCGATCAGCTCAAGGCCGACGCCGTGCTGGTGAACAAGCTCAAGAGCCTGCCCAACGTCGAGATCTACACCAACGCGCAGACCACCGAGATCACCGGCGACGGCCAGAAGGTCGACGGCCTGGTGTTCAAGAACCGCGCCGATGGCAGCGAGCACCGCCTGCCGCTGGCCGGTGTGTTCGTGCAGATCGGCCTCGTGCCCAACACCGAGTTCTTGAAGGGCACGGTGGAGTTGAGCCGCTACGGCGAGATCATCGTCGACACCAAGGGTGCCACCAACGTGCCGGGCGTCTACGCCGCGGGCGATGCCACGACCGTGCCGTTCAAGCAGATCATCATCGCCGCGGGTGAAGGCGCGAAGGCCGCGCTCAGCGCCTTCGACCACCTGATCCGCACGCCGGCTGCGGCTTGATCAGCCCTCGGCCTTCAGCGTCACCGTGAACACGGCGCCCCCCGGGGCGCCGTTGTCGTTGGCGGGCGCCGTCGCGGCGTTCGACGCATTGGCGGCTTCCAGCGTGCCGCCGTAGCGCTCGACGATCTCGCGGCTGATCCACAGCCCCAGGCCCGTGCCTTCGCGCCGCCTCGTGACGAAGGGCTGGAACAGCTGCGCCAGCAGTTCGGGCGCCAGGCCCGGCCCGTTGTCGGCCACGGTGATGACGACGGTGGGCGCCTCGGCGCTGCCGCCATCGGCCGTGGCCAGGCGCAGCGTGCCACCGCCGGGCACGGCCTGCAGCGCCTGCAGGCCGTTGACGATCAGGTTCACCAGCACCTGCTGCAGCTCTTGCGCGTTGGCTTGCGGCTGGCGCGTGGCGCGGAAGTCGCGCAGCACCTGCACCCCGGCCCGCGCGATCTGGTGCCCGGCCAGCACCAGGCAATCGTCGAGCAGGCGCGCGGTGTCCACGGCCTGCACATAGCCGGCGAACTCGCCCGGCCGCGCGAACTGCAGCAGCCGCGTCACGATGAGCCGCATGCGCTCGATCTGCGCGTCCACCAGCTTCAGCTCGGGCGCCACACGGGCGGCGGCTTCGCCGTCCAGCAACTCGCGAAGCAGGTCGAGGTTGCCCTGGATCACCGCGATGGGGTTGTTCACCTCGTGCGCGATGCTGGCCGTCAGCTGCCCCACGGTGGCGAGCTTTTCGGCCTGCACCAGCTGGCGCTGCGCGTCCTGCAAGGCCTGCGTGCGCTCGGCCACCTTGGCGTCGAGCTCGGCGTTCCAGCCCTGCAGACGGCGCGTGTTGTCGTCGATGGTGGCGAGCAGTTCGTCCAGGTGCTGCGCCAGGCGGCCGATCTCGTCGGCGCTGGCCACCGGGCCCACGCGTGCGGCGAGGTCGCCGCCCTCCACGCATTGCATGGTGGCTTCCATGCGCTCCAGCGGGTGGAAGATGCCACGCGCCCAGCGCAGGCTGACGAATGCCGCGATGATCATCACGCCGAAGAAAAGCGCGCCGATGCTGGCCAGCGCGGCGTACTTCAGCAGCACGAAAGGCCGCTCCAGCACACCCACGTACAGCATGCCCACGCGCCGGCCCTGGCCGTCGGCCAGTGGCAGGTAGGCCGAGACGTACCAGTCCTGCACGACGAAGGCGCGGTCCAGCCAGGTCTGGCCCTGGCCCAGGACGGCGTCGCGCACGCTCTGCGAGACGCGCGTGCCGATGGCGCGCTCTTCGGCCACGCCGCCGAACAGGCGCACGTTGGTGCTGATGCGCACGTCGTCGAGGAAGAGCGTGGCCGTGCCTTTGCTGCCCCACTCTGCGAAGGGCAGCGAGCCGGCCGGGTAGACGATCTGGTTGATGTGGTCGATGAAGGGCAGGTTGCGGTTGAGCAGCACGCCGCCCTGCAGGTGGCCGATGAGTTCACCGGCTTCGTTGCGCAGTGCGCGCGTGGCCAGCAGCAGCATCGCGCGGTCTTCCACCGCACGTTCGGTGGGCGCAGCGTTGCGCGTGTTCAGCAGCGGCACGGCCACGCGCTCGCGCAGCGAGGGGCTCAGCAGGGCCTGTTGCGCGGGGGCCAGCACCTCCACGCTGGTGCTGTCGGGCAGCGTGGGGTCGGGTGGCAGCACGCGCAGGAAGTCGAGCCGTTCGCGGCGCTCGTAGCGCAGCAGCAGGGCCTGCAGGTCTGGCGGCGAAGGCAGGGCGCGGGCCAGTGCCCGCGATTCGGCCACGCCGCCCACGCTGCCGCCCACTTCGGCCAGCACGCGTTCGAAGTAGCCGTTGGCCACGGCCAGATCGGCGCGCACCTTGGTGCGCAGCAGCGCGTCGATGGCGGTGTCGGTCCACCAGAGCAGGCCGGCGCCCAGCAGCGGCAGAACGCCCAGCAGCGGCAGCAGCGTCAGCGCGAGCAGCTTGTTGCGGATGCTCAGGCGTGCAAACCAGCCGGGCCTCTCGGCGGCAGCGACCGCGGCGGCGCTCGCGGCCGCGCCCGCGCTCACGCCGGGGTCCACTCCGCGCAGCGGCGTTCCAGCGTGCGGCGCGAGATACCCAGCAACTGTGCGGCGCGGGTCTTGTCGCCGTCCACGCTGTCCAGCACGGCCAGGATGTGGCGCTTCTCCAGCGTCTGCAGGTCGGTGATGCCGCCCGGCGCCAGGCGCGCGGGCTCGCCATGCGTGCGCGAGAGGCTCTGGTACAGCGCCGAGACGTTCAGCGCGCCGACGATCAGCGAGCGTTCGATCAGGTTGCGCAGTTCGCGCACATTGCCCGGCCAGTCGTATTGCTGCAGGTAGCTCATCTCGTCGTCGCTGACGGCGATGGGCGGCACGCCCAGGCGCGGCGCCAGCGTGGCGATGAAGTGGGCCACGAGATCGGGGATGTCTTCCTTGTGTGCGGCCAGCGGCGGCAGCTTCAGCTCCACCACCTGCAGGCGGTAGTAGAGGTCGGCACGGAAAACGCCGGCGTCCACCTCGCTGCGCAGCGGCCGGTTGGTGGCGGCCACGATGCGCAACTGCAGCGGTATCTCCTGCTGGCTGCCCACGGGGCGTATGCAGCGTGTCTCCAACGCCCGCAACAACTTGGCCTGCATGGCCAGCGGCATCTCGCCGATCTCGTCGAGGAACAGCGTGCCGCCCTGGGCGTAGACAAAGAGCCCGTCGTGGCCCGGGCTGCCGAAGAGATCGGCCTCGATCTGCATCGGCGAGATGGCGGCGCAGTTCACCGGCACGAAGGGCGCGTCGGGCGCATCGCCCAGCCGGTGCAGCGCCTGCGCAGCGAGCTCCTTGCCGGTGCCCGAGGCGCCGGTCAGCAGCACCGTGCTGTCGACCGCTGCCACGCGCTGCAGCGCGGCCTGCAGGCCCTTGATGACGATGCTGCGCCCCACCAGGCCATCGGCCGGGGGCGTGTGGCGGTGCAGGCTGCGCCGCAGCACCCAGTTCTCACGCTTCAACCTTGCACGCTCCAGCCCCTGGCGCACGGCACCCAGCACCTGTGCCGTGCGGAAGGGCTTGAGCAGGAAATCGCCTGCGCCAGCGCGCAAGGCTTCGATCGCCGTGTCGAGATCGGCGAAGGCCGTGATCAGCACCACCTCGCAGGCGTTGCCCTGCTCACGCAGCTCTTTCAGCAGCGCGATGCCGTTCTTGCCGGGCAGCGTGATGTCCAGGATGAGCAGGTCGCAGCGGTGCTTCTGCAGCAGCGTCTCGGCCTCTTCTGCTGAGCCCGCGCCCAGCACCTGGCCCACACGCGACGCCAGGGTCTTGAGCAGGAAGTTGCGCATGCCGGGCTCGTCGTCGACCACCAGCACGGTGGCGTTGGGCCAGTCTTCGGCAGGGGCGGCGCGGGCTTGCATCGGGCCGAATTCTAGGCAGCCGGGTCGCCCGCAGGCGCCCAGGGGTCGAGGCCTGGCAGGGCGGGTGGCGGCTGGTCTAATGCGCAGGCCGTGAACCTCTTCGACGCCTACCGCTACCTCGCCGCGCTGGAGCAGCACCGCCACTTCGGCCGCGCCGCCACGGCCTGCCACATCACGCAGCCCGCGCTGAGCAACGCGCTGCGTTCGCTGGAGGCGCACTTCGGCGTGTCCATCGTGCGCCGCGGCCGCCAGTACGAAGGCCTCACGGCCGAAGGCGAGCAGGTGCTGGCCACGGCGCGGCGCGTGTTGCACGAGCAAGAGCGCCTGACGCAAGAGCTGGCGGGCAGTGCCGCGCAGCCGCGTGGGCGGCTCGTCATCGGCACCGTGCCCACCGCCGAGCCCATCGCCGCGCGATTTGCCGCGCGGCTGATTGAACGCCACCCAGGGCTGGTGCCGCAGCTGCGCTCGCTGGCCTCGCAAGAACTGGAATCGGGCCTGGAGCGGCTGACGCTGGACCTCGCGCTGGGCTACACCGACCGCGCGGCGGATGTGCCCGGCGGCCGCCTGCAAGCCTGGCCGCAGGTGCTGGAGCACTACCACCTGCTGCAGAGGGCCGATGCGGGCGAAACATCGGGCGCGGGCCTGCGCTTCGGCGCGCCCATCACCTGGCCCGAGGCCGCGGCACGCCCGCTGGCGCTGCTGGGGCCGGAGATGCACAACCGCGTGATCCTGGAGCAGGTGTTCCGCAGCCAGGGCTTGGCGGTGGCGCCGGCGCTGGAGACCAATTCGGTGATGGCGTTGTTGGTGGCCGTGCACAGCGGCCCGCTGGCCGCCGTGCTGCCCGGCGCGCTGGTGGACACGCTGGCCGCCCACGCGGGCCTGGAAGCGCGGCCGCTCACGGCGCCCGTGCTGCGCACGCCCATCGGCTTCATGACGGCACGCGGCCAGCCGGCTTCGCGTGCGTTGCAAGCGGCACTGGCGCTGGCGCAAGACCCCGCCTGGCTGGCTGAGGCGGCGGCGCACACGGGGCCGCTGGCGGCCGGTAACGCGCTCGCCTGAGGGCCTTCATCAGCGCCGTGAATGGTGCGGTTCGCCGAAGCGATTGGACAGCCCGCGCCGACGCCGGAATGATGCGCCGGTGAGCATCAACGCCCTTGTCATCCCCATCGTGCCGGTGCCTTCCCCGGGCGCCGAAGTTTCCCCCGACGCGCAACGCCAGCGCCGCCGCCAGGCCCCCAAGGGCCGGGGTGTCGAGCCGCGGCACCGTGAAGAGGTGCAGGCCCTCATCGGCCCCGGGCCTTACCGGCGAGAACTGCTCATCGAGCACCTGCACCAGTTGCAAGACCACTTCGGCCAGCTCGCCACACCGCACCTGGCGGCGCTGGCCGCGCTGATGCGCCTGTCGCAGGCCGAGGTCTACGAGGTCGCGAGCTTCTATCACCACTTCGACCTCGTGCGTGAAGACGCCGAGGGCCGCGTGCCCGCAGCGCCGGCGCTCACCGTGCGCGTGTGCGACAGCCTGGCCTGCGAGATGGCCGGCGCGCGCGACCTGCTGCACCGCCTGCCGGAGCTGTTGGGCCCGGGCGTGCGCGTGGTGCCCGCGCCCTGCGTGGGCCGCTGCGACACCGCGCCGGTGGCCGTGGTGCACCAGCGGCCCGTGGTGCAGGCCACGGCCGATGCCGTGCAGGCCGCCGCGTTGGCCGCGCTGCAGCAAGCCGAACGCGACGACGAATTCACCGCCCACGAAAGCCTGGCCGCCTACCGCGCCAACGGTGGCTACGCGCTGTGGGCCGGCTGCGTGGCCGGCACGCGCAGCGCTGAAGACGTCATCTCTCTGCTGGAAAGCGCCGGCCTGCGTGGCCTGGGTGGCGCGGGTTTCCCGGCCGGGCGCAAGTGGCGCATCGTGCGGGCGCAGCCAGCGCCGCGGCTGATGGCCGTGAACCTGGACGAAGGCGAGCCCGGCACCTTCAAGGACCGCTGGATGCTGGAGCGCGAGCCGCACCGCTTTCTGGAAGGCCTGCTCATCGCCGCCTGGGCCGTGGGCGTCGCCGGGGTCACCCTCTACTTGCGCGACGAGTACCACGGCCTGCGCGCCGTGGTGCAGCGCGAACTGGCTGCGCTGCAGACCGCCAGCGCGGCTGGCGAGTTGCCACCGCTGCCGCCCATCGAGCTGCGCCGCGGCGCCGGTGCCTACATCTGCGGCGAAGAGTCGGCGATGCTCGAGTCCATCGAAGGCAAGCGCGGCTTGCCGCGGCTGCGCCCGCCTTATGTGGCCGAGCGCGGGCTCTACGGCCGGCCGACGCTGGTGCACAACGGCGAGACGCTGTACTGGGTGACACGGCTGTTGGCTGAAGGCGCGGAGAGCTTCTCAGCGCAGGGCCGCCACGGCCGGCGGGGCCTGCGCAGTTTCTCCGTCAGCGGCCGTGTGCGCCAGCCTGGTGTGAAGCTGGCGCCGGCGGGCATCACGCTGCGCGAGTTGGTGGATGAATTCTGCGGCGGCATGGCCGAAGGCCACACGCTCTACGGCTACCTGCCGGGCGGCGCCAGCGGCGGCATCCTGCCGGCGGCGCTGGCCGATGTGCCGCTGGACTTCGACACCCTGCAGCCCCACGGCGCCTTCATCGGCAGCGCCGCCGTCATCGTGCTGGGCCACACCGACCGCGCGGTGGACGCCGCGCGCAACGTGATGCGCTTCTTCGAGCACGAAAGCTGCGGTCAGTGCACGCCTTGCCGCGCCGGCACCACGCAGGCCAGCCGCTTGATGGCCGGCGAGGCCTGGCCGGCCGAGTTGCTGGCCGAGCTGGGCAGCGTGATGCGCGAAGCCAGCATCTGCGGCCTGGGCCAGGCTGCGCCCAACGCGTTTGACAGCGTGCTGCGCCACTTTCCGCAGGAGCTGAAGCCATGAACGCACTGACCAGAGAGGAAGGCGAAGCGCTGGGCGTACCGGCCGTGCCGTTGCAGATCGACGGCCGCAGCGTGCTGGCCCGCCCCGGGCAGACGCTGTGGGCGTTGGCGAAGGAACTCGGCATCGAAGTGCCGCACCTGTGCCACCGCGAAGGGCAGGCGCCCGAAGGCAACTGCCGCGCCTGCGTGGTGGAAGTGCAGGGCGAACGCACGCTGGCGGCCTCTTGCTGCCGCGTGGCCACGCCAGGCCTGGTGGTCCAGACCGCCAGCCCGCGCGCGCAAAGTGCGCAGCGCTTGGTGCTCGAACTGCTGCTGACCGATGCGCCAGCGGCCCAGCACAAGCCCGACAACGAACTGCAGGCCTGGGCGCAGAAGCTCGGCGTGTCCGGTTCGCGCTTCACACCCACGCCGGCGGTTGAACGCCCGGCCAGCGACACCAGCCACCCGGCCATTGCCGTGAACCTGGACGCCTGCATCCAGTGCACACGCTGCGTGCGCGCTTGCCGCGACGAGCAGGTGAACGAGGTCATCGGTCTGGCCCACCGCGGCGCGGCGGCGCAGATCGTCTTCGACATGGGCGATGCGCTGGGCAGCAGCAGTTGCGTGGGCTGCGGCGAGTGTGTGCAGGCCTGCCCGACCGGCGCGCTGGCACCGGCAGGCGGCGTGGCGTTGCAAGAGGCCGACAAGGTGGTGGACAGCCTCTGCCCCTACTGCGGCGTGGGCTGCCAGGTGAGCTACCACGTCAAGGACGACCGCATCCTGCACGTGGAAGGCCGCAGTGGGCCGGCCAACGAGGGCCGGCTGTGCGTGAAAGGCCGCTACGGCTTCGACTACGCGCGCCACCCGCAGCGTCTGACGGTGCCCCTCATCCGCCGCGCCGATGCGCCCAAAGACCCCCACGCCGCCACCGACCCGGCCAGTGCCCGCGCGCAGTTCCGCGAAGCCAGCTGGGAAGAAGCGCTGGCCCTGGCCGGCGGCACGCTGCGCCGGCTGCGCGATACGCACGGCCCGCGATCGCTCGCCGGCTTCGGCAGTGCCAAGGGCAGCAACGAAGAGGCCTACCTCTTCCAGAAGCTGGTGCGCCTGGGCTTCGGCAGCAACAACGTCGACCACTGCACACGCCTGTGCCACGCCAGCAGCGTGGCGGCGCTGCTGGAAGGCATCGGTTCCGGCGCCGTCAGCAACCCGGTGATGGACGTGATGAAGGCCCAGGTGGTGATCGTCATCGGCGCCAACCCTGTGGTGAACCACCCCGTGGCGGCCACCTGGATCAAGAACGCGGTGAAGCAGGGCACGCAGCTCGTGGTGATGGACCCGCGCCGCAGCGAGCTGTGCCGCCACGCCGCGCACCACCTCGCCTTCCGCCCCGACACCGACGTGGCGCTGCTCAATTCGCTGATGCACGTGATCGTGGAAGAGGGCCTGACCGACGCGCGTTTCATCGCCGAACGCACCGAGGGCTTCGAGGCCTTCGCAGAGAACCTGCGCGGCTTCAGCCCCGAGACCATGGCCGCCGTCACCGGCATCGAGGCCGAGACCGTTCGCACCGTTGCGCGCTTGTATGCGAAGAGCCCCGGCAGCATGGTCCTCTGGGGCATGGGCGTCAGCCAGCACGTGCACGGCACCGACAACGCGCGCTGCCTCATCGCATTGGCGCTGATGACGGGGCAGATCGGCCGCCCCGGCACCGGGCTGCATCCGCTGCGCGGGCAGAACAACGTGCAGGGTGCGAGCGATGCCGGGTTGATCCCGATGATGTACCCCGACTACCACCCGGTGGGCGACCCCGCCGCGCGCGCCGCCGCCGCCGCGCTGTGGGGCGTGGCCCCCGAGAGGCTGGACGCCGAGAAGGGCCTGACGGTGGTGGAGGTGATGCAGGCTGCGGCCGCGGGTCGGCTCAAGGGCCTGTACGTGATGGGCGAGAACCCCGCCATGAGCGACCCCGACGCCACCCACGCCCGCGAGGCGATGGCGCAGCTGGAGATGCTGGTGGTGCAGGACATCTTCCTGACAGAGACCGCCTGCCTGGCCGACGTGGTGCTGCCGGCCAGTGCCTTCGCCGAGAAGACCGGCAGCTTCACCAACACCGACCGCCTGGTGCAGCTGGGCCGCCGCGCCCTGGGCCTGCCGGGGCAGGCGCGGCAAGACCTGTGGATCCTGACGGCGATGGTCGAACAGCTGGGGCTGGACTGGCAAAGCTACGGCGCCACGCCCACCGACTGCGACGCCGCTGCCGGGCGCGTGTTCGACGAGATGCGCCAGCTGATGCCCACGCTGCAGGGCCTGAGCTGGGCGCGGCTGCAGCGCGAAGGCGCCGTCACCTACCCCTGCACCGATGCCAGCGCGCCGGGCGAGCGTGTGGTCTTCACCGACCACTTCCCGCGGCCCGGCGGCAAGGCGCTGTTCGTGCCCGCGCAGCTGATCCCGGCCGACGAGCGGCCCGATGCGGAGTTCCCGCACGTGCTCATCACCGGCCGGCAACTGGAGCACTGGCACACCGGCAGCATGACGCGCCGCAGTGGCGTGCTCGATGCGCTGGAGCCCGACCCGGTGGCGCTGCTGCACCCGCAAGAGTTGGCGGCCCTGGGCGTTGCGCCGGGCGGGCTGGTGACGCTGCAATCGCGCCGCGGCGAGGTGAGCCTCTACGCGCGCGCAGACGAGGGCACGCCGCCAGGCGCGGTGTTCGTGGCCTTCTGCTGGTTCGAGGCGGCCATCAACCGCCTCACCAACCCGGCGCTGGACCCGGTGGCCAAGATCCCCGAGTTCAAGTACTGCGCGGTGCGCTTGCGTGCCGGGGGCGCGGCGCCGGTGCTGGGCAGCTTTGGGGGCGGGCAGCGGCTGCTGGAGAAGGAAGGCGCCGCTGCAGACTGACGCTCAACCCTGCAGCTGCGCCAACTCCTGCGCCGTGTTCGCGTTGGCAAAGGCCGCGCCGTCTTCGAACACCACGGTGGCGCAGCGGTGCTGCGCCGTCCAGCGATCAATCTTCGCCTGGCCGGCGTGCAGGTAGGCCACCAGGCTCTCCATCAGCTCGGTCTTGAGCAGGCAGAACACCGGCTGCACCTGCACCTGGCCGTCTTCCAGCGTGGCGGCCATCGCGATGTCTGCGCCTTCGGCCACGAGCGCGGCCGCGAGTCGTTCCACCAGGTCGGTGGGGAAGTTCGGCGTGTCGCAGGGCACGGTCACGAGGTAGGGCGTCTCGCAGCGCTCCAGCCCGGCCAGCCAGCCGGCCAGCGGGCCGGCGAAATCGCCGATGGGGTCGGGCCACACCGGCACGCCCATCGATTCATAGGCCGCGAGGTTGCGGTTGGCGTTGATGAGCACATGGCCCACCTGCAGTTGCAGGCGCAGCAGCGCGTTCATCGCCAGTGGCAGGCCGCGGAAGTTCTGCAGGCCCTTGTCGACACCGCCCATGCGGCTGCCGCGGCCGCCGGCCAGCACGAGGCCGGTGATGTCCTGCGGGTCGATCTTGGCGGGCAAGCTGGTCATCACAGCTCCAGCATGTCGAAGGCCTGCGTCTCCACCGCGATGAACTCGCGCGTGAACACCGCCACCGCGGCCCAGGTGCGGGCGCGGGGGTGGTTGATCACGGCTTCGCACAGCTGCGCCACCCAGGGCTGCAGGTGGCTGCGGAAGAAGCGGCGCTGCTGTTCCAGGTTGCACACGGCCACGTCGTCGCCGGCGATCAGGTAGCGCATCACCTCCAGCATGTAGCTGATGTGGTCCTCGGTCTCCAGCGCGCCTTCTTCGCGCGTGAGGCCCAGCGCCGCCAGGTCGGTGCGCAGTGCGGCCAGCGGCTTCTCGTTGAGATAGCCGGCCAGGTAGTAGGAGCCGTAGGCGAAGACCTCGGGCTTGCCCACGCCGTGGAAGAGCGCGTTGTGCTCGTCGACGGCGGCTTCCAGCGTGGTGTTGCGGAAGGCGGCCACCAGCGCTTCCCACGGGCCTTCGAGGAAGGCGCCGGTCTCGGGGGCCTGCGTCACGGCCACACGGAACTGTTCCAGCAGCGTGGCGTCGGGCGGCGCCAGCCACAGGCGGGCGAGCAGGCCGTAGAGCTCGGCGCGTTCGAGTTCTTCGGTGTCGCCGGCAGGGGCGAAATTGACGGGGGCGGTGCTCATCGTTCGGCTCTGGCTGGCAGCGCGATCACAGGTCGGTGATGCGCACTTCGTTGGGGTTGCTGTACATGTCGACCACGCGGCAGTCGCTGCACATCTTCAGGCGCTCGACCGCGGCGCCCTGGAAGGCGGCGTGGCCCGAGAGCTTGCTGATCATGTTCTCGATGGCGCTCTCCGTGCCGAAAGGCTTGCTGCACTTCACGCAGACCCAGGGTTTGGCTTCGGCGATGACACGCGCGTTCTTGCGCGCCTTGCCGCCATCGGCCAGCCACAGCCGCGGCTGCAGCGTGATGGCGTCTTCGGGGCAGGTGGTGGCGCACAGGCCGCACTGCACGCAGTTCTTCTCGATGAAACGCAGCTGCGGTGCTTCGGGGTTGTCAGCCAGCGCGGCCTCGGGGCAGGCGCTCACGCAGCTCAGGCACAGCGTGCACTTGTCGGCGTTGACCTGCAGCGTGCCGAAGGGCGCGCCGGCGGCGGGCAGCGGCACTTCGTCCAGGGGCTGCGGGGCCTGGGCCAGCAGGTGGTCGATGGCGAGTTCCAGCGTCGCGCGCTTCTCGGCCTGCGCCGCGTAGGCGGCAGCGCGCTTGACGGTGGCCGCGGGCGGCTGGCGCATCGCGGCATCCAGCGCGGGCAGGTCGGCGGCTTCGATCAGCGCGAAGTGCTTGCCGGTGTAGCCCAGGCCGTTCAGCACGGCCTGGGCCACGTCCATCTGCTCGCGCAGCGCCTGGCGGTACTCGGGCGCTTCTTCCTCGGTGAGCATCACCCACACCTGGCTGGCGCCCTGGGCGATGGCGGTGAGCCACAGGTCCAGGCCCACGCTGGCGGTGTGCCACAGCGCCACGGGCAGCACGCGGGCGGGCAAGCCTTGCAGCGCCACCTTCCGCGGCGCGCGCGTGGCGCGGCCCAGGGCATCGATCTGGCGCGCGCCGGCGCTTTCGCTGTGCAGCAGCAGCGCGGCCGGGCCGCTCCGTGCTGGGCCGCCGGCCTGTGCGTAGGCGGTGAGCATGGTGCGCAGGCGGCGCCCCTGGTCCACCGTGCCGGGGTAGGCAAAGGCCATCGCACCGCTGGGACACACCGTGCTGCAGGCGCCGCAGCCCACGCAGAGGTAGGGCTCGACGATCACGCCGCCAGCCAGCTCGCCCTTGGTCTTGCCCTTGCGCGAGGCGTCGCTGCGGATGGCCTTGGTGCTGCACACATCGATGCAGGCCGTGCAGCCAGTCTGTTCATTGCGGCTGTGCGCGCAGAGCTTGTGCGTGTACTTGAAGAACTTGGGCTTCTCGAATTCGCCCGTCAGCTCGCGCAGCTTCAGCACGGCGGCCTGCAAGGCGCGCGCATCGCTGGCGCCCGGCACGGAGAAGTAGCCTTGAGGGGGCTGGTGCTGCGTGTAGGCGGGCTCGGCGCGCAGGTCGAGCACGAGGTCGAAGTTCTCTTCGTGCGCGATGGGCTCGCGGCTGAAATCGATGGCGCCGGCGGCATCGCACACGCGCACGCAATCGCGGTGCTTCGTGCAGGCGTCGAGGTTGATCTGGTAGTCCAGCCCGATGGCGCCTTCGGGGCAGGCCATCACGCAGGCGTTGCAGCGTGTGCAGACGTCCAGGTCGATGGGGTTGCCGCTCTCCCATTGCACCTCGAAGTTGCCGAGCCAGCCGCGCAGCGACGTGACACGGCCATTGCTCGTCGCGCGCGCATGGCGCTGGCCGATGGCGGTGGACGCCGCAGCCCCGCCACTCACGAGCACGCTGACATCGAGTTTGTCTTCCAGCAACGCCGCGGCGTCTTCGGCCGCGCCCGCCGGGCCGATGACCAGGCAGCGGCCCTGCGAGCGGTAGGTGACGGTGGGCACGGGCTCGGGCGCGGGCAGTTGCGCGGCGGCGATCAGCGCGGCCATCTTGGCCATCGCGTTGCCGCCGTCGGCGCCCCAGCCCCCGGTCTCGCGCAGGTTCACGAAATGGATGGGCCGCTCGGTGACGCGGGCCGCGCCCTCGGTCTCGTCGTTGAGTTCCAGGAAGAGGCGGCTTTCCTGCGTGCAGGCCACGAGCAGCTCATCGCCGCTGGCGCCCGTGGCCTTGGCCGCGCGCTGGAAGGCGCCGGCCTCGCGCCGGCACAGCAAGGTGTGGACGGTCTCCAGCCCCTCAGTGCTGGCGCCCGGCGTCCTGGCCAGCGCCTGGCTCAGGGCCGGCGCGTCCAGCGTCATCGTCTGGTTGCAGTTGCACAGCAGTGTCTTCATCGGCGGCAGCGGGTTGGGTGGGGTCGGCCTCGGCCAGGGCGGCACTGGGCGCGGCGTCGGCTTCGGTGGCGTGGGGCAGGGCGTGCGGGGCTGAGGCTGCAAGCTGGGCCTGGGCTTCGGCCTCGTCTTCTTCGACGAACAGCCGCAGCGCCTTCGACTGCACCATCTGGCGCAGCATGCCGGCGGGCAGCAGGTCGGGCTTGCCGTAGTCGTCGATGTAGATGTCCAGCCCGTCCATCACGTTGAAGTGCGGGTCGGTGAACAGCTTCTTCAGCGCCGCGTTCTTCACCTCGGGCGTAACGCCCTGGGCCACGAAGCGGGTGTAGTCGGATTGCGGCGTGAGTTCGGCCACGTCGGCCAGCGTGGGGGCTGGCGGGGGCGGCGGCGCGGAAGGCGCTTCACGTTCGGCATCGGCGGTGGCCACCCCCGGGGACGGCGCCACCGCTGCAGGTGTCACGGCCTGGCGCTGGGCAGGCGCGGCCACGGGCGGCGCTGCCACCGCCGCGGGCACCGGCGGCACCGGCTGGCCTTCGCGCACGGCCACCTTGCGCCGCGACCAGCGGCTGAAGAAGTTGCTGTCGGCTTCGTCGGCCATGGCAGGCTTACTCGCTCGGCGGGCCGTCGCCGGCCGTGCGTTCGCCCGGCGCGATGAAGCTCTGCGGCCGGCGGCGCTTGCGCGGCTCGGGGCGGTAGTGCTCGTCGGTGAAGGCCTGCAGGGCCGCCTGCAGCTCGGGCGGCAGCGGGATGTTGTCGACCTGCTCCTGCGCGTCGAGCAAGCGGCCGGCCTCGTGGTACGAGACGGTCACGAACAGCGGCGTGGCGGTCGGCGCGGCGGCACCTTCGTCGTCCTGCCTCCGCCACATCACGAACCACACGGGCGTGCCCGAACTCAGATTCAGGTAGTAGCCCTCCGCCTCGTCGCGGTGCAGGCGCACCGGCATCTGCGGGAAGAGAAAGCTCGCGGTCTTGCCGTCGTCGCGCAGCAGGCGGGGTGCGGTGCCGAACTGGCCCTCGTCGAGCAGCACGTCCACCACGCGGAAGCGCCAATCCTCCCAGCGGTTGGGCTGGTGCTGGCGGTCGATCTGCACGGCCACGTGGAGGGTGGGCTGGGCGTCCATGGCGATGCGTCTGGGCTGGGGGCGGCCGGCCACGAGGGGCCTGCCGAAAGGCCGCGGATTCTAGGTCCGCGTTTGCATAGGTGCGCCGTGGAAGACCCGGGTTTGCGGTGCCGCCGGCAGGGCTTTCTCGAAGCTGACAGATCTTGCGACAACTTGTCGCGTCACCCTCGGGTGGACACGGATTGAAGCCACGCCTGCCAACCAGGGTAATACCGGGGTAGCTATGCATGCGCCCGCATAGGCGTGCCCCCGCAGGAGAGCCCCATGAGCACCAAGCCCGACAACACCTCCCCCGACAGCCCCACCCTCTCGCGCCGGCGCATGTTCGCCGGGGCTGGCGGCGTGGGCGCCCTGGCCGCCGTGGCTGCCGTGCTGCCCTCGGTGAAAACCGAAGCACCGGCGGAGGTGCAGGCCGCTGCCGCCGACGACAAGGACGGCACCTACCGCGTCACCGAGCACGTCAAGCGCTACTACCAGACCGCCCGCGTCTGACCCGGCCCCCGAGATCCTGGCCCCCATCAAGGACAGCCCCATGTTGTTGACTCGCAAGTCCCAAGCCACCGGCGCCGCTTCCTCGCGCCTGGTGTCCACCCTGGCCCGCGGTGTGTCGCGCGCCATCCCCACCATGGACCGCCGCGCTTTCCTGCGCCGCAGCGGCATGGGCGTGGGCGCCGGCATCGCCGTCTCGCAGCTCACGCTGGTGAAGAAGGCCCAGGCCGCTGATGCCAAGCCGGCCGAAGGCGGCGCCAAGAAGGTGGAAGTCAAGCGCACCATCTGCGGCCACTGCTCGGTGGGCTGCGCGGTCGACGCCGTGGTGGAAAACGGCGTCTGGGTGCGCCAGGAGCCGGTGTTCGACAGCCCCATCAACCTGGGCGCGCACTGCGCCAAGGGTGCGGCCCTGCGTGAGCACGGCCACGGCGAGTTCCGCCTGAAGTACCCGATGAAGCTGGTGGGCAACAAGTACGTGCGCATCACCTGGGACGAGGCGCTGAACGGCATCACTGCCAAGATGAAAGAGCTGCGCCAGCAGAGCGGCCCCGATTCGATGTTCTTCATCGGCTCGTCGAAGTTCAACAACGAGCAGGCCTACCTGCTGCGCAAGTTCGTCAGCTTCTGGGGCACGAACAACACCGACCACCAGGCCCGCATCTGCCACAGCACCACGGTGGCTGGCGTTGCGAACACCTGGGGCTACGGCGCGATGACCAACAGCTACAACGACATGCAGAACGCCAAGGCGGCGATGTATATCGGTAGCAACGCCGCTGAAGCCCACCCCGTGAGCATGCTGCACATGCTGCATGCCAAGGAAACGGGCTGCAAGATGATCGTGGTCGACCCGCGCTTCACGCGCACGGCGGCCAAGGCCGACGAGTACGTGCGCCTGCGCTCGGGCGGCGACATCCCGTTCCTCTACGGCGTGATGTGGCACATCTTCAAGAACGGCTGGGAAGACAAGAAGTACATCGAGGACCGTGTCTACGGCATGGAGAAGGTCCGCGAGGAAGTGCTGTCGCAGTGGGCCCCTGACAAGGTCAAGGAAGCCTGCGGCGTGGACGAGGCCACCACCTACAAGGTGGCCAAGATCATGAGCGAGAACCGCCCCAGCACCATCGTCTGGTGCATGGGCCAGACCCAGCACACCACCGGCAACGCCGTGGTGCGCGCCTCCTGCCTGCTGCAGCTGGTGCTGGGCAACGTGGGCAAGAGCGGCGGCGGCACCAACATCTTCCGCGGCCACGACAACGTGCAGGGCGCCACCGACGTGGGCCCCAACCCCGACAGCCTGCCCGGCTACTACGGTCTGGCCGAAGGTTCGTGGAAGCACTTCGCCAGCACCTGGGGCGTGGACTTCGAGTGGATCAAGAAGCAGTACGCCCCGGGCATGATGACCAAGAGCGGCATGACCGTGTCGCGCTGGGTCGACGGTGTGCTGGAGAAGAACGAGCTCATCGACCAGGAAAGCAACCTGCGCGGCCTGTTCTTCTGGGGCCACGCGCCGAACTCGCAGACGCGCGGCCTGGAAATGAAGCGCGCGATGGACAAGCTCGACCTGCTGGTCGTGGTCGACCCCTTCCCCAGCGCCACCGCCGCCATGGCGGCCATGCCGGGCAAGGCCGAAGACCTGAACGCCAAGCGCGAGGTCTACCTGCTGCCCACCACCACGCAGTTCGAGACCAGCGGCTCCATCACCGCTTCGAACCGCAGCATCCAGTGGCGTGAGAAGGTCATCGAGCCGCTGTGGGAGAGCCGCACCGACCACATGATCATGACGCAGCTGGCCGACAAGCTCGGCTTCAAGGCCGAGCTGGTCAAGAACTTCAAGATGGTCAAGGGCAAGGGCGGCATGGAAGAGCCCGAGACCGAGTCCATCCTGCGCGAGATCAACAAGAGCGTCTGGACCATCGGCTACACCGGCCACAGCCCCGAGCGCCTGAAGGCCCACATGCGCAACATGCATGTGTTCGACATCAAGACCTTGCGCGCCAAGGGCGGCATCGACAAGGAAACCGGCTACAAGCTCGACGGCGAGTATTTCGGCCTGCCCTGGCCTTGCTATGGCACGCCCGAGATGAAGCACCCGGGCAGCCCCAACCTCTACGACACCAGCGTGCACGTGATGGAAGGCGGCGGCAACTTCCGCGCGAACTTCGGTGTCGAGCGCGACGGCGAAAGCCTGCTGGCGGCCGACGGCTCGCACAGCAAGGGCGCCGATCTCACCACCGGCTACCCCGAGTTCGACCACCTGCTGCTGAAGAAGCTGGGCTGGTGGGGCGACCTGACCGAGGCCGAGCAGAAGGCCGCCGAAGGCAAGAACTGGAAGACCGACCCCTCGGGCGGCATCATCCGCGTGGCCATGCAGGTGCACGGCTGCCACCCCTTCGGCAACGCCAAGGCGCGCGCCGTGGTGTGGAACTTCCCCGATCCGATCCCCAAGCACCGCGAGCCGCTGTACAGCAACCGCCCCGACCTGGTGGCCAAGTACCCGACGCACGACGACCGCAAGGCCTTCTGGCGCCTGCCCACGCTCTACAAGACCGTGCAGGAGAAGAACAAGGACATCGGCCAGAAGTACCCGCTGATCATGACCAGCGGCCGTCTGGTGGAGTACGAAGGCGGTGGCGAGGAAACGCGCTCGAACAAGTGGCTGGCCGAGCTGCAGCAGGACATGTTCGTCGAGCTGAACCCGCGTGCGGCCAACGACCGCGGCATCCGCAACGGCGACTACGTCTGGGTGAAGACGCCGCCGATGGAAGGCGTGGCCGGCTTCCAGGGCATCCGCGTCAAGGCGCTGGTGACCGAGCGCGTGGACGCCGAGACCGTGTTCCTGCCCTTCCACTTCTCGGGGCGCTGGGGCGGTGTCGACCTGAAGCCCTACTACCCCGATGGCGCGGCGCCCGTCGTGCGCGGCGAGGCCGTCAACACGGCCACGACCTACGGCTACGACAGCGTCACGATGATGCAAGAGACCAAGACCACGGTGTGCCAGATCGAGAAGGCCACGGCCTGAGCAGGCGGCTTGAAGACCCCCGCTTGACGACCATCGATCTACTGGAGTTCAGAACATGGCAAGAATGAAGTTCATCTGCGACGCCGAGCGTTGCATCGAGTGCAACGGCTGCGTCACCGCGTGCAAGGCCGAAAACGACGTGCCCTGGGGCGTGAACCGCCGCCGCGTGGTCACCCTCAACGACGGTCTGCCCGGCGAGCGCAGCATCTCGGTGGCCTGCATGCACTGCAGCGACGCGCCCTGCATGGCCGTGTGCCCGGTCGACTGCTTCTACCGCACCGAACAAGGCGTGGTGCTGCACGACAAGGACACCTGCATCGGCTGCGGCTACTGCAGCTACGCCTGCCCCTTCGGCGCGCCGCAGTTCCCGACCAACGGCACCTTCGGCCTGCGCGGCAAGATGGACAAGTGCACCTTCTGCGCCGGTGGCCCGGAAAACAACACCAGCGCTGCCGAGAACGAGAAGTACGGCCGCAACCGCCTGGCCGAAGGCAAGCTGCCGGCCTGCGCCGAGATGTGCAGCACCAAGGCGCTGCTGGGCGGCGACGGTGATGTCGTGGCCGACATCTTCCGCACCCGCGTGCTGACGCGCGGCAAGGGCAGCGAGGTCTGGGGCTGGGGCACGGCCTACGGCAAGCCCGCGGGCGGTGCGCAGAGCACCGGGACCAAGTCATGAGGGCTGCGTGGATGAGCGTGGCCGCCCTGGCGGCCGCTGTGGCCCTGTCGGCCTGCACAGAGAAGCCGCAGACCTCGGGCCAGCGCAAGAGCGACCAGGCCCCCTACGCCACGGCCAACAGTTCCAACACGGCCGGCACGTGGAAAGAGGGCGATTCGAAGGCCTGGGAGCGCCAGCTCAGCACGCGCGCCCAGAACGGCCAGAACGAGTACAGCCGCGCCAGCGCGCCCTGAGCCAGCGCGCTCTGCGACCAGGGGAGACCCCATGACGACATCGATCCGAACCCTGCTCGGTGGCCTCGCTTTGGCGGCTGCTGCCTGGGCCCCGGTGCAGGCGCAGCAGCCTGCGCCGGCCCCGGCCCCGGCCGCGACTGCCGCTCCAGCGGCCGAGGCGCCCGCCGCGAAGAACGGCCCGCCAGCCGGCTTCGTGGCCCCGGCCGAGCCGCGCGCCGACGAGAACAACGCCGAACGCAACAAGACCCAACCCGGCAACAACGCGCCGGTCTGGCGCGCCGTGCGTGAAACGGGTGGGCTCACCTCGCTGCCCGGCGCCGAGAAGGGCGTGTTGATCCAGCCCTTCGTGCAGTATCCCGGCTCCAAATTCACCACCGCTGGCGAAGCCTGGCGCCAGGTGCGCAACCAGTGGATCCTGCCCTACGGCGGCTCGCTGCTGCTCATCGTCGTGGTGGCCATGGGTCTGTTCTACCGTGCCAAGGGCAGCATGGGCGGGCACGAGCCCGACACCGGCCGCAAGATCGAGCGTTTCACGCCGCTGGAGCGCGCGGCGCACTGGACGAACGCGATTGCCTTCGTGGCGCTGGCCATTTCGGGCGTGATCATGGCCTGGGGCAAGTTCTTCCTGCTGCCCATCCTGGGCGGCACGCTCTTTGGCTGGCTGAGCTATGCGCTGAAGAACCTGCACAACTTTGCCGGGCCGCTGTTCGCGGTGTCGCTGATCATCGTGCTGGTCACCTTCATCAAGGACAACTGGCCCTCGGCCGACGACTGGAAGTGGATCAAGAGCGCCGGTGGCCTCTTCGGTGCCGAAGAGGTGCCCTCGCACCGCTTCAACGCCGGCGAGAAGATCGTCTTCTGGGGCGGCGTGCTGGTGCTGGGTTTCATCGTCGTGGCCTCGGGCCTGGTTCTCGACATGCTGGTGCCGGGTCTGGCCTACCTGCGCAGCGACATGCAGATCGCACACATGATCCACGCCGTGGCCGCCGTGTTGATGATGGCCATGTTCCTCGGCCACATCTACATGGGCACCATCGGCATGAAGGGCGCCTACAGCGCCATGCGCACCGGCTACGTGGACGAAGGCTGGGCGAAAGAGCACCACCGGCTCTGGTACGACGACGTGCGTGCCGGCCGCATCCCGGCCCAGCGCTCGGGCCAGCCTGCACCGCTGGGTGCGCCGGCCTCGGGCCACGCCGACTGACGCTTGAAGGACGATGCCTGACATGAAGAAGAACCTCATCCTCGCCGGCGCTGCGCTGGCCTTGCTGTCGGTGGCCGCACAGGCCAAGCTGCCGCCCCTGAGCGACGAAGCCAAGGCCAAGGCGGCCGAAGCCGCGGCCAAGACGGCGCACACCGGCAAGGTGGACGGCTACAAGCTCTGCCTGTCGATGGAGCGCGTGGCCAAGGGCTACTACGAGACGGCCAAGAAGGCCGGCAAGGAAACCAAGCCGGCCACCGCCACGCCGCCTTGCGCCGACCCTGGCCCCTTCGTCTACACGCCGCCCGCACCGGCCGCAGCACCCGGTGCAGCCCCCGCGGCCGTGACGGCTGCCGCGCCTGCGGCCCCGGCAGCGCCTGCCGCGCCGGCCGCCAAGAAGTAAGGTCCCGGCCCATGGCCGCGAGCGCACCCAGCCCGGAAGCCCCAGCCACGCCTTCCGCGGCGGCCTGGCAGCCAGTGGACGGCGCACCGCGGCTCACCGCGGCCACGTGCGAGTTGCTGCGTGAGATCAGCATCCTCGATGAGTACGGCGAGCGGCGCAGCATCCACATTCCCGCCGAGCGGCCGCTGACGGTCTTCATCGACAAGCGCGAGCTCGTCACGCTGATGACACTGGGCGCCTGCCCCGAGCTGCTGGTGCTGGGCTACCTGCGCAACCAGCGCCTGATCGAGCGCGTGCAAGAGGTGGAGTCGATCACCGTCGACTGGGACGTCGGCGCTGCCGCCGTGCGCACGCACGCAGGCGTGAGCGACATCGAGGCCAAGACCGCGCAGCGCGTCGTCACCACCGGCTGCGGCCAGGGCACGGTCTTCGGCGATGCCATGACGCAACTGGACACCGTGCGCCTGCCCAGCGCTGCCACGGCGCGCATCCGCCAGAGCACGCTGCACCGCATGCTGGAGACGATGCGCCAGCAGGACAGCATCCACCGCAAGGCCGGCTCGGTGCACGGCTGCGCGCTCTTCGGCCTGCTGCCGGGTGGTGGTTGCGAGAAGCTCTATTTCGTGGAAGACGTGGGCCGCCACAACGCCATCGACACCATCGCCGGCTGGATGGGCCTGCATGGTGTCACCGGGGCTGACAAGGCCTTCTACACGACGGGCCGGCTCACCAGCGAGATGGTGATGAAGGCGGCGCAGATGGGCGTGCCCATCGTCGTCTCACGCAACGGCGTCACCGCGATGGGCCACGAACTGGCCACGCGCCTGGGCATGACGCTTTTCGGCCGCGCGGCGAACCGGCACTTCCTCTGCTACTCGGGTTTCGAGCGATTCGATTCCGAGCCCGAACCGCAGCGCGCCCCCGTGCGCGTGGTGGCGCAGTCCGACTGAAGTCTCGGTGCGCCGGGTGCGCACCGCGACCACTCAGACCAGGCCGTCGAACAGCCAGACGTCCACCAGGCCGCCTTCGGCCACAGAGCCCTGCTCGTGGCCCAGCACCACCAGGCAGTTCGCCTCGCTCATGCTGCGCAGGATGCCCGCACCCTGCGAGCCTGCCAGCCGCACCTGCCAGCCCTCGGGCCCGCGTTCGACGATGCCGCGCTGGAACTCGGTGCGCCCCGGCCGCTTGCGCAGCGCGGTGGTGCTGCGGGCCTGCAGCACCGGCAAGGGCTGCGGCGTGGCACCGGCCAGTTGCAGCAGCGCCTCGCGTGCGAAGCTGTAGAAGGTCACGAGCGCGGCCACCGGGTTGCCGGGCAGCGCGAACAGCCAGCAGGGCGGCTGGCCGGCTGCACGCTTCAGCGGGCCGAAGGCGAAGGGCCGGCCGGGGCGCATGGCCACCTTCCAGAAAGCCACCTCGCCCAGCTGCGCCAGCACCGCGCGGGTGTGGTCGGCATCGCCCATGCTCACGCCGCCGCTGGTGAGCACCACATCGGCCTCGGCCATCGCACGCGCCAGCGTGGCCTGCAGCGCAGCCGGCTCGTCGCGCACCAGGCCGAGGTCCAGCACCTCCATGCCCAGGCGCTGCAGCGCGGCCATCAGGCTGTAGCGGTTGCTGTCGTAGATGCAGCCGGGCTCCAGCGCCTGGCCCAGCGTGCGCAGTTCGTCGCCAGTGGAAAACAGCGCCACGCGCAGGCGGCGCAGCACCGTCACCGCTTCAATGCCGAGCGAGGCCACCAGGCCCAGGTCGGCCGGTTTGAGCCCACGGCCGGCGCGCAGCGCGGGCTTGCCCACGGCCAGGTCTTCGCCGCGGTGGCGCCGGTTCTCGCCGGTGCGGATGACGCCCGGCTCGATGAGCACGAGATCGCCGCCGGGCTGCGTCTGGACGCGGCACAACTCCAGCGGCACCACGGTGTCCAGCCCGGCGGGCATCACCGCGCCCGTCATGATGCGCAGGCACTCGCCCGCGCCCACGGCGCCCGCCCAGGGCGCGCCGGCGAAGAGGGTGCCCACGGCACGCAGCGTGGTGGGCTCGCCCGGCTGCAGCGCGCTGCCGGCGAAGGCGTAGCCGTCCATCGCCGAGTTGTCGTGGGCCGGCACGTCGATGGGCGACAGCAGGTCGGCTGCCAGCACGCGGCCCAGCGCCTGGCTCAGCGGCACGGTCTCGCGGGCGGTGATCGGCTGCAGGGCCGCGGCGATGGCAGCGCGCGCCTCGTCGACGCTGAGGTTGCGGTCGCCCGCCATCAGGGGCGAGACGCCGAGTTCGGTGCGGGGGTCGGACATGCGGTGGGGGCGATGCAAAGCGTCAGGCCAGGACAGGCCGGGCGATTTTGCCTGGGCCTCCCTGCCACGCGGCACCGCCTATGCAAGACCGTGCCTATCGGCCGGCCTGGGGGCTGGCGGCAGAATCGCGCGCTTTGCCTGCGGCGTTATCGCCTGCCATGAACACCGTTTCCGACAGCCTGCAACTCGCCTTCCAGCTCATCCTGGGCCTGGACGCCGCCTTGCTCCGCATCGTGGCGCTGTCGCTGCAGGTCAGCGGCCTGGCCTGTGCTGTCGGCGCTGTTTTCGGCCTGCTGCTTGGGGCCTGGCTGGCCGTGGCGCGTGTGCCGGGCCACACCGTGCTGGTGTGGGCGCTGAACACGCTGCTGGCGCTGCCTTCGGTGGTGGTGGGGCTCGCCGTGTACCTGCTGCTCTCGCGCGCGGGGCCGCTGGGCAGCTGGGGCATTCTCTTCACGCCCACGGCCATGGTCATTGCGCAGAGCATCCTCGTGGTGCCGCTGATCGCTGCGCTGGCCCGGCGCCTGGTGCTGGAGGCCATGGCACAGGGTGGCGACCAGTTGCGCTCGCTGGGTGCCACGCCGCTCCAGGCCGCCGCGTTGATGCTGCTGCACACGCGCATGGGGGTGCTGACGGTGCTGCTCACGGCCTTCGGCCGCGCCATCGCCGAGGTGGGCGCGGTGATGATCGTCGGCGGCAACATCGAAGGCGTGACGCGCGTGATGACCACCGCCATCGCGCTGGAAACCAGCAAGGGCGATCTGCCGCTGGCCCTGGCGCTGGGCGTGGTGCTGCTGGGCGTGGTGGGCGTGGTCAACCTCGTCATCGCGGCGCTGCAGTGGCGTGGTGGTGCCGCGCTGCGCGGCCCGGAGGCCTTGGCATGAGCACGCCAGCGCAGGCGCCGCTGCTGATCTCGCTGCACGGCGCGGCCGTGCGTTTCGGGCCGGTGCAGGCCTTGCATCCGCTGAACCTGCAACTGGCCCAGGGCGAGCGGCTGCTGCTGGTGGGCGCCAACGGCTCGGGCAAGACGACGCTGCTGCGCGCGCTGCACGGCCTGGTGCCCTGCACGGGGCAACGTGTGCTGCACAGCGTGGCGGGGCAGGGCGCGCCGACGCTGGCGATGGTGTTCCAGAAGCCCTTCATGCTGAGCCTGTCGGTGCAGGCCAATGTGCGCCTGGGCCTGTGGCTGCGCGGCGTGCCGCGTGCGGAACGCCAGCGCCGCTGCGCGCAGGCGCTGCAGCGCGTCGGCCTGCTGGGGCTGGCCGAGCGGCCGGCGCATGCGCTCTCGGGCGGGCAGCAGCAGCGCCTGGCCATCGCACGCGCCTGGGCGCTGCGCCCGCAGGTGCTGATGCTCGACGAGCCCACGGCCCACCTCGACCCCAGCGCCAAGCGCGAGGTCGAAACCCTGGTGGCCGAAATCGCTGCCGAAGGCACGACGGTGGTGATGAGCACGCACAACCTCGGCCAGGCCAAGCGCCTGGCCACGCGCGTGGCCTACATGGAGGCGGGCCGCCTGGTGGTGGACCTGCCGGTGCAGCGCTTCTTCAGCGAGACGCTGCCCCCGGAGGCCACGCAGTTCCTGCGCGGTGAGCTGCCGTGGCAGGGCGCCGAGGCCGGCGTCGTGCCGCGCTGAGTCCGCGCTGGCGCGGCTTCAGAGCCCCAGTGCGTGCCGCAGGGCCCGCCCGCCGAGCGGCACCGGCCGGGGCACGCTGAGCAGCGACACCATCTTCGCGCAGCGTGGCGCCTGCAGGCCGTGCGCCTGCGCCAGGCGCACCACGGCGCCGCAGATCGCATCCACCTCGGTGGGGCGGCCCAGCGCCAGGTCGTCGGCCATGCTGCTTCGCGCCTTCTCGTCGATGCGCAGCAGGCGCGCGGCCACGCGCGTGAACAGCCAGTTCGGCAGCCGCAGCACCAGCGGCAGGCGGTCCGGGCGCAGCGCGGTCATCTGCGCTGGCGTGATGCCCGCAGCCTGCAGCGCGGCCAGGGCTTCCTTCTGCAGCGCCGCGAAGACGACGCGGCAGTCGCGGTCGAGCAACTCGGCGCGCAGCGGCAGGCCCGAGAGCGCGTTGACCGGGTTGTTCAGGTTCAGCAGCAGCTTGCCCCATTGAACGGGGCGCAGATCGTCGTGCAGCTTCAGGCGCAGGCCCGCGGCCTGGAACACGGCCACCCAGGGCTGCAGTGCCGGTGCGGCCTGCGCCGCCAGGGGCCCGGTGGTGCCGCGGTGGAAGTGGCCCGGGCCGAGCTCGGCGATGTTGAAGGGCACCATGCCGGGCAGCCAAGCCAGTGCCGGTGCTGCTGCGGCGCCGATCTCGGCATTGGCCACCCCGTTCTGCAGCGAGAGCACAGTCGTACCCGCCGGCAGCTGGGCCGCCAGTTCGGCAGCGGCCTGCGCCGTGGCGCCGCTCTTCACGCACAGCAGCACCAGCGCAGGCGCCAGGCCGGCCGGCACGGCGCCGTGCAGGTGCAGCCCTGCAGCGGGCGTGTGGCTGCGGCCGCCTTCGAGATCGGTCACCGTCAGGCCCTGGGCCTGCAGATCGTGCAGCACGCGCGGGCGCGCCACGAAGTGCACCTCGGCGCCAGCGGCCAGCAGGCGGCCGCCGACGTAGCAGCCCACCGAGCCGGCGCCCATCACGAGCACCGCGCCCGGCAAAGGCGTGTTCATCGCGTGGCGGGGTGGGCCAGGTCGCGCAGCATGGTGGGGCCGGCGCGGCGCTCTACCTCGGCCATCAGGCTGCGGAAGAAGCCGGCCGGGGCCAGCATCTCCAGCAGCACGAACATCGGCGCGACGAAGAGGCCGACGAGATCGTCGACGAAGGCCGGCTTGCGCCCTTCGTAGTAGTGGCCGACAAACTGGATCACCCAGCCGACGACGAAGAAGCCTGCGCCCCAGGCCAGCCATGTGCCCGTGCCGCCGCCCACGCGGTGGGCCAACCAGGCCAGCACCAGCCACACCGCGGCCGTCACCAAGCCGAGGGCGGCCGCGCCACGGCTCAGCGTCCACGCGACGATCAGGGCCAGCAGCAGCCAGGCCGGGCTGAGCGTAAGGCCGCCCAGCTCGAAAGCCGGGCGCGACAGCAGCACCAGCGCGCCGAACATGATCATCGGCACACCGACGAAGTGGGTGGCGATGTTGCGGCGGTCGCGGTGGTATTCGGCGTACTGCGAAAGCAGTTCGGTGGCGCTGCGGAAAGGGGTGGCCATGGGCGAGCTCCTGGAGAGCGGGGCGAAATAGCCAAGGATCCTAGCGCAGGCTCCTAGAATCGCGCAGCTTGGGCAACCCGGGGTGGTCATGACGATCAAGAGCGACAAGTGGATACGGCGCATGGCCGAAGAGCACGGGATGATCGAGCCCTTCGAGCCCGGCCAGGTGCGCCAGTCGGCCGACCGCAATGGCGAAATGAAGCGCATCGTGAGCTACGGCACCAGCAGCTATGGCTACGACATCCGCTGCGCGCCCGAATTCAAGGTCTTCACCAACATCTACAGCACGGTGGTGGACCCGAAGAACTTCGACGAGAAGAGCTTCGTCGATATCGAGAGCGATGTCTGCATCATCCCGCCCAACAGCTTCGCGCTGGCGCGCACGGTGGAGTACTTCCGCATTCCGCGCAACGTGCTGACCATCTGCCTGGGCAAGAGCACGTACGCGCGCTGCGGCATCATCGTCAACGTCACGCCCTTCGAGCCCGAGTGGGAAGGCTACGTGACGCTGGAGTTCAGCAACACCACGCCGCTGCCGGCCAAGATCTACGCTGGCGAAGGCTGCGCCCAGGTGCTGTTCTTCGAGAGCGACGAGGTCTGCGAGACCAGCTACAAGGACCGCGGCGGCAAATACCAGGGCCAGCGCGGCGTGACGCTGCCCAAGACCTGAAGGGGCTCGCCCGCAGCGCCCTGAATTGGGCGCGCTTGCTGGGCTTGTTCCGCGGTTCTGCGGCACACCGCGCTGCGAGCATCGGTGCACGCGCCGGCCCGTGCCGGCACCGGAGACCGCGATGCCGCAGCCCGAAGCCCGCCCCGACAGCCTCTTCTCTGAACCGCACCCGGTCACCGCCGCCTTGGCGCCGGTGCTGGCCCTGCCCATCCTCGAGATGGCGCGCTTCAGGCGCCTGATGAACTACGAGGGCTGGGAGGTGGATCTGCCGCGCATGTGCGTCGACACGGCCTATGCCTACCAGTGCCTGGCCACCGCGCACACCAGCAGCGACGAGCGCTTGCGCAGTACCGCGCTGCGCTTGTTCGAGGCCTACGACCGCAACGCCAGCCCGTCGCCGCTCCTGCACTGAATCTCGCACTGGATCTCGCGCTGACGGCCGGGCGCCTGCGCCCGGGTGGCAGGCAGAATGCCCCGGCCGGGCCTTGCCCGTGCCAGGAGGGCAGGGCGATGAAATGGGAAGGCCACGAACAGAGCGAACACGTCGAAGACCGTCGCGGCGTGGGTGCCGGTGGCGGCAGACGCGGGCCTGCGGGCGGCGGGCGCCGGCTCGGGCTGGGCGCGATCGTCATCGCGCTGGTGGCGGGCTGGCTCTTCGGCATCAACCCGATGACCGTGCTGGGTCTGCTCGGTGGTGAAGGCGG
This sequence comes from Rubrivivax sp., assembly GCA_051861265.1. Classification (GTDB taxonomy): domain Bacteria; phylum Pseudomonadota; class Gammaproteobacteria; order Burkholderiales; family Burkholderiaceae_C; genus Rubrivivax. The sequence goes on from JBHYDA010000005.1 coordinate 98,730, forward strand.
CCTGGCTGGCGGCGTGCCCGTCGAACAGCCGGCACCGCCCGGCGCGGCGGCGCCGCTGCAGGACAAGCCGGCGATCTTCACCTCCACGGTGTTGAAGGACACCCAACTCGTCTGGGAACCTCTCTTCCAGGCTGCGGGCGGCCGCTACGAGCCGCCTCGGCTCGTGCTCTTCCGCGGTTCCACGCCCACGGCCTGCGGCAGCGGCAACAGCGCGATGGGGCCGTTCTACTGCCCCGGCGACCGGAAGATCTACATCGACCTCGATTTCTTCGACACGCTGTCGCAGCGTCTCGGTGCGCCCGGCGACTTCGCGCAGGCCTACGTGATCGCGCACGAAGTGGCGCACCACGTGCAGAACCTGATGGGCGTCACGGGCAAGGTCGAGGCGATGCGCGCGCGCAGTTCACAGACGCAGCAGAACGCAGTGTCGGTGCGCGTGGAGTTGCAGGCCGATTGTCTGGCGGGCGTTTGGGCCCACCATTCGCAGCGCAGCAAGGGCTGGCTGGAAGCGGGTGACATCGAGGAAGGCTTGCGTGCCGCCGCGCAGATCGGCGACGACACGCTGCAGAAGGCCTCACAGGGCCACGTGGTGCCCGAGAGCTTCACGCATGGCACCAGCGCGCAGCGCGTGAGTTGGTTCCGCCGCGGGCTGGAAAGCGGCAGCGTCGCGAAGTGCGACACCTTTGCGCCGGCCCGCTGAGCTGCTGACCAGCGCCACAGGCGCGTGTGCTGCCCGAGTGGCCGGGGCTGCTCGTCAGCGGGCCTGCGGGGCCTGGCTGGCCCAGTACGCCGCGCGCTCGTCGAGCCAGCCCTCGCCGCCGCGCAGCTTGAGCCAGGTGTTGAGGAAGTTCAGGAAGTCGGGGTCGCCCTTGCGAACGCCCAGCGCGACGGGCGTGTGGCTGACCGCCTGCTCACCACGCGGCAGGAAGAGCTTGTCCGGCGCGCGGGTCAACAGCGAAGCCGGGGCCAGCGTCGGCACCAGGGCGGCGTGCGCAGCACCCTGGATCACGGGCAGCAACTCGTTACCGTCGACCCGCACCACCTGCGCCTTCGGGAAGATGCGCCGCGCCAGCTTCTCTTGCGCGGTGTTCGAGAACACCGCGATCTTCACTTCGGGCTGGTTGTAGTCGGCCAGTTGCAGGCGCTTGCCGGCGCGGGCCTTGTTGGCCACGAGGTGCACGCCCTCGCTCGCCGTGGGCTCGCTGAAGTTGATGATCATCGCGCGCTCGGTCGTCATCCACAGGCCGGTGGCCAGCAGGTCGAAACGGCCGTCGAGCAGTTCCTGCATCATGAACAGGGCCCGGGTCTCGATGAACTCGACCGCCACGTCCATCTCTTGCGCCATGCGGCGCATGAGGTCGATGCTGTAGCCGGTGAACTCGCCGCTGGCGCTGCGCATCACCATGGGCTCCACCGTGATCACGCCCACGCGCAGCACGCCGCGCCTGCGGATGGTGGCCAGCGTGTCCACCGCCGGCGGACGCATCACCGGGGCGACATCGGGCTTGCCCGCAGCCGGCGCCGTGGTGATGGCGCCGACCGGCATTTCGCCGCCTGCCGGGGCCGTCTGGGCCGTGGCCGCCGTGGCAGCGGTCAAGCCGGTGAGGGCCAGCGCCAGGGCCGGCACGGATCGGGCGATCCAGGTGCGCAAGGTCTGCAGGATGGGCTTCTTCATGGGGTTCCTCGTTCCCTCCGGGGGTGCCGGGAAGCATAGCCGAGGCCTTGCCCGGCTTGCACGCCACGGCCTCGTCACCGTCGTATCAAGCGTCGATAAGGGTCGGGTCCCAGGCGTGCACCACCTGCCTCTGCTGGCCGAGCCTGTCGATGCCGAGCGTCATCACGTCGCCCGGGCGCAGGTACACCGGCGCAGGCTTCATGCCCATGCCCACCCCAGGCGGTGTGCCGGTGGTGATGAGGTCGCCGGGGTTCAGCGTCATGAAGCGGCTGAGGTAGCTGACGATCTGTGCCACGCCGAAGATCATCGTGGCGGTGTTGCCGGTCTGGCAGCGGCGGCCGTTGACATCCAGCCACATCGCCAGCTGCTGCGGGTCGCCCACCTCGTCGGCCGTCACCAGCCAGGGGCCGACGGGACCGAAGGTGTCGCAGCCTTTGCCCTTGTCCCACTGGCCGCCGCGCTCGAGCTGGAACTCGCGCTCGGAGATGTCGTTGACGACGCAGTAGCCCGCCACGTGCTGCAGCGCCTGCGCTTCGCTGACGTAGCGGGCGCGCGTGCCGATCACCACGCCCAACTCCACCTCCCAATCGGCCTTCACCGCGCCCTGCGGCAGCACCACGGGGTGCTCGGCGCCCACGGCGCTGTCCAGCGTCTTCATGAAGACGATCGGCTCTTTCGGCACGGGCAGGCCCGATTCGGCGGCATGGTCGGCGTAGTTCAGGCCGATGGCGACGAACTTCCCCATGCCGGCCCAGGGCACGGCCAGGCGGCCCTGTGGCACCTCGGGCAGGCTCTGCACGTCGATGCGGGCCAGTGCCGCCAGCGCCGTGGGCGCAAGCGTGGCCGGGTTGATGTCGCCCAGCATCGCGTGCAGGCAGCGCACGCGGCCCTCGGCATCGAGCAGGGCGGGGCGTTCCTGGCCCTTCCGGCCGTGGCGCAGCAGTTTCATCGCGGGGTGTTTCCGGTGTCGAGAGAGGACCGTCAGCCGCGGCCAACGAAAGGCATCTTGGTGGCCATCACCGTCATGAACAGCACGTTGGCCGAAGGCGGCAGGCGCACCATGGCCAGGAAGCTGTCCACCACCGCCTGCAAGTCCATGCGGGCCTCGGGCCGCACGCTGCCATCGGGCTGGGGCACGCCCACGGCCATGCGCGCCGTCATGTCGCTGGCGACGTTGCCGATGTCGATCTGGCCCACCGCGATGTCGAAGGCGCGGCCGTCGAGCGAGGCCGATTTGGTCAGGCCCGTGATGGCGTGTTTGGTGGCCGTGTAGGCCATGCTGCCCGGGCGCGGTGCGTGGGCCGAGATGCTGCCGTTGTTGATGATGCGGCCGCCCATGGGCTGCTGCGTGCGCATCAGCCGGAAGGCGTTGCTCAGGCAATAGAAGGCGCCGTTGAGGTTGATGTTGACGGCCTGCTGCCAGGCTTCGTCGCTGTAGGCGTCGGGCAGGGTGCCGGGCAGCATGATGCCGGCGTTGTTGAAGAGCAGGTCGAGCCGGCCGAGGCGCTGCGCCACCGTGTCGAAGAGCTGACGCACGGCAGCGGGGTCGGCCACGTCGCAAGGCAGGGCGGTGGCTTTGGCGGTGTCGATGCCGGCCGCACCGGCGGCCGCGATGGCGGCCTGCAGCGTGCTTTCGCGCCGGCCGACGAACACCACGTGCCAGCCCTCGCGCAAAAGTGCGGTGGCACAGGCCTGGCCGATGCCGCTGCCGGCGCCGGTGACGAGAGCAATCTGGGTCATGGAGAGCAGCCGTGGAGTGACGAGCGGCGCCGATGATGCACCATGCACCCCTTTCGTCATGCCGGCGCCTCCCCATGGAATTCACCCAGGTCATCCTCTACACCGACACCGACGGCCGCGCGCGTTTCCGCGAGCAGCCCATCCCATTGACCGAAGGCAAGCCGCAGGCGCGGCTGTCGGCGCTGATGCCCAGCGGCGGGCTGCAGCTGCGCATGAGCCCGGTGGGCTTTCGCAGCGAGTTCCACTGCACCGGGGCGCCGCAATGGCTCTTCGTGCTGGGCGGGATGATGGAGATCGGCCTGCAGGACGGCAGCACGCGCCTGTTCAAGCCCGGCGACCACTTCTACTCGGCCGACACGCTGCCCGAAGGCGCCACCTTCGACCCGCAGTTGCACGGCCATTGCAGCCGCCAGGTGGGCGACGAGCCGCTGGTCACCGCCTTCGTGCGCAGCTGAGGGCCGCGCGCCGTCAGTAGAGCGTGGCGGCCTGCCGCGCCTGCAATGCGCCGTCGTAGGCGCTGCCGTCGATCGCGGCTTCGCTCAGGCATTGCAGGATGGCGCCGGGGGTGGGCAACGTGCCGGCCTGCACGTGTGAGGCCGGGTCCCACAGCCCCGAGCGCTTGATGGCGCGCGCGCACTGGAAAAACACGCTGCGCACCTGGATCACCAGCACCGAGGCCGGCAACTGCCCCTGCACCGCGAAACGCTCGCAGAGCGCGGGCAGGGCGCTGATGCGCGCCCTGCCGTTGACTCGCAGCGCTTCGCCCGCGCCGGGGATCAGGAAGAGCAGCGCCACCCGTGGATCGCGCGCGATGTTGCGCAGGCTGTCGATGCGCTGGTTGCCGCGGCGGTCGGGCAGCAGCAGCGTGCGCGCATCGGCCACCGTGATGAAGCCGGGTGCATCGCCGCGCGGTGAGGTGTCCAGGCCCTCGGGCCCCAACGTGGCCAGCACCGCGAAGGGCGAAGCCTCGATGTAGGGCCGGTACAGCGGGTGCACGTGGTCGGCCACCTTCTGCAGCGAGGTCGGCCCCGGGCCGGTGCTGTAGACGCGGCGCAGCGCGGCTTCGTCGGCCAGGTCGGCCGTGGTGTCGGCGGCCAGGCGCAGCAGGTCGGGGTGATCGCGGACCGGCATCGTCGGGCCCGCTTCAGCCGATGCGGCCCAGCAGCAGGTACTCCATCAGCGCCTTCTGCACGTGCATGCGGTTCTCGGCCTCGTCCCACACCACGCTCTGCGGGCCGTCGATGACTTCGGCCGCCACCTCTTCGCCGCGGTGTGCGGGCAGGCAGTGCATGAAGAGGGCATCGGGCTGGGCCAGTTGCATCATCTGCGTGTCCACGCACCAGTCGGCAAAGGCCGCCTGGCGTGCTGCGTTCTCGGCCTCGTAGCCCATGCTGGTCCAGACGTCGGTGGTGACGAGGTGCGCCCCGGCGCAGGCCGCGGCCGGGCTCTTGAACACCTTCAGACAGCCGGGGTTGGCCAGCGTCGACAGGCGCGCGTCCAGCTCGTAGCCGCTGGGCGTGCTGACGTGCAACGTGAAGCCCAGGATGTCGGCCGCCTGCAGCCAGGTGTTGGCCATGTTGTTGCCATCGCCCACCCAGGCCACCACCTTGCCCTGGATGGAACCGCGGTGCTCCTGGAAGGTGAACACGTCGGCCAGGATCTGGCAGGGGTGGTACTCGTTGGTCAGCCCGTTGATCACCGGCACGCGCGAGTTGGCGGCGAAGCGGTCGATCTTCGCCTGCTCGAAGGTGCGGATCATCACGATGTCGACCATGCGGCTGATCACGCGCGCGGCGTCTTCCACCGGCTCGTCGCGGCCGAACTGGCTGTCGCCGCTGGTGAGGTTCACCACCGAGCCGCCCATCTGGTACATGCCTGCCTCGAAGCTCACGCGCGTGCGCGTGCTGGCCTTCTCGAAGATCATCGCCAGCGTGCGGTCGACCAGCGGCTGGTACTTCTCGTAGTTCTTGAAGCGCGTCTTGATGATCTTGGCGCGCTCGAAGAGATAGCCGTATTCCTCGGCCCGCAGGTCCTTGAACTGCAGGTAGTGGCGCATCAGCGAGTGACCGGGTTTCACGCTCAGCCCTTCTGCTTCAGGCCGTCTCGGCCAGGAAGGCCTGCACCAGCGGCGCGAGGATCACGACGATCTGCGCCGCCTCTTCGGCCGTCAGGATCAGTGGCGGCACGATGCGGATCACCTTGTCGGCCGTCACGCTGATCATCAGCCCGGCCTCGGCCGCGCGGCCGAGCAGCACGCCGCAGGGGCGGTCGAGCTCGATGCCGATCATCAGCCCGGCGCCACGGATTTCCTTCACGCCGCTCAGGTGGCCGAGTTCGCGCTGCAGGCCTTCGCGCAGCAGCGTGCCCACGGTGACGGCGTTGGCCAGCAGCCCGTCTTCTTCACAGATGCGCAGCGTTTCCACGCCGGCGCGCATGGCCAGCGGGTTGCCGCCGAAGGTGGTGCCGTGGTTGCCCGGGCCCAGCACGTTCAGCGCGCGCGGCCCGCAGACCACGGCGCCGATGGGCACGCCCGAGCCCAGGCCCTTGGCCAGCGGCATCACGTCGGGCTGGATGCCGGCCCACTGGTGCGCGAACCACTTGCCGGTGCGGCCGATGCCGCACTGCACCTCGTCCAGCATCAGCAGCCAGCCGTGCTGGTCGCACAGGCGGCGCAGGCCTTGCAGGTATTCCCAGCGCGCGGGGTTCACGCCGCCTTCGCCCTGGATGGTCTCCAAGAAGACTGCCACCACGTTGGGGTTGCTCTGGGCCACCGCGTCGATCGCGGCCAGGTCGTTCAGCGGCACGCGGACAAATCCTTCGACCAGCGGGCCGAAGCCAGCCTGCACCTTCGGGTTGCCCGTGGCCGAGAGCGTGGCGATGCTGCGGCCGTGGAAGGCCTTTTCGTAGACGATGACCTCGGGCCGATCGATGCCCTTGTCGTGGCCGAACTTGCGCGCGATCTTCAGCGCTGCCTCGTTGGCTTCCAGGCCGCTGTTGCAGAAGAAGGCGCCAGCCAGACCTGAGATCTCGCAGAGCTTCTCGGCCAGTTGCTCCTGCAACGGGATCTCGTAGTAGTTGCTGCAGTGGATCAACTGCGTCAGCTGCTGCTGCAGCGCCGGCACGAGCTTGGCGTGGTTGTGGCCCAGCGTGTTGACGGCGATGCCGCCGAGGCCGTCGAGATAGCGCTTGCCGGCGGTGTCCCAGACCCAGCAGCCCTGGCCGTGCGACAGCGCGATCGGCAGGCGGCCGTAGGTGTTCAGCACGTGCGGCATCGGGCGCACGCGCATGACCGTGGCCGCGGGTGTGCCATGGGCTGCGGCCAAGGTGCTGGCCAGCGCGGTCTCGGGTGCGTTCATCGTCGTTCCTTCCAGGCCCCAGAACAAAACGCCGGGGCTGACGTTTCCGTCACGCTCCGGCGGCACGAATTCTAAAGGCGGGTCCTGGCGCGTCGATGCAGAGACAGGCCCTTCAGGCCCGAGGCCCCCGCATGGATGCTGCGACGCAACAAACCCAAGGCACAATGCAGGCCTTGCGCGGGCCGCCCAGGCACCTGCGCTTGAACACGGCAGGCCCACGAAGCCCGCCGCTCCCGATGATCCCTCCAACACCCCGCCAGTTCACCATCCAGGGCCTCACGCTCGAAGGCCGCACCTTCCGGCCTAGCGATTGGGCCGAGCGTCTGGCCGGCGCCATGTCTTGTTTCAGGCCGGGCGGCGGCGCCGGGGGCATCGCGGCCTACATCGGCTACTCGCCCTACTGCGTGCCCCAGGTGGTGGACGGCGTGAAATGCGTGATCGTCAGCGAGGCGCTCAAGGGCATCGAGCCCATGGCGTGGGACTTCGTCATGAACTTCGCGCGTGACAACCACCTGCGGGTGGCCGAGACCACCCCCGACACCGGCGCGGCCTGAACCGAGCGCAGAAAAAACAAAGGGCCCGCTTTCGCGGGCCCTTGTTCTTGCACCTGGTTGACCGGTTCGTCAGGCAGCGAGTGCCAGCGCCTTGACCTTGGCGGCCAGACGGCTCTTGAGGCGAGCAGCCTTGTTCTTGTGGAAGATACCCTTGTCAGCGACCGAGTCGATGACGCTCTGGGCGGTCTTGAAGGTGTCGGTGGCCTTGGACTTGTCGCCACCCAGCACAGCCTTCTGCACGTTCTTGACGACGGTGCGGAAGCGCGAGCGCAGCGAGGTGTTGGCGGCGTTCAGCTTCACGTCCTGGCGGGCGCGCTTGCGGCCCGAGGCGAGGCGAACGGTTTTCTTCTTGGCTTTGGACGAAGTGGCCATGCTTGAGATTCAGCTTTCGAACTGGTCGTGAAGGTGCAAAGACTGTCGAGTATAGCATGCAGACGTTGGGTTGCGGTAGGCGCGCAGCCGGGCTCTCTATACTCGCGCCCCTTGTGAACCTGCTCAAGGCTGCCTCCACCGTTTCTTTGATGACGCTGATTTCGCGCATCACCGGCTTGGTGCGCGAGCAGCTCGTGGCCGCCACCTTCGGCGCCAGCGCCGTCACCGACGCGTTCAACGTCGCTTTCCGCATCCCCAACCTGTTCCGCCGGCTCTTCGCCGAGGGCGCGTTCTCGCAGGCCTTCGTGCCGCTGCTGGCCGCCACCCGTGCCACCGAGGGCGACGCGCCCACCCGGCTGCTGGTGGACGCCGTGGCCACCGTGCTGGCGTGGGTGTTGCTGGCCACCTGCGTGGTGGGCGTGGCCGGCGCGCCGGTGCTGGTGTGGATGATGGGTTCGGGCCTGGAGCGCTTCGACACCGCGGTGCTGCTGACGCGCTGGATGTTCCCCTACATCGGCTTCATGTCCATGGTGGCGCTGGCGGCGGCCATCCTCAACACCTGGAAGCGCTTCGTGGTGCCCGCCATCACGCCAGTGCTGCTGAACCTCAGCGTCATCGGCGCGGCCTGGTGGCTGGCGCCGCTGATGCCGCGCTGGGGCCACGACCCGGTGCTGGCCCTGGCCCTGGGCGTGATGGCCGGTGGCTTGCTGCAGGCGGCGGTGCAGGTGCCGGCGCTGGCGCGCGTGGGTTGCCTCCCGCGCATCGGTCTGACGCCGGCGCGCATCGTCGCGGCCTGGCGGCATCCTGGGGTCAAGCGGGTGCTCAAGCAGATGGCACCGGCGCTGCTGGGCGTGTCGGTGGCGCAGCTGTCGCTGCTGATCAACACGCAGATCGCCTCGCACGTGGCCGTGGGCGCGGTGTCGTGGCTGACCTATGCCGACCGGCTGATGGAGTTCCCGACCGCCTTGCTCGGTGTGGCCATGGGCGTGGTGCTGCTGCCGCAGCTCTCGGCCGCTCAGGCGCGGCAGGACACGGCGGCCTTCTCCGGCATGGTTGACTGGGGTCTTCGGCTGGTGCTGCTGCTCGCCCTGCCCAGCGCGCTGGCGCTGCTGATCTTCCCGCAGGCGTTGGTGGCCGTGCTTTTCCACTATGGCGCCTTCCGCGCTGAAGACGTGGCGATGACGGTGCTGGCGCTGCGCGGCTACGGCGTGGGCCTGCTCGGGCTGGTGGCCATCAAGGTGCTGGCGCCGGCTTTCTTCGCGCGGCAGGATGTGCGCACGCCCGTGAAGATCGCCATCGGCGTGCTGGTGGCCACGCAGGCGCTGAACGTGGTGCTGGTGCCGTGGCTGGGCCATGCCGGCCTGGCGCTCAGCATCGGTCTGGGGGCGCTCGTGAATGCCGCCCTGCTGCTGGGCGGCCTGCTGCGCGCCGGCACCTACCGGCCGCAGCCAGGCTGGCTCGGCTTTGCGGCCAAGGTGCTGCTGGCCAACTTGGCGCTGGGTGGCGCTTTGGCGGCGGCGGCATGGGGCATCGACTGGGTGGAACTGCAGGCGCAGTGGGCCTTGCGCGTGGCGGCGGTGGCCGCGGTGCTGGGCGGCGTGGCGCTGCTGTACTTCGGCGTGCTGGCTGCTTGCGGCCTGCGTCCGCGGCAGTTCATGCGCCGCGGCTGACCTAAACTGCACCGGATGTCCTTGCCTGTGCCTCCGCCCGTGCGATTTGCAGCGCCCAGCGCGCTGGAATTCTTCGCTGCGCTGGTGGCCGACGATGCCAGCCTGCCGCTGCTGGAAGCCGCCATCGCCGTGGCGCAAGACGAGATGCCCGGCCTGGATGTGCAGGCCGCGCTGGCCGAGGTGGACACCCTGGCCGAGCGCCTGTGCCGCCGCGTGCCGGCCGACGCGGCGCCCTTGCAGCGCCTGCGTCTGCTGAACCAGTACTTCTTCCACGAGCTCGGCTTCGCCGGCAACGTCAACGACTACCACGACCCGCGCAACAGCCTGCTGCCCGAGGTGCTGCGCACGCGGCGGGGCATCCCGCTGACGCTGGCGCTGCTGTACATCGAGATCGCGCGCCCGCTGGGCCTGGCGGTGCAGGGCGTCTCTTTCCCTGGTCACTTCCTCGTCAAGCTGGCAGTGGCTGGCGGTGAGGTGGTGATCGACCCCTTCACCGGCCAATCGCTGACACGCGAGGCTCTGGAAGAGCGCCTCCTGCCTTTCCGCCGAGCCGCCGATGCCGGCTTGGGTGCCCCGACGCTGGCCGCCTGGCTGCAGGCTGCCAGCGCGCGCGAGATGCTGGCGCGGCTGCTGCGCAACCTGCGCGAGATCTACCGCCAGGCGGGCGACCTGCCACGCTGGCTGGCGGTGCAGCGCCGTCTGGTGCTGGTGTTGCCGCGAGCCTGGAGCGAACACCAGGAGCTGGCCCTGGTGCTGGCCCGCCTGGGCCAGCACGACGCCGCCGCACAAGCGCTGGCGCTCGGCGAGGCTTTGCGTGCCGACGCAGCGCATGCCGACACGACCTCGGCGCGTCCGCTTCGTCGGCGGTCTGCGCCTTGAAATCCGCCTGCCGCCCATGAAGCAGATCCCGCTGCCCATCGGCCCCGCGCCCGCGCCCGATCTGCACAACTTCCTGCCCGGCAGCAACGCTGCGGCCCTGCAGCACCTGCAACACCTGGCTCTGCCGGCGGCGCCGGTCTACCTGTGGGGCGCTTCAGGCACTGGCAAGACGCACCTGCTGCGCGGCCTGGCCGCGCGCTGCCAGGCCGAGGGCCAGCGCGTGGGCTGGTTCGACGCCGAAGAGCCGCTGCCCTGGACGCTGCAGCCCGATTGGGCGCTGGTGGTCATCGACCGCTGCGAAGCCCTCTCGCCCGCGGCGCAGCAGGCCGCCTTTGCGCTCTTCATCGACGCCACCACGCACGCCGTGCAGGTGGCCGCCGCCGGCCGCCTGCCTCCCGTGGACCTGCCGCTGCGCGACGACCTGCGCACGCGCCTCGCCTGGGGCCACGTCTTCGCGCTGCAGCCGCTGAGCGATGCCGAAACCCGCGCCGCGCTGCGCCGCGAGGGCGACCGCCGCGGCCTGCTGCTGCCCGACGAACTGATGGACCACCTCTTGATCCACTTCCCCCGCGACCTCGGGCACCTGATGAAACTCTTCGACCGCCTGGACAGCTTCGCGCTGGCCGAGGGCCGGCGCCTGACGGTGCCGCTGCTGCGCCGCATGCTGGCCGAGCAGCCCGGCGGCGCGGCCGATGCCGACGAGGTGCGCGCCGCATGAACCTGGCCCTCTTCGACCTCGACGGCACGCTGATCCCGAAAGACAGCGACCACGCCTTCGGCGAGTTCCTCATCACGCTGGGTTGGGCCGATGCCGGCACCTTCCGCCGCCGCAACGACGGCTTCTACGAAGACTACCTGGCCGGCCGCCTCGACATCGACGCCTATGTCGAGTTCGCCACCTCGGCCTGGCGCCACCGCAGCGCGGCCGAGTTGCAGAAGGCCACCGACCGTTTCCTCGAGATCATCGTGCGGCCCATGCTGCACCCGCAGGCGCTGGACCTGGTGCAGCGCCACCGCGAGGCTGGCGATCTGCTGGCCGTGGTGACGGCCACCAACGATTTCGTCACCCGGCCCATCTCCCGGCTCTTTGGCGTGGACGAACTCATCGCCACCACGCTGCAGCGCGATGCCGATGGCCGCGTGACAGGCCGCATCGAAGGTGTGCCGTCCTTCCGCGAGGGCAAGATCACCCGCGTGCACGCCTGGCTGGCGGCCCGCGGGCAGAGCCTGAGCGATTTCGAGCGCTGCACCTTCTACAGCGATTCCACCAACGACCTGCCGCTGCTCGAACACGTCAGCGACCCCGTGGCCACCAACCCTGGCCCGGCACTGGAGCGCATCGCGCTCGAGCGCGGCTGGCCTGTCCTGAAGCTCTTCCCATGATCAAAAAGTTCATCCAGCGCCTGCTGGGCCAGGGCGAAACACCCGGCGCAGCGGCGGCACCGGCCGCTGCCGTCACCGAGCCGGTCATCCCTCTGGGCCAGCGCACCGAAGTGCCGGCTAGCGAACACCGCATCGACCCCACGCTGCTCGACGCCAACGCCGTGCGCGTGGTGAAGACGCTGAAGGACGCGGGCTTCGAGGCCTACATCGTCGGCGGCGCCGTGCGCGACCTGCTCGTCGGCATGCGCCCGAAAGACTTCGACGTCGCCACCGACGCCACGCCGGAGCAGGTGAAGTCGCTGTTCCGCCGCGCCTTCATCATCGGCCGGCGCTTTCGCCTCGTGCACGTGGTCTTCGGCCGAGGGCGCGAGCACGAAACCATCGAGGTGAGCACCTTCCGCGCCTACATGGACCCGACCGCCACCGATGCCGTGGCCGGCAACGAGAAGACGGCCAAGAGCGAGATCGCCGACAAGAAGCACGTGGTGGACGCCAGCGGGCGTGTGCTGCGCGACAACGTCTGGGGCCCGCAGATCGAAGATGCCGCGCGCCGCGACTTCACCATCAACGCGATGTACTACGACCCGGTCACGCAGACGGTGGTCGATTACCACGGCGGCCTGGCCGACGTGCGCGCGCGGCTGCTGCGCATGATCGGCGACCCGGCCACGCGCTACCGCGAAGACCCGGTGCGCATCATCCGCGTGGTGCGTTTTGCCGCCAAGCTGGGTTTCGCGCTGGAGCCGGCTACCCTCAAGCCCATCGCCAAGGCCGCGCCGCTGCTGAGCAACGTGCCGATCTCGCGACTCTTCGACGAGATGGTCAAGCTGATGCAGACCGGCCACGCGCTGGCCAGCGTGGAGCAGCTGCGCAAGTTCGGCTTGATCGGCGGCAGCCTGAACATCTTCCCGGTGCTGGATGCCGCGCTCGCGCCCGCGCAACCCAATCCTGTGCGCGAGAAGTTCGTTCGCCAGGCCCTGCAGGACACCGACACCCGCGTGGCCGAGAACCGCAGCGTCGTGCCCAGCTACATGCTGGCCTGCATGCTGTGGCACGACGTGCAGGAGCGCTGGGCCACGCTGCGCGCCGCCGGCGAGCCGCCGGTGCCGGCGCTGCAGCAGGCCATCGACGCGGTGTTCGACGCCCGCATCGGCGACATCTCCGGCCGCGGCAAGCTGGCGGCCGACATGCGCGAGGTCTGGCTGATGCAGCCGCGTTTCGAGCGCCGCACGCCCAGCGGCGCAGCCTCGCTGGTGGCGCAGGTGCGTTTCCGCGCTGGTTACGACTTCCTGCGCTTGCGCGCCGATTGCGGCGAGGTGCCGCAGGAACTGGCCGACTGGTGGGAAGACTTCCACCTCGGCAACGAAGAAGACCGCGAAGCCCTGCTGCGCGACGTGAAACCCGCGGCGCGCGGCCCCAAGCGCGTGCCGGCGCGCGCGGGCGAAGCCCCGCGCACGGGTGCCTCGGCGGGTGCTGAAGAAGGCGAGGGTGGCGAGGGCGATGACGAGGCCGACGACGCCGACAGCGCCGCCACCGGCGACGCGGCCGAAGGCAACGCCGCACCGCGCAAGCGTCGCCGCCGTCGCCGCCGCCCGGGTGGTGCCCGGCCGGCCGGTGGTGGCGAGGGCGGACCGCCCGCGGCATGAGCGCGCGCGTTCAGGCCTGCATCGGCCTGGGCGCCAACCTGGGTGATGCGCGCGCCACCTTGGGCGTCGCGGTCGCGGCGCTGGCGTCGCTGCCCGACACGCGGCTGCTGCGGGTCTCGCACCTGTACCGCAGCGCGCCAGTGGACGCGCAAGGCCCCGACTTTCTGAATGCCGTGGCCTGCGTCGAGACCGGCCTGGCGCCCTCCGCGCTGCTGCACGCGTTGCAGGCCATCGAACTCGACCACGGCCGCGAGCGGCCCTACCGCAACGCACCGCGCACGCTCGACCTCGACTTGCTCTTGCACGGCGACACGGTGCTGAGCAGCCCTGAACTCACGCTGCCCCACCCGCGCCTGCACGAGCGCCACTTCGTGCTCGCGCCGCTGCTGGAGTTGGAGCCTGATCTGCAGCACCCGCTGCTCGGGCCGCTTCAGGCGCTGCTGCCGCAGGTGGCGGGCCAGGCTGTGCATCGCCTGCCCGAGGCGCTGACCGGCGTGCCGTGAGCGCGCCCAGGGCTGGCAGGCCAGGGCGCTGGCCCGCCCTAGAATGACCGTGACAATTTTGTGACTATTGGGTGACGCTGCCTGCACCGGGCCGGCGCGCCCTTCCGGAGCGAGCATGGTCTTTGGCAGGTTCTTGCCGCGTGAAGGCAACTTCTTCGCGCTCTTCAACGAACACGGCACCCACATTGCCGAAGGCGCGCGGTCTTTCCTGGAGATGGTGCGCGCCTACAGCGACCCCACCGAACGTGAACGCCACGCCCAGGCCGTGGGCGCCAGCGAGCGCGCTGCCGACAAGGTGACGGCCGAGGTGCACCGCCTGCTGCACCGCAGCTTCATCACACCGCTGGACCGCGACCACATCCACCGCCTGATCAACAGCATGGACGACGTGCTCGACCTGCTGCAGGACACCAGCGAAGTGATGTCGCTGTACGACCTGCAGACGCTCAGTGACGACGTCATGCGGCTTTCAGAGATCTCGGTGCGCTGCTGCGAACGTGTGCAGAGCGTGCTGGCGCTGCTGCCGCGCTTGAAGGAGGCGGAGGTGGCCGAGTCGGTGCTGAAGACCTGCGAGGAGATCGACCAGCTCGAATCCGACGCCGACCGCGTGATGCGCGCAGCCATGTCGCGCCTGTTCCGCGAAGAGCCTGACACGCGGCAGCTCATCAAGCTCAAGGCCGTGTACGAACACCTCGAATCGATCTCCGACCGCTGCGAAGACGTGGCGAACCTCGTCGAAGGCATCGTGCTCGAGAACAGCTGAGGCTCGGCCATGGAAACCGTAACCATCGCGTTCTGGGTGGTGGTGATGCTGGTCGTGCTGGCGCTGCTGTTCGATTTCATGAACGGCTTCCACGACGCGGCCAACTCCATCGCCACCGTCGTCTCCACCGGCGTGCTCAAGCCGGGGCAGGCCGTGGCCTTCGCGGCTTTCTTCAACGTCGTCGCCATCTTCTTCTTCCAGCTCAAGGTGGCCGCCACCGTGGGCAAGGGCATCGTCGACCCCGGCATCGTCGACCAGCACGTCGTCTTCGGGGCGCTGGTGGGCGCGATCGCCTGGAACCTGGTCACCTGGTGGTACGGCATCCCGTCCAGCAGCTCGCACGCGCTGATCGGCGGCATCGTCGGCGCCACGCTGGCCAAGGCCGGCACCGGGCCGCTGGTGTGGGCCGGCGTGCTCAAGACGGTGGCCTTCATCTTCATCTCGCCGATGATGGGTTTTCTGCTCGGCTCGCTGCTGATGGTGGCGGTGTCGTGGATCTGCCTGCGAATGTCGCCCATCAAGGTGGACAACGTGTTCCGGCGGCTGCAGCTGGTGTCTGCCGGGCTGTACTCGCTGGGCCATGGCGGCAACGACGCGCAGAAGACCATCGGCATCATCTGGCTGCTGCTGATCGCCGCCGGCTACAGCCAGGCCAGCGACAAGATGCCGCCAGGCTGGGTGATCTGGAGCTGCTACCTCGCGATCGGATTGGGCACGATGTTCGGCGGCTGGCGCATCGTCAAGACCATGGGCCAGCGCATCACCAAGCTCAAGCCCGTGGGCGGTTTCTGTGCCGAAACCGGGGGCGCCATCACGCTCTTCGTGGCCACCGGGCTGGGTGTGCCAGTCAGCACCACGCACACCATCACCGGCGCCATTTTCGGCGTGGGCTCGGTGCGCAATGCATCGGCCGTGCGCTGGGGTCTGGCCGGACACATCGTGATGGCCTGGATCGTCACCATCCCGGCGACCGCATTGATCGCCGCCATCTTCTACGGCCTCAGCACGCTGCTGTTCTGAGCGCCGGCCCGGCCGGGGCCCTTCAGGCGCCCATCTGCCACTCGAAGAACTTCTGCCCGCCGAAGGCGATGGTGCCCATGAGCACACCGCCGCCGAGCAGCAGT
The DNA here is from genome assembly GCA_051861265.1 of Rubrivivax sp. Classification (GTDB taxonomy): domain Bacteria; phylum Pseudomonadota; class Gammaproteobacteria; order Burkholderiales; family Burkholderiaceae_C; genus Rubrivivax. The sequence goes on from JBHYDA010000005.1 coordinate 114,395, forward strand.
GCCACGATGGCGGCCAGCACCGGGCCCCAGCGCGTCTGGCGGCCGGGTTGGCCGGGGTTGCGGCGGGCGTCCCACTTCTCGTCGGGGGTCAGCGCATAGACGATGGCCGTCAGCATGGCCACCGAGAACATCAGGCCGAACACCGGGATCAGCAACCAGGCCGTGCGGTCGTCCTGCCCCAGGTTCTGCATGCGCACCAGGCCGGCCAAGCCCAGCAGCGTGGGCCAGGGGTGCAGCCAGCCGAGCAGGTCCTTCCAGCCATGGAGATAGAAGCGGTGCACGCCCAGCGTGCCGAGCAGCAGGGCCAGCCAGGTGGCGAGGGTCTTGGAACGGTAGCGGGCGGGCATCGGCAGGGGGTCTGGACAGCGTTCTCGGGCGCGCAGGACAGCGCGTTGGCGGGTGAGGCCTGGGAAGGCCCGCCGGTCAGTTTATAATGCGCGGTTTTCGGCGCCGGTCGCACGTGGGAACACGGGTGGCGTATCTACGGTGCCGGCCGCGGTCGGCGGTTCCCACAAGCCCAGTCAAAGCAGGGCTGCGGGGTTGCCGGCCACCCAGGTGGTCTTGCCCGGTGTGTCTCCCGTGGCGTGTTCGCCCAGCACTGTTCCCAAGGAAATATCACATGGTCGTGATCCGACTGGCTCGTGGCGGCGCCAAGAAGCGCCCGTTCTTCAATCTCGTCGTCGCCGACAGCCGTGAGCGCCGTGACGGCCGCTTCATCGAGCGCGTGGGTTTCTACAACCCCGTGGCCTCGGGTGCCGAGCAGCCCCTGCGTGTGGCAATGGACCGCGTGACCCACTGGGTCGGCGTCGGCGCACAGATGTCGCCTACCGTGGCGCGTCTGGTCGACCAGGCCAAGAAGGCCGCCTGAACGCCGGTTTCGGCGCTTGCCCATGAGCATGGCCCCCCGCGCGCCGGCAGACACGGACGCCTTGTCCGTGCCCGCCGACGCGGTGGAAGTGGGCCGCGTCATGGGCGCCTGGGGCATCAAGGGCGGCATCCGGGTCAAACCCTTCGCCGCCGACCCCCAGGCGCTGTTTTCGTCGAAGCGATGGTTCCTGCGCCCGCCCGCAGGCCCACGGCCGGCGGCGGGGCAAGTCGCCTTCCCGACGCTGCTGCGCATTGCCACCGCCAAAGAGCACGGTGACGGTGTCGTGGCCACCGTGCACGACATGGACGACCGCAACGCGGCCGAGGCGCTCAAAGGCGCCACCGTGTTGATCGCACGTTCCAGTTTCCCCACCCCCGACGAGGGGGAGTTCTATTGGGTCGATCTCATCGGCCTGCAGGTGCACAACCGCGCCGACACTGCGCTGGGTGAGGTGGTGGGCCTGATCGAGACCGGGCCGCACTGCGTACTGCGCATCCAGCCTGCCGATGCGCAGGCCGACGAGGTGCTGATTCCCTTCGTGGATGCCTATGTCGACGGCGTCGACCTCGCCGCCAAGCGCATCAGCGTCGACTGGGATTTCGAGCCCGACGCCGACGCGAGCTGAGGCCGCCAGCGGCCGCCGCGATGCGCTTCGACGTCGTCACGCTCTTCCCCGAGCTTTTCGCCCCGCACCTGCTGCACGGCATCACGCGCCGTGCTTTCGAGAGCAAGCTGGTCGACGTGCGCCTGTGGCAGCTGCGCGATTTCGCCGACGACAATTACCGCCGTGTCGACGATCGCCCCTACGGCGGCGGCCCCGGCATGGTGATGTTGGCCGAGCCGCTGCAGCGTGCGCTGCAGGCCGTGGCGTCTGATCGTGAGCAGGCGCGTCCGGCCGTGGTGCACTTCACGCCCACAGGCCGCCGCCTCGACCAGGCCCTGGTGCAAGAGTTCGCCCAGGGCCCCGGCGCCGTGCTGCTGTGCGGCCGCTACGAAGGCATCGACCAGCGCCTGCTCGACGCCCACGTCACGCACGAGATCAGCCTCGGCGACTTCGTGCTCTCCGGCGGCGAACTGCCGGCGCTGGCGCTGCTGGACGCCGTGGCGCGGCTGCAGGAAGGCGTGCTCGCCGCGCCGTCGCACCAGCAGGACAGCTTCTCCGACGGTCTGCTCGAAGGCCCGCACTACAGCCGCCCGGAGTTGCTGCAGATCGAAGGCCAGGGGCAGGCGGTGCCGGCGGTGCTGCTCTCGGGCCACCACGGCGACATCGCGCGCTGGCGGCGTGAGCGCTCGCTGGAGGCCACCGCGCGCCGCCGGCCCGAGCTGATCACCGCGGCCCGCGCCGCCGGGCGCTTGAGCAAGCAGGACGAGCGATTCCTCGCCGGTCTCGGGCTATAATCAAAGGCTTTTCGATCCTCTGCCGGGCCATCGCCCGGGCCTGGGCCTCGGTGCCCACCGCCTGGCGAACAATTCCGCAACAGCCCGCGACACGATCACTTCGGAGAAAACCTTGAACCTGATTGCCGTCCTCGAGCAGGAAGAAATTGCTCGCCTGAACAAGACCATCCCGGCCTTCGCCCCTGGCGACACCGTGATCGTCAACGTGAATGTCGTTGAAGGCACCCGCAAGCGCGTGCAGGCCTACGAAGGCGTGGTCATCGCCAAGCGCAACCGCGGCCTGAACAGCAGCTTCATCGTGCGCAAGATCTCCAGCGGCGAAGGCGTGGAGCGCACGTTCCAAACCTACAGCCCGCTGATCGCCAGCATCGAAGTGAAGCGCCGCGGCGACGTGCGTCGCGCCAAGCTGTACTACCTGCGCCAGCGCAGCGGCAAGTCGGCGCGCATCAAGGAAAAGCTCGCCGGATGAGCCCCAGCGCCCGGACCCGGGTGCTGCCGACGAAGGCCGCCTCCGGGCGGCTTTTTTCATGCCTTGATGCCACGGTGCCGGCGTGACCCGACCGCGCATCCTCGACCCCCGCGCAGTGCCGGTGGTGGGCATCGACGCGCACCTGCCGGCCGTACCCTCTGGCGCTTTGCGCGCGCAGGCCCTTCGCGAGCGTTTTGCGTCGGCACCCGTCTGGCAGCCGGAGTTCACCGGCGACGGCCGTCCCTTCGGCGGCCGCGAGCCGGCCCATGCCGCGGTGCTGGTGCCGCTGGTGCAGCGGCCGGCCAGCGCCGATGACGACGGGTTGCACGTGCTGCTGACGCGGCGCACCGACCACCTGCGCGATCACGCCGGGCAGATCAGTTTCCCGGGCGGCCGCAGCGAGCCCGAAGACGGCAGCGCGGAAGCCACTGCGCTGCGCGAGGCCGAGGAAGAGGTGGGCTTGGCCCGCCACGAGGTGGAGATCATCGGCCGCCTGCCCACCTACACCACGGTGACGAGCTTTGTCGTCACGCCCGTCATTGCGCTCGTGCAGGCGCCCTACACGGTGGCGCTGGACAGCTTCGAGGTGGCCGAGGCCTTCGAGGTCCCGCTGGCCTGGCTGATGAACCCGGCGCACCACCGCCGTCACCTCTTCACGCACGAAGACGAGGCTCGGCAGTTTCTCTCGATGCCCTGGCCCGGCCTGGGCGCCGACGGCCAGCCGCGCGAGTACTTCATCTGGGGCGCTACGGCCGCGATGCTGCGCAACCTGTACCGCTTTCTCAGCGCCTGATCGCATGCCAGGGCTGGGCCTGCGAGGCAGCCCCTATCATTCGCCGCGATGAGTTTCTTTGCCGTCCTGTTTGCGCTGCTGATCGAACAGCTCAAGCCGCTGCCGCGCGACAACTGGGTGCACGAAACCCTGATGGCCTGGGTGCGCTGGACCGGCCGCAATTTCGACGCCGGCCAGCCCCACCACCGCGTGGTGGTGTGGTGCGTGTCGGTGCTGGTGCCGGCGGTGCTGGTGGGTGCCGTGCACCTCGTGATCAGCCACTACAGCCTGCTGCTGGCGCTGGCCTTCGACGTGGCGCTGCTCTACCTGACGCTGGGCTTCCGCCAGTTCAGCCACTACTTCACCGACATCCGCGACGCGCTGGAGCGCGGTGACGAGAACGAAGCGCGCCGCCTGCTCGCTGAATGGCGCCATCTGGATGCCAGCGAACTGCCTCGCACCGAGGTACTTCGCCACGTCATCGAACACGCGCTGCTGGCCGCGCACCGCCACGTCTTCGGCGTCTTCTTCTGGTTCGTGCTGTTCTCGGCGCTGGGCTTCGGGCCCATGGGTGCGGTGTTCTACCGCATGGCCGAGTTCTCCACGCGCTACTGGAGCTACCGCCACCGCAGCCTGGACGCGCCCGGCAACGACGGCCTGCTGGCGCTGAGCCAGCGCCTGTTCAGCGTGATCGACCACGTGCCGGCGCGGCTGACAGCCTTCGGCTTTGCCGTCGTCGGCAACTTCGAGGAAGCCGCCGCCAGCTGGCGGCGAGACGCTGCGCTCTGGCAGCACCCGAACGAAGGCGTGATCCTGGCCGCCGCCGCGGGCGCTGTGGGCGTGCAACTGGGCGGGGCCGCCGCCCCGGGTGTGACGCCCGACCGCAGCAAGACCTTCAACGCCGGCGGCGATGCCCGCATGGCCGATGCGCAAGGATCCACCCCGGGCGCGCCGGCCCAGGCCGGCCACCTGCACAGCGTGGTGGGCCTGGTGTGGCGCTCGGTGGTGCTGTGGATGCTGCTGGTGGCGCTGCTGACGCTGGCGCACGTGGTCGGGTGAGCCCCGGCAGGTGAGCCCTGCGCTCACCACCGTTTCTGCGACAGCTCTTCGAACAACTCGCCGTAGATGCGCTGCCGCGTCGGGCTGATCTCGCCGCGCGCGGCGGCATCGCGCACGCCGCAGCCGGGCTCGTGCAGGTGGCTGCAGTTGTTGAAGCGGCAGTGGCCGAGCGCCGCGGCGTAGTCGGGCATCAGGCTCGCCAACTGCTCGGGCGCCACCTGGCGCAGGCCGAACTCCTGGAAGCCGGGCGAATCGATCAGCGCGGCGCGCGGGCCGGCGCCCGGTTCGGTGCCGGCTTCAGCGCCGTCCAGCCAGTACCAGCGCGTGCTCGTGGTCGTGTGGCGCCCGGTGTTCAGCGCCTGCGAGATCTCGCCGACCTGGGCTTCGGCCTGTGGCACCAGCAAGTTGATCAGCGTGCTCTTGCCCATGCCGCTGGGGCCCAGCACCAGCGTCGTGCGGCCGGCCAGCAGGGGCGCCAGTGTGGCGCGTGCGGCCTCGGGCTCGCGCTTGAGCGCCAGTTCGATCACCTGCGTGCCCATCGCACGGTAAGGCGCCAGGCGCTCGCGCGCTGCCGCGGCGCCGGGCAGGTCGGTCTTGTTCAGGCCGATGCACACGGGGATGTCAGCCGCCGCCGCGGCAATCAGCGCACGCGTGAGCTGCGATTCGCTGAACACCGGCTCGGGGGCCACCAGGATCAGCAGCAGGTCGAGGTTGGCCGCGAAGGACTTGGTGCGCCACTCGTCCTGGCGGAACAGCAGGTTGCGGCGCTCCACCAGGCTGTCGATGACGCCGCTGTCGCCGGTGGTGGACCACCGCACGCGATCACCGACAACGAGCTCGCTTTTCTTGCCCCGGGTCAGGCACAGCACGCGCTGGCCGTCCGGCGTTTCCACCATCACCTGGCGGCCGTGGGCGGCCACCACCAGGCCCGGCGGATGGGGCACAGGCGTCACGGCTGAAATCAACGCTGCAAGGCGTCCAGCTTGGCGGCGCAGATGAAGTCGTTGATGGAGATGCCGCCCACCGAGTGGGTGTTGAAGCGCACGGTGCAGCGGTTGTACGAGACCGCCAGGTCGGGGTGGTGGTCTTCCACGTGCGCCACCCAGGCCACGGCGTTCACGAAGGCCATGGTGTGGTGGTAGTCGGCGAAGTCGTAGCGCTTCTGGATCGCGCCATCCACCAGGGCCCAGCCCGGCGCGCCGGCCAGGTGGGACTCGATCTGCGTCGCAGCCATCGGCGGCTGGCCTTCCAGGGGCTGGCAGTGCAGGGCGGCCAAAGGGGTAGGGACAGCGGTCATGGCAGGCTCAGGCAGTGGCAGGGTGGGGGGTGCTCAAGGCGGGCGCGGGCAGAGCTGCCAGGCGTTCGGAAGCCGGCGGGTGCGAGTAGTAGAAGCGCACGTACAGCGGGTCGGGCGTCAGCGTGGCGGCGTTGTCCTCGTGCAGCTTCAGCAGCGCGCTGGCGAGCTGCGCACCGTCGGCCTGCGCGCTGGCATAGGCGTCGGCCTGGAACTCGTCGCGGCGCGAGAAGTGCGCCATCAGCGGTGAGATGAAGTAGGTGAAGGGCGGCAGCGCCATCATGAACAGCAGCAGCGCCAGCGCATCGTTGGGCGCGGCGATGTTGGGCTGCACGCCCAGGCCGGCATAGAAGCCGCTCTGGCCGGCCAGCCAGCCCAGCAGCGCCAGGCCGGCCAGGCTGAAGGCGAAGATGCCGACCATGCGCTTGAGCACATGCTTGTGCTTGAAGTGGCCCAGCTCGTGGGCGAGCACGGCCTCCACCTCGCCAGGCGTCAGGCGCTGCAGCAGGGTGTCGAAGAAAACCACACGCTTGGCCGCGCCCAGGCCCGTGAAGTAGGCGTTGGCGTGGGCAGAACGCTTGCTGCCGTCCATCACGAACAGGCCCTTGGCGGCAAAGCCGCAGCGCTGCATCAGCGCTTGCACGCGCTGCTTCAGCGCTTCATCGGGCAGCGGCTCGAACTTGTTGAACATCGGCGCGATGACGGTGGGGTACAGCACCATCAGCACGAGGTTGAAGGCCACCCAGGTGACCCAGGCATACAGCCACCACAACCCGCCGCTGGCGCCCATGATCCACAGGATGACGGCGGCCAGCGGCAGCCCGATCAGCACGCCCACGGCCGCACCCTTGGCCAGGTCGGCCAGCCATAGTTTGGGCGTCATGCGGTTGAAGCCGAAACGCTGCTCGACGCGGAAGGTGCTGTAGGCCTCCAGCGGCAGGTCGAGCAGGGCGCCGATCAGCGTGAAGGCCGCCAGCAGCGCCAGCTGGTAGACCAGCGGGTTGCTGACGGGGAGCAGGTGGTCGACGAGCCAGAGGTTCAGCGTGTCCAGACCGCCCAGCAAGGTCCAGCCCAGCAGCACCAGGGTGGAGAAGGCGGTGGCGATCAGGCCCAGCCGGCCCTTGGCCAGCGTGTAGTCGGCGGCCTTCTGGTGGGCTTGCAGCGTGACGGTGCCGACGAAGGCCGCCGGCACGGTGTTGCGGTGTGCGGCCACGTGGCGCATCTGCCGGGTGGCCAGCCACAGCTTGACGGCCAGCGAGAGCAGCAGCGCCGCCGCGAAGGCCAGGGTGATGGGGTCGGAATGCATGGGGCGCGAGTGTAGGCGTGGGCGAGAATCCAGCCTTCCCGGCACGCAGCAAGACACCATGAGCGAAACGACCTCCGCGGCTCCCAACCTGGCACCGAGCGAGCAGAACCTGATCTGGATCGACCTGGAGATGACCGGCTTGCTGCCCGACAGCGACCGCATCATCGAGATCGCGGTGGTGGTGACCGACCCGCACCTGACGGTGCGCGTGGAAGGCCCGGTCTTTGCGGTGCACCAGAGCGACGCCGTGCTCGACGGCATGGACAACTGGAACAAGGGCACGCACGGCAAGAGCGGGCTGACCGAGCGCGTGCGCAACTCCACCACGGACGAAGCCGCGGCCGAGGCCGCGGTGATCGCGTTCCTGAAACAGTACGTGCCCAAGGGCAAGAGCCCGATGTGCGGCAACAGCATCTGCCAGGACCGCCGCTTCCTCGCGCGGGGCATGCCGGCGCTGGAAGCCTTCTTCCACTACCGCAACCTCGACGTCAGCACGCTGAAGGAACTGGCGCGGCGCTGGAAGCCGGCAGCGATGGAAGGCTTCAAGAAGGCGCAGGCGCACACCGCGCTGGCCGACATCCACGAGTCCATCGACGAACTGATTCACTACCGCCAGCATCTGCTGGCGGTGTGACGCTCACTTCGGGCTGATCTTCAGGATCTGCCCGTCGTCGGTGCTGCCCCACAGCGCGCCGTCGGGGCCGGGCACCACGCTGCGCAGACGCAGCTTGGGCAGATCGGCGGTTTCCACCTTCGCGGCCTTGCCCTGGGCGTCGAGGGTGACGATGTCCAGGCGCTGGTCGCGCATCAGCGCCACCGCGAGCTTGCCGTTCCAGCCCTTCCACTGCGCCCCTTCCAGGAAGGCCAGCGGGCCCATGCCCTGCGAGCGCTGCTCGTTGTTCCAGGCCGGCAGCATGGCTTTCGGGAAGCGCTGGGTGTCGGTCATGGGCATCGTGAAGGGGTTGCCCGAGTAACCGCAGTAGCCGTCGCTGCACTTCAGGTCAGGGCGGTTCTGCGGGTCCCAGCCGCCATTGCCGCCGGGCACCAGCGCCGTCAGCTCGTCGCTGTGGTTGGGGCCGTGCTCCGAGGTGTAGGCCTGGCCGGCATTGGGCTGGCCCACGGGCCGGAAGGCGATGCCCTGCACGTTGCGGTGGCCGTAGGTGTAGATGCGGGCGTCGAAGCCGGCCGGCGCGCCGTTGCCGGGCGCGGCCTTGCCGTCGCGGTCCACGCGCAGCACCTTGCCGCCCAGGCGCTGAGGGTCTTGCGGCAGGCCAGGGTCGTGGTTGTCGCCAGTGGTGATCCACAAGTAGCCATCAGGCCCGAAGCGGATGCGCCCACCGCTGTGCGCGCCCGGGCCGCCCACGCGGCGGGCGTCCTTGAAGGCGATGTCGGGCACGATGTCGGTGCGCTGGCCCACGGTCTTCCAGTCGGCGCCCACCTGCAGGCGCACCACGCGGTTGACACGCGGGTTGGTCTGCAGGTTGCTGGCGGTGTAGACGTAGACGAAGCGCTGGCCCTGCGCGAAAGCCGGGTCCACCGCGACGCCGTGCACGCCGCTCTGGCCCTGGCAGAAGATGTCTGGCGCGGCGAGTGCGGCGCCTTCGGTGCCCCACAGATGGCGCGTGCTGCCGTCGGGCAGGCGAACCCAAAGACCGTGGCACTTCTCGGTGTAAAGCATGGCGCCGCCAGGGGCGAAGGCCAGGTCCCAGGGGCCGCGCAGTTTTTCCATCACGGGGGTGACGGTGAGCGTGGGCGCCTGGGCCCAGGCGGCCGGAGCGGTGGCTGCCAGCAGGGGGGCGAGGGCCAGCGCGGCAGCCAGGCGCCGCGGGGTCAAGGACTTGAGCGTGGTCATGGAATGCACCGCATGTCGCGGCCTTGTCATGGGAAGTTCATAGACTAGCCGGTGATGAGCGATCCCAGCCCCCCGCCCGCCCAACAGCCCCAGGCCCTGCAGGCGCAGCGCCGGCCCGCCACCGTGGCCCTCACCGAAGACCGCACCAGCGCGCTGCGTGAGAAGGCCGCGCAGACCGCGGCGCTGAACCTGCTGGACCGCGAACGTTCGCTGCTGCAGTTCAACCGCCGCGTGCTGGCGCAGGCGCGGCGCGACGACGTGCCGCTGCTGGAGCGGCTGCGCTACGTCACCATCGTCAGCAGCAACCTCGACGAGTTCTTCGAGGTGCGCGTGGCCGACTACATTGAGGCCGTGCGCCAGCCCGGCAGCGGTATCACGCAGGCCGACCTGGCTGCGGTGGCGCAGGCCGCGCACGAACTCATCGACGAGCAGTACACGCTCTTCAACAACGAAGTGATGCCGGCGCTGGAAGCCCAGGGCATCAAGGTGCTGAACCACGCCCAGCGCAACGCCGCGCAGCGCGATTGGGTGGAAACCTTCTTCGAGCAGCAGGTGCGTCCGCTGCTCGTGCCGCTGAGCCTGGACCCGAGCCACCCCTTCCCGCTGGTGGCCAACAAGAGCCTGAACTTCATCGCCAAGGTGGGCGGGCGCGACGCCTTCGGGCGCGAGAACCAGATCGCCATCGTGAAGGTGCCACGTGTGCTGCCGCGCGTGATCCGCCTGCCCGCGGCGCTGACGCCGGGCTACCAGGGCTTCGTGCTGCTGACCAGCGTGATCCGTGCCCACCTGGGGGCGCTGTTCCCGGGGCGGCAGGTGCAGTCGTTCTCGCAGTTCCGCGTGACGCGCGATTCCGATCTGGAAGTGGACGAAGACGACGTCACCAACCTGCGCCAGGCGCTGCGCAGCGGCCTCACGCTGCGGCACTTCGGCCAGGCCATCCGGCTGGAGGTGGTGAACACCTGTCCCGACGAACTGACGGCGTTCTTGCTGGAGCAGTTCAGCCTGCCCGAGGTGGCGCTGTACAAGGTCAACGGGCCGGTGAACCTGGTGCGCCTGAACCAGCTGATCGACCAGGCTGAAGCGCCGTCGCTGCGTTTCCCGCCCTTCGAGCCGCGCTGGCCCGCTGGCCGCCTGCCGCACGGGCGGTCCATCTTCGAACAACTGCGCCAGCGCGACGTGCTGCTGCACCACCCCTTCGAAAGCTTCGAGCCCGTGGTGCAGTTCCTGCGCGAGGCGGTGCACGACCCCGATGTGCTGGCCATCAAGCAGACCATCTACCGCACCGGCACGCAGAGCGTGTTGATGGACCTGCTGATCGAAGCGGCGCGCCGCGGCAAGGAAGTGCTGGCCGTGGTGGAGCTGAAGGCACGCTTCGACGAAGAGGCCAACATCAACTGGGCCGAGCGCCTGGAGGCCGTGGGCGCGCAGGTGGTCTACGGCATCGTGGGCCTGAAGACGCACGCCAAGATGCTGCTGGTGACGCGGCGCGAAACCACCGCGCCAGCCCGCGGCAAGAAGCCCGCGCAGACGCGGCTGCGGCGCTACGCCCACCTGAGCACCGGCAACTACAACCCGCGCACCGCGCGCATGTACACCGACCTGGGCTACCTCACGGCCGACCCCGGTCTCACCGCCGATGCCGACGCGGTGTTCCTGCAGCTGGCCAGCCAGACGCAGGTGAAGCCGCCCAAGCACCTGGTGACGGCGCCCTTCGGCCTGCACAAGCGCATGGTCAAGCACCTGGGGCAGGTGGCCGAAGCGGCGCGTGCCGGCAAGCCGGCGCGTGTGGTGGTGAAGATCAACGCGCTCACCGACCCGCAGCTGATGCACGCGCTGATCGAAGCCAGCACCGCCGGCGCCAGCATCGACCTCATCGTGCGCGGCGCCTGCATGCTGCCGCCGGGCGTGCCGGGGCGCACCGAGAACATCCGCGTGCGCTCGGTCATCGGCCGCTTCCTCGAGCACACGCGCGTGCTGTATTTCCGCTGGGGCGATGGCGAAGACGACGAGGTGCTCTACCTCAGCAGCGCCGACTGGATGAGCCGCAACATGTTCCGCCGCATCGAGCTGGCCTGGCCGGTGCGCGATGCCGCGCTGCGCCAGCGCATCATCGACGAGGCCCTGGTGCCCTATCTGCACGACCAGCGCGACGCCTGGGTGCTGGACAGCAGCGGCCGCTACAAGCGGGTGTCGGAGAAGGGCGCCAGCGCCCAGCGCGCGCTCATGCAACGCCTCGGTTGAAGCCCCGCAAGTTCGGCATGGACCTCATCCTCTGGCGCCATGCCGAAGCCCTGGAAATGCGCGAGGTGCAGGACGACCTGGACCGCGCGCTCACCAGCAAGGGCGAGCGCCAGGCGCAGCGTGTGGCCGGCTGGCTGAACCGCCAGCTGCCCGCCAGCACGCGCGTGCTGGTGAGCCCTGCGCGCCGCGCGCAGCAGACGGCCGCGGCACTGGACCGCAAGCTCAAGACCGTGCCCGCGCTGGCCCCGGATGGCAACGTCGAGGGCCTGCTGCACGCCGTGCGTTGGCCCGATGCGCGCGAGCCCGTGCTGGTGGTGGGCCACCAGCCGGTGCTGGGCTTGGCGGCCGGCTACCTGCTGTCGGGCCAGGCGCAGACCTGGGCCGTGCGCAAGGCCGCCGTGTGGTGGCTGCGCGCGCGCGAGCGTGAAGGCGTGCTGCAGGTGGTGCTGCACGCCGTGGTGTCGCCCGAACTCGTTTGATCAGGGCCGCGCGGCCCGCCGCAGCGCGCGGTCGCCCATGACGAGCAAGACCACGCCCAGCAGGCCCAGCGCGGCCGCGTGCGCCGGCACGCCAGCGCCTGCCGACGCCGGCTCGAAGCGCGGCTGCTGCGCGATATCGGATGCGCCGTAAGGCTGGTCCGTGAACAGGTAGGGGTAGAGCTGCTCACGCAGCCGCGCGTGGAAGCGCGCGATGGCGTCCTGGTAGGCCAGCTGTGCCGGCAGGTCGGTGCCTGCCACGCGGTGCAGCGCGGTCTGCACGGCCACCGAGGGCAGCAACCAGCCGGCGCGCTCGGTCCAGCGCTGGCGCGCCAGCAGGCTCTGGCGGTAGGCCGCCACCTGTGGTGCCACGCTCTCATCGCCCAGTTGCTGGAAGGCGTAGTACCACTTCCAGTGGAAGCCCTGGGGCAGCGGCGCGGTGTCTCGCCATGCGGGGTGGCTCTGGAAGAAGCGCTGCAGCGTGGCCTCGCGCGGTTCGTCCCAGGCGCCGTGCACGGCCTGGCGCTGCGCCAGCATCAGCGCCGCGCCTTGCTGCGCTGGCAGCGCACGCGCGATGGCGGCCTGCACGAGGCTGGGCAGCACGAGCGTCAGCAGCGCCCAGGCGCCCACCAGCAGCAGGGCGTTGGTGGCCGAGCGCCAGCGGCCGGCGGCCACCACCAAGGCCAGGCCCGTCCACACCGCCACGTAGGCCGCGGTGCTGCCCAGCACGGCGAGCAAGGCGCCGGCCGGAAGCCCTTGCCACAAGGCGGCCAGCAAGACCGGCAGGCTCAAGGCCACGAAGGCCAGCCCCGCGCGCAGCCCGGCGCGGCGCCACCACAGGCGGGTGCCGCCTCCGGGCAGCGCTGCCAGCGTGGCCAGGCGGCCGGCCGCGCGTTCGCCCGAGACGAGGTCGTACAGCAGCACGATGAGCAGGAGCGGCGCCAGGTAGACGAGCACGAAGGCGTAGTCCAGCCGGCCCAGCAGCGCCAGCTCGGGGTTGTGCGTCTCGCCCTCGTGCAACTGCGCCTGCAGCGCCAGCGCACGCACGCGCAGCACCAGCGGGCTGGTGTCGCGCAGGCCCAGAGCCAGGAAGCTGGCCGGTGCAGGCGGGTCCCAGGTGGCGTGGAAGCTGTAGTACGCCGCGGCCCCGGCATCGCCCTTGGCCGCGTACTGCCGGGCCTGCACCGCGAGCTCTTCGTCGTTCATCGCCTGCACGCGCGCCAGTGTGGTCTGCTGTCGCGCCTGTTCACGCAGGCCGCCCAGCACCGCCAGGGTCGACAACAGCATGAGCAAGAGCAGTGCCGCCGCGGCGGTGCGTGCACGCAGCAAGAGCCGCAGCTCGAAGCGCCAGGCACTCATGGCTGGGCCTTTCCGAGCCGGCGCGTGGCGAATGCCAGCAGTCCGCCCAGGGCGAACAGCCAGGCCAGCAGCACGGCGGCTGCGGGCAGGGCGCGCTGCGCGGTCGAGCCCGGAGCCTCGGGCCGGTGCTCGAAATCGGCGATGCCCTGCCAGTGCACGCGGCTGATGCGGTCGTCGCGGCTGGAGCGGTCGGTCTGCAGCGTCATCTGCTCGGCCTGCAGGCGGTTGAGCGCCTGCACCATCTGGTAGCGGTGGGCCTCGGCGCCTTCCATGAAACGCTGGTAGGCCTGCAGGTCGGTGCCGGCGAGCACCATCGACACGCGGCGCAGCGCCAGCACAGGGCTGACCGCTGCGAAGCGGTCCACCCAGGCCTGCTGCGCCTGCTGGCGCGCGAAGCTCTCGCTGGCGTGGCGCACGAAGAGCTCGCTGGTCTGGCGCTCGCTCTCCATCGCCACCAGGCCCTTGTAGTTCAGCGGCAGGTCTTCGATGCGGCTGACGCCGTACTGCGCCAACGTGCGCTGCCGGAAAGCCGCGTGGCGCACATCACCGGCGTTGTGGGCATCGGCCAGGGCCGCCAGCTCACGGCGGATCGCGATGTCGGTCTCCACGCGCGTGGGCAGCGGCGACAGCGTGCTGGCCAGTTCCGATGCCGCGCGCGGCAGCACCACCACCGCCGCCACCCACAGCGCGAGCAGCACCAGCAGTGCATCGCGGCCGCGCCGGCACAGCGCCGACACCGCCACCACCGCCAGCACCCACAGGCCCAGCCAGGCGGCGTAGCCCAGCGCCAGGGTCAGCGCCGACAGCGCCGGCGCGCCGCCCATGGCCACCATCGCTGCCAGCGCCACCAGGGCCGGCGCGAGCATCAACACGGCCACGCCGGCAAGGGCCAGCGCCTTGCCGGCCATCAGCAGCCGTGGCGAGAGGCCTTGCGCCAGCAGCACGCGCAAGGTGCCGGCCTCGCGCTCGCGCGCCAGCGCTGCGTGGCCGATGAACACCAGCAGCAGCGGCGCCAGCACCTGCAGCACGAAGGCCGGCGTGAGCTGCCCGAAACGCAGCAGCAGCGATGATTGCCGCACCTCGCCGAAGTTGGCGCTGTTCTGGCGGTGGCCTTCGAGGAAGAGCGTGTGGCCGGTGTAGGCGTCGGTGCCGGGGTCGAAGGCGGCCAGCGCGCTCAAGGGGCGGAAGGCGAAGTGGCCGTAGTGCACCATGCGGTGCGGGTGGCGGTCGGGCTGGGCCTCGAAGGCTTCGTCCATCTGCTGCTGGTGCTGTGCACGCTGCGCAGCGGCGCTGCTGCGCTGCTCCCACGCGGTGAAAGCGGCCACTGCCACCAGCAGCAGCCACAGCGCCAGGCCCACGGCGGCCACGCGGCCGCGCCACCACCAGCGCCATTCTTCCCGGGCGACGTGCAGGGCGGCCTTCATGCCGGCACCTGCTGTGGCGCCGCGGCGGTGCCGTGTGCGCTGTAGCGCCGGTGGAGCGCCAGCACGTCGAAGCGGGCTTCGCCCTGGGTCGCCACTTCATCCTGCAGGCGGCCGGCGTTGATGAAGCCGATGCGGTCGGCCACCTCGGCCACGCCCAGCAGGTCGTGGGTGACCATCAGCACCGCCACGCCGCGTTCGCGCAATTGCCGCAAGAGGCGGTTGAACTCGGCGCAGGCCTGCGGGTCCAGGCCCGATGTGGGCTCGTCCAGCAGCAGCGCAGGCACCTGGCGCGCCAGCGCCAGCGCGATGGCCACTTTCTGCCGCATGCCTTTGGAGAAACCGCCCACGCGCCGGCTGTGCGCCGCCGGGGCCAGGCCTGCGGCTTCCAGCGCCTGCGTCAGCGCGGTGGCCGGTGCCGGCTGTCCTGCCAGGTGCAGCAGGTAGGCCAGGTTCTCCTCGGCGCTGAGGTGCTCGTAGAGCGCCACGTTCTCGGGGATGTAGGCCAGGCAGCGCCGCGCCGCAGCGGCATCGGTGGCAGGGTCGAGGCCCTGCACGCGCACGCGTCCGGCGCTGGGCTGCAGGAAGCCGAGGAAGAGGCTCAGCGTCGTCGTCTTGCCGGCGCCGTTGGCCCCCAGCAGCGCGTAGATCTCGCCGGCCTGCACCGTGAGGTCCAGGCCCTGCAGCACGGGCTGCGCGCCGTAGCCGGCAACCACACCTTCGGCCTGCAGCACCGGGCCGGCTTCGTTCAGCGTCGAGGGGGTCATGGCCTTCCCCCGGTCAGAAGCGCGCCTGCAGGCCCAGCGTGGCGCTGCGGGCCGTGCCCGGCGTCACCCACACGCGGCTGAAGCTGCTGGTGTAGTAGGTCTCGTCGAAGAGGTTGTCGACGTCCAGCGTCAGGCGCATCGTGCTGCTCAGCCGCCAGTGCGCCACCAGCTTGGCGGTGGTGTAGGCCGGCAGCAGGAAGCTGGGGTCGCCGGCCTGGCCGACGCGGCTGCCCACGTGCGTGAGCCCGCCACCCACGCCGTAGCGTTGGCCGGCGAGCTCGCCTTCGTA
Source organism: Rubrivivax sp. (assembly GCA_051861265.1). Taxonomy (GTDB): domain Bacteria; phylum Pseudomonadota; class Gammaproteobacteria; order Burkholderiales; family Burkholderiaceae_C; genus Rubrivivax. The sequence continues at coordinate 129,966 of JBHYDA010000005.1, forward strand.
CACCGCCAGCACGCTGCCGTTGACGCGCGGGGTGTTCAGCAGCCGCGTGCCCACCAGCGAGGCGGTGTTGTCGCGCGAGATCTTCACCTCGTTGTAGACGAGGCTGGCATTCAGGCGCCATTGCGGCGTGAGCTGGCCGCTCAGGTCGAACTCCGCGCCGCGGCTGGTGATCTCGCCAGTGGCCACCGAAAAGCTGGTGTTGACCGGGTCGGTGCTCAGCACCTTGCGCTTGCGGATGTCGAAGACGGCGGCGGTCACGCCCAGGCGCTGGCCCGGGCTTTCCCACTTCGCGCCGAGTTCCAGCGCGCGGCCGGTCTCGGGCTCGAAGCTCGCGCCGTTGCGGTCGGTGCCGACGTTGGCGCGGAAGGAGCGGCCGGCGTTGGCGTACACCGTCCAGGCCGGCGCGGGCAGCCAGCTCAGGCCCAGCCGCGGCGATGTGGCGCTGGGCTCCTGCAACTGCGTGGTGCCGTTGCGGCGGTTCAGCAGGCTTTGGCGGTAGCGGTCCATGCGCACACCCGCCACCAGGCGCCATTGCGGCGCCAGGGTCACGGCGTCTTGCAGGTACAAGGCCGTGTTGCGCTGTTCTTCCAGCGTGCTGAGGTTGAGTGGCGGCACCGGCTGCGCCTGTCCGTAAACGGGCGCGAAGATGTTGATGGCGTAAGGGCTGGTGGCCGTGGGGTTGGCGCGCAGCATCACGCTGTCCATCTCGAACCGGTAGGTCTCCACGCCCACCAGCAGCTCGTGCGCCATGCCGCCCCAGCGCTGCTTGCCCTGCAGTTCGGCCTGCAGTGCGGTGTCGTCGGAGTTGTAGTCGCGGAAGCGGCGCTGCCGCGTCAAGAGGCCGCTGGCCTGCAGCGCCGTGGGCTCGGTGGAGAAGCCCAGCAGGTCGGTTTCGCGGTAGGACAGTGCCACGCGGCCGCGCCAGCTCTCGCTGAAGCTGTGCGCCAGCACGAGCTGGTGCGTCTGGTTGCGCACGGTGACATCGCCATCGGCCGGCTCGCCCAGGAAGCGGCTGCGCGGGATGGCACCCAGTTGGCCGTTGACGGCCACCACGCCGCGGTCCAGCGGCGTGCGGTGGCGCAGCGCTTCGCCGCGGTAGTCCAGCGTGGTGTCGGCGCCGATGCGCCAGGTCAGCGCCGGCGCCACCACCTCGCGCGAGGCGGTGACGACATCGCGGAACGAGTCGCGCTTTTCCACCGCCACGTTCAGCCGGTAGGCCACGGTCTCGCCCAGCGGGCCGCTGCTGTCCAGCGCGCCGCGCCGCATGTTGAAGCTGCCGAGGTAAAGCTCGGCGGCATGGCCGGCCTGCCACAGCGGCTTCTTCGACACGACGTTGAGCGTGCCGCCGGGCTCGCTGCTGCCGTAGAGCGCCGCGGCCGTGCCCTTGAGGAATTCGATGCGCTCGATGCCGGCCAGATCGCGCGGGGCGTTGAAGCCGCGGCCGCTGGGCAGGCCGTTGAAGAGCGTGGCCATGCCGACGTTCTGGTCGCCGGGCAGGCCGCGGATGGCGATGTTGTCCCACAGCCCGCCGAAGTTGTTCTGGCGCGAAACGCCGCCCACGTAATCGAGCACATCGTCGAGCTTGGTGGCACCGAGGTCGTCGATGGCCTGGCGCGTGACCACACGCACCGACTGCGGCAGCTCGCGCAGCGGCAGCTCGCTCTTGGCGCCGGCGGCCTCGGCGGCGTGGTACGCACCCGATTGGCGGCGGCCCACCACCTCGATGGTGGCCGTGGCCGGGCTGCCCGCCGCAGCGGCGCTGCCTGCGGGGGTGGCTGAGGCCGCAGGGGTCTGGGCCTGTGCGTGGCCCGTCAGGGCGAGAAAGGCAAAGGCCAGGGCGGCTGGCAAAGGGGCCAGCGCGGGGGTGGTGTTCATGACGTGGAAACCCGGGTGGGCCCCGCCGGAAAGTGAAGGCGGCGGGGCCAGGACGACAAGGCCGAACGCGGCCGCAGCGGGCCGGGTTCGAGGCGAAGTTCAAGCCCGGCCGCAGGGGCCGGGAGTCGTCATTGCACCGGGGGTGGTGCGCGCGCGGCGTAGCGCCAGCGCGGAGCTGGGGCGTGGTCGGCCTCGGCCGCCGCCATCGCGGGTGCAGCGGCTGCCGCCGCGGCCGGCAAGGCCAGGCCCGCTGGCCCCAGCAGGGCCGCCGCCAGTTGGGCGTGGCTGGAGCACCAGGTGCAAATGCCGTGGGCGCCGTGCGGTGCTTCGCTGTCGGTGGCCTGCCCGTGGGCATGCGCGTCTACATGCTCGTGTGTGTGCGCATGAGCGACCGCCGCGTCTTCGCAGTCAGCGCCGTGGGTGTGTGCGTGCCCGGGCAGGCCGTGCAGGTGCTCGGCGGCGTGCAAGGGCACGCCCAGCACCGTGTTGAAGAACACGGCGAGCAGCAGGACGCGGATCCACAGGGCACGCATGGGGGCGCGATGATACGGGCCGCGGTGGCGGCCCTGGGCCGGCTTCAGCCGGGCAGCACCAGCCTGAGGGGGCCGCTGCGCGTCCAGGCCAGCGCTTCCTCGCGCAGCAGGAACAGCGTGCGTGGATGGGCTTCGGCCCAGACCTCGGTGTAGCCCAGCAGCGCATCGCGCCCCTTCACGCGCAAGGCCAGGGCCTGCACGTCGATGGGGCCGCGGGCGTGGGTCTTGATCACGGCCAGCCGCAGGCACAGCACCTGCCAGGCGAAGGTCTCGCTGGCCAGTTGCGGCTCGATCTTGCGCAGGCCGCCGCGCTGCGCCAGCACGAGGTCGGCGATGCGGCGCTGCTGGCTCTGCGAGAAGCCCGGCGCGTCGACGTTGGACAGCAGGTAGGCGCTGTGGCGGTGGTGGTCGTGGTGCGAGACCATCAGCCCCAGCTCGTGCAGCGCGCAGGCCCAGCCGAGTTCGCGCCGCGTCTCGGCTTCGGCGTCGGGCATCACCTCGTCGAAGAGCTTGAGCGCCAGCGCGGCGACGCGCCCCGTCTGCGCCGTGTCGACGCGGAAGCGCTGCTGCAGCTCCAGCACCGAGGCCTCGCGCGGGTCGCGCAGCGCGGCGCCGCCGGCCGGGGCGCGGGCGGCGAGCAGGCGTTCGTGCAGGTCGAAGACCACGCCCTGGCGCAGCGCGCCCTTGGCCGGCCACAGCGTCTCGATCTGGAACTGCGCCGCCAGCGTGTACAGGATGGCCAGCCCGCCCGGCAGCACCGCGCGGCGCTCGGGCTTCAGCCCCGGTACTTCGATCTGGTCGATGTGGCCAGCTTCAATGCAGCGCTCGATGCACCAGCGCAGCCCGGCCGGCGTGATGCGCCCGTCGCTGTGCCCGGAGGCCTGCAGCAGCTGCGACACCGCGCCGGCCGTGCCCGAGGAGCCGAGCGCCTGCACCCACTTGTCGCGTGCGAAGGGCTGCAGCGCTTCTTCCAGCTCTGCGCCCGCGGCCACCTGCGCGGCGCGGAAGGCCGCAGGCGTGAGCCGTCCGTCCTCGAAGTAGCGCAGCGAGAGGCTCACGCAACCGACCCCGAAGCTCTCGGCCACGAGCGGCTGGCTGCCCTGGCCGAGGATGAGCTCGGTGCTGCGCCCGCCGATGTCGATGACGAAGCGGCGCTCGTCGCTGGGCTGCAGCCGCGCCACGCCGGCGTAGATCAGGCGCGCTTCCTCGCGGCCCGAGATGATCTCGATGGGAAAGCCCAGGGCCTCCTGCGCACGCAGCAGGAAGGCGTTGCGGTTGCGTGCCTCGCGCAGCGTCTGCGTGGCCACCGCACGCACCTGGCCGGGTGCAAAGCCCGCCAGCCTTGCCGAGAAGCGCCGCAGGCAGGCCAGGCCCCGCTGCTGGGCCTCTTCGGTGAGCATGCCGCTGCCGTCGAGACCGGCGCCCAGGCGCACGGTTTCCTTGAGGTAGTCGATGCGCTTGTAGCGGCCGTGCGGCAGTTGGCCGATCTCGAGGCGGAAGCTGTTCGAGCCGATGTCCACGGCGGCCAGCGGGCCGGCCGGGTTCACTTGGGATTCCATGCCGGCGATCGTACCCGCCGCCCTCGGGGACAATCCCGCCCGTGCACCGCCGGGTGCGCGCCCCAACGAGGAGACACCGCATGCTCAAGGAAGACTTCGACACCCTGGTGCCCGCGCAGACCGCGCTGGATGGCCTCAGCCGCCGACAGTTCGTGGGCCGCAGCGTCGGCACCGGCTTCGCCGCGGCCGTGCTGCCGGTGATGGCGCAGACCGTCGTGAAGACCGACAGCCAGGGCCTCGTGGCCGGCGAGGTCACCATCGACGTGAACGGCTTCAAGATGCCGGCCTACCGCGCCGCGCCGGCCGACCGCAAGAACGCGCCCGTGGTGCTGGTGATCAGCGAGATCTTCGGCGTGCACGAGTACATCGCCGACGTGGCGCGGCGTTTCGCCAAGGCCGGTTTCTTCGCCATCGCGCCCGAGCTCTTCGTGCGCCAGGGCGACCCCACCGAGTACGGCGAACTCGCCAAGCTGATCTCCGAGGTCATCAGCAAGGTGCCCGACGGCCAGGTGATGGCCGACCTGGACGCCACCGTGGCCTGGGCCCGCGCCCAGGGCGCCGACGCCACCAAGCTGGGCATCACCGGCTTCTGCTGGGGCGGGCGCATCACCTGGCTCTACAGCGCGCACAACCCCGCGGTGAAGGCGGGCGTGGCCTGGTACGGTCGCCTCGTGGGCCAGCCCAGCGCCTTGCAACCGGTGCACCCGGTGGATGTGGCCGCGCGCCTGCACGGCCCGGTGCTGGGCCTGTACGGCGAGAAGGACACCGGCATCCCACTGGACACCGTGGAACAGATGAAGAAGGCGCTGGCCGCCGGCGGTGCTGCCGCGAAGAAGAGCGAGTTCGTGGTCTACCCCGAAGCGCCGCACGCCTTCCACGCCGACTACCGCCCCAGCTACCGCAAGGAAGCGGCCGACGACGGCTGGCGGCGCGCGCTGGCCTGGTTCAAGGCCCAGGGCGTGGCCTGAAGGCGCTGAGCCGGCGGCGCCAGCCGCCGGTCGGGGCCGGCGCTTGACAGGCTGGCTAAGATGTTTGCAACAGGGTCGGCCAAACGCCGGCCCGTTTTCTTGATGACGCTTCTCTACATCGCTCTGGCCACCACCTTCGGCAGCTTGCTCTCCGTGGTGGTGGCGGCTTCTCTGACCGTGGCCGTGCTCGGCCGCGTGGTCAAGAGCCTGGTCAGCCTCTCGGCCGGGGTGCTGCTGGGCACGGCGCTGCTGCATGTGCTGCCCGAGGCCTTCGAGGGCCGCGATCCACAGGTGCTCTTCGCCACGCTGCTGGGCGGCCTGCTGTTCTTCTGGCTGCTGGAGAAGGCCGAGCTCTACCGCCACGACCACCACCACGACGGCGACGGCCACGACCACCACCACCACACCGATGCCGAACGCGCCGGCCGCGGCGGCCTGAGCGTGCTGGTGGGCGATTCGGTGCACAACTTCTGCGACGGCGTCATCATCGCCGTGGCCTTCATCGCCGACCCGGCTTTGGGCGTGGTGACGGCGCTGGCCATCCTGGCGCACGAGATTCCGCAAGAGGCCGGCGACTACATCGTGCTGCTCAACGCCGGTTTCTCACGCCGCAAGGCGCTGCTCTTCAACGCCCTGTCGGGCCTGGCCGCTGTGGCCGGCGGTGTGCTGGGCTACTTCCTCGTCGGCACCTGGGACGAGGTGCTGCCGTACATGCTGGTGGTGGCCTCCAGCAGCTTCATCTACGTGGCCGTGGCCGATCTGCTGCCGCAACTGCAGAAGCGGCTGAACTGGCGCGAGACCTTCACGCAGATCGGCTGGCTGGGCGCCGGCCTGGGTCTCGTGTTGCTGGCCACCGCCGGTTTGCACAGCGGCCACGCGCACTGAGGAGCCTTACCGGACGACCAGCACCGGCAGCGTGCTGTGCGTCAGCACCTTCTGCGTCTCGCTGCCCAGCAGCAGGGCGCTCATGCCGCGCCGGCCGTGCGAGGCCATCACGATGAGGTCGCAACCCTGGGCCTTGGCGTGTTCGAGGATGGCCTCCCAGGGGTGCAGCGCCTCGACCGTGTAGCCCTTGCTGCCCACGCCCGCGGCGGCTGCGGCATCGGCAACCGTCTTCACCCTCGCGCCGGCGATGCGCTCCTGCGTGTCGAAGAACTCCTGCGGCGGCACGGGCTGCATCTCGGAGATGGCGCTGTAGGGGAAGGGTTCCTTCACCGCGAGCACGCAGAGTTCGGCCCCGGTCAGCTTGGCCAGGCCCAAGGCCGTCTGCAGGGCCTTGGCGGTGATGTCGGAACCGTCGGTGGGGAAGAGGATGCGCTGGTACATGGTGCTGCTCCTGTGCGCGGACATCAGCGAAGGTGCTGCCGCTGTCGGCAGTGTGCGCCTTCGCGGCCGAAGGGGCTTGATGCGCCTCAAGACAGGCCTGCAGGCACCGCCGCAGCGCGCTGCTTCAGCCGCGTGCCACGGGCCTGGCGGGGTCGCTGCACCACTCGCTCCAGGAGCCTGGGTAGAGCAGCGCGGTGCCCAGGCCGGCGTGCGCCATCGCCAGCAGGTTGTGGCAGGCCGTGACGCCCGAGCCGCACTGGTGCACCGCGGTGCTGGCGTCGGCGCCGCCCAGGGCTTCGAACTCCGCGCGCAGCTGCGCCGCAGGCTTGAAGCGGCCGTCAGGGCCGAGGTTGTCCTTGAAGAAACGCAGCGTGGCGCCAGGGATGTGGCCGGCCACGGGGTCCAGCGGCTCGACGTCGCCCCGGAAGCGCTCGGCCGCACGGGCGTCGAAGAGGCGCAGGCGGCCCTGGGCCACGTCGCCCAGGCGCGCCAGCAGCGTGTCCGCGTCCACCGTGGGCATGGCCGGGGCGGCTGCAGGGTAGGGCGCGGCAGCCTGGGGCGCGGCGGGCACGGTGCTCAGCGTGCCGCCTGCAGCCTGCCAGGCGGCTGGGCCGCCGTCGAGCACGGCCACCTCGGCGTGGCCCAGCCAGCGCAGCAGCCACCAGGCGCGTGCGGCGTAGGGGCCGCCTTGCGCGTCGTAGGCCACCACCTGCACGCCAGGCGCGATGCCCCAGGCCCCTGCGCGCGCCGCCAGCGTGCTGCGCTCGGGCAGCGGGTGGCGGCCGTTGCGGCCGGTCTTGCCGCCCGAGAGGTCGCGGTCCAGGTGGGCGTAGACGGCGCCGGGCAGGTGGCTGGTGGCGTGGGCCCGTTCGCCGGCGCCGGTGTCGGCGAGGTCGAAGCCGCAATCCAGCAGCACCAGCGGCGCGCCCCGGGCCTGCAGCGCGATCAGTTCCGCGGCGGTGATCAAGGTCTGGTGGGCCATGGGCGGATCTCCTGCTTCAGGTTTCGGTGGGGTTCGCGTCGGGGCGCTGTGGCCGGGCGCGCAGCAGTGTGGCGGCCACGCCGGCGCCAATGATGAGGGCCATGCCGGCCAGCGCCTGCGGCGTGACCGGGTCGTCGAAGAGCCACACGCCCAGCACGAAGGCGTAGGCGATGCCCAGGTACTGCAGCGTCGCGATGCCCAGCGTGGCGCCGCCGGCGTAGGCGCGCGTCATCAGCCACTGCGCGCCGGTGGCCAGCGCGCCGATGGCGGCCAACTGCAACACGCCGGCGAGCGTGTGCCCGTGCAGGGGGCCCGAGAGCAGCGCCAGGCCCACGCCCGCCAGGACGCCGGTGGCCGAGAAGTACAGCACCACGCGCTCGCTGGGCTCGCCCGCGCGGCCCAGCGCCGTCACGCCCAGGTAGGCCACGGCCGAGAGAACGCCCGACAGCAGGCCCACCAGCCCGCCCCAGAGCTGCTGCGGATCGAGCGTGGGCCGCAGCACCAGCGCCACGCCGGCAAAGCCGATGAGCACCGTGCCCACGAGCCGGCCGTCCACGCGGGCCTGGCCCAGCATCACGCTGCCGCCGATGAGGAAGAGCGCGATCCACACCGGTGCCGTGTAGTTCAGCGTCATGGCCGTGCCCAGCGGCAGCACGCTGACCGCGTAGAACCACATCACCAGCGCCACGGTGCCGCTGACGCTGCGCCAGAAATGCATGCCCGGCACGGGCGTGCGCAAGCTCAGGCCGCGTGTGCGCAGCGCCACCGCCATCAGCACCAGGCCGATCAGCGAACGGTACAGAACGATCTCGCCGGTGCTGTAGTGCGCCGAGGCCAGCTTCACGCAGGCAGCCATCAGCGCGAAGAGCAGCGAGGCGCCCAGCATGCAGACCGGTGGCGACATCTTCATGCCGCCACCGCCGGGCCCAGGCCGCTCACCGCGGCGTCAACGCGTGCCGGGCGCCAGGCCCATCTCGCGGCGGTACCACTCGTGGAAGTGCTGCATGCCGTCTTCCATCGGGCTCTGGTAGGGGCCGGCGTCGTCGTCGCCGCGCTCCATCAGCGCCTTGCGGCCGGCATCCATGCGCAAGGCGATCTCGTCGTCCTCGACGCAGGTTTCCATGTAGGCGGCCTGCTGGGCGTCGACGAACTCGCGCTCGAAGGCGGCGATTTCCTCGGGATAGAAGAACTCCACGAGGTTCAGCGTCTTCTGCGGGCCCTGCGGGAACAGCGTGCTCACCACCAGCACGTGCGGGTACCACTCCACCATCACGGTGGGGTAGTAGGTCAGCCAGATCGCGCCTTGTGCCGGGGGTTCGCCGTTGCGGTAGTTCAGCACCGCCTCGTGCCAGCGCTCGTAGGTGGGCGAGCCCGCCTTCGAGAGCGCCTTGTTGACGCCCACGGTCTGCACCGAGTGGTGCTTGCCGAACTCCCAGGCCAGGTCTTCGCAGCTCACGAAGCGGCCGAGGCCGGGGTGGAAGGGCCCGACGTGGTAGTCCTCCAGGTAGACCTCGATGAAGGTCTTCCAGTTGTAGTCGCACTGGTGGACATGCGCGCGGTCGAAGACGTAGCCGCTGAAGTCCAGCTTGCCCGCCGTGCCGGTGGCAGCCAGGGCCGCGAGGTCGGTGGCCACGGCCCGCCCGTTGTGCTCGAACAACAGCCCGTTCCAGCTTTGCAAGGGGTAGTTGCGCAGGTTCAGGCAGGGGTCGTGGTCGAAATGCGGCGCGCCGACCAGCGCCCCGTGCAGGTCGTAGGTCCAGCGGTGCAACGGGCAGACGATGTTGCGGCCGGTGTTGCCCCGGCCCTTCAGCATCACGGCTTGGCGGTGGCGACACACGTTGGAGACGAGCTCGATGCCGTCCTTCGTGCGCACCAGCGCCCGGCCTTCACTTTCCTGCGCCAACGCCAGATGGTCGCCGACCTCGGGCACGGCGAGTTCGTGCCCCAGGTAGCGGGGTGCGTGCTGAAAGATGAGTTCAAGTTCGCGGCGGAACAGGCTCTCATCGAAATAGCTGGAAACAGAAAGTTGAGTGCGGCTGCGCTCAAGAGCTTCGAGACTGATGCTCAGGTCCGACATGATCCGAAAGGATCCTCCTCGTCAAGGACATCGACCCTGTCGCCCGGTGGCCCCGCGGGCGACAACGAAAACAACAAGGGCCGGCTGAAGGGCCGACCCAGGAAAGAGGGCGCGATTCTAGCCGTGCCCCGTGACAGCCCTGATCGGGCACGACCCCGGCGGTTTCGCACCGCATCGCTTGACTAGAATGCCCGGCTTGATTTCATCACCCGAAATGCCGCGCAGCCCTGCCACCGCTCCCAAGTCCGCCGCGACGCCCCCAGCGACCTACGAACTCGCGCTCGCCGAACTCGACCGCCTGGTGGTGCAGATGGAAGGCGGGCAGCTGCCGCTGGACGAACTGCTCGACGGTTACCGCCGCGGTACCGAACTGCTCGCTTTCTGCAAGGGCCGCTTGCAGGCCGTGGAAGAGCAGGTGAAGGTGCTCGAGGACGGCCAGCTCAAGCCGTGGGCCGCTGCATGAGCGCCGCCCTGCTGCAGGCCGAAGGCTTCGATGCCTGGGCGCGTCGTCAATTGGCGGATGTCGAGGCGGCCCTGGAAACCTGGGTGCCGCTCAGCGCCCCGGCCGGCCTCGGCGAGGCCATGCGCTACGGCGTGCTCGACGGCGGCAAGCGCCTGCGGCCGCTGCTGGTGCTGGCGGCCTGCGAGGCCGTGGCGGGTGAGCGCGCGGCGGCCCTGCGTGCCGGGGTGGCGGTGGAACTCATCCACGCCTACAGCCTGGTGCACGACGACATGCCCTGCATGGACAACGACGTGCTGCGCCGCGGCAAGCCCACGGTGCACGTGAAGTACGGCGAGGCCCAGGCCATGCTGGCCGGCGACGCCATGCAGGCGCTGGCCTTCGAGGTGCTGACGCCCGACAACGAAGCCGGCATGCCCGCGGCGCTGCAGGCGCGGCTGTGCGCGCTGCTCGCCCGTTCGGCCGGCCACGCCGGCATGGCCGGTGGGCAGGCCATCGACCTGGCCAGCATCGGCCGTGCGCTGGACGAAGACACCCTGCGCGACATGCACCGCCGCAAGACCGGTGCGCTCTTGCAGGCCAGCGTGCAGATGGGCGCCGCCTGCGGCGCTTGTTCACCGCAGGCCTGGGCGGCGCTGAACGACTACGGCGCCGCCATCGGCCTGGCCTTCCAGGTGGTCGACGACATCCTCGATGTCACCCAGGCTTCCGAGACCCTGGGCAAGACCGCCGGCAAGGACCAGGACCACAACAAACCCACCTATGTCTCGCTGCTGGGCCTGCCCGCCGCGCGCCAGCACGCCGAGGCCCTGCGCCTGCAGGCGCACGCGGCGCTGGCGCGCAGCGAGCTCGGCGCCGCCGCCGGCCTGCTGGCCGTGCTGGCCGACAAGGTGGTGGAGCGAGAACACTGACATGACGACCTTGCTCGACAAGATCAACGCCCCGGCCGACCTGCGCAAGCTCAGCCGCTTCGAGTTGCCGCAACTGGCGCGCGAGTTGCGCAGCTTCGTGCTGCACACCGTCAGCCAGACCGGCAACGGGCACCTCGGCAGCAACCTGGGCACGGTGGAGCTCACCGTCGCGCTGCACTATGTGTTCAACACGCCCAACGACCGCATCGTCTGGGACGTGGGCCACCAGACCTACCCGCACAAGGTGCTGACCGGCCGGCGCGACCGCATGTCGACCTTGCGGCAACTGGGCGGCGTGGCCGGTTTCCCCAAGCGCGACGAAAGCGAGTACGACACCTTCGGCACCGCGCACAGCAGCACCAGCATCAGCGCGGCTTTGGGCATGGCGCTGGCCAGCAAGCTGAAGGGTGAAGACCGCAAGGCCGTGGCCGTGATCGGCGACGGTGCGATGAGCGCGGGCATGGCCTTCGAGGCCCTGAACAACGCCGGCGTCAGCCACGCGGGCGTGAACGCCGACATCCTGGTGATCCTGAACGACAACGACATGTCGATCAGCCCGCCGGTGGGCGCGCTCAACAAGTACCTCGCTCGCCTGATGAGCGGCAATTTCTACGAAGCCGCGCGCCAGGGGGCCAAGGCGGTGCTGAAGAACGCGCCGCCGCTGTTCGAGCTGGCGCGGCGCTTCGAAGAGCACGCCAAGGGCATGGTCGTGCCCGGCACCATCTTCGAGGAGTTCGGCTTCAACTACGTCGGCCCCATCGACGGGCACGACCTCGAGTCGCTGATCCCGACACTGGAGAACCTGCGCGCAAAGAAGGGCCCACAGTTCCTGCACGTGGTCACCAAGAAGGGCTATGGCTACAAGCCGGCCGAAGCCGACCCGGTGAAGTACCACGCGGCTTCGACCAAGTTCAACGTCGACGAAGGTTTCCCTGCGGCCAAGCCGGGCGGCAAGCCCACCTTCACCAACATCTTCGGCAACTGGCTGTGCGACATGGCCGAGGCCGACCCGCGCCTGGTGGGCATCACGCCCGCGATGCGCGAAGGCTCGGGGATGGTCGAGTTCCACAAGCGCTTTCCGGCGCGCTACCACGATGTGGGCATCGCCGAGCAGCATGCCGTGACCTTCGCCGCCGGCCTGGCCTGTGAGGGCCTGAAGCCCGTGGTGGCGATCTACAGCACCTTCCTGCAGCGCGGCTACGACCAGCTCATCCACGACGTGGCGCTGCAGAACCTGCCGGTGGTGTTTGCGCTCGACCGCGCCGGCATCGTCGGCGCCGACGGCCCCACGCACGCGGGTCTTTACGACATCGCCTACGTGCGCTGCATCCCCAACTGCAGCATGCTGGTGCCCAGCGACGAGAACGAGTGCCGCACGGCGCTGACCACCGCGTTCCGCCAGAACCACCCGGTGGCCGTGCGCTACCCGCGCGGTGCGGGCGCCGGCGTGGCGGCGCAGCCGGGCTTTGCCGAATGGCCCTGGGGCAAGGGCGTGGTGCGCCGCACAGGCGGCACGGCCGCCGAATCGCGGCTGGGCCAGCGCGTGGCCATCCTGGCCTTCGGCACGCTGCTGCACCCCGCGCTGCAGGTGGCCGAGAAGCTGGGCGCCACCGTGGCCGACATGCGCTTCGTGAAGCCCATGGACACCGAACTCGTGCTCGAACTTGCCCGCACGCACGACGCGCTGGTGACGGTGGAAGAGGGCTGCATCATGGGCGGTGCCGGCAGTGCCGTGCTGGAATGCCTGGCCGCTGCAGGCATGGCGGTGCCCGCGCTGGTGCTGGGCATCCCCGATGTGTTCACCGAGCACGGCGATCCGGCCAAGCTGCTGTCGATGTGCGGGCTGGATGCGGCCGGCATCGAAGCCGCCATCGTGCAGCGCTACGGCCAGCGCCCGGTGCTGGCGGCCGTGAATGGCTGACGCCAGCCACGGCTGAGACGGACGAAGGCCCGGGCGGGCCGATTCGAAGCCGGCGAACGCTGCGTATCAACCGCGTGACGCTGCGGGGGTGCAAAAGCTGTCATCCTTCCGCCCCTTATGACGAACATGACCGACGCCCTGCACATCCCCGACACGCAAAGCGAGCGTGACGATCGCCACCTGGCCATCCAGCGCGTGGGCGTGAAGGACGTGCGCTACCCGCTGAGCATCGAAGTGGCCGGCGTCGTCCAGCAGACCGCCGCGCTGTGGGCGCTGGACGTGGCGCTGCCGGCCGAGAAGAAGGGCACGCACATGTCGCGCTTCGTCGCGTGGCTGGATGCGCTGGCGCTCTCGGGCGAGCCCCTGGACGCGGCTTCGCTGCGCGCCAAGCACGCCGCCATGCTCGACAAGCTGGGCGCCATTGAGGGCCGCATCGAGGCCGCCTTCAGCTTCTTCATCCGCAAGCGTGCGCCTGTTTCGGGCCTGCAGAGCCTGCTCGACTACCAGGGCCGCTGGATCAGCGAGACGCGTGCCGGCGTCACGCGTGTGCACGCTGAAGTGGCCGTGCCTGTGAAGAGCCTGTGCCCCTGCAGCAAGGAGATCAGCGACTACGGCGCACACAACCAGCGCAGCCTGGTGACGCTGCGCGTGGAACTGCTCCAAGCCGTGCCCTGGCACGAGCTGGTGCGCTTCGCCGAAGACAGCGCCAGCAGCGAGATCTGGCCGATGCTCAAGCGGCCCGACGAGAAGTGGATCACCGAGCACGCCTACGAGAACCCGAAGTTCGTCGAGGACCTGGTGCGTGATGTGGCGCTGCGCCTGAACAGCGACGCGCGCATCGGGCGTTATCGCGTGGATGTCGAGAACTTCGAGTCCATCCACAACCACTCGGCCTACGCGCGGATCGAGCGCGCGTAAGCGACGGGCTCAGCGCCCGACAGCCGCCGCCTCCGCCGCGGCTGAAAACCACCCGCCAGCCCGCCGGGCCGTGATGCAGATCACGGCCCGGCGGCGCTTTGGGCGGGGCAGGGGGGCTCTGTAGGAATTTGCCTGACAAGCCCGCTGGCAAAACAGGGACTCCAGCCACGGAGATGGGCTGATGTTGCATCCCAGTTCCGACTCCTACAGTTCGTTTCATCGGCTGGCCCTCACCAGCTACCACGACGAACCGAAGACGAACCCCGGAGCCGCACCATGAACACCGACCAGATCCTCGCCGAGATCCGTGAAGCCAACCTCTCGTACCTGATGCTCGCCCAGAGCCTGGTGCGCGCCGACAAGGAGCAAGCCCTGTTCCGTTTGGGCGTGAGCGAAGAAACCGCCGCGCTGATCGGCAGCCTCACCCCCGCCCAGATGATGAAGGTGGCCACCGGCAACACGCTGCTGTGCCGCTTCCGCATGGACGACGACATGGTGTGGAACCTCCTCACCAACCACGGCAAGGGCAGCGTCAACGATGGCATGAGCCGCCTGCACGCCAGCATCCTGATGGCCGGCCGCCATCAAGAAGCGGCGTAAGCCAGCCGACGCGCCAGACACCAGAACATCACAGGACGGAGAAACAACATGGCCCGCAGCAAGAGCATCCTCACCGAAGCCAAGCAGATCGAGCGTGCGGTCACGCTGATCAACCTGGGCGCACGCCTGCAGGTGCTGGAAAGCGAAACCGACCTCAGCTACGAGCGCCTGCTGCGCCTGTACAAGGAAGTGGCGGGCAAGAGCCCGAGCAAGGGCCAGTTGCCGTTCTCCACCGACTGGTTCATGACCTGGCAGCCCAACATCCACTCGAGCCTGTTCCTGAACATGCACGAGTACCTGAACAAGACGGCCGCGCTCGACGAGATCGACACCGTCATCAAGGCCTACCAGCTCTACCTGGAGCAGATGCAGGCCCAGGGCCTGGAGCCGCTGCTCAGCGTCACGCGCGCCTGGCGTCTGGTGAAGTTCGTCGACAACGGCATGCTGACGATGACGGCCTGCAGCAAGTGCGGCGGCCACTTCGTCACCCACCCGCACGAGATCGCGCGCCACTATGTCTGCGGCCTGTGCAACCCGCCGGCCCGCGCCGGCAAGGGCAAGCTGGCCGGCAGCCTGGGCGGTGAGGCGGTGCACGCGCACTGAAGGCCGGGTGCCCCTGTGTGCACAAGTGCACGCCCGGCGCATCAAGCTTCAACCCGGCACGCCGATACCGAAACCATCGGGGTGTTCTGGGCTCACACCAGGGCTTCCACAGTTTTCGTTCGTCTCCTCCTGGCACAGTTTTCTGTGCTTTCAACGGGTCCCTCGGGACCCGTTTTTTTTTCGCTGCCCTGTTTTGCTGCCTCTCATGGCCGCCTCCAGCGCAGGCAGCGGAGTAGGGCGGCGGGCGCCCCGCTTATCCGCGGCTGGCGCCTGCATGCCGGCGCCGACACTGAACGCACCATGAGCAGCCCCTCGATCACTGCCTCCGCCGGCCCAGCCGGCCCGCGTGGCTGGGCGCGTCGGCTGCCCTGGCCCCTGCCCGCCGTGGCGGTGTGGGGCGGCGGCTGGCTGCTCTGGCTCGGCCTGGCCGCGGCCGGCCTGGCGCCGGCCTTGGCTTTCGGCGCGGCACTGGTCGGCAGCACCGCCGCCGCGCTCGGCTGTGAGGGGCGCTGGCGGCAGGGCATTGCCGCCGCCGGGCTGCCGCTCTCGGCACTGGCGCTCGGTGCCGCAGGCAGCCTGCCCCCCTGGGTGTGGCTGCTGCTGCTCTTGCCGGTGCTGGCGGTCTACCCGCTGCGTGCCTGGGCCGACGCGCCGCTGTTCCCGACGCCCACCGACGCGCTGCAAGGCCTGGACGGAGTGGTCGGCATGCCGCAGCGTGTGCACGACGCCGGCTGTGGCCTGGGGCACGGCCTGGTGGCCTTGCGCCGCCTTTGGCCGCAGGCGCAATTGAGTGGCGTCGAGTGGAGCCCGCTGCTCGCGGCCGCCACGCGCTGGCGCTGCCGCGGAGCCCGTGTGCAGCGCGGCGACATGTGGGCCGTGGACTGGCGCGATTTCGATCTCGTCTACCTCTTCCAGCGCCCCGAAAGCATGGCGCGTGCGCATGCCAAGGCCACCGCCGAACTGGCCCCCGGGGCCTGGCTGGTGAGCCTGGAGTTCGCCGTGCCGGGCATCCAGCCCGTGGCCTGCCTGCAGGGCGAAGGCCGCAAGCCGGTGTGGATCTACCAGCCCGTGCCGGCACAGACGGCTTCGCCGGCGCTGAAACGGCCCCCCTCAATCCCGGCGTCAGGCGGCCGATAACACCAGCAGATCGCCGCGGGCCTGGTGCCTGGGCGGCAAGCCACGCGGATCACTCCACATGTTCGTCATCATCGGTTGGGTCGTTGTGCTCGGTTGCGTCTTCGGCGTGTTCATCGCGCACGGCGGCAACATGGGCCCCATCCTCAAGGCGCTGCCTTGGGAAATGGCCATGATCGGCGGCGCCACGCTGGGCGCCTTCCTGGTGAACAACCAGATGACGGTCATCAAGTCGACCATCGCCGGCGCGCTGAGCTGCTTCAAGGGCAGCAAGTACACCAAGGCGCGCTACATGGAGCTGCTGGCGCTGCTGTTCGACATCCTGCAGAAGGCGCGCAAGGAAGGCCTGATGTCCATCGAGAAGGACGTCGAGGACCCGCACAGCAGCCCGCTCTTCCAGAAGTACCCGGGCGTGGGCAACGACCACCACGTCACCGAGTTCATCACCGACTACCTGCGCATGATGGTCTCGGGCAACCTCAACGCCCACGAGATCGAATCGCTGATGGACAGCGAGATCGAGACCCACCACCACGAGGCGCACGCGCCGGTGGCCGCCATCCAGCGCATCGCCGGCGGCCTGCCGGCCTTCGGCATCGTGGCGGCCGTGCTGGGCGTGGTGAAGACCATGGGCAGCGTGGGTCAGCCGCCGGCGGTGCTGGGCGCGATGATCGGCTCGGCCCTGGTCGGTACCTTCCTGGGCATCTTGCTGGCCTACGCCTTTGCCGAGCCCGTGGCCGGCCTGCTGGAGCAGAAGGTCGAGGAAAGCGGCAAGGAACTGCAGTGCATCAAGACCACACTGCTGGCCAGCATGCAGGGCTACGCGCCGCAGGTGGCCATCGAGTTCGGCCGCAAGGTGTTGCTGAGCACGGTACGCCCGACGTTCGCGGAACTGGAAAGCCACGTGAAGGGCAAGAAGTGACCTCGCTGGAGATGCACCATGGCTGGTGATGCGAAGAAGCTCCAGCCGATCATCATCAAGCGCATCAAGAAGGGTGGGCATGCCGCCCACGGTGGCGCTTGGAAGATCGCTTATGCCGACTTCGTGACGGCCATGATGGCCTTCTTCCTCTTGATGTGGCTGCTGGGCAGCACCACCGAGGGTGACAAGAAGGGCATCGCCGATTACTTCGGTTCGCCGCTGAAGCTGGCGCTGCTCAACGGCGGCAGCGGCTCGGGCGATTCTTCGCACGTGGTCAAGGGCGGCGGGCAAGACCTCACGCGCAGCACCGGCCAGGTCAAGCGGGGCGAGATCGAGTCCACGCGCGCCACCGTCAACATCCACCAGCTCAAGGCCGAGCAGACCCGCGCCGAGATCGCGCGGCTCGAGAACCTCAAAGAGAAGATCGAGAAGAAGATCAGCGAGAGCCCCAAGCTCGAAGGCCTGGGCAAGCAGATCCTCCTGGAGATGACACGCGACGGATTGCGCATCCAGATCGTCGATGCCGAAGGCCGGCCGATGTTCCCGAGCGGCAGCGCCAGCGTGGCACCGTCCATGCGCGAACTGCTGCGCGAGCTGGGGGGCATCCTCTCCGAGGTGCCCAACCGCCTGACGCTGGAGGGCCACACCGATGCCTTGCCCTTCGGCAGCAGCGAGCGCGGCTACAGCAACTGGGAACTCAGCGCCGACCGCGCCAACGCCTCGCGGCGAGAGCTCGTCACCGGCGGCCTGCCCGAGGAGCACGTGCTGCGCGTGCAGGGCCTGGCCTCCAGCAACCCCTTCGACCGGCGCGACCCTGCATCGCCGGCCAACCGGCGCATCAGCATCGTGGTGATGACGCGCGAGGCCGAAGACGCGCTGTTCCGCACCACCCCCAGCCTCCCCGAAGAAGAAACGGCTGCGGCCGAACCCGATGCCTCGCGGAGCGGTGCCTACGCGCCCTCAAGTCCCGCGCCGGCCCTCCGATAAACCCACAAGACTCCACCCTGCCGAGGTTCTGCCCCATGAGCACGCCCACCGACCTGAAGTTCCTCATCGTCGACGACTTCTCCACCATGCGCCGCATCGTGCGCGGCCTGCTCAAGGAGATGGGCTGCAACAACGCCGACGAGGCCGAGGACGGCGCCGTGGCGCTGGGCATGCTGAAGGCGCAGAAATACGACTTCGTCGTGTCGGACATCAACATGCCGAACATGAACGGCTTCGAGTTGCTGAAGGCCGTGAAGGCCGAAGAGAGCCTGAAGCACATCCCGGTGCTGATGGTCACGGCCGAGGCACGCAAGGAAGACATCGTGCTTGCGGCCCAGAGCGGTGCCGCCGGCTACATCGTCAAGCCTTTCACCAAGGCGACGCTGGAAGAGAAGGTGCAGAAGATCCTGCAGAAGCTGGCTGCCACCGCCTGATCAACCGCCGCAAGCCCGGAGCAAGCACATGAAGATGGAAGACATTGGCGCCCTCAAACCTGCTGAACCCCTGGCCGTGTCGCCCGAGGTGTTCCAGCAGATCGGTTCGATCACGCGCCTCTTGCACGACACCATGCAGCAACTGGGCGTGATGCCCAAGCTGCAGATCGCCACCGACGGCATCCCCGATGCCCGCAGCCGCCTGACCTACATCGCCCAGAAGACCGCCGCGGCCGCCGACAAGGTGCTGAACTCGGTGGACGAGGCCAAGGCCGACCACGCCGCCATCAGCGCGGCCACCCGCGAGATGGCCGACGCCATCGTCGCCAACCCGGTGAAGGCCGTGGCCAGCGGCGCGGTGCTGAACTTCGTGAAGGACGTCGAGGCACGCACCGCGCGTATCGACGGCCACCTCACCGACATCATGATGGCGCAGGATTTCCACGACCTCACCGGCCAGGTGGTGGCCAAGGTGGTGGGCCTGGCCAACGAGCTGGAAGACAGCCTCGTGAAGCTGCTGGTCAGCGTGGTGCCGCCCGAGCAGCGCGAGAAGGTCGACCCCAACGTGCTGAACGGCCCGGTGGTCAACGCCGAAGGCCGCACCGACGTCGTGACGAACCAAGGCGAAGTGGACGACCTGCTCGCGAGCCTCGGGTTCTAAGCCGCGGCGCCGAACCTCCAGCTGGAGACGGTCCAGCCCGTCCAGGCCATCACCTCGTGATAGACGGTGGTGGCCTTTTCGTTTTCTGCGGCGCCCAAGGCCACCATCAGCGGCAGCAGGTGGTCTTCCTGCGGGTGCGCGATGCGGGCCGCCGGGGCCTGGCTCCAGTGCAGCAGGCGCGCGCTGCGCTCGGCCGGCGTGCCGCTTTCCAGCGTCTCGTGCAGCCAGGCGTCGAAGGCGGCCGAGGGCGCCTGCGCACCCGGCCCGCGCAGGCGCAGGTTGTGGAAGCTCAGGCCGCTGCCGACGATGAGCACGCCCTCGTCGCGCAGCGGAGCCAGCGCGCGGCCCGCGGCCAGGTGGTCGGCGGGGTCGTAGCCGGCCTTCAGCGACAACTGCAGCACCGGCACCTCGGCTTGCGGGTACATCACCGCCAGCGGCGCGAAGGTGCCGTGGTCGTAGCCGCGCGTGGCGTCTTGCGCCGCAGCGATGCCAGCGCCTTGCAGCAGGTCTTGAACGCGTTGCGCCAGCGCGGGCGCGCCCGGGGCCGGGTAGCGGATGCGGTAGGTGTGCTCGGGGAAGCCGTGGTAGTCGTAGACCATGCCCGGCTGCGCGCCGGCTTGCGCCGTGAAGACCGGCGCCTCCCAGTGCCCCGAGATGCACAGCACCGCGCGCGGCGGCGTGCCGCCGGCCGCGGCGGCTTCGGTGGCCACGCGGCGCAGTGACGACGCCAGCGCGGCCATGGGCTCGGCCATCTCGGCCATCCACGGCCAAGGCCCGCCCCCGTGCGAGATGAAGTAGGTGGGCAGGCGGGCAGGGTGCTCGGTCATGGTCGTGCTCTCTTTCACGCGCGGGGCCGCGCTGTGCACTGCAGTGTGGGCCCGTGCGGGCTGCCGCGGGTTCAGCGCCGCTGCACACAGCCTGCAGGCGGCCTGGATGCACGAGGCGGAAGCCGCTCCGCGGTACAGCGAACACCCGAGCCTTTCCCCTGCTTATCGCCCTCAAGTCGGCGGGGAGGCGCGGCACCATCGCTGGGCTCCATCGTGGAGCGCACCGTGCCATGTCCGACGACAACCAAGACCGCCAGTTACCCGCCTCAGAACGCAAGCTGAAGAAAGCGCGCGAAGACGGCCAGGTTGCGCGCTCGCGCGATCTGGGCCACTTCGCGGCCCTGGGCGGCGCGGTGGCCTTGCTGGCGGCGCTGGCGCCGGTGCTCAGCAACTGGATGAGCGAGCTGGTCACGCAGGGCCTGCGCTTCGACGCCGCCAACGTGCAGAACCCCGGCCGCATGGTCGAACGCCTGGGCGAGCAGACGCTGTCGATGCTGGCCGTGCTGGTGCCGCTGTTCGCCGTGATGGTGGCGGTGGCGCTGGCCAGCGGGCTGCTGGCCGGTGGCTGGAACTTCTCGATGAAGGCGCTGGAGCCCAAGTTCGACAAGATCAACCCCATCAGCGGGCTGGGGCGCGTGTTCTCGATCGACCAGATGACGCAGACGCTGAAGGCCAGCTTCCTGTCGCTGCTGCTGGGCGTGCTGGGTGGCGTGTACCTGTGGATGTACTGGTACGACCACGCCACGCTGCTGGCGATGCCGCTGCCCACTGCCCTGGGCTCGGCCGGCACCTTGATGCGCAACGGCCTGCTGATGATGGTCGGGCTGCTGGCGGCCTTCGCGATCGTGGACGTGCCGCTGCAGCGCTTCATGCTGGCGCGCCGCCTGCGCATGAGCGTGCAGGAAGTGAAGCAGGAACACAAAGAGACCGAAGGCAACGCCGAGGTCAAGGGCCGAATGCGCGCCAAGATGCGCGAGCTGGCCAGCCGCCGCATGCTGGCTGCGGTGCCCGAGGCCGACCTGGTGGTGATGAACCCCACCCACTTCGCCGTGGCGCTGAAGTACGACGAATCGAAGATGGGTGCGCCGCGCGTGGTGGCCAAGGGCGCCGACCTGCTGGCCTTCAAGATCCGCGACATCGCCAAAGAGAACAAGGTGCCCGTGCTGCAGGCCCCGCCGCTGGCGCGTGCGCTCTACGCCCACACCGAGGTCGACCAGGAGATCCCGGCGCGCCTTTTCAGCGCCGTGGCGCAGGTGCTGGCCTGGGTCTACCAGGTGCGCGACGCGGCAGCCCACGGCCGCATGGCCGCCGCCGCGGCGCCCACGCCCGAGGTGCCGCCGGAACTCGACCCCCTGAACCCCGCCTACGCCGCCGCCAAGGCGCGCAAGTTCAACAAGCAGGAGCCTGAGCTGTGAGCCCCATGCTGGCCCGTCTGAACACCTGGTTTGGCCCGGCGCAGAGCGCCGTGGTCAAGGGCATGGTGCTGCCCGCCTTCGTCGTGATGATGCTGGGCATGATGGTGCTGCCGCTGCCGCCCTTCGTGCTGGACCTGCTGTTCACCTTCAACATCGCGCTGGCCATCACGGTGATGATGGTGAGCGCGCAGATGGTCAAGCCGCTGGACTTCGCGGCCCTGCCCACCGTGCTGCTGGTGACGACGCTGCTGCGCCTGAGCCTGAACGTGGCCTCCACGCGCGTGGTGCTGATGGAAGGGCACACCGGGCCGGGTGCCGCCGGTGCCGTGATCGAGGCCTTCGGCCACTTCCTGATCGGCGGCAACTTCGCCGTTGGCCTGATTGTTTTCGCCATCCTGGTGGTCATCAACTTCGTGGTGGTCACCAAGGGTGCCGAGCGCATCGCCGAGGTGGGCGCGCGGTTCGCATTGGACGCCATGCCCGGCAAGCAGATGGCCATCGACGCCGACCTCAACGCCGGCCTCATCGACGAGAAGATGGCGCGCCAGCGCCGCGCCGAGGTGGCCGAGGAAGCCGACTTCTTCGGTTCCATGGACGGTGCCAGCAAGTTCGTGCGCGGCGACGCGATGGCCGGCTTGCTGATCCTCTTCATCACGATGATCGGCGGTTTCGTCATCGGCCTGGCCATGCACGGCATGACGGCCGGCCAGGCCGCCAGCGCCTACGTGACGCTGGCCGTGGGTGACGCGCTGGTGGCGCAGATCCCGGCGCTGCTGATCTCGGTGGCCAGCGCGATGGTGGTCTCGCGCGTGGGCAAGGAACAGGACATCGGCACGCAGATCCGCGGCCAGGTCTTCGATTCGCCGCAGGCCTTGGGCGTGGCGGCGGGTGTCGTGGCGTTGCTGGGGCTGATTCCGGGCATGCCGCACCTCGTGTTCCTGCTCGTGGCCTCGGGCCTGGGCCTGCTGGCCTGGCAGCTGATGCGGCAGCGCAAGAAGGCAGCCGCCGCGCCCGAGCGCAGCGCCAGCACCGAGGTGGCCCCGGCCAATGCCGAGGCCAGCTGGGACGACCTCACGCCCGTGGACACGCTGGGCCTGGAGGTGGGTTACCGGCTCATCGCGCTGGTGGACAAGGCGCGCCAGGGCGACCTGCTGGCGCGCATCAAGGGCGTGCGCAAGAAGTTCGCGCAGGACGTGGGCTTCCTGCCGCCGCCCGTCCACATCCGCGACAACCTCGTCGAGCTCAAGCCCAGCATGTACCGCGTGACGCTGCGCGGCGCCGTGGCGGGCGAGGGCGAGGCCTTCCCGGGCATGTTGCTGGCCATCAACCCGGGCGGCGCCACGCAGCAGCTGCCGGGCACGCGCACCACCGATCCGGCCTTCGGCCTGCCCGCGGTGTGGATCGACGAGCGCCACAAGGAGATGGCCCAAATGGCCGGGTTTACGGTCGTTGATTGCGCGACCGTCGTGGCCACCCATCTCTCACACTTGATGCAGGTTCAAGCAGCGAAGTTGCTGGGCCGTGTGGAGACCCAGCAACTCGTCGATCACGTGACGAAACTGGCCCCCAAACTGATCGAGGATGTCGTGCCCAAGATGGTCGGAATTGCCACCCTGCAGCGTGTGCTGCAACTCCTGCTGGAAGAGGGTGTGCACATCCGCGACATGCGCTCCATCGTCGAATGCCTGGCCGAGCACGCCAGCACCGTCACCGACCCCGGCGAACTGGCCCGCCGCATCCGCGTGCACCTGGCCCCGGCCATCGTGCAGCAGATCTACGGCACCACGAAAGAGCTGGACGTCATCGCGCTGGACCCCGAGCTCGAGCGCCTGGTCACGCAGGCCCTCAGCAGCCCGCACGGCGCGGCGCTCGACCCCGGCGTGGCCGACACGCTCAGCCGCAGTGCTGCCGATACGGCACGCAAGCAGGAAGACATGGGCCACCCGGCCTGCCTGCTGGTGCCCGACCTCATCCGCGCACCCATGGCCCGCCTGCTCAAGCGCGCCGCCCCCCGCCTGAAGGTGCTGGGGCACAGCGAGATTCCTGAAACCCATTCGATCCGTATCGGTTCCATCATCGGAGGCACGGCATGAACTTGAAGCGCTTCACCGCCCGCACATCCCGCGAGGCGCTGGCCCTGGTCAAGCAGGCCTTCGGCGACGACGCCGTCGTGATGTCCACCAAACCCTGCGCCGAAGGCGTGGAGGTGCTGGCGATGGCGCCAGAGAGCCTGCAGCAACTGGAGCGCGTGGGCCAGCAGGCCGAGCGCGTGCAGGCGCCGCAAGCGCCGCGTGCGCCGCAGCCCGCTGCGACCGGCAGCCGCCTGCGCGAGCGTCTGGATTCGCGTGTGGAGCCGCGTCTGGACCCTCGCGCCGAAGCCGTGCGCGCCGCGCTGCAGGAACGCCACGAGCCCAGCTTCGATGCCGAGGTGCAGCAAGACGTGGAGCAGCTGCAGATGAGCACGCTGTCCTTCCAGGACTACGTGCGCCAGCGCATGCTCAAGCGCCGCGAGGCCGAGCTGGCTGCCGCCAACGCTGCTGCGGCCGCCGCCGAGCCCGTGCGCCCGGCCCAGCTGCCGCCCAGCGTGGCCCCCATCGAGGCGGCACGCAACCGCGCCGTGCGCCGCGAGGCCCCGGCCGCTGCAGCGCCCCGCGAACTTCCGGTGCTGCGCGACGAGGTGAGCATGCACGACGCCCCGCACGCGGCGATGCCCAGCCTGGGCGGCATTGCCACGCCGCCGCTGCCGGCCGTGCCTTCCCGCGGTGAGCAGATCCAGCTGCAGGCGCAGGCCGCGGCCGAGCTCGCCACCAAGGCCACCGACCGTGGCGACATGATGAACGAGCTGCGCAGCATGCGCGGCCTGATCGAACAACGCTTCGGCGCGCTGGCCTTCATGGAAAAGCTGCAGCGCCAGCCGCGCCAGGCCCAGCTGGCCCAGCGCCTGCTGGACACGGGCTTCTCGCCGGCGCTGATCCGCAAACTGGTCGAAAGCCTGCCGGCCGAAGGCGACGAACTCGCCTGGGCCTCGGGGGTGCTGGAACGCAACCTGCCCACCGGCGAACGTGAGCCCGCGCTCGAAGAAGCCGGCGGCATCTACGCGCTCATCGGCGCCACCGGCGTGGGCAAGACCACCAGCACCGCCAAGCTGGCCGCGGCTTTCGCCACGCGCCACGGCGCGGCCAACCTCGGCCTGATCACGCTGGACGCCTACCGGGTCGGCGCGCACGAGCAGCTGCGCACCTACGGCCGCATCCTCGGCGTGCCGGTGCACACCGCGCACGACCGCGCCAGCCTGGAAGACCTGCTCGACCTGCTGAGCGCCAAGAAGATGGTGCTCATCGACACCGCCGGCATGGCCCAGCGCGACAGCCGCACGCGTGAACTGCTGGACATGCTCTCGCACCGCGCCATCCAGCGCCTCTTGGTGGTGAACGCCAGCGCGCAGGGCGAAACGATTGAAGACCAGCTCGCGGCCTACGCCGCCAACAACTGCCGCGGCATCGTGCTGAGCAAGCTCGACGAAGCCGTGAAGCTGGGCCCGGCGCTCGATTCGATGATCCGCCACAAGCTCAAGGTGCTGGCCGTGGCCAACGGCCAGCGTGTGCCCGAAGACTGGCACCGCCTGAGCGCCAACGCCCTGGTGCAGCGCGCGCTGCGCAGCCAGGCCGGTGCCGCCTGGAAGCTGGACGACAACGACGTCAACCTGATCTTCGCGGGCCTGCCCGCTTCGAAGGCGGCCGCCGTGGCGCCGCTGCATGTCTGAGACCGAAAGCCGCTCATCCCCCATGCGCGATTTCTACGCCCCCTCCGACCGCATGCCGCTCGACCAGGCCGACGGCCTGCGCCGGCTGTTCGCCGGCCGCCGCCGCCACCTGCTGCCGCTGGCCGCCAACCCGCACGTGGCCTTCAGCGGCCTGGTGCTCGACCGCCTGGCCGCCGTGCTGGCCGCCCAGGGCCACGAGGTGCTGGTGGTCGACGCCGCCACCACCGCGCCGCCGCCGCACGAGCTGGCCGGTGTGGACCTGGCGGCCTGCATCGAGCCCATCGGCCCGCGGGTTTCTTACCTGCCGGCGCGCGGCATGCCGCCGGCCTTCGTCGACACACGCGGTTCGGCCGGCGCCTTCATCGACGCCGTGCAGCAAGCCTGCCCGCAGGCCGAGGTGGTGCTGCTGCACGCCGAGGCCACCGATCTGGCCCGCTTGCTGAAGCACCGCGCCGCGCGCCCGGTGCTGCTGGGGGCCGACCACCCCGAGAGCGTGAAACACGCCTACGCCAGCGCCAAGCTGCTGGTGCACCGCTGCGGGCTGATGACCTACGACCTGCTGCTGGCCGCGCCGCCGAACTCGCCGCGCGCTGCCAGCATCCCGGCCAGCCTGGGCGGCTGTGCCGAGAACTTCCTCGGGGCGATGCTGCGCCACAGCGCGCTGGTCGACCCCGCGGGCGACCCCGGCGCACCTGCCGAAGCGGCCCTGGCCCGGCTGCTGGCCGAGCAGCTTGCGCTGGACGAAACCGCGCTGGGCGCCTGGGCCTCGTCGGCGCCCATGGCTTTGCCGGGGGCGCCGCCACCGGCCGCGCGCACGCCCCGCCCCGCACAGATCCCGAACCGCCCCGCACATCCGTAGAGGCATGCACATGTACACCGCCAAGGGACAACTCGACGCTGGCGCTCTGCTCAAGCAGTACCAGCCCCTCGTGCGCCGCCTCGCGCACCAGATGATCGCCAAGCTGCCTGCCAACGTCGAACTGGACGACCTCATCCAGGTCGGCATGATCGGCTTGAGCGACGCGCTGAGCCGCTTCGACGCGGCGCAGGGCGTGCAGTTCGAGACCTTCGCCACCCAGCGCATCCGCGGCGCCATGCTCGACGAGCTGCGCGGCAACGACTGGATGAGCCGTGGCGACCGCCGCCACCAGCGCAGCATCGAAGCCGCCGTGCACAAGCTGGAACAGCGCCACGGCCGCGCGCCCAGCGAAGGCGAGATCGCCCGCGAAATGGGCCTGAGCCTCGTGGAGTACCAGGAGCTGCTGGGCAAGGTGCGCGGCACCCAGCTCATCTACCTGGAAGACATGAGCGGTGACGAGGGCGACGACGATTACCTCGACCGCCACGTGGTCGACGCCGGCGCCAACCCGCTGGCGCGCATGCAAGACCAGCGCATGCGCGAGGCCCTGGTGGAAGCCATCAAGAACCTGCCCGAGCGCGAGCAGTACGTGATGAGCATGTACTACGAGCACGACATGAACCTGAAGGAAATCGCCGCAGTGCTGGGCGTGACCGAAAGCCGCGTCTGCCAGCTGCACAGCCAGAGCATCGCCAGGCTGCGCACGCGGCTGCGCGAGTGGTGAGGCCAGGCCATGTTCAAGACTGCCTCCAAGCCCGCTGCGGCACTGGGGACGGGCCGCACCGAGCCCGCGGTAGCGGCTGAGACCGCGCAAGCCGGCGCCGCGGGCCGCTTCATCAGCCAGCTCGGCCGTCAGGCTTCTTCGCTGGGCCGCGAGGCCGCGGAGGTGCGCGGCGTCATCGACGACACGCACAAGCTCGCCAACAGCCAGGCGCAGGCCCTGCAGGCGCTGGCGCAGCAGCTGCAAGAGGTGGTGCGGGCGCAGGCCGCCATCGACCACGAAACCCAGCAAGGCCTGCAGGCCGTGGCGCGTGTGGGCGACGCCGTGCAGGGCGTGAGCACCGAAGTGGGCGGCATCGTCGACACGCTGCGCCAGGTGTCCGAAGCCGCCGGCGAGATCACCCGCATTGCGCTGCAGACGCGCCTGGTGGCCTTCAACGCCAGCGTGGAGGCCAAGCGCGCCGGTGAAGCCGGCCGCGGCTTCGCGGTGGTGGCCGATGCCGTGAAGGACCTGGCGGCGCAGGTCGAGAGTTCATCCAAGCAGATCGCGGGCACGGTGGGCCGGCTCGATGCCCGCATCGGCGCGCTGGCGCGCGAGATCAGCCGCGATGGCCAAGCCGCCGCCAGCGAAGGGCAGGGCGGTGCGGTGCACCGCGCCATCGACGAAGTCACGCAGGGCGTGCGCCGCATCCACGCGGCCAGCCAGGCCAGCCAGCAGCTCTGCGACGGGCTCGGCGGCCAGATGGGCCGCATCGAAGGCGAGATGCGCCAGACCACCAAGGCGCTGGACGCTGCACTCGGCCGCACCGAGACCTTCCTGAAGATCTCTGAAGAGCTGGCCGAAGGCGCCGCCGAAACCGGCGTGGAGACCGAAGACACGCCCTACATCCGCGCCGTGCAGCAGGCGGCCACGCAGATCAGCCAGCTGCTGGAAGACGCCGTGCGCACGGGGGCGCTGACGCTGGAAGACCTGTTCGACGAGCGCTACCAGCCGGTGGCCGGCTCGCAGCCCCAGCAGCACCTGACGAAGTTCGTTCCGCTGGCCGAGCGGGAGTTTCCGCAGGTGCAGGAGAAGCTGCTGTCCTTGTCGGACAAGGTGGTGTTCTGCATCGCCGCCGACCGCAACGGCTACATCGCCTGCCACAACCGCCAGTACAACCAGCCCCAGCGCGCGGGCGACGTGGCCTGGAATACGGCCCACTGCCGCAACCGCCGCATCTTCAACGACCGCACGGGCCTGGCCTCGGGGCGCAACACGCGGCCCTTTTTGCTGCAGACCTACCGCCGCGACATGGGCGGCGGCCAGTTCATCGTGATGAAAGAAGCTGCGGCGCCCATCACCGTGGGCGGCCGCCACTGGGGCGGGCTGCGCCTGGCCTTCAAGTTCTGAGGGCCCTCTTGCCACGGCGGCGCATACTGTATAAATTGACAGTATGCCTTCCAACCCCACACCGCCCGCCGCCACCCTGATGTTCGTGCCCCGGCACGCCGACGCCGGCGTGCACAAGGGCCGCGGCACCGCCTGGGCGATGGAGCACCGCTTCAGCAGCGAGAGCCGCAGCGATTTCGACGACGGCTGGGGCACGCTGCAGCAGGCCGCCGAGGCCGAAACGCTGGCGCCGGCCACGCAGCTGATCGAGGAAAACGTGCGCGGCATCCTCTCGGGCAACGATTCGCCCGACATCGGCTTCGACCTCTCCATCAACCCCTACCGCGGGTGTGAACACGGCTGCATCTACTGTTACGCACGGCCCAGCCACAGCTACCTGAACCTCTCGCCGGGGATCGATTTCGAGACGCGCATCGTCGCCAAGGTCAACGCCGCCGAGAAGCTGCGCGAGGCGCTCTCGGCCCGCAGCTACACGCCGGGGCAGCTGAACATCGGCTCCGTCACCGACGCCTACCAGCCCGCTGAACGCCGGCTGCGCATCACGCGTTCGTTGATCGAGGTGCTGTCGGAGGCGCAGCACCCGTTTTCCATCATCACCAAGAGCAGCCTGGTCGAACGCGACATCGACCTCATCGCGCCCATGGCGGCGCAGCGGCTGGCGGCGGTGTATGTGTCCCTCACCACGCTCGACCCGGCGCTGGCCCGCGCGCTGGAACCGCGCGCCGCCGCGCCGCAGCGCCGGCTGCGCACCATCGAAGCGCTGGCGCGGGCCGGCATTCCGGTGGGCGTGAGCGTGTCGCCGGTCATTCCCTTCCTCAACGAGCCTGAGCTTGAGAAAGTGCTGCAGGCCGCGCGTGATGCCGGGGCCAGCTCGGCCTTCAGCATCGTGCTGCGCCTGCCCTGGGAAGTGAACCCGCTGTTCCAGCAATGGCTGGAGCAGCACGTGCCCGAGCGCGCCGCGCGCATCATGGCCCGCGTGCGCGAGATGCGCGGTGGCAAAGACAACGACGCCCGCTTCGGCACGCGCATGACGGGCCAGGGCCTGTGGGCCGAGCTGCTGCGCCAGCGCCTGCACAAGGCCTGCCAGCGCCTGGGCTTGAGCCGCAGACGCGCTGAGCTGGACCTCACGCGCTTCAGGCGGCCGGCGTCTCAGCCGGGACAGGGCTCTCTGTTTTGAGCTCTTCGCCTTCGGGCTCGGCTTCTTCCACCGCCGTGACCGCATTGCTGACCTTGGCCTTGGCGTTGCGCACGTCCACGCGCAGCGTCATGCCACCCGCGGCGCGCGGGCCCTGGCCGAGGCTGGGCGCCGCCCACGACACGGCAAAGCGTTCCTTGAGCGTGCCGACACGTTCTTCCAGCGCCAGGGCGGTGGCATCGTCGAGCTTTTCGCGGTAGCGCTTGAGCGTGAGCTTGGCGGTTTCCACGAACTTGGCGTTCATCGACTGTTCCGCCAGATCCAGCAGGCTCTGGATGGCCACACCCGGGCGCCCTTCCAAGGCATGCGCCATGGCGGCTTCGGAGTGAGACATCACCTCGGTGTGCCCCTTCTCGGCAATCAGCTTGAAAGCCGCATGTTTGGCGGCCGAACGTGCCAAGAGCTCGGAGATGCTGCGCGAGGTCGAGAACCGGAGCGCGAGGCTCCTGACCCAGTCGTTCATGTCTTCCAGGCGCAACTCGGCTTCTGCCAGCTCGCTGATCAGGCACAGCAGGTTGCAGCCGCCTTCGATGTCCAGCGTGGGGTCCTTGCACAGCAGGGCCAGGCTCTGCAAGCCCTCGAGCGCCGAGGCCAGGCGCTTGGCCAGCATGTGTTCCAGCACCGAGCAGATGCGCACAAAACGCTGCAGCCTTTCTGAGTCGGGGCTGCGCGTGAGCACGTATTCGAGGTTCTCGCGGCAGCGCTGCAGGCCTTTGCTGTCCTTCAGCCTGAACCTGCAGAAGGACAGCAGCACCAGCGTCTGGTAGTCGTACATCTTGGACGACAGACCCGAGAGCGTGGCGCGGTCGAGCAGCCGCTCGGCCTCTTCAACTTCGCCGACGTAGAACGCCAGCATGCCCTGCTTTTGCAGCCTTGAAACCGAGCCGGGCGTGATGGAGGCGGCGCGCCGGTAGGTCTCCAGGGCCTCCTCGAAGTCACCCTTCTCCACGTGCACGCGGCCCATGACGTCGTAGGCGTCGGCGAACTCCGGGTCTGCGGACAGCAGGCTCTCCAGGGTGCGCCGGGCCGTTGTGGCCTGTCCACCCTCCAGCTGCGAGCGCGCCACGCCCAGGCGCGCCCAGGGCACGGCCTTCGTCGCGATGATGGCCTCGTACAGCCGGCGCGCATGGTCGTGTTTCTCGATGCGCAGCAAGAGCTCGGCGCCCATGCGCGCGGCGTAGAGCCAGAACTCGCCGCGGGCCTCGAAGCGCCGCACGCACAAGGCCGCCGCGGCCTCGAACTGCTCGTTCTCGACGGCGGTGAAGATGTCCTTCAGCACGCGTTTTCGATGTCGCGCCTGACGCAAACGCTCGGCCAGCGAGTTGGCGGTGTAGGGTTTGAGCAGGTAGCAGTCGAGGGCCGATTCCGCGGCTTCGGCCACCTGGGCGTAGCGCGCTTCCCCGGTGACCATGACAAAAACGGTGGAGTAGGGCAGCAGGTTGGCGCGGCGCAGGTCGTCCAGGAGTTCTTGGCCGGTTTCGGTGGTGCCGGGAAAATTCTGTTCGCAGATCACCAGGTCGTAGCGCCGCGCCTCCAGGCGCTGTCGGCCGTCAGAGAGCTTGGTGGCCTGGGCGATCTGCGACAGCCCGAGCTCACGCAGCTGGCTCAGGAGGATGCTGCGCGAGGTCGGGTTGCCGTCGATCACCAAGGCGGACGTGTTGTCCACATCGCGGTCGAGAATCATCATGTGGGCCGTCTCCGAAGCAGGAAGTCAGACGCCCCGGCGTTTATCCGGAACCCTGAACCGGCATATCGGCGCCCTGCGGCCTTACTTGAAGAGGTCTTTGACCTTGTCGGTCCAGCTCTTGGAGTTGGGCGAGTGGCGGTCGCCGCTTTTCTTGAAGCTCTCTTCCAGCTCTTTGAGCAGCTTGCGCTGGTGCTCGGTCAGCTTGACCGGCGTTTCCACGCTGACGTGGCAGTACAGGTCGCCCGGGTAGCTGCTGCGCAGGCCCTTGATGCCCTTGCCGCGCAGGCGGAAGGTCTTGCCGTGCTGCGTGCCCTCGGGCAGCTCGATCTCGGCCTTGCTGGCCAGGCCCGGCACCTCGATGGTGCCGCCCAGGGCCGCGGTGGTCAGGCCCACGGGCACGGTGCAGTGCAGGTCGTCGCCGTCGCGCTCGAAGATCTCGTGCTGCTTGACCCGGATCTCGATGTACAGGTCGCCCGCCGGGCCGCCGTTGGTGCCCGGCTCGCCGTTGCCGGCGCTGCGGATGCGCATGCCCTCGTTGATGCCGGCGGGGATCTTCACCTCCAGCGTCTTCTGCTTCTTGATCTTGCCCTGGCCGTTGCAGGTGGTGCAGGGCTCGGGAATGATCTTGCCGCTGCCGTGGCAGTGCGGGCAGGTCTGCTGCACGCTGAAGAAGCCCTGGCGCATGTGCACCGTGCCCGCGCCGTTGCAGGTGGTGCAGGTCTTGGTGCTGGTGCCGGGCTTGGCGCCGCTGCCCTTGCAGGTGTCGCAGGTGTCCCAGCTCGGCACGCGGATCTGCGTCTCTTTGCCGAAGGCCGCTTCCTCCAGCGTGATCTCCATCGCGTAGCTCAGGTCGTTGCCGCGGTAGACCTGCTGGCCCCCGCCGCCACGCCGGCCGCCGCCCTGGCCGCCAAAGATGTCGCCGAAGATGTCGCCGAAGGCCTCGGCGAAACCGCCAAAGCCTTCACCGCCCGGGCCACCACGGCCGGCCATGTTGGGGTCGACGCCGGCGTGGCCGTGCTGGTCGTAAGCCGCCCGCTTCTGCGGGTCGGAGAGCATCTCGTAGGCCTCCTTGGCCTCCTTGAACTTCTCTTCCGCGGCCTTGGCCTCGTCGCCTTGGTGGCGGTCGGGGTGGTGCTTGGCTGCCAGGCGGCGGTAGGCCTTCTTGATGTCGTCGTCGCTGGCGTTCTTGGGAACGCCCAGCACGTCGTAGAAATCGCGCTTTGCCATCGAAATTCTCAGCGGTGTGGAAGTGAAACCGCCGCGTTGGGGGCCGGGCTGGGCCCGGCGCCTCGAACGCGGCGCAAAAACCCGTCAGGCCCGCAGGCCCGACGGTGGGTCACTTCTTGACTTCCTTGAAGTCGGCGTCGACCACGTCGTCATCGGCCGGCTTGCCGGCCTTGGCGCCACCCTGTGCGGGCGCTTCTTCACCAGGGGCTGCACCGGCCGCAGCGGCGGCGGCCTGGCTTTCGGCATAGACCTTTTCGCCCAGCTTCTGGCTGGCCGTCATCAGCGCTTCGGTCTTGGCTTCAATGGCGGCCTTGTCTTCGCCCTTGAGCGCCTCTTCCACGTCCTTCACGGCCGCTTCGATCTTCTCTTTTTCGGCCGCGTCGAGCTTGTCGCCGTGCTCGGTGAGGCTCTTCTTGACGCTGTGCACCATGCCGTCGGCGGCGTTGCGCGCCTGCACGAGTTCGAGCTTCTTGGCGTCTTCGGCGGCGTTGCTCTCGGCGTCCTTCACCATCTTCTCGATCTCGGCTTCCGACAGGCCCGAGTTCGCCTTGATGGTGATCTTGTTTTCCTTGCCTGTGGCCTTGTCCTTCGCGCCCACGTGCAGGATGCCGTTGGCGTCGATGTCGAAGGTCACCTCGATCTGCGGCAGGCCGCGCGGCGCCGGCGGAATGCCCTCGAGGTTGAACTCGCCCAGGCTCTTGTTGCCCACGGCCAGCTCGCGCTCGCCCTGGAAGACCTTGATGGTCACGGCCGGCTGGTTGTCGTCGGCCGTGCTGAAGGTCTGGCTGAACTTGGTCGGGATGGTCGTGTTCTTCTTGATCATCTTCGTCATCACGCCGCCGAGCGTTTCAATGCCCAGGCTCAGCGGGGTGACGTCGAGCAGCAGCACGTCCTTGCGCTCGCCGCCCAGCACCTGGCCCTGGATGGCCGCACCGACGGCCACGGCCTCGTCGGGGTTGACGTCCTTGCGCGGCTCCTTGCCGAAGAACTCCTTGACCTTCTCCTGCACCTTGGGCATGCGCGTCATGCCGCCCACGAGGATGACGTCGTCGATGTCGCTGAGCTTCACGCCCGCGTCCTTCACGGCGATCTTGCAGGGCTCGATGGTGCGCGCGATCAGCTCGTCCACCAGGCTTTCCAGCTTGGCGCGCGTGAGCTTGATGTTCAGGTGCTTGGGGCCCGAAGCGTCGGCCGTGATGTAGGGCAGGTTGACGTCGGTCTGCGTGCTGTTGCTCAGCTCGATCTTGGCCTTCTCCGCGGCTTCCTTCAGGCGCTGCAGGGCCAGCACGTCCTTGGTCAGATCGACGCCCTGTTCCTTTTTGAACTCGGTGACGATGTAGTCGATGATGCGCTGGTCGAAGTCTTCACCGCCGAGGAAGGTGTCGCCGTTGGTGGAGAGCACCTCGAACTGCTTCTCGCCGTCGACATCGGCGATCTCGATGATCGAGATGTCGAAGGTGCCGCCGCCCAGGTCGAAGACGGCGATCTTGCGGTCGCCCTTGCCGTGCTTGTCCAGGCCGAAGGCCAGGGCCGCGGCGGTGGGCTCGTTGATGATGCGCTTGACTTCAAGCCCGGCGATGCGGCCAGCGTCTTTCGTCGCCTGGCGCTGCGCGTCGTTGAAGTAGGCGGGCACCGTGATCACGGCTTCCGTCACCTCTTCACCGAGGTAGTCCTCGGCGGTCTTCTTCATCTTGCGCAGCACTTCGGCGCTGATCTGCGGCGGGGCCAGCTTCTTGCCGCGCACCTCGATCCAGGCATCGCCGTTGTCGGCGGCTGCGATCTTGTAGGGCATCAGGTCGATGTCCTTCTGCACTTCCTTCTCGGTGAACTTGCGGCCGATCAGGCGCTTGGAGGCGTACACCGTGTTCTTCGGGTTGGTCACGCTCTGGCGCTTGGCGCTGGCGCCGACCAGCACCTCGCCGTCTTCCTGGTACGCAATGATCGACGGCGTGGTGCGTGCACCTTCGCTGTTCTCGATCACCTTGGTGGTGTTGCCTTCCATCACGGCCACGCACGAGTTCGTGGTGCCGAGGTCGATGCCGATGATCTTGCCCATGGTCTTTGGCTCCGTAGAGAGTGGAATTCGGTTGTTCTGGAGTTGTGGATAACTCGCCGGCTTTCAAGGGGGCCGGCTTGTGGATCTGCTTATTTCGGCGCGGCCACGGTCACCAGCGCAGGACGCAGCACGCGGTCGGCGATGAGGTAGCCGCGCTGCAGCACCATCACCACCGTGTTGGCGTCCTGTTCGGCGGGCACCACGCTGATGGCCTGGTGCTGATGCGGGTCGAACTTGGTGCCGGCCGGCGGGTTGATGGCCATGACCTTGTTGCGCTCCAGCGCCGCGCTCAACTGGCGCAGCGTGGCG
This sequence comes from Rubrivivax sp., assembly GCA_051861265.1. Lineage (GTDB taxonomy): Bacteria > Pseudomonadota > Gammaproteobacteria > Burkholderiales > Burkholderiaceae_C > Rubrivivax. Next base: position 164,285 of record JBHYDA010000005.1, read on the forward strand.
TGCGTGCCTTCCAGCAACTGCTCATTCGTCGCGTTCTGGATGGCGATGGCGGCCTCCAGGCTGTCCTTCACCGGCAGCAGGCTTTCGGCGAAGGCTTCCACGGCGAACTTGCGCGCCTTGCTCACCTCTTCCTCGGCGCGGCGGCGCGTGTTCTCGGCCTCGGCCTTGGCGCGCAGGTAGCTGTCGTTGGCTTCGGTCAGCCTGGCCTGCAGGGCGGCCAGCTGTTCCTCCAGGCTGGGCGCGGAGGCGGCCGCGTCGGCAGCAGGCGCGCCGGCATCGGGGGTGGACGGGGTGTTCGGTGTCTCGTTCATGGTGTGAGAGATAAGCCTGTGTAGACAGTGGGGATGGAGCGGCGGGTTTCAAGACCCTGCCTTCCAACGGCAGCTCGGGGCCTCAGGGTGCCGGCCGGCGCCCGGCGAGGCCCTTCGTGCGGGCTCAGCGCCCGGGCCCGTCGTCGAGGCTGGCGCTCCAGCGCTGCCAGTCGGCGATCTGCCGCCGGTCGCGCTTGGTGGGGCGGCCGTGGGCCAGGGTGTCGGCCGGTTCCACGCCCATGCGCCGCCGTGCCGCCGCGGCTTCGCGCGCGGCCACGCTCTGTGGCGTTTCCACATAGAGCGCCTGCGCCACCGGCGCCGGGCCGCGCACGCTGCTGAGGCCCAGCACTTGCAGCTCGCGCTGCACCGGGCCCTGGCGGATGACGAGCAGATCGCCCGGCTTGATCTCGCGCGCCGGCTTGGCGGCCTGCCCGTTGACGGTGACCCGTCCCAAACCCGCTTCTTCTGCGGCCAGCGCGCGGGTCTTGTACAGGCGGGCGGCCCAGAGCCACTTGTCCAGGCGCAGGCGGTCCAGGGGCGGGCGTTCGGGCATTGCCGGCATTGTCAGCGATCGTCAGCGGGGGCCAGGCATCGGCAGGCGCACCACGGCTTCCAGGCCCGGCCCGGGCCGGTTGTTCAGCACCAGGCTGCCGCCCAGCGAAGCCACGATCTCGTGGCAGATGGCCAGCCCGAGGCCCGAGCCGCCGCGCGAGTCGGCCGCGGCCCCCTGTGCCAGGCCCACGGCGAAGGGCTGGAACAGGCGCTCGCGCCGCTCGGGTGCCAGGCCCGGGCCGGCGTCGGCGACCGTCAGCACGGCCTGGCCTTCACGGGCCTGCAGCGTCACGTCCAGCGTGGCGCCGGCGGGGCTGTACTTCACGGCGTTGTGCAGCAGGTTGCGCACCAGCTCGCGGAGCGCCCACTCGTGCGCCTGCACGGGCGCCGGCTCGGTGTGCAGGCCGAAATCGAGCCCGCGATCGGCGATCAGCGGCGAGACGTCCAGCGCCACGGCGCGCACGATCTCGTCCCACGCCAGCACCGGCAGCGGCGCCTGCAGGCCCTGCTGGCGCAATTGCTCCACCTTGGCCAACGCCAGCATCTGGTTGGCCAGCGTGGTGGCGCGTTCGACCGTGCCTTCCAGCTCCTGCAGGGCTTGCAGGGGCTCGACATCGCCGCGGCGTGCCGATTGCAGCTGCGTCTTCAGCACCGCCAGCGGCGTGCGCAGCTGGTGCGAGGCGTCGCGCACGAAGCGCTTCTGGTGTTCCAGCACCTGGGCCAGCCGCTGCATCAGCTGGTTCGTGGCTTCCACCACCGGCATCAGCTCGCGCGGCAGCCCGGCGGCGGGCAGGGGGCTCAAGTCGGTGTCGGCGCGGGCCTGCAACTGCTGGCTGAGCTGGCGCACGGGGCGCGTGGCGCGCTGCACCACCAGCACCACCACGCCGGCGATCATCAGCACCAGCAGGGCTTGCGGCCACAGCATGTCCAGCAGCAGCTGGCGAGCGAGCGCGTGGCGCAGCTCCAGCGTCTCGGCCACCTGGATGGTGGCCATGCCGTAGCCCTGGGGCCCGGCCACGGGCTGCAGCAGCACGGCCATGCGCACGCGCTGGCCCTGGAAGAGCTCGTCGTAGAAGTGCACCAGTGCCGCGTAGGGCGCGGGCTGGCCGCTGCGGTCGGCGCGGGGCGCGGGCATTTCGGCAAAGCCCGACACCGTGTCCTGGCGCGGCCCCAGCACGCGGTAGAAGAGCCGGCTGCGGTTGTCGGCCTCGAAGGCCTCCAGCGCGCTGTAGGGCACCTCGGCGCGCACCTGCAGGCCGCCATCGGTTTCGCGCAGGTGCAGGTGCTCGCCGATGACCTTGGCGGTGGCCAGCAGCGTGCGGTCGTAGGCCAGGTCGGCGGCCTGCAGGGCTGCGCGGTACAGGCCCGCGCCGGCCACCAGCACGAAGCCGAGCACCGGCACGAGGATGCCCAGCAGCAGGTAGCGCCGCAGCGACAGGGCGTTGCCGTTCATGCCGTCAGGCGGCGGGCCCGTTGCCGCTGCCGTGGCCCCGGCGCAGCAGGTAGCCCAGCCCGCGCAGCGTGACGAGCTCGGCCTCGGTGCCCTGCAGTTTCTTGCGCAGGCGGTAGACCACCACCTCGATGGCATCGGGCTGCACGCTGGCGTCGCCGGCGAAGACATGCTCGGCCAGTTTCTCCTTGGCCACGGCCTGGCCGGGCCGGGTGAGCAGGGCGCGCAACAGCGCCGCCTCGCGCGCCGTCAGCTCCATCGGCGCGCCTTGCCAGGTGACGGCGTCGCTGTCGGCGCTGCAACGCAGCCCGCAGAACTCGGGTTCGGGCGCGGCCGCTTCGTTGCTGCGCGCGCGGCGCGCCAGGGCGCGCACGCGGGCTTCGAGTTCGTCCAGGTCGAAGGGCTTGGCAAGGTAGTCGTCGGCGCCCAGGTTCAGCCCGAGCACGCGGTCGCCCACGGTGCCGCGGGCGGTGAGGATGAGCACCGGCGTGCTCAGGCCTGCCTGGCGTGCCGCTTCCAGCACCTGCAGCCCGTCGCGGCCGGGCAGGCTGAGGTCGAGCACCACGACATCGGGCACGCTGGCCAGCCAGCGGTCGAGCGCGCGGCTGCCATCGCCGCAGGTCACGACGTGCATGCCGCGGCGCTCGAAGCTGCGCTGCAGCGAGAGCTGCATCGCAGCGTTGTCTTCGATCAGGAGCATCTTCATGGACGGGCGGGCAGCTTAGTGGCCCCGGCGTGCGCCGCAAGGGGTGGGCGGGTTTCCACGGGGCGTGCTGACAGCCGATTGACAGCGCGGCTGTCGAGCATAGGTTCCCACAAGACGGCCTCGCCAGCCCGGTGAGCGCCGCGCGGTTCCAGCCCCCTGACGACCCCACTCAAACCCACGAGGAGACAAGACCATGAAAGCCCGCTTCTTCATCGCCACCGCCTGCCTGGCCGCACTGCCGGTGGCCCACGCGCAGTCCAACGTCACCGTCTACGGCAAGCTCGATGCCGGCGTGCGCAAGGCCGTCGGCAGCAGCGTCAAGGAAGTGGCCACCAGCGGCGACAGCCGGCTCGGTTTCCGCGGCGTGGAAGACCTGGGCGGCGGCCTGAAGGCCTTCTTCGGCATGGAGCACCGCTTCTTCCCCGACACCGGCACGCAGGACGGCGGGCAGTTCTGGAAGGGCTACTCGCACGTGGGCCTGCAGGGCGACTTCGGCCGCGTCGGCGTCGGCCGCCAGTACACGGCCGCCTTCTCGCTGGTGCAGAACCAGATCGACCCCTTCGGCGGCGACACGGTGGCGCAGCTGCGCGACGGCGTGATGCGCGTGGGCGGCATCACCAAGGTGCGCGTGGACGGCTCGCTGCGCTACGACATCAGCTTCGGCGGCGTGAGCCTGGCGGCTTCGGTGGCCGAAGGCGACAAGAACGGCGGCGTGGAGCGCGCCACCTCGGTGGCGGCCTCGTGGCGCAGCGGCGCCTTCTTCGTGGCCGGTGGCATCGAAGACCCGGCCGGCGCGCGCGACACCATGACCAGCCTGGGCGTCGGCTACACCCTGGCCGGCCACAAGCTGACGGCCGGCTACAGCACCGGCAAGACCAACGCCGGCCTCAAGGCCAAGGGCTGGATGCTGGGCCTGGACCTGCCCATCGGCGCCGGCATCATCAAGGCCGCCTACGGCCAGGCCGAGACCAACGGCCGCACCGTGATCAACAAGCTCGGCGTGGGCTACCACCACTCGCTGTCCAAGCGCACGATGATCTATGCCAACGCCGGCCATGACAGCAAGGCGGCCCGCGCCAAGACCGGCTACGACCTCGGCATCCTGCACAACTTCTGAACACCACGAGGAGACTCTCGATGCAACGCGACACCTTCCTCAAGAGCCTGCTGGCGCTGGGCGCCGGCGCGACGCTGCCCGGCATCAGCACGGCCAGTGCCAACCTGAAGATCATGCTGCCGGCCAACCCCGGCGGCGGCTGGGACATCACCGGCCGCGCGCTCGGCCGGGCACTGCAGGACGCCGGCGTGGCCGCCTCCATCACCTATGAAAACAAGGGCGGCGCGGCCGGTGCCATCGGCCTGGCGCAGTTCGTCAACGCCAGCAAGGGCGACGGCAACGCGCTGATGGTGATGGGCGCGGTGATGCTGGGCGGCATCATCACCGGCAAGCCGCCGGTGAGCCTGAGCCAGGCCACGCCCATCGCGCGGCTGACCAGCGAGTACAACGTCTTCGTCGTGCCCGCGGCTTCGCCCTTCAAGACGATGAAGGACGTGGTCGAGCAGCTCAAGCGCGACCCGGGCAGCGTGAAGTGGGGCGGCGGTTCGCGCGGCGCTACCGAGCACGTGGCCGCGGCCATGCTGGCGCGCGAGGTGGGCGTGGACGCCGCGAAGATCAACTACGTGCCCTTCCGCGGCGGCGGCGAGGCCACGGCGGCCATCCTGGGCAACAACGTCAGCGTGGGCGGCAGCGGCTACAGCGAGTTCCAGCCCTACATCGAAAGCGGCAAGATGCGCGCCATCGCCGTCACCTCGCCGGCGCGCCTGCCCGGCCTGGCCGTGCCCACGATGAAGGAGCAGGGCTACAACGTCGAGATCGGCAACTGGCGCGGCGTGTACGGCGCCCCCGGCCTCACGGCCGAGCAGCGCAAGCGCCTTGTCGACATGGTCAGCCAGGCCACGCGCAGCAAGGCCTGGGCCGAGACCGTGGCCAAGAACGGCTGGACCCCCGCGCTGATGGTGGGTGCCGCCTTCGAGGAGTTCGTCGACCGCGAGTTCGCCTCGTTGCGCGCGACCATGGTCAAGGCAGGCATGGTCTGAGGCGGGGGCGGGCATGAGCGACACGCCGAGCAGCACGCGCCGCCACCAGAGCCTGATCGGCCTGGGCACGTTGGCCTTGTCGGGCCTGCTGGCCTGGGGCGCGGCGGACATCCCAGGCCAGGCCGGTTATGCCGGCGTGGGCCCGAACTTCCTGCCCTGGGTGGTGGCGGCGGCGCTGGCGCTGTGCGGCGCCTGGCTGCTCTGGGAGGCCCGGCACGGCGGCTGGCGTGATGTCGAAGCGCCTTCGGGCGCGCCGCAGGGCGACTGGGTGGCGCTGGCCTGGGTGGCCGGCGGCATCGCCGCCAACGCCGCGCTGCTGACGACGCTGGGTTTTCCGCTGAGTTGCACCTTGTGCTTCATGCTGGCCGTGCGGGGCCTGCGCGGGGCCGAAGGCCGGCCCCATGGCGGCGGGCGCGGGCTGGTGCGTGACGCGGCCACCGGGCTGCTGATCGCACTGCCGGCCTTCTGGCTGTTCACCAAGGGCCTGGGCATCAACCTGCCGGGCCTGAGCGGCACGGGGTGGCTGTGATGGACATCTGGGCTTCTCTGGCCGGCGGTTTTGCCACGGCGGCCACCCCCGTCAACCTGCTCTGGGCCTTCGTCGGCTGCGCCCTGGGCACGGCCATCGGCGTGCTGCCCGGTCTGGGCCCGGCGGTGACGGTGGCGATGCTGCTGCCCATCACCGCGCAGGTGGAGCCCACGGCGAGCATGATCTTCTTCGCCGGCATTTACTACGGTGCGATGTACGGCGGCAGCACCACCTCCATCCTGCTGAACACGCCGGGCGAGACCGGCACCATGGTCACGGCGCTGGAAGGTTTCAAGATGGCCAAGAGCGGCCGCGCCGGCGCGGCGCTGGCCACCTCGGCCATCGGCAGCTTCGTGGCCGGCACCATCGCCACCGTGCTGGTGACGGTGTGCGCGCCGCTGCTGGCCGACGTGGCCGTGCAGCTCGGGCCGCCCGAGTACTTCCTGCTGATGCTGCTGGCCTTCACCGCGGTGAGCGCGGTGCTCGGCCGAAGCACGCTGCGCGGCCTGTGCGCGCTGTTCATCGGCCTGGCGCTGGGCCTGGTGGGGCTGGACCAGATCAGCGCCCAGGTGCGCTACACGGGTGGTGTGCCCGAGTTCCTGGATGGCATCGAAGTGGTGCTGGTGGCCGTCGGCCTCTTCGCGGTGGGCGAGTGTCTCTACACCGCGCTGTACGAAGGGCGCACGCAGACCTCGCTGAACCGCACCGGCCGTGCCCACATGACGCGCCTGGAGTGGAAGCGCTCGTGGCCGGCCTGGCTGCGCGGCACGGCCATCGGCTTCCCGTTCGGCACGCTGCCGGCCGGTGGCGCAGAGATTCCCACCTTCCTCAGCTATGGTGTCGAGCGCAAGCTCAGCGCCCACCCCGAGGAGTTCGGCACCACCGGCGCCATCGAGGGCGTGGCCGGCCCCGAGGCCGCCAACAACGCCGCCGTCACGGCCACGCTGGTGCCGCTGCTCACGCTGGGCATCCCCACCTCGGTGACGGCCGCCATCCTGCTGAGCGCGCTGCAGAACTACGGCATCAACGCCGGCCCGCAGCTCTTCCAGACCAGCTCTGCCCTGGTGTGGGCGCTGATCGCCAGCCTGTACATCGGCAACGTGATGCTGCTGGTGCTGAACCTGCCGCTGGTGGGCCTGTGGGTGAAGCTGCTGAAGATCCCGCGCGCGCCGCTGTACGCCGGCATCCTGACCTTCGCCACGGTGGGCGTCTACGGCATGCGCCAGAGCGTGTTCGACCTCTTCCTGATGCTGGCCGTGGGCCTGGCGGGCGTGCTGATGCGCCGCTTCGACTTCCCCACCGCGCCTGTGATCGTCGGGCTCATCCTGGGGCCCATGGCCGAGGCGCAGTTCCGCAACGCGCTGTCGATCGGGGAAGGGCGCTGGACGGTCTTCGTCGAGCGGCCGGTCTCGGCCGGCCTGCTGGCGCTGGTGGTGGCGCTGCTGCTGCTGCCGCGCTTGTGGCGCCTGTGGGCGCTGCGCCGGGCGCGCTTGCTCTCGGCCTGAGGCCGCCCGCGCCTCAGGGCCTTACTGCTTGGCGCCCATGGCCAGCGCACGCTCGCGCTGCGCGGCCAGGGCCTCGGCCTCACCGGGCGCCGCGCGCGTGGGCCAGCCTTGCAGGTGACGCAGCGCGATGTCGGCCAGCGCCTGCACGAAGACCGGTGAATCGTTGACGCAGGGCACGTAGTGGAAGGTCTCGCCACCGGCGTGCAGGAAGGCTTCGCGCGCTTCCTGGTTGATCTCCTCCAACGTTTCGAGGCAGTCGGCCACGAAGCCGGGGCAGGCCACGTCCACCCGCTTCACGCCCTGCTCGGCCATGGCGACCAGCGTGGGCTCGGTGTAGGGCTCCAGCCACTTGGCCTTGCCGAAGCGGCTCTGGAAGGTGACGACGAGCTGGTCCTTCGTCAGGCCCAGGCGCTGCCCGAGATGGCGCGCCGTGACGTGGCACTGGCAGTGGTAAGGGTCGCCCAGGTGCAGCGAACGTTCGGGCACGCCGTGGAAGCTGAGCACGAGCTTCTCGCCGCGGCCGTGTTCGGCCCAGTGTGCTTCGATGCGCTGCGCCAGCGCCTCGATGTAGCCAGGCTCGGTGTGATACTCGCCGACGAAACGCAGCTCGGGCGTGCGCCGCGCGGCCAGGGCCCAGCGCATCACCGCATCGCCCACGCTGGCGGTGGTGGCGGCGGCGTACTGCGGGTACAGCGGCAGCACCAGCACGCGCGTGGCACCGGCGGCGCGCAATTCGTCCATCACGCTGGCCACGGACGGGTTGCCGTAGCGCATGGCGTGTTTCACCAGCACCTGGTGGCCGGCCTGCTGCAGCGTGGCGGCCAGGCCGGCGGCCTGGCGCTGCGTCCACACCGCGAGCGGCGAGCCCTCGGGCGTCCAGACGCTGGCGTACTTGGCCGCCGAAGCCGCCGGCCGGGTGGGCAGGATGAAGCCGTTCAGGATGAACCACCACACCAGCCTCGGGATCTCGACGACGCGCGGGTCGTTGAGGAACTCGGCCAGGTAGCGGCGCAGCGCAGGGGCGGTGGGGGCGTCGGGGGTGCCCAGGTTGACCAGCAGCACCGCGGTGCGGGCGGCCTGGCCGTGTTTGAAACCGGGTTCTTCGCGAAAACTCATGCAGGCTGTGCTCAGTTCCGGTCAAGGCCGCTGTGTCCGCTGTGCCCGCTGCGGCGGGCCAGCTCGGCAAGGATGGATTGCAGATCGACCGGCTTGCTCCAGCAGCCGTCGAAGCCGGCATCCTGCGCCGGCCCAGCCACCAGCGCCGACTCGTCGGCAGTGCACAGGAAGGCCGGCAGCGCGGGCGCCTGCAGTTGCGCGCGCAAGGCGGGCAGCAGGGCGTAGCCGTTGGTGTCGGGCAGGTGCAGGTCGACGACCAGCAGATCGGGCCGCCAGCGTTGCACGACTTCCATCGCCTCGGCACCGCTGGCCGCGGTTTCGGTTTCAACGCCGCCGGCGAAGCGGCAGGCTTCGACGAACAGCAGGCTGTTGATGCGGTCGTCGTCGATGTAGAGCACGCGCATGGGCCAGGCCTAGCGCAGGGGCAGCAAGGGCTGCGGCTGGGTGTCGGCCAGGCGCAGCACGTCGAAGCTCACGCAGGCCGAAGCCGGGTCGGACGGCGAGCCGCCCAGGCCGATGCTGCCGCTGCCGTGCAGCGTGCAGCCACCGCGGCGCAGGCTGACGATCTCGCCGTCGTTGAAGCGCACGTAGGTGCCGTTGTAGGACAGGTCGGTCAGCTGGAAGCTGCCGCTGTGCCAGTCGAGCCGCGCGTGCGAGCGCGAAACGCGCGCATCGTCCACGCAGAAGGCCACCTGCGGGCTGCGGCCCAGCACCACGGGCATCTGCGCCGCGCCGAACACGCGGTGCTGGCCGCCCCACATCAGCCGCAGGCCGTCGGGCTCACGCACCTCGGTCACGTCACCGAACTGCGTGGGCGCGACATCCAACGCGCCGCGGCGGCCGCCCATCACGTGCACCTGCACGGGCTCGACACGACCGCGCAACACCAGGCGGTCGAGATTGCGGAAGCGCAGCTTCATCTCGGTGGCCAGGCCCACCATCACGTCGGCGGTGATGAGGGTTTCGTTGTCACCGGCGTGGTCGAGCAGCCGCGCGGCCACGTTCACGGCGTCGCCGAAACAGTCGCCGGCCATCTCCACCACTTCGCCGCGCGCCGCGGCCACCTGCAGGCGCAAACCGCGCAGGCCCGAGGACGCGCCGCGTTCGCTGCCGCGCGAGACCATGCCTTCCAGCACGTCGTGCATCTGCAGTGCGGCCTGCACGGCCGCGGGCGGGTGGTCGAAGACGGCCATCAGACCGTCGCCCAGCGTCTTCACGACATGGCCGCCGTTGCCCGCCACCGGGCCGCCCAGCGCGTTGACGCAATGCGTCACCACCGAAGTGGCCTCGGCATTGCCCAGGGTCTCGTACAGGCCCGTGCTGCCGCGCAGGTCCGCGAACAGCACGGTGCGGTCCGAGATGCGCGTCATGGCCGTGCGCTGCGCTGCGGTTTACAGGTTGTCGAGGTAGGTGCGCAGCTTGTCGCTGCGGCTCGGGTGCTTGAGCTTGCGGATGGCCTTGGCCTCGATCTGGCGGATGCGCTCGCGCGTCACGTCGAACTGCTTGCCCACTTCTTCCAGCGTGTGGTCGGTGCTCATCTCGATGCCGAAACGCATGCGCAGCACCTTGGCTTCACGCGGGGTCAGGCTGTCGAGGATGTCCTTCACCACATCGCGCAGACCGGCCTGCATGGCGGCCTCGATCGGCGCGGTGTTGTTGGTGTCCTCGATGAAGTCGCCCAGGTGCGAATCGTCGTCATCGCCGATCGGCGTTTCCATGGAGATCGGCTCCTTGGCGATCTTCATGATCTTGCGGATCTTGTCTTCCGGGATCTCCATCTTCTCGGCCAGCGTCGGGGCATCCGGCTCGTAGCCGAACTCCTGCAGGTGCTGGCGCGAGATGCGGTTCATCTTGTTGATAGTCTCGATCATGTGCACCGGGATGCGGATGGTGCGCGCCTGGTCGGCGATCGAACGCGTGATGGCCTGGCGGATCCACCACGTCGCGTAGGTCGAGAACTTGTAGCCGCGGCGGTATTCGAACTTGTCCACCGCCTTCATCAGGCCGATGTTGCCTTCCTGGATGAGGTCGAGGAACTGCAGGCCGCGGTTGGTGTACTTCTTGGCGATGCTGATGACCAGGCGCAGGTTGGCCTCGATCATTTCCTTCTTCGCGTCGCGGCTGGCCTTCTCGCCTTCGTTCATCTTCTTGTTGATGAGCTTCAGGTCTTCCAGCGGCACCACGGCGCGGCTTTGCAGGTCGGTCAGCTTGGTCTGCAGTTCCTGCACGGCGGGCAGGTTGCGCTGCAGCACCGGGCCGTAAGGCTTGCCCGAGGCGATCTCCTTCTCGGCCCACTTCAGGTTCATCACGTTGGGCGGGAAGTTCTTGATGAAGTGGTCCTGCGGCATGCCGCACTTGTCGACCACGATCTTGCGGATCTCGCGCTCATAACGGCGCACGTCGTCCACCTGGCTGCGCAGGATGTGGCACAGCTTCTCGATGGTCTTGACGGTGAAGCGAATCGTCATCAGGTCGTCGCTGATGGCGTGCTGCGCCTTGTTGTAGGCCGGGCTCTTGTAGCCTTCCTTCTCGTAGGCCTTGCGCATGCGGTCGAAGTGGCCGCGCAGGGCCTCGAACTTCTCCAGCGCCTGCTTCTTCAGCTCTTCGAGCTTCTTGGTCAGCGCCTTGCTGCCGCCGGCGCCGTCGTCGTCGTCTTCCTCGTCGAACTCGTCGAAGTCTTCTTCGGCCACGTAGTCGTCGGCTTCGTCGCTGCTGATGAAGCCGTCGACAACCTCCGAGATCTGCATCTCGCCGGCGGCGATCTTGTCGGCCATCGACAGGATCTCGGCGATGGTGGTGGGCGATGCGCTGATCGCCAGCATCATGGCCTGCAGGCCGCCTTCGATGCGCTTGGCGATCTCGATCTCGCCCTCACGCGTGAGCAGTTCCACCGTGCCCATCTCGCGCATGTACATGCGCACCGGGTCGGTGGTGCGGCCGAATTCGCTGTCCACGGTGGACAGCGCGGCTTCGGCGGCTTCTTCGGCTTCTTCTTCCGTGGCGGTGGTGGCGCCACCACCGGCCACCAGCAGCGTGGCGGCGTCGGGCGCCTGCTCGTACACGGCGATGCCCATGTCGTTGAGCATCGAGACGATGGCTTCCAGGATTTCTTCGTTGACCAGCTTCTCGGGCAGGTGGTCGTTGATTTCCTGGTGCGTGAGGAAGCCACGCGTCTTGCCCATCTTGATGAGCGTCTTCAGCTCCTGGCGGCGCTTGGTGGCTTCTTCCTCGGTGAGCGCGGTCTCTTCCAGGCCGAACTCGCGCATCAGCGCGCGCTCCTTGGCGCGCGACACCTTCATGCGCAGCGGCTTGGCCTTGACGGCCTTCTCGCCATCGCCGCCGTCCGTGCTCTCGGCGCCTTCGGCTTCGCCCTCGGCTTCCGGGTCGGCTTCGCCTTCGAGTTCGGCGTCGATGTCGGCGAGGTCGACATCCTCTTCAGGCGCGGCCTTCGCCTCAGCACCCTTCTTGCCCTTGGCCGGGGCCTTGGCCGCGGTCTTGGCGGCTGCCTTGGCCGCCGGCTTCGTTTCCTTGGCCGCCTTCGCATCCGCCTTGGCCGGCTTGGCTTCGGCCTTCGCAGGGGTCGCCTTGCTGGCTTTGGCCGTCTCGGTCTTGGCCTCGGCCTTCGCCTTGGCAGCCGGTGCCGCAGCGGGGGCCGCAGCCTTGGCAGCCTTCGCGGCCTTGTCGGCGGCAGGTTCGGCGGCGGTCTTGGCAGCGGGCTTCTTGGCGGTCATGCGTTTCCTTGGTGCGTGTGGGGCAGCTGTCGCGGGGCAGGCTCCGGGCCCGGTGACCCGGCCGTTGACGTGGCGTCAGTGAACGGCAGGGGCGGCGGTTGGGGCTGGGGCGTCGAGGTCTTGGGGGGCACTTGGCGCCGTGCCGTGCAGGTCGGCACGCAGGGTGCCGGCGCGACAAACCGCGGATTATACCCGGCCACCCTCGGTGGACCCGGGTTGCAAAGCCCCTGAAGGCTCAGCCGCCCGAGGTGGCGAGGGCGGCTTTCAGGCGGCCGATCTGCTCGTGCAGCGCGCGCAGGCGCTGCAGATCCTCGACGGCCGTGGCGCCGGTTTCCACCAGGGCCTGGGCCTGCTGGCCAAGGTGCTCGACCCACAGCCGCTGCAGCACGCGCTGCAGGTCTTCGAAGCCTTGCTCTTCGTCGGCCGCGGCGCCGGCCACCCAGCCGCGGGCGGTGTCGGCCCAGGCTTCTTCGGCGAGCAGCCCGTCCAGCGCGGCCCAGGTCTGGGGGCCGTGCTCGGTGAGCTGGCGCTCCAGCCAAGCCACGGCCTCGCCGTGCGTGCCGCCCATGCCGTGCAGCAACTCGTGATCGGCGCCGGAGAGGCGCTCCCACCAGTCGATATGGCGCAGCAACAGGCGCAGGGCCAGGTCGGCGGGCCCTGCCGGTGCGCGACGGCCGGCGCGGCGCAGCGGCGCCTGCAGGGGGGGTGGGCCGCTGCGCCCGCCTTGGCGGGCACGTTCGGCAGGCGCCGGCGCCGCCGCGGCACCGCCCCACAGCGAAGACAGGTCGGCCAGCTCCAACTGCGCTTGCCGCGCCAGCTCGGGCAGCAGCTGGCGCTTGAGTGCGCCATCGGGCAGCGCCATCCACAGCGGCTTGGCCTGGGCCAGCATGCGCGCGCGGCCTTCGGCGCTGGAGAGGTCGGCGTCTTCCGAGGCCAGTTCGATGAGCTGGCGCGACAGCGGCACCGCCTGCACCACCTGCTGCTCGAAGGCCGCGGGGCCGAGCTCGCGCACGTAGCTGTCGGGGTCGTGCTCGGGCGGCAGGAAGAGGAACTTGACGCTGCGCAGGTCGGTGGCGTGGGGCAGGGCGGCCTCCAGCGCGCGCGCGGCGGCGCGGCGGCCAGCCTTGTCGCCGTCGAAGCTGAAGACCACGCTGTCGGTGAAGCGGAAAAGCTTCTGCATGTGGTCGGGCGTGCAGGCCGTGCCCAGCGTGGCCACGGCGTTGGCGAAGCCGCTCTGAGCCAGCGCCACCACGTCCATGTAGCCCTCGACCACCAAGGCATAGCCCTTGTCGCGCAGCGCCTGGCGCGCCTCGAACAGGCCGTAGAGCTCGCGGCCCTTGCTGAACACCGGCGTTTCCGGCGAGTTCATGTACTTGGGCTTGCTGTCGTCGAGCACGCGCCCGCCGAAGCCAATGACCTTGCCGTCGACGCCGCGGATGGGGAACATCACCCGCTCGCGGAACCAGTCGTAGCGGCTGCCTTCGCTGGCCCCGCCGGGCGCCGCCTCGTCGCCCTCACGCAGGCGCACGAGGCCGGCCTCTTCCAGCAGCGGGTCGTCGTAGTTCGAAAACACGCCGGCCAGCGTGCGCCAGCCGGGCGGTGCGTAGCCGAGGCCGAAGCGCGCCGCGATCACGCCCGTGAGGCCGCGCTTCTTGAGGTAGTCGATGGCGCGCGGGTGCGCCTTGAGCTGGCCGCGGTAGAAGTCGGCCGCGCGCTGCAGCACGTCACCCAGCGAGAGGCGGCGCTCGCGCAGCGTGTCGCGCTTCTGGCGTTCTTCGGGGCTGACCTGCTCTTCGGGCACGGCCAGACCCACGCCTTGCGCCAGGTCGCGCACGGCCTCCACGAAGCTCAAGCCCAGGTGCTCGGTGAGGAAGCGGATGGCGTCGCCGCTGGCACCGCAGCCGAAGCAGTAGTAGAACTGCTTGGAAGGGCTGACCGAGAAGCTCGGCGACTTCTCGCCGTGGAAGGGGCACAGCCCCATGAAGTTGGCGCCGCCGCGCTTGAGTTCGACATGGCGGCCGACCACGTCGACGATGTCGACGCGGGACAGCAGTTCTTGCAGGAAGCCGGCAGGGATCACGCGCCGAGTCTAGCCAGCGCCCGCCGCGGCCTCGGCCGGCAGGATGCCGGCATAGCTGCGCACCCAGGCCGCCACCTGCTCCACCGGCATGGGCGCGGCAATGCCCGTGCCCTGGCCGATGCGGCAACCCAGCTCCAGCAGCGTGCGCGCCTGCGCGGCGTGCTCCACGCCCTCTGCCACCACGGTGCAGCCGAAGGTGCGCGCCAGCCCGATCACGCCTTCGACGATGGCGCGGTCCTGCGTGTCGTCCAGCATGTGGTGCACGAAGCTGCGGTCGATCTTCAGCACGTCCACCGGCAGGCGTTTCAGGTAGGCCAGCGTCGAGTAGCCGGTGCCGAAGTCGTCGAGCGCGAACTTCACGCCGGCGGCCTGGCAGCGCGCCACCAGGGCCGAGGTGGCCTCGATGTCGGCATGGGCCACGGTCTCCAGCATCTCCAGCTCGAGGTGTGGCGCCAGCGGCTCCGTGTGGCGGGCCAGCAGCTCGGTGAGGCGCTGCGCGAAATCGGGCTCCTGCAGGTGGCGCGCCGAGACGTTGACGCTGACCGAGAAATCGAAGCCGTCGCGCCGCCAGCTCGCCAGGTGCTCGAGCGCGCGGGAGAGCACCCAGTCGCCCACGCTCGACGACAAGCCCGTGGTCTCGATCAGCGGCAGGAACTGCAGCGGCGCCACCAGGCCTTGCTGCGGATGTTCCCAGCGCAGCAGCGCTTCGAAGCCCAGCACACGGCCGCTGGCCATGTCGACCTTGGGTTGGTAGAAGAGCACGAACTCCTGCTGGTCCAGCGCGTCCTGGATGCGGCCCAGCGCCATCACGCGCTGCTCGGCGCGGCGGCGGTGCTCGGGGTCGAAGAAGAGGTAGCCGTTGCGGCCGGCCTGTTTGGCGCCGTACATCGCGTGGTCGGCGTGGCGCAGCAGGGTGTCGGCGTCGCTGCGGTCGATGGGGTAGACCGTGGCGCCCATGCTCGCGGTGATGAACACCGGTTCCTGCGCGGGGTCGACGACATAGGGCTGCGAGACCACGCGCAGCACGCGCTCCACCGCCAGGCGGCCTTCTTCCAGCGTGCCGGCGCGCAGCAGCATGACGAACTCGTCGCCGCCCAGGCGCGCTGCGATGTCGGTCCAGTGCTCGCGGCTGCGCAGCGCGCTGCGCAGGCGGTCGGCCAGCTCGGCCAGCAGGCGGTCGCCGGCGGCGTGGCCGTGGCGGTCATTGACAGGCTTGAAGCGGTCGAGATCGAGGTAGCACACCACGAGCAGGTAGCCGTCGCGGTCGGCGGCCTGCATGGCTTCATCCATCAGCGCCGAGAGGCGCGTGCGGTTGGGCAGGCGCGTGAGGGCGTCGAAGTGGGCCTGGCGCTCGAGCTGGTCGCGCTGGCTGTGCTGTTCGGTCACGTCGCTGATCACCAGCACGTGGTAGCGACGCGGGTCGCTGCTGCCGGCCGGTGCGGGCACGGTGCTGATGGTGGCGTGCAGCATGCAGGCCGTGCCGTCGCGACGGCGCTCGAGCAACTCGCCGCGCCAGTGGCCGTGGTCGCGCAGGCTGGCCCACATCGCGGCGCGTTGCTCGCGGGCCACCGGGTCTTCGGGGGCCGGGCGCAGCAGCGAGGGCACGGTGCCGATGAGCTCTTCGCGCGGCACGCCCAGGATCTGCGTGTAGGCCGGGTTCACGTCGAGCGCGCGCAGGTCGGGGTCGGTGATCAGCAAGCCCTCGTGCAGGTGCTGGAAGAGGCTGGCCGACAGCCGCTGGCGCTCGAGCGCCTGGCGCTTGTCGTGCATGTCGGACAGGGTGGCCAGCAGGCGCAGTGGGTGGCCGGCGCCGTCGCGCTCGATCACCATCAGCGTGGCCTCGGCCCAGCGCCAGCCGCCGCCAGCAGCGGGAATGCGCAGTTCCAGTTCGCGGCGGCCGGCGCTGCCGCTGCTGAGCGCCTGCACCGCTTCATCGAGCAGGGGCTGGTCTTCCGGGTGCAGTCGGGCGCGCCAGGCGGCGGGTGTCCAGACCGGGCTGGCATGCCCGCTGAGCGTGCGCCACGCGGCCGAGGCGAAGCTCTCGCCACTGTCGAGGTGCCAGTCGGCCACGCCCAGGCGGGAGCCGTCCAGCGCCCATTCCCAGCGTTGCGAACGCGCGCGCCATTGCACGGTGTTCGCATGCGCCAGCAGCACCAGCCCCAGGGTGCCAGCCAGCCACACCGCCAACACCGCATGCGCCATGCCGACGGGCCAGCCTGCAGGGCCTGGCCCTGCCAGTGGCCCACCGCCCAGCCCGCTGGCCGCCAGCAAGCCCACGATCAGCACGCCGCAGCTCGCCCAGGTGAATTGCTCTCGCAGCGCCAGCAGGGCCAGCAGCACCGGCGCACCCACCAGCCCCAGGGCCACCAGGGCGGGCGAGCGGGCCTCGGTGGCCCAGGACACCAGCGCGGCCGCCAGCGCCAGGCCCAGCAGGCCGCGGGCGCTGCGCCAGCCTGGCAGCACGCGTTGCGGGGTGTTCAGCAGGCTGCGGTCCAGCGCCAGGGCCGCGGCAGCGGCAGCCACGGTGCCGAGGCAGATCGCCAGCCAGCCAGCGCCAGTCTGGGACAGCCAGGTGCCAGTGCGACCGGCGCTTGAACTGGCGCCAGCCAGCACGCCAAGCCAAGCCGCCGTGACCAGCGCCACGGGCGGCGCCACGACGCTCATCACCACGCTGACGAGCGCCGCCACGTCGTGCGCGCGATCCAGCCGGATGTCGAAGCGCAGGTGCCGCAGCACCAGCCAGCCCGCGGCCGTGCCGGCTGCCACCGCGGCGGTGCAGAGCAGGCTGAGCAGCGGGGGCTGCCCCAGGCTCAGCAGCGCCATCAGGAGGCCGATGAGGCTGCCAGCCCAGGCGGCGAGGCCGCCGCGCCAGCGCGCCGCCAGTGCCAGGCCGGCAGGCAGCGCCACGGCCGACCAGGGGGCCAGCGAGGGCAGGGCCAGCGCACCTGCGAAGGCCATCAGCAGCGATGCCAGGGCCAAGCCCCCACCCCGCACGAGCATCAGCGCGCGTGCGTGCCAGGCCGCCACCCGCAGCGGCAGCGGGCCGGCACCGCGGGGGGCGAGGGTGGGCTGTTCGTTCAAGGGGAGCGGGGGCCGTATCGGGCCCGGTGCCGAGCCCGCCGGGGCGGCGGGCTCGCGGTCAGACCGCGAAGTCCGACAGCTGGGCGCCGCCTGCCAGGGCCGTGGTCAGCCATTTGGGCTTGAGGCCGCGGCCGCTCCAGCTGTCACCGGTGGCCGGGTTGCGGTACTTCGCAGCCACCTTGCTGCCGGCAGCCTTTTTCACCGGTGCCAGGGGTTTGGCCGCACCGATATCGGCCAGCGTGAGGCCGTATTCAGCCATCAGGGCCTTGACCTTTGCAATGGCCTCGCCGCGCTGCTCGCGCTGGTAATCGGCAATCTGGCGTTCCAGCGCGGCCTTTTGCGCCAGCAATTCGTTCAGGGTGTCTTGGGCCATGGTCACGAGCTCCGTTCGGGTGGGGACGCTGGAATATACGCGGCGCCGCCCTGGAGGCGATGCCCGATATTCCCTGCGAGTGTTACCAGAAACTCATGCGGCCGGCGGCACATACCCCGCGGGCTTGTCAGCATCACCGCCGAACAGGAACTGCTCCATCTGCCGCGCCAGATACTGCCGGGCCCGTGCGTCGGCCAGATTCAGGCGGTTTTCGTTGACGAGCATCGTCTGGTGCTTCTTCCAGGCCTCGAAGGCCTCCTTGGAGATGTTCTCGTAGATGCGCTTGCCCAACTCGCCGGGGTAGGGCGAGAAACCCAGGCCTTCGGCTTCCTTCTTGAGATAAACACACTGCACCATGCGGGCCATGAGACGGTCTTCCTTCAGAGTTTCTTGACCAGCACTTGCGAGCGCCGGTCCCAGTTGTATTTGCGTTTGCGCGCTTCCGGCAACCATTCCGGGTCGACGGGCGTGAAACCGCGCTTGATGAACCAGTGCATCGTGCGCGTGGTGAGCACGAAGATACTGTCGAAACCCCCGGCGCGGGCGCGCTGCTCGATGCGCTTGAGCAGCCGTTCGCCGTCGCCCTGGCCCTGGCTCAAGGGCGAAACGGTGAGCGCCGCCATCTCGGCGGTTTTCGCTTCGGGGTAGGGGTAGAGCGCGGCGCAGCCGAAGATGATGCCGTCGTGCTCGACCACGCTGTAGTAGCTGATGTCGCGTTCGATCTCGGTGCGCTCGCGGCGCACCAGGGTGCCGTCGCGCTCGAAGGGCTCGATGAGCTGCAGGATGCCGCCGACGTCATCGCTGGTGGCTTCGCGCAGGCTCTCCAGCTTTTCGTCGACCACCATCGTGCCCACGCCGTCGTGCGTGAACACCTCCAGCAGCAGCGCGCCGTCGGTGGCGTAGGGCAGGATGTGGCTGCGTTCCACGCCGGCCTCGCAGGCCTTCACGCAGTGCTGCAGATAAAAAGCCGTGTCGGTGGGCAGCGTGGGCGGGGGCAGGGCGGCGAGCAGGCGCTTGGCGTCCGCCAGCGCGAGCTCGGTGTCGATGCTGCTTTCCGGGTCGGCCTGGTCTTCGCGGATGCCGGGCATCTCGGTCATGAAGACCAGCTTGTCGGCCTGCAGCGCTACCGCGGTGGCCGTGGCCACGTCTTCCATCGTCAGGTTGAAAGCCTCGCCCGTGGGGCTGAAGCCGAAGGGCGAGAGCAGCACCAGCGCGCCGATGTCGATGGCGCGGCGGATGGCCAGCGAATCGACGCGCCGCACGAGGCCGCTGTGAATGAAATCAATGCCGTCGACGATGCCCACCGGCCGCGCGGTGAGGAAGTTGCCCGAGACCACGCGCACCGTGGCATTGGCCATGGGCGTGTTGGGCAGGCCCTGGCTGAAGGCGGCTTCGATCTCGAAACGCAGTTGGCCGGCGGCTTCCTGCGCGGCATCGAGCGCCACCGGGTCGGTGATGCGGATGCCGCGGTGGTAACGCGAAACGTGGCCCTTGGCGGCGAGCTGTTCGGTCACTTGCGGGCGGAAGCCGTGCACCAGCACGAGCTTGATGCCCATGGCGTGCAGGATGGCGAGGTCTTGCACGAAGGTGTTGAGCTTGCCGGCGGCGATGGCCTCGCCGGCCAGCGCCACCACGAAGGTCTTGCCGCGGTAGGCGTGGATGTACGGCGCCACGGCGCGGAACCACGGAACGAAGGTGTGCGGGAAGACGAGGCTCATGAGGGGGTCGACAAGTGGGCCGATTGTGCAGCAGCATGCCCGCCCGAACCCCCAACGGCCCTGGCCTCACGACCGCCGGGCCGGCCTACCAGGAGCCCACGATGGACGTCTACAAGACCCACGGTGCCTTCAGCTGGAGCGAGCTGACCACCCCCGACCCGGCGGCAGCCGCTGCCTTCTACGGCGCGTTGCTCGGCTGGGCCGTCAAGGACCCCGACCCCCACATGGGCGACTACCGCGTGGCCTCCGTCGGCGAGGGCATGGTGGCAGGCATCTGTTCGCCTTTCCCTGGCGCGCCGCCGGCGCCGCCGCACTGGGGCGTGTACATCACGGTCGACAACGCCGACGCCAGTGCCGAGAAGTGCACCGCGCTCGGCGGCAAGGTACTGGTGCCGCCGATGGACGTGCCCACGGTCGGCCGCATGGCCGTGCTGCAAGACCCGCAGGGCGCTGTGTTCAGCGTGATGACCTACAGCGCCTGAGCAGCACCTCAGGCACGGGCGCGGAGATAATCCGCCGCCCGTGAACCCGCCTCCCAAGCCGGCCCCGGCCCTGCGCGCGAACCCCCGCGTGCCGCCGCGGCCCATTCCGCCCATCACCTACCCCGAGTCGCTGCCGGTCTCCAGCCGGCGCGACGAGATCGCGCGCGCCATTGCTGCGCACCAGGTGGTCATCGTCTGCGGCGAAACCGGCTCGGGCAAGACCACGCAGTTGCCCAAGATCTGCCTGGAACTCGGCCGCGGGCTGGGCGCTGGCGGCACCGGCCTCATCGGCCACACGCAGCCACGGCGCATCGCGGCCAGCAGCGTGGCCAAGCGCATCGCCGAAGAGCTGAACAGCCCGCTCGGCGACGTGGTGGGCTACAAGGTGCGTTTCCAAGACCGCCTTCAGCCCGGCGCCAGCGTCAAGCTGATGACCGACGGCATCCTGCTGGCCGAGACCGAGCGCGACCCGCTGCTGCGCGGCTACGACACCATCATCATCGACGAGGCGCACGAGCGCAGCCTCAACATCGATTTCCTGCTCGGCTACCTGAAGCAGTTGCTGCCGAAGCGGCCTGATCTGAAGGTGATCGTCACCTCGGCCACCATCGACGCCGAGCGTTTCGCGAACCACTTTGCCAGCCGCCAGGGCCCGGCGCCGGTGATCATGGTGTCGGGGCGGCTGTTCCCAGTGGAGCAACGTTGGCGGCCCTACGAAGAAAGCCGCGAGTTCGATCTAGACAATGCGATTGCCGAGGCCGTGGATGAGCTGTGGCGCATCGCCCCGGGCGACATCCTCGTGTTCCTTCCCGGCGAACGCGAAATCCGCGAGGCCGCCGACCACCTGCGCCGGCACCTGCTGCAGCATGCCAAGGGTGGCCCGCAGCCTGAGGTGCTGCCGCTCTTCGCGCGGCTGAGCCAGCAGGAGCAAGACCGCGTCTTCGAAGCCGGCAATGGCCGGCGCATCGTGCTGGCCACCAACGTGGCCGAGACCTCGCTCACGGTGCCGGGCATCCGCTACGTCATCGACGCCGGCACCGCACGTGTGAAGCGCTACAGCTGGCGCAACAAGGTCGAACAGCTGCAGATCGAGTCCATCAGCCAGGCCGCGGCGAGCCAGCGCGCGGGCCGCTGCGGGCGTGTGGCCAACGGCGTGTGCATCCGCCTGTATGGCGAAGACGATTTCAAGGGCCGGCCGCGTTTCACCGACCCCGAGATCCTGCGCAGCAGCCTTGCCGGCGTGATCCTGCGCATGAAGGCCCTGCGCCTGGGCACGGTGGAGAACTTCCCCTTCGTCGAGCCGCCGCCGGGCAAGGCGATTGCCGACGGCTACGCGCTGCTGGCCGAGCTGGGCGCGGTGGACGACGACAACGAGCTCACGCCCATCGGCGTGGAACTCAGCCGCCTGCCGCTGGACCCGCGTGTGGGCCGCATGATCCTGGAGGCGCGCAAGCACCAGGCGCTGAGCGAGGTGCTGGTGATCGCCGCCGCTTTAAGCGGGCAGGACGTGCGCGACCGGCCGCAAGACCGGGCGCAGCTGGCCGACGAGCGCCACAAGCCCTTCGATGACGAGCGCAGCGAGTTCATGGGCACGCTGAAGCTGTGGAAGTGGATAGAGGAAGGGCGGGGCACGCACGGCCACGCGAACCAGCGCGAGGCCAAGGTCGACAGCCACAAGCTCACGAACCGACAACAAGAGCAAAGGCTGCGCGACGCCTTCATCAGCCCGCGCCGCGTGCGCGAATGGCGCGACATCCACAGCCAGCTGCTGACGGTGGTGGCCGAACACGGCTGGCGCCTGAACGAAGCGCCGGCCACCTACGAGCAGGTGCACCTCTCGTTGCTGGCGGGCCTGCTGGGCAACATCGGCTGCAAGAGCGACGACGAAGACTGGTACCTCGGCGCGCGCGGCATCAAGTTCTGGCGCCATCCGGGCGTGAACCTGAGCAAGAAGCCGGGGCGCTGGATCTTCGCGGCCGAACTCGTGGAGACCACGCGCCTCTTCGGCCGGGGCATGGCCGCGATAGAGCCGCAATGGATACCGCCGCTGGCCGGCCATCTGCTGAAAACCCAGCTGCTGGAGCCGCACTGGGAGAAGAAGGCCGCCGAGGTGGTGGCGCTGGAGCGCGCCACGCTCTACGGCATCGTCATCTACAACAACCGCAAGGTGAACTACGGGCGTATCGACCCAGTGGCCGCGCGCGAGATCTTCATCCGCGAAGCGCTGGTGGGCGACGAGTGGGAAACGCGGCTGCCCTTCCTGGCGCACAACCGCAAGCTGATAACGCAGGTGCAGGAGCTGGAGCACAAGGCGCGCCGGCAGGACGTGCTGGTGGACGACGAGCTCATCCACGCCTTCTACGACCAGCAACTGCCGAAAGACGTGTGCAGCGGCGCCGGCCTGGAACGCTGGTACCGCGAAGAGAGCAAGAAGCAGCCGCAGCTGCTGCAGCTGACACGCGAAGAGCTGATGCGCCACGAGGCCGCCGGCATCACCACCGACAGCTTCCCGAA
The DNA here is from genome assembly GCA_051861265.1 of Rubrivivax sp. Classification (GTDB taxonomy): domain Bacteria; phylum Pseudomonadota; class Gammaproteobacteria; order Burkholderiales; family Burkholderiaceae_C; genus Rubrivivax. The sequence goes on from JBHYDA010000005.1 coordinate 186,530, forward strand.
AACCATCCGCCTGGGTGGCATCGACTGCACGGCCACCTACCTGCACGAGCCGGGCGATGCCAAAGACGGCGTGACGGTGGCGGTGCCCATCTATGCGCTGAACCAGGTGAACGACGAGCGCTGCGAGTGGCTGGTGCCCGGCATGCTGCAAGCCAAGGTGCTGGCCCTGTGCAAGACCCTGCACCAGCGCCCGCGTTCGCGCCTGGTGCCGCTGCCCGACTACGCGGCCGAGTTCTGCGAGCTCAGCCCTTTTGGCCAGGGCAGCCTGCTGGAGGTGCTGCTGAAGGCCGTGCGTGAACGCACGCAGATCGCCGTGCAGCGCAACGATTTCAAGCTGGAGCAGCTGAGCCCGCACCTGTTCATGAACTTCCGCGTGGTCGATGAACACGGCCGGCAGCTGGGCATGGGGCGCGACCTGGCGCACCTGAAGGCCGAGCTGGGCGGGCAGGCGCGCACGGCATTCCAGGCCTTGGCGGTGCTGAAGAAGGCGGCGGCGCCGGCGGCACCGCCCAACGCAACGGCGCCATCGGTACCGGCTTCTGCTGCGAACCCCGCCTCGCGCGGCGTCACCGCCGCCGTGGCCGCGCCGCCCCCGGCGCCCGCTGCCGCCGCGAAACACACCACCTGGGCCTTCGGTGAACTGCCCGAGTTGATGGAAGTGCGGCGCGGCGCGCAGACCTTGATCGGCTTCCCGGCCCTCATCGACAAGGGCGCCCATGTCGAGATCGAGGTCTTCGATGAGCCCGAGGCCGCGGCCACCCAGCACCGCGCCGGGCTGCGCCGTCTGGTGGCGCTGCAGATCAAAGAACCGCTGAAGTACCTGGAGAAGAACATCCCCGGGCTCACGGCCATGGGCGGTGCGTACATGAGCCTGGGCACGCTGGAAGAACTGCGAGCGCAGATCATCGACCTGGCCGTGGACCGTGCCTTCCTGGCCGACCCGCTGCCCAGCGACGAACGCAGCTTCAACAACCGCGTGGCCGAAGGCCGCACGCGGCTGAACCTGATCGCGGCCGAAGTGGCGCGTCAGGCCGACGTGGTGCTGGCCGAGCATGCCGCCGCGCAGCGCAAGCTGAAAGACAGCAAACCGCCGCGCGAGGTGGCCGACGACATTGCCGGCCAATTGCAGCGCCTGGTGGGCAAACGTTTCCTGATGGACACCGACTGGGGTGCGCTGCAGCACCTGCCGCGCTACCTGAAGGCCGTGGTGCTGCGCCTGGACAAGCTGCGCGCCGACCCTGCGCGCGACGCCACGCGCCTGGCCGAGTTGCGCCCGCTGCAGCAGCGCTGGCAGCGCAAGCTGGCCGACCTGCGCGGCGCGCCGCACGCGCGGCTGGACGAGTACCGCTGGCTGCTGGAAGAGCTGCGCGTGAGCCTTTTCGCGCAAGAGCTGCGCACGCCGCAGCCCGTCAGCGTGAAGCGCCTGGACAAGGCGTGGTCGCAGATCGAGACCTGATCTGCCCGTTTTGACGGGGTCTTGAGCAAGGTCAAAACGTTCTGCGAATCATTCGCATTAAGATATGGGCATCCTCAGGCTCTGGCGGCGCTGCCGCACCCGACCATGTCTCTCGCCCATTCCGTCGCCCGCTCGTTCTACCGTCTGGCCGCCGCTGCGCTGGCCGTGGCCACCCTCGCGCCTGCCGCGCAGGCCCAGGAGAAGGTCCTCAACCTCTACAGCGCGCGCCACTACCAGACCGACGAGGCGCTCTACGAGAACTTCACCAAGGCCACGGGCGTGCGCATCAACCGCGTGGAAGCCGACGACGCCGGCATCCTGGCGCGCCTGAAGGCCGAAGGCACGGCCAGCCCCGCCGATGTCATCCTGCTGGTGGACGCCGCGCGCCTGTGGCGCGGCGAGCAAGAGGGCCTGTTCCAGCCGGTGAAGTCGGCGGTGCTGGAACAGCGCATTCCAGCGCAGTTCCGCGGCGGGGTCAGCGCGCAGGGTGCGCAGTGGTTCGGCATCTCCACGCGCGGCCGTGTGGTGGTGTACGACAAGGCCCGCTTCAAGGCCAGCGATGTCGACACCTACGAGAAGCTGGCCGCGCCGGCGCTCAAGGGCCAGCTGTGCGTGCGCAGCGGCTCGCACCCCTACAACCTCAGCCTCTTCGGCAGCATGCTCGAGCACCTGGGTGCGGCCGGCACGGAAGCTTGGCTCAAGGGCCTGGTGGCCAACATGGCACGCCAGCCCAAGGGCGGCGATACCGACCAGATCCGCGGCGTGGCCAGCGGCGAGTGCGGTGTGGCGATCACCAACACCTACTACTTCGCCCGCATGGCGCGTTCGACCAAGCCCGAAGACCGCGCCGTGGTCGAGAAGGTGGGCCTGATGTTCCCCAACCAGGCCAGCTGGGGCACGCACATCAACATCGCCGGCGCGGCGGTGGCGAAGAACGCCAAGAACCGCGAGGCCGCCGTGCAGTTCCTCGAGTACCTGGCCAGCGACAGCGCGCAGCGCTATTTCGCCGACGGCAACAACGAGTACCCCGTGGTGGCATCGGTGCCGGCCAACGCGGCCCTCACGGCGCTGGGCCGCTTCAAGGCCGAGACCGTGCCCATCGCCAAGGTCGGCGCCAACACGGCGCAGGTGCAGCAGATGCTCGACCGCGTCGGCTTCAAGTGAAGAGATGAAGGACTGAAGCCCCGCCGGTGGGGCGGGCTGTCACGCGCACTATCCTTGCGTCGTCACGATCGACAAGAGGAGGACGACGATGACACGCACCGCCACCTTCGGGGCGGGCCGCACCGGCCGCGGGCTGGGCTGGGCCTGCACCGTTTTCAAGGCCGTCACGGCCTTCGCCACCTTCGCGGCCCTCGGGCTTGCGACGGCGCAGACGCCGGCCCCCGAGGCCGCGCCCGCTGCGGCCGAACTGCCGCCCCCCTCGCTGTTCTTCGAACGGCCCGACATCGGCGAAGCCAAACTCTCGCCCTCGGGCCGTTGGCTCGCCCTGGCCTCGCGCGCGGGCAGCCCGCGCACCGGGCTCGTCATCTTCGATCTGCAGGCCTGGAAGCCGCTGGGCGTGGCCGCGCGCATGCGCGACGCCGACATCTCCCAGTTCCACTGGGTCAACGACGAGGTGCTGGTCTTCAGCGTCACCGACAGCCAGGCCGGCAGCGGCGACCAACGTTTCGGGGCCGGGCTCTTCAGCGTCAACCGCAATGGGCAGGGCCTGCGCGAATTGATCCGAACGCAATGGGAGCAAGAGGCCAGCAGCGGCCGCCTGCCTTCGCGCGCGCTGTCGCCGCGCCACAGCCTGCTGCACGTGCCACCGGGCGGCGGCGAAGAGGTGATCGTCGGCGAAGACCTCTACACCGAGGCCGGCCAGCCGCAGGGCACGCTGGCCAAGCGCCTCAACGTGCTGACGGGGCGCACCACCAACCTCTCGCAAGGCCTGCCGCCGCACGTGCAGGACTGGTGGTTCGAGCCCGACGGCCAGCCGCGCGCGGTGATGACGCGCCACGAGGGCCGCAGCCGCTTCTTCTGGCGCGATGCGGGGCAGGCGCAGTGGCGGCAGCTGATGGACGCACCGAGCTACGAACTGCCGTGGGCGCCGCGTTTCGTGGACGCCAGCGGCGCGCTGTGGATCACGCGCAGCGCCGGTCCCGAATCGCGCGGGCAGCTCCGGCGCTTCAACTTCCAGACCGGGGCCCCGGAAACCACGCCCGTGCTCGACACGCCGGGCTTCGACTTCACCGGCAGCCTGGTGACGGAAGGCGATGGCGGCCAGGCCCTGGGTCTGCGCGTCATCACCGACGCGCAGACCACGGTGTGGTTCGACGCCGGCATGGCCGCGGTGCAGGCCGAGATCGACGAGCGCCTGCCCGGGCTCATCAACCGCCTGAGCTGCCGCCCCTGCAGCGGCCCGGAGATGACCGTGCTGGTGCGCAGCTTCTCCGACCGCCACCCCGGCCAGATCGGCGTGTACTGGCCGGCGCAGAAGCGCTGGCGTGCGCTGGGCGCCGTACGCCCGCGCGTGGACCCGGCCCGCATGGCCACCACCGATTTCCACCGCATCAAGGCGCGTGACGGCCTGGAGTTCCCGGTGTGGGTGACGCGCCCGGCCGGCGCCCAGGGTGCGCTGCCGGCCGTGGTGCTGGTGCATGGCGGACCGTGGGTGCGCGGCCGCCACTGGGAGTGGGACGACTACCCGCAGTTCCTCGCCTCGCGCGGCTACGTTGTCATCGAGCCCGAATACCGCGGCAGCACCGGCTACGGCCAGCGCCTGTACCGCGCCGGCTGGAAGCAGTTCGGCCAGGCCATGCAGGACGACATCGCCGATGCGCTGCAGTGGGCCGTGAAGAGTGGGCAGGTGGACGGCCGGCGCGTGTGCATCGCTGGGGCCAGCCATGGCGGCTATTCCACGCTGATGGGGCTGATCCGCCACCCCGAGCTCTACCGCTGCGGCGCGGCCTGGGTGGCCCCCAGCGACCCGCGCGTGCGCTATGACTGGCGCTTCGACAGCGACCTGGACGATGAATCGCGCCTGTATTCCCTGCCGCTGCTGGTGGGCGACCGCGTCAAGGACGCCGCGATGTTCGACGCCATCAGCCCGGTGCTGCACGCCGACAAGATCCGCGCACCGCTGCTGCTGGTCTACGGTGGCGAAGACCGGCGCGTGCCCATCGTGCACGGTGAGCGCATGCGCGACGCGCTGCGCAAGGCCGGGCGTGAACACGAGTACTGGGTCTACCTCGATGAAGGCCACAGCTGGGTGCGGCTGGAGAACCGCGTCGACTTCGCGCTGCGGCTCGAGCGTTTCCTGGCCCTCCACCTCAAGTAAGGGGAGACCCTGCAGACCTGCGCAGGGCGCTCCCTAGAATGGCGGGTTGCATCGGTTTCGGCTTACCACCCCAAGCCCGAACCGGACTGTCGGCCATCCGCCTTGATGTGTCCCGGAGGACCTCGTGACCCTGCGTTCTGCCCTGTTCCTTGGCGTTCTGCTATTCGGTTACGGGGCGGCCCACGGCCAGGCGCAGACACCGCCTCCCGCCCCGAAGCCTGAAGCCGCGAAGCCCGAGGCCGCCAAGGCCGATGCGGCCAAGCCCGAGAGCGCGGAAGCCGCTGCGGCGATGGAGCGTGCGCAGCGCATGGCCGCGAACCCCATGAAGGTCATCATGAACGCCAGCAAGATCCGCCGGCGTGGGGCGGAGGCAGAGGCCGCCGCCGTGGTCGCCCCGGAGCCCGTTCGCCCTGTCGCGCGTGCGGTGGTGGCGCCTCCGGCCGTGGCCACGCGTTCGCTGGGCGCTGCAGTGGCCAGCGGCGCCCCTGCAGCCACGGCATCGCCGACCGTCACGGCCAGCGCCTCACCCGCTGCGACTTCGGCAACCGCGGCCGGTGCCTCGCCGAACGCCGCCGCCCTGGCCGCCACGGTGCTGGCCGAGCGCGCTTCGGCGCAGCCCGCCGGGGCCGCCGCTGCGGCAACGCCCGCGGTGAACGCTACGCCGAGCGCGAACCCTTCTGCACCGGCCAGCGCAGCCCCAGCCGTGCCCCTCACTTCGCCTGCCAGCGCTGCCGTCGTGGCGCAGCCCGCCCCCGCGCTGATCGAGCCCACCCCGGCCGCCACGCCGCCAGCGGCCGGCGCAGGGGCGGGTGCGGGTGCAGGTGCTGCGGGCGTCTCGGCGCCTCCGTCTCGGAGCTTGGCTGCACCGGCACCGGCCGCGGTGGCGGCACCGTCCAGTGCACGGCCGGAACCTGCAGCGGCCGCAGCGGCGGCCGTTCAGCCGCGCCTGATGAAGATGGTCGAGCCCGACATCCCGGCGCGCGTGCTGATCGACGGCCCGCGCGTCAACGAGGTGTTGGCCGATCTCTTCCTGCGTGAAGACGGCACCGTGATCTCGGTGTCGCTCGTGTCCTCTGTGCCGCGCAGCTGGCACCGCTACGTCATCTCGGCCCTGGAGCGCTGGCGCTTCGAGCCGCTGCCGGCTGCGCGCGTGCACCGCGTGCAGCTCGTGTTCGGCGAGTGATGGACGAGTGAAGGGCACCGGCCCGGTCCACCGGGCCGGGTAGGTCGGGTGTCAGGCCTGCAGCACCGCCAGCGCGCGGTCCATGCCGCCGGCCGTGATCGCGATGTTCGCCTGCGCCTGCACCTTGGGCTTGGCGTGGAAAGCGATGGCGCAGCCGGCCGCGCCCATCATCGGCAGGTCGTTGGCACCGTCGCCCACGGCGATGGCCTGTGCCGGGCTGATGCCCATCAGCTCGGCCACTTCCAGCAGCACGCGGCGCTTTTCAGCGCCGTCCACCACCGTGCCCCAGGGGCGCGGCACCAGCTCGCCGGTGAGGCGGCCGTCGGCCACCTGCAGCACGTTGGCACGCGAGAAGTCCAGGCCCAGGCGCTGGTGCACGCGCTCGCTGAAGAAGGTGAAGCCGCCGCTGACCAGCAGCGTCTTCAGGCCGGCGGCACGACAGGCCTGCACGAAGGCCTCGACCCCCGGGTTGAGCTGCAGACGCTGCGTGTACACCTCCTCCAGCGCCTGCGCCGGCACGCCGCGCAGCAGCGCGAGGCGTCGGCGCAGGCTCTCGGTGTAGTCGGCGATCTCGCCGCGCATCGCGGCTTCGGTGATGGCCGCCACCTCGGCCTTGCGGCCGGCGGCGGCCGCGATCTCGTCGATGCACTCGATGTTGATCAGCGTGCTGTCCATGTCGAAGGCCACGAGGCGGAAATCGCGCAGGCGCAGCGGGGGCTGCAGGCCGCGCACGAAGAGGCCGGGCTCGAGTTCGGTGGCGGGCAGGGTGGGGGTGGGTGCGTGGTCGGACATGGCGCCGCGATGCTAGTGGATGGGCCAAGGGGTGGTGGCGAACGCCGCGCTATCGTCGCGCCACCCGCCTCTGGACCTCTCATGCCGAGCCCGCACCATGGCCTACATGCTTCTCATCGTCGAACCCGTGGGCCAGCGCGCCGAGCGCACCGAAGCCGAGGGCCGCGCGCTCTATGCCGCGATGCAGCGCTTCGGCGAGCAACTGGCCGCACGCGGGCAACTGCGTGCGGTGGAGTCGCTGGCCTCGCAGCAGGGCGCCGCGCGGGTGCGGGCGCCTGCCGGGGCGCCGGTGCAGGTGGTGGACGGCCCCTTCGCCGAGGCCAAGGAGATGATCGGCGGCTTCTTCCTGCTGCAGAACGTGGACCGCGCGCAGGCCATCGCCCTGGCCGCCGAGTGCCCGGCGGCGTTATGGGCCACGGTGGAGGTGCGGGCGCTGGCCCCTTGTTTCGACGGCAGCGCCGCCTGAGGCGCGCGGCCCGCCCCGCGGGCGTGTCGAAATCGGCGCGGCTGCTTCGTCGTGTCTGGCATCAGGGCCGCTTTCCTCCACGGGGCGGGCCTGCCTCACCCGTGCAACGAAAGGAACCCGAGCCATGCGCTACATGATCATCGTCAAGGCCACGCCCGAATCCGAGGCCGCCACCTCGCCCGACCCCGACCCCGAGGTGCTGGCCGACATGGCGGCCTACCACGAGGAACTCGCCCGTGCCGGCGTGCTGCTCGACGGCACCGGCCTGCACCCCAGCCGCAAGGGCTGGCGCATCCACTACGGGCCCGGCGGCACGCGCGTGGTGGACGGCCCCTTTGCCGAGACCAAGGAACTCATCGCCGGCTGGACGCTGATCCAGGTGCGCAGCCGCGACGAGGCGCTGGCCTGGAGCCGGCGTTTCCCCAACCCCGTGGGCCGCGGCCGCGAGGCCATGGTCGAAGTGCGCCAGCTCTTCGAGATGGATGAGTTCACGCCCGGCCCCGAGATCGACCGCATGCTCGCCATCGACCTGCTGAAGAAGGAGACCTGAACATGATCCGCAGCCTTTACGTCAACCTGCCCGTGGCCGACCTGGCGCGCACGAAGAACTTCTTCGCCGCGCTGGGCCTGGGCTTCAACGAACGTTTCACCAACGAGCAGGCGGCTTGCCTGGTGGTCAACGAGCACGTCTCGTGCATGCTGCTGCAGCGGCCCTTCTTCCAGGGCTTCACCAAGCTGCCGGTGGCCGACGCCACCGCCGCCACCGAGGTGCTGCTTGCGCTGCAGGTGGACAGCCGCGCCGAGGTGGACGAACTCGTCGCCAAGGCGCGCGCGGCCGGCGGCACCGTGCCCAACGACAAGCAGGACATGGGCTTCATGGTGCAACACGGTTTCGCCGACCCCGACGGGCACCAGTGGGAGGTGTTCTACATGGACGAAAGCGCCGCCCCCGCGCAGTTCTGAAGTCCGACGCTGCGCCCCGCATGCACCACAGCGCCGTGCACCAGACCATCGCCACCGTGTGGCGGCTGGAGTCGGCGCGCATCGTGGCCACCGTGGCGCGGCGTGTGCGTGATCTGGCACTGGCCGAAGAACTGGCGCAAGACGCGCTCATCGCCGCGCTGGAATACTGGCCGCGCGACGGCCTGCCGGCCAACCCCGCAGCCTGGCTGATGACCACCGCGCAGCACCGCGCGCTGGACCACCTGCGCCACGTGCAGATGGCGCAGGCGCGGCACGAAGACATCGCCGCCGACCGCGCCGCGCGCGGCGACGACCGCGTGCCCGACATCGCCGAGGCGCTGGACCAGACGCGCGAAGGCCTGGCCGACGACGTGCTGCGGCTGATGTTCGTGGCTTGCCACCCGCTGCTCTCGCCCGAGGCGCGCGTGGCGCTCACGCTGCGCCTGGTGGGCGGGCTCAGCACGCAGGAGATCGCGCGGGCGCACCTCGTGCCCGAGGCCACGGTGGCGCAGCGCATCGTGCGTGCGCAGCGCACGCTCACGCAGGCCGGCGTGCCCTTCGAGGTACCGCGCGGGCCTGGGCGCGCGGCGCGCCTGGCCTCGGTGCTGGAGGTGGTGTACGCCATCTTCAACGAGGGCCACAACGCGAGCGCCGGTGACGACTGGATGCGCCCGGCGCTGTGCGACGAAGCCCTGCGTCTGGCGCGCAGCCTGGCCGCGCTGGCCCCGCACGAGCCCGAGGCGCTGGGTCTGCTGGCGCTGCTGGAATTGACCGCCGCGCGCAGCCCGGCACGGCGTGACGCCGAGGGCCGCCCCGTGCTGCTGGAGCAGCAAGACCGCCGCCGCTGGGACCGTTGCTGCTGCGCCGCGGCCTGGCGGTGCTGGCGCAGGCGCAGGCCCTGGCGGGTGAGGGCGCGGGGCCCTACACGCTGCAGGCCGCCATCGCCGCGTGCCATGCGCGTGCCCACCGTGCCGAAGACACCGATTGGCCCGCGATCGCCGCGCTGTACGCGCGGCTGGCCGCGATCACGCCTTCACCGGTGGTGCAACTCAACCGCGCGGTGGCCGTCTCGCGTGCCGACGGCCCGGCGGCGGGGCTGGTGCTGGTGGAAGCCTTGCTGCACGAGCCGGCCCTGAAGGCCTACCCCTGGCTGCCGGCCGTGCACGGCGACCTGCTGGCGCAGCTGGGCCGAACCGCCGAGGCCCAGGCCTGCTTCGAAGCCGCCGCCGCGCGAGCCGGCAACGCGCAGGACCGTGCGTTGATGCAGGCGCGCGCCGCGGCGCTGGCCGGCGCCACGCCAGCGCCTTAAGCCGCCGCCCGCACCGGCCCCAGGTGCTTGAGCAGATCGCGCAGGTAGTGCGCGCGGTCGGCAGGCTGGCTGATCTCGCGCTCGATGCGCAGCTTGTCGTTGCCGGCGAGCTTGATGACACGGTTCTTCTGCACCAGCTCGATGATGCGCTGCGGGTCGATGGGCGCCAGCGGCCTGAAGGTGATGTTCATCAGCTTGGGGCCGGCGTCGATCTTCTGCACGCCGTAAGGCTTGGCCAGCACGCGCAGGCGGTGCGTGTCGAAGAGCGTCTGGCCCTGCGGCGGCAGCTTGCCGAAGCGGTCGGTGATCTCTTCCAGCAGCGTGTCGATGGTCTCGGGCTTCTCGGCCGAGGCCAGGCGCTTGTAGAGGTTCAGGCGCGTGTGCACGTCGCCGCAGTAGGCGTCAGGCAGCAGCGCGGGCGCATGCAGGTTGATCTCGGTGGTGGCCGACATGGGGTTCAGCAGGTCGGGCTCCTTGCCGGCCTTGAGGCTGCGCACGGCCTCGCTGAGCATGTCGTTGTAGAGCTGGAAGCCCACCTCCATCATGTTGCCGCTCTGGTTCTCGCCCAGCACCTCGCCGGCGCCGCGGATCTCCAGGTCGTGCATGGCGAGGTAGAAGCCGCTGCCCAGCTCTTCCATGTCCTGGATGGCCTGCAGCCGCATGCCGGCCTGCTTGGTGAGGCCTTCCACGTCGGGCACCAGCAGGTAGGCGTAGGCCTGGTGGTGGCTGCGGCCCACGCGGCCGCGCAGCTGGTGCAGCTGCGCGAGACCGAACTTGTCGGCGCGGCTGATGACGATGGTGTTGGCACTCGGTACGTCGATGCCGGTCTCGATGATGGTCGAGCACAGCAGCACGTTGTGGCGGCCGGCCACGAAATCGCGCATCACGCTTTCCAGCTCGCGCTCGGGCATCTGGCCGTGGGCGATGGCGATGCGCGCCTCGGGCAGCAGCTCCAGCAGCTTCTGCCGGCGGTTCTCGATGGTCTCCACCTCGTTGTGCAGGAAGTAGACCTGCCCGCCGCGCTTGAGCTCGCGCAGCACGGCCTCGCGGATGACGCTGCTGCCCTCGCTGCGCACGAAGGTCTTGATGGCCAGGCGGCGCTGCGGCGCGGTGGCGATCACGCTGAGGTCGCGCAGGCCTTCCAGCGCCATGCCCAGCGTGCGCGGGATGGGCGTGGCGGTGAGCGTGAGCACGTCCACCTCGGCGCGGAAGGCTTTCATCGCCTCCTTGTGGCGCACGCCGAAGCGGTGTTCTTCGTCGATGACGAGCAGGCCGAGCCGGTTGAACTTGACGTCGGGGCTCAGCAGCTTGTGCGTGCCGACCACGATGTCCACCGTGCCGTCGGTGATGCCGTCGATGGCCGCCTTCACTTCCTTGGGCGTGCGGAAGCGCGACATCTCGGCGATCTTCACCGGCCACTTGCCGAAGCGGTCGACCAGCGTCTGGTAGTGCTGCTCGGCCAGCAGCGTGGTGGGCGCGAGGATGGCCACCTGCTTGCCGCTCATCACCGCGACGAACGCGGCACGCAAAGCCACTTCCGTCTTGCCGAAGCCCACGTCGCCGCAGACCAGGCGGTCCATGGGCCGCGGGCTCACCATGTCTTGAATGACGGCGTGGATGGCGGCGCGCTGGTCTGCCGTTTCCTCGAAGCCGAATGACGTGGCGAAAGCCTCGTAGTCGTGCGCGCTGAAGCGGTGGGCGTAGCCCTCGCGCGCGGCGCGGCGCGCGTAGAGGTTCAGCAGCTCGGCCGCGGTGTCGCGCACCTGCTCGGCGGCCTTGCGCTTGGCCTTGTCCCATTGCGGGCTGCCCAGCTTGTGCAGCGGCGCCTCGTCGGCACTGACGCCGGTGTAGCGGCTGATCAGGTGCAGCTGGCTCACCGGCACATAGAGCGTGGCCTTGTCGGCGTACTCCAGGTGCAGGAACTCCGACAGGCCTTCGCCGAGGTCGATGTTCTTCAGCCCCTGGTAGCGGCCGATGCCGTGGTTCATGTGCACCACGGGGTCGCCGACCTTCAGCTCCGACAGGTCCTTGATCAGCGCGTCGACGCTGCTGGTCTGCTCCTGCTTGCGGCGGCGGCGCGCTTCGCGCGTGGTGGCGAAGAGTTCGGTCTCGGTGACGAACTGCACCGAGACGCCGGCCTCGGCGTCGTGCCAGTGGAAGCCCTCGGCCAGCGGTGTGGTGGCGATGGCCACCTTCTCCGGGCCGTCCAGAAACTCCTGCAGCGAACCGGCCGCCGGCACGCTGAGCTTGTTGTCGCGCAGCAGTTCCAGCAGGCTCTCGCGACGGCCGTCGCTTTCGGCCACCAGCAGCACGCGGTGCGCGCCGAGGTTGATGTGCTGGTGCAGCTTGTGCAGCGGCTCGGTGGCGCCGCGGTCGATGCTCAGGTCGGGCAGCGGGCGGGCCCACTCCACCGGCTCGCGTCCGCGCAGCGCGAGCGTGGCGTGGGCTTGCGTGCGCGTGAAGAACTCTTCGGCCGGCATGAAGATGCTGGCCGGCGGCAGGATGGGCCGCTCCGGGTCGTGCTGCAGGAAACGGTGGCGCTCGCGCGTGTCCTTCCACCAGCCTTCCAGCGCTTCGTCCACGGCGCCGTGCAGCACCAGCGCGGCGTTTTCGCCGAGGTAATCGAAGATCGTGCCAGGGCTGTCGAAGAACAGCGGCAGGTAGTACTCGATGCCGCCGCTGGCCAGGCCCGTGTCGATGTCCTTGTAGACGCGGCAGCGCGTGGGGTCGCCTTCGATCTGCTCGCGCCAGCGCGCTCGGAAAGCCTTGCGCGCGGCCTCGTCCATCGGGAATTCGCGGCCGGGCAGCAGGCGCACCTCTGGCACGGGGTAGAGGCTGCGCTGGCTGTCGGGGTCGAAGGTGCGGATGCTGTCGACCTCGTCGCCGAACAGGTCCACGCGGTAGGGCACCAGGCTGCCCATCGGGAAGAGGTCGATCAGGCCGCCGCGCACCGCGTACTCGCCCGGGCTCACGACCTGGCTCACGTGCTGGTAGCCGGCCAGCGTGAGCTGGCCCTTGAGCTTGGCTTCATCCAGCCGGCTCTTCTGCTTGAACTGGAAGGTGGTGCCGGCCAGAAAGGACGGCGGCGAAAGCCGCGTCAGCGCCGTGCTCGCCGGCAGCAGCACCACATCGACCTCGCCGCTGTGGATGCGCCACAGCGTGGCCAGGCGCTCGCTGATCAGGTCTTGGTGGGGGCTGAAGGTGTCGTAGGGCAGGGTCTCCCAATCGGGGAACACCGCCACGCGCAGGCCGGGCGCGAAGAAGGGCAACTCATCCGCCAGGCGCTGCGTGTCGGCCGGCTCGGCGGTGAAGATCGCCAGCAGGCGCTTCGCCTCGGCATGGCGCTGGGCCGCGCGGGCGAGCAGCAGCGCGTCGGCGCTGCCCGTGGGGCGCGGCAAACTGAAACGCTTGCCTGGGGCGATGTGAGGAATGTGCATGGGGGTGGCGATGAAAGCAGGGCCCGTCAACGGCAGCAGCCCCGGCACGCTGCTGCGGGGCTTGAACGCAGCAGGCATGGCGGGGCTTGAATGGGTGCAATTCTAGAATCCGACCCCATGACCGAGCTTGCTGCCCGCTGTTTTGCCCTGGTGCCCTGCGCAGGTGTAGGCCTGCGGGCCGGGCAGGGCGGGCCCAAGCAGTACAGCACGGTGGCCGGTCGCAGCGTGGTGGCGCACACCTTGGCAGCGCTGGCGGCGGTTCCGCAGCTCACGCAGACGCTGGTGGTGCTGTCACCCGACGACACCCGGTTCGAAGCCCACGCCCCCGACTTCGCCGGTTGGCTCACCCGCACCGGCGGCGCCACGCGCGCCGACAGCGTGGCCGCCGGCCTGCAGGCGCTGCGCGGGCACGGCGCCCAAGACCACGACTGGGTGCTGGTGCACGACGCCGCACGCTGCCTGCTGCAAGCGGCTGCCGTGCAGCGCCTGATCGAAGCCTGCGCGCACGACGCCGTCGGCGGCCTGCTGGCCTTGCCGCTGGCCGACACGCTCAAGGCCGCCGGCCCCGACGACCGTGTCAACGGCACGCTCGACCGCAGCGCCAAGTGGCTGGCGCAGACGCCGCAGATGTTCCGCCTGGGCCTGCTGCAGCGCGCGCTGCACGAGGCGGCTGCCACTGGCGTGAACGTCACTGACGAAGCCAGCGCCATCGAGGCGCTGGGCCTGGCGCCCAAGCTGGTGCCCGGCGAACTGGAAAACTTCAAGCTCACCTGGCCGGCCGATTTCGCGCTGGCCGAACGCCTGCTCGGCAGCCGATTTTGAGCCGGCCCGAGCCGCATCCGGAACCACGCATGAACCTCTTGAACCTGCGCATCGGCGAAGGCTGGGACACCCACCAGCTCGTGACCGGTCGCCCCCTCGTGCTGGGCGGCGTGACCATCCCCCACAGCCACGGCCTGCTCGGCCATTCCGACGCCGACGCACTGCTGCACGCCATCACCGATGCGCTGCTGGGTGCCGCGGCTTTGGGCGACATCGGCCGCCACTTCCCCGACACCGCGGCCGAGTTCCGCGGCGCCGATTCGGTGGTGCTGCTCACCGAGGCCGCCCGCCGAGTGCGCGAGGCGGGCTACCAGATCGTCAACGTCGACAGCACCATCGTCGCGCAGGCGCCGAAGATGGCGCCGCACATCCCGGCCATGTGCGCGCGCATCGCCGCAGCCCTGGGTCTGCCGCTGGACGCGGTGAACGTGAAGGCCAAGACGGCAGAGAAGATGGGCCCGGTGGGCGAGGGCCGTGCCATCGAGGCGCGGGCCGTCGCTCTGCTGTGGCGCGAGCCGCCGGTCACGGGCTGACTCAGCGCGCGCCGCGCCGGCGCCGCCAGGCCCAGCGCAGCAGCAGCACCACGGCCAGCGCCGGCATGAAGGCCACGGCGGCGACGAACAGCGCTTCGAGATCGGCCGCGGCTTCTGCGCCGCGGCCCGCTTGCGCAGCCAGCAGCTGTTGACCCAGCTGGCGCAGCGGCGCCGGGAAGTGATCGGGCCGCGCGTACCAGTGCCGGGCCACCCCCAGTGCCAGCAGCGCAGCGGCCAGCACGCAGGCCGCGTTGCCGGCCCAGCGCTTCATGTCACCAGCACCTTGGCGTAGGCCTTCAGCGTGCTGCCGGGGATGGCCACCAGCTTCTCGCTGCGGATGAGGCTGCGCACGAGGTTGAACTCGATCGGCTTCTCGATCGTGATGCAGCCTTCGCTGATGCCCAGCGGCCCCTTGGGGTGCAGACGGAAGTTGCCGCGGGCGATGCTGTTGCACTTCACCTCGTCGTCGACGCGGCCGTCGTCGGCATACAGCGCCAGCCACTCGCTGCGGTCGCTGAAGAGGTTGCGCAGCGGTCCGAGCAGGCCGCCGGATTCACGGTCGATGATGTAGTAGCTGCCTGGCGGGATGGGCCCGCGGCCGGCCATGCAGGCGTGCTGCGGCTGGTTCACGTAGGCGCCCATGCCGGAGAAGGCCTCGAAACCCTTGGCGCCGATGCGCAGCTCGCTCAGGGGCTTGCTGTTCAGCACGAAGGTACAAGTCAGCATCGCCGTGCTCCTGTGGCCATCCGGCCGGATTCAGATCGCGCGCTTCAGCCGCAGGTGCGCCACGAGCCCGCCGTCGGAGGCGTTGGCCAGCTCCAGCGTGCCGCCCATGCGCTGCATCGATTTCTCGACGATGGCCAGGCCCAGGCCGGCGCCCGTGGCGGCCGTGCGGGCCGCGTCGCCGCGGAAGAAGGGCGTGGTCAGCTGCGAGAGCTTTTCAGGCGCCACGCCCGAGCCGTGGTCGCGCACGCTGATGATGGCCCAGGGGCCGGTCTTCACGTAGGTGATCATCACCTCGGCCACGCCCGTGTCGGTGCCGCGGCCGTAGCGTCGCGCGTTCTCGAAGAGGTTGAGGAAGACGCGTGCCAACTCGGTCTCGTCGGCCAGCACCTGCAGGTCGATGGCCACGCGCGAGGTGATGCGGATCTGGCTCGGGTCGCGGAAGAGCGAGGCCTCGCGGTCGATCAGCGGTGAGACCAGCACCGGGCGCAACTGCGAATCACCGGGCCGCGCGTAGTCCATGAACTTGTCGATGATGGCGTCGAGCTGGTCGATGTCCATCGCCATGTTGCGCTTGGCCTCTTCGTCCTCGACGCTCATCTCGGTTTCCAGCCGCAGCCGCGCCAGCGGTGTGCGCAGGTCGTGGCTGATGCCGGCCAGCATCACCGCGCGGTCTTCCTCCACCCGCGCCAGCTCGCGCGCCATGCGGTTGAAGCCCATGTTGACCTCGCGGATCTCGCTGGTCAGCGTGTTTTCGTCCAGGCGTGAATCGAGGTCGCCCTCGCGGATGCGGCTGGCCGCGAAGCTCAGCTGCTTCAGCGGCCGGTTGATCAGGCTGGCGATGGCCACCGAGCCCACCAGCGTGGCCAGGAAGGCGATGCCGGTCCAGGTGAGCAGGGTCTCGCGGTTGACCCCGGCCTCGTGCGCCGGGCCGGCCTGCAGCCAGAAGAAGTCGCGCGTCTTGTCGCGTTCGCGCTCGATGGAAAACCCCACCCACAGGCCCTTGACGCCGTTGACGCTGCGCGCGGCGACGGCGTCTTCGCCCAGCACGTTGCGGAGTTCCTGCCCCACGCGGCGCGAGAAGCGGTCGGTCTCGAAGGTCTCCCAGGTGTCCTTGGGCTCGCGCGGGGTGACGCGCGCGCCGTCCTCGGCCGTCAGGCTCTTGAGCAGGGCCACGCGGCTGATGCCGTCGGACGTCTTGAGCGCGGCCCTGGCCAGGTTCACGAGGCCCGCGGTCTGCTGCGCGGCTTGCACGGCGCGCGGCTCGAGTTCCAGCGCGCGCAGCGTCTGCAGCCACGCGAACACCCCCCCGGCCAGCAGCAAGGCCAGCAGGAAGAAGGTGCGCCAGAAGAGGCTCAGGCCCAGCGGTTTGCGGCGTGCCACGGTGGCGTCAGCGGCTCAGGGTCAACCCGGTCGGGCCGGGTTCAGTTGGCGCCATCGGGCACGAAGACATACCCCACGCCCCACACCGTCTGGATGTAGCGGGGCTGCGCCGGGTCGGGTTCCAGCATCTTGCGCAGGCGGCTGATCTGCACGTCCAGGCTTCGGTCGAAAGGCTCGAACTCGCGGCCGCGCGCCAGCTGCGCCAGCTTGTCGCGGCTGAGCGGCTGGCGCGGGTGGCGCACCAGGGCCTTGAGCATGCTGAACTCGCCGGTGGTGAGGGCGATCTGTTCACCGTTCTTGCTGAGGCGGCGCAGGCTGAGGTCGAATTCGAATGGCCCGAAGTTGACGACCTGGGCTTCCTTGCTGGGCGCACCGGGCGCCTCGGGGGCCGGCCGGCGGCGCAGCACGGCGTGGATGCGGGCCAGCAGTTCGCGCGGGTTGAAAGGCTTGGGCAGGTAATCGTCGGCACCCACCTCCAGGCCCACGATGCGGTCGACGTCTTCGACCTTCGCCGTGAGCATGATGATGGGCGTCTGGTCGTTGGCGGCGCGCAGGCGGCGGCAGATGCTCAGGCCGTCTTCGCCGGGCAGCATCAGGTCGAGCACGATGAGGTCGACCGTCTCGCGCGTGAGCACCCGGTTCAGCGCCTTGGCGTCTTCGGCCAGCAGCACGTCGAAGCCCTCCTGCGCGAGGTAGCGGCGCAGCAGGTCGCGGATGCGGGCGTCGTCGTCGACGACCACGATGCGGTCAGGCCTGGCGTTCGCGGGTGGGGTCATGGGAGCTCCCGAATTTGTAACAGCCGCATTGTGGGGGGCTCGGCCGGCGGGTCCGGCGGCGGTCTGACCATCTGTTACAAGTCTTTCGGCGCACCATTTGGCGTCTCCCGGCTCCAAAGGCCAGCTTCACCACCGGCCCGTTGCGGGTCTCTCGAGGAAACCATGAAGACAAGCCTGTTCACGCCCGCTCTCTTCACCGCCACGCCGCCCCGCGCGCGGGCCCTGGCCGCCTGCAGCCTGGCGCTGCTGGGCACGGTGGCCCAGGCGCAAGTGCTGCCGCCGCCGCAGAACGTCGTGAATCTCTCGGCCACCGCCAGCGTCGAGGTGGCGCGCGACTGGCTGACCGTGGTGTTCTCCACCACGCGCGAAGGGGCCGAGGCGGCCACCGTGCAGAGCCAGCTGAAGCAGGCGCTGGACGCCGCGCTGGCCGAGGCCCGCAAGGGCGCCAAGCCCGGCCAGCTGGAAGTGCAGACCGGCGGCTTCTCGCTCACGCCGCGCTACGCGCCGCCCAACCCGAAGACGCCGGGCATGCCCGGTGGCATCAACGGCTGGCAGGGCCGCACCGAACTGATCGTCGAGGGCCGCGACGTGCAGGCCATTGCGCAGCTGACTTCGCGCATCCAGTCGATGAGCATCGCGCGCGTGGGTTTCTCGCTCTCGCGCGAGGCGCGCGACAAGGTGGAGGGCGAGGTCGCAGCACAGGCCATCGCCAGCTTCCGCGCGCGGGCCGAATCGATGAGCCGGCAGTTCGGCTTCGGCAGCTACACGCTGCGCGAGGTGAACGTGGGCAGCGACGGCTCGCAACCCATGGCCATGGCCGCAGCGCCGCGCGCCTTCAGTGCGCGCGCCGTGAACATGGAAGATGCGGCGCTGCCGGTGGAAGCCGGCAAGCAACTGGTGAGTGCCACCGTCAGCGGCAGCGTGCAACTGGTGAAGTGAGCCGGCGGGCCGCTCTCGCTACTGTGCGGTCCAGCCCCCATCCACCGCCCAGGCCTGGCCGCGCACGTTCTGCGCCGCCGGGCTGCACAGGAAGACGGCCAGCTCGGCCAGCTCTTCCGGCGTGGTGAACTGCAATGAAGGCTGCTTCTCGGCCAGCAGGCGGCGCTTGGCTTCTTCATTGCTCACGCCTTCGGCGGCGGCGCGCGCGTCCACCTGCTTCTGCACCAGCGGGGTCAGCACCCAGCCCGGGCAGATGGCGTTGACGGTGACGCCGGTGGTGGCTGTCTCCAGCGCCGCGGCCTTGGTCAGGCCGACGATGCCGTGTTTGGCCGCAACGTAAGCGCTCTTGTTGGCCGACGCCACGAGGCCGTGCGCCGAGGCCACGTTGATGATGCGGCCCCAGTTGCGCGCCCGCATGCCGGGCAGGGCCGCGCGCATGGTGTGGAAGGCCGAGCTCAGGTTGATGGCGATGATGGCGTCCCAGCGCTCCACCGGGAAGGCTTCCACCGGCGCCACGAACTGGATGCCGGCGTTGTTGACGAGGATGTCGCAGCTGCCCAGCTGCTGCTCGCAGGCGCGCACCATGGCTTCGATCTCCGCGGGCTTGCTCATGTCGGCGCCGTGGTGCACGGCCTCGGGGTCGTGCTCGCGCACCTGGGCCAGTGCCGCTTCGACATCGCCAAAGCCGTTGATCATGACCCGCGCACCGTGCAGCGCGAGCGTCTTGGCGATGCCCAGGCCGATGCCGCTGGTGGAGCCGGTGACGAGGGCGGTCTTTCCGTTGAGCATGTGGGGGGCCTTGGACGGTGGTTGATACGATGAAGCCATTATTCCCATGCCTGCCTGACCCCACCATGAACGAACCGCGCCTGGCCCATGTGCAATGCCTCGGAGCCCGAGGCCTGCACCGCATGGCCTACTGGGAATGGGGCGCCGTTGACAACCCGCGTGTGCTGGTGTGCGTGCACGGTCTCACGCGGCAGGGCCGCGATTTCGACACCCTGGCGCGCGACCTGAGCAGCGAGTACCGCGTGGTCTGCCCCGATGTCGTGGGCCGCGGGCAGAGCGATTGGCTGGCCGACCCCGCCGGCTACGGCATCCCCGGCTACGTGGCCGACATGGTGAGCCTGGTGGCGCGGCTCGATGTGCCGCAAGTCGACTGGGTGGGCACGTCCATGGGCGGGCTCATCGGCTTGATGCTGGCTTCGCTGCCCGGCAGCCCGGTGCGGCGCCTGGTGCTCAACGATGTCGGCCCGGTGTTGCAGGCCAGCGCACTGCAACGCATCGGCAGCTATGTGGGCCTGCCGGCGCATTGGCCCACGGTGGAGGCTGCGGCCGATGCGCTGTGGGCCATCTCCCAGGGCTTTGGCCCACACACGCGCGAACAGTGGCTGGCGCTCACGCGTCCACAGCTCAAGGCCGATGGCGCGGGCTTCAAGCCACATTACGACCCGGGCATCGCCGTGCCCTTCCGCGCCGTCACCGGGGAGGTAGCCGCTGCTGGCGAAGCGGCGCTGTGGGCCGCCTACGACCGCATCACCGCGCCCACCCTGCTGCTGCGCGGCGCCGAGAGCGACCTGCTGTCGCCCGAAACCGCGCAAGCCATGACGCAGCGCGGCCCGCGCGCGCGCCTGCACACGCTGTCCTGCGTGGGCCATGCGCCCACGCTGGTGGCCGACGACCAGCGCGCCGTGGTGCGCGAGTTCCTGCTGGGCCCGTGAAGACCGACGACACCGCCACGCCCGGCGGTGCCGCGGCCATCGTGCACCTGGCCAGCGGCACCTTGCCCGAGGGAATGGCCGAAGGAATGGCCGACCCCGTGCAGCGCGCCCGCGCCTTCGCCGAGCCGCTGCTGGCCGGGCAGGTGCTGGACACCGGCGAAGACGCCTACACCCACGCCGACGGCACGGCCGAGGTGCTGCGCCACATCGGCGGCGGGCCGGCGCTGTGCGCCGCGGCCTACCTTGTCTACGCGGGTGACTTCCTGCAGCGCCCCGAAGAGGTGGTGCACAAGGCCTTCGGTGAAAGCTATGCCAGCCTGGTGACGCTGACGCGCAAGCTGGTGCAGATCCAGCGCGCCGCGCGCAATGCCCCGCCGGGTGAAGGCCTGCAGGGCCAGCAGACCGAGCGTGTGCGCAAGATGCTGCTGGCCTTCAGCCGCGACCTGCGCGTGGTGCTGCTGCGCCTGGCCTCGCGCCTGCAGACGCTGCGCTGGCACGCGGCCAGCAAGCGCCCTTGCCCTGAGGCGCTGGCCACCGAATCGCTGCAGGTCTTCGCGCCGCTGGCCAACCGGCTGGGCATCTGGCAGATCAAGTGGGAGCTGGAAGACCTGGCCTTCCGCTTCCTGCAGCCGCAGGAGTACCAGCGCATCGCGCAGCTGGTGGATGAGAAGCGCGCCGAACGCGAACAGGGCGTGGCCGCCGCTCGCGAGGCGCTGGCCACGCTGCTGGCGGGTGCCGGCCTGCGCGCCGACGTGCAGGGACGGCCCAAGCACCTGTACAGCATCTGGAAGAAGATGCAGGGCAAGCGCCTGCCCTTCGAGCGCGTGTTCGACACGCGCGCGCTGCGCGTGGTGGTGGACGACGTGCCCGCCTGCTACATGGCGCTGGCCCGCGTACACGAGGCCTGGGCGCCCGTGGACGGCGAGTTCGACGACTACATCGCACGCCCCAAGCCCAACGGCTACCAGAGCCTGCACACCGTGGTGCGCGGCGCCGACGGCCGGCCGCTGGAGGTGCAGATCCGCACCCGTGCCATGCACGAGCACGCCGAGCACGGCGTGGCCGCGCACTGGATGTACAAGGAAGCGGGCGTGAAGGGCTATGCCGGCGTCAGCGCAGCGGGCGACTTCGAAGACCGCGTGGCCGAAGCACGCAAGGCCGTGCTGCGCGAACTGCTCGCCTGGGAGCGCGATTTCTCGGCGCAGGGCCACGCGGGGCAGGGGAGTGAGGGCGCGGCCGCCGCGCAGAGCGTGGAGAGCGACCGCATCTACGTCTTCACGCCGCAGGCCACCATCATCGACCTGCCCGTGGGCGGCACGCCGGTGGACTTCGCCTACGCGCTGCACACCGATCTGGGCCATCGCTGCCGAGGCGCCAAGGTCGACGGCGCCATGGTGCCGCTGAGCACGCCGCTGCAATCGGGTCAGACCGTGGAGGTGGTGGCGGTGAAGGAGGGCGGGCCTTCGATGGACTGGCTCAACCCCGAGCTCCACTACCTGGCCAGCCCGCGCGCCAAGGCCAAGGTGCGGGCCTGGTTCAACGCCGAGCAGATGGCGCAGACCATCGCCCGCGGCCGAGAGGCCGTGGAGAAGCTGCTGCAGCGCACCGGCAGCACGGCGATGGAGCGCCAGGCGCTGGCCGAGCGGCTGGGCTTCAAGAGCGCCGAGGCGCTGTTCGAGGTGGTGGGCAAGGACGAGTACTCGCTGCGCAACATCGAGAACCTGCTCAAGCCCGCCGAGCCCGAGGCGGAAGACGACAAGGTGCAGTTGCACCGCTCGCGCGCCGAGGCCGGCGGCGGGCGCGGCGGCGTGCTGGTGGTGGGCATGGACTCGCTGCTGACCACGCTGGGCAAGTGCTGCCGGCCGGCGCCGCCCGACGCCATCTGCGGCTTCGTCACGCGTGGCAAGGGCGTGGCCGTGCACCGCGCCGACTGCAGCAACCTGCGGCAAATGGCGCAGGCCTCGCCGGGCCGTGTGATCGACGTCGCCTGGGGCAAGCCCGGTGGCGACAAGGCCGCGGTCTACCCGATGGACGTGGTGATCGAAGCGGCCGACCGGGGCGGGCTGCTGCGCGACATCGGCGAGGTGTTCGCGAAGGAGAAGGTCAACGTCACCGGCGTGAACACGCAAAGCGCGAAGGACGGCAGCACGGCGTGGATGACCTTCACTGTCGAAGCCACTGATGCCGCGCGCCTCGGCCCGGTGCTGGCGCACCTGGCGCGCGTGCCGGGCGTACGTCACGCACGGCGGCGCTGAGGGCCCCAAGCCGGCTGGCGATGGGGCAGGCGCCGAAACTTGATGTATAGTCACAGGCTTCCCCAGGCGCGTAGCTCAGCTGGTTAGAGCACCACCTTGACATGGTGGGGGTCGTTGGTTCGAGTCCAATCGCGCCTACCAAGATCCGGTAGAAAGAAAAAGCACCCCGCGGCGACGCGAGGTGCTTTTTTCTTGCCTGTTCCGGGCGTCCGCGCAGGTTCAGCCCGCAGCCCGGGCCCACCTGTCCAGCGCCGCCTTGCCGCCGGCCGCCGAGGCCGTGCTGATGGCGGTGCCCCAAGCGATGTCGATCAGGCTCAGGGCCAGCGGCCAGTCGCGCAGCGTGGCCAGGTTCGTGAGGTCGTAGGTGGCGTAGGCGAAGAAGCCGAAGAGTGCAGCGCGGCCCAGGGTCGCCTTCCAAGGCGCGCCGCCGCTTTGTGGCGCCACGGCGAAGATCACCACGCCCAGGGCATACAGCAGGTAGAACAGCGCGGCCACGCCGAAGCGCGGTTCATCGGCCAGCAGGTGGCCGAGTTGCTGGGCGTACAAGGGCTGCGCAATGAGGCCGAGCCACAGCGCGTCCAGCAGCAGCATCACGGCGGCGGTGCCGGCGTAGGCGGTGGCGAATCTCTTCATGCAGGCCTCTTTGCAGGCCCATGCGCGCAGGCCCCTGCTGCAGATCATGGGGCCAGGATGAGGTCGGCCGGGGTGCGTTGGCCCACAGACCTTCAGCGGCTCGGTGCCTATGGTCGGTTGCCAGCACCAGGGCCAACCCGGTTCTGGGCTGCCTACACCTACCGCCAAGGACACCCCATGAACACCATCGACACCACACGCAACCCCGTCATCCTGCCCACGGGCAACAGCAGCGGCCCGGGGCCGGCCCTGATGGGGGCCAACACCCTGCTGGGCAACGACGTCTGCAACAAGGACGGCGAAGACCTCGGCGGCATCAAGGAGTTCATGATCGAGATGAGCACTGGCAAGGTGGCCTATGCCGTTCTCTCGTTCGGTGGCCTGCTGGGCATGGGCGACAAGCTCTTCGCCGTGCCCTGGGCTGCGCTGAAGCTCGACACCGTGAACAAGCGCTTCACGCTCGATGTGCCGAAGGCCACGCTGAAAGACGCGCCTGGCTTCGACCAGGACCACTGGCCGGCGATGTCCGATCGCGCCTGGGCCAGCGGCGTGCACAGGTTCTACGGCACGCCTTACTCGGCCGAGTGATCCGAGGCCGCGCGCCTGCGGCGCGCGGCTTGCTTCAGGCAGGCGTGGGCGTGCCGGCCATGCGGTCGTAGCGCAGGAAGAACTTGCGCGCCATCGCCACCAGCTGCGGTGCCGTGGGGTGGTCGATGGCTTCGTAGCCCACGAGGTGCGGCACGAGCGCCGGGCGGTGCTTCTCGGCGTAATGGCGGAAGTCGGCGAGGGCCGTCTTCGAGCCCGCCACCAGCACCTCGGGAATGCCGGTCAGTGCTTCACACACCGCGGCATAGAACTCGTGTTCGCTGCGAACGCCACTGGCGTGTTGCGCCGTGTGGTGCGTGTGCGCCTTGATGCGCTGGCTTTCCAGGTGCTCGGCGTCGAACTGGAGCACTTCGGCGCTCTGGTGGTCGATGCGCAGCACGGCATGGAAGGTGGTCATGGGGTCAACTCCTGGGGGTGGGTGAATCGGGGGTCAGACACGTGCGCCGCGTGCGGCCTCGTGCGTGGTTTCGCAGGGCACACAGCGCAGCGCCGAGGGTTCGACCTTGAGTCGGTCGAAGGGGATGGCCGCACCGCAATCGCTGCACAGCCCGTAGGCGCCTTGCGTCAGCCGCTGCAGGGCAGCGCCCGCGGCCTGCAACTCGCGCTGCTCGGCGGCGGTCAGTGCCGCGGCAACGTCGCGTTCGGGCGCCCGCTGCGGGGCGTCGTCGCCGTCCTGCGCCAAGACTTCGGCGGCACGCTCGGCCGTGCTCAGGCCGTGCAGGTGATTCGCCAGCTGCGCCTTGAGGTCGTGCTGTCGTTGTTCCAGCAAGGTCTGCAGCCAGGCGTGCTGGCCGGTGGTGAGAGTTGGGCTCATGGTGTCGCGTCTCCTGATGCTGGTGACAGCTTGCGCCCCAGGCGCGCACGGCACCTTGCGCGGCATCAAGAAGCCTAGGGTTTTGGATAACAGGGCAAGCGTTGTGCAGTGCGGAAAAGCCCCAAAGCCGACCGTAAGATGCAACGCCGAAGCCGACCACCCGCACCGCGCCCGCATGACCGACAACGTGATCCTCGAGACCCGCGCCCTGACCAAGGAGTTCAAGGGTTTCGTGGCCGTGAGCCAGGTCGATCTGAAGGTGCAGCGCGGCAGCATCCACGCGCTGATCGGCCCCAACGGCGCGGGTAAGACGACCTGCTTCAACCTGCTGACGAAGTTCCTCACGCCCACTTCGGGTCAGATCCTGTTCGACGGCCACGACATCACCGCCGAGACGCCGGCGCACATCGCGCGGCGCGGCGTGATCCGCTCCTTCCAGATCTCGTCGGTGTTCCCGCACCTCACGGTGCTGGAGAACGTGCGCGTGGCGCTGCAGCGGCACCTGGGCAGTTCCTTCCAGTTCTGGCGCTCAGAGCGTGCGCTCGACAGCCTGAACGACAAGGCCATGGCCTTGCTGGCGCAGGTGGACCTGGACAAGTACGCCACGCTCACCGCGGTGGAGCTGAGCTACGGCCGCAAGCGCGCGCTGGAGATCGCCACCACGCTGGCCATGGAGCCCAAGCTGATGCTGCTGGACGAGCCCACGCAGGGCATGGGCCTGGAAGACGTGGACCGCATCAAGCAACTCATCAAGAAGGTGGCGGCCAGCCGCACCGTGCTGATGGTGGAGCACAACATGAGCGTGGTGGCCAGCATCGCCGACACCATCACCGTGCTGCAGCGCGGCGCCACGCTGGCCGAAGGCCCGTACGAGCAGGTCTCGAAGAACCCGGCCGTGATCGAGGCCTACATGGGCAGCGCGAACACCGAGTTGAAGGGAGCCCACTGATGGGAACGCCTTTCCTCTCGGTGAAAGACCTGCACGGCTGGTATGGCGAGTCGCACGTGCTGCATGGCATCAGCTTCGACGTGCACGAAGGCGAGGTGGTGACGCTGCTGGGCCGCAACGGCGCCGGCCGCACCAGCACCATGCGCGCCATCATGGGGCTCATCGGCAGCCGCAAGGGCAGCATCCAGGTGCGCGGTACCGAGACCATCGCCATGCCCACGCACCGCATCGCGCGGCTGGGCATCGGCTACTGCCCCGAAGAGCGCGGCATCTTCAGCAGCCTGTCGGCCGAAGAGAACCTGATGCTGCCGCCCACGCTGGGCCCGGGCGGCATGAGCGTCGAGCAGATCTACGCGATGTTCCCGAACCTGAAGGAACGCGCCCAGAGCCAGGGCACGCGCCTGAGCGGCGGTGAGCAGCAGATGCTGGCCGTGGCCCGCATCCTGCGCACCGGTGCGCGCCTGCTGCTGCTGGACGAGATCTCCGAGGGCCTGGCCCCGGTGATCGTGCAGAAGCTCGCCGAGATGGTGACCACGCTGCGCAAGCAGGGCTACACCATCCTGATGGTGGAGCAGAACTTCCGTTTCGCCGCACCGCTGGCCGACCGTTTTCTCGTCGTCGAGCACGGCGAGGTGATCCAGAGTTTCACGCAGGCCGAACTGCCTTCGCGCATGGAGCGCTTGCACGAGTACTTGGGGGTCTAGCCGAGCGCTGGCCGCCTGTTTCTGAAGCACCAAAAGGAGACTGACATGCAACTGAAGAAGATCGCTGCCGCCTGCACCTTGGCCTGTGCCGCCACCTTGGGCGCAGTCGCTCCTGCGCACGCGCAGATCTCGGGTGACACCATCAAGATCGGCATCATCACCGACATGTCGGGCCTGTATTCCGACATCGACGGCGCAGGCGGTGTCGAGGCCATCCGCATGGCTGTGGCCGACATGGGCGGCAACATCGCCGGCAAGAAGATCGAGGTCCTCTACGCCGACCACCAGAACAAGGCCGACGTGGCTGCGGCCAAGGCGCGCGAGTGGTTCGACACGCAAGGCGTGGACATGCTGATCGGCGGCACCAACTCGGGCACCGCGCTGGCCATGGCCAAGGTGGCGGCCGAGAAGAAGAAGGTCTTCATCGCCATCGGTGCGGCCACCGCCGCGCTGACCAACGAGCAGTGCAACCCCTACACCGTGCACTGGGCCTACGACACCGTCGCGCTGGCCAAGGGCACGGGCAATGCCGTGGTGAAGCAGGGCGGCAAGACCTGGTATTTCCTGCAGGCCGACTACGCCTTCGGCGCGCAGCTGCAGAACGACACCAGCAACGTCGTGAAGGCCGCGGGCGGCACCATCGTGGGCTCGGTGAAGCACCCGTTGTCGGCCAGCGACTTCAGCAGCTTCCTGCTGCAGGCGCAGGGCAGCAAGGCGCAGATCCTGGGCCTGGCCAACGCCGGTGGCGACACCATCAACAGCATCAAGGCGGCCAACGAGTTCGGCATCACCAAGACGATGAAGCTGGCCGGCCTGCTGGTCTTCATCAACGACATCCACAGCCTGGGCCTGAAGACGACGCAGGGCATGTACCTGACGGACAGCTGGTACTGGAACCGCGATGCCGAGACGCGCGCCTGGAGCCGCAAGTTCTTCGAGAAGTTCAAGCGCATGCCCAGCAGCATCCAGGCCGGTGACTACTCGGCCGCGCTGAACTACCTGCAGGCGGTGAAGGCCATCAACAGCGACGATGCCGACAAGGTGCTGGCCAAGATGCGCGCGACGAAGATCAACGACGTCTTCGCCAAGGGCGGCTTCATCCGCGGTGACGGCCGCATGGTGCACGACATGTACCTGATGCAGGTCAAGAGCCCCGACAAGAGCACCGAGCCCTGGGACTACTACAACGTAGTGCAGACCTTCAAGGGTGAAGAGGCCTGGACGACCAAGGCCGAGTCGAAGTGTGCCCTCTGGAAGTGACCGCCTGAGCTGAACCCCGCGCACGATGGACATCTTCGGCATTCCGATCCAGGCCTTCATGGGCCAGCTCCTGCTGGGCCTGGTGAACGGCTCGTTCTACGCCATGCTCAGCCTCGGGCTGGCGGTGATCTTCGGCTTGCTGGGCATCGTCAACTTCGCGCACGGGGCGCTCTACATGATCGGCGCCTACGTCGCGTGGCTGGGCGCCGAGTACGCTGGCATCGGGTTCTGGTGGAGCCTGTTGCTGGCGCCACTGGTGGTGGGCGCCCTGGGGGTGGTGATCGAACGCACGCTGCTCAAGCAGCTGTACAAGATCGATCCCATTTACGGCCTGCTGCTCACCTTCGGCCTGGCGCTCATCGCCGAAGGCGTGTTCCGCGACCAGTTCGGCGTCTCGGGCCAGCAGTACCCGGTGCCCGAACTGCTGCAGGGCGCCACGAATCTCGGCTTCATGATCCTGCCGAACTACCGCGGCTTCGTGATCTTCGCCTCGCTGTTCATCTGCCTCGTCACGTGGTTCATCATCGAGCGCACGCGGCTGGGCAGCTACCTGCGTGCCGGCACCGAGAACCCGGCCCTGGTGCAGTCTTTCGGTGTGAACGTGCCGATGATGGTGATGCTGACCTACGGCGCCGGCGCGGGCCTGGCCGCGATGGCCGGTGTGCTGGCCGCGCCCATCATCCAGATCACGCCGCTGATGGGCAGCAACCTGATCATCATCGTCTTCGCGGTGGTGGTGATCGGGGGCATGGGCTCCATCCTCGGCTCCATCCTCACCGGCCTGTTCCTGGGGCTGGTGGAAGGGCTCACCAAGGTCTTCTACCCCGAGGCTTCCAGCATCGTCGTCTTCGTGATCATGGCCATCGTGCTGATGATCCGGCCTGCGGGCCTGTTCGGAAAGGAGAAGTGAGATGAGCACTTCTTCCGAGCAAGGCGGCGTGGACATCCAGCGCTGGAGCAAGATCGCCTGGGGCGTGGGCCTGGCATTGCTGGTGGCCGCGCCATTCCTCGGCGTGTACCCGATCTTCATGATCAAGGCGCTGTGCTTCGCGATCTTCGCCTGCGCCTTCAACCTGCTGCTGGGCTACACCGGGCTGCTGAGTTTCGGCCACGCGGCCTACCTGGGCGCGGCGGCCTATGTCACGGGCTGGTTGGTGCGTTCGGCGGGTTTCTCGCCGGAACTCGGCATCCTGGCCGGGGCGCTGTCGGGCACGGTGCTGGGGGCCATCGTCGGCTTCATCGCCATCCGCCGCCAGGGCATCTACTTCGCGATGATCACGCTGGCCATGGCGCAGATGATCTATTTCGTGTGGCTGCAGGCGCCCTTCACGGGCGGTGAAGACGGCCTGCAGGGCGTGCCGCGCGGCACGCTGTTCGGGCTGATCCCGCTGCAGAGTGACCTCGTCATGTACTTCGTGGTGCTGGCGGCTTTCGTCGGCGTGTTCCTGGGCGTGGTGCGCATCGTGCATTCGCCCTACGGGCAGGTGCTGAAGGCCATCCGCGAGAACGAGCCGCGGGCCATCTCGCTGGGCTATGACGTCGACAAGTACAAGCTGCTGGCCTTCGTGCTCAGCACCACGCTGGCGGGCCTGGCCGGCGCGCTGAAGACGGTGGCGCTCGGCTTCGCGACGCTGTCCGACGCCCATTGGTCGCTCTCCGGCGAGGTGGTGCTGATGACGCTGCTGGGTGGCATGGGCACCTTCGCCGGGCCGGTGGTGGGGGCTTTCACCATCATCGGGCTGCAGAACTTCCTGGCCGACCGCGTCGGCTCCTGGGTCACCGTCATCATCGGCGTGATCTTCGTCGTCTGCGTCGTCGGCTTCCGCCGCGGCTTCGTCGGCGAGCTGCTGGCCTGGTTGAAGCGCCGCCAGCCCAAGCAGCCCTGAAAGCGCGCTGAAGCAGCCTTGAAGGCACAGGGCGACGCCCGGTCGCCCATCGTTCGGCTCCACCGTTCGCCCCGCTCAGCGCCCCTTTCGTTGCAGACCCCTGCCGGCGGGGGTCTAGCGCCGTTACGCTCGCGGCTTCTGACCTGTCTGCCGGCACGCCTGCGCGTGCCTCTGAAGCCCATGCACCCCTTCCTGCTCGCCCCTGCACGCCCCCGTGTCCTCGCTCTGGCGCTGGCCGCCGCCCTGGCCGCCACGCTGGCCGGTTGCGGCAAGCCCGGTGCTGGTGGCCCGTCGGCCGCGGCCTCGGGCGCCTCGGCCGCCGCTGCGGCCAAGGCCGCGCCGCCGGTGCTGCTGCTGGCCCCGGAAGACCTGCTCACGCTGCAGCCCAGCCGCCTGGCGAGCGGCCCCGTCATCAGCGGCTCGCTGCAGCCTGAACGCCGCGCCGACCTGCGCGCCGAGGTGGCCGCGGTGGTGCTGCAGGTGATGAAGGAGAACGGCGACACCGTCAACGCCGGCGACACGCTGATGAAGCTGGACGACACCGCCATCCGCGACAGCCTGAGCTCGGCCGAGGAAGCGCTGCGCGCCTCCACCCAGGCCTTCGAGCAGGTGGAGCGCCAGGTCGCGCGGCTGAAGACGCTGCAAGCCCAAGGCATGACCTCCACCCAGGCGCTGGAAGACGCCGAGGTGCGCCGCAACAACGCACAGAGCGACCTGGTGGCGGCCCGCGCCCGTGTGGTCTCCGCACGCCAGCAGATGGCGCGCACCGTGGTGCGCGCGCCGTTCGCCGGCGTGGTGAGCGAGCGCAAGGCTTCGGTGGGCGACACGGTGCAGGTCGGCCGCGAACTCGTGAAGGTGATCGACCCGCGCAGCATGCGCTTCGAGGGCCTGGTGTCGGCCGACCGCATGCACGAACTGAAGCTGGGCCAGCCGGTCAGCTTCCGCGTCAACGGCTTCGCGCAGGGCGACTTCACGGGCAAGGTGCAACGCATCGAGGCCGCGGCCAACGCCGTCACCCGGCAGGTGGAGGTGATCGTGGCCTTCGCCACGCCGGCGCAGGCGCCGCGGGTGTCGGGCCTGTTCGCCGAAGGGCGTGTGGAGACTGGCGGCACCGAAGGGCTGAGCCTGCCGGGGCAGGCCGTGGTGCGTTCGGGCGAACTCGCCCACGCCTGGAAGTTGAACGGCAACAGCTTGTCTAAGGTGAGCCTGCGCCTGGGCGAGCGCGACCCGCGCACCGGCGAGACGCCGGTGGTCTCGGGCCTGGTGGCGGGCGACCGCATCCTGCGCGCGCCGGGCAGCTCGCTGGTGGACGGGCAGAAGTTCGAGTTCGCCAAGCCATTGGCGGCTCCTGCGGCCGCGGTGGCCGCGCCGTCGGCGGTGGCGGCAACGGCCTCAGCGGCCAAGTGAGGTCGGGCGATGTTCCTCTCTGAATTCAGCATCAAGCGCCCGGTGGCGATGATCGTCATCATCCTGGCGCTGATGGCGCTGGGGTTGCTGGCCTTGAGCAAGCTGCGCGTGAACCAGACGCCCGACGTCGAGCAGCCGCTGCTGGTGGTGCAGATTCCGTACCCCGGTGCCAGCCCCGACACCGTGGAGCGCGAGGTCGTCAACCGCATCGAGAAGGCACTGCAGGGCATTGCCGGCGTGACCGATGTGCGCAGCACCAGCAGCGAAGGCAGCGCCCAGCTGCTGCTGATCTTCAACTTCGACAAGAACATGATCGAGGCGGCCGACGAGGTGCGCAACGCCATCGCCTCGGTGCGCTACAAGCTGCCGGTGGAGATGCGCGAGCCCATCCTGCGCCGCGTCGACCCTGCGGCGCAGCCCATCATGCAGATGGCGCTGTCGTCGACCACGCTCACGCATGCGCAGATCTCGCGCCTGGCCGAGGACGAGCTGGCCGACCGTTTCCGCGGCGTCAACGGCGTGGCCGTGGTCAACGTCAACGGCGCGCTGCGCCGCGAGCTGAGCGTGCTGCTGCGCGCGGAGAAGCTTCGCGAGTACGAGGTCAGCGTCACCGAGGTCGTGGCCGCGCTGCGCGCACAGAACGCCACCGCGCCCGTGGGCAAGGTGCGCGGCACGCTGCAGGACCAGAGCATCCGCCTGGTGGGCCGCATCGAGAGCCCGGGTGAGTTCGGGCAGATCGTCATCAAGCGCCGCGGCAGCGAACTCGTGCGCCTGGCCCAGGTGGCCGAGGTGAAGGACGGCTTTGCCGAACTGACCAGCTTCTCGGTGCGCAGCGGCAACCCGAACGTGGGCCTGTCGGTCACGCGCACGCGCGAGGCCAGCACCGTCAGCGTGGCCGACGAGATCCGCAAGATGGTGGCGGAGATGAACAAGACGCTGCCCGCCGGCACCAAGCTTGAAGTCACACAGGACGGCGGCGAGAACGCGGCCAACAGCCTCTACAACGTGATCCACGCGCTGGTCTTCGGCGCGGGCCTCACGATCTTCGTCGTCTACATCTTCCTCAATTCCTGGCGCAGCACGCTCATCACGGCGCTGAGCCTGCCCACCAGCGTGATCGCGGCCTTCATCGCGGTGTGGCTGTGCGGCTTTACGCTGAACTTCATGAGCCTGCTGGGCCTGAGCCTGGCCATCGGCGTGCTGATCGACGATGCCATCGTCGTGCGCGAGAACATCGTGCGCCACATGGAGGCCGGTGAAGACCGCCGCACGGCGGCGCTCAACGGCACGGCCGAGATCGGCCTGGCGGTGGCCGCCACCACTTTCAGCATCGTGGCGGTGTTCGTGCCCGTGGCCTTCATGCCCGGCGTCAGCGGCGAGTGGTTCCGCCCCTTCGCGCTGACGGTGGTGGCGTCGGTGATGGTGAGCCTGTTCATCAGCTTCACGCTCGACCCGCTGCTCTCGGCCTACTGGGGCGACCCGGTGGGCCACCACGCGGCGCCCAAGCGCGGCATCAGCCGCGTGCTGGAGCGCTTCAACCTGTGGTTCGACCACCAGGCCGACCGGTATGGCCGCGTCATCGCCTGGGCGCTGCACCACCGGCGCTGGATGGCGGTGTTCGCTTTCCTGAGCTTCGTGGCTGCCATCGGCCTGCAGGCGAAGTGGGGCGGCTCGAGCTTCCTGCCGGCGTCCGACGCCGGCACGGTGGCCATCGACGTGCGCACGCCGGCCAGCAGCAGCCTGGAGTACGCCCGCCTGAAGGTGGAAGCCGCGGCCGCGCTGGCGCGCACGCTGCCCGAGACCAAGGCAACCAACAGCTTCGTCAACCCGGGCGGCGGGCGCATCTACGTCGACGTGGGCAAGAGCACGCAGCGCAAGCGCAGCGCGCAGGCCATCGCGGCCGATCTGCGCAAGATGACGGCGCGCCTGGTGGGCGCCGAGTACGTGGTGCTCGACGACCTCAACAACGGCGCGCAGAAGCCGGTGCAGATCCGCTTCACCGGCCCCGAGACGCGGCAGCTGCTGGAGATCACCAGCCAGTTCATGGACAAGCTGCGCACCGTGCCCGGCGCGGTGGATGTGGGCCTGTCGGAACAAGACCCGCAGGACGAGATGAAGATCGAGCTCGACCGCGGGCTGGCCAATACCCTGGGTATCAGCGTCAACGACGCCGCCCAGGCGCTGCGCGTCGCATTTGCCGGCGTGGAAGTGGGCGACTGGGTCGACCCCAGCGGCGAGACGCGCGACGTGGCCGTGCGCCTGCACCCGCAAGACCGCGTGGACGCCGGCAACATCGAGCGCCTGCCCATCGCCGTGAGCGGCAGCAACCGCATGGTGCCGCTGGAGCAGATCGCCACCGTGACCATGGGCAAGGGGCCGAGCCAGATCCAGCACAACGACGGCAAGCGCACCATCAGCGTGGCCGCCAACGTGCAGGGCCGCTCACCCGGTGAAGTGACGGCCGAGGCCATGAAGCTGGCCCGCGCGATGAGCTTCCCGCCGGGTTACGGCCTGGAGCTGGCCGGTGCCTCGCGCGACCAGCAGGAGGTCTTCACGCAGATGGGCATTGCGCTGGCTTCGGGCATCGCGCTGATGTACCTGGTGCTGGTGATGCAGTTCAGCAGCTTCACCGCACCGCTGGCGGTGATGCTGTCGCTGCCGCTGTCGCTGATCGGCGTGGTGGTGGCGCTGCTGCTGACCAAGGGCACGCTGAACCTGATGAGCTTCATCGGCGTGATCATGCTCATGGGGCTGGTGGCCAAGAACGCCATCCTGCTGCTGGATGCGGCGCGTGTGCTGGAGGCCGAAGGGGTGGACCGTGAAGAGGCCCTGATGACTGCCGGCCGCAAGCGCCTGCGGCCCATCCTGATGACGACCTTCGCGCTGGTGGCCGGCATGCTGCCGGTGGCGATCGGGGTGGGCGAGGGCGGTGAGTTCTACCGTCCGATGGCGGTGGCCATCATCGGCGGCACCATCACGAGCACCTTCCTGACGCTGCTGGTGGTGCCCAGCTTCTACGACAGCATCGAAGTCTCACGTGACAACATGGTGGCCAAGTACGGTCGGCGCGAAGCGCGCTGGAACCCGTTCTTCGCCTTCGTGGTGACCTTCCTGGAGGCGCTCGCCACGCTGGTGGGGCTGCGCCTGGTGTGGCGCCTGGTGGCGCGCGTGCTGGGTCTGGGGCCGCGTGGCAAGCGCGGCGCGCATCAGCGTGCTGCAGCCACCTGAGTGGTCGGCGCCGGGGCCTTGGCGGCGCTGGCGCGCTCGGTCTGCGGCTGCAGGTTGATGGCCAGCGTGAGCAGCGTCAACGCCAGTGCGAACACGATGGGTTCGGTGGGCAGCGGGCGTTGGCGGCGAACGGGCGGCGGGGGGGCGATGGCAGTTCCGTTGTTCACGTTCGGTACTCGTTTCAAGGTGTACGAGATTGGGACACAGCCCTGTGTCCTTGCAGTGAAATCGGGCCGCGCCCGGCCGTGATGAATTCCCACGCAGCCCCATGGCCGGAGCCGTTTCCCATGATTTCCCCCCTGAATGAGGGCCCAATCCGCCCTGTCTCCAGCCCTGTCTCCGGCCCTGTCTGCGACGCGCCGGCCGATGCGGCCGAGATGGCGCGCCTGCTGCCTGCCGTGGAGGCTTTGGCAAGGGCCGCAGGCGCCGTGATCCTGGAGGTGTACGCCAGCGATTTCGACGTCAGCGCGAAGGCCGACACCTCGCCCGTCACGGTGGCTGACGAACGTGCCGAGGCTCTGATCACCCCCGCGCTGCAGGCGCTGACGCCGGCTTGGCCGGTGGTGGCCGAAGAGGCCGCTGCGCGCGGGCAGGCCCCCGCGGCGGCACGCACCTTCTGGCTCGTCGACCCCTTGGACGGCACGCGCGAGTTCGTGCAGCGCAACGGCCAGTTCACGGTGAACATCGCCCTCGTGCACGACGGTGCGCCGGTGCTGGGGGTGGTGCTGCAACCGGTGGGCGACGTGCTCTACGCCGGCATCGTGGGGCAGGGCGCCTGGTGCGATCGGGCCGGCCAGCGGGGCGCCTTGCAGGTGGGGCCGGTGCCGGCCGCGGGCTGGCGCCTGGCGGCCAGCCGCTCGCATGGCGACGAAGCGGCCCTGCAGGCGTGGCTGCAGACCGGCCTGGGCTCCGTGGCTGGCGGCCTGCCGGTGGCCGGGCGCGTGAACGCCGGCTCGTCGCTGAAGTTCGGCCTGCTGGCTTGCGGCGAGGCCGATGTCTACCCGCGCCTTGGCCGCACCATGGAGTGGGACACCGCTGCCGGCCACGCCGTGCTGGCCGCCGCAGGCGGCCGCGTCTGCACGCTGGACGGCGCCTCTCTGCGCTACGGCAAGCCTGGCTACGAGAACCCGCATTTCGTGGCCTGGGCAGGTACCGGCCCCTCCTGAGGCCGCCGGGGTAAGCCCCCGGCCGGGCCGCAGGGGGCGACTCCTAGAATCCTGGGCACGCGCCCCGTGGCGCTCGACCCCGAGGAACGCCCGCATGCCGTCCAGCCGCCGCACCCAGGCCCCTGCCTCCGACGAGGCCGCAGCCAGCCCGGTGCGCACGCTCAAGAAATACCCCAACCGGCGGCTCTACGACACCCGCACCAGCAGCTACATCACGCTGGCCGATGTGAAGCAGATGGTGCTGTCTTCGGAAGAGTTCGAGGTGCGTGACGCCAAGACCGGCGAAGACCTCACGCGCAGCATCCTGCTGCAGATCATCCTTGAAGAAGAGTCGGGCGGCGTGCCGATGTTCACCACGCCGGCGCTGGCGCAGATCATCCGTTTCTACGGCCACGCCATGCAGGGCGTGATGGGCACGATGATCGAGAAGAACCTGCAGGCCTTCAGCGAGCTGCAGTCGCAGTTCCTGCACCAGAGCAAGGGCCTGTACGACCCCAAGCACCTCAGCCCCGAGGTCTGGACGCAGTTCATGACCGGCCAGGCGCCGGCGCTGCAGAACATGATGGGCAGCTACCTGGAGCAGAGCCGCAGCGTCTTCGAGCAGATGCAGGCGGCCGGTGGCCTCTTCCCTGGGATGCCGGGCTTCGCACCCCCGAAGAAATAGCGCGCGCGGCCCGGGCGGCGCGCGATGCAGGAAAATCGCGCGATGAACGCACCCACCACCGACGCCGGTACCGCCAGCGCCACGAACGCCAACAAGGCCCCCACCGTGGGTTTCGTCTCGCTGGGCTGCCCCAAGGCGCTCACCGATTCCGAGCTCATCCTGACGCAGCTGCGCGCCGAGGGCTACGAAACCAGCAAAACCTACGCTGGCGCCGACCTCGTCATCGTCAACACTTGCGGCTTCATCGACGACGCCGTCAAGGAAAGCCTCGACACCATCGGCGAGGCCTTGGCCGCCAACGGCAAGGTCATCGTCACGGGCTGCCTGGGCGCCAAGGCGGGCGACGACGGCGGCAACCTCGTCAAGGCCGTGCACCCCAAGGTGCTGGCCGTCACCGGCCCGCACGCCACGCAGGAGGTGATGGACGCCGTGCACCTGCACGTGCCCAAGCCGCACGACCCCTTCATCGACCTCGTGCCCGAGGCGCGCGGCGTGGCCGGCATCAAGCTCACGCCGCGGCACTACGCCTACCTGAAGATCAGCGAGGGCTGCAACCACCGCTGCACCTTCTGCATCATCCCCAGCATGCGCGGTGACCTTGTCTCGCGGCCCATCGGTGATGTGCTCAACGAAGCCCGAGCGCTCTTCGAGAGCGGCGTGAAAGAGCTGCTGGTGGTGAGCCAGGACACCAGCGCCTATGGCGTGGACGTGAAGTACCGCACCGGCTTCCACGACGGCCAGCCCGTGAAGACGCGGCTGCTCGAACTCGCCACGCGCCTGGGCGAGATCGCCGAGCCCTTCGGCGCCTGGGTGCGCATGCATTACGTCTACCCCTACCCGAGCGTCGACGACATCCTGCCGCTGATGGCGCAGGGCCGCGTGCTGCCCTACCTGGACGTGCCCTTCCAGCACGCCCACCCTGACGTGCTCAAGCGCATGAAGCGCCCGGCCAGCGGCGAGAAAAACCTGGAGCGTCTGCAACGCTGGCGCGAGCTGTGCCCCGAGATCGTGGTGCGCAGCACCTTCATCGCCGGCTTCCCCGGTGAGACCGAAGAAGAGTTCCAGACCCTGCTCGATTTCGTGCAGGAGGCCGGTATCGACCGCGCGGGCTGCTTCGCCTACTCGCCCGTGAAAGGTGCGGCGGCGAACGACATCCCCGGCATGCTGCCGCAGGAAGTGCGCGAAGAGCGCCGCGCGCGTTTCATGGCCGTGGCCGAGGCCGTTTCGGCGCAGCGCCTGCAGCGCCGTGTGGGCGCCACCATGCAGGTGCTGGTGGACCATGCGCCGGCGCTGGGCCGCAAGGGCGGCGTGGGCCGCAGTTATGCCGACGCGCCCGAGATCGACGGCGTGGTGCGCCTGCTGCCGCCCGAGAAGGCCAGCAAGACGCTGAAGGTGGGCGAGTTCACGCGCGCCCGCATCGTGGCGGCCGAGGGGCACGACCTCGTGGCCGTGCCGGTCTGAGATTGCGGCAGGACCCGCCCATGGCACGCGACCTCAGCACCGAACTGATCCACCACGCCTACAAGCCCCCCGCCGGCTTCGCGGCGCCGCAAGAGCCCGTGCACAAGGCGAGCACGGTGGTCTTCCCGAACGTGGCCGCCATGCGTGCGCGCGACTGGCGCACCAAGAACGGCTACACCTACGGCCTGCACGGCACGCCCACCACCTTCACGCTGGAAGAGCGCATCGCCACGCTGGAAGGCGGCACCGAGTGCGTGCTGGTGCCCAGCGGCCTGGCCGCGGTGGCGCTGGTGGGTCAGGCGCTGCTGTCGGCCGGTGACGAGGTGCTGCTGCCCGACAACGTCTACGGTCCCAGCCTGCAGTTGGCCAAGGGCGAGTTCGCGCGCTGGGGCATCACGCACCGGCTCTACGACCCCATGGACCCGGCCGGCTTCGCCGCGCTGCTGGGCCCGAACACCAAGCTCGTGTGGCTGGAAGCGCCGGGCTCGGTGACGATGGAGTTTCCCGATCTGGCCGCACTGGCCGCCGCTGCCAGGGCGCGCGGCGTGGCCACGGCGCTGGACAACACCTGGGGCGCCGGCATCGCGCTGCGCGGCTTCGAGCACGGCATCGACATCGCGATGCAGGCGCTGACCAAGTTCCCCAGCGGTGGCGGTGACGTGCTGATGGGCAGCGTGGTCACGCGCGACGCGGTGCTGCACGAACGCATCAAGCTCACGCACATGCGCCTGGGCCTGGGCGTGGCCGGCAACGACGCCGAACTGGTGCTGCGCTCGCTGGCCACGATGCCTCTGCGCTACGCCGCGCAAGACGCCGCCGGCCGCGCACTGGCCACCTGGCTGGGCCAGCGGCCCGAGGTGGCGCAAGTGCTGCACCCGGCACTGCCCGGCAGCCCGGGCCATGAACACTGGCAGCGCCACTGCACCGCCGCCGCCGGGCTGTTCTCGGTGATGCTGCACGGGCGCTACAGCGCGCAGCAGGTGGATGCGTTTGTCGATGCGCTGCAGCTCTTCCGCATCGGCTATTCATGGGCCGGGCCGGTGAGCCTGGTGGTGCCCTATGAGCTGGCCGGCATGCGCAGCGCGGCCGCCGCGCACCAGCCGCACCTTCGCGGCCACCTCGTGCGCTTCTCGATGGGCCTGGAGGCCGTGGCCGACCTGCAGGCCGATCTGGCGCAGGCGCTGGAGAGCTCCCTGCGCTGATTCAGGGCTGCGCCGGCGGCCGCGTGAAGAGGTGCACGCCGGACGCGGTGCCGCCGCCGCCCGTGAGCAGGAAGGTGGCGAAGGCCAGGCCGTCGGCATCGCGGCCGACGAAGTTGCCGCTGAAGCTGCTGCTCAGCGGCGTGAAGGCGCTGCAGCCGGTGCACTGCCCGCTGCTGTAGTTGCCGCCGAAACCGCCCGAAGCGATGCGCGCGTCGAAGGCGGCGTTGCCGTTCAGACCGCTGAAGTTCAGCGTGCCGATCTGGAAACCCAGGTTGCGCAGTTCCACCGCGCGCGTGGCGAAGTTCACCGCCACCGTGCCCGTGGCATTGCCCAGCGTGCCGCCGCGGGGCGTGAACACGGCGGTGCCGGTGGAGGGCATGGTGCGCGTGGCGTCGGCGAGCAGGTAGCTCACCGGGCCCAGGGCCGGGGCCACGATGGGGCTGCCGCTGACGGTGACGGTGGCGCTCGCGCCTGGGGCAGAACTCCAGGCACCCCAATAGGCCACGCTGCCATCGGCCAGCGTCGCATTGCCCACGGGCTGGGCGGTGGCGCCGCCGATCTGTGCCACCGGGTTGCTCGCGCTGCCCAGCGATTCCAGCACCGTGCCGTTGGTGCCGGTGCTCACGCGGAAGCTGTCGGAGCGCCATTCGCCCAGCGTGGTGAGCTGGGCCGTGCCCAGACCGGGCAGCTGGGCCGTGTAGGCGATGCCGGCCACGATGTTGGGCACGAACTGCGTGCCCGAGCCGGGCGGTGTGGTGCTGAAGTCGGTGGTGCGCGCCTGCTCGGCGGTGCTGGCCAGCGGTACCGTCACCACCGTCTGCCCGGCGGCCAGTGCGGCCACGGCACGCGCGGTGTCCACCGCGAAGGCGGCGCGGCCGCGGTCCACTGCGGCGCCGGCCGCGGCCAGGAGCACGGCGCGGGTCTGCACGCCGCTGCCCAGGCTCACCTCGGGCATGGCCTGCTGCTGCTCGGCCGCCAGCGCGAAGCCGGGGTCGAGTTGCGCCGCACGGGCGAACTCGGCCTTGGCTTCTGCGAAGCGGCCCTGGTCCTTCAGGTCCAGCCCCTGCGAGAAGGCGCGGAAGGCTTCGAGGTTGGTGGTTGCGAACCGCTCGATGCGCGCGCGCACCTCGGGCGAGAGCTGGTCCAACGGGATGCCGGCCGCGCGCAGGATGCCGAAGGTCATGGCCTTCTGCGCGCGGAAGAGGGCGTTGATGTCGCCGCGCTCGTTGATGACACCCAGGCTGCGCGAGCTGCGGCTGTCGATGACGGCGCCTTCGAGCGAAAAGCCCGAGGGCGAGGCCGCCGGCGCCGGTGTCTGTGCGTTCGCCTGCGAAGCGCAGAGCGCGCCCAAGGCCAGCACGGCGGCCGCAGCAGCGGTGTATTGCACGGTCTTCATGGCTGTTGCACCTCGAAATTGCCCACCACCACCTTTTCGGCGCGCATCAGGCGCCCGGAACGCACAGCCGAGGCGGTGTCGGCCAGGCCGCTGTCGCCGAGCTTGGCTTCGTTGACGAGCAACTGCACCTTCTCGCGTTCCAGCACCTTCAGGCCCGGCACCTTGCTCAGGTCGGCGATGATCATCGCGGCCAGGCCCTTGGCCATCGCGCGGAAATTGGCGTCGCCCTTGTTGACGAAGGCCTGCACGGCGATGCTGCCCGGCTCGGGCGGCGAGCCAGCCACTTCGGCCTCGCGCGCCACGGCGCTGGCCACTTCCTGCTGCAGTTGCACGCTGGACAGCAGGGTCAGCGTCTGCGGCACTTCGCGCGCGGTCGCGCCTTCGGGGTCCTCGCGGGCGTACTGCTGCAGCCACTGCACGGCCGCGGCGTTGTCGGCGCGCTTGAGGGCCAGCAGGCCGAGGTAGTAGGGCACCAGCGTCTCACCGGGGGCCAGGGCGCGAACGCGCTCGAAGGCCTGCGTGGCGGCGGTGTCCTGGCCATCGCGGAAAGCCGCGATGCCGGCCTGCAGCGTGGCCGCCACCTCGGTGCGCACGCGCGTGGCTTCGGCCTGTGTGTTGCCGTCGTCCAGCAGGGCGGGCACATCGGCCAGCACCTCGGGGCGGCTGGCGGCATCGGCCCAGCGGAAGGCGCGTGTGCGCAGCACCGAGCGGCCGCCTTGGTATTCGAGCACCGCTTCGCCCTGCGCGATGCGTCCGTAGAGCCCCGGCCGCAGCGTGCATCCCGCGGCGCAGGCCTGCAGCTTGAGGTAACCGCGCGTGCGGATGCTGCGCTCCGGCAGCGCCACGCGCCACTCGGCACCGCCCGTGCTCAGGCGCAGGCCGCCGGCGTTGAGCGCGACGGTGTTGCTGGCTTCGGCCAGGCGCAGCTCGCTGCCGGCGGGCAGGGCGATGAGCGCGCCCGCGGTCGTGCGCAGCTGCACGCGACCGTCCACACCGGTCTGCACCAGCGCGCCTGGTGGCAAGGCACCCGTGCGAGCCGGCGTGCCATTGATGCGCACATCGCCCTGGGCTTGCACCAGCAGCACTTCGACGGGTTGTGCTGCTGGCGCTGCAGCAGCCGCAGCCGCAGCCGTCTGTGCCAGGGCCAGCGGCATGCCGAGGCCTGAGCCCAGCAGCAGAGCGATGCCAAGTGCCGGGGCGCGGAGATTCGGGAGGCGGTTCATCGCGGTCCTCAGTACTGGTAGCGGAGCTTCAGCGACACCGCCTTGCGGCTGCTGTCGTAGAGATCCTGGTTGGAGCGGTTGCGCGACCACACGGCGTCGCCGCGCACCGACCAGCGTTCATCGAGCGCGTAGCTGGCCACCAGGTCGCCGGCGAGCGCGCTGTCCTTGCGTTCGGTGCCGAAACCGAGATCGGCGCCGCCGAAGAGCTGCCGGTAGGCCGTCAGGCCCACGCTCAGGCGCAGGCCCGGCATGGGTGTCATCGCGCCGAAGACGCGGATCAGCGGCACGTGGCGGTCGAGGTCGGCGCGCAGGCGCTGGTTGTCCTCGTGCGTCCAGCTCAGGCGCAGGCCCACCGAAGGCGCGCCGGGCAGTTGCGGGAAGCCTTGGGTGAACATCACGCCCATCGTGGTGGCGCGCGCGTCGCGCACACGGTCTGCTTCGGCATGGCGGAACTCGGCGTATTGCGCAAAGCCCAGCATCGACAGATCGGCCGCCAGCGAGAGGTTGCTCTCCAACCCCAGCTGCGTGGTGCTGCGGTAGCGGTTCCCGCCCACCTGCAGCGTGCTGCTGCCCAGCGTCAGCCGCCACAGGGCGCCGGCGCTGAGCTGCGTGAAGCCGGCGTAGACGCCCGCGGTGGTGAGGTTGTAGGCGGTCTCGTCGGCGTTGCCGCGGTGGTCGAGGTCCGCCCCCGCGAAGACCGACAGCCGCGGCGTGACGCGCGTCTGGTGCTGGCCGCCCAGCGCCACCTGGGCGTAGCTGTCGGCCACCTGGCGCGAGGGGCTGCCTTCCAGGCTGATGGTGCCGAAGACGAGCTGCAATTCGTCGCGGAAGGTGCCGCCGTTGACGTTGTTGTCGTGGCCGAGCCCGACCTCGGCGTACAGGCGGGCGCTGGCGCGGCGGTCGGCCGCCTCGCGCGACTGCATGGCCTGCAGGAAGCCGTTGATGTTGGCCCGCACGCCCGCTGGCGGGTTGTAGCGCAGCACGAACTCGAATTCACTGCGTGCCCGCGTGTACTCGCCCAGCAGGAAAAACCCGCGCGCCAGTTCGAGCCGCGCGCGGTCGTTGGCGGGCACGGCCGAGAGGTGGCGCTCCAGCGCGAGCAGGCCCTCGGGGATGCGGCCGGTGTTGACGGCGGCCACGCCGAAGAGAAAGTCGAAGTGCACGTCGCCCAGCAGCTGCGGCTGGGCCTGCGCGGTGGCGTAGGCCTGCTCGAACTGCCCGGCCTCCACCTGGCGGCGCAGATCGTCCAGCGGTGCGGCCTGCGCGGCCAGCGGCAGCGCCTGCAGCAGGGGCAGCAGGCAGGCCAGGCCCAGACGGGCCAGACGCCATCGCGCCGAGGGCAGGGTAGCAGCGTGGGGTACAGGCAGGTGGTGGGGTGTCATCGAAGTGGCGTGCGACGGTTCTGGCATTGCGTTCAAGGGCATGGCGGGCCTTCAGGGCGCGGGCGGCGTCGCAGGCGGGTTGCGGAAGCTGGCGGCGCCGGCCAGCAGGCGTCGCAGGCTGGGCTCGAAGCTCAGCAGCGGCAGGCTTTGCAGCGCCGGCGCGTTCACCCGCGCCGGGTCGCCCGAGAGCAGGGCCTGGATCGCCCGGGCCAGCGCGGCCTCGGCCTCGGGAGGCAGCGGCACGGCGTCCTGCGTCGGCGCCCCGCCGCGTTGCGCCGGGCTGGCGCCGCCCTCGCTGGGTGCCGTTGACAGCCCGGCCAGCTGGGTCAGCAGCTTCTCGGCTGCGGCCACGGCCACGGGGTCGGCCAGCACGGCCAGGCCTTGCGGGCCTTCGCCGCCGCCGGCATTGACATCGTCCACGCGCGGCGGCGTGGGCAGCACCAGCAGCCAGCTGTTGCTGTAGCTGACCGTGTAGTTGCCGGCGCTGCCGCTGCTGAACTGCGCACCGGCCGCTTGCAGCGTGAACACCGAGACGCCCTTGGCGTCCTGGCTGCCGGCCGGCGCGGTGACGGTCACTGTGCCGATGCGGTTGCCATTGACCAGGCCGCCGGTGCTGGTGCTGAAACCGTAGCTGGCGGGGTTCTGCTCGTCGTCGAAGCGCACCACGGTGTTGGCTGCCACCGTCAGCGGCCGCGGCGTCACGATCAGCGTGCCAGGCACGTAGGTGAGGAGGTAGTTGTCCAGGTTGGCGTTGCCGCCGCTGGCGTTGCTGGCCGTGATGGCGTAGCTGCCCGCGTCGGCACGGGCTTCGGCACCGGCGCTGCTGAGCGTGACGCTGCCCAGGCTTTCGCCTTGCACCAGGCCCGTCACGCTGAAGGCCGAGCCGGGCAGCCCGCTGGTTTCGCCGTAGACCTTGCCCAGGCTGTTGGCGGTGAGCGTGGCGGCCTTGCGCAGGATGTTGGCGCTGGTGCCGAGCGTTGGCGTGTCCAGCCGGTAGTTGCCTGCATCGGCGCCGCCCAGGCTGAGGCCGCTGAGCGTGACGGCCAGACCGTTGCCGGCGCTGGCGCTGGCAAAGCGGCTGCTGGCGGCGCTGACGCTCAAGTCATCACCGGCCAGCGCATCACTGCCGTAGACCACCTGCGCGACGTTGTTGCCGTCGTAGACCTTGTCCACCCCAGTGGCCGTGACGACCACGCTGCGGGGGCTGATGTCCACCGTCAGGCCGCTGGCCAGCAGGCTGTAGTTCTCGGCGTCGCTGCCGCCCAGCCCGAATCCGGCGCCCGAGACGGTGACCGCCTTGCCGGTGCCCGCGTTCTTGTCGGCCACGGTGCCGGTGACGCCGCTGCCCAGCAACTGCAGGTTGTCGCCAGCCAGTGCGCCTTGCAGGCTGCCGCCGCTGGTGTCCAGCGCCACCACGCGGGTGCCGTCGTACAGCCGGTTGAGCGCCGAGACGCCCAGCAGCGCCACCGGACGCGGTGCGATGTCCACGGTGAGGCCTGCGGTGCCCGTGATCTGGTAGTTGGCGGCATCCGCGCCACCCAGCGTCAGGCCGCTGATCGCCACGGCCTTGCCAGCCCCGGCGTTCTTGTCGACCATGGTGCCGGTGTTGACGTTGCCACCAGGCAGGTTGACGCTGATGTCGTCGCCGTCGATCACGTTGCCCGAGGTGCTGCCCACCACCAGCGTGCCGGTGATCTGCACGTCGCGCGTGCCGTCGTAGACGCGGTTCACGGCTTGCAGGCCCGACAGGCCGCTCACGTTCAGCGGCCGTGGGGTGATGCTGGCCGTGGCGCTGGCGGTGTCGCTGGCCAGCGCGTAGTTGCCGGCATCGCCGCCTTGCAGCGTGATCGCGCTGATCTGCACGGTCTTGCTGTCACCGACGTTCTTCGCGCCCGCGCCGGTGAACAGCGCCGTCTGCGCGGTGGCCACGGTGTCGCCGGCCACCAGGCCCGTGAGCGTGGCGGTGACCGGGGCCAGCGCCGTGCCGTCGTAGACCCGCGTGCCACCGGTGTAGCTGACGCCCAGGGTGCGCGGCGTGATGTCGGCCGTGGCCGTGCCGCTGGGGTTGCTGAGCAGGTAGTTCAGCGCATCGGCGCCGCCCAACAGGGCGTTGCTGAAGCTGATGCTCTTGCCGGTGCCGGCGTTCCGCGCGCCATCGCCGGTGAACTGGCCGGTGGCCGACAGCGTGAGCACGTCGCCCGCCAGGATGTCGGCCGAACTGCCATTGACGCTGGCGACCGTGCTGCCGTCGTACACCCGGTCCAGGCCGGTCCAGATGGCCGTGAGCGGCCGTGGCGTGATGTTGACCGTCACCCCCGTGGCCGCGGCCACCGAGTAGTTGCCGGCATCGGCGCCACTGAGCGTGACGCCGGCCACCGTCACCGGCTTGTTGGTGCCGGCGTTCTTGTCGGCCAGCGTGCCGGCGGTGCTGCCGCTGGGGGGCGCGACCACGGTCACGACGTCGCCAGCGATGAGGTCGGCCGCGTTCGCGCCGAGCGTGCCGCTGCCCTGCACGGTGATGGCCACCGCGGTGGTGCCGTCGTAGGTGCGGTCGGCGGCCACCACGCCGGTGAAGCCGTCGATGCGCAGCGGGCGTTGCGTCACGTTGGCCGCGGTGCTGGTGGCGCTGATGTTCAGCGTGTAGTTGCTGGCGTCGGTGCCGGTGAGCGCGATGTCGCTGACGGCCACGGCCTTGCCGGTGCCGA
The DNA here is from genome assembly GCA_051861265.1 of Rubrivivax sp. Taxonomy (GTDB): domain Bacteria; phylum Pseudomonadota; class Gammaproteobacteria; order Burkholderiales; family Burkholderiaceae_C; genus Rubrivivax. The sequence continues at coordinate 231,296 of JBHYDA010000005.1, forward strand.
CGTTCTTCGCACCGCCGCCCGTGAACACGGCAGTCTGCGTGAGCCGCGCGTCGTCGCCAGTGACAAGGCGGTCCACGCTGCCGTTCACGGGCGCAGCCGTGGTGCCGTCATAGACCCGGGTGCCACCGCTGTAGCTGACCACCAGTGCGCGCGGCGTGATGGTGCCGGTGGCCGTGCCTGTCGGGTTGACGAGGCTGTAGTTGGCGGCATCGGCGCCGCCGAAGCTCATGCTCAGCACCTCGGCCACCTTGCCGGTGCCGGCGTTGCGCGCGCCAGTGCCGGTGTAGACGCCGGTGCCCGCGATGGTGAGCGTGTCGCCGGCCACGATGTCGGCCGAGCTGCCGGTGAGGGCCGCTGCGGTGCTGCCGTCGTACTCGCGCGTGGTGGCCGTGTAGACGGCCGTCAGCGGGCGGGGAGTGATGTTGACGGTGACGCCGCTGGTGGCGGTGATGCTGTAGTTCGCGGCATCGGCGCCACCGAGGTTCAGGCCGGCCACGGCCACGGGCTTGCTGCTGCCCACGTGCTTGTCGGCCATCGTGCCCGTGGTGTTGCCGGTGGGCGGTGCGGTGACGGTGACGACGTCACCGGCCACCACGTCCTGCGGGTTGGGCGCGATCGGGCCGGTGGAGCTGACCACGACGTTGACGGTCGTGCTGCCGTCGTAGACGCGGTCGGTGGCGCTCACGTCGGTCAACCCGTCGATGCGCAGCGGCTTCGGCGTGATGCTGCCGGTGGTGGTGGCCGCGGTGGCGGTGAGGCTGTAATTGGCCGCATCGGCGCCTTGCAAGGAGATGCCACTCACGGCAATGGGCTTGGCCGTGCCCACGTTCTTGTTGCCGGTGAACACGGCGGTCTGGCTGAGCTGCACCGCGTCGCCGCTGATGAAGCCGGCACCCGTGGCCTGCACCAGCGCGCTGGTGCTGCCGTCGTAGACCTTGGCCAGGCCGGTGTAGGCCGGTGTCACCGGCCGCGGCGTGATGCTGGCGCTGGTGCTGCCGGTGGTGTTCACCAGCGTGTAGTTGGCAGCATCCGCCCCGGCGAGCGTGCCGTTGAGCAGGTTGACGGTCTTGTCGGTGCCGACGTTACGTGCCCCGTCACCGATGAACACGCCGGTGGCGCTGATGTTCACGGTGTCGCCGAAGACGATGTCGGCCGAGGCGCCCGTGGCGCTGCCGACGGTGCTGCCGTCGTAGACGCGGTTCACGCCCGTGTAGACGGCGTTTAGCGCCTTGCGGGCGATGTCCACGGTGATGCCCGTGGTGGCGACCACCACGTAGTTGCCGGCATCGGTGCCAGTGAGCGTGAGGCCGTCCACCGCCACCGCCTTGCCGGCACCGGCGTTCTTGTTGGCCATCGAGCCGGTGGTGATGCCCCCGGCCGGCAGGTTGATGGTGACGGTGTCGCCCGCCACGATGTCCGCGCTGCTGGGCGCGATGCTGCCGTTGCTGCTCACCACCACGGCCACCGTGGTGGTGCCGTCGTAGACGCGCGGCGTGGCCGTGGCGCCGGTGATGCCGTCGATGCTGATGGGCTTGGGCGTGACGCTGCCGGTGGCGCTGGCTGTGGTGCTCAGCAGCGCATAGTTCATCGCATCGGCGCCAGTGAGCGCGATGTCGCTGATGGCGATGGCTTTGCTGTTGCCGGCGTTTTTGGCGCCAGCGCCCGTGAACACCGCGGTCTGCGTGAAGCCGAGCTGGTCGCCGGCCAGCACGGCGGCGTCGCTGGCTGTCACCGGCGCCGAGACGCCGCCGTCGTAGACGCGTGTGCCGCCGGTGTAGACCGCGGTCAGCGAGCGCGGGGTGATGCTCGCCGTCGCGCTGCCGGTCGGGTTGAGCAGGCTGTAGTTGTTGCGTTCCGCACCGCTGAGGAAGCCGCCCGTGATGGCCACCGTCTTGCCTGTGCCGACGTTCTTGCCGTCGCTGAAGGCGCCGCTGGCCACGATGGTGAGTGCACCGATGTCGCCGGCCAGGATGTCGGCAGAGCTGCCGGTCACCGTGGCGGCGACACTGGCGTTGTACACGCGGTCGAGCGCGGCGTAGGTGGCGGTCAGCGGACGCGGCGTGATGTTGACGGTGAGGCCTTCGCCGCCCACTGCATAGTTGGCGGCCGAGGCGCCCGTGAGCGTGAGGCCGGAGATCGTCACCGGCTTGTTCGTGCCGGCGTCCTTGGTGGCCATGGTGCCGGTGGTGATGCCGCCCGAGGGCAGCACCACACTGACCGTGTCGCCGGCCAGCACGCCGCTGGGCAGCACGGTGGCGCCGGCCGTGCTGAGCTGTACCGTGAGCGTGCCGTCGTAGACGCGGCCGGTGGCCAGCACGCCTGTGACGCCAATCAGGCGCGGGGTGATGCTGGCGGTGGTGGTGGCGGTGCTGTTGAGCACGCTGTAGTTGGCCGCTTGCGCGCCGGTGAGCGTGATGCCGCTGACGTTGACGGCCTTGCCCGTGCCCACGGCGCCGTTGCCGGCGAAGGTGGCGGTCTGCGCAAAGCCGACCTGGTCACCTGCCACCAGGCCTGCGGACGTGCCGGTGACGTTGGCGCTGGTGTCGGCCAGGCCGTTGTAGGCCCGCGAGAGCCCGGTGTAGCCGACCGTGATGCCCTTGGGCGTGATGCTGCCCGTGGTGCTGGCGGTGGTGTTGAGCAGGCTGTAGTTCGCGGCGTCGGCCCCGCCGAGCACGATGCTCGTCACGGCGATCGGCTTGTTCGTGCCGACGTTGCGCGCATCCAGGCCGGTGTAGATGGCGTTCTGCGTGTACGAGAGGGCATCGCCGGCCACGGCATCCGGTGAAGACACGCTGACGGCGGCGCTGACGCCGCCGTTGTACTCGCGGCTGATGCCGGTGTAGACCGCCGTCAGCGGACGCGGCGTGATGTTGACCGTGACGCCCTGGCTGCCGTTGATGCTGTAGTTGCCGGCATCGGCCCCGCTCAAGGTGAGGCCGGCCACGGTCACCGGCTTGGCCTGGCCCACGCCCTTGGCGGCGATGGTGCCCGCGCCCAGGCCGCTGACGGGCGCGACCACCGTGACCACATCGCTGCCCACCACGCCCGTGGCGCCGAGGGTGCCGACCGTCAGCGCCACGCTGGTGCTGCCGTCGTAAGCGCGGTCGGTGGCCGTCACGCCTGCCACGGCCAGAGGCTTGGGCGTGATCGCGGCGGTGGTGGTGGCCGTGGTGGTGCTCAGTGTGTAGTTGGCCGCGGCGGCGCCAGAAAAGGCGATCCCGCTGATGCTGACGGTCTTGCCCGTGCCCGCGTCCTTGGTGTCGAAGGTGGCGGTGCGCGTCAGGCTGACCGCATCGCCAGAGAAGATGCCCGAAGCCGAGGTGTTCAGGTTCACCGTGGCCGCGGTGCTGCCGTCGTAGACCTTGTTGACGCCACTGAACACCGGTGTGATGCCCTTGGGCGTGATGCTGCCCGTGAGCGTGGCCGTTGGGTTCAGCAGCGTGTAGTTGCCGGCGTCGGTGCCGTAGAGGCTGTTGGTGGTGACGACCACGGTCTTGCCCGTGCCGGCGTCCTTCGACTGCGTGTAGCTCGTGGGCGTGGAGCCGCTGGTGGCGAAGAAGCCGTAGCCGCAGGTCGTGCAGTAGGTCTGGTCGGCAAAGAAGCGCACGGTGTCGCCGGCCACGATGTCGGTCGAACTCACGCTCAGGGCTGCGTAGGCGTTGCCGTCGTACACCTTGTCCACGGCCACGTAGCTGGCCGTGAGCGCCTTGCGGGTGATGTCCACCGTGACGCCGGCGCTGCCACTCAGCGAATAGTTGGGCGCATCGGTGCCTGACAGGCTGAAGCCCGGCACCGTCACGGCCTTGGCGTTGCCCACGTTCTTGTTGAGCATCGTGCCGACCACCGTGCCCGCGCTCGGCACCGTCACGGTGACGTTGTCGCCGCTGACCACTTGCGTGGTGTCCACCGAGGCGGTCGAGACGTTGACGCTGACGTTGACCGTGCCGTCGTAGGCGCGGTTGCTGGCGCTGACGCCCGTCACTGCCAGCGAGCGCGGCGTGATGCGGCCCGAGGTGGTGGCGCTCGTGTTGTCCAGCACGTAGTTGCCGGCGTCAGCGCCGCCGAGCGTGGCGTTGCTGGCGGTGATCGTCTTGTTCGTGACCGTGGTGCCGCTGTACGAGACGTTCTTGTCGGCGTAGCGCGGGGTGTCGTAACTGAGGACGAGGTTGTCGATACCGTAGGTCGTCGTGCCGGCCAGGAAGTAGCTGCCGATGGTGCTGGGGTAGGCGTAGGGGGTGACGCCGCTGGCCAGCGCATTGCCGTCGTAGACCTTGTCGTTGCTGGTGCCGAAGTAGTCGGCGTAGAAGTAAACGATGGCCCGCGAGATGTCGACCGTGGCCGTCGCATCGCCCACCACATAGTTGCGGGCGTCGACGCCGCGCAACTGCAGGCTGCTGCCAGGCACGGCCACCGTCTTGCCGGTGCCGACGTGGCGGTCGGCCATGTTGGCGCCGATCGACACGCTGCGCAGTTGCAGCACGTCGCCCGTGACCACGCCGCTGAGTTCGCCGGTGGAGGTCGGTACGGCGACCGCGGTGGTCTGGTTGTACTGGCGGTTGTTGCCACGCAAGCCGTTGACCGTGAGCGTGCGCGGCGTGATGTTCACGGTGACGGCATCGATGCCGGCGATCGTGTAGTTGCCGGCATCGGCACCCGTCAGCGTGGCGCCCAGCACCGTCACCGGCTTGGCGGTGCCGACGTTCTTGTCGGCCACGGTGCCGTTGCTCACGCCGCTGACGTTGGCAGTGACGGCGTCGTTCCCGATCACGCCGCTGACGGTGCCGATGTTGGCAGTGACGGCCACCGTGACCGAGCCATCGTAGGCGCGCGGGGTGGCGGTGAAGCCGCCCACGTTCAAGGGCGCCGGGGTGATGTTGGCGGTGCCGCCGGTGATGCCGCCGAGCGTGTAGTTGGAGGCCTTGCCGGTGGCGCTGTCCGACAGGCTCAGACCGGTGATGGTGACGGCCTTGTTCTGCCCGGCGTTGCGGGTGTCGAAGGTGGCGCTGGCGCCCGCGGTGTTGACGGTGAGCGTCTCGCCGGCCACCAGCCCGGCGGGCTGTGCCGTCGTCAGGAGCGTGGCGCTGCGGGTGCCGTCGTAGACCTTGTCGGCCACCAGGCCGGCCAAGGTGAGGGGCCGCGGCGTGACGGTGAGCGTGGCGGTGCCGCTGACCGTGAGGTCGTAGCCGTTCTGCACCGAGTACACGCCCGCGGCGCCAATGGCATAGCTGCCCACATCGGCCGAGGTCGTCGTGACGAAGATGCGGTCGGGTTGATCGATGGCGCCGTTGCTGGCCGTGAGGGTGGCGTTGCCGAAGGAGCGCGTGCCGTCGTAGACCTTGCTGGCATCGGCCAGCGTGAGGGTGCGCGGGGTGAGGAAGCGGGAAAGCAGCGGTGCCGTCTGCCCCTCGTACAGCCGCCAGACCGTGCCGCCCGTGCCGCTGGTGTTGAGGTTCCAGCCCGTGAAGCTCGCGGCCTGGCGCATCTCTGCCGTGCTGCGGCCCGTGCCGCCGCCCAGGCTGCTGGGCTGGCCGGTGGTGCTGCTGTCCCAGTGGCTGTCCGTCACCACGCTGACGGTGCTGGCGCGGCCTGCCAGCAGGCCGCCGCTGTTGCGGGCCGTGCCGCCCGAGGCCGAGACGGCGCCGGTGGCGTAGCCGCGCAGCACGCTCTGGCCGCCCGTGGCGTAGCCCACCAGGCCGCCTGCGTAGAGCCGGCCGCTGGTGGCCGACAGATTCACGGCACCCGTGGCGTAGGCATCGACGACGGCGTTGCCGGCGGTCTGCCCCAGCATGTAGCCCACCAGGCCGCCGGCATAGACGTCGACGAAGCTCGCCAGCGTGCTGCCGGCTTGCAGGCCCACGCTGCCCGTGGCGTAGCTCGCGTTGATGTCCGTCAGGTTGCTGGTGCTGGTGTGGCGCGTGTTGTAGTAGCCGACCAGGCCCCCCAGGTACTTGTCGTTGAGCGCTGCAGTGGCGAGCACGTTGCCAGTGGCGTAGCTGCCTGCGATGCCGTGCCGGCCGTCGAACAGGCCGACCAGGCCACCCAGGTAGGTGGAGCCGGTGACGTTGCCGGTGGCGTAGCTGTTGGTGATGTCATCGGCGCGACCCGTGGCGGCGGTGCGGTTGTAGTTGCCCACCAGCCCGCCGACGATGGTGCCGCCCGACACCGAGCCCGTGGCATGGCTGTTGAGCAGCGCCGAGTAGCCGCTGCCGTTGTCGAAGTAGCCGATGAGGCCGCCGGTGGTATTGCCGCCCGTGACATTGCCCGTGGCACGGCTGTCGTTCACCGGGCCGGTTTCGGCGTTGTAGGCACCGAGCCAGCCGATCAGGCCACCGACTTCGCCCGTGCCATTGGGGCCGATGACATTGCCGCTGGCCGAGCCGTTGGTCAGGCTGCCGCCGGTGACGTTGTCGGCCGTGTAGAAGTACATGCGGCCGACAAGACCACCCACACGTGCACTGCCGGCTGTGGTGGAGGCGGTGACCGAACCCGAAGCCGAGACGTTGCTCATCGGCGCATACAGGTTCGCGTAGCCGATCAGGCCGCCGCTCTCGGTACCGCCGCTGACCGAACCCGTGGCACTGCTGTTGGTCAGCGCGCCCCCGAGGTACTGGCCCACCAGCCCGCCGCTGAAGTAGCCCCCCGTGACGGCTCCGCTGGCACTGCTGTTGGCGATGCTGCCGCGCTGGTTGTAGCTGCCGAAGTAGCCCACCAGGCCGCCGATGACCTCGTTGCTGTTGTTGGCGACGCTGTCGACGGCCGTGACGCTGCCGGAGGCGGTGACGACATCGAGCAGCCCCGAGTAGACGTAGCCGATGAGCCCGCCTGCGTAGATGGCGCTGGCGTCCGCGCGCACCGCGCCGGTCGCGTGGCTGTTGTTCACGGTGTAGCCGGCGCCCAGCTGGCAGAAATAGCAACCAGAGCCGTACTGGCCCACCAGCCCGCCGAGGTAGACCGTGCTGTCGCTCAGCCCGGTGACGGCGCCGCTGGCGTTGCTGTCGGTGATGCTGCCGGCGTTGTGCTGGCCCACCAGGCCACCACCGGTCTCGCGCGTGAAGACCGTGCCCGAAGCGCCAGCGCGCAAGAGGTTGATGGTGTTGCTGACGTATCCGATCAGGCCCCCGGCCGTCGTGAGGCCGCGCACGGCCCCCGTCGCTGTGGTGTCCGTGAAGTTGGCGGCACCGTCGGCTTGGCCGACCAGGCCCCCGGCGCGCCCCGGCGAACTGACGGCGCCCGTCGCCGAACTGGAGATCACCGCACCAGAGGTGCGCCCTGCCAGGCCCCCGGCCGAAGCGCTGCCAGATGTGCCACTGACGGCCACCGTGGCCGCCGAACTCAGCCCCGTGATGCTGCTGGCGTTGCTGTAGCCAATGAGCCCGCCCACCCAGAAGTTGCCCGTCACGGTGCGGCTGGCGCTGTTGGTGTAGCTGATCGATGTGCCCGTCAGCGCGATGCTGGTCGCGTAGTAGCCCACCACGCCGCCCGTCTGGGTGCCGCCGCTCACATTGCCTGCCGCGGTGATGTCGCCCAGCCCACCTGAGAGGCTGAAGTAGCCGATCGCACCGCCGACGCTGTAGTTCGACGCGTCGGTGCTGATCACGTTGCCCAGGCCATCGGCATCGGTGATGGAGCCCGAGCCGGTGGCGTAGCCGACCACGCCACCCGCATCGCCGCCGCTGGTGACCGCGCCTTCGCCACGCAAGGTCTGCAGCGCCGCGCTGCCCGTGAAGTAGCCGACCACGCCGCCGCCGTAGCGGCCGCCGCTCACGGTGCCGGTGCCGGTGGCGTTGCTCACGGTGCCCGCGTAGGACAGTGTGCCGATCACGCCGCCCACGCCGGATGACGGGGAACTGCTGCTGACGTTGCCCGTGGCGCGCAGTTGCGTCAGGGTGCCGCTGCCGTCGGCGCGGCCGATCACGCCACCAGCGTCGTCGCCTCCGGTGACGGCGCCCGTCGTGCGGATGTTGGCCACACTGCCCGCCGTGCGCCCGGCCAGGCCGCCGGCGGCGCCGCTGAAGCCCGTGGCCGTCACCTGGGTGCCGATCACCCATGGGTTGTCGGCCGACGTCCCCGTGATCGCCGCCGTGGTGGCCATGTAGCCGACGATGCCGCCAGCGAACCCGCTGCCGCTCACGCTGGCGGGGGTGTAGGTGCCGTTCGTGATGGCCGCGCCGCTCGCGTAGTAGCCCACCAGGCCGCCAGCGTACAGACCGCCGTTGACGGCGCCTTCCACCGTGACGCTGCTCCAGCCGCCTGCCATGCCGAAATCGCCCACAAGGCCGCCCACGCCGCCGGCGGTGCCGCCCTGCACCGTGCCCCGCACGGTGGCGCCGTTGATGGTGGCGGTGCCCGTGCCATAGGCTTGTCCGACCAGGCCCCCGACATCGCCGAAGCCTGCGACCGTGCTGGTCAGGGCGGTGCTCGCGTTGACGATGCTGGCGGTGCTGTCGAAGGTGCCCACCAGGCCCCCGGCGGTGCCTGAGGTGCCTGTACCGCCTTGCACCGCGCCGCTGGCACTGCCGCCATCGAGGTTGCCGCTGTTGTTGTACCGGCCAACGAGGCCGCCGACCTCTCCAGCGGTGCCCGTACCGATGACGGTCGCGCTGGCGCTGGAGCCGCTCATGCCGCCGCTGCCCACCGTCTGGCCGACCAGACCGCCGACCATGCCGGGGCCGCTGACGCTGCCGCCAGCCGAACTGCCCGAGACCGCGCCACTGCTGCGGCCGATGATGCCGCCGGCAGCACCGCCGGTGGCCGTGGCCACGACGGTGGACGATGCGCTCAGCCCTGTGACCGAGGCCGCCAGGTTCATGTAGCCAATGAAGCCCCCAACCCAGGCGCCGCCGCTGATGGTCTTGGTGGCATGGTTCACGCTGCCCAGCGTGGCCGAGGTGATGGCGGTGGTCGGGTTGTAGTACCCGACCACGCCACCTGTGAAGCCGCCGCCGCTCACGTTGCCTGCTGCCGTGATGCCGCTGAGCGTGCCGGTCAAGGCCAGGTAGCCGACGGCGCCGCCCACGCTGTAGGTGACGGTACTGCTGGAAGTCACCGTGCCGCGGGCGTCGGCCGTGGTCAGCGAGCCCGTGCCCGTGGCGTAACCCAGCAGGCCCCCGGCGTCGCCGCTGCCAGACACCGCGCCGTCGCTGCGCACTGTGCTGAGGCTGCCCGCATCGAGGTAACCCACCAGCCCACCCGTGTAGCGGCCGCCCGAGACGTTGCCCGTGGTCGTGGCGTTGCTGATGGCGCCGCCGCTGTGGCGGCCCACCAAACCGCCGGCCGTGACATTCACGTCATTGGTGCCGGCCAACAGTGCAGCAGTGACCGCGCCCGTGCTGCGTACCTGGGTCAGGCTGCCCGCATCGACCTCGCCCACCAGACCGCCGACGTTGGCGGTGCTGTTGTTGGCCACCGTGGCGCTCACCGCGCCCGTGGCCACGCTGTCACTGATGCCCGCCGTGGTGCTGCTGCCAGCCATCAGGCCCACGAGGCCGCCCACGCGCACCGCGGTGCCGTCGGTGGTGCTGGCGGTGACTGTGGCGCTGCTGCGCACGTTGCTGAGCGTGGTGCTGCCGTTGGTGTAGCCGGCCACGGAGCCGACGAACATGCGCCCGCTGACGGCGCCGCCCAAGAGCTGGAAGTTGCGCAGCGTGGCGTTGTTCGTGCTCGCGAAGAGACCCACGGCGTTGGCTGTGCTGCCGCTGCGGTTGATCGTCAGACCCGTGATGCTGTGACCCAGGCCCTCGAAGATGCCGGTGAAGGCGCCCGTCGTCGTCGCGCTGGTGCCGGCCTCGTTGCCGATGGGCGTGAAGCCGTTGGTGGCCGTGCTGCTGGCGTCGATGTCCACCGCCAGCGCGTAGCGGCCGGCCAGCCCGCTTTGCAGGGCCTGCAAGCCAGCCACGTCGCGCACCAGCGTGTAGGCCTGGTTGGCGATGGTGAGCGTGGCACTGGCGCCACTCAGCGTGATCTTGGGGCTGAGCGTGTCGGTCGTCAGGATGCGCAGCGAACCCCCCGTGCCCGGCGTGAGCACGAGCCCGGCGCTGGTGCCCGTGGCGGTGAGGTTGGCATTCAGGTTGATATGGCGGCTGGCCTGCAGCGTCAGCGTGTTGTTGCCGGCCCAGGTGACATCGGCATTGACGTGGATGTCGCCCGGCTCGCTGCCCGTGGCGGCCGTGGCCAGCGTGATGCTGGTGGACGCCAGGTTGGTGGCCAGCGTTTCGGCGCCGATGCCCGACGTGGTCTGCGCACCGCTGCCGGCGGCAACGGTGAAGTCGGTGGGGTCGATGAGCCAATGGCCGGTGGCCACGCTGCCGCGGCTGTCCACCTGCGTGTGGCGCGCGATGCCGACGTGTGCCGCCGAGGTTTCGACATGGCCGCCACGCCCGCTCGCGGCGCTGACGTCGATCTGGCCTGCCAGCGCCAGGCGCCCCGAGACCATGTCGCCCTTCACGGTGATCTGGCCGGCGTTGCCGGTTGTCGGCGCCGCAGCCTGCAAGCTGCCGCTGCTCCCCACCTGGTCACCGGTGATCCAGATCTCGCCGCCGCGCTCGACCAGCGTGTTGGCCCGCACGATGCCGCTGTTGTTCACCAGCGACCCGGCGATGTCCTGGGCCGAGCGCGCGTTCAGGGTGACCACGCCGCCATCTGCCTGGATGCGGCCGGCGTTGTCAACCTGCCCGCTCACCAGACCCGGCGTGACCGCCGCCGAGATCAGGCCGCTGCCGCTGATGCTGACCGTGGCCGCGCGGCCCGAGGCCAGCACCACCGAGCCGGCATCCACCTGGATGTCGCCCTGGTTCACCACCTGCTGCCCGAACAGCGCGAGATACCCGCCCGTGCTGGCATTCAGGCTGCCCTGGTTGCGAACGCTGCCGCTGCCGCCCGTGCTGCTGAAGACATAGCGGCCGTCGGCGAAGTCTTGCTGCGTGATGTCCAGCGTGCTGGCCACCAGGCCGCCCACATCGACGCGCGCACCCGGCGCGAACAGCACGCCGTTGGGGTTGGTCAGAAAGACCTGGCCGTTGGCGCGCAACTGGCCGTAGATCTCGGTGCCGCTGTGGCCGAGCACGCGGTTCAGGGCCACCGAGTTGGCGCTGGGCTGGCGGAACTCGACCGTGGCCCCGCTGCCGATGTTGAAACTCTGCCAATCCAGGCCGAGCTTGGCCGTGTTCTGCTGGATCACCAGCAGGTTGGGGCTGTGCACCAGCGTGCCGCTGCCCACCACCACTTGCCCGCCACTGGGCAGGCTGCCTGGTGCCACTTGCGCCAGTGCCAGCGTGCCCGGGCCGGCCCAGGCCGCCAGCAGCCAGGCCAGCAGGCGCGACAGACGCAGCAGGCGTGGCCGCAGCTGACGGACGCGGCGGCGCGCAGCCCGCGGGGCGCGCGCCGCTGTCGGGGCTGAGGCGGTGACGGGCGTGATGGTGGAGGCAGGGCGTGTGGGCATGGCAGGGCTCCGTGCGTCGGGCGCCGGGGTGGCAGCGCCGGCGCACTTCATGGCGAAAGCACGACTTGCAGGTAAACGCGGGGCTTGGGGTCGCCGCCTTCAGCCGTGGGCACGCGCGTGCCCCGCCAGGCGATCGAGGCGCTGACGCCGAGATCGGCGCCACTCCACTGCACCGACAGGCCCGTGCCCGACAGCCGGGGCTCGTTGCCGTTCAGCAGCAGCGCCGTGGGCTGGCGGTTGATGCGGCCTTCGGCACGGTCATGGAACAGGGCCCAGGTGACACTGCCACCGAGGTAGGCCTGGGCGTAGCGGGCTTCCACGCTGATGAGCGCGCCCTGGTCGACCGAGGCTTCTCCCGGCGCATAGGCCCGCACGGCGCCCGGGCCGGCCAGGCTGAACTTCTCTGAGCTGTCGAGGTTGCCGCCGCTGGCCTGGCCCGCCACGCGCAGCGCCAGGCTGAAGGGGCCGCTCAGCGTCTGCTGTCGCAGCGCCTGGAAGCCGAGCTTGCTGTAGGCGCGCGCTGTCTGCAGGCCCGCAGCATCGGTGGCGCGCTGGGCGTCATCGAGCAAGCGCAGCGAACCCAGGGAGGCGCTGATGCGGCCGGCCGACACGCCACCCCAGGTGTCGCGGTGGTCGGCACTCAGCGTGGCCTCCAGGGTGTTGTTGCGCTTGGGCACGCTGCGGCCCACGAGCTGCACTTCGTCGCGCAGTTGCTTGAACTCGCCGGCCATGCGCAGGCCGAGGTTGGTGTCGGCCGAGCGCACCAGCGGGTAGTTCAGCTCCACGCCGAAGGTGTTGGCATGGCCGGTGGCACCCAGTTCGCGGAAGCTGCCGGCCAGCTCGTAGCTCAGACGCGACAGGCTGGCGCCCAGGCGCAGGCCGTCGCCACCCACGGGCACCAGGGTTGACAGGTTGCCGCTGACGAGCCCGCCCTGGCGCGAAACCATGGCGCGCATCGGTCTGGTCGCCCCAGCCGGACACGTTGCGCAGTTGCAGGCCCAGGCCCACGCGCACCTCGCCGGTGGACTTCGCGCCGTGGTTGTCGGCCGTCACGCGCAGGCTCAAGGGCTCCTCCTCGGCCACCGACACCACCATGTCGGCACCACCCGTGCGTGCGCCGGGCGTGAAGGCCGCGCGTGCCGTGACACCGGCGATGTCGTTGAGCAGCAGCATCTGCCGCTCGACATCGGCCAGCAGCACGGGCTGTGGCGCCTCGGGGCGCGTGGCCAGGCGGTCGGTGTGGGCCTGGATGACTTCGTCGCGCAGGCGCACGTCTTGGGCGGTGACGATCTGCACGGCTTCGAGCTGGCCCTCGAGCACGGCGATTTCGATGACGCCATCGGCCACGCGCTGCGCCGGGATGTAGGCGTAGCTGAGCAAGTGGCCGTTGCGCTGGTAATGGCGTGTGAGGGCGCCCGCGACTTCGTTCAGGCCGTTCAGATCGAGCCGCCGGCCGACCCAGGGCTTGAGCATCTCGGCCAGCCCTTCTGCGGGGTAGGAGCGGGCACCACTGATGCGGAAGCTGCTGGCCTGCACCGAGACGCCTTCCGGCAGGGTGAGCGTGGGGCGCACGGGGGCGTCCACGACGCGCGGCGCCGTGGCCGGCGGCAGCGTGGGCAAGGCTGGCGGGCGCGTCTGCTCGAGCAGGCGGCCGGCATCGGGCGGGGTCTGCGCCAGGGCGGGCAGGGCCACCGCCAGCAGCAAGAGGCCGGTGGGCCAGTGCTGCGTCGAAGGCTGCTTCAGGGGCAGGCGCCAGAGAAGGGTGGGAGGCATCGTCGTCCTGTGCGTGGGGCGGGGCGAGGGAAGGGCGTTGTGCGGTCCGGGTGCAGCTGGAAGCTTTGGCGGCGGTGCGTTACGCAAGCGTTACCGCCGTGCGCCACGTTCCAGCAGCGCCACGAGCTGCCGCTCGGCCGGCAGGAAGTTCTTGTCGGCCGCCAGCAACTGCTGCAGCGCCGTGATGGCGGCATCGAAATCGCCGGCGTCTGCCAGCGCCAGGGCCCGGTCGTAGGCCTGCCAGCGTTCAGGTGGGTGGCCTTGCGCCACGACAGCGGCACCCCCCAGCGCACGGGCCAGTCTCTCGTTCAGCGGCGCCACCTGCGCCATGACGGTGGACAGGGGTGCCACGGCCTCGTCTGAGAAGAGCACGCGCGACGTGGCGGTGTCGATCACACGCACATGCACCTGCACCTGGTCACCCAGCACGAAGAAGCCGCCGAAGACCATGCGCTGCGCGCCCACGATCTTGCCCAGGCGCAGCCGAGCGTCGTCGTCGGCCAGCGCCGTGGAGCCGAGCTTCTGCTCGGCGAGCAGATCCTTCAGGCGCTGGCGCTCCACGACCGGCAAGCCCGGCACCTGCAGCAGCGTGGCCGTGAGGCTCTCGGAAAGCGAACGCCGCAGGAAATCGGTCTGCGCGGCTGGCGGCGCAGCCAGTGCGCTCTGGTTCTCGTAGTCCCACACGACCACGGCAGGCAGGGCCGACGGCTGCGCGCCCGCGCCAGGGCCCAGCAAACCGAGCAGCCCCAGCGTCGCCACGAAGCGACGACGCCCCGTGCGCTGCAACGCACGGGGCGTCCGGGGGGCCAGGCTGCGCAGCGTGTTCATTCCTTGCGCGCGATGATCCTCTGGTTCCGCGCCAGCGGCGCCTGCACGCCGGCGACGCGGCCGATGGCCAGCAGGTCCTGCACTTCCGTGACCGTGATCTGCGCGATGCGGGTCTCGCGGTAACCCAGGATGCGCCCGTTCAGCTCGATCGGCTGGCCCTGGCTGAGCACGTTGAACTGCTGGCCTGGCGTGACGCCGTGCTTCTTGCCCAGGTTGATGATGGCCACGTCGCCATCCACCTGCACCAGCCGGCCCTTCAGCGGGTACTTCTCGGCAATGGTCTGGGCCACGCTTTGCGCGATGCCCGCGGCCAGCGCGGTGGGGTTGAAGGGCCCGGCGGCTGGGCGCTCGGCCTTCACCATCGCCAGTTGCGTGGTCTCGGTATCGATGGCGCGCACCGTGGCGCCCACGGCCTGGCCGCCTTGCGGGCTGAGCGCACCCGACACCATCAGCCGTGCGGCCAGCACCTTGCCCAGGCGGATCTGGGTGTCCTGGTCCGCGAGCTCCGAGGAGCCGAGCTTCACTTCGGCCAGCACCTTGTCGAGCAAGCGACGCTCGACCATCGTGAACCCGCGGGCCTGCAGTTCACGGATGACTTCTTGCTGCAGCACGGCATCCAAGCCGACCCGGCCGGTGCTGCCCGGCAGCGTGAGGTCTTGGAAGGGCAGCACGCTGATGGCCAGCGCGGGCGAGGTCCAGTCGTCGGGCGCGCCGGCAGCGGCTGGGCGCGGCGCAGGGTTGCGGAAGCGTGCGGCCAGTTCCTGCACCGATTCGTCGATGGCGCGCTGGCGTTGGCGGTCCTGGTCGGCGGCCAGGTTCTCCTGCGTCTGGCGCAGCAGGGCGATGGTGACGGCGTCGGTCGGGTCGAGCGCCTGCGCCCGCTCCAGCGCAGCGCGGGCCTTGGCGGCGTCGCCGCTGTCGTTCAGCGCCACCGCCAGGTTGCTGAGGGCCGGCACCGACAGCGGGTTCTCACGCACCGCGCGCTCGTAGGTCTGGGCGGCCAGCTTGGGGTCTTGCTTGCGCTGGGCGTTGCCCACGGCCACCAGGGCCTCGGCCTTCTGCCAGCCGAAATCGGCCACCGTCTGCGCGCCGGCGGCCTTCTGCAAAGCGGCCTGGCCTTCCTGCACCTGCCCGGCTGCTGCGAGGGCGCGGCCGCGGATGAGGTAAGCCGCGCTGCGCGTCGGTGCCTTGGCGATGATCTGGTTGGCCTCGGCCAGCGCTGCCTGGCTGTCGCCGCGGGCCAGTTGCACCTCGGCCACGCCCTCGCGGCCCATCCAGGCGATGTCGGTGTGGCTGGCGCCGGCCAGCGCGCGGAAGATGCGTTCGGCGTCGTCGATCTGGCCCTGGCGCAGCAGCTCGTACGCGCGTTCCACGCGTGCCATCTGCTCGATGCCCGGTGGGGGTGTCAGCGTGGTCGGGCCGGCCTTGGCGCCCGGCGACGCCGGGAAGAAATAGAAGTCGCCTTCGAGCGATGTGCTCTCCCAAGGCACCTGGCTGCCGTTGCTGTCCAGCCGCACACCCAGGCGCACGCGCTTGAAAACGTCTTCGATGGGGGTGCCCGGCCGCTCGATGTTGGCCAGCAGGTGCTGCGTGTACAGGCCGTTGGCGTTGCGGCCGTCGCTGGCCACGCTGCCCGGTGCGGTGGCGAAGGCGATCAAGGAGCCGATGGGCGCGTCCACCTGCGTCAGCCCGCCGCCGGTGCTGCGGCTGCTGCGCGCGAAGGGGTTGTCGCGGCAGGCGTCGAGCACCACCATGTTGATGCGGTTCTTCGCCGTCTCCATCTTGTCGAGCACCTGCTGCACGTCGACGGCCTTGTAGGGCACCTCGTCTTCCCGGGCGATCGTGGCGCCCACGGGCAGCATGAAGTTGCGGCCCTTGATCTGCACGCCGTGGCCTGCGAAGTAGAAGAGGCCGGCGCCGCCGGCTTTCAGGCGGTCACCGAACAGCGTGACGGCCTCCTGCATCTGCTTCTGCGTGGCGTTGACCTTCAGGTCGACCTTGAAGCCGGCCTTTTCCAGCACCTTGGCCACCGCGGTGGCGTCATTGGCCGGGTTCAAGAGAGGGGCGGTGGTGTAGTCGGCATTGCCGATGACGAGCGCGTGGCGCGGTTCGTTGGCCAGGCTGGGCGCGCTGGCTGCCGCTGCCGGCCAGGCACACAGCAGCAGCGAGGCGGCCACCAGCACCGCGGCCCACAGGCCGGCAGGCCACGCTGCCGCGCGCATGGGGGCCGGGGCGGGGTGACGCCAGGTGAGGCTGGGCATGGGCAGTGTCTCGACAGGACGACCGGGCCGGGAAGGCCGCTTGCCCGAAGAGGCAGGCCGTGCGGTGAATGCTAAGGCGGGCCGCCGCCGTCGCAACCGTTGCGCAGAGGATCTTGGCGTCGCGCGCCACTGCGCTTCAAGGGGGGGGGCCCCGCATGGCGGGGGTGGAAACCCTGGCCCTCGGCCTCAGTCCTTGCCGCCGGACGAGACCTTGTGCCGCATCAGCCGGCCCTTCTCGCGCTCCCAGTCGCGGTCCTTCACCGTGTTGCGCTTGTCGTGCTCGGCCTTGCCCTTGGCCAGCGCGATCTCGGCCTTCACGTGCCCGCCCTTGTAGTGCAGGTTCAAAGGCACCAGCGTGAAGCCCTTCTGCTCCACCTTGCCGATGAGGCGGCGGATCTCGGCCTTGTGCATCAAGAGCTTCTTGGTGCGGTCGGCCTCGGGATGAATGTGCGTGGAGGCGCTGCGCAAGGCGTTGATGCGGCACCCGATCAGGTAGAGCTCGCCGTCGCGGATGTGGACATAGCCGTCGGTGAGCTGCACCTGGCCGGCACGGATGGCCTTGACCTCCCAGCCGGCCAGCACCATGCCTGCCTCGTACTGCTCTTCGATGCTGTACTCGTAGCGGGCGCGGCGGTTTTCGGCGATGTGGGCCATGGTCGGTTGCTGGGTCGGCGCTTCAGGCGCGCGGAGCAGGGTATCTGCGGGCTGGGGGCCTGCAATACAAGGCGCTCCTAGAATGGCCGCATTGTATGAAGCACGTGCGCAAGTCGGTCCTGCTCTGGTACTCGCCCCGCGAGATGTACGACCTCGTCACCGATGTGCAGGCGTATCCGCAGTTCCTGCCGTGGTGCAGCCGTGCCGAAGTGGTGGAGCCCCACGATGACGGCGTCACCGCGCGCCTCAGCCTGGCCTACATGGGCGTGCAGCACGCCTTCACCACGCGCAACGTGCACCGGGCCGGGCAATCCGTGGCCGTGCAACTGGTCGACGGGCCCTTCTCGCGCCTGGAGGGGAACTGGATCTTTCACCCGCTGGGGCGCCCCGGCAGCGACCAGGCGGCTTGCAAGATCGAGTTCGATCTCGCCTACGCCTTCTCGAGCGTGGCCCTCGAGGCTGTCGTGAGCCCGGTCTTCGACCGGGTGGCTAACACGCTGGTGGATTCTTTCGTGCGCCGCGCGGAGGCGGTGTATGGCCAGCGCTGAGATGCGGGTGGATCTGGTGTACTGCCCCGCACCGGGTCAGGCGGACCACAGCCGCCTGCAACTCGCGCCGGGCGCCACCGTGTTGCAGGCCCTGCAGGCCAGCGGCGTGCTGCAGCGGCAGGGTTTGCAGCCCGAGGGCTTGCGGCTCGGGGTGTGGGGGCGTGTCTGCGAGCCCGGCGCGGTGCTGCGCGAAGGCGACCGGGTGGAGATCTACCGCGGGCTGGTCGTCGATCCGAAAGAAGCCCGCCGCCTGCGCTACCAGAAGCACCGGGCTCAGAAGCCCGTGGCTCCCCGACGGGCCGGCTGAAGGCTCACGGCCTCGAACCGAGGCGGCGGCGCTTGCTGGATCAGCGCGGTTTCAGCGGCAGTCTGAAGCGATGATGGCGCGCGACTGGCGCATCTCGTCGGCGCGGGCACGGTCATCCAGCACCTCGCGCTCGCCCTTCTCGTTGACACGGGCCATGCGCTGGCCGCTTTCCAGGGCAGCCACATGCCCGCGGGCGCGCCGGCAGTTCTCAGCGCGTTGGGTGGCCAGACGCTCTTCCTCGGCCTTGCTCTTGCCGGCCTGTTCCTGCTCGGCGGCACGGCGACGGGCTTCGAGATCACGGTCGCCGGCGGGGGCGCGCGGGCCGGCGGGCGCCGAAGCGGCCGATGCCGCAGCAGCAGCGCCGGGCACCGTCAGCACGGTACGCCGCGTGTCTTGCGGCGGACGCGCGATGATGTCCTTCTCGGGCACGTCCAGCGGCGGTGGGCGGTCGCTGGCGTTGATCTGGCCCGACTTGTCACGCCACTTCCATTGCGCCTGTGCCTCGGGCGCGGCCAGCGTCAGCACCAGGGCCAGACCCAGGGCCGACGCGGACAACAGACGGAGCAGCGGCGGCCGGCGCGCGGCGCGCGCGGTGCGGGGGGCGGGCTGGATGCGCATGGCGCGAGTTTAGTGCTCGGCCCGGCAGACCTGCGTGCGAAAGCCGCGCTCCGGCGCCCGGCGCTGTCACAGGGTGTTGCTGCAGGGCCGGCCAGGCACGCCCGAAAACGCTGCGCCAGGGCCGCCTGTGCGGCCTCCCTATAATTCGCTTTTGCGTCTGGAGCTTTTTCATGCGCCTACTCGGCAAAGCGCTCACCTTCGACGATGTGTTGTTGGTGCCGGCCTACTCCCAGGTGTTGCCCCGCGACACCAGCCTCGCCACCCGGCTGTCTCGCAACATCAAGCTGAACCTGCCGCTGGTGTCGGCTGCGATGGATACCGTGACCGAGGCCCGCCTCGCGATCGCCATCGCGCAAGAGGGCGGCATCGGCATCGTGCACAAGAACCTCACGCCCAAGCAGCAGGCGGCCGAGGTGGCGCGCGTGAAGCGCTACGAGAGCGGCCTGCTGCGCGACCCCATCACCGTCGCCCCCACGGCCACCGTGCGCGAGGTGATGGCGCTGTCGCGCCAGCACGGCGTCTCGGGCTTCCCGGTGGTGGAAGGCAAGACGGTGGTCGGCATCGTCACCAACCGCGACCTGCGCTTCGAAACCCGGCTCGACGCTCCGGTGCGCGAGATCATGACGCCCCGCGAGCGCCTGATCTACGTGCACGAAGGCGCCTCGCTCGACGAAGGCAAGCAACTGATGCACAAGCACCGCCTCGAGCGCGTGCTGGTGGTCACGCCGGCGTTCGAGCTGCGCGGGCTGATGACGGTGAAAGACATCACCAAGCAGACCAACTTCCCGAACGCTGCGCGCGATGCCCAAGGCAAGCTGCGCGTGGGCGCCGCGGTGGGCGTGGGCGAGGGCACCGAAGAGCGTGTTGAATTGCTGGTGAAGGCCGGCGTGGATGCGCTGATCGTCGACACCGCGCACGGCCACAGCGCCGGCGTCATCGAGCGTGTGCGCTGGGTCAAGAAGCACTACCCCCAGGTCGATGTGATCGGCGGGAACATCGCCACCGGCGCCGCAGCGCTGGCATTGGTGGAAGCCGGCGCCGATGCCGTGAAGGTGGGCATCGGCCCGGGCAGCATCTGCACCACGCGCATCGTGGCTGGTGTGGGCGTGCCGCAGATCATGGCCATCGACAGCGTGGCCACGGCGCTGAGGGGCACGGGCGTGCCGCTGATCGCCGACGGCGGTATCCGCTACAGCGGCGACATCGCCAAGGCCATCGCCGCAGGCGCCGGCACGGTGATGATGGGCGGCATGTTCGCTGGCACCGAAGAGGCGCCGGGCGAGGTGATCCTGTACCAGGGCCGCAGCTACAAGAGCTACCGTGGCATGGGCAGCATCGGCGCCATGCGCGCCGGCAGCGCCGACCGCTACTTCCAGGAAGCCGACGAGACCGTCAACCCCAACGCCGACAAGCTGGTGCCCGAGGGCATCGAGGGCCGCGTGCCCTACAAAGGCAGCGTCGTCAGCATCATCTACCAGATGGCCGGGGGCCTGCGGGCTTCGATGGGCTACTGCGGCGCGGCCACCATCGCGCAGATGCACGAGCAGGCCGAGTTCGTCGAGATCACCGCGGCCGGCATCCGCGAGAGCCACGTGCACGACGTGCAGATCACCAAAGAAGCGCCGAACTACCGCATGGAATGAGCGCTGCCGCCGAGCCAGCCGCGGGCACGGGCGGCGACCGGCCCGCCGCCATGCGTTTCATCATGGTGGCGGTGCTCATCGACTTCCTGGCGGTGGGCCTCATCATCCCGGTGCTGCCGGCGCTGGTGGGGCAGTTCACGGCCAACCCGGCCGAGCAGACGCGCTGGTACGGCTGGGTGGCCTTCACCTACGCGGCGGCCAGCTTCGTTTCGGCGCCGATGCTGGGCGCGCTGTCGGATCGCTACGGCCGCCGGCCCGTGCTGCTGCTGGGCTTCTGCGGGCTGGCGCTGAACTTCTTCGCCACCGCGCTGGCCACCAGCCTGTGGATGTTGCTGGCCTCGCGCATCGTGGGCGGTGCCATGCAGGCCAATGCCGCGGTGGCCAATGCTTACGTGGCCGACATCACCCCGCCCGAGCAGCGCGCGCGCCGCTTCGGGCTGCTGGGCGCGATGTTCGGCATCGGTTTCATCCTCGGGCCGGTGATGGGCGGGCTGCTGGGCGGTATCGACCTGCGCCTGCCGTTTTTCGTGGCCGGCGCGCTGGCCTTGTTGAACCTGCTGTACGGCGTGTTCGTGCTGCCAGAGTCGCTGCCGCGAGAGCGGCGCCGCGCCGTCACCTGGGGCGCCGCCAACCCCTTGAGTTCGCTGCGCGCGCTGGCGCGGCTGAAGGGCGTGGGCCTGCTCATGCCGGTGCTGGCCTGCGTGGGCCTGGCGCAGTTCACGCTGTACACGGTGTGGGTGCTGTACACCACCTTCAAGTTCGGCTGGGGCCCCACGCAAAACGGCTGGTCGCTGTTCGCCGTGGGCACGGTGGCCGCGCTGGTGCAGGGCGTGCTGCTCGGCCGCATCTTGAAGCGGGTGACACCGCAGCGCCTGGCGGTGCTGGGGCTGTGCTCCGCGATGGTGGCCAACATCGGCTATGGCCTGGCCACCGAGGGCTGGATGATCTACGCGATCATCTTGATGAACCTGCTCGGCAACACCGTGGGCGCCGCGCTGCAGAGCCTGGTGTCGGGTGCGGCCAGTGGCAGCGAGCAGGGCCAGACCCTGGGGGCTGTCAGCGGCCTGAACAACCTGATGGCGGTCATCGCCCCGGCCTTGGCCACGCCGCTGCTGAGCACGGTGTCGCACCTGCCGCGTGGCGACTGGCGCATCGGCGCGCCCATGTTCTTCTGCGCAGCGCTGCTGGCGGCGGCGTTGCTCATGGCCGTGCTGCACTTCCGCGCCCAGCGGCACGCCGCACCCCCTTCCACCCCCACGCCGGCCTGAGACGGGCCGGACGAGTTGACGCCATGACGCACGACAAGATCCTCATCCTCGACTTCGGTTCGCAGGTCACACAGCTCATCGCGCGCCGCGTGCGCGAGGCGCATGTCTACTGCGAGATCCACCCCAACGACGTTTCCGACGAGTTCATCCGGCAGTTCGCGCCCAAGGGCATCATTCTCTCGGGCAGCCACGCCAGCACCTACGAAGAACAAGACCTGCGTGCGCCGCAGGCGGTGTGGGACAGCGGCGTGCCGGTGCTGGGCATCTGCTACGGCATGTTCACGATGACGGTGCAGCAGGGCGGCCAGGTGGAAGCCAGCAGCCACCGCGAGTTCGGCTACGCCGAGGTGCGCGCGCACGGCCACACGAAGCTGCTCGACGGCATCGAGGATTTCCGCACCGCTGAAGGCCACGGCATGCTGAAGGTGTGGATGAGCCACGGCGACAAGGTCACGGCGCTGCCACCGGGCTTCAAGCTGATGGCCAGCACGCCCAGCTGTCCCATCGCGGGCATGGCCGACGAGGCGCGCGGCTACTACGCGGTGCAGTTCCACCCCGAGGTCACGCACACCGTGCAGGGCAGGGCGCTGCTGGAGCGCTTCGTGCTGCAGATCGCCGGCGCCAAGCCCGACTGGGTGATGCGCGGCCACATCGAAGAAGCCGTGCAGCGCATCCGCGAGCAGGTGGGCAGCGAAGAGGTCATCCTGGGCTTGAGCGGCGGCGTGGACAGCAGCGTGGCCGCAGCGCTCATCCACCGCGCCATCGGCGACCAGCTCACCTGCGTTTTCGTCGACCACGGCCTGCTGCGCCTGAACGAAGGCGACATGGTGATGGACATGTTCGCGGGCAAGCTGCACGCGAAGGTGATCCGCGTGGACGCGAGCGATCTGTTCATGGGCGAACTGGCCGGCGTCACCGACCCCGAGCAGAAGCGCAAGATCATCGGCCGCCTGTTCGTGGACGTGTTCAAGGCCGAAGCCGCCAAACTGAAGGCGGGCAGCACCGGCCACCAGGGCGCGACCTTCCTGGCGCAAGGCACGATCTACCCCGACGTCATCGAAAGCGGGGGAGCCAAGACCAAGAAGGCCACCACGATCAAGAGCCACCACAACGTGGGCGGCCTGCCGGAACAGCTGGGTCTCAAGCTCATGGAGCCGCTGCGAGACCTGTTCAAGGACGAGGTGCGTGAGCTGGGCGTGGCCCTGGGCCTGCCGCCGGAGATGGTCTACCGCCACCCCTTCCCGGGCCCGGGCCTGGGTGTGCGCATCCTGGGCGACATCCGCCGCGAATTCGTGAGCCTGCTGCAGCGTGCCGACGCCATCTTCATCGAAGAGCTGCGGGCGGCGATGGACCCCGCCACCGGCAAGAGCTGGTACGACCTGACCAGCCAGGCCTTCACCGTGTTCCTGCCGGTGAAGAGCGTGGGCGTGATGGGCGACGGCCGCACCTACGACTACGTGGTGGCCTTGCGCGCCGTGCAGACCAGCGACTTCATGACAGCCGACTGGGCTGAACTGCCGTACAGCCTGCTGAAGAAGGTGTCGGGGCGCATCATCAACGAGGTGCGCGGCATCAACCGTGTGACCTATGACGTGAGCAGCAAGCCGCCGGCGACGATCGAGTGGGAATGACGGGCGGAAAAATGCTATATAAATCAATGATTTGCAAGTATCATTGATGACGTTCGGAAGTCGTCAATGGCGGTAGTGCCGAAGGCGCCGCCTAGCGCTTTCCCACTTCCAGGTGTCAATTCAGAGGCCCGCTTGTCGGTATCGGTGACGGTAGAGCGGGATGGGGGCAAGGGCATGCGATGGTTTGGCCGTCATGGCCTGCCGGGTCTCGTGAGTTGTGGTTAGCAGGCGGCCGGCTCAGCGGCTGGCACTGGTGCAGAGAACAGGGCGGTCGCTTGCTCGCTCGTGCCATGGGTGATGATGAGCGGCGGCCGTCGTTTCCGGCGCAGTCCGGGCGATGGACAGGCCGATTCCAGTTGACCCAAATCAAGGTCTGAACCAAAGGCCCGCAGCGTAGTTCTTCAGAACTATGTGCCCGCCACAGCCCATCGTTCTTCTGCCGCGCCCTGCATAGCCACCGTGCGGATGTTCGCGGGGGCGCTCCGAGCGGACAGTCTCGTCACACCCAAGACGAGTCCGCTCCATGACCACCCAAGCAATCCCCATCCCACGCCAGGCGTGGTCCGTGCTCATCGTCAGCACCATCGCCTTCACCGTGTGCTTCATGGTGTGGATGATGTTCGGCGTCATCGGCATTCCGCTGAAGAAGACTCTGGGACTGAACGCCACGGAGTTCGGTCTGTTGACCGCCACACCGGTACTGACTGGCTCGCTCATCCGCGTGCCCCTGGGCATCTGGACCGACCGCTACGGCGGCCGCATCGTGATGACGCTGCTGATGGCCGCCACCGTGCCGGCCATCTGGCTGATGAGCTACGCCACCGCCTATTGGCACTTCCTGGTCATCGGCCTGTTCGTGGGCCTGGCCGGCGGTTCGTTCTCGGTCGGCACCCCCTACGTGGCGCGCTGGTTCCCCAAGAGCCGACAAGGCATGGCGATGGGTGTGTATGGCGCCGGCAACTCCGGCTCGGCGGTCAACAAGTTCGCAGCGCCCGTGCTGCTGGCCATCGGCGGCTGGACGCTGGTGCCGCAGGTGTATGCCGCAGTGATGCTGGGCACGGTCATCCTGTTCTGGTTCGGCAGCAGCAGCGACCCCAAGCACCTGGTGCCGTCGAACGTGAAGTTCAGCGACCAGCTCAAGATGCTGAAGGACCCCAAAGTGCTGAAGTACTGCCAGTACTACAGCATCGTCTTCGGCGGCTACGTAGCGCTGGCGCTGTGGATGGTGCAGTACTACGTGGGCGAGTTCGGCCTGTCGATCCAGACCGCCGCGCTGCTGGCAGCGTGCTTCTCGCTGCCGGGTGGCGTGCTGCGCGCCTTCGGCGGCATCTTGTCCGACAAGTACGGCGCTCACCAGGTCACCTGGTGGGTGCTGTGGGTCAGCTGGGTGTGCCTGTTCCTGCTGAGCTACCCGCAGACCGACTTCACGGTGGTGACCGTCAACGGCCCCCGCACGTTTCACATCGGCCTGAACGTCTACCTCTTCACCGCGCTGATGTTCATCCTGGGCATCGCCTGGGCCTTCGGCAAGGCCAGCGTCTTCAAGTACATCGGCAACGACTACCCCGACAACATCGGCACCGTCAGCGGCATCGTCGGCCTTGCAGGCGGCCTCGGGGGCTTCGTGCTGCCGATCCTGTTCGGGGCGTTGATGGACCTGACCGGCATCCGTTCAAGCGCCTTCATGTTGATGTACGGCGTGGTCTGGGTCTCGCTGATCTGGATGTACTGGACCGAAGTGCGCAAGACCGAAATGATGGGCACGAACGCACCGGCGTCGCCCTTGTCGCGCAGCTTCGCGCGCTGAAAGCACAAGGAGAAGATGCCATGAATGCCACCACGACGGCGGGTGCCAAGTCCGCCCCCAACCGGACTCCCGGCCCTGACATCACCGACTGGCGTCCGGAAGACGACACGTTCTGGAATGCCACGGGCAAGAAAGTCGCTTACCGCAACCTCTGGATCTCGGTGCCCGCGCTGCTGTGCGGTTTCGCGGTCTGGGGCATGTGGGGAATCATCACCGTGCAGATGCTCAACCTGGGCTTCCCGTTCACCCAGGCCGAGTTGTTCACGCTGACGGCCATCGCCGGCATCTCGGGCGCAACGATGCGCATCCCGGCGTCCTTCCTTATCCGCCTGGCCGGCGGGCGCAACACCATCTTTCTGACCACCGCAATGCTGCTGGCCCCGGCCATCGGTACCGGCATCGTGCTGCAGCACAAGGACTGGCCGCTCTGGGCCTTCCAGCTGATGGCGCTGTGGTCGGGTGTGGGCGGCGGCAATTTTGCGAGTTCGATGTCCAACATCAGCACCTTCTTCCCGAAGCGGCTGCAGGGAACGGCACTGGGCCTGAACGCGGGCCTGGGCAACTTCGGTGTGACGACGATGCAGGTCGTCATCCCGCTGGTGATGACGGTGGGCCTGTTCGGCGTCTTCGGTGGCGAGCCGATGGTGCTGGTGAAGGACAGCGGCTGGATCTTCGGCAAGATCGCCGCCGGCACGCCCACCTGGGTGCAGAACGCCGGCTTCGCCTGGGTGCTGTCGCTGGTGCCGCTGTCGGTGCTGTGCTGGTGGGGCATGAACAACCTGAAGACGGTGTCGCCCGCGATTGGCACATCCGCGGGCTCGCCGCTGGTGGCCTTCGCCAAGATCACCTACCTGTACACGCTGGCCTTCGTGCCCGCGATCTTCATGCTGTGGCTCTACCTTCCCAAGCCCACCGGCCTGGGCGTGCTGAGCATGTGGGTCGCCATTCCGCTCGACGTCATCCTGGCGCTGCTGGTGATGAAGCTGGCAGCCTTCGGCGAGATGAAGGAGGGCGTGAAGAAGCAGTTCGCGATCTTCAGCAACAAGCACACCTGGTCGCTCACGGCGCTGTACATCGTCACCTTCGGCTCGTTCATCGGGTTCTCGATGGCGCTGCCGCTGGCCATCACGGTGATCTTCGGCTTCCAGCACATCCCTGATGCCAACGGCGTGATGCAGCACGCGCTGAAGAACCCGAACGCGCCGTCGGCGCTGACCTATGCCTGGATGGGCCCCTTCATCGGCGCCGCCATCCGCCCCGTGGGTGGCTGGATCTCCGACAAGGTGGGCGGCTCCATCGTCACCCAGATCATCTCGGTGGTGATGGCCGGGGCTTCTGTCGCCGTGGGCTACGTGATGATGCAGGCCTACGGTTCGGCCACGCCGGAGCAGTACTTCCCGATGTTCCTGGGCCTGTTCATGCTGCTGTTTCTGGCCAGCGGCATTGGCAACGGCAGCACCTTCCGCACCATCGGCGTCATCTTCGACCGCACGCAGGCCGGCCCGGTGCTGGGCTGGACATCGGCCATCGCCGCCTACGGTGCCTTCATCGCGCCGGTGGTCATCGGCGCTCAGATCAAGGCTGGCACGCCGCAGTACGCGATGTACGGCTTTGCGATCTTCTATGCCGTCTGTCTGGTACTGAACTGGTGGTTCTACCTCCGCGGCAATGCCTACGTGAAGAACCCCTGAGTCCCGGCGACGCACCCTCACGCCGGCACCACCGCACGACATGACCAGCATGACGATCATCCAGCACTGGAACCCCGAAGACCGCAGCTTCTGGGACCGTTCCGGGCGCGCGGTGGCCAGGCGCAATCTGTGGGTGTCGGTCCCTGCGCTGGCCCTGGCGTTTGCGGTGTGGATGCTGTGGTCGGTGGTGGTGGTGCACCTGCCGGCAGCAGGATTCCGCTACAGCACCAACCAGCTGTTCTGGCTGACGGCGCTGCCGGCCCTGTGCGGTGCCACGCTGCGCATCTTCTACGCCTTCGCGGTGCCGATGATCGGTGGCCGCCGCTTCACCACGCTGGCCACTGCCAGCCTGCTGGTGCCGGCGGTCGGCATCGGCCTGGCGGTACAGGACCCGAACACGCCTTTCGAGTGGATGGTGGTGCTGGCTCTGCTGTGTGGCCTGGGCGGCGGCAACTTCGCCAGCTCGATGGCCAACATCAGCTTCTTCTTCCCGAGTGCCCGCCAAGGTTATGCGCTGGGCCTGAACGCCGGGCTGGGGCACCTGGGGGTTGCGCTGGTTCAGATGCTGGTCCCACTGGCCATCAGCGCCGGGGTCTTCGGCCTGTTCGCCGGGCCTGCGCAGCAGACGGCTCAGGGGCCGATGTGGCTGCAGAACGCGGGCTTCATCTGGGTGCCACTGATCCTGGCCAGTACAGCAGCGGCCTGGTTCGGCATGGACGACCTGGCCGACACCCACGCAGGCATGGCCGAGCAGGCCGTGATCTTCACGCGCAGGCACAACTGGCTGATGTGCTGGCTGTACCTGGGCACCTTCGGCAGCTTCATCGGCTTTGCTGCCAGCTTGCCGATGCTGGCGCAGAGCCAGTTTCAACGGGCAGATGCGTTGCACCTTGTGTGGTTGGGTCCGTTGATCGGCGCTGTGCTGCGCCCGTTGGGCGGCTGGATGGCCGACCACTGGGGCGGCGCCCGCGTGACCTTCTGGATCTTCGTCGCGATGGCGCTCGCCGCTTCAACTGCGCTGTTTTGCCTGCCCGCGGCCGACACCACCGGCCATCCTGGGCAGGGCGGTAATTTCCCCGGCTTCCTGGCTGCCTTCGGTGTGCTCTTCGCTGCATCGGGCATCGGCAACGGCAGCACGTTTCGCATGATCTCCAGCCTCTTCGTGGCCGAACGGGTACAGCGTGCCGGGGGTCTGCCATCGGACCAGGCGCTCGCGGCCAAGGAAGGCGCGGTCGAAGCAGCTGCAGCCCTCGGCTTTGCAAGCGCCATCGGAGCCTACGGCGGCTTCTTCATCCCCAAGAGCGTGGGCTCTTCGCTGGAGATGACGGGCAGCGCATCGGCTGCGATGGCCATGTTCATCGTGTTCTACCTCTCGTGCATCGCGCTGACCTGGTGGGCGTACAGCCGCCGCAACGCTCCCTACCCCTGCTGATTCAGATACGCAGACGACATTCTCCAAGGACGACCATATGAGCCACTTTCTGGACCGCCTCACGCACTTCTCGCAGCCCAAGGAGACCTTCTCTGGCGACCATGGCCTGACCACGGGCGAAGACCGCACATGGGAAGACGCCTACCGCAACCGCTGGGCGCACGACAAGATCGTGCGCAGCACACACGGCGTGAACTGCACCGGCAGCTGCAGCTGGAAGATTTACGTCAAGGGCGGCATCGTCACCTGGGAGACGCAGCAGACCGACTACCCACGCACGCGCTGGGACATGCCCAACCACGAGCCACGCGGCTGCGCCCGCGGCGCCAGCTACAGCTGGTACCTGTACAGCGCCAACCGCGTGAAGTACCCGATGGTGCGGGGCCGCCTGCTGGAACGCTGGCGCGCGGCAATGAAGACGGCGAAGACACCGGTGGACGCCTGGGCCACGATCGTCGAAGACGACGCTGCCCGCCGCGACTACCAGAAGGTGCGCGGCATGGGCGGCTTCGTGCGCAGCAGCTGGGACGAGGTGAACCAGATCATTGCCGCGTCCAACGTCTACACGATCAAGAAGCACGGCCCCGACCGCGTGATCGGCTTTTCGCCGATCCCGGCGATGAGCATGGTCAGCTACGCCGCCGGCAGCCGCTACCTCAGCCTGATCGGTGGCGTGTGCATGAGCTTCTACGACTGGTACTGCGACCTGCCGCCGGCCAGCCCGCAGGTGTGGGGTGAGCAGACCGACGTGCCCGAAAGTGCCGATTGGTACAACAGCACCTACATCATGGCCTGGGGCAGCAACGTGCCGCAGACCCGCACGCCCGACGCACACTTCTTCACCGAGGTGCGCTACAAGGGCGCGAAGACGGTGGCCATCACGCCCGACTACAGCGAGGTGGCCAAGCTGGCCGACATCTGGCTGCATCCCAAACAGGGCACCGATGCGGCACTTGCGATGGCCATGGGCCACGTCGCGCTCAACGAGTTCTATTTCAAGCAGCGCAGCCCGTACTTCGACGACTACGCGCGCCGCTACACCGACCTGCCGTTGCTGGTGATGCTCAAGGAGCACACGCTGCCCGACGGCACGAAGACTCTGGTGCCTGACCGCTACCTGCGCGCCTCCGACTTCAACGGCAAGCTGGGCCAGGAGAACAACCCCGAGTGGAAGACGGTGGCCTTCGATACGAACGGCCGTGCCGTGCTGCCCAACGGCAGCATCGGCTTTCGCTGGACGCCCGAAGGCGGCGTCGACCAGGGCAAATGGAACCTCGAGAACAAGGAGGCGCGCCACGGCACCGAGGTGAAACTGAAGCTGTCGGTGATCGAAGATGCGGACTCCGCAAGCCCGCAGGTGCATGAGGTCGTCGACATCGGCCTGCCGTACTTCGGCGGCGTGAGCACCCCGCACTTCAAGTCCAACACCCAGAACGGCGAAGTCAACTTCGTCAAGGTGCCGGCGGTGCGTTTGCGCCTGGGCAAGGAGGGCGACCATCGCGAGGCGCTGGTCGCGACGGTGTTCGACCTGCAGGTGGCGCAGTACGGCATCGACCGCGGGCTGGGAAGCGGCGCCAAGAGCTACGACGACGACGCGGCCTACACGCCCGCCTGGGCCGAGAGCATCACCGGCACACCGCGCGACCAGATCATCACGGTGGCCCGCCAGTTCGCCGAGAACGCGCACAAGACGCATGGCAAGAGCATGGTGATCATCGGCGCGGCGATGAACCACTGGTACCACGCCGACATGAACTACCGCGGCGTGATCAACCTGCTGATGATGTGCGGCTGCATCGGCCAGAGCGGTGGCGGCTGGGCGCACTACGTGGGCCAGGAGAAGCTGCGCCCGCAGACCGGCTGGACGGCGCTGGCCTTCGCGCTGGACTGGATCCGCCCGCCGCGGCAGATGAACAGCACCAGCTTCTTCTATGCCCACACCGACCAGTGGCGCTACGAGAAGCTGGGCATGGAAGAGATCGTGTCACCGCTGGCCGACAAGGCTCTGTATGCGGGCAGCATGATCGACTACAACGTGCGTGCCGAACGCATGGGCTGGCTGCCCAGCGCGCCGCAGCTCAAGACCAACCCGATGCAGGTGGTGAAGGACGCCAGCGCTGCCGGCATGGACGCCAAGGACTATGTCGTCAAGGCCCTGAAGGACGGCACGCTGCAGATGAGCTGCGAAGACCCCGACGCGCCGCAGAACTGGCCACGGGTGCTGTTCGTCTGGCGCAGCAACCTGCTGGGCTCGTCAGGCAAAGGCCACGAGTATCTCTGCAAGCACCTGCTGGGCACCGAGAACGGCATCCAGGGCAAGGACCTGGGCAAGGACGATGCGAAACCCAGCGAGGTGAAGTGGCACGAAGAGGGCCCGGTCGGCAAGCTCGACCTGGTGGTGACGCTGGACTTCCGCATGAGCACCACCTGCCTTTACTCCGACATCGTGTTGCCCACGGCCAGCTGGTACGAGAAGAACGACCTCAACACCAGCGACATGCACCCCTTCATCCACCCGCTGAGCGCGGCCGTGGACCCGGTGTGGCAGAGCCGCAGCGATTGGGAGATCTACAAGGGCTTCGCCAAGACCTTCAGCGAGGTCTGCGTCGGCCACCTGGGTGTCGAGAAAGAGGTGGTACTGACGCCCATCATGCACGACACCGCCGGTGAACTGGCCCAGCCCTTCGACGTGAAGGAATGGAAGAAGGGCCAGTGCGAGCTGATCCCGGGCAAGACCGCGCCGCAGATCATGGTCGTCGAGCGCGACTACCCGAACGTCTTCAAGCGCTTCACCGCCCTCGGCCCCTTGATGGACAAGCTGGGCAATGGTGGCAAGGGCATCGGCTGGAAGACCGGCACCGAAGTCGAGCAGCTCGGCCAACTGAACGGCAAGACGCTGACCGAAGGCGTGACCAAGGGCATGCCGAAGATCGTGACCGACATCGATGCCTGCGAGGTCATCCTGCAGCTGGCACCCGAGACCAACGGCCACGTGGCGGTGAAGGCCTGGCAGGCCCTGGGCAAGCAGACCGGGCGCGACCACACGCACCTGGCGCTGTACCGCGAGGACGAAAAGATCCGCTACCGCGACGTGCAGGCGCAGCCGCGCAAGATCATCAGCAGCCCGACCTGGAGCGGCATCGAGAGCGAGACGGTTTCGTACAACGCCGGCTACACCAACGTGCACGAGTACATCCCCTGGCGCACGCTGACCGGCCGCCAGCAGTTCTACCTGGACCACCCGTGGGTGATCGCCTTCGGTGAGGGTTTCAGCAGCTACCGCCCGCCGGTGGACCTGAAGACCACGGCCGGTATCCACAACATCAAGCCGAACGGGAACAAGGAGATCCTGCTCAACTTCATCACGCCGCACCAGAAGTGGGGCATCCACAGCACCTACAGCGACAACCTGATGATGCTGACGCTGAACCGCGGCGGCCCGGTGGTGTGGCTGAGCGAGGACGACGCGAAGCGCAGCGGCATCGAGGACAACGACTGGGTCGAGGTCTTCAACATCAACGGCGCCATCGCGGCGCGGGCGGTGGTGAGCCAGCGTGTGAATCCCGGCATGCTGCTGATGTACCACGCGCAGGAAAAGATCATCAACACACCCGGGTCGCAGATCACCGGTGTGCGCGGTGGCATCCACAACAGCGTGACGCGCATCGTGCTCAAGCCTACCCACATGATCGGCGGTTACGCACAGTTCAGCTACGGCTTCAACTACTACGGAACCATCGGCACCAACCGCGACGAATTCGTGGTGGTCCGCAAGATGGCCAAGGTCGACTGGCTCGACACCCCACTGGGTGATGAACGCGCCGAGATCGTGCAAGCACAAGGAGAAGGCGCATGAAGATCCGCGCACAAGTCGGCATGGTCCTGAATCTGGACAAGTGCATCGGCTGCCACACCTGCAGCGTGACCTGCAAGAACGTGTGGACCAGCCGCCCCGGCGTCGAGTACGCCTGGTTCAACAACGTCGAGACCAAGCCCGGCATCGGTTACCCCAAGGAATGGGAGAACCAGGACAAGTGGAACGGCGGCTGGGTGCGCAAGGCCGATGGTTCCATCGTTCCGCGCCAGGGCGGCAAGTGGCAGTTGCTGATGAAGATCTTCGCCAACCCCAACCTGCCGCAGATCGACGACTACTACGAGCCCTTCACCTTCGACTACGACCACCTGCAGTCGGCGCCCGAGATGCAGCATGCGCCCACCGCGCGGCCGCGCAGCCTGATCACCGGCAAGCGCATGGAGAAGATCGTCTGGGGCCCGAACTGGGAAGAGATCCTGGGCGGTGAGTTCTCGAAGCGTTCGAAGGACAAGAACTTCGATGACATTCAGAAAGACATCTACGGGCAGTTCGAGAACACCTTCATGATGTACCTGCCCAGGCTGTGCGAGCACTGCCTGAACCCGGCCTGCGTCGCGTCGTGCCCCAGTGGCTCGATCTACAAGCGAGAGGAAGACGGCATCGTCCTGATCGACCAGGACAAGTGCCGTGGCTGGCGCATGTGCGTGAGCGGCTGCCCCTACAAGAAGATCTACTACAACTGGAAGAGCGGCAAGGCCGAGAAGTGCATCTTCTGCTACCCGCGCATTGAGGCCGGCCAGCCCACGGTTTGCAGCGAGACCTGCGTGGGCCGCATCCGCTACCTGGGCGTGCTGCTGTACGACGCCGACCGCATTCAAGAGGCGGCCAGCGTCGAGCACGACAAGGACCTGTACCAGGCCCAGCTCGACATCTTCCTGGACCCACATGACCCGAAGGTGATTGCGCAGGCACGGCTCGATGGCATCCCCGACAACTGGATGGACGCGGCACGCAACAGCCCCGTCTACAAGATGGCGGTGGAGTGGAAAGTCGCGCTGCCTCTGCATCCCGAGTACCGCACGCTGCCGATGGTCTGGTACGTGCCGCCGCTCAGCCCCATCACCGCAGCGGCGAATGCCGGCCACGTGGGCACCAACGGCGAGATCCCAGACGTCAACCAGCTTCGCATTCCGGTCAAGTACCTGGCCAACCTGCTCACGGCCGGCGACACCGCACCGGTGGTTCGAGCACTGGAACGCATGCTGGCCATGCGTGCCTACCAGCGCAGCAAGCACGTGGACGGCGAGGCCAACCAGGCCGCCATCGACCAGGTGAAGATGAGCGTGAACGAGGTGGAAGAGATGTACCGCGTGATGGCGATCGCCAACTACGAAGACCGCTTCGTCATCCCGACCACACACCGCGAGTACGCCGAGAACGCCTTCAACGTGCGCGGCGGTTGCGGCTTCAGCTTCGGCAATGGGTGCAGCGAGGGCACCACCGAGACCAGCCTGTTCGGCAGCGAGAAGAAGCGCACCATCCCCATCAAGGCAGGAGTTTGAGATGAGCTTCTTCAACACCACCCCGACGACCGCCACCAAGACGCTGCGCGTGCTGGCCCACCTGCTGAGCTATCCCGACGCCGAGTTGCGCGCGCACCTGCCCGAACTGAAGGCGGCGCTGCACGACGAGCGCGCGCTCAGCGGCGCGCGTCTGGCCGAACTGGACGCCCTGATCACCCGCCTGTCCCGCCGCCGCCCGCTGGACGTTGAGGCCGATCACGTCGAACTCTTCGACCGCGGCCGCGGCACCGCGCTGCACCTGTTCGAGCACGTGCACGGCGACAGCCGCGACCGTGGCCCGGCCATGGTGGACCTGTGCCAGACCTACGAAGCTGCAGGTCTCTTTCTGGCGCCGGGCGAACTGCCCGACCACCTGACCGTGGTGCTGCAGTACGCCTCGACACAGCCCCCGGCGCAGGCCAAGGCTTTCCTGGGCGAGATCGCGCACATCCTGCAGGTGATCTTCAGCGCGTTGCTGCGCCGCGAGGCGGCGCATGCCTGTGTGCTGGCCGCGCTGCTCGACCTGGCCGGCGAAAAGGCGCAGGCCGTGGCCGTGCCGCCCGAGCCTGAACTCGACGAGAGCTGGGCCGAACCCATGGCCTTCGATGGCTGTTCCACCCAGGGCCAGGCGCGGCCCGGGCAGCCGCAACCGATTCAGATCGTGCGCGCGCCCGTGCGCACCGCCAGCCACGTGATGCCGGGAGCGTCCACATGAACACCCTTCACAACTTCACCTTCAACGTCTATCCGTACATCTGTCTGGCCGTGTTTCTCATGGGCAGCCTGGCCCGCTTCGACCGCGACCAGTACACCTGGAAGAGCGACAGCTCGCAGCTGCTGCGCAAGGGGCAGCTGCGCTGGGGCAGCAACCTGTTCCATGGCGGCATCCTGTTCCTGTTCTTCGGCCACCTGTTCGGCCAGCTCACGCCGCACTGGCTGTACGAGATCTTCGTCACCGCTCCTCAGAAGCAGCTGATCGCGGTGGTGGCGGGCGGTGTGGCCGGATTGATCTGCTTCATCGGATTGAGCCTGCTGCTGCACCGTCGCATCTTCGACGACCGCATCCGGCTCACCAGCCATCGCACCGACCTGGCCATCCTGATCATCCTGTGGGTGCAGCTGGTCATCGGCCTGTCGACGCTGCCGTCGTCTTTGCACCATGTGTCTGAGCCGACCACGATGCTGCGCCTGGCCGAGTACCTGCAGGGCATCGTACTGATGCAGCCCAACGCGGCGCTGGTGGCCGGCATCGAATGGCACTTCCAGGCGCACATGCTGCTGGGCATGACCATCTTTCTGCTCTTCCCCTTCAGTCGCCTGGTACACGTGTGGAGCGGCTTCGGCACGCTGGCCTATCTCGTGCGGCCGTACCAGATGGTGCGCGCCCGCCGCCTGAACGTGCCGGGCAATCAGACCCTGCCCCGTCGCGGCAGCTGAACCTGCCACTCCCAATCGCTGAAAGCTCAGACCATGAACACGTCCACTCCTGTTCTTCCCCAGGTCAATGGCGTCGTGCTGTCGTACCCCCACGAAGCGCTGACGACCGAGACCCTTAGGCAGCGTGCCTGTGCCGAGTTGCTGCGGCAAGCTGCCATTGAGGCGGGCCTGCTGGCTGCCGACGATCCGCTGCCCCTGGGCGGCGCCATGACCGAGGCCGCCAGCACCGCCATCGAGGCCCTGCTGGACCGGGAGCTGCACATGCCCGAACCGTCGGATGAAGCTTTGCGCCGACACCACGCTGCTCAGCGTGGCCGCTACGCCGTGGGTGAACGTGTGCAGCTGCGCCACGTGCTGTTTGCCGTCACACCGGGTGTGGATGTCAATGCACTGCGCCAACGTGCCGAGGCCTGCCTGTTGGATGTCCGCTGCGCATCGCCCGGAGGCGAAGACCGTTTCGCTGCTGCGGCGGCGTCAACGTCCAACTGCCCCAGTGGCGCCGATGGCGGCGCCTTGGGCTGGCTGACCACCGACGACTGCGCGCCCGAGTTCGCTCGCGAGGTCTTCGGCAAGCCCGAGGTCGGTGTGCTGCCACGCCTGGTGCACAGCCGCTTCGGGCTGCATGTGGTGGAGGTGCTGGCGCGCGAACCGGGCCTGGACCCCGCGTTCGAAGCGGTGAAGTCGGCCGTGGCCCAGGGGCTTCGGCAGCAGGCCTTTGCCACCGCGTTGCGTCAGTACCTGCAGCTGCTGGCCGGCGCGGCCACGTTGACGGGCGTGGACCTGGAGGCCGCTGAGTCGCCTCTGGTCCAGTAGCTCGGCTTCAGCCCCCCAAACCATGCCCGACGAACTGCTGCAGCGCCTTCAGCGCTTCCAGACGGACGCGTTCCCGCAGCACCGCTCGCACTTCCGGCTGCTGGTCGACGATGGTCAGCACCCGATGACGCTGTTCATCGGCTGCAGCGATTCGCGCCTGGTGCCCTACCTGCTGACCGGCGCCGGTCCGGGTGAGTTGTTCCTGGTGCGCAACGTCGGTGCCTTCGTGCCACCGCACGACCAGAGCCAGGGTTTCCATGGCACGGCGGCGGCCATCGAGTTCGCCGTCCTCAACCTGTCAGTCAAACGCATCGTGGTCTGCGGTCACAGCCACTGCGGCGCGATCCGGGCCTTGTATGGCGATGTCTCACCGGCGGCAAAGCACCTCTCGCAATGGCTGGAACTGGGCCGCGAAGCCGCCTTGCCCGTGGCCGAACCGGGCCCCGATGTGCTGCGGCGCACCGAGCAACGCGCGGTGGTGCTGCAGCTGGAGCGGCTGATGGACTACCCGATGGTGCGAGAGCGCGTGGAGGCCGGCACACTGGCCTTGCACGGCTGGCACTACGTGATCGAAGACGGCGAGGTCCATGTCTTCGACGTGCAGCGCGGCGGCTTTGTGCCGGCGGCGCAGGCCGACAACGCGGGCACCGGGCCGTACGTGGCGCACCCGCCCGAAGCGCTGCGGGACGATGAGTGCACCCGCTTGTGAGCGGGCGACCGTCCGTTCAGCCCAGCTGGACGGCCTCGCCCTGACGGTCGAACGGAATCATGCCGCTCAGGTTGCCGGACTTCACCGCCTCCACCATGCGGGTGAGCGCAGCCTCCACCTGCGTCGAAGCGGGCGCCTGACTTCCTTGGCCAGACATGGCCGCAGCGAACACCAGGGCCCAGTCCTGACCCATGGACAAGGCTTCCGCCTGCAACGCGGCGAAGTCCTTCAAGTCGGCAGGGTCCTTGTCGACACACATCAGCGGTGCCAACTCGCCAGACTCACCCGCTTCGAAGCGTGCCCGCTGCTCGGCCGTGGCGTCAGGGGGCAGGCTCGCCGCAGCAAACACCATCAAGAGACGCTGCGCGTCGGGTTGCTGCCGAGCGGCAGCCAGCAGATCGTTGAAGTGACTGATTTCCATGGACGCGAGCTTAGTCGCTTCCACCCGAAAGCCGATCACCATGCCTGAGTTCGCGGTCTGGTATGCGCCCCTCAAGTCGGTCCATATCGGTCTTGTGCTGGTCAGTGGGGGACAGTTCGCACTGCGCGGTGCGCTGGTTCTGGCTGGGCAGAGCTGGGCGATGGCCAAGCCGTGGCGGATGTTCAGCTACGGCATCGACACCCTGTTGCTGGCTGTCGGTGTCACTCTCTGGGGTTTGCTGTCGCTGAACCCGGTCGCCAGCCCCTGGCTGGGGGCCAAGCTGCTGCTGCTGGTGCTGTACATCGTGCTCGGCTCGCTGGCGCTCAAGCGGGCTCGGGCACCAGCTGCGCGCCGTGCCAGCTACGCCGGGGCACTGATGGTTTACATGTTCATGGCCTCGGTGGCGCTTTCGCACCACCCGCTGGGGTTTTTGCAGCCATGGTGGACACATGTCGGCTGAAGGCACTCCGAGCCTTGGCCAGGCTCGGTCTGTTTCCGGCCTCCAGTACAGTGCACGCATGCCTCGGTCATGGAGCCTCTCCGCCAAGCTTGGCGCCATCGGGGGCGCCTTGTTGCTGATGGCGTTTGCCTCGATCGGGCTGACGCTATGGGTAACCTGGCAGTTGGAAGGTGGTGCGGCGGCTGTCAATGAGGCCGGCCGCATGCGCATGCAGACATGGCGCATGGCCCAAACGCTGGCCCGCGCGGACGCGCAACAGATTGCAGGGCTGGCGGCGCAGTTCGACCAAAGCGTGAACGTGCTGCGCACGGGCGATCCGGCACGTCCGCTGCTCGTTCCACACGACGCCCTGTCGCAGCAGGCCTTTGCGGCTGTACAGCACGACTGGCTGGAGCTCAAGGTCAGATGGACCGCATTGCCTGGACCGGGTGCCGAGTTGTCAGGGCAACAGGCCGATGCCTTTGTGGCCCGCATCGACACCTTCGTGTCGGCGATCGAGCACCACCTGTCCCGACTGACGGCCATCCTGAATGCTGTGCAGTTCGTGTTGGTGGCCCTGACCATCGGCAGTGCGATTGCCTTGCTGTATTCGGCCTGGCTGTTCATCTTCAACCCGTTGTCCCGGTTGCAGGCCGGGCTGTCCCGGGTGGAGGCGGGCGACCTGGGCGCGCGGGTCGACCCAGGCGCCAATGACGAATTCGGCGCGCTTGCAGCCGGCTTCAACCGCATGGCCGAAACCCTGCAGGGCCTGTACCAAAACCTCGAGTCCAAGGTGCAGGAAAAGACGGAGCATCTGGAGGCCCAGCGAGCGCGGTTGGCGGCCTTGTATGAGTCGGCCGCGTTCGTGGCGCGTGCCGAGTCGCTGGAGGCGCTGGCGCAGGGCATTGCCAGGCAGGTGCGTCAGGTGGCCCGTGCCGACGCGTCGGCCGTGCGCTGGTCTGACGAGGCCAACCGCAAGTACCTGCTGCTGGCGTCGGACTGCCTGCCGCAGGCGGTGATCGACGAGGAGCTGTGCATCCCCACCGGCGACTGCCTGTGCGGTCAGCCCCAGGGCGGCGCCACGACACGGGTGATCCCGATCCTGCCGGACGGCCCTGCTTCGCGGCTCGGCCACTGCGCACGCGAAGGCTTCCAGACCGTCATTAGCGTGCCCGTCAGGCTGCACGAGCGCATGGTGGGCGAGCTCAACCTGTTCTACCGCGAACCCAGGGCACTATCCGACGACGACCGCGCCTTGCTGGAGACCATCGCCAGCCATCTGGCGGGTGCCATCGAGGGCTTGCGTGCAGCAGCCCTGCAACGTGAGACCGCCGTGGCCGAAGAGCGCAGCTTCATCGCGCGGGAACTGCACGACTCCATTGCCCAGAGCCTGGCCTTCCTGAAGATCCAGTTGGGCCTGCTGCGCAGTGACATCAAGAGCACTGATGCAGCCCGCATCGACAGAACCCTGGGCGAACTCGACGCCGGCGTTCACGAGAGTCTCGGCGACGTGCGTGAACTGCTGGTGCACTTCCGCACCCGCACCAACAGCGAAGACATTGCACCCGCCCTGAAGACCACGCTGCAGAAGTTCGAACACCAGACCGGCCTGGCCACCCACCTGGACATCGAAGGCGACGGCATGCCTCTGCCCGCGGACGTTCAAGTGCAGGTGCTGCACGTCGTGCAGGAGGCGCTGTCCAACGTGCGCAAGCATGCGCAGGCGAGAGAGGTGTGGGTGGAAGTGCAGCAGACGCCGCAGTGGCGCGTGGAGGTGCGCGACGACGGCTGTGGCTTCGACCCCGATGGCGCCGGCCCCGACGAGACCCATGTGGGGCTGCGCATCATGCGCGAGCGGGCGCACAACATCGGCGCGACGGTGGAGGTGGCCTCGGTGCCAGGCTCGGGCACTTGCGTGGTGCTGAAGCTGCCCGAACGTTTGGGGCTGGCCGCATGATCGCCGCACAGCCCATTCGCGTGCTGGTGGTCGACGACCATACGCTGTTCCGCCGCGGGTTGATTTCGCTGCTGGCGGGCGACGCCCGCTTTCAGGTGGTGGCCGAGGCCGGCGACGCCAACGAGGCGCATCAGCGGGCGGCGCAAACCCAGCCCGACGTGATCCTGCTGGACAACCACATGCCCGGCGTCAACGGCGTCGACGCGCTGGCCGGGTTCAAGGCATCGGCGCCCCAGGCCCGGGTGCTGATGCTGACCGTCAGCGAGGACGAGCGAGACCTGGCGGCCGCCTTGCGCGGCGGCGCCCGCGGCTACCTGCTCAAGACGATGGACAGCGAGATGCTGGCCTCGGCCATCCAACGCACGATGGCAGGCGAATCGGTCGTCAGCCCCGAGATGACGAGCAAGCTGGTCAATGCCTTCCAGACGGGGCAGGGCACTGCCACGCCTCCGCCGCCGGCCGTCGACACCGACCCCATCCATAGCCTGTCGCCGCGGGAGCGCGAGATCCTGGCCCTGATCGCCAAGGGCGCCAGCAACAAGGAATTGGCACGCGACCTGAATATCGCGGAAGCCACGGTCAAGATCCACGTCCAGCACATCCTGCGCAAGCTGAACCTCAGCTCGCGTGTGCAGGCAGCGGTGTACCTGGCAGGGCGGCAGGGGTGAACGCCGGGGACGATCTGCTGGACCTGCTTGCGCTGCGTTACTCAGTGGGGCCGAAGTATCTGGCACCTCCTGGGCCCAGCGCAGAGCAGTGGGCCCGCGCCGCGGACCTGGCCTTGCGTGCGCCCGATCACGGCGGCCTGCGCCCGTTCCGGTTTGTCGTCGTGGGTGACAGCCAGCGCTTTGCATTGGCCGGGTTGTTCGCCACGGGTGCGCAGCACCGTGGGCAGGCCGCCGA
Organism: Rubrivivax sp.; assembly: GCA_051861265.1. Classification (GTDB taxonomy): domain Bacteria; phylum Pseudomonadota; class Gammaproteobacteria; order Burkholderiales; family Burkholderiaceae_C; genus Rubrivivax. The sequence continues at coordinate 271,249 of JBHYDA010000005.1, forward strand.
AGAAGTCGAGCGGGCCAGGGCGCGAGCCTTCAACGGCCCCGGGCTCGTCGCGCTGGTCGCACGCGTGCGCGACGACGTGCCCGATGTCCCGTCGCACGAACAGTGGCTGTGCGTCGGTGCCGCGCTGATGAACTTCATGAATGCCCTGCACCTGATGGGCTTTGGAGCCAAGGCGCTGAGCGGTGCTTCGGTGTCCGACCCGGCCGTGCACACGGCGTTCTGCGGGCCCGGGGAACGGCTTGCCAACTGGGTCATCGCGGGCCGTCCTGTCCGTGCGGCCCATCCGAAGGCTGGGGCCGAAGCGTCAGCCGTCATCAGCAACTGGCGGATGGATCAGGCCTGAGGCGCGGTTGCTGCGGTCGTCGCGTTTGCTGCGACAGCGCCGCGCCGGCTGCGCATGGCCAGGCCGATGCGATCCAGTTCGACATCGCTCAGCAAGCGGGTCGCCATGGGCAGCAGTTCGGCTTCCTCGCGGGCGATGTGCTGCTCGTACAGCTGCACGAAGCCCGGTACGTCGGCGTCGGCCAGCGTTGACGCGGCGCCTTTGGCGACCTGCAACAACCGCTGGCGCATGGAAGCCCAGCGCTGCTCCAGCAAACGGTGATCACGGCACAGCGACGCGGTCAGCTCGCGCAGGCAAACCGCATCGGAGCCGGCCATGGACTCCAGCAGGGCAGGAAACAGATCCTGCTCCTCGTCCTGGTGGTGGTGGCGCGCGGCCGTATCGAAGTAGCGCATGACGGCGCTTGCGGCTTCCTGCGCAGGGCGGTCCGCGCCATGGGTCTGCAGGTGGGTGACCAGGCGCAGCAGGGTTTCGCACTGGTGCTGCACCCGCCCATGGCAGGCCGCCAGCATTTCCAACGGGACTTCGAAGCCGACGGCAGGGGCGCTGTGGCCGGGGAGGGTGAGGGCCATGGTGGATTGCTCCTGTGGGCCTTCAGGCACTGCGGCCCGGGCGCGCGCCGCGCCGCGGGATCGGTGCGGCCACCACCGCAGGCAGCTTGCGGCCCGTCTGCGACAGAGGCGACTTGCCTTTGGTCGCTGACGGGCCGTGTGTCATGTCCGCCAGCGTGGCGCCGTCCAGCGCCTTGAAATAGCCCGCCAACGCGTCGTCGAAGAGGTGCTTCAGCCGGCAGCTCGTCGTCAGCGTGCAGGCGTTGGTGGTGGCGTCGAAACACTCCACCAGCCTGAAGTCGGTCTCGGTGGCGCGCACCACATCGCCGATGCGAATGGTCTCTGGCTCGGCAAGCAGCCGCAGGCCACCGCCGCGGCCCCGAGTGGTTTCGAGCAGGCCTTGCCGCGCCAGATCGTTGACGACCTTCATCAGATGGTTCTTCGACAGCCCGTGGTGCTCGGCCAATTCGCCGATCGTCACCAGGCGCTCTCGGTGCGCCGCACAGTACATCAGCACCCGCAGGGTGTAGTCGGTGTATTCGGACAGGCGCATGGCAATCCTTAAAGATGCACGCAGTGTATTGCTTTAAAGGCGGCAAGTCATTAACATGTACACATGCTGCATCTTTTGACCGACAGCCCAGTTGGCAGGCTCCAGGGATGGCGTTCACGGCCATGAAGGAACACATCCCCCTGGTCGCCACGGGCGCCCCCCAGAGCGTCTCGGCGGCCGCTTCGAACGTACAGTTCCCGCTGCCTGGCTGGCCGCTGTTTCGCCTCGGATTCCGGCCGTTCTACCTGGGTGCGGCCGCGTTCGCCCTGTTCGCGGTCCCGTACTGGATCGCGGGCCTCCTGGGCTTGATGGCGCTGCCTTCGACGATGCCGCCGCTGCTGTGGCACGCCCACGAGATGCTCTACGGCTTTGCCGTGGCGGTGATCGTCGGCTTCCTGCTGACGGCCGGCAAGGCCTGGACGGGCCTGGCCACGCCGCGCGGTGCCACGCTGGCGGTGATGGCGGGGCTGTGGCTGGCAGCGCGGCTGTCCGCCGTGGGGGCGCCGTACGCGGTTTACGCCGTTCTGGACGTGCTGGTGCTGCCTTGGGTGGCCCTCGTGCTGATCAGGGTTCTGCTGAAAGCCGGCAACCGCCGCAACCTGCCACTGGGCGCGATCCTGCTGCTGCTGGCGACAGCCAATCTCACCTTTCACGCTGCGGTGCTGGGCTGGCTGGACATCGATCCGCTGCGGGCGCTGCATGCTGGGTTGGCCCTGGTCGTGATGATCGCATGCGTGATCGCGGGGCGGGTGATTCCGGCCTTCACGATGTCGGCGCTGCCAGGCCGACAGCTGAAGGTGCCAGCTTGGCTGGAGCGCAGCACGCTGGCGGCGACGGCGCTGTCGCTGGCGGCCTGGGTGCTGCTGCCCGCCAACCTGATCACGGCGGCTGGCTTTGCCTTGGCGGCCTTGCTGCATACCGCACGCTTGTGGCACTGGCAACCGTGGCGCACACGGTCGCGACCCATCCTGTGGGTGTTGCATGCAGCCTATGCATGGTTGCCCATCGGCTTCCTGCTGCTGGCATGGGCGCAGCTGGGTGGCGTGGCCGCTTCAGCCGGCATTCATGCCCTGGCGGTGGGCGCTACGGCCGGGCTCATCGTCGGCATGGTCACCCGCACCGCCAGGGGACACACCGGTCGCCCGCTGAAGGTGTCGCGTCTGGAGGTGGCCGCCTACCTGCTGGTGGCTGGTGCCGCCGTCGCCCGCGTGCTGCTCCCCTTGGTGTCACCGGCACACACGGCCAACTGGCTGGTGGTGGCCGCAGCCGCGTGGGCCGCGGCTTTCGCCCTCTACCTGTGGGTCTTCACGCCTTGGCTGTTGAGCAGCCGTCTCGATGGCAAGGACGGCTGAGCGTTCCCGTTCCCTCACCGTGCCCACGGCGCGCCCGCTTTCATCTGTTCTGCGCGCCCAGGTGCTCACTTCCCCCTGAAAGGTTCCCATGACTGCAACCCTGATTCAACCCACCTTCGAGCTGGACCTGCGGACCATCGCGCCGCGTGATCGTCACCCGCTGATCTTCGGTCGCTTCGATGCCCTGGCCACCGGCCAGGCGCTGCAACTCGTGAACGACCACAACCCGCAGCCCCTGCGCTATCAGTTCGAGGACCGCGCTCCCGGACAGTTCGAATGGGCCACGCTGGAAGCCGGCCCGTCGGTCTGGCGCATCCAGATCAGCCGCATCGCTGACGCCGTCGCGCCTTCGGCAGGCGCCAAGGGCGACTCCTGCTGCTCAGGCGGCGCCTGCTGCGGTTGACATCCCGCTCGCGCAGCGATGACCTTCGTCGTCACCGAAGCCTGCATCCGGTGCAAGTACACCGATTGCGTGGACGTGTGTCCGGTCGACGCATTTCGCGAAGGACCGAACTTCCTGGTCATCGACCCGGACGAGTGCATCGACTGCGCGGTCTGCGTTCCCGAGTGCCCGGTGAATGCCATCTATGCCGAAGAAGACGTACCCACCGACCAGCAGCACTTCACGCCGCTGAACGCCGAGCTGTCGCGCGAATGGAAACCCATCACGAAAACCAAGCTCGCGCTGCCGGATGCCGAAGCCTGGAGCAAGATCGAACACAAGCTGGGTGAGCTGAAGCGGTAACGCCGAGCATGCCGACCGCCGCATGGGTGTAGGCGATACCGCCATCGCACGCTTCGATACCGTCATCGCTCCTTGGAACGGCCCGTCGATACCGTCATTGCGGCGCGGTACATGCCATGTTTGCTCTCTGATCCCCCTCGCTAGCAATCAGGCGGCAAAACCGCGTGCAATGCGTGGCAGGAAGCGTCTTCAAACGCGACGGTAGATTTGTCGGTATCGGACGGATTTGGCGCCCTCGCGCAGCGCAACTTCCCTATGAGCGGCACTTCGCTGTTGACAATAGAGTGGGAGTGACAGGCCGCTGAAAAGCGCCAAAAAGTCAACCGGTTGCGGCTTCCCGGCGATTGCGCGAAGCCCCGCAGCACTGCACCGACGGAGCATTCGCGCATGAAGACATCGCCGAGCATGCCAACAGCTGCCGCCGCATCTGCTGCTTCGCTGCCGTCACGCTGGCGCATTCGCCTGCAGGCGATCGCCTGGTTCCTCCTGGTGGCCGCGTTCGTCCTTGGACTCCCCATCCTCCTGGGTTGGGGCTATGGGCTGCTCATCGGGCTGGTGCTCGTCGCGGCGGTACTGGCCGTCGCAAGCGCGTGGCTCATCCGACGGTTCTCACCCACCGCTGCGGGCCGAACGTTCGCCTCGGTCTGGTCGCGCAGCCTCCTGGGCTGGACGCTGATCCTCGGCGTTGTCGTTGCGGCGCCTTTCTACTATCTGATGATCGTCACCGAAACCCGGCCGGCAACGGTCCCGCAGGTGTCGCTGACGAATGGCTCGAAACGCGTTGTCTTCCAAGGCATGCAGCACATCGGCTCCGAGCGCTTCTACCAGGCCGTCATCTACGACGTGGAGAAGGCCTTGTCGGAGGGCTATGTCAGCTACTACGAAGGCGTGCAGACCCCCACGCCGGAGTCACAGGCCTTCTTTGAAAAGCTGTCGCAAGAGCTCGTGGGCGGCAGCGATCTGAGCGGCACCTACAAGTCGATCGGTGAGGTCTGCGGGATGAAGTTCCAGCTCGACTACTTCGGCCTGCTGGAAGCCGACAAGGCCGAGCATCCGAAGCGCCATGTTGTTGCCGACGTCGATGCCCTCGAGCTCAAGGCGGAGTACGAGCGCCTGATGCGCGAGGACCCGGCCATTGCGAAAGCGCATGCCAAGGATTTCCAGCCCAAGCCTGCCACGAACGACAACGCCTTCCTGCTGACGGTGGTGGAGTGGTTGAAGCGTGGCAGCGCGTCACAGAAGGTGCTCGGCGGCGTGACCTGCCGGGGGCTGTTCACGCTCAACCAAGCCAACGCAAGCACGACGCCGGGCCGGATGCAGCCGGTGATCCTGGACTTCCGCAACCGCGCCCTCGCGCAGCGCATCATGCAGTCGCCGGACGACAGGATCTTCATCACCTACGGGGCAGCGCACCTGCCCGGCCTTGTGGCTGAGTTGCGCAAGCTCGACCCGAAGTGGGCGGTCGGTTCGGTGAAGTGGCTGCGCACCATCGAGGCCCCCGAGCACATCGAGGGGCAACTGCGCGGTCTCGCCCCCTGATCGCTGCGATCGACACCCTCCGGAGAGTCCAACGATGACGGCACCTTCACGCCCAGCGCTCGGCTTCGCCCCCAGCATCCTCGCCGCGAAGCCGGCACGCGCGCTGTGGCCGCGCTGCACGCTGCTGGGGGTCACGGTCGGGGCCGTCCTGGCCGGCAGCACTGCTGCCCATGCCGCGCCCTTCGCCCGTGCCAAGTCGGGTGCAGCATGGCAAACCGTTGACTGCAAGCGCTTCGACGTGCCGGCCGCCGTGGCGGCCCAATCGGATTGCGGCTACGTCACGGTCCCGGAACAGCACGCCTTGCCCAAGGGGCGCACCATCCAGTTGGCGGTTGTGCGCATCCGCAGCACCAGCAAGAGCCCTGCGGCCGACCCCCTGTTTGTCGAACAAGGCGGCCCGGGTGACTCCACCATCGGCGTGATCGTCAATTGGGCCGTGCCGTCTCTGCCCGAACTGCAGGCGGTGCTGAAAAGCCGCGACCTCGTCTTCGTCGAGGAACGGGGCACGCGGTATTCGAAACCCTTCCTGTCCTGCCCGGAGTACGACGCCAAGAACATCGCCATTGCCAAGGGCGAGAGGGTCTACCCCGACCCCAGCTGGTTCAAGACCTGCCAAGAGCGTTTCAGGGCGCAGGGCATCAAGCTCAGTGCCTTCAACACCCGCGAGAACGCAGCGGATGTCTATGTGGCCGCAGAGACCCTGGGCTACCGCGCATTCAACTTCTACGGGGTTTCCTACGGCACGCTGCTGGGGCAGTACGTCATCGCCCAGGCGGACAAGCACCGGGCAAAACTCCGCAGCGTGATCCTCGATGGCGTCGTCCGGCCCGACATCGACTTCAATCTGGCGGCGGGCCACTCCTTGAGCTTTGCCCTGCGCAACCTGTTTCACGCCTGCGCCCAGGATCAGCGTTGCGGCCAGGCCTATCCCCAGCTGGAGCAGAAGTTTCTGGCCATCGTCGATCAGCTCAACCAGAAGCCGGTACCCCTGACCCTGACCACGCCGTTGAGCAAGCAGGCGGTGGTGACCCAAGTTGACGGCAATGCCTTTGCCTCGGCGCTTCTGATTGCGCTGCTCCGACCCTATTCCGGCAACACCGCCCGCGGGACGTCCATCCCCAGGTACATCCAGGCCGCCAGCCAGGGGAACTTCGGCTGGGTCGCAGACAACCTGTCCTCGGATCTGGAAAGCAGTGATGGCAGCGCCAAGGGGATGTACCACAGCGTGCTCTGCGCTCGGGCCAGATCGGTGCAGGCGACACCCGCCCAGGTCTTGCCGCCCCCTTATCCGCAACTCGTTGCCTGGGGCATCCGAGAAGGCGAAACGGTGGCGAAGGTTTGCGAAATCCTTCAAGCCGAGTTGAAGCCACCCTTCGTGTACGAGAACGCCGAGATCCCGACGCTGGTGTTGAACGGGGCCTACGACCCCGTGACGCCCCAGCCTTACGGGGAAGCCGTGGCAAGGCACCTGAAAACTGCCTATGTCTATACCTTCCCCGGCCTGGGGCACGGGTCGTTCTTTCCGCCGCCGGGTATGGCGGCGACAGACTGCGTGATGCAGATTGCCACCGACTTTCTTGCCAAGCCCCGGCAAGCGCCCAACAGCAGTTGCCTCACGCAGATCAAGCCGCTCTTCGTGGTGGAGTAGGCGGGTTTGAAGTCGACAGATCGGCGCCCCACCGGAGGCTCCGATCGCGCCGGGCGAAATCTCGGCATCGACCCTCTGCCATGCGGCCAGATCGCGAATCTGGCCTATGGGCTGCACGTCGCGGTTGGCCATCGGGTGGGACTGAGCCGAGGCCGTCCCACGGTGCTTCCGAGCCATCCACGATGACCTGATTCCGCGGCAGTGGCTCGGCCTCGGCGTCGCGGCCTTCGTACCCCAGCGAACCGACCGCTGCGCACGATCACGACAACATGGCTGCAGCCGCTGGATCAGCGGCCAGTGAAGCGTGGTGCGACGGGCCTTGCCAGGCGCTGCCCTCCATGCCGACTCCCGCTCCAATGAAGAGGACCGCCATGAAACTCACCCCCCTCGGTGCCGGCTTTCGGTCGACGTTGATCGCCGCCGCACTTTGCACGGCAGCCCTCGCACAGGCCGCTGTCGGGTTCATCGTCACCACCGCACAGCAGAAGGCCGTCCAGGTCGGCATGAGCCGGGACGAGGTGCGGTCTCTGCTCGGCCGGCCTGCCCACAACGTCAAGTACCGCGCAGAGCCGGGCCGCACCTGGACGTACGGCATCAACGACGCATCCAGTCCTGACGCAGCGATCGTGTTCGATATCAACTTCTCTGCCGACGGGCGTGTGGTTTCCAAAGGGACGCGGGTCGAAGAGATGTTCTGAGGCTGTCTACGGCCTGGACCGATCTCCCTGCCGGGCACGCCGTCCGTGAGGACGCTGTCGAACAGACCCTGCAGTTGCAAGCGCTCGACTTGCGACCTGCGAACACTCACCCAAGGTGGCCACCATGCCCCAGACCGCGATTGCCGCCATCCCGGCCGTCGGCCCGCCCGTGCCTGCCCAGACCGTTGCCGTGCCGGCTGTGAAGGGCAAGCTCGGCCTCGGTCTGCTGGTGGCACTGGTGGTCGGTTCGATCATCGGCAGCGGCATCTTCGGCCTGCCGCAGAACATGGCCGTGGGCGCCGGCGCGGGGGCCATCGTGATTGGGTGGGCGATCACCGGCGTGGGCATGCTGATGCTGGCCTTCACGTACCAGATGCTGGCCGTGCGCAAGCCCGAACTCGACAACGGCGTCTACGCCTATGCCCGCGCCCTGTCGGGTGAATACGTCGGCTTCAACGCCGCCTGGGGCTACTGGGTCAGCGCCTGGATCGGCAACGTCGGCTACCTGGTGGCCGCCTTCGGTGCGCTGGGCTACTTCGTCCCCGCCTTCGGCGAGGGCAACACCGGGCCGGCCATCCTCGGTGCGTCGCTGGTGGTCTGGGCGGTGCATTTCCTGGTGCTGCGCGGCATCCAGGGTGCTGCGGTGCTCAACGCGGTGGTCACGGCGGCCAAGCTCATTCCGCTGGTGCTGTTCATCGTGCTGGTGGCGATGGCCTTCCAGGTCAGCACGTTTGAGCTCAACTACTGGGGCGACCCCAAGATCGGCTCGGTGCTCGACCAGGTGCGCAGCACGATGCTGGTGACGGTGTGGGTGTTCATCGGTATCGAAGGGGCCAGTGTCTATTCCGCCCGCGCTGCGCGGCGCGAGGATGTCGGGCGCGCCACGGTCATCGGCTTTCTCGTCTGCCTGGCCCTGCTGATGGGCGTGTCGCTGCTGTCCTTGGGCATCTTCACGCAGCCCGAACTGGCGGCGCTGAAGAACCCGTCGATGGCGCCCGTGCTCGAGAAGGTGGTGGGCACCTGGGGTGCCGTTGCCATCTACGTGGGCCTGATCGTTTCTGTGGGCGGCGGCTTCCTGGCCTGGACGCTGCTGGCGGCTGAATCGCTGTTCACGCCGGCGGGTGGCGGCGTGATGCCCAGTTGGCTTGCCCGGCAGAACGACAAGGGCGTGCCCGCCCATGCGCTGTGGCTGACCAACGGCATGGTGCAGCTCTTCCTGATCCTGACCCTGGTTTCCAAGGCCTCGTACCTGGCGCTGATCTCGCTGTCGACCGCGATGATCCTCATTCCCTATCTCTTCAGCGCCGTCTATGGCCTGAAGCTGGCCTGGCAGGGCAGGGCCCCAGCCGGTGCCACCGCAACCGCAGCCGCATCGCATCCCGCGCGCGACATCTCGATCACCGGGCTGGCGTCCGTCTATTGCGCCTGGCTGCTGTACGCCGCCGGCCTGAAGTACCTGCTGCTCAGCGCCTTGCTGTATGCCCCCGGCGCGGCGATCTACCTGCTGGCCAAGCGACAGCGCGCCGAGCGTGCCTTCACCGCGCGCGAGCAGGTCATCCTGGCGGTGCTTCTGTTGGTGGCGCTGGTGTCGGCCTACCTGTTGTGGGTGGGTCGCTTGAGCCTGTGAATACCAACGAAAGCCTTCCGATGACACAAGGTCTGCACTCCGAAGTCGGCCGCCTGCGCAAGGTGATGGTCTGTCGCCCGGGCCTGGCCCAGAAACGCCTGACGCCGGCCAATTGCCACGACTTGCTGTTCGACGACGTGCTGTGGGTCAGCCAGGCGCGCAACGACCACGACGCCTTCACCAGCGCGCTGAAGGAACGCGATGTGGAGGTGCTGGAACTGCACGACGTGCTCGCGCAGACGCTGGCGCTGCCCGCCGCCCGCACTTGGCTGCTGGATCACAAGCTGGGCCCGGACTACGTCGATGCGGAGACCGCCGCCCAGTTGCGGCCATGGCTGGAGGAACTGGCAACAGCCAAGCTGGCCGCGCACCTGATCGGCGGCGTGGCGCGCGCCGAAGTGCCCTTCGAACCCGCTGGCTTGCTGGGCCGCTTTGCGGCGCCGGCCGATCTGCTGATGCCGCCCCTGCCCAACACCTTGTTCACCCGCGACAACAGCTGCTGGATCGGCGACGGTGTCGTGCTGTGCGCCATGTTCTGGCCGGCACGCAGGCAGGAAACGCTGCTGATGGCGGCCATCTACCGGTTCCATCCGCAGTTCGGGCCGGAGACCAAGATCTGGTGGGGCGACCCCGAGCAGGACCACGGCCTGGCGAACCTGGAGGGCGGCGACGTCATGCCCTTGAGCCCTGGCGTGGTGCTCGTCGGCATGGGCGAGCGCAGCTCGCCGCAGGGCGTGGCTGAACTCGCGCGCAGCCTCTTCGCAGCCGGCGCTGCGACGCACGTGCTGGCCGCGCAGATCCCGAAGTCGCGCGGCGCCATGCACATGGACACCGTGTTCACCTTCTGCGATCGCGATATGGCCACCGTCTTCCCTGAGACGGTCGATGCCATCCGCGTGCACAGCCTGCGGCCCGGCAAGAAGGCGGGCAGCCTCGACGTGCGCATCGAGTCGAAGCCTTTTGTCGATGTCGTGGCCGCGGCGATGGGCCTGCCGAAGATCCGCACCGTGGCCACCGGCGGCGATGCCTATGAATCCGAGCGCGAACAGTGGGACGACGGCAACAACCTGCTGTGCATCGCGCCGGGGGTGGTGATGGCCTACGACCGCAACGTCTACACCAACACCTTGCTGCGCAAGGCTGGTATTGAAGTCATCACCATGCCCAGCAGCGAGCTCGGCCGCGGGCGCGGCGGCAGCCACTGCATGAGCTGCCCCATCGAACGGGACCCTCTGTGACGGCGGGCCACGGCGGCCTGAGCCGCATCCAGTGGGCGCTGGGCGGCCTGTTGCTGGCCATGCTGGCGCTCTGGCTGGCCACCGCGCCCTTCGGCGGCCTGGGCCCGGGTGTGTTCGCCTGGCGGGCCCCATCGCTGCAAGGCACGGGCACGCTGGCGATGGCCGCGATGAGCGTGGCCATGGTGCTGGCAACGCGGCCGGTGTTCTTCGAGCCGTGGCTCGGCGGGTTGGACAAGATGTACCGCCTGCACAAGTGGCTGGGCATCTCCGCGCTGGGGTTCGCGGTCGGCCACTGGCTGTGGGTGGAAGCGCCGAAGTGGATGGTCGAGCTCGGTGGGCTGGTGCGCCCGGCGCGCGTGGCCCGGGTGCCGTCGGCCGAGCCGGAACCGGCGGTCTGGGCACTGCTGCACGGCTTGCGCGATCCGGCCGAGGGCTTGGGCGAATGGGCCTTCTATGCCTTGGTGCTGCTGATCGCGCTGGCCTTGTGGAAGCGCTTTCCCTACCGCCGCTTCTTCCAGACCCACAGGCTGCTGCCCGTGGTCTACCTGGTGCTGGTCTTTCACGCGGTGGTGCTCACCAGCGACGGCAGCTGGGCGCAGCCCGTCGGGGTGGTGATGGCGGTGCTGATGCTGGCCGGCACCGTGGCGGCGATCGTGGTGCTGCTCGGCGCCGTGGGCCGCGGCCGCCAAGCGGTGGCCGAGGTGGATGCCCTCAGCCTGCCGGCCGGCGCCGACGTGCTGCAGGTCGATGTGCGGCTCAAGAGCCGGTGGGCGGGCCACGAAGCCGGCCAGTTCGCGTTCGTCCGCTTCGATGCGAGCGAAGGGGCACACCCCTTCACCATCACCTCACCGTGGCAGGGCGACGGGCGCCTGGTGTTCCTGATCAAGGGTCTGGGCGACTACACGCGGCAGCTGCCGGCCCTGCTGAAAGCGGGCGACCTGTTGCGTGTGGAGGGCCCGTACGGAACCTTCAACTTCGCGGGTGAAAAGAGCAGCCAGGTGTGGGTGGGCGGCGGCATCGGCATCACCCCGTTCATCGCGCGCCTGCAGCAACTGGCGCTGTGTCCCGATGGCAAGGCCGTCGACCTGTTCTACACCACCGCCACACCGCGCGATGGCGTGGTGGCGAGGCTGACGGCCGCCGCGCAAGCCGCGGGCGCGCGCCTGCACGTGATGGTGGACGCGGTGGACGGGCGGCTGAACGCCGAGCGGCTGTGCGCGGTGGTGCCCGGCTGGCGCACGGCCGACGTGTGGTTCTGCGGGCCCGCAGCTTTCGGCCAGGCCTTGCGCCGCGACCTGCTGGCCAAGGGCTTGCCGGGCCGCGACTTCCACCAGGAACTCTTCAACCTGCGTTGAGCGCACCCGGCGCCTCGCATCACCGGTCACGACCCCATGGGTTTCAATCTCCACAACCGCAGCCTGCTCGACCTGATCGACTTCTCGCCGCGCGACATCCGTTACCTGATCGATCTGGCGGCAGAGCTGAAGCGTTCCAAGGCGGCGGGCAACGAACACCAGCGCCTGCAGGGCAAGAACATCGCGCTGATCTTCGAGAAGGCCTCCACCCGCACGCGCTGCGCCTTCGAGGTGGCCGTGCACGACCAGGGCGGCCACGTCACCTACCTGGATTCCGCCGGCTCGCAACTGGGCCACAAGGAATCGCTGAAGGACACGGCGCGCGTGCTGGGCCGCCTGTTCGACGGCATCGAGTACCGCGGCTTTCACCAATCCGCCGTGCAGGACATCGCCAAGTTCTCGCACGTGCCGGTGTGGAACGGCCTGACCGACGAGGCGCACCCCACCCAGGTGCTGGCCGACCTGCTGACGATGCAGGAGTTCGGCGAGAAGCCGCTGCACGAGCTCTCGTTCTGCTACCTCGGCGATGCCCGCTTCAACATGGCCTGCTCGCTGCTGGTGGGGGGCACGCAGATGGGCATGGACGTTCGCATCTGCAGCCCAGCCGCGCTGGCGCCGCCGGCCGAATTGGTGGCGCAGATGCGTGAATTGGCCGCCACCACGGGGGCGCGCATCACGCTTGAGGCCGACCCCGCCAAGGCCGTGGCGGGCGCGGACTTTCTGTACACCGACGTCTGGGTGTCGATGGGTGAAGCCGACGCCGTGTGGAAGCAGCGCATCGACCAGTTGCTGCCCTACCAGGTGAACACCGCGCTGATGCAGGCCACTGGCAAGGCCCGCACGCGCTTCATGCACTGCCTGCCGGCCTTCCACAACCTCGACACCGAAGTGGGCCGGCAGGTGCACGAGAAGTACGGCCTGAGCGAGATCGAGGTGACCGACGAGGTCTTCGAGTCCGACGCCTCGGTCGTCTTCACGCAGGCCGAGAACCGCCTGCACACCATCAAGGCGGTGCTGGTGGCCACGCTGTCATGACACCGGCATGAAGCTGCTCGTGGCGCTGGGCGGCAACGCATTGCTGCGCCGCACGCAGGTGCCGAGTGCCGGCAATCAGCTGGAGAACGTGCGCATCGCCTGCGCGCAGCTGGCCCGCGTGGCCGCATCCCACGACATGGTGCTCACACACGGCAACGGCCCGCAAGTGGGCCTGCTGGCCCTGCAGTCGGCCGCGTACACCGCGGTGGAGAGCTACCCGCTCGACGTGCTGGATGCTGAATCGGAAGGCATGCTCGGCTACCTGCTGGAGCAGGAGCTGGCGAACCTGCTGCCTGCCACGCGCGCGCTGGCCTCGCTGCTGACTCGGGTGGAGGTCGACCCGCAGGACCCCGCATTCCTGAAGCCGAGCAAGCCGATCGGACCGGTCTACACGCGCGCCCAGGCCGACGACCTGGCCCGACACCGCCAGTGGACGATGGCGCCCGACGGTGCCGGCTGGCGGCGCGTGGTGCCGTCACCTCGGCCCGTGCGGGTGCCCGGTCTCGGCGTGATCCGCAGCCTGCTCGACCAGGGGGTGCTCGTCATCGCCGCGGGTGGAGGTGGCATCCCCGTCGCCCCCCGGCCCGGTGGCGGCGGCCTGCAGGGCGTTGAAGCCGTCATCGACAAGGACCTCTGCAGTGCCCTCATCGCGGCCGAACTGCAGGTCGACTGCCTGGTCATCGCGACCGACGTGGACGCGGTCTACCTCGACTGGGGCTTGCCGACGCAACGCGCCATCGGCCCGACAACGCCCCAGGCCCTGGCACAGCACGCCTTCGCCGCGGGCTCCATGGCGCCCAAGGTGCAGGCGGCCTGCCAGTTCGTGCAGGCCACCGGCCGGCGTGCCGCGATCGGGGCGCTCGACGAGATCGAAGCGCTGGTGGCGGGCCACGCCGGCACGCAGGTGGCGCCCCAAGCCGCGTGACGCTGCGGGCCCCCGCTGCCATCCCGGCCCTGAATGCTGTCTGAAAGCGAACGATGGAATTCAAGGACTACTACGCCACGCTGGGCATCGAGCGCACCGCGACACAGGAGGAGGTCAAACGCGCCTACCGCAAGCTGGCGCGCAAGTACCACCCCGATGTCAGCAAGGAGCCTGACGCCGAAGCGCGCTTCAAGGCGGTGGCCGAGGCGCACGAGGCCCTCATCGACACCGAGCGCCGCGCAGCCTACGACGACATCGCGCAGCGCCACGCCAGCGGGCAGCCCTTCGAGCCGCCAGCGGGCTGGGACAGCGGCTTCGAGTACAGCGGGCGCGGCCCGGCCCGCCGGCATGCCGGGCGCGCCGGCGCGGAAGCAGACTTCAGCGATTTCTTCGAATCGCTCTTCGGCCGAGGCGGCCCGGAAGACGTGAACCGCCGCAGCACGGGCGGTGGGCCGGCACAGGGGCGTGATCACCATGCGAAGGTGGCCATCGGTCTGCCGGATGCCTGCCAGGGCGCGCGCCGCACGATCTCGCTGCACATGCCCGTCATCGACGCCGCAGGGCGAACGGCGCTGCAGGAGCGGCAACTCGAAGTCCACATACCCAAGGGCGTTCGCGAAGGCCAGCACCTGAGATTGACGGGCCAGGGCGCCCTGGGCCACGGCGGGGCGCCGGCCGGCGACCTGTACCTGGAAGTGCAGTTCCTGCCGCACCCGGTGTTCCGGGTGACGGGTGGCGACCTCAGCTTCGATCTGCCCGTCGCACCCTGGGAAGCCGCGCTCGGTGCCACGGTCACGGCGCCCACGCCCGACGGCAGCGTCGCGCTGAACGTGCCGGCCGGCTCGCCACCAGGACGCAGGCTGCGCCTGAAGGGCAGGGGCCTGCCCGGCAAAGTGCCGGGCGACCTGTACGCGGTGCTGAGCATCGCGCTGCCTCCTGCGGCCACCGATGCCGAGAAAGAGGCCTACGGCGCCTTCGCCCGCGCGTTTGCCACCTACAACCCGCGCCCTGCGCTGGAGGGCTGAAGACCATGGCTGACCCGAACACCTGGACCGCGGCATCGCAGGTCCTTGAAGAGCAGGTGTCCTTCGACTCGCTGGCGCTGTGCCATGCCAGTGGGGCCGATCTCGAACAGGTTCGTGCGCTGGTGGCCGAGGGCCTGCTGCAGCCCACGGGCGGCAGCCCGGCGGACTGGCAGTTTCCGGGGGGCGCCTTGCCGCAGACGCGCAGGGCGCTGCGCCTGGCCCGCGATCTCGAACTGGACCTGGCCGCCGTGTCCCTGGTGATGGAGCTCCTGGCCGAGATCGATCGCTTGCGGCAGCGCCCCCGGTGGTGAAGCCGGCGCACGGGCCTCTGGAGGATCCGAGCCTCGCGGACGTGGAGGCGGTGGCTGCTGCCTGCCAGACCCCCCTGGCACTCGGCCTGACGGCGGCCGAGGCTGCCTCGCGCCTGGCGCGCGACGGCGCCAACGCGTTGCGCGCCGTGGCCCCTGTGTCCCCATGGCGGCGTGCCTTGGCCCAGGTGCAGGACCCCTTGGTCTACCTGCTGCTGGCGGCCGCCGCGGTGGCCCTGGCGGCCTGGTGGATCGAGGGGCGGCACGGCTGGCCGATGGATGCCATCGTCATCGCGGTGGTGGTGGTGCTCAACGCCGTGCTGGGCTGGGTTCAGGAAGCCAAAGCACACAGCGCCGTGGCGGCGCTGGCGAAGATGACGCAGGCCACCTCCGGCGTGGTGCGTGACGGGCAGTTGCAGCGCATTCCCAGTGCCGCCCTGGTGCTGGGCGACCTGCTGGTGCTGGCCGAAGGTGACGCCGTGGGCGCCGATGCGCGGCTGGCCGAGGCCGCCGACCTGCGTGTGCTCGAAGCCTCGTTGACGGGCGAAAGCGAGCCGGTGCTGAAAGATGCCGCCACGCTGTTGCAGCCTGCGGCGCTGGGCGACCGGCTCAACATGGTCTTCAAGGGCACGGCGGTGGCGCAGGGCAGCGGGCGTGCGGTGGTCACCGCCATCGGCATGCGGACTGAAGTCGGCGCCATCGCGACGATGCTCGACGAGACCGAAGACCAGCCGACCCCACTGCAGGTGGAGGTGGCGCGCATCGGGCGGGTGCTGGGCCTGGCCGCCGTCGCCATCGCCGGCGTCGTGGTGGCGACCATCCTGCTCACCGACCACGTGCGTGCACCAGCCGACGTGGTGCAGGTGCTGTTGCTGGGGGTGTCGCTGGCGGTGGCCGCGGTGCCCGAGGGCCTGCCGGCCATCCTGTCGGTGGTGCTGGCGCTGGGTGTGCAGCGCATGGCACGGCGCCATGCCATCGTCAAGAAGCTGGCGTCGGTGGAGACGCTCGGCTCGGCCTTGGTGATCGCCACCGACAAGACCGGCACGCTGACCCGTGCCGAGATGACGATCGTGCGTGTCGTCACCGCGTCGGGGGCCAGCGAGATCACGGGGGTGGGCTATGCCCCCGTGGGGCAGGTGCATCAGGCCGGTGTGGCGCTGCCGCCTGGCGCTCAGCACGACGAAAACCTGGCGGTGCTCAGCGGCGGCAGCCTGGCGGGCAACGCGGCCTTGCGGCAGACCGCCGGTGGCGAATGGCAGATCCAGGGCGACCCGACCGAAGCCGCCTTTCTGGTGGCCGAGCACAAGCTCGGTGGCACGGCCCAGCGCAAGAGACGCTTCACGCGCATCGGCGAGATGCCGTTCACGTCGGACCGCAAGATGATGTCCACCATCGAAGCGGACCACGACCACGACGACGCCCCTGTCGTGATCACGAAGGGCGCGCCGGGCGTGCTGCTGGCGCGCTGCACACAGGTTCGGGTCGGCAAGGCCACGCTCGAACTCGAGCCTGCCATGCGGCAGCGCATCCTGGCCGACGTGGGCGGCATGGCCGATGCGGCGCTTCGAACCCTGGCGGTGGCCTACCGGCCCCTGGCTGCAGGCGAAAGCCCCGCAGCCCACGCCCGGCTCGAACAGGGGCTGATCTACGTCGGCACCGTCGGCATCATCGACCCACCGCGGGCCGAGGCCGGTGTGGCCATCCGCGAAGCCCGCGCCGCGGGCATCCGCGTCGTCATGATCACCGGCGACCACCCGCGCACGGCCCTGCGCATCGCCACCGACCTGGGCATCTTGAGCCCCCAGGCCGGCGCTGACGCAGGCCCGCCGCCCCACGCCTTGACGGGTGCCGAGCTCGATGCGCTCGCCGCGCAGGGCGAACCGGCGTTCGCCGCAGCGGTGCAAGGCACCCGGGTGTTCGCGCGCGTGGCGCCCCGCCACAAGCTGCGCATCGTGCGCGCGCTGCAGGCCGGCGGCGCCGTGGTGGCGATGACGGGCGATGGCGTCAACGACGCGCCAGCGCTGAAGGCCGCCGACATCGGCATCGCGATGGGCATCACCGGCACCGAGGTGGCCAAGCAGGCCGCGCGCATGATCCTGGCGGACGACAACTTCGCCACCATCGTGGATGCGGTGCGCGAGGGCCGGGGCGTGCTCGACAACATCCGCAAGTTCCTGCGCTACCTGCTGTCCTCTAACCTGGGTGAGGTGCTGACGGTCTTCGGGGGCGTGGCCGGCGCGGGCGTCATCGGCTTGACGGCGGGCGCTGCGGGGGACGGGCCCGCCGGTCCCGCGCTGGTCTTGCCCCTGCTGGCCACGCAGATCCTCTGGATCAATCTCATCACCGACGCTGGCCCGGCGCTGGCCATGGGCGTGGACCCCGTCGGCGAGGACGTGATGGCCCGGCCGCCGCGCCCGCGCGGCGAGCGCGTGATCGACGCCCGCATGTGGGCCGGCATCGCGGCGACGGGCGTCGTCATGGCCCTGGCCAGCTTGCTGACCCTCGATCTGTTTCTACCAGGCGGCCTGATCGAAGGGGACGAGAACCTGACCGTGGCCCGCACGGCCGGGTTCACGGTGCTGGTGCTGGCGCAGCTGTTCAACTGCTTCAACGCCCGGTCTGAAAGACGAAGTGCTTGGCACGGCTTGTTCGCCAATCACTGGTTGTGGGCCACCGTGGTGCTCTCGGCGGTGCTGCAGGTGGCCGTTGTGCACCTCGGGTTCCTCAACCGGGCTTTCGGCACGGCACCGCTGTCGCTGGCCCAGTGGGGCGTTTGCGTCGCGATGGCCAGTGGCGTGCTGTGGTTCAGCGAGCTTCGGAAGTGGCTGCTTCGCGCCTTCGATCGGCTGGGCCCCCGGGCTTGAAGGCAAGCACCCGCCGTGTGCGGATGCGATGGCTGCCAGCAGACTTCAGACAAAGGCCCTGCCACTGGTGCTCGTGCCAGTGAAGCGCCAAGTGGCTGCCTGAGGGCAGGGTTCGTTGGCAGCCTCGGATCGGCCGTGACCGGTCACCCAACAACGACAGGACCTTGGATCACCGAGGATCAGCAGATGAAGGACTCCATGGGGACAGACGCATCCCCATTGGACGGCTGTGATGGACCAGGGTGGCCGAGCGCAGCCACCTTGATGAGATCACGCGCGGCAAGCTCGCCACCAGCGTCAAGCCCAAGGGCAAGGATGAGCCGCGCGCCTCTGCTTCACCCGCCGGAGAGACGAGTGACTGCGCAACGCGCTTTCCCTCAACGGAGCCCGAGAAATCCCAGCACGAAGAGGACGATGACAACGGCACCCACTACCCAAACGAGTCGGTTCACGAAAGACTTCCTTTGCTGGCGCGCGGTGGGACGAAACGAGGCAAGCCGGCGCCTGTCGGTCCGACCCCGAAAGACTCAATCTAGGTCTTCTCGGGAAGTTGTTCTGTGCGCTACCGAACGGCCTCGGGCAGAGGGCTGCCGCCGTCCAGATCCGGCTTGACATCGACTCCGAGCAGCCAAATCACCCCCCGGGGCTTCGTTCGGCGACGTGTGCTTCTGATCGCCCAGCAGGTGTAGGTCGCCGCTGACAGGCGATCGGGGCGTTGGCTTGGGCGCTGGGGCTCGATCCGGTGCACTATTGCTGCACTGCAGCAAACTACGGGGCGACCCTTTGAACACCAACTCCATCAAGGACACGATCGACAAGGCGCTGACTGCCGCGGGCCTGACGCGGGGCCTGCCCAATGCCGACCGATTGCGCGCGCGCATCGACCAAGCCCTGGCGGCGTCGGGCTTGTCGACGCGGCGGCCTTTCACTCCCGCCCCAGCGCCCACCGATGTGGACGCCGGGCAGGGCGTTCTGGATCGGGTGGACAACCCAGTTCGCGGTCGTTTTCTCTCGCTGTCTCACCAGGGCCCGATGGGCGTGCGCGGCTACAAGCTCTACATCCCCGCCGCCTACAAAGGCGTGGCGATGCCGCTGGTCGTGATGCTGCATGGCTGCAAGCAAAACCCGGATGACTTTGCCGCCGGCACGCAGATGAACCGGCTGGCCGAGGAACGTGGTTTCCTGGTCGCGTACCCCGCCCAAAGCGCGAAGGCCAACGGCAGCAACTGCTGGAACTGGTTCGAGCCTGCACAGCAATCGCGCGAAGGGGCTGAGCCGTCCATCCTGGTCGGCATCGTGAACGAGATCGCTGCAGCCTATGCCGTGCATGCCGACCAGGTGTTCGTGGCCGGTCTGTCGGCGGGTGCGGCCATGGCCGTGATCCTGGGCCGCACCCACCCCGAGGTCTTTGCTGGCGTGGCGGCACATTCCGGCCTCCCATCAGGCGCCGCGCACGATATGGCTTCGGCGTTCGCTGCGATGCGAGGGCTGCCCCGTTCGCCTG
Organism: Rubrivivax sp.; assembly: GCA_051861265.1. GTDB lineage: Bacteria > Pseudomonadota > Gammaproteobacteria > Burkholderiales > Burkholderiaceae_C > Rubrivivax. The sequence continues at coordinate 290,559 of JBHYDA010000005.1, forward strand.
CGGCCGATGGCACATCGGCAAGTGCCGCGTACGCACCGACGCCGCGCACCATCGTGCTGCACGGCAGTGCCGACACCACGGTCAAGGCGAGCAATGGCGACGCCATCGTGGCCCAGGCCGTCGCCGCGTTCGAAGCCGGCGTCGGGCCACTGCGCCACGTCACCTACAACGACCGCGGGCGCAACAGCGCTGCGGGCCACGCAGCGCGGGTGGCCGTGTGGTCCGACGAGATCGGCGTCCCACAGGTTGAACACTGGCTCGTCCAGGGTGGCGCGCACGCCTGGTTCGGCGGTCATGCCTCAGGTTCCTACACCGACGCTGCCGGGCCGGATGCCTCCGCGGAGATCGTGCGCTTCTTCATGCACCGTTGATCAGACCAGGGGCGGCTGGACTTGCATCGGTCGGGCCGCCGGGCTGTCGGCTACCTGGCCGCTGATCGTGGGCTTGTGTTCGCAGCCCGACCCAGGAACCTGCGCTTCGTGCGGTAACGAACAGACGCATCCTCCGACGGCGCCTACTCTGAGCGTCTTGGCGCCGGAAAAAGCGCCGGTCCACGCCGCCAGCGTGCGTGTGGAAACGAGCTGTCGCCCGTGCAGCAAGGCCTGTCACGGCCGGCAACCTTGAACGAAAGCACCCCATGAACACTCAACAGATCGTTGCGATCGTTCTCATCATCGCCGGCATCCTGGGCTTGGCTTACGGTGGTTTCAGCTACGACAAGGAAACCACCGGCGCCAAGCTCGGACCCATCGAGTTGAAGGTGACGGAGAAGAAGACCGTCAACATACCGATGTGGGTGGGCGCAGGCGCCATTGCCGCGGGCGGCTTGCTGTTGCTGCTGGGGCGGAAGCGCTAGGTCCAGGCGGGCTGGCCTGCCACCCATGCGGCCGCCATCGGACAGCGGGCCCACGCCGACCGAGCGCGCCACGCTGTTGGTGCTGTTGGCCGCAGTGTCGGTGGCGCTGGCGTGGATCCTGGTGCCGCTGTACGGGACGATCCTGTGGGGCGCGGTGATCGCGATGCTGTTCACGCCGCTGTACCGCCGCCTGCTGCCGCTCCTGAATCAGCGGCGCACGGCGGCCGCGGTGGCAACGCTGCTGGCGGTGCTCTTGATGGTGGTGCTGCCGCTGGCATTGATCGTGGCCACGCTGGCACGCGAGGCTGCCGACATGTACGCCCGGTTGCAGTCCGGCGCGATCAACCCCTTGCATTACCTGCGCGGCTTGTTCGAAGCGCTGCCGCCGTCGGTTGCCGGCCTGCTCGACCGCTTCGGGGTGGCCGACTTCGGCACGCTGCAGCTACGCGTCAGTCGCGGGCTGGCCGAGGCCAGCCAACTCATCGCCACCCAGGCCCTGGCGATCGGCCAGAACACGTTCGAGTTGCTGGTCGAGTTGTTCATCACGATGTACCTGGCCTTCTTTCTGATCCGCGATGGCGAGGCGCTGGCCAACGACATGCGCCGCGCCATTCCGCTGGCTGTGGCGCACCGCCGGGAATTGTTCGAGAAGTTCACGGTCGTCGTTCGCGCCACCGTCAAGGGCAACCTGGTCGTGGCGGCCCTGCAGGGGCTCCTGGGCGGGCTGGCGTTCTGGTTTCTGGACGTCGACGGCGCCTTGTTGTGGGCGGTCGTGATGGCCTTCCTGTCGCTGTTGCCGGCTGTCGGCGCCGCCCTGGTGTGGGCGCCCGTGGCGCTGTATTTCTTTCTCGCTGGCGACTTCTGGTCGGCTTCGGGCCTGGCTGCCTGGGGCGTGCTGGTGATCGGCCTTGTCGACAACCTGCTGCGCCCGCTGCTGGTGGGCAAGGACACCCGGTTGCCGGACTACCTGGTGCTGACCACCACCCTGGGCGGCATGGCGGTCTTTGGCATCAACGGGTTCGTCCTCGGCCCGGCCATCGCGGCGATGTTTGTCGCGGTTTGGCACATCTACGGCAGCACCAGGGAAACAGAGTCCTGAGCCCGGGATGCCCCGAAGCTTCTGGCTTCCCGACCTGCGATGCCCGGGCCGGGTGTGCCTGCGACGCGACCTCGCCACGAGTGGATTCTGGCGACCTTGGTCACGCTTGACGGAGCGCAGCCGGCACGCCCGCCCTGAAGAAATTCGCCGGCTGGCCGACAACCTTGGCAGATGCCCGCGCCGGCGCGCAACCTGGTTGACGGCCCCAGCGGCAGGGCCTGCAGGGCATCGCCGCGAAAACCTCGGCCGGCCGGCAACGACCGAGAACCGAGCCAAGCTTGATGGATGTTCACGATGGGCACGCTGAGGCGACATGACTGAGCAGATGGATACCGCGGGCGTCGCGGCGTCCAGCCATGACATCTCGTCTCTGCCGAGCTTCATCCGCAAGACCGCCGGTGGTGTCGTGCTCGATGTGGCCAAGATGCCTGCGGACGACAGTTTTCTGGTCTTCGTCGATCGGCTCTTTGCGCAGGGCGCGTATTTCACCCAGCTCGATTACGCCAGCCTCCAGGCGCTGCTGTACCAGCCGGAATCGATGCGCGGCCGTGCCTGCGAGATTCGGCTGGCGGCCGGCATCATGCGCCTGTCGCCCACGCGCCGGTCGCTCTACAAGGAGGTGCGTGTGCTCGACGAAGGCGCGCGGGCCGAGTACCTGCTCGAGCCCGTGTTTCTGGAAATCAGCGAGCCCGAGCCCGAGGTCAGTCAGACCGAGGCCACCGGGCAGTCGCCGGTCCTCGGCAACGGCGACAGGGTCCGTCTCGAGCCGACCCGCCTGGACATCGACGAATTCATCTGCGTCATGTGGTCCAAGGGCGTGCGCTTCGGCATCCAGGTGCAGGCGGTTGCTGACGCCATTGCCGCCAACAAGACCGATCGTTTGGCCGTGGCGCTCGAACTCGCGCCCCAAGCCGGGCGCGATGCCGAACTGCTGGAGCAGTTCGAAGGCCTGCACCGCGACGATTCGCCCTTGATCACGGCGGGCAGGGCCGATCTGCGGCGCTTCAAGAATCGCTTCCCGCAAATCGCCAAGGGCCGGCGGATGATGAAGAAGGTGCCCCGGCAGCTGGGCAAGCCGGGCTTTCGAGTCACGGGCGACATCATCGAGCCCGATCTGCCCAAGGACCTCAGCCTGGAGGCCCTTGCCGGGCCGGGAACGATCATCGAGAACGGTGCCGACGGCCAGTTCATCAGCGCGGCGGCCAGCGGATTCATCTCGATCGATGTGGCCACCAACCAGATCTCGGTCACCGAGAAGATCGAGAACAAGAGCGGCATCAATGCCAAGACCACCGGCGATCTGACCCTCTCAGTCGATGAGTTTGTCGAACACGGCGAGGTGCAAGAGGGTCGCGTGGTGGAAGGCAAGCACATGAAGTTCACCTCCACGGTGTACGGGTCGCTGGTCTCCAAGTCCGGGCGTATCGAACTGGATGACAGCCTGAGTGGTGGCCGCGCGACGAGCGCCGGCGGCAGCATCCAGATCAAGAACCGCGCCTTGAACGCGGGCGTCGAGGCTGTGGGCGGCAGCATCGATGTGCACTATGCGGAGAACTCGACGCTCATCGGTGATGTGGTGACCATCGGGCACGCCATCAATTGCGAAGTCATCGCCAACAGCCTGCGTGTCGGCCTGGCGCAGGGTTGCACCTTGGTGGCCCGGTCGGTGCAGATCCAGACCTCCGACATGCGCCGCGGCAAGCCCAACCTGGTGTCCATGCTCATCCCGGACGCCACGGAAGGGCGGCGCAAACTGGCCGCGCTGTGGGCGGGTGTTGCCGAGATCGAGCACAAGATCGAAGCCTTGGCCGCCGAAGTCCAGAAACTGGCGGCAGACCCTGAATTCAGCAAGCTGCTGGCACTGACCGACATGGTGCGTGCGGGCAAGCTGGTGCTGTCGCCGGTGCAGGAGAGCAACTTCCGCCAGATGCAGAACCGGCACGTGACCGGGCTCAAGGCGATGGAGAGGTTCGCCAAGGAGAAGCAGGTGCTGCAGCAATCCCTGCAGGCCAAGCGCGACGAGATCAGCCACTTCAGGCAAAGCCAGAGCGTCCTGGCCGCCGGACGCGAATGCACCATTGGCGAAGTGGTCGGCGAGACCTGCGTGCAGAAAGTGCCGACCAATCTCGGCGTGCCGAACTTCAAGGGCGTCTCCGGCAACGACTTCGGCATGAAGCTGCGCGAGATGATGCCAACCCCCCAGCGGATTTACCTGCAAGACAGCGGCAGCGTGGCATGGCGCCACGCCGCAGACGACGACATGGGCGCACCCCACTGACGTCAGCGCTGGGCTGGCAGCGGTGGCCGGCAGGCAAGGCCGACCGCCAAGCAGTGGTCATGCAGGTTTGGCGCTCGGCGGCAGGCCACGGGTGCGGCACCGAACGGATGAGCGATGCCGCGGGTGCCAGACTGCCTCATGAACTCGCCAACCGCCACGCCAGGATCCAGCCCACGTGATCGGCGTTGGCTGCGAGCACTCCGCCCCTTGATGCGGGGCGCGCTGCGGAAGATGGCGCGCCACGTGCCATCGCGGCCGGGGACGCGCCGCCAGGAAGGCTCCGCGGGCTCGGCGGGTGATGAAACGACGATGCATTCGCCATGCCTCTGAGCCCTGCTGCTCGAGCAGGTCCGCGACGGGGCTCGCTCCCGGTGCGCCGGCGATTGCCAGGTGGCGTCGTGATGGCCGATGGCTTCAGGACACACCGGTGAATACCCTGACCAAGCTGGCGTTGGGCCTCATCGGGCAACTCCACCCGCTGCCGTCCACGGGAGACCCGACGCCGTTGCGGGCCTTGCGGTCGCCCTCGCTCAGCGGCGGCATGCCCTTGATGTCGGCGCTCTCCAGCCGGCAATCCTTGCGTGCGTTCTCATCCGAGCCCTTGCCCGAGCAGGTGCTGTCCGATCTGCTGTGGGCAGCGGGCGGCATCAACCGCCACGCTGACGGCGGCCGCACCGCGCCCAGTGCGATGAACGCGCAGGAAGTGCTGCTGTACGTGGCGATGCCGCAGGGCCTCTTTCTCTACGAACCCGGGTCGCACGCACTCGCCCTGGTGGTGGCCAGCGACGTTCGCCGCGTGACGGGCAACCAGGACTTCGTGGACACCGCGCCGCTGGACCTGGTGTTCGTGGCCGACCATGCGCGCATGAAGCTCGTGCCGGTGGCCCAGCGTGAGGCCTACGCCCATGCCACGGCGGGGGCGATGGCCCAGAACGTCTACCTTTACTGCGCTTCCGAAGGCCTGGCCACGGTGATCCGTGCGTGGTTCGACCGGGACGCCCTGGCGCGTGCCATGGGGCTGCAGGCCGACCATCAACTGCTCTTGTCGCAAACCGTCGGCGTCAACCAGCCAGCGCAGGCAGGTTGAGTGGTCGGCACGGAGCCGGCCACCAGGCTTGCGTGAGGGCGGTCGAGGTCGGTGTCAGCGCAGCCACCGCTCGCCTGCGCAAGCCGACCGGGATGGCCCCTGCTTGAAGCTCCGACGCCGCCGGCGTCGGCCCCAAGGTCTATGGAATGGACATCACATGAACAAGCTACTGGTCGCGGTCTTCGACAACGAGCCGGCCGCCGATGCCGGGCTGAACGCGATGCGTGCCCTGCACACGTCTGGCGACATCACGCTCTACGCCACCGGCGTGCTTTCGCGCGACGCCAAGGGCGCGCTCAGCGTCAAGAAGTCCTTGGGCACCGATGCGGTCGGCGCCGTCACCGGGCTGGCCGTGGGCAGCCTGATCGGCTTGCTTGGCGGGCCTGTGGGCCTGGCCATCGGTGCCGTCACAGGCACCGTGGCGGGCGCCGTGCGCGACTTCTGGGCGGCAGGCGTGGGCCTGGATTTCATCGAAGCCGCAACCCAGCATCTGCAGCCTGGCAAGGTGGCCTTGGTGGCAGAGATCGAAGAAGAGTGGACCGTGCCGGTCGACGCTGCATTGGAAGCCGCGGGCGGAAAGGTCTTCAGGCGCAGCCGCACCGAAGTGGCGGAGGCGCAGTTCGAGCATGACATCGGGGCCTTCAAGGCCGAGATCCAGGAACTCGAATCCGAGGCCTCGCACGCCAGCGGTGCTGCCAAGACCCGGCTGCAGGCCAAGCTCGCGACGACGAAAGCCAGCCTGGACGCTGCCGTGCGCCGCGGCCAGAAGCGCCTGGACACGCTGAAGCAGGAAGCGGAGGCCAAGGCCGCGTCGCTGAAGCAGCAGTTGAGCCAGACCACGGGAGAAGCCAAGGCGCGCATCGAAGGCCGCCTCCAGCGGGTCAAGAGCGCGTACCACGCACGAGGCGCCAAGCTGTCGCAGGCGTGGCACTTGACCAAGGAAGCGCTGGCCACCTGAAGGCGCCGCACTCTCAAGCTCACCGGGCATGCCTTCATGACCACGCAGACGCCAACGGCCGGACCGACCTTGCCGCGGCGCGGGCTGTTCGCCAGGAGGCTGGCACGCCACGTTGAGCACCACCACAGCGACCGCATCGGCTGGTTGCGCGCCGCGGTGCTCGGCGCCAATGACGGCATCGTCTCGACCGCCAGCCTGGTGCTGGGCGTGGCGGCGGCGGGTGCCGATCACCGCACGCTCATGCTGACCAGCGTCTCGGGCCTGATCGCCGGTGCCATGTCGATGGCGGCAGGAGAGTTCGTGTCTGTCCACTCCCAGGCAGACACCGAAAACGCCGATCTGGCACGGGAACGCATCGAACTGCAGCAAGACCCCGCGGGCGAGCAGCGCGAGTTGGCGAACATCTACGTCGGCCGCGGCCTGGCCCCGCCGCTGGCCGACCAGGTGGCCGGCCAGCTCATGGCCCACGACGCCTTGGCGGCCCACGCCCGCGACGAGCTGGGGCTGTCAGAAACGACCGCCGCGCGTCCAACGCAGGCCGCACTCGCGTCGGCCGGCAGCTTCGCGGTGGGTGCGGTGTTGCCGATTGCCGTCGTCGCCATGGCTTCGGCGGCGCACCTGATCTTCTGGGTGTCGGCGTCGTCGCTGGTGTTTCTGGCGGGCCTGGGCGCGCTGTCGGCCCAGGCCGGCGGGGCGGGCGTGTGGCGCGGCGCGTGGCGCGTCGGCTTCTGGGGTGCGGTTGCCATGGCCGTCACCGCCGGCGCTGGCGCCTTGTTCGGCGCCGTGGCCTGAACTCGAATAGCGCTCTGCGCGGCGCGCCGCGACGGACCGCGACACCAAGGTGAACGCGCCCAGCCGTTGAGCCCGTGAACTCTTCTCGGTCCTGGTCAGCCGATGTTCACCCGGCCCTTGGCCATCCTTGTTTTCGCCCGTGAGCGGCCGAAAACCGCAACAGGAGGGTGTGCCCAGGTCCGCACGATTCGGTGCGACCTTGGAGGCTCGCCCTCGGCTGCGCCGAAAGGATCCCCCGATCAACTGGATGAACAACCTGAAGATCAGCGTGCGACTGCCGCTGGTCATGGGCCTGGCGCTGCTGCTGGCCGTCAGCGCCGGCCTTTTTGGGGTGTACCAGCTGCGTGCAGCGCTGGTCGACATCTCGCACATCAATGAAGTGGATCTGGGCAACGAACGCACGGCGTCCGCCATGCTGGTGGGCTTCAAGACGCAGGTGCAGGAGTGGAAGAACACCCTTCTTCGCGGCAAGGACCCCAAGCAGCTCGAGCGCTTCTGGACCGCCTTTCAGAAGCAGGAAAAAGAAGTCGCGACGCAGGCCGCGCAGTTGCTGAAGTCACTGCCCGAGGGCGAGGCGCGCCGTCTCGTCGATGAGTTCGCACGCGCCCATGCCGAGATGGGCAGCGGCTACCGCAAGGCCTACCAGGCCTTCACGGCGGCCGACTTCGATTCGGCCGTGGGCGATGCGGCGGTCAAGGGCATGGACCGTGCGCCTGCGGCGCTGGTCGACAAGGTGGCCGAGAACATCGCCAGCCTTTCTGCAGAGCACCTGAAGGCCTCCAACGCGCAGGGGCGCCGCGCCGCGCTGCTGAGCGTGGGCATGATGCTGGTGGCCGCAGCCCTGGCCGCCGTGATGGTGGTGGTCATGAGCCGTTCCACCGTAGGCCCCATCCGCCACGCCGTGAAGGTGGCCGAAGCGGTGGCCTCTGGCGACCTGAGCACCCGCATCGAAGTCCGGCGCAGTGACGAAGCCGGCCAACTGCTCACCGCCCTGAAAGTCATGAACGTGCAGTTGGCCAGCATCGTGAGCACGGTGCGCAACAGCAGCGACAGCATCGCCACCGGGTCTTCGCAAGTGGCCGCCGGCAGCGCCGACCTGAGCCAGCGCACCGAGCAGCAGGCGAGCGCACTGGAACAGACCGCGGCCTCGATGGAGGAACTGGGCGCCACGGTACGGCTGAACGCCGAAAACGCCCTCCAGGCCACCAGCCTGGCCGCCGAGGCCAGCAACGTGGCGGCGCGTGGCGGGCAGGTGGTGGGCGAAGTGGTGCAGACCATGAAGGGCATCCACGAGAGCAGCCAGAAGATCGCCGACATCATCGGCGTCATCGACGGCATTGCTTTCCAGACCAACATCCTGGCGCTCAACGCCGCCGTCGAAGCCGCCCGTGCCGGCGAGCAAGGGCGCGGTTTCGCGGTGGTGGCCAGCGAGGTGCGCAGCCTCGCGCAGCGCAGCGCCACGGCGGCCAAGGAGATCAAGACGCTGATCGGCACGAGCGTCGAACGCGTGGCCGAGGGCAGTGCCTTGGTCGACCGCGCGGGCAGCCAGATGGGCGAGGTGGTGACGGCCATCCGCCGTGTGACCGACATCGTCGGCGAGATCAGCGGCGCCAGCGCCGAACAGAGCCAGGGCGTCGGTCAGGTGGGCGAGGCGATCACCCAGATCGACCAGGTGACGCAGCAGAACGCCGCGCTGGTGGAAGAGAGCAGCGCCGCGGCCGAGAGCCTGAAGGTGCAGGCCCAGCACCTGGTGCAAGCGGTGTCGGCTTTCAGGCTGGGCCCGACGGGCGCCTGACGGGACCCAGCGGCGCCTAGCCTGGATCTTTCACGAGGCATGAAGTAGGCGACCTGCCTGCGTTGTCCGTTGTCATAGGTGTTCGACGTCTA
>JBHYDA010000006.1:0-296210 GCA_051861265.1 Rubrivivax sp.
CCGCGGCCTCCGAGGAACTGGCCGCCACGTCCGAAGAGCTCACCGGTCAGGCCGGCCAGCTGCAGGAGGCGGTGGCCTTCTTCCGCTCGGCCCGCGAGACGGCAGCCTCACGCAGCCACGCGGAGAGCACGCGCTTCACGGAGCGCCGCGCCCCGAACTCGCCGATGCGCAGCCCTGCAGCCACCAGCGCGGCCGCCTTCTCGGCACCGGCTGCGGGCCGGGGCCAGGCCAAGGCCACGGGCACCCACGGCAACTTCCGTCCGTATTGAGCCGCCCTGTGCGCACTGCCACCATGCCTGCCGCGCTGCCCCCGCTGTCCGAGCCGACCTTCCGCGGCTTCACGCAGCTGATGCACCAGACCGCCGGGCTGTCCTTCCCCGACACCAAGCTGCCGCTCATCAACTCGCGGCTGTCGCCGCGCCTGCAGCAACTGGGGCTGGCCTGCTTCGAGGACTACCTCGCCCTGATCTCGCGCCGCGACGACGGCGGCGAACTGCAGGTGGCGGTGGACCTGCTCACGACGAACGAGACCTACTTCTTCCGCGAGCCGGCGCACTACGAGCTGCTGGCTCACGAGCTGGAGCGCCGGCGGCTGCCGTCGGTGTCGGCCTGGAGCGCGGCCTCGTCCTTCGGCGACGAGGCCTACAGCACCGCCATGCTGCTGGCCGACCTGGCAGCCCAGGGCCGCATCGGCCCCAGTTGGCAGGTGCTGGGCACCGACATCAGCGACCGCGTCCTGCGCAGCGCCGTGCAGGCCATCTACCCCGAGGACCGGCTGCGCCACGTGACGATCGAGCAGCGCCGCCGCCATTGCCTGGTCGGCGAGGGATCCTCCGCGGGCCTCGTGCAGATGCACCCGCGCCTGACCGAGCGGGTGCGCTTCGGGCAGCTCAACCTGTGCCGGCCGATCGAGGACATCGGGCCCTTCGACGTCATCTTCCTGCGCAACGTGCTCATCTACTTCGACACCGCGACCAAACGCGAGGTGGTCGACCGCGTGCTCACGCAACTGCGGCCCGGCGGGCTGTTCTTCATCGGCATCGCCGAGGGCCGGGTGGCCTGCGACACGCCCCTGACGCCGCTGGCGCCCGGGGCCTTCATCAAGGGCCAGGCCTGAGCTCCAGGCCGGGCCGCACCAGCGTGCCCAGCGCCCCCAGCGCCCGCCAGCGCTGCCCGACAAGAAAGTCTCCATGCCGATCCAGGTCTATGCCGTCGATGACTCTGCCGTGGTGCGCCAGGCCCTGCTGCACCTGCTGCAGGGCGACCCCGACATCACGCTGATCGGCACCGCGCCCAACCCGCTGATCGCTGCGCCGGCCCTGCGCAAATGCCGTCCCGACGTGCTGCTGCTGGACATCGAGATGCCGGGCATGGACGGCCTGACCTTCCTGCGCCAGATCATGGCCGAGTCGCCCATCCCCACCGTCATCTGCTCCACCCTGACCGAGCAGGGCGGCAAAGTGGCTCTGGAGGCGATGGCGGCCGGCGCCGTGGCGGTGGTGACCAAGCCGCGGCTGGGGCTCAAGCAGTTTCTCGAGGACTCGCGGCGCGAGCTGGTGCAGACGCTGAAGGCCGCCGCGCGCAGCCGGCCGCGCGCGGGCCTGCCGCCCACATCCGCCAAGCGTGCGCCGGCCGCCCCCCGGCCGACCGCGGTGCCGGGACTGCACACGCTGTCGGTCAACAAGCCGGTGGTGCTCGGCAGTTCGACCGGCGGTACGCAGGCCATCGAGGCGATGCTGCTGGCGCTGCCGGCCGATGCGCCCGGCATCGCGATCGTGCAGCACATGCCGGAGAAGTTCACGGCCATGTACGCCGAGCGTCTGGACGGCGTGTGTGCGATGCGGGTGCGCGAGGCACGCCACGGCGACCGCATCGAGCGAGGTGTGGTGCTGATCGCCCCTGGCGGCCGCCACATGCAGATGCGCAAGGCCGGCGGGCAGTACTACGTCGACGTGGTCGACGGGCCCCCTGTCAACCGCCACCGCCCATCGGTCGACGTGCTGTTCCGCTCGGCGGCGGAATGCGCTGGCCGCGACGTGCTGGCGATCATGCTCACGGGCATGGGCGACGACGGCGCACGCGGCATGAAGCTGGCGCACGACCGCGGCGCCCGCACCATCGCGCAGGACGAAGCGACTTGCGTGGTCTTTGGCATGCCCAAGGAAGCCATCGCCTGCGGCGCCGTCGACACGGTGCTGCCGCTGCCGCAGATCGCCCCGGCGATCCTGGCCTTCGACGCCCGCGGCTGAAGGCCGGCCCTGCGAGGCTGCGACGGCGGCATGGCGATCCGAACGCCATCAAGCAGGCGTTCTCGGACTGCACTTGCACCTAAGGGCTGTTGGCAGGCCGCGGCCAGGTGGTTATGCTTCGGCCACGGGGTGTTCTCAAGCAGCAGCCCGGGGCGGCTGCGCCCGATTCGAACCTTCACCGCTTCGGGGCCGACATGTCCAACGTCGACAAAACCAAAGGCAGCATGGCTGCCACCTACGAAAGCCTCAACCGGCGCCAGCCGGTGGCCAGCAGCGTGAGCGAAGACGCACAGCGCTTCATGCGCCTGCTCAGCGTGCAGATGCAGAACCAGGACCCGCTGAACCCGCTGGACAACGCGCAGGTCACCAGCCAGGTGGCGCAGATCAACACCGTCACCGGCATCAACCAGCTCAACCAGAGCATCCAGGCGCTGACGGCAAGCCAGCTGCGCTCGGAGGCGTTCACCGCCTCCACGATGATCGGCAAGAACGTCGTGGTGCAGACCAACGAGCTGGGCGTGAAGAACGGCAAGGCCTCGGGCACCTTCGCGCTCGACGGCCGTGCCAGCAACGTGACGGTGGAGGTGCTGGACAGCAACCGCCGCGTGGTCGACAGCTTCAGCCTGGGTGCCAAGGACAAGGGCGTGCACGACTTCAACTGGAGAACCTCGCGCAGGCCCTCCGAAGGACAGTTCAGCTTCCGCGTGGTGGCCACCGCGAACAAGAAGGACGTGCCAGCCACGCCCCTGGCCCGCGCCAACGTCGCCGCGGTGTCCTTCGCCAAGTCGGCGGGCGGCCAACTGATGCTCGACAACGGCATGGACGTGCCGCTGTCGTCGGTGTGGCGTTTCTAGGCCCGCGGCATGGCCGATTTTCTGATCCGCGTGGAAGTGGAGCCCTGGACGCCAGCCGGCTTCGTGGGCGTTTGCCGCCGCCTGCAGGCCGAAGGTTTCTCCGCGCACCTGCTGCTGGATGGTGAGCAGTGCGCGCTGCCGCCGGGTGAATTCGTCATCAGCGGCCCGCTGTCAGCGCGGGAGGTGGAAGACCGCGCTTGCGAAGCCTTGCGCCACCTGGGGCTCGACTTCTCTTTGCTCACGTCCTGCTTCTTCGAACTGCGTTACCAGCGAAGCAAAGCGGCCCAGCGCGCAGCCTGATACGCCGACGCGCGTTCCGCGGTAACGCCTGCCACGGCGCTGCTGCTCACTGGGGCAGCGGTGGCCTCAGCCCCGCGCGAGCGCGCCGATCTTCGCTGCGTCGCGTGCCAGCTCCTCGCGCGTGGTGATGCGGCGGAACCAGACCGTCACGGCCGCCGAGGTGAGCACGATGAACAGCGAGTACAGCACCGGGATCAGCAGCACTTCCTGCTGCTGCGTGCCGGTGAAGGTCAGCAGCACGATCAGCACGCCCAGCGGCCCGTTCTGGATGCCGGTCTCCAGCGCGATGGTGCGCGCGCGGCGCCCGTCCTGCCGCACCAGGCGTGCGAAGGCGTAGCCCACGAGAAAGCCGCACAGCCCCAGCCCGATGGCGCCCGCGTACACCTGCCATGGCGTGGTGGCCAGCAGCTGGTGGTTGCGCGGCACCCAGGTGGCGACGAGGAACACGATGACCACCACGCCCAGCAGGCCGCCCAGCATCTCGATGACGGCGCCCACGTTGGCGTTCCACTTGCGCAGCAGCATGCCGATGACGGTGGGCACCAGCAGCACGAAAAGCACCTGCGCCACGTTGCCCGGCGGCACGCGCCATTCGCCTTCGATGTTGGCCGTGAGCAGGCCCAGCGTCAGCGGCACCAGCAGCACGGCGAACAGCGTGCTCACCACCGTCATCAGGATGGACAGGCTGAGCACGCCCTTGCTGAAGTAGTTGAAGATGTTGCTGGTGGTGCCGCCGGGCAGGCAGGCCATCAGGATCAGGCCCACGGCGTAGGCCGGCGGCAGCTGCAGCAGCGTAGCCAGGGTCACACCCACGAGCGGCGTCAGAACGTAGGTGGTGACGAGGCCGATGCCGACGCCGGCCGGCTTGCGCAAGGCCAGCGCGAAATCCTTGAAGGTCAGGCTGGCACCCATGCCGAGCATGATGAAGATCATCATCACGCTCAGCAGCTTGGTTTCGAAGTCGGAGAGCATGGTCGGTCAGGTCTTGTTCTGGGTGCGTGCGGCCAGCACTTCGGCGCGCAGGTCGCGGCGCAGGATCTTGCCCACCGGGGTCTTGGGCAACTCGTCGCGGAACTCGATGCGCGCGGGCAGCTTGTAGCCCGTCAGCAGCGTGCGGCAATGGGCTTGCAGCGCCTCGGCGGTGAGGCTCTCGTCGCGCTTGACGACATAGGCGCGCACGGCCTCGCCGGTCTTCTCGTCAGGCACGCCGATGACCGCGGCTTCGAGCACGCCGTCGTGGCGCGAGAGCGCGTCTTCGATCTCGTTCGGGTAGACGTTGAAGCCGCTCACCAGGATCATGTCCTTCTTGCGGTCGACGATCCGGAAGGTGCCCTCGGCGTCCATCACCGCCACGTCGCCGGTGAACAGCCAGCCGTCCTTCAGCACTTCGGCGCTGGCCTCGGGGCGCTGCCAGTAGCCTTGCATCACTTGCGGGCCGCGCACCACCAGTTCACCGGGCTGCCCCACGGCGACGGGCTTGCCGTGGTCATCGACCAGGCACACGTCGGTCATGGGGGCGGGGATGCCGATGGTGTCTTTCTGGCGCCGCGCGTTCAGCGGCTGGAAGCACACCACGGGCGAGCTTTCGGTGAGCCCGTAGCCTTCCACCAGCGGCGCGCGCGTCACGTGCTCGAAGCGCTCCACCACCGCGTGGTGCATGGCCGCACCGCCGCCGCCGGCGGCCTTCAGGTGCTTGGGCGGATAGGCGGTGAACCACTCTTCGCACAGCAGCGCGTTGTAGAGCGTGTTCACACCGGTGATCCAGGTGATCTTGTAGTTCTCGATGGCGCGCTGCAGGTTCTGGATGGGCCGCGGGCTGGGCACGAGAACGTTGCGCGCGCCGGCCTCGAACATGCAGAGGAAGTTCACCGTGAAAGCGAAGATGTGATACAGCGGCAGCGCCGTCAGCACCACCTCCTTGCCTTCGTCGATGTGGCTCGCGCACATGGCGCGCATCTGCGCCATGTTCCACAGCAGGTTGCCGTGCGTGAGCATCGCGCCCTTGGCCACGCCCGTGGTGCCGCCGGTGTACTGCAGCAGGGCCAGGCTGTCGTGGTTCAGCCCCTGGCCGTAGCGGGCCACGTCACCCCCGGCGGCGGCACCCTGGGCCAGCGCATCCGGCAGCGCCGTCGCCGGCACGCTGTTCCGGGGCACGAGCTTGTTCCAGTACTTCATCACCGCATGCACGATGCCGCCCACCAGCGCCGGAAAGAACTCGGGCACGCGGGTGATGACGACATGCTTCACGTCGGTGCCGGGCAGGGCCTGCGCCAGCTTGTCGGCGAACATGTCGACGACCACCACCGCCTTGGCGCCACTGTCCTTGAACTGGTGCGCCATTTCGCTGGCGGTGTACAGCGGGTTGGTGTTCACCGCCACGCAGCCGGCCTTCAGCACACCCAGCAGCACCACCGGGTAGCTCAGGCAGTTCGGCATCTGAATCGCCACGCGGTCGCCGGCCGCCAGGCCCAGCACGCCGCGCAGGTAGCGTGCGAAGTCGTCGCTCTTATCCTGCACCTGCCCGTAGCTCAGGCTGCCGTACATGCCGTTGGGCATGACGGTGGTGAAGGCCGTCTGGGCCGCAAAACGCGTGCAGGCCGCATGCGCCATGGCGGCGAGGCTGGGGTGCGCCGGCGTGGGCAGTTCGGCGCTGATGTGGCTGCCGTACTGGCCCACCCAGGGCCGGAGGTGGTAGGGGTTGAGAGCGTCCATGGGATTCCGAGCTGGGGCTGTCCGTGCCAGCCCTTGGGGCGCGCACCTTACCGAAGTCATTTGCCCCTGAAACTTGAGCGGTCAGCGCAGAAGTGGCGCCGCACGTGATCAGCCGCGGTGGGCGCGGCCTGTTCAGCGTTCCGGCGGCAGCTCGCGCAGGGCCGGCGGCAGCGGCGTCAAGGCGGCCGGTGCAGGTGCAGGTGCAGGGGACGCAGCGGCTTGCACGCGCGCCAGGCGTTCGGCAGTGTCGGGGTGGCTGCGCAACCAGGCCGTACCGGCCGGGGCATCGGCCTGTGGCAGCACCTTGAACAGTTGCGCCATGCCGCCGGCGTGCCCGTACAAGGCCAGGCTGGCGGCCAGGGCCTCTTCGTCGGCGAGCCTTTCGTTGTCGCGCGAATAACCCAGCAGCGCCAACTGCGCGGCACCGCCCAGCAGGCCTTGCGCCGCCTGCGCCGCACCCTCGGGCGCCACCACCGAGAGCACCAGCGCCACCGCCAGGCCGTGGCCCATGCCGGCCGCGACATGCCGGTGCTTCACGTGTGCGATCTCGTGCGCCAGCAAGGCGGCCAGTGCCTCTTCGCTCTCCAGCTTGCGCAGCAGGCCGTGGAAGACGCGGATGCGCCCGCCCAGCGTGGCGTAGGCGTTGACGAGGTTCGACGGGTCGTCGGTCACCCGCACCTGCATGCCCGCGGGCAGCGCCATGCGGGCGGCCACGCGATCGGCCAGGGCCTGCAGGGCCGCGTGCCGGGCGCGGGCTTGGGCGTCGGTGGGGGCGGCCTCGTCGAACAGGCGCTCGGCCAGCGCCACCTCGTGCCGGAAGGGCAGGTGCGGTGCGAGCCAACGTGCCGCCAAGCCAGCGACCAGGACCAGCACCGCCAAGGCAAAGAGACTGGCCGCCAGCAGCCAAGCCAGTTCGCGCAGCGGATGTTCGTCTCGCTCGAGCAGGTCTTCCGGCGGCAGCCGGTTCTCCAGCCGGGGCGGCGGCGGGCTCATGCGCGGGCGGGCGGCTTCAGGGCGCGCGGTGCAGCGCGGTGCCGAAGGCCATCACCTCCACCGAGGGCGTGGCCGAGCCGGCGATGGTGGTGCTCTGGAAGCGCACCCCGATCACGAGCGTGGTGCCCGCGGCCTGGGCCTCGGCCTTCAGGCGCAGCAAGGCCTCGCGCCGGGCGCGCTCCAGCAGCGTCTCGTACCCTCGGAAGCGGCCGCCGAAGAAGGCGCGGAAGCCGGCGACGAAGGTCTTGAAGTAGTCGGAGGAAATGACCACGCCACCGCTGACCAGCACCGCGCCCGTGGCCGCCACGCCGTCGGGGATGTAGCGCGTGTTCAGGGCGACGATGTGGCGCAAGGCCTCTTCGCGCTGGCGCAGGCTGCGGTAGTGCCGCCGCTCCTGCCAGCGGCCGACGCCGTAGCCCAGCAGCAGCAGGCCGAGCAGCAGCCACAGGTTGAAGGTCTCGAGCCAGAAGCTGGCGTCCATGCCCGTGGCGCGCTCAGACGGGCTCGACCGTGACGGCCGAACCGTAAGCGAGGATCTCCGCCGCACCGGCCGTGATGCTGGTGGTGACGAAGCGCACGTTGAGCACGGCGTTGGCGCCCAGGGCCCGTGCTTCGTCGGTCATGCGGGCCACGGCCTCGGCCCGGGCTTCCTGCATCAGGTCGGTGTAGGCCTTGAGTTCGCCGCCGACGATGTTCTTCAAACCGGCAAGGATGTCCTTGCCGGCGTGCTTGGCGCGCACCGTGCTGCCCTGGGCGATGCCCAGGTGCGCGGTGACGCGGTGGCCGGGGGCGGTTTCGAGATTGCTGACCAGCATGCGCAAAGACTCCCTGTGTGCTGTGTTGTGCGCCAGATGATGCCGCGCCCCGGCGCCACCGTGCGGCGGGCCCCACAGCCACCCCCTTGGGCACGGGAGCGCACGGCCCAGGCAACGCGCCACCCGGGTTGCCACCCTGCCCTGACCGGCCTTAGCTCATCTCAATACCTTGATAATCTTTATTACCATGGTAGGTGTAAATGGTCGCCAATCGCTGGCGGGTTGCGGCACACTCACTGTAAATCCAAGCCTGACAAGCACTTGCAGCCGTTGGCCCGACCCATGCCCCCCAGACCCAAGCCCGCTACGCGCACGACAAACCCACCTCGGCGGCTGGGCTCGCCGCAGATGGCCTTCGTGCGTTGCTGGGCCGAGGGCCTGGACCTCGTGGCGGCGCGGGATCGTTATCTCTACGTCGACGGCGCGGGCGACGGGCGCCGCGCCCGGGGCGAGCTGCAACGCCTGCTGGACGAGTTGCGTGCATTGGCCCGGGCGCATGGGCGACCCGATCTGGCAGCGCTGCTGCGGCGCGATCCGGCAGCGATGGTCGAAACCGCGCGCAACGCGCCCACGCTGGCCGAGTTCGCGGCCCAGCAACCCGCCGACTACTACACCGAAGCCGAACTGATCGCGCTGTACCAGGCCGAACACGGCGCCGCCGACGCACGCAGCACGGCGCGCCGCAAGCAGCGCCTGCGTGAACGCCTGGTGCAGGCCGTGCAGTGGCTGGAACGGCTGGTGGTGCGGCCGCCAGCGCCTGCCGATCTGGTGAGTGCCTGGCTCGACGACAAGGTGGCCCAGCGCCTGGCCGTGGTGGGCATCCAGCGCCTGGAAGAGCTGACGTTCTGGGTGCGCAGCAAAGGCTTTCACTGGCAGCGCGGCATCCCGCGCATCGGGCCGGAAGGGGCGGCGCGGATCGTGCGCTGGCTGCGCGAACACGAAGCCACGCTGGGCGCCCTGCCCTCCCCTGCCCTGGCGCCTTTGCGGCAAGTGGACACGCAAGGGCTCGCGCCCCTGCCGCGCGTGGGGATCGTGCCGCTGGAGCGTTTCATCCCACCGGCCGAGCGCGACGGTTCGCACGGCCTGAACCGGGCTCCGCTGGCGCGCTGCAAGATCGCCGCCGCCAACGACTTCGAGGCCTTGCAGGCCTGGCTGCGCCTGCGCCTGCCCGGCAGCCACACCTGGCGCGCCTACCGCAAGGAAGGCGAGCGCTTCCTGCTCTGGGCGGTGATGCAGCGGCGCAAGGCGCTGTCTTCGCTGGACGGTGACGATTGCGTGGCCTACCGCGATTTCCTGGCCCAGCCAGGCCCCGAGTGGACTGGGCCGCGCAACGCCCAGCGGTGGTCGGAGGCCTGGCGCCCGTTTGAAGGCCCCCTGGCACCGGGCTCGCAGGCGGCGGCGTTGACCATCGTGCGCTCGCTCTGCGAGTGGCTGGTGCGGCGCCACTACCTCGACAGCAACCCCTGGGACGACGTGCCGCAACGTGCCGACGCGCCCTCGATGCCGCAGCTGCGCGCACTTTCACAGAAGCAGTGGGCCTTGGTGCAGGGCTGGCTGGCGCAGGAACTGGCGCAAGCGCCCTCCCCTGCCCTGCATCGGCTGCGCTTCATGCTCGATTTCGCCTACATGACGGGCATGCGTCTTTCCGAACTGGCGACGGCCGAGCTGGGCTGGCTGCGCCACGAACAGCTCGACGATGGCGAATGGGCCTGGTCCATCATGGTGCTGGGCAAGCGCAACAAGTGGCGCGAGGTGCCCCTGCCCGATGCCGCCATGGAGGCGCTGCGCCTGTACCTGCAGGCGCGCGGCCTGCCACCGGAGCCCTTCGACAACGCTTCGGCCACGCCGCTGATCGCCAAGCTGGCGATCGAGGCGCCGCTGACGCCGGCGCGCATCTACGAAGTGTTGGTGACGGCCTTCGAGCGCTGCGCCGCCCATGTGGCGGGCTCAGACCGGCGGGCCGCCGAGCGCATCGCCGAGGCCTCCACGCACTGGCTGCGCCACACCTACGGCTCGCACGCCGCGGCCAAGGGCGTGCCGCAAGACGTGCTGCAGGCCAACCTGGGCCACGAGAGTCTGGCCACGACCTCCATCTACGTGCGCGCCGAAAAGGGCCGGCGGCACCGCGCCGTGCAAGACGCCTTCGGGCCTGGCAAGGGCTGAGGGCTGAGGGCTGAGGGCAGAACGATGGACGCTCGGCGCCCTGCCCTGCCCTGCTCCGCGGCTCAGCGCCGGCTGAGCAACTTCTCGACGAAGGCCGCGAGCTCGGTTTCTGCCGCCTCGCTGAGCGCGCCGGCCGCGAACTTGATGACGACCCGGCCGCGCGTGTCACGCGTCATCAGCGCCTGGCGCCCGGCCACCCCCTCGATGACCCGGTGCGTGGGTGTTGAACGGTTCAACAGCGTCGCGTCGGCACCGCCCACCAGCACGGCCAGCACCTGCGCGGCCGAGCGCGTTTCGCCGCTGGCCTTCAGGCGCCCTGCCCGGCTGATCACGCCTTCAGGGTCTTTCTGAAGGGCCTCCGCCAGGGGCTGGGCCCAGCGGAACTGGATGTCCAAGGGGCTCGGGAAAGCCGCCACAACGGCGTCGGGCAGGCGCGCCAGCGACAGGCTCTTGGAAACCAGCGACACGTCCACGCCCAAGGCCTCGGCCAGGCGGCGCTGCGAGGGGTAGAGCCCTTCGTCCAGTGCACGCCGGTACATCGCGCCCTGCTCCCAGGCGCTGAGGTTCTTGCGGGCGCGGTTCTCGCGCTCCATGGCCTCGAAGAGCTGCTGGTCGCTCATCTCGGCCACCATGGCCTGCAGCGGCAAGCCCAACTCCAGGCAGGCGCGGTGGCGGCGGTGGCCGAAAACCAGCTCGTACGCCGGCTGCGACTCGGGTGTTGAACCGTTCAACACCCGCGGCAGTTGGCGCACCGCCACCGGCTGCACGTTGGTGCCGGCGGCAGCGACATCGGCCTTGAGCTCGGCGAAAGCCTCGTCGGCGAAGGAATGCTCGTGCCGGTTGGCCCAGCGCGAGGGACGAACGGATTGCGCGTCCAGCGCCCGCACGGGCAGGGCGCCATCGAAGGCCTTCAAGCGCTCACGCAGCTCTTCGGCCTCCTTCACCGCGGCCGACTGCGAGGCCATGAACAAGGCCATCGAACCCGGTGCCGTCTTGGGGCGCGGGTCAGCCAAATCGGCACGCTCGCCCCGCTCGGTACGTTCCGGCGCGCCCGCCACAGGCTCCGCAGACACCGGCGGCATCTGGATCAGGCTGGCCTTGGCCGCAAGCTTCTTGCTCATCGCTTGGTCTCCTTGCCGTCACGGGTTTCGGGTGTTGAACCGTTCAATGCCGCCGTCTGCCGGGCCCAGACGCCCCGTATCGAGCCCTCGATGTGGCCCACGAAACTGTCGTACGCATCGCGCGCACGCTTGAAGGTGCGCGCGCTGCCGTCGTACTTCGACACGTCGTACACCGTGCCGAACTCGGCGCTCGTCACACCCGTCACAGCGGTCTTCGGGATCTCCACCGGCAGCACCTTCTCGGCATAGGTCTGGCCTATCCACTGCCGGATGACGTTGCTGGCGGCATCGGCCGAATCCACCCGGGCCAGCAGCACGTGGATGAAGTCGAAGGTCTTGTCCAGGCCGCGGCGCGTCAGCAACTCGTTGGCCAGGTCGGAGAACAGGCTCCAGAACTGCGAGGCCGACGCGAAATCCAGTGCGTTGGGCGGCAGCGGCATGATGATGCCGTTGCTGGCCATGAAGGCGTTGATGGTCGTGTACGACAGGGCCGGCGGCGTGTCGATGATGATCACGTCGTACTCGCCACGCACGTCGTCGATGCCCAGGTCGAGCACGCGCCAGAACTCGAAACCCGGCTCCTGCGTCTGCCGGGCGGGCAGGGCGAACTCGGCACCGAAGAGCACCGGCGCAGCGCCCACCAGGTCGATGCCGTCCCAGTAGGTGGGCCGGATGGCGTAACGGATGGACGTCTCGGTGCCCATTGCCAGCGGCAGGATGGTGTCGCCTTCTTCCACCTCGGTGTCGGGCAGGATGCCGAACAAGGTGGTCAGCGAGCCCTGCGGGTCGGTGTCGATCACCAGCACGCGATGGCCCAGCAGCGACAGGCCCTGAGCCAGCGTCACCGCCGTGGTCGTCTTGGAAACGCCGCCCTTGAAGTTGCCGATGCTGATGGTCACCGCCTCGGCACCCGGGGGCCGCAGCTTGTCCTTGCGGTAGTCGCGGGCCCAGAGGCGCGCCTCGGCCAGCGTGAACTCGCGCCGGCTGCCCGCGGCGTTCAGCCGCCCGGCGGGCAGATCGCCCTTGCTCATGCGGTGCGAGATCGAACCCTTCTCCACGTCCAGCGCCGCGGCCAGCTGCGACAGGCTGAAGGTGGGCGGTGACTTGCGCGCCGAAGGCGCCAACATCGCCGAGCGGATCTGTTCCATCATCGCCACCGCGCGCTCGGCCTGGTTGGCAATGTCGGCCAGGCTGATCGGCCTGGGTTGCGGCAAACTCTTGCTCGTCATGGGTGCTCTCCGGGGAAGCCTGGAGTTTATCGCCGGCTTGACGGAATTCAGCTGCACGCCCGAAGAAGCGTCAAGCCGCTGGCTTTTGGAGGCTTGAACTGCTTCCTCCCCACGCGTCGGAATTTAAGAGATTCAAGCCCTTTAACCCCTTCAATCCCTTTAGGGGGCCGAATCTCCAACGCTGACAAGCACTTGCGCACCTTCACGTGAGTGGATGCGGGGCCAGGCGGAGAGTTCACGGGAACGCAGGTGAGTGCATGCAGGTCGTTCTGGCGACCGGGCGGGACTCCACGTGAGTGCATGCGGGGCGCCGGCCGCGATCCGGGACTGCCGTCCAGGTGAGGGTTTTCAGGAGTCTGCCCGCCGCCCTAGCCACCCCTGTCCGCCCGCTTGGTGCCCAAGGACCGTCCGGCGCTCGAAAAGTCGGGATGCGGGCTTCTGCGGCGGCTGCGGGCGCGCCGCAGCCGCGCTCACGCTCTGGCTGGGGCGGGGCAGGGTGCTGCGCCGCATCCCAGGCTCCCGAAAACTCTCCGGCCCCGCGCTGCATCCCAAGTGAGTTCGGAAGTTCACGTGAGAGTTTTCGGGACGACGGGCCGCCACGGCGCGACGCTTCTGACGTGAAAACCCGACTCACCTATCGCGTACAGTCACACCGTGACCGCCCGCCTGCCCCAGCCGGCCCCGTCGGGGGCTGACGCCGCCGCCCCGGCTCCGCCCCGGCGGCGCGGGCTCGTGGCCGCCGGCAAGGCCGACGACCCGGCGCTGCTGCTCAAGGCCGTCAACACCCTGGCCATCGTGCCCAAGTCGGCGCGCATCACCACGCTGGGCCGCAAGACCTACAACGTGCTGCTCTACCAGGCGCAAGAGCAGGGCCTGGAGCACGACGTCTTCCGCGCCCCGCTCGACACCCTGATCAAGGGCCTGGAGTTCGACAGCCACGACCACGCCCTCATCAAGAAGCACCTGCGCGCGATGGTCTCTACGACGGTGGAATGGCAGTCGCCCACCACGGGCGAGGGCAGCACCTGGAACGTCAGCGGCCTGCTCGCCCACGCCAAGCTCAGCAAGGAAGGCGGGCAGGTGTGGGTGGAGTGGTCCTACGCGGTCAACCTCAAGCAAGAGCTGCTGGAGCCCACGGTCTTCGCGCGCCTGCGGCTGGAGATCATCAGCCAGCTGCGCAGCCACGCTGGCGTGGCGCTCTACGAGATCTGCACGCGCTACAAGGACATCGGGCGCACCGCGCGCCAGGCCTGGCGCTGGTGGTACCCCGTGCTCAGCGGCAACCCGCCCAGCGACAAGCTCGCCAAGCTGGAATACCGCATCTTCAAGCGCGACACGCTCAAGCCGGCCATCGCCGAGGTGAGCGCCATCACCGACATCGAGATCGAACTCGTCGAGCACAAGCAGGGCCGCTTCATCGACGAGATCCAGTTCCGCATCGCGCCCAAGCGGCAGGCCTCGCTGGCCTTGGCGCGCCCGCCGCAGCCCGTGGACCTGGCCTTGGTGGCGCGCGCGCAGCGCCTGGGCCTGGGCGATGAGGCCGCCGAGGACATGGTCGCCGTGCACGGTGAAGAGGCCTTCCGCGCCGGGCTCGATTCGCTGGAACGGCGCTTGGCCAGCAGCTACCCCGAGCCGCTGCGCGACCCCACCCGCTACCTGCGCGCGCTGATGCCTGGTGAGGCCGCGCGGGCGCTCAAACGCAGCGCCGAGCTCCAGGCCGAGGCCGCCAGCGAAGCCGCGGCCGCCGGTGCAGGGCAGGGCGCCCGCAACGAGGCACAGACCCCGGCCGCGCGCGACCTGCAGGCCAAGCGCCAGGCGCGCTGGCTGGCCGAATGGACACGCCGCCGCCACGAGCAGTGCGCCGCCGACATCGAAGCCCTGAGCACCGACGCGCAGCGCGAGCTCGAAGCCAGCCTGCTCGCCGCGCTGCAGGCGCGCAACGCCCACCCCTCGCTGACCAAGCGGCTCGTGGCCAGCGGCTGGCAGCATCCCATGGTGCGCCACGAGATGCTGCGCCACTTCGGCGCTGCCAGCTACGGCCCGGGCTGGGACCAGCCCAGCGCCGAGCAACTGCTCGCCATCGCCGCCGAGATGGGCGCCGACAAAGCCGGAGACGAACGCTGAGCTGGCTGGAAGAGTTCGACACGCGCCTGTCCGCGCTGGATGCGCAGGCCCTGCGCCGCACGCGCCGCCGCGTGGTGCCCGGCCCGGGCGCGACGATGCAGGTCGACGGTGTGCCGCTGCTGGCCTTCTGCAGCAACGACTACCTCGGCCTCACGCAAGCCGCCGCGCTGAAGCATGCCGTGCACGCGGCGGTCGATGCCTATGGCGTGGGTGCCGGCGCCTCCCCCATGGTCAGCGGGCACAGCGCCGCCAACGCCGCGCTGGAGGCCGAGCTCGCGCAGGCCGTGCAGCTGCCGCGCGCGCTGTACTTCTACGCGGGCTACGCCACCAACGTCAGCATCGTGCCGGCGCTGGTGGGTGAGGGCGACGCCGTGTTCTCGGATGCCCTGAACCACGCCTGCCTGATCGACGGTGCGCGGCTGTCCAAGGCCACGGTGCACCGCTACCCGCATGCCGATCTGGCCGCGCTGGCGGCTGCGCTGCAGGCCAGCCCGGCGCGGCGCAAGCTCGTCATCAGCGATGCCGTGTTCAGCATGGACGGCGACGTGGCCGACCTGCGCGCGCTGCTGGCGCTTTGCGAGGCGCACGACGCCTTGCTGCTGCTCGACGACGCGCACGGCTTCGGCGTGCTGGGCCCGCAGGGCCGCGGCGCGCTGGCCGCCGCCGGGCTGACAGGGCAGGGCGCTTCGAACCGCGTGCTCTACATGTCGACGCTGAGCAAGGCCATCGGCGTGGCGGGTGCCTTCGTGGCCGGGCCCGACCGCCTGATCGAATGGCTGCTGCAGAAGACGCGCAGCTACACCTACGCCACCGCCGCGCCCGCGTTGCTGGCCGAGGCGGCGCGCGCGGCAGTGCGCGTGGTGCTCAGCGATGAAGGCGAGGTTCTGCGCCAGCGCCTGCAGGCGCGCATCACACAGCTGCGCGCCGGCCTGGCCTCGGGGGCCGACGCCGCGCTGGACGCCGCCGGCTGGCGATTGATGCCCTCGGCCACGGCCATCCAGCCCCTGGTGGTGGGCAGCGCCGAAGCCGCGCTCGCGCTGATGGCGCAGCTGCGCGAGCAGGGCCTGTGGGTGCCGGCCATCCGCCCGCCGACGGTGCCCGAGGGCACGGCCCGGCTGCGCATCGCGCTGTCGGCAGCGCACGAAGCGGCCGACGTGCAGCGGCTGCTGCAGGCCCTGCACGCTGCGGCGGCGCGGTCGCTGCGCTGAGCCTCGGCCTTCAGCCTGCGCTGGCCTTGATGGCGGGCGCCAGCAGCGCCTGCGGCAGCCCGCGCAGGATCTCTGCCACGCACTCGGCGTTCAGCCGCGCGCCGGCATCGTTCGTGTGTGTGCGGGCGTCCGAGAACAGCCCTTCCACCGCGGCTGCGCCGAGCTGCTTGTAGCGCTCGGTCACGCGCATCGTCAGGTCGACGAAGAGCGCGCCTTCGCGCTCGGCCACCTCGCGGCCCCAAGCGGCGTGTTCGGTGAAATCGCGGCCTTCCTGCCAGCGGTCCTTGTGCGGGATGGGCGACAGCACCACCGGCACCACGCCGGCGTCCAGCGCCTCGCGCAGGTAGCGCGTGAGGTAGGCGCCGAAGCTCTGCACGGACTCCACCGTGCCATCGGGCAGGGTCTCGGCCTGGCGTTCGGGCCCGGTGCCGGGCAGGCTGCCGCGCTGCTTGCCGGCGGGGTCGCCCACGCGCGCGCCGTCGTTGTGGCCGAACTGGACCAGCAGCACGTCGCCTGGCTTGAACTGGGCGCGCACGAGCGCCCAGCGTCCTTCGCGCAGGAAGGTGCGCGTGCTGCGCCCGCCGATGGCATGGTTGGCCAGCTGGATCTGCTGCGTTTCGAGCCACGGCGCCAGGCGTTCGCCCCAGCCCCAGTGTCCGTTCTGGCCGGCGCTGCGCACGGTGGAGTCGCCCACCACGTGCAGGGTCGGCAGGCGCGGGTTGAGCGTCGCTGCCGCCTGGGTCAGCGCGCTCAGCGCCCCGCTGGTATCGGGCACGGCCGCGTCGGGCAACAGCTGCTGCGCACGCAGCGCCTGCAGCACCAGCTGCGCGTTCAGCGCCGAGCCGGCCCAGTTGGGGTGCACACGTTCTTCGGGCGTGGTGCGCGGGAAGAGCATGTCCACCACCACCGGGCCCGCAGCGTCGTAGCGCGCGCTGACGAGCGCGTCCAGGTCGATCAGCGGCACGCCGGTCTCGCGCGCCACGGCCGCGGCCCAGCCCGCGTGCGCCGCGGTGCCGCGCACGGTGCGGCCCTGTTCGTCGCGCCGCTTGCGCGGTATCGGCGTGCACAGCACCGGCTTCGCGCCCAGGGCGCGGATGTCCTCGATGTAGCCGCGCAGGTAGGCGCCGTAGGTGAGCACCGTCTCGCGCTGGCCCGTGAGCAGGTTGTCGATGGTCTCTTGCTCGGGCCCGGTGCCGCGCAGCGTGCCGCGCGCCCGTTGCGTGTCGTTGATGGGGCCGCTGTCGTTGTGGCCGAACTGGATCAGCACCACGTCGCCGGCCTTGATGAAGGCCCGCGTGCGCGCCCAGTGGCCGCCCGTACGGTAGGTGCGGCTGCTCAGGCCCCCGATGGCGCGGTTGACGGTGTTGATGCGCGTGGCATCGAGGTAACGCGCCAGCACATGGCCCCAGCCCCACTGGCCCACGGGGCCCAGGCGCTGGCCGTCGTCACGGCCGTTGCGCACGGTGCTGTCGCCGATGAGCAGCAGCGAGGGCAGGGCGGGGTTGGCGGGTTCGGGCAGGTTCAGCGGCGGCGTGCGCGGGTCGGTGTTGACGGTGGCGGGTGGTGTGGCGGCTGGTGGGGCGGGTGCTGCCGTGCTGCAGCCGCCGGCCAGCGTGGCCAAGCCCGCCGTGCCGATGCTGGCGCCCAGGGTGGCGCCATAGCACAGCCACAGGCGGCGGGCGGGCAGGGCAGGGCGGTGGCGCATGGGGCAGGTCTCCGGCAAAGGCCGCGCGGTGTGGCAAGGGGCTTGCGCGGCGCGGCCGTGAGGCTAAAGCGCGTCGACGGGCGTGCCGGTCTGGGGCCGGCCATCGCTCAAGTTCGTGAGTGATGGCGCCGGCTCGGGGTGGGCCCGCTGCCGGTGCGCTGACGGCGTGTCTAGAGTCGGCGCCACCATGCACACCTCAGCTTCATCGCATCGCCGCAGCGCGCGCTTCACGCGCTGCGCGCTGTTCACTCTGGCCGCGGCCTTGCTGCTGAGCAGCAGCGCATTCGCGCAGATCGGCCAGCGTTTCCCGTCGGAGCGCCGCGTGGTGCCCGACCCGGTCACCGGCATCCCGCTCGTCTTCCTCACCACCGCGCCGCGCGGTGATTCGAAGATCTACCCCTCGCACCCGCAGTGGACGGCTGACGGCCAGTGGCTCGTGTTCCGCAGCGACCGCGCCGGCCGCGAAGCCATCGCCGTGCACGAGGCCAGCGGCGAGATGGTGCAGGTGACCGAGGGCGGCTACAGCGGCATGCTCAACCTCGACCTGCGCGCCAACCGCCTCGTCTTCCTGCGCGAGGTGCCGGGCGCGCCGGCCCCGGCGACGCGCGGCGCACCACGCGCGATGCAGGCCGTGGAAGTGGACCTCGACCGCTTGTTTGCCGACAGCGCCGCCGGCCGTCTGCGGCCCGAGGCGCAGGCGCGCTACCAGCGTGTGTTCGCCACATTGCCGGCCGAGCTGCAGGCCGATGGCGACAGCGCGCTCGACGCCGACGGCCAGTGGCTCTACTTCCGCATCGGCAAGGAGGCCGCGGCGCGCCGCCTGCCGGCCGGCGCGCCGGCAGAACCCAACTTCGGCCCGCGCAACATGGGCGCCGGCCCCACCGGCATTGCGCGTGTGCACCGCCAGACCGGCGAGGTGCAGCACGTGGTGAGCGTGGGCTTCCAGATCGGCCATGTGCAGGCCAACCCCTGGATGCCTGGCGAACTCGTCTTCAGCTGGGAGACCGGCGGCAAGAGCCCGCAGCGCACCTGGACGGTGAAGGGCGACGGCTCAGGCCTGCGCCCGCTCTTCCCCGAGGCGCCCTACGACTGGGTCACGCACGAGGCCATCATCACGCGCGACGAGGTGGCCTTCGCCATCATGGGCCACCGCCCGGTGCCCGCGCTGGCCGCGGCATCGGCCCCGGCCGGCACGTCGTGGCAGGGTGCCAACCCCGGCCAGGAGGCCGCCTGGGGCCCGAGCGGCACGCGCGAAAAACCCACCGGCCTGGGCATCGTGAACCTGCGCACGCGCGAGATGCGCATCGAGGCGCAGACGCCCTCGGGCAGCGGCCTGTGGCACGTGCACGGCTCGCCCGACGGCCGCTGGGCCGTGGGCGACGACTTCACGCGCCGCCTCGTGCTGGTGGACCGCCGCAACGGCCGCATGCGCCTCTTGAGCACCGGCCACCGCGACACCGCGCGCGACCACCCACACCCCACCTTCAGCCCCGACGGCAAACGCATCCAGATCCAGAGCGCGATGCTCGCGCCCGATGGCCGCGCGATGAACATCGTGGTCATCACCGTGCCCGAGGCCTGGCAGAACGAGCCGCTGGTGCCCACCGACGTGGTGCGCTGAAACCGATGCGCTGAAGGGCGCTGCGCGCGCTAGAGACCGCCCGGCCGCCAGCCGATGCGCTGCAGGTTCTGCAGCGGCTGGAAAAGTGGCGTGGGCAGCGCGTCCCAGCCGAACCAGGCCCAGCCCTCGCGCTTCTCGGGCTCCAGGTTGCGCGGCGTGCCTTGCAGGCTGCGCGCCACCACGTAGACCGTGAGGAAGTGCTGGGTGATCTGCCCGTCCTCTTCGAACACATCGTTCGTGTACGGTCCCAGCTCCAGGTGGCGGGCCACGAGCCCGGTCTCCTCCATCAGCTCGCGGCGTGCGCAGTCTTCCAGCGCCTCGCCGAACTCCAGCCGCCCGCCCGGTGCGGCCCAGTGGCCGGCGCCGTGCGAGCCGCGGCGCTTGCCCAGCAGCAGCAGGCCCTGGTGCACCACGAGCACGCCCACACCCACGCCGGGGCGTGGCAGCGCGGGGCCGGTGGCGCTGGGGGGCGTGTTCATTCCTGCTTCTTGCGCCGTTGCTCGTCGGCCTGCTTGCGTGCGGTGCGCAGGCGCTCCATGCACAGCTGG
Organism: Rubrivivax sp.; assembly: GCA_051861265.1. Classification (GTDB taxonomy): domain Bacteria; phylum Pseudomonadota; class Gammaproteobacteria; order Burkholderiales; family Burkholderiaceae_C; genus Rubrivivax. The sequence goes on from JBHYDA010000006.1 coordinate 19,643, forward strand.
CGTTCGGGTGCGGAGACCATGCGGTCGCACTGCCGCTGCTGCTCGGCCGCGGCGGTGTCGTAGGCGATTTCGGCGCAGCCGCTGGCCAGCAGCAGGGCCAGGCCCAGCGGGGCCAGCGCGATGAAGCCGAAGCGGGGGTGGCGTGATGCAGGGTAGGGCATGAGGAGGTGGCGCTGTGCAGTGTGGAGCAGGGTTGCGCGGCCCCTGTCGGGCGGCCCCGGTTGGGCGGGGCGCAGGCACCGTCGGCACAGGATACTTCGGCCCACGCCCAGACCCTGCCCATGCCCACCACCATCGCCTTCCTCCGTGCCATCAACGTCGGCGGCCGCTTCCTCAAGATGGCTGCGTTGCAGGCGCACTTCGAGGCCCTGGGTTGCGAGGACGTGCGCACCTACATCAACAGCGGCAACGTGATCTTCAACACCCGCGCGCGCAGCCTGCCGCGATTGGCGCAGACGCTGGAAGTCGGGCTGGAGCGGCTCGTGGGCTTCCGGTCGGAGGTCTTCCTGCGCACACCCGCGCAGCTGCAGCAGATCGCGCAGCGTGCCACCGCGCACCGCGCCGCGGTGCCGCCCGAAGGCGAGGTGAACGTGGCTTTCGTGAACGCGCCGCTGAGCGAAGCCCAGGCCGCCGCGCTGGACACGTTGAAAACCGCGCTCGACGATTTCGCGTTCGAGGGCACCGAGGTCTACTGGCTCTGCCGCGGCCGCCAGAGCGACAGCAAGTTCTCCAACGCCACCTTCGAGCGTCGCCTGCAGCAGCGCGCCACCTTCCGCCGCCAGCGCATGCTGGCCGCGCTGGCAGACACAATGCGCGCCGACCCTGCACGCACCGCATGACCCGCTTCCTCCACACCGCCGATTGGCAGATCGGCCGCCAGTACGGCAGCTTCGATCCCGACGACGCCGTGCCGCTGGCCGAGGCGCGTTTCGCGGCCGTCGAGCGCATCGCCGCGCTGGCCACGGCCGAGCAGGTGGACGCCGTGCTCGTGGCCGGCGATGTGTTCGACGCGCAGACCGTCTCGGCGCGCAGCATCCGCCGCCTCTTCAACGCGCTGGCGGCGTACACCGGGCCGTGGGTCATGATCCCCGGCAACCACGACGCCGCGCTCGCCGAGAGCGTGTGGACGCACGCGCAGCGCCTGGGCGCGATCCCGCCCAACGTGCACTTGGCGCTGGTGCCGGGCGTGATCGAGCTGCCACAGGCGCGCCTCGCCTGCCTGTGCGCACCGCTGACGCAGCGCCACACGCACGGCGATCTGACGGCGTGGTTCGACGGCGCCACCACGCCCGCCGGCTGGCACCGCGTGGGCCTGGCGCACGGCGCGGTGCAGGGGCTGCTGGCCGAGGGCATCGACGCGGCCAACCCCATCGCGCCCGAGCGTGCCGAGCGCGCGCGGCTGAGTTATCTCGCCTTGGGCGATTGGCACGGCACGCGCCGCATCGACGCGCGCACCTGGTACAGCGGCACGCCCGAGCCCGACCGCTTCCGCAACAACGAGGCGGGGCAGGTGCTGATCGTCGATCTGCCGGAGCCGGCCGAATCTCCAGACGCGCCGCAGGTGCGCGCGCTGCCCAGCGCGCAGTTCAGCTGGCGGCAGATGAACACCGCGTTGCAGGTGCCCAGCGATCTGGATGCGCTGCTCAGCGCGCTGGCCGGCGCCGGCGCGCAAGACGTCATCGAACTGACGCTCAGCGGCGCGCTGGACCTGCCGGCGCATACGCGCCTGCTGCAGGCGCTGGATCAAACCGAAGCGCGCGTGCGCTGCCTGCGACGCGATCTGGCCGGCCTGCAGCTCGCGCCCACCGAAGCCGATCTCGCAGCTTTGCACGCCGACGGCTATGTGGGCGAGGTGATCACCGCGCTGCGGCAGACCTCGGGCGAGCAGGCGCGCTGCGCACAAGACGCGCTGGCGCTGCTGACCGGCTTGCTCGCGGCCAGGAGGCCGGCGGCATGAGCCTGCAACTCACGCGCCTGCGCGTGGCCGAGCTGCGGCGCTTCCGCGAGCCTTTCGAGCTGCGCGATCTGCAGCCCGGCCTCAATCTCTTCAGCGGCCCCAACGAGGCCGGCAAGAGCACGCTCGTGCGCGCGCTGCGCGCAGCATTTTTCGAGCGCCACCGCTCCACCAGCGTCGACGACCTGCGGCCCTATGGCGACAGCAGCGCCACGCCCAGCATCGAGCTCGATTTCCAGTTCGGTGGCGTGGCCTACCGGCTGAGCAAGAGTTTCCTGGGCAAGAAGCGCTGCGAGCTCTTCATCGGCCCGCAGCGCCTGGAGGGCGTGGCCGCCGAAGACGCGTTGGCCGAGCTGCTGGGCTTCCAGTTCGCGGCCAAGGGCGCCAGCCGTGAAGAGCACTGGGGCATCCCTGGTTTGTTGTGGATCGAGCAAGGCGCGGCCCAGGCCGTGCAGGGCGCGGTGTTGCATGCCGCCGACCACCTGCGCAAGGCACTGGAAGCCCACCTCGGCGAGGTGGCCGCCAGCGGTGGCGACGACGTGGTGGCGCAAGTGCGCGCGTGGCGCGACGAGCTGCTCACCAGCACCGGCCGCCCCAAGGCCGTGCTGCAGAAGGCCCACGACGACGCGGCCGCGCTGGCCGCGCAGGTGGACGCCTTGGAAGCCGCGGTACACACCTACCGCAGCCAGGTCGACCAGCTGCGCGAACTGCGCGCCGCCCACGCCGCCGATGAAGCCGCTGCACCCTGGGCCGCGCTGCGCCAGCAGCAGGCCGCGGCGCAGCAGGCCTTGCAGGCCGCCGAAGCGCAAGCCAGCGAACGCACGCGCGTGCAAGAGCGCCTGCGCCAGACCGAAGGTTTGCGCAGCCTGCTCGCGCAGCGCCTGGCCGATGCCGAAAGCCAGCAGCAGGGCCTGCAGGCGCGCTTGGCGGCGCTGCAGGCGGCGCAGCTGCGTTTCGAGCAGGCCGCCGAACGCGAGGCCCAGGCCCAGCGTGTGGAAGCCGCGGCCAGCGCCGCGCTGCAAGCCGCGCGCGCCACGCTGGCTTCGGCCCGCCAGGCCGACACGCACCGCGTGCTGGCGCGCCAGCTGGCCGATGCCGGCACGCGCGCCACCGAGCTGGCCGCGCTGCTGCAGCGCGCCAGTGCCGCGCACGATCAGGCCCAGCGCCTGCAGCAGGAAGCCGCGGCGCTGCAGCTGCCCGCGCGTGAGCTGGGCACACTGCGCCAGCAGCAGGCGCGTTTGCAAGAGCTGCAGATCCGCCAGGCCGCCGTCGCCACGCGGCTGCAGCTCGACCTGCTGCCCGGCGCGCAGCTGCAACTGCAAGGCGCAGCCGGCGGCACGGCCGAGACGGTGGCTGGCCAGGCCGAGCGTCTGCTGCTCACGCCCACCGTGCTCACGCTGCCGGGCCTGGGCCGTCTGCACATCGCCCCCGGCGGCGCCGACCTTCCGGCGCTGGCCCAGCAGCAGGCCGCGCTGCAAGACGAACACACCGCCTTGCTGCAGCGCCTGGGTTTGGCCGGTCTTGCCGAGGCCGAAACCCGCGCGCAACAGCACGCCCAGCGTGCGGCCGAAGCCTTGGCCGCGGCGCAGTTGCGCGACAGCCTCGTGCCGCAAGGCCTGGACGCCTTGCGCAGCGATCTGCACGCGGCGCAGGCGCGCGAAGCCGAAGCGCGAACAGCGCTCGCGCAACTGCCGGCATCACCCGAGAACGACGCCGAGCCCGCCCTGGTGCTGGCCGAAGCCGAACGCCGCCACGAAGCCGCGCGCGCTGCCGCCGAAGACGCCACGCGCACGCTGCAGGCCGCGCGCCAATCTCAGGCCAGCGCCGCCGGCCAGCGCGACGCCGCCCTGCACGAGCACACCGCCTTGCAGGCCACGCTGGCCGACCCCGCCTGGCAGGCCCAGCAGGCGAAGTGGCAGCTGGATCTGGTGGAAGCCACCGCGCTGCACGCCACGCAGCAGCGAGAGCTGGCCGAGGTGGAACAGCGCATCGCCGCCGCCCGCCCCGACATCCTGCGGCAGGACGTGCAGCGTTACGGCCGCAGCGCCGATGAAACCGAGCAGCAGCACCGCACGCGCGAACGGCAGATCGTGCAGCTGGAAACCGCGCTGGCTGGAGCCGGGGCCGACGGCCTGGAAGAAGAAGTTGAACGCCAGCGCAGCGCGCACGCGCTGGCCGCGCGCCGCGCCGAAGAGCTGCAGCGCCGCGCCGACGCGCTGAGCCTGCTGCTGCAAGAACTCGACAGCCGCCGCCAGGCCCTCACGCAGCGCCTGCAGGCGCCGCTGCAGCAGCACCTGAACCACTACCTGCCGCTGCTCTTCGCCGGCAGCCAGCTGGCGGTGGACGAGCGCCTGGTGCCCGGCGCGCTCAGCCGCCCCGGCCCACGCGGGCCCGAGGCCGCCGAGTTCGACACGCTGAGTTTCGGCGCGCGCGAGCAGATGGGCGTGCTCACCCGCCTGGCCTACGCCGACCTGCTGCGCGAGGCCGGCCGGCCGACGCTGGTGATCCTGGACGACGCGCTGGTGCACAGCGATGCCGAGCGCCTGGCGCAGATGAAGCGCGTGCTCTTCGACGCCGCGCAGCGCCACCAGTTGCTGCTCTTCACCTGCCACCCGGCGCTGTGGCGCGACATGGGCGTGGCGGTGCGCAGCCTGGCCGGTGCGTCCGCGCCGGCCTGAGGGCCCGGCTTCAAACCCGCCACAGGCGCAGCGGCAGCAGCCCGTAGGCCATCAGCAGCGCGCAGCCGCCCAGGCCCAGGACCGCGGCCCCCGCCATCCACCACGCGGCAGGCTGTGTGCGTGCGCCGCGCAGGGCCAGTGCTGCCTGTGCCAGCAGGGCCAGCGGCAGCGCGGCGCTGGTGGCGGCCAGCGCCAGGCTGGCGAGCGTGGGCTCGCCCAGCCTTTGCCAGGGCTGCAAGGCGACCGCCACACCCGCCGCCACCAGCGCCCACACCGCCACGCAGGCCGGCTGGCGCCAAGCCTGCGCGGGGCGCCGCAGCAGCGGCAGCACGGCCAGCAGCAGCAGGCCTGCCGCGCCGCCGGCCACAGCGGCCCACTGGGCCCACCACGCCGACGGTGACACGCGCTGCAGCGTCAGGCCTTGGCCAGAAACGCGACGCTCACCCGCCGGGCCTGTCAGCAGCACCAGCGTGCCCTGCACCCGGTCGTCTTGGCGGAACTGCCGTGCGCCTTGCGGCACCAGCGGCCGCACGGGGCCGGGCCAGGGCGCCCAGGTGCCGCCGTCGGGCTGCACCTGCAGCCGCCAGCTGCCGAACAATTGATCGGGCAGGCGCAGCAGTTCCAGCCGTGAAGGGTGGGGCACGTAACGCCCGTTCCACTGCGCCACATCGGCCGCCGCGGCCACCGCCGGCCGCGGCGCCTGGGCGAGGTTCAGGTGCTGCACCAGCAGGGCCTCGAAGCGTTCATGGCGCGCTGCCTCGCGGTCGCTGTTGTGCAGCACGGCGTAGGCCCGCGCCCGCGCGCGGTCGAAGCACCACAGCGCGCGGAAGCCCGCCACCGAGCCGCCGTGGCAGCGCAGCAGCGCGCCGTGACGGTCTCGCGTGAACAGCCCCAGGCCGTAGCCGCTGGCCAGGCCCGCAGCGGCGGCCTCGGTGCCGGCGGGCACGGCCATCGCCGCCAACAATTCGGGGCGGATGAAGGGCTGGCCGCCGATGCGGCCATCACCGGCAATCAGAAAAGCCGCCAGGCGCATCAGGTCGGGGGCGGTGGTGGTGAACTGCCCCGCCGGGCGCACCGCGGTGGCGATGGCTGCCACCGCGCTGCCGTCGTCCACATGCCCCCAGGCCAGCCGCGCGTCGGCGCCGGGGGCGGCCTGGGGCGTGAAGTGCAGCGTGCTGTCGCGCAGGCCCAGCGGTGCCAGCAGTTCACGGGCCGCCCAGTCCTCGTAGCGCTCGCCGGTCAGCGTTTCCAGCACGGCCGCGGCCAGCGTGTGGCTCAGGTTGCTGTAGCTGAACTGCGCGCCGGGCGGCGTGCGCAGCCGCAGCACGGTGGGGTCACGCCGCCAGGCCTCGGCCAGCGGCTGCCCGGCACGGTGACGCGTGTCGAACATCTGCCACAGCCGCACGTCGGCCAGGCCGCCGCTCATGTCGAGCAGGTGGCGCAGCCGCAGCGGCGCCGTGGCCGCCCAGGGGTTGTCGATCGGCACGCCCGGCAGCAGCGGCCCCACTTCGGCATCGAGCGCCACGCGCTGCTGGCTCACCAGGCGCAGCAGGGCCAGCGTGGTCAGGGTCTTGGCGATGGAGCCCACCTGCAGGCGGCTGTCGGCCGCCAGGGTCTGCTGCCGTGGCCCGTGGGCATGGCCGAAGGCCGAGGCCTGCAGCCTGCCATCGGCCCAGGTGGCCACCACGGTGCCGACGAGCTGCTCTTCGCGGTGCGCCTGCGCCACGGCCTGCTGCAAAGCGTCGGGCAGCGGCTCGATGGCGGCGCGAGGGGGCTGCACGGGCGAGGGCTGGGCCGCGGCGGCCTGCAGCCCGCACACGGCCAGCAGGCCCGCTGCCGCCACGGCTGCGACGCGGTGCCGCAGCCTCATCGCCAGCGCCTTCACGCCAGCACCCGGGCGCGCGTGTGGCCGTGGGCCTGTTCGAACTGCAGCTGCCCGCCCGCTGCGCCCAGCAGGCGCTGCACCAGCACCAGGCCGAAGCCGTGGCCGTTGCGCGGCGCGTCTTCGTCGGCGCGCGCCTCGTCGCTGCGGCTCGGGTTCTCGATGCACAGCGCCTGGCCATCGAAGTGCACGCTCACACGGCCGCCGGCGCGGCCGTGCGTGAAGGCATTGCCCAGCAGGCTGGCCAGCACCAGCTGCAGCACCGGGGCCGGCAGCGGCAGGCGGGCGTGGCGGTCGAGCTGCAGGTCCAGCGTCAGCGCCTGCGCGTCCAGCCACTCGGCGTGGGCCAGCACCCACTGCTCCAGCAAGGGCAGCAGCGCCACCGGCGCATGCGTCTGCGCGCCGCGCTCCACCTCGCGTGCCAGCGTGAGCAGCGCCTCCACCGTCTGCTGCATCCATTGCGTGGCGGCGTACAGGGTGGTGAGCGTGGCCTGGGCCTCGGCCGGCAGGTCCGTGTGGGCCTGCAGCCGCTGGATGCCCAGCTGCAGCACCGCCAGCGGCGTGCGCAACTCGTGGCTGGCTTCGCGCGTGAAGGCCTGTTCGCGGGCGATGAAATCGTGCGTGCGTGCCAGCAGCGCGTCGAAGGCCCGGGCCAGTTCGGTCACCTCGTCCTGCACCGCGCCGCCTGGGGCTGGGCCGCCTGGCAAGGCCCCGGCCGTTGTGGACCCCGGCGTGGCTGGCACGGCCATGGCTACACGGTTTGCCAGCCGTTCCAGCGGGCCCGAGACGCGCCGCGCCAGCCCCCAGCCCAAGCCCAGGGCCAGCGCCACCGTCACCAGGCCCCAGCCTGCCAGCCAGCCCAGCAGCTCGGTGCGGATGGGCCGCACCACCAGTTGCTGGCTGACTTCGGCCACGAGCCACGGCGCGCTGCCCGGGGCTTCCAGGGCCAGCAGGTGGTAGTGGCGGCCGTCGCGGCCGGCCAGCTCGCGCCGGCGGGGCTCTTGCGCCAGCACCTGCGCCACCTCGGGCGGCAGGCTGGCGGCACTGTCGTGCACCACCAGGAAGTCGGCGCGGGTGGGCGCCCAGCGGCCGTGTGTGCGGTGGTGCTCGCGTTGCGCCTGCGCCTCCTGCTGCAGCAGGCGCTCGAAGAAGCGGTCTTCCACGGTGTAGACGAAGGCCATCGCGAAGAGCCCGAACAGGGCCGTCACGGCCAGCGTGAACAGGGCCGCAGCGAGCATCCAGCGGCGGTGCAGGCTCATGGGGCGCTCTCGCCAGGCGCTGTGTCGGCCTGCAGCCGCAGGCCCACGCCGTGCACGGTGTGCAGCATCGGGGTGGCAAAGGGTTTGTCCAGCTGCTGGCGCAGCTGGTAGAGGTGGGTGCGCAGGGGGTCGGTCTCGGGCGGGTCGTCGCCCCAGACGCGGCGGATGAGCTCGCTGCGTGTGAGTGCGCGCGGCCAGGCTTCCACCAGCGCCTGCAGCAGGGCCAGTGGGATGGGCGGCAGCTCCAGCCGCTGGCCGCCCCGCCAGGCCTCGCGCGAGCGGCGGTCGAAGGCCAGCGTGCCCACCTGCAGCCGGTAGTCGCGCCCGCTGCCGCCGCGCCGGCCCAGGGCCTGCACGCGGGCCAGAAGTTCGGCCGCCTCGAAGGGTTTGACGAGGTAGTCGTCGGCCCCGGCCGCAAAGCCTTCCAACTTGTCGGGCAGGGCGTCGCGCGCGGTCAGCATCAGCACCGGCACGGCCTGCGCGGCCTGCTCACGCAGGCGGCGGCACAGCGCCAGGCCCGAGAGCCCGGGCAGGCCCAGGTCGAGCAGTAGCACGTCGGGCGGCTCGGCCAGCGCCTGGGCCAGCGCCAGGCGGCCGTCGGCGGCCTCGTCCACCCTGTACCCCGCGCCGCGCAGCAAGGCCGCGATCTGCTCGCGCAGCGGCGCGTGGTCCTCGACCACGAGCACGTGCAGCGGCGGTGCGGCAGGCGGGAGGGACAAGTTGCTCATCGGGCGCCTTGGATGATGCCGTGCGCGCTGCCGCCTCAGCCGGGCTGGCGCGCCAGCAGGCTGCGGGCCTCTTCACGGGCCTTGGTGTCCTTGTGGCCCTCGGCGGCCACCAGGGTCAGCAGCTCGAGGGCGCGCTGCTGCGCGCCCAACCCGGCCTGCGCCTTGGCCAGCGACAGCCGGAACTGCGGATGCTGGAAGTGCGGCGCGGCCAGCTCCATCACAGCCACGGCCTGGCGGCGGCCGGCCTCGTCAGCGGCTGCGCCGTGCTGGTAGTGGCCCAGCATCGCGATCAGGTCGGCCTTGTAGCGGGTGGGCTCCTTGCTCAGCAGGGCCTGCGCGCCGGCCCTCTCACCGGCCAGCCATTGCTGCACCAGCTGCAGGCTGGCTTCTTCGCGGAAGGCCGCGCGCGGCTGCGGCGTTCGGCCCAGGGCGCGCAGCACGGCGTCGGCCACCAGCGGGGTGGAGAAGGGGTTCTGGCCCGTGATGAGCCGGTCGTCGACCACCAGCTTGGGCATCATCAACGCCGCTTCTTCCCATTGCGCGCCGAGCTCGCGCGCGCGCTTCTCGATCCAGAAGGGGTAGCTCTTCGCCCACTGCTTGCCGAAGACGGTTTCTTCTTCGTCGGTGAAGCCCGTGAGGCGGCGGCCTTGCACCAGGGGCCGGCCTTCGGGGCTCTGCACGGCCAGCAGCGCCGCCGGCCCGTGGCACACCGCGGCCAGCACGCCGCCGCGCGCGTGGTGGGCGCCCATCAGCCGCGTCAGCGCGGGGTCGCGCGGCAGGTCGAACATCGCGCCCTTGCCGCCGATGAGCAGGATGGCCGCGTGCTCGCCGGCGGCCACGTCTTGCGTGCGCCGCGTGGTGGCCAGGGCGGCCTGGGCCTGGGGGTCGCGCTCCAGCGCCTGGATGGTGTCGTCGTCACGGCTGTAGCGGTCGGCCACCACCGCGCCACCGGCGGGGCTGGCCACCTCCACCTGCACGCCGTTGGCACGCAGCACCAGCCAGGCTTGCGCGAACTCGTCCATCTCGAAGCCGGGGCGCGTGATCTCGCCTTTCTCGTCACGGCGGCCTTCGCTGCTGATCACCAGCAGCACCTTGGGCGCAGCGGTGGCCGGCGCCTGGGGCGCCGTCTGCGGCGCTGCGAGCGCGGGGGTGGGCGCGCTCAGTGCGGTGATGGCAAGGCAGGCCGCCATGGCCAGGGCTTGCAGGGGGGGGCGGTTCAACATCGGCATGCTCCTTCCGGTCAGGTGGGCCCGGGGTTCGGGCCCATGGCAGGCATGCTCGCGTCGGCACTTCAAGAAAGTCTCAAGCAGACGTCACCGGGCAGTTGCAGGCGCATCTTCAGGCCGGCCGGCGGTGCGGCGATGGCACCCCGGCGACCTGGGCGCCGTGCGGGCCCGGGGGGCGCCGAGACCGGCGCCTTGCGTGTCTTCAGCGCCGGCTTCGCGGCTGGGGCGGGGGCGCCTTGTGCGTGCCTTTCGGGTGTGCGCCTGTGGCCGGTGCGCCCGCTGGCGCATCGGGTTGCGCCAGCCCGTTCAGGATGCCGCAATGCCCGGCGTCGTGCAGCCCGGCGCATTGCTGGCGCAGGGCCTTCAGCTGCTGCTGCAGATGGCGCAGTTCGCGCAGGCGCTCCGCGACGTGGCCGATATGGGTGTCGAGCAGCACGTTGACCTCGTCACAGGCCGACTGCGGTGCGTCCTTCAAGCGCAGCAGCACGCGGATCTCGTCCAGGCTCATGTCCAGCTGCCGGCAGTGGCGCACGAAGGCCAGCCGCGCCAGGTGGGCCGGGCCGTACTGGCGGTAGTTGCCTTCGCTGCGGGGCGGTGGCGGCAGCAGGGCTTCGCGCTCGTAGTAGCGGATGGTCTCGACCGGGGTGTTCGCCGCCTGGGCCAGTTCGCCGATCTTCATGGGCCTGCTCGTCCTGTCGCTGTGTTGCGGGGTCGCCGAGGGCCACCCGGCATGCGCCGCAGCATAGCCCTTGACTCTGAAGCCGCTGCAGGGTTTCCAATGGGTCTGTGCCCACTTCGAAGCCCGCCATGAGCCACGCCTGCCACAGCCACGGCTGCACACCGCCCGCCCCCAACCAGAGCCCGCGCTACCGCCGGGTGCTGTGGGCGGCGCTGATCATCAACGCGTGCATGTTCGTGGTGGAACTGGCCGGCGGCCTGCAGGCGGGCTCGGTGTCGCTGCTGGCCGATGCCGTCGATTTCTTCGGCGATGCGGCGAACTACGGCCTGTCGTTGGTGGTGCTGGGCATGGCGCTCACCTGGCGGGCGCGCGCCGCGCTGCTCAAGGGCCTGAGCATGGGCGCTTTCGGTGTCTTCGTGCTGGGGCGTGCGGCGTGGTCGCTGGCCGAGGGCACCGTGCCCGAACCGCTGACGATGGGTGCCATCGGCGCGCTGGCGCTGGTGGCCAACGTGGCGGTGGCTGCCATGCTCTACGCCTGGCGCGAGGGCGACGCGAACATGCGCTCGGTGTGGCTGTGCAGCCGCAACGACGCCATCGGCAACGTGGCCGTGATGGCCGCGGCGCTGGGCGTCTTCGGTACGGGCAGTGCGTGGCCCGATCTGGCCGTGGCGGTGGTCATGGGCGTGCTGGCGCTGACGGCGGCGCGTGCCGTCATCCAGCAAGCCCGTGCCGAACTGCGGGGCGAAGGGGCCGGCTGAGCCCGCCGCTGGCGGGCTCATGCGCAGGTTCCGGCCACCCGAACGCCGAATCCCGCCGTTCATCGCATCGGCCACGCGGGCGGGGCGGCGCCTGCCTAGAGTGCGGGGCACCGATCCACCCAGGAGTTCTTCGTGCCTGTGCCCCGCCCCCTCGTCCTTGCCGCCCTCATCGCCACCACGCTGCCGGCCCTGGCGCAGACCTCCCCTGCGCCGGCCAAGACCGTCATCACCAGCCTGGAGCAGCTGCCCCGCCGCACCGTGCAGCTCGACAAGCTGCCCAGCCAGTACCTGAACGCCCCCCGCGCCGAGGTGCTGGCCCTGGCCGAGCAGCTGGAGAAGAACGCGAAGGCCGATCTGGCCGCCTACGAGATCCGCGACGCGGCCACCATGCGCAGCTATGTCGGCACCCTGCTGACGCTGGCGCAGTTCAAGGGCGACTGGGCCGCCGTGCCCGGCCTGGTGGCGCAGTTGCGCCAGCTGCAGGACAAACCCGGCCCGCGTGCCACCACCGGCGTGCTCGCGATGCTGCTGGCCGAGCAGCAGAGCGGCCAGAAGGACGCGGCCTGGGTGCGCGCCGAGGTCGAGAAGCGCTACGCCGCGCTGAACTGGGCCGACACCGCCGATCTCATCAAGGGCAGCAAGGGCCAGTTCGAGCTGCTGAACCCGGCGCTGGTGCGCGGCTCCTTCGAGCAGCAGCTCGACGTCGCCGCCCGCAACATGAACCTGAAAGTGCCCGAAGGCCTGGTCGGCTCGATCATCGGTGCGCGCCTGCAGGCCGAGCTGATCTTCCCGCTGAAGGACGCGCTGGTCGGCGGCCTGCAGGCCGTGATCGACCGCCAGGCCGCGCAGACCGCGGCCAAGCCCGACATCTGGACGCCGCGGCAGTTCGCTATTCCTGCCACCGCCAAGGCCAGCCCCGTGGGCGTGGGCATCTGGGATTCGGGCGTGGACCTGAAGCTCTTCCAGGCCACGGCCGCGCCGGGCCTGGCGATGAACGACGACGGCACGCTCAACCGCACCGACCTGCTGCGCCCGCTGGGCGAGGCCGCGCCGCGCTGGCCGCAGCTGCGCCAGCTGGTCAAGGGCAGCATGGACCTGCGCGCCGCGCTGGACACCGAAGACGCGCGCCGCCTGAAGCAGGCCGTCTCCACGCTCAAGCCCGAGCAGGTCAAGGCCTTCCAGGAAGATCTGAGCCTGGCCAGCGTCTACACCCACGGCACGCACGTGGCCGGCATCGCGGTGGACGGCAACCCGTTTGCCCGCGTCTACGCCGCCACCTTGCTCTACAACCACCGCAGCGAACCCACGCTGCCCACCGAAGAGCGCTCGCGCCGCTGGGCCGAGGGCTACAAGGCCACCGTCGAGGGCTTCAAGGCGCAGAAGCTGCGCGTGGTGAACATGAGCTGGCGCTACGGCGTCTCGGCCCACGAGGGCGCGCTCACCTGGCACAACGTGGGCGCTTCTCCTGAAGAGCGCAAGCAGATGGCGCGCAAGCTCTTCGAGATCGAGCGCGAGGCGCTGCGCGCGGCCATCGCCAGCGCGCCGGAGATCCTGTTCGTCGCCGGCTCGGGCAACGAGGACAACAGCGCCGATTTCGCCGAGTACATCCCTGCCGGCCTGCAGCTGCCCAACCTCATCACCGTGGGTGCGGTGGACAAGGCCGGTGACGAGACCAGCTTCTCCACCTTCGGCAAGACCGTGGTGGTGCATGCCAACGGCTTCGAAGTGGAAAGCCTGCTGCCCGGTGGCGACCGCGTGAAGTTCAGCGGCACCAGCATGGCCAGCCCGCAGGTGGCCAACCTGGCGGCCAAACTCTTCGCGCTGAAGCCCGAGCTCACGGTGGCGCAGGTGAAGGACGCCATCGTCCAGGGCGCCGAGCCGCGCGGCCGCGTGCAGCTGGTGAACCCGCGCCGCAGCGCCGAGCTGCTGGGCCTGAAGATTTGAACGCCCGCCCCGTGCTGCAGGCCTTGTGGCAGGCCGCGGGCCTGGCGCCGGCGGCGCTGGACGCCATCGAGCTGCCCGCACGGGGCCCGGTGCTGGCGTCATCGTTTGCCATCGCGCCGGCCCTGCAGGCCAGCCTGGGCGCTGCGGCGCTGGCGGCCGTGCAGTGGTGCTGGCTGCGCGGCGGGCCGGCGCAGGGCGTGCGCGTCGAGGCCGAGCATGCCGTGCTGGAGAGCCTGACCTGGTTCACGTTGGACGGCCGCCAGCCCGACCTGTGGGATCCGCTCTCGGGCCTGTACCGCACCGCCGACGGCCACGTGCGCGTGCACGCCAACTTCGCCCACCACCGCGACGGCGTGCTGCGCCTGCTCGGCCTGCCCGAGGGGGCCGGCACCGAACGCGCGCGCGTGCAGGCGGCGCTGGCCGGCTGGCGCGCGCTGGATTTCGAAGCCCGGGCGGCCGAGGCCGGCCTGGTGGTGGCGGCGGTGCGCAGCTTCGCCGAGTGGGACGCGCACCCGCAAGCCGCAGCGCTGCAGCCGCAGCCCCTGGTGGCCATCGAGCGCATCGGCGACGCGCCGCCGCGGCCGCTGCGCCCGTGGCAGGCCGGCGGTCTGCCGCTCGACGGCCTGCGCGTGCTCGACCTCACGCGCATCCTGGCCGGGCCCGTGGCCGGGCGCACGCTGGCGGGCTACGGCGCCGACGTGCTGCTGCTGAACTCGCCCCGCCTGCCCAACATCGAGGCCATCGCCGCCACCAGCTGCGGCAAGCTCAGTGCCCATCTCGATCTGGACGAAGCCGGTGGCCCGGCCGCGCTGGCGCAGCTGGTGCGCGGGGCCGATGTCTTCATGCAGGGCTACCGGCCCGGCGCGCTGGCGGCGCGCGGCTTCGCGCCGGCCGACGTGGCGGCCTTGTCACCCGGCATCGTGGCGGTCAGCCTCTCGGCCTACGGCAGCGCCGGGCCTTGGGCGGGGCGGCGCGGTTTCGATTCGCTGGTGCAGACGGCGACCGGGTTCAACGCGGCCGAGGCCGAGGCTTTCGGCAGCGCCGAGCCCCGCGCCTTGCCGCTGCAGGTGCTGGACCACGCCGCCGGCTACCTGCTGGCCTTCGGCGCGCAGGCCGCGTTGTGGCGGCAGGCGCAAGAGGGCGGCAGCTGGCACGTGCAGGTGTCGCTGGCGGGTGTGGGCCGATGGCTCCGCGGCCTGGGCCGCACCGCACCGGTGGCGCCCGAGCGCCCGCCGCTGGCAACTTACGTTGAATCCCTGGACAGCGGCTTCGGCCGGCTGCAGACGCTGCGCCACGCGGCGCAGTTCTCGGCCACGCCGGCGCACTGGCGGCGCCCATCGATGCCGCCGGGCTCGCACCCGGCGGCCTGGCCGGCCCCTCGCGCGCGCTGAGGCGCTTCAAGGGACAATCGGCGCTGTTCCCCACTGACTTCCGCGGGCCGCCCGGCCTCTCCGACGGCACGGCCCCACCCGATGCGCACCCGTACGAACCGCGATTCCAGACCGGGCCGGCCACGGCCCGCCCCCGAGCGCCGCCCCGACAGCGCGCCGTCCACCGCTTGGCTGGAAGCACAGGCTGCCTTCTCTGCCCCGGCAGCCGCCGAAGCGCCCGCGCCGGCAGTGGGCCCGGTGCCGGTGGTGGTGCTGCGGCGCGGTCGGCCGCTGGAAGCCCTGGCAGATCGCTCGGCCGCGCCAGGCAGCGAGGCCACCGAAGCCGATGCAGCGCGGCCGGCCCGCGTGTTCCGCGTGGTGTCGGCGCCCGCGCCCACGCCCGAGGCCGCCGTGGCCCTGGCGGCAGCGTCCCTGGAAGCCCCCCGCCGGCCCCGCCCACGCCGCACCCGGCGCAGCCAGCAGGCCCCGGGCGTGGCCACCGTCATCAGCTTCGCCCCGCCGCCCGGGGCGGTGCTGCCCTACCGCGAGCAGATGGCCCGGCTCGGTGAGCTGATGCGCGCGATCGACGAAGCGCTGGCCGTCGCGCAGCAGGCGCGCAGCTTCGAACTGACGCTGCCCTGAGGTCGGTGCCGGCCCAGCCGGCCTGCCTGCGCCCTTCCTTTTGTTGACCTGGATCAGGCCTGGGCGTGCAGCGCTGGGCACCGCAGCGGCGATAGTTCGAAGCGACGGCCTTGCCTTCGTCGCAGGGCCTGCCGATAAGCCCAAGAGGGAGCCAGACCGGGCAGCCAGCCCGGCAAGGCTGCACGACCCCAGGACCAAGGAGACTCCATGGCCCCCCAAGAGCCGGGACACCCGGCCCAACGGCCACGCCGCCGCCTCTTGCAGGGCGTGGCGGCTGCATTGGCGCTGGCCAGCACGGGCCGGGTGCGCGCGGGCGCGAGCGCCACGCCGCGCATCGCCCACGTGATGAGCTTCGATTCGCCGTGGCGCTGGACCGACGGCCAGCTCGAAGGCTTCCGCGAAGGCCTGGGCCTGCCTGCTGCCGAGATCGCCGTCTTCCAGATGGACACCAAGCGGCACGCCAGCGACGAGGCCAAGGCCGAGCGCGGCCGCCTGGCACGCGCCTTCATCGACAGCTTCCGCCCCGACCTGCTCTACGCCAGCGACGACGACGCGCAGCAGCACGTCACACGTCACTACCTGGGCAGCCGCCTGCCGCTGGTCTTCAGCGGCGTGAACCGCGACCCGGAGGCCTTCGGCTTCGACCAGGCCTCCAACGTCACCGGCGTGCTCGAGCGCGAGCACGTGGCCGAGACGCTGCGCCTGCTGCGCGAGCTGGTGCCTGGGCTGCGCCGCCTGGTGGTGCTGTCCGACCACGGCCCCTACTGGGACGCCGTGATCCGCCGCGTGCAGGATGGCGTGGCCGAAGTCGGCGGCGTGACGCTCACGCAGGTGGTGCGCACGCAGCAGTTCGAGACCTACTGCCAGGCCGTCACGGCCGCGCAGGGCCAGGCCGATGCGCTGCTGCACCTGGGCATCCTGACGCTGGTGGACGCCGCGGGTCGTCCCGTGCCCTACCAGACCGTGCAGCGCTGGGTCGTGGAGCACAGCCGCCTGCCCGATGCCAGCTTCTGGATGGACCGCATCCACCACGGCACGCTGGCTTCGGTGACGGTCTCCGAGATCGAGCAGGGCCGCGCGGCCGGCCGCCTGGCACGCGCCATCCTCGTGGACGGCGCCGCGCCCGCGTCGCTGCCCATGCGGTCCACCGTCAAGGGCCAGCCGGCCATCAGCCTGCAGCGGGCGCGGGCGCTGGGCATCACGGTGCGCAGCACGCAGCTGCTGCAGTCGCAGATCGTCCGCCACTACGAATGGGAAGCGCACCGGTGATGCGGGGCCTCGATCCGCGGACCTGGGCGGTGTGGCGCTGGGGCCTGCGCCAGCGCATCGCGGTGGTGGCCGGCCTCGGCCTCGTGCTGGCCATCCTGGCCTCCACGCTGGCCAGCCGCGCGCTGGCCACGGCGCAGCTGCGGCAGGCGCAGCAAGACCGCGCGCAGGCCATCGCCGAAGGCCTGGCGGTGCAGCTGCAGCGCATCCTGGCGCTGGGCCTGCGCATCGACGAGATCCAGGGCTTCGAGGCGCAAGGCTAGGAGGCGCTGAAGGCCCACCAGGGCCTGGCCTATGTGCTGGTGCTGGGCCCGGCGAGCGCGCCCCTGGCGGCCGAAGTGCAGGCCGCCCTGGCCCACCACGGCCTGCGGCCCCCGGCGCTGAGCGATGGCAGCCACGCCGTGGCCGTGCCGGTGCGCGACCTCACGCAGACCACGGTGGCGCAAGTGGTGGTGGGCTTCCCGCAGGCCTTGCTGGACGACGCCGAGGCCGCGTTGCTGCGCACGCATGCGGCCGTGGGCCTGGCCACGCTGGTGGTGGCGCTGGGCCTGCTGTGGCTGGCGATGTCGCAGCTGGTGACGCGGCCCGTCGCGCGCCTGGTGGCGGCGATGAACGGCATCGACACCGCCAGTGCCGGCGCGCTGGCCGTGCAGCCGCGCGTGCGCCACGACCCCGATCTGGTGGCCATCGACGAAGCCGTGCGCCGCCTGCTGGCGCGCATCGCCGAGCACGAGACCGAGCTCACGCGGGCGCGTGACGAAGCGCTGCAGGCCAGCCGCATGAAGAGCGAATTCCTCGCGGTGATGAGCCACGAGCTGCGCACGCCGCTGAACGCCGTGCTGGGCATGGCGCAGCTGCTGGAGCGCACGCAGCTCGACGCCACGCAGCGCCGCTACGTCGGCCATGTGCGCGAAGGCGGCGGCCTCCTGCTGGCGGTGGTGAACGATGTGCTCGACCTCGCGTCCATCGAAGCCGGGCGTCTGCAGCTGCGGCCGCAAGCCGTGGCCTTGGCGCCCTTGCTGCAGTCGGTGCTGCAGTTGCACGAGCCGGTGGCGCGCAGCAAAGGACTGGCCTTGCGGCTGGTGCTGGACGAATCGCTGCCTGCCTGGGTGATGGCCGACCCCCAGCGCCTGCGCCAGATGCTGGGCAACTTGCTCAGCAATGCGGTGAAGTTCACCGAGCAGGGCGAGGTGCTGGTGAGCGCCGCGCCCGCTCACGGCGGCCTGCGCGTGGCGGTGCGCGACACCGGGCCGGGCATCCCGGAGGCCTTCCAGCCCCATCTCTTCGAAGCCTTCCGCCAGGGCGACACCAGCCTGCAACGCCAGCACGGCGGCACCGGCCTGGGCCTGGCCATCGTGCGGCGCCTGGCGCAGGCCATGGGTGGCGAGGTGCAGGCGCAATCGGTGCCCGGACGGGGCGCCACCTTCACGCTGCTGCTGCCGCTGCCGCCGGTGACACCTCCCCTGCCTGAGGGATGAAGCCCGGGGGGCGGCTGTTCACTCAGGCGGCCGCTTTTAGACTGGGTGAGCCGCCGTCAAGAGCGGTGGCTTTTCATCCAATCCAAAAAGGGAGCCTTTGTTCATGAAGTCCATCATCGCCGCCGCGGCCATCGTCACGCTCAGCGGTTGCGCCAGCATCATGGGTACGCCGACGCAGACGGTGCCCATCAGCAGCACGCCCAGCGAGGCCAAGGTCGTGATCGCCGACGAAGCCGGCGTCGAGGTTTTTGCCGGCAGCACGCCCACGTCGGTCACGCTCAACAAGAGCACCGGCCGCTACTGGGGCAAGAAGAACTTCACCGTCACCATCTCCAAGCCCGGCTTCCAGACGCAGGTGATCCCCATCACCGCCAGCGCCAACGGCTGGTACATCGCGGGCAACTTCGTCTTCGGCGGGCTGATCGGCTGGTTCGCCGTCGACCCCTTCAGCGGCAGCATGTACACGCTGTCGCCCGACGCCGTGGCGGCTGCGCTGCCAGCCGACAAGGCCGCGCACAACAACAAGGCCACCGACGGCAGCATCTCCATCGTGCTGCTGCAGGACGTGCCGGCGAACCTGCGCGACAAGCTGGTGCGCGTGCAGTAAGCAGGCACCGCGGCGCCTCTTCGGAGGCGCCTTGACTTGACCCGCCACCCTGGCGGACATTGCGGCGATGAACCCTTCGTCCGACTCCCCGCCAGGCCTCGTGCGCCGTGTCCTGGCCTCGCCGCCTGCGCGGGTGCTGCTGCTCGGCCTGGTGCTGCTCTTGATGATGGGCCTGAACGCCGACGTCATGACGAGCTACGCCGAGCAGCCGGTCAAGTCGGTGCAGCACGTCATCGCGCTGGCCATCGCCGGCTTCGCCGTCTACGTGGGCCATGCGCGCTTCATCGAGCAGCGTGCGGTCGACGAGCTTCGCGTGCAGGGCCTGTGGCGCGAGTTCGGCCTCGGCCTGCTCATCGGCGCGAGCCTGTACACCGTGTGCGAGCTGGTGTTGATGGCCCTGGGCATCTACCGCATCACGGGCCTGAACCCGCTGTCCTTCCTGGTGCCGGCCATCGCGATGGCCGTGAGTTCGAGCGTCTTCGAAGAGCTGCTGTTCCGCGGCGTGCTGTACCGCTCGGTCGAGACCTGGCTGGGCAGTTGGGCGGCGCTGGTCGTGTCCTCGCTCGTCTTCGGTCTGTCGCACCTGCTCAACCCGCAGGCCACGCTGGAAGGGGCGCTCTTCATCGCGGTGGAGGCCGGCCTCCTGCTGGGCGCGGCTTTCATGCTGACGCGCCGGCTGTGGCTGAGCATCGGCTTCCACATGGCGTGGAACTACACGCAATCGGCCATCTTCTCGGGCATCGTCTCTGGCAATGACGCAGCGCCCGGCCTGATCCGGTCGACCGTCAACGGCCCCGATCTGCTGACCGGGGGCCAGTTCGGGGTCGAGTCTTCGGTGCTGGCGCTGGTCTTGTGCACCACGACCGGTGTGGTGATGCTGGTCATGGCGGTGAAGCGCGGCAAGGTCGTGCCGCCGATCTGGAAGCGGCCGCGCTGATCTCAGGTCGGCACCGTGCCGGCCGATATCGCTTGAACGATGATGGAGGCTGCGCCAGTCCGGCGCACGGCGCTGGGGCCCCGAACCGATCATGCACCGACGCCTCCTGCTGAAGACGCTGCCCGGCCTGTCCCTCGGGCTGGGTGCGTGCAACGCGCCCCCCGCGCCCTTGCGGGTGGGGGCGATCGCTTTCGCGGGCTACGCCTTTCTTTTCCTGGCCGAGCGGCTGGGCCGCTTCGACACCGCGCAGCTGCAGCTGAAGGAGCTGCGCTCCAACACCGACGCGCTGCGTGCGCTGTCGACCCACCGCATCGAAGCCGCTGCGCTGACGCTCGATGAAGTGATCACGGCCGTGCAAGAGGGCGTGTCGCTGAAGGTGATTGCCGTGCTCGACAGCTCGCAGGGGGCCGATGCCGTGATGGCGCGCCCCGGCATCACCGAGCCGGCCCAGGCCCGCAGCCGCCGCATCGGCGTGGAGGCCACGGCCACTGGCGGGCTGCTGCTCGGCGCCTTCCTCGCGAAGGCCGGTCTGCGGCCCATCGACGTCACGCCCGTGCCAGTGCGGCTGGCGCAGGCGGCCGAGGCCTACCGCAGCGGCCGGGTCGACCTCGCCATCACCGCCGAGCCCTGGGTCACCACGCTGGAAGGCCTGGGCGCACGGCGGCTGTTCGACAGCCGCGAGATGCCCGGCCGCATCGTCGATGTGCTGGCCGTGCGCAGCGATGCCCAGGACACGCACGGCAGCGCGCTGCGTGCCTTGCTCGCGGCGCACTTCGCCGCGCTGGCCGCCTTCCAGGCGCAGCCGGCGCAGATGGCCCTGGCGCTGGCCCCTTGGCTCAAGCTGGCGCCGGACCAGGTGCCTTCGGCCTTCCGCGGCCTGCACTTCCCATCGCCCGACGAGAACCGGCAGCTGCTCGCGCCCGGCGGCGCGGTGGCTGCCGGCATTCCCGCGCTGGTGACCCAGATGCGCGAGCTGGGCCTGCTGCGGGGCGCGGTGGACACCACGGGGCTGCTCGACCCCCGCTGGTTGCCGGCAGCGCCCTGAGACATCCCCATGAGCGAGCCCGCCGCTCCCTACTCGCCCAGCCTGCGCCTGGTCTTGCCGGCCTTGCTGGTGCTGCTGCTGACGCTGGCCATGGCCGTGACCTACAGCCACCAGGTGGAGCACCACCATGCCGCGGTGCAGGAGCGCGCCTCGCGCGATCTGCTGGTGCTGGCCGAGCAGCTGGCCCGCATGGCCGAAGACGCCAGCCCCGACGGCCCGGAGCGCCTGGCCGCCGCCGTGGCGCACCGCTCCATGCTCGACGGGGAGCCGGCCGACGCCCGCGTGCTGCCCGGCTACGACACTGCGCGCGCCGCCGAGGCCAGCGCCACGCGCCAGCCGCTGCAGTGGAACGACGCCGAGCACCGCGCCGTCACGGCCCTGTCCTACGTGCAGCCTGCAGCCGCCGGTGCGGCCGAGGGCCTGCGTGTGACGCAGCGCGGTCTGGTCTGGGTGGTGTTCGACCTGCAGGGCGAACGCGAACGCGCGGCCCACGTGGCGCGGCTGGAGCTGCTGCCCGTGGCGCTGGGCACGCTGCTGATGGCGCTGCTGCTGACCTTCATCCTGCGCCGGCAGGTGACCCGGCCTTTGAAGCTGCTCGGCCAGGCCAGCGAAGAGCTGGCGCAGCGCGGCCGTCTGGCCGAACCGGTGCCCGAGGTCGGACCGCAGGAGATCCGCCGGCTGGCGCAGCGTTTCAACGACATGGCGCGCCAGATCGAGCAGGCGCGCGACGAGACCGAGCTGGCCCGCGCGCGCATCGGCTCGCTCGTCGAATCGGCGATGGATGCCATCGTTTCGGTGGACGGTGAACTTCGCATCGTGATGGCCAACCGCGCGGCCGAGCAGATGTTCCGCGTGACCGAAGCGCAGCTGCTCGGCCAGCCGCTGGACTGCCTGCTGCCCGAACGCTACCGCGCGCAGCACCCGGCCCAGATGCGCCGCTTCGCCGACAGCGGCGTCACAGCGCGGCAGATGGCCGCGCATTCGGTGGTCTCCGGCCGCCGCTGGGATGGCGAGGAGTTTCCGGCCGAGGCCTCCATCTCGCGCAGCCGCATCGGGGGCGATGCCTTCATGACGGTGATCCTGCGCGACATCACCGAGAGGCGCCGCGCCGAAGACCGCATCCACGCGATGAACGCCAGCCTGGAGAGCACGGTGGCCGAGCGCACGGCCGAGCTCGAGCGTGAGCGCGAAAGCCTGGCTGCGGCCAAGGCCCAGGCCGATGCGGCCAACGTGGCCAAGAGCCGCTTCCTGGCCAACATGAGCCACGAGATCCGCACGCCGATGAACGCCATCATCGGCATGACGCACCTGGCCCTGCGCACCACGCTCACGCCACAGCAGCGCGATTACCTGCGCAAGATCCAGACCTCGTCGCAGCACCTGCTGGGCGTGATCAACGAGGTGCTCGACTTCTCCAAGATCGAGGCCGGCAAGCTGACGCTGGAGCACATCAACTTCGCGCTGCTGCCGGTGCTGGACAACGTGTTCACGCTGATCGGCGACAAGGCGGCACAGAAGGGCCTGGAACTCGTGCTCGACCTCGACCCCGAGGTGCCCGCCTACCTGCAGGGCGACCCGCTGCGGCTGGGTCAGATCCTCATCAACCTCAGCAGCAACGCCGTGAAGTTCACCGATCACGGCGAGGTGGTGGTGCGCGTGCATCGCCTGCCCCCGAGCCCCGACCGCACGCCCGGCGTGGCGCTGCGCTTCGAGGTGCGCGACACCGGCCCCGGCCTGAGCCCGGCGCAGGGCGCGCAGCTTTTCGCCAGCTTCCACCAGGCCGATGCCTCCACCAGCCGCCTGCACGGCGGCACCGGGCTGGGCCTGGCCATCTCCAAGCGCCTGGTGCACCTGATGGGCGGCGAGATCGGTGTGCAGGCCGCGCCGCAGCAAGGCTCGACCTTCTGGTTCGAGGTGACGATGGCCGAGGGCATCGCGCCGGCGCCGGCCCTGGAACTGCCGCAACTGCGCGGCCAGCGCGTGCTGGCCGTGGACGACAACGAGGCCGCGCTGGAAGTGCTGCAGCGCCTGCTGCGCAGCCTGGGCCTGGTGTGCGAGGCCCAGCGCGACGGTGCGCGCGATGGCGAGCAGGCGCTGCAGCGCGTGCGCGAGGCCGCGGCGGCCGGCGAGCCTTACGACTTCGTGCTGCTCGACTGGAGCATGCCGCGGCTGGACGGCATCGAGGCCGGCCGCCGCATCCAGGCCCTGGAGCTGACGCACCCGCCGCGCCTGATGCTGGTGACAGGCCGCGGCCGTGACGAGGTGCTGCGCGAGGCGCTGGATGCCGGCTTCGCCACCGTGATGGTCAAGCCCGTCAACGCCTCGCTGCTGCTGGACAACCTGCTGCTGAGCGTGGCGCCGCTGCCCCTGGCTGCACCCAACCCCAGGGCAGGCGGGCCTGCGGCCGACGCGGCGCCCCGTGCCTTCTCGGGCCGTGCGCTGGTGGTGGAGGACAACGAGATCAACCAGCAGATCGCGCGCGAAATGCTGCAGGACCTGGGCCTGGAAGTGACCATCGCCCGCCACGGCCAGCAGGCCCTGGCCCTGCTGGACAGCGAGCCAGCGTTCGACCTCGTCTTCATGGACATTCACATGCCGGTGATGGACGGTCTGACCGCCACGCGCCAGCTGCGCGCCGACCCGCGCTGGGCGGCGCTGCCCGTCATCGCGATGACGGCCAACGTGATGACCGAAGACCGCGAGCGTTGCCAGGAAGCCGGCATGAACGACTTCGTGCCCAAGCCCGTGGAAGCCGAGCAGCTGCAGGCCGCGCTGGCGCGTTGGCTGGAGCCGCAGGCGCCAGCGGGTGCCGAGTACAGCGGCCCGGCGCCGGTGGCCAACAACCCGGCGCTGGCGCCGCTGCAGGGGGTGCACGGGCTCGACCTGCGACTGGGCCTGCGCCGCTGCGGCCACAAGGCCGAGCTCTACCTGGACCTGCTGCGCCGCTTCGTCAGCGGCCAGGGCGAAAGCCTGGATGAACTGCACCAGCTCGGCGCCGCCTTCCGCCGCGATGGTGACGCGGGCAGCCCCGCCGGCGCGGCGCCAGACCTGGACTTCCTGCGCCTGCGCGTGCACAGCCTCAAGGGCGTGGCCGGCAGCATCGGTGCCACGCTGCTGCAGGCGCGTTGCGAGGCTGCCGAGCGCAAGCTGAACGACGACCCCCTGGCCGCGGGCGAGGCGCTGGGCGCCATCGAATCGACGACGCGGGCCCTGTGCGAGGCTTTGCGAGAGGCCTTGCCCGAGGCGCCGCCTGGGGCGGCCCTGGCCGATACGGCCCTGCAGGAAGCCGCCGAGCCGGCCCCGGTGTCTGCCCTGCTGCAGCTGCTGCAGGCCGGCGACCCCGACGCGCTGGCCTGGATCGACACCCACGGCGCGGCGCTGCAGCCGCTGCTCGGCCCGCGCCTGCACCTGCTGCTGGCGATGGTGCGGCGCTTCGACTTCGGTGAAGCGCAAACGCTCTTGCAAGCCGCCTTGACGGAGACCCGCGCATGACCACGTCCATGACCACGGCCCTGCCGCTGCTGCTCGTCGTGGACGACATGGCCGACAACCTCTCGCTGATGGTCAACCTGCTGCGCCCGCACTACCGCGTGAAGGTGGCCAACAGCGGCCCGCGCGCGCTGGAGCTGGCGGCCGCAGCGCCACAGCCCGACCTGATCCTGCTCGACATCATGATGCCGGGCATGGACGGCTACGAGGTCTGCCGGCGCCTGAAGGCCGCACCCGCAACAGCAGCCATCCCGGTGATCTTCCTCACCGCCAAGGCCGAGGTCGATGACGAGGCGCAGGGCTTGGCGATGGGCGTGGTGGACTACATCACCAAGCCCATCAGCCCGCCCATCGTGGAGGCGCGCATCGCCACGCACCTGCGGCTGAAGGCCGCCAACGACCTGCTGCGCGACCGCGGCGCCTGGCTGGAGACCGAGGTGGCGCGCCGCACGCGCGAGAACGAGGCGCTGCAGGACGTGGTGGTGCTGGCCATGGCCTCGCTGGGCGAGACGCGCGACAACGAAACCGGCAACCACCTGCGCCGCACGCAGCACTACGTGAAGTGCCTGGCCACGCAGTTGCAGGCGCACCCGCGTTTCGCGGCGGTGCTGACGCCCGAGGCCATCCGGCTGCTCTACAAATCGGCGCCGATGCACGACATCGGCAAGGTGGGCATTCCCGACGCCATCCTGCTGAAGCCGGGCAAGCTCACCGCGGACGAGTTCGAGGTCATGAAGACCCACACCACGCTCGGCTATGAAGCCATCCACCGCGCCGAGCTGAGCCCGGGGCACGACTTCGACTTCCTGCGCTTCGCCAAGGAGATCGCGCTGTCGCACCAGGAGAAGTGGGACGGCAGCGGCTACCCGCAGGGCCTGGCGGGCGAGCAGATCCCGGTGTCGGCGCGGCTGATGGCGCTGGCCGACGTCTACGACGCGCTGATCAGCCGCCGCGTCTACAAGCCCGCCTTCAGCTTCGAGCAGGCGCACGACACCATCCTGGCCGGGCGGGGCAGCCATTTCGACCCCGACATCGTCGACGCCTTCGTGGCGGTGGAGCCGCAGTTCCGCGAGATCGCGGGCCGTTTTGTGGACTGAGCCCGTGCTGCGCAGAAAGACCCACAAAGCCGCTCAAGAACTGGGGTTGAAGGGCCGACAACCCGGGGACGCGGACAGTTCAAGGCTGTAGCGGTTCCCCACTCGGGACCTGCGAGCTGGTCGTGATGTTCTTCCACAGAAGGACGCTGTACATCGCTGGCCGGCCCTGGGTGTCGGGTGTGCGAAGCGGGGCCCGTGCGCCCGGCCTGCAGTTGTCTTTCCGGGCTTTTGAGGTACGCCATGAAGACAACGACTTTCCTCGACCGCATCTCCCTGCGGCGCTTGTTGCGGGGCGCGATGGTGTCTGCCGCCTTGGGGGCTTTCTGCCTCTGCGCGGTCAGCCTGTACGAGAGCCACCGCGGCAAGACGCTGGCCGAGGACCTGGCGCGCGACGTGCACATGGCGCGTGCTGCCGGCATGGTGGACATGATGCACGACGCCTTGCGCTCGGACGCGCTGGCGGCCGTGCTGGCCGGCCCGCAGGCCGAGGCTGCCGAAGCGGCGGCCATCCGCAAGGACGTGGCCGAGAACGGCCAGACGCTGGGCGAGCAACTGGACATCCTGCGCAAGGAGCGTGGCGACCAGCTCGGCCAGGTCGGGCTGGCCGCCATCGAGAAGGCCGCGGCCTACCGCACCGCCGCGGCGGCGCTGGTGGAAGCCGCGCTCACCGACACCGCGCGGGCCCAGGCCCTGCGCCCAGGCTTCGAGCGCGCCTTCGACGAACTCGAAACCGAGCTGGAGGCCCTGTCGGGCGCCATCGAGAAAGAGGCCGATCAACGCGCCAGCAGTGTCGACACTTTCTTCGTGCGGGCGCTGACCGCCACGGCCGCGGCCATCGTGCTGGCGCTGCTGGGCCTGGTGGCCTTGTGGACGGTGGCCCAGCGCCTGATGCGCGCGCTCACGGAAAGCCTGCGCGTGGCGGAGGCGGTGGCCCAAGGCGACCTCGGCGGCCGTGTGCGCGTGCGTGGCAGCAACGAGGCCGCGCAGTTGCAGAGCGCGCTGGCGCGCATGAACGAGCGGCTGCGCGAGATCGTGCAATCGGTGCGGCACAACAGCGAGGGCGTGGCCACGGCCAGCGCCGAGATCGCCAGCGGCAATGCCGACCTGAGCCAGCGCACCGAACGGCAGGCCAGCGCCTTGCAGGAGACCGCGGCCTCGATGGAAGAGCTGGGCAGCACCGTCAGGGCCAGCGCCGACAACGCGCGCCAGGCCAACCAGCTGGCCTTGAGCGCCAGCACCGTGGCGCTGCAGGGCGGCGACGTGGTGGGCCAGGTGGTCGCGACGATGAAGGGCATCAACGACAGCAGCCGCAAGATCGCCGACATCACCGGCGTCATCGACGGCATCGCCTTCCAGACCAACATCCTCGCGCTGAACGCGGCGGTGGAGGCGGCACGCGCGGGCGAGCAGGGCCGTGGCTTTGCCGTGGTGGCCAGCGAAGTGCGCAGCCTGGCGCAGCGCAGCGCCGAAGCGGCCAAGGAGATCAAGAGCCTGATCAGCGCCAGTGTCGAGCGCGTGGAGCAGGGCAGCGTGCTGGCCGACCGGGCTGGCAGCACCATGAGCGAGGTCGTGCAGTCGATCCAGCGCGTGACCGACATCATGGGCGAGATCAGCGCCGCCAGCAGCCAGCAAAGCGCCGGGGTCGGCCAGGTCAGCGGTGCGGTGAGCCAGATCGACCAGGCCACGCAGCAGAACGCCGCGCTGGTGGAAGAAAGCGCCGCCGCCGCCGAGAGCCTGCGGCAGCAGGCCGATCGCCTGGTGGCATCGGTGGCGGTGTTCAAGCTGGGCAGCGAGAGCCCCCGGCCGGCCTGAGCGCTGGCTAGCCCTTCGTCGCCCCCATCGTCAGCCCCGCCACGAACTGCTTCTGCAGCACGAAGAACAGCAGCACCGGCGGTAGCGCCGCGACGATGGAACCGGCCGACACCAGGTGCCACTGCGAGACCCAGGCGCCGTTCAGCGCCTTCAGCCCGCCCGTCACCGGCATGGCGTGTTCGCCCTGGATGAGCACCGTGGCCCAGAAGTAGTCGTTCCAGACGAAGGTGAAGACCAGCACCGCCAAGGCCGCCAGCGCCGGGCGCACCAGCGGCAGCACCACGCGGCGGAAGATCTGCCATTCGGTGGCGCCTTCCAGGCGCGCGGCCTCCACCAGTTCCATGGGCAGTTCGCGGATGAAGTTGCGCATGAAGAAGGTGCAGAAGCCGCTTTGGAAAGCGATGTGAAAGAGCACCAGCCCCGTGATGCTGTCGTACAGGCCCAGTTGCAGGCTCAAGTCACGCACCGGCACCATCAGGATCTGGAAGGGCACGAAATTGCCGCCCACGAAAGTGAAGAACACCAGCAGGTTGGCCTTGAAGCGGTAAACGCCCAATGCAAAGCCCGCCAGGCAGGCCAGGCCCACCGCGCCGATGACGGTGGGCACCGTCACCAGAAAGCTGTTGGCGATGTAGCGCAGCACCGGCGTCTGCGTGAAGATCTCGGTGTAATTGGCCACCGTCTGCCATTGCGTGGGCCAGCCCCAGTAATTGCCGGCCACGATGTCGGCCGGGCCGCGCACCGAGGTGAGGGCCACCGCGATCAACGGCAGCAACCACACCACCAGGGCCACGGGCAGGGCCACGCGGTAGAGGGTGCGCACGGGCAGGCCCGTGCGTTCGATCGGCGTGGGGAACATCAGGCCATGTCCTTCTCCTGGCGCCAGATGCGCCAGAGCACGAAGAGGATGTAGACCAGCATCAGCGCGAACAGCACCGTGGCGATGGCCGTCCCGTAGCCCATGCGGTAGCCGTATTCCGACAGCGCCTGCTCGTACATGTAATAGGCCAGCACGCGCGAGGAGCCGTAGGGCCCGCCCGCCGTCATGATGGACACCATGTCGAAACTGCGCAGCGAGCCCACCACCGTCACCACCACGGCGATGAAGGTGGCCGGGCGCAACTGCGGCAGCACCACGCGCCACAGCATCTGCCAGCCTTGCGCGCCTTCCAGCCGCGCGGCCTCGATGAGGTCGGGGCGGATGCTGTTCAGGCCCGTGAGATAAAGAATCATGCAGTACGCCACCTGCGGGTACAGGCCCGCGGCGACGATGGCGTAGGTCACCCAGTCTTCATCGGCCAGCACGGCCAGGTCGGGTTGGCCGATGAGCCCGAAGACGTGGTTCACGAGGCCCAGTTGCGGGTTGTAGAACCACGTGAACACCAGGCCGATGACGACCTGCGAAATCACGAAAGGAAAGAAGAACAGCGACTTGATGGCGCGGATGCCGAACACCGTCTGGTTCAGAAAGAGCGCCAACGCCAGCCCCAGCGGCACGGCGAGCATGAAGCCCACCAGCCACAGCAGGTTGTTCCACAACGCGGTGCGGAAATCGGCGTCGTGCAGCAGTTCGGCGTAATTGCCCAGGCCGATCCAGCGCGGCGTGCCCAGGCCGTCCCAGTCGTAGAAGCTCAGGCGTATCGACTGGCCGATGGGCCACACCACGTACAGCATGAACAGCACCAGCGCGGGTGCCAGAAACAGCCAGGGCGCGAGCTGGCGCTGGTGGCGCACCCACCAGCTGTCGACCACGGGGCTGTTCACTTGTAGGCGCGCTGGCGCACGCTCTCCAGGCGTTTGAGGATCTCGCCGCGCATCTCGGGCTTGACCATGTAGCGCTGGAAACCTTCCATGCCGGCCTTGGCCATCTCGGCCGGCGCGTCGCGGTCGTAGAACTGGCCCAGGCCCTGCGCCTTGTTCAGCAGCGCGAAGCCGTCGCGCAGGTAGGGGTCGGCCGGCACCGGGGCGGCCTGGTTCACGGGCAGCTGGCCCAGTGTGGCGTTCATCTGCGCCTGCACGTCGGCACGCGCCAGGTAGGCGAGGAAGCGCCGCGCATCGGCCTTGTTCTTGGCGCGCGCGGGGATGTGCGCGGTGTCGGTGGGTGCGTCTTCGGCCTGCGGCACCTCGTTGATCTTCGGGAAGGGCATGAAACCGAGCTGCGCTTCGGTGAGGCCACCCTTCTTCATCAGGTCGAGCGCGAAGTTGCCCATCAGGTACATCGCGGCCTGGCCTTTCACAAAGGCGGGCACGGCGTCCTGCCAGTCCATGGCGGCGTGGTTGGCGAGGAAGTAGCCGGGCTTGACCAGCTCGTCCCAGCGGTCGAACACGGCCTGCACCCGGGCGTCGGTGTAGGGCACCTGGCCGTTGGTCAGCTGCATGTGGAAGGCATGGCCGTTGACGCGCAGGCTCAGGTAGTCGAACCAGCCCGCCGTGGGCCACAGCGCCTTGCTGCCGATGGCAAAGGGCGTGATGCCCCCGGCCTTGAGCTTGGCGCTGGCGGCCAACAGCTCGGGCCAGGTGCGCGGCACCGCCACGCCGTGGCGCGCGAAGAGGTCTTTGCGGTAGTAGATGCCCCAGGGGTAGTAGGTGTAGGGCACGCCCCACTGCTTGCCGTCGAGCGTCATCGCGCCTTGCGCCGATTTCAGCTGCGTGGCCAGGCCTTCCTTGGCCCACAGGTCCGACACGTCCTCGAAGAGCCCGGCCTTCACGAAGGGCGCCATGCGGTTGCCGGCGTACCAGGTCACGACGTCGGGCGCCTCGGCGGTGAGGAAGTTGCGGATGCTGGTCTTGAAGCCCTCGTGGTCGAAGGTGTTGATCTTCACCGTCACGTCGGGGTGGGCCTTCATGAAGCCCCGGGCCACCTGCTCCCACGCGGCGCGCGGCGCCGGGTCGGAAGCGTCGGTGTTGATCACCAGCGTGCCGGCCTGGGCCAGCGTGGCGAAGGCCAGCGCGGCCGAGGCCAGCAGGGCGCGGGGGGGTGGGCAGGGTCTTCATGGTCTTGTCTCCTACGGGGTTCAGGGCGCGCTCTGCAGCACACGCTGCAGCCAGCGTGCGGCCATCTCGGGCCAGTGGGCGTGGCTGCCGGTCTTGTCGCGCAGCGCGTAGCCGTGCGGGGCTTGCGGGAAGATGTGGGCCTCCACGTCGCCACCGGCCTGTTGCAGGCCGCGCACGAGGTTCAGCGTGTGGTCCACCGGCACCACCGCGTCGTGCAGCGCGCAGCTGATGAACACCGGCAGTGGCGGCAGGCCGTGCGGCTCTGGCGCCAAGCCGATGGGCCAAGCGTCGTAGAAGGCCTGCTTCTCGGGCGGCGGGTAGTCGGGCTTGCCCGCCGGGGCCTTGTAGCGGCGGTGGTTGGCGTTCAGCGGCGCGTAGCCGATGAGCACGCCGCGCGCATGGGCGGCGCGCACGGGTTCGCCCTGGCACGCCAGCGTGCCGGCCAGGTGGCCGCCGGATGACAGGCCCAGCAGCAGCAGTGGCAGGGCCGGTTGCAGGGCGGCCTCGGCGGCCAGCGCGGCGAGCCTTCGCGCCTGGCGCAGCAGCGCGGCTGGGCCGAGCGCCTGGCCCCGGTGCGCCGCGCCTGGGAGGTGCTGGGCCCCGTGCGGCCCGCGCTGGCGCAGCGCCTGGGCCTGCCGCCTTCCTTGCGCGTGCACACGGGCGCGCACGACAGCAACGCCTGCCTGGCGCGCTACCTGCGCAGCCACCCGCGCATGACGCTGGTGACCACGGGCACCTGGATCGTGGTGATGGCCCCGGGCGCGCCCGAGCGCCGTCTGGATGCCGAACTCGACCTGCTGGGCAACGTCTCGGTGCGCCACGAACGGGTGCCCACCGGCCGCTTCATGGGCGGGCGCGAACTGCAGCAGCTGTGCGCGGGCGCCGAGCCCGATCTCGCCGACGAAGCCGACCTGCAGCGCCTGCTGCAACGCGGCGTGATGGCACTGCCCGGCTTCGAGACCCAGGGCGGCCCCTTCCGCCAGCAGCACGGCACGGTGGTGGATGCGCAAGGCGAGATCGACCTGCACACTTTGAGCCCGAGTGAACGCGCCACGCTGGCCGCGATGTACGCGGCGCAGGTGACGGCCTGGATCATCGAACGCCTGGGCGGCCTGGGCCCCACCATCGTGGAGGGGCCCTTCTCGCGCAACCCGGTCTACACCGGCGTGCTCGCGAAGCTGTTGCCGCGCGAGGCGCTGATGGTCAGTGTCGATCCGCTGGAAGGCACTGCGCGCGGCGCGTGGATGCTGGCGCACTGGACCGAACCTGCCGTCACCAGCCCGGCCACGCAGGCGGCCCTGCCGCTGGGTGGCGCAGCCGTGGAGGCGCTGCATGAGCGCTGGTGTGCGCATGCGCAGGGCCTGGTGGTGGCCGCGGCGGGTTGAGCGCGCCCGAGGGTTCGCACGAACCTGCTTCGGTGCTTGTTCACCCCGCTTTGCTGCACTAGATTCGCGGCGGCGTCATGAAGTGAGGTGCGTGCGATGAAGTGGGCTCCCAGGCTGGTGTTGTTCCCTTTGGTCTGGGCCCTCGCGGCGCCCATCGCGGCGCAGGCCGCGGGCACCTCGTCGGCCGACGTGCCGGCGCTCGGCTACGCGCCGCAGAACATGGACCGCGCGGTCGACCCGCGGCAAGACTTCTACCGCTATGCCGCCGGCACCTGGCTGAAGAAGATCGAGATCGCGCCCAGCGACGCCGACGCGGGCGGCTTCACGCTGCTGGCGCACCAGCTCGATCAGCAGCTGCTCGGCCTCATCCAGGCCGCGGCCGGTGCCAGCGATGCGCCCCGGGGCAGCGCGCGCCAGCAGGTCGGCGATTTCTACAAGGCGGCGATGGACGATGCGCGCCGCGACGCGCAGGGCCTGAAGCCGCTGCAGCCTGACCTGCAGCGCATCGCCGCCGCAGCGGCCACGCCTGCCGAGCGCGGCAGCCTCGCCGGGCGTGTGCAGGACGCCTACGGCAGCTCGCCGCTGCTCAATGCCGTGGCCATGCCCGACGCCAAGAACAGCAGCACCGCCTTGCTGGTGCTGGTGCCGGGTGGGCAGTTCCTGGAGCAGGACGAGTACACCAAGCCGGCCAGCCAGGCGCTGCGCGAGTTCTACCGCCAGTACGTTGTGGCCATGCTCAACGGCACGGGCGAATCGGTGGACGCCGCCAATGCGCAGGCGGCCAGGATCCTGGCCATGGAAGCGCGCTTGGCCGCCGCGATGATGACGCCGCTGCAGATGCGCGAGCCGGCCAACACCTACAACGTCATGACGCTGGACGCGGCACAGGCCCTCGTGCCGGCGCTGGACCTGCGGGCCTTCCTGCAGGCCCTCTCCATCGCGCCCCCGGCGCGGGTGCAGGTGCTCGACGTCAACGCGATGAAGGCGCTGCAGCGCTTCCTGACCGAATTGCCGGCCGATGACGTGAAGCTGCTGTTGCGCTGGAGCGTGGTGGCCGGCCGGGCCTCGGAACTGGGGCGCCCCTACCGGCTGATGCAGGAAGAGTTCGTGCGGCTGCGCTTCGGCCTGAAGACGCCGCCGGCCCGTGAGCGCGTGGTCACGCAGCAGATCGGCGCCCAGCTCTACCACCCCTTGTCGCAGCTGTACGTGCAGGCCAACTTCCCCGAGAGCACGCGGCGCGAGATCACCGCCATGGTGGCCGACATCAAGGACGAGTTCGCCACGCGGCTGCGCAGCAACGCCTGGCTGGACGAGACCACGCGCCGCGCCGCGCTGGAGAAGTTGAACAAGATGGACATCCAGGTGGGCTACCCGGCGAAGTGGGTGGACTTCAGCGGCCTGGACATCCGCCCCGACGACCACTTCGGCAACGTGCAGCGCGCCGCACGTTTCGCCTTCCAGCGCGAGGCCGGCCAGATCGGCAAGCCTGTGCTCAGCAACCGCTTTGCCGTGGCCACCAAGACCACGCCCATCGCCGTGAACTCGGCCTACAACTTCACCACCAACACCATCGACATCACGGCGGCCATCCTGCAGCCGCCCTTCTACAAGCCGGGCGGTGACGTGGCGGCGAACTACTGCGCCATCGGCGCGGTGATCGGGCACGAGATCACCCACGGCTTCGACAGCCTGGGCCGCCAGTTCGACCCGCAGGGCAACCTGCGCAACTGGTGGTCGGGCGAGGCCGACCGCCGCTTCCAGCAGCGCACGGGCGTGCTGATCGACCAGTACAGCCGCTACGAGATCCTGCCCGGCCTGATGCACAACGGCGCCATGACCGTGACCGAGAACACCGCCGATCTGGGCGGCATCACGCTCGCGCACGCCGCGCTGCGCCGGCTGGCAGCCCGCAACCCGCTGCCCGTGGTGGACGGCCTGAACGCCGACCAACGCTGCTTCGTGGCCTGGACGCAGATGTGGGCCTTCAAGGCGCGTTCGGAGCGGCTGCGCTACCTGGTCTCGGTCGACGTGCATGCCATCTCGTCGGTGCGTGCCGTGGCCCCGCTGCTGCACCTGGACGCCTTCCACGAGGCCTTCGGCACGCGGCCGGGCGATGCGATGTGGCGGGCCCCGCAGCAGCGTGTCGTGATCTGGTGAGGCGCGGCCGTTGGCAGCGCCGGAGCGGATACCTGCCGCAGCCCCGGCCCCATCCCGACCCTGCGATTCGTACCCGCGAAGGAAGCCCCCCGTGACCCCGGACACCGCACGCGCCCTGGCGCCCACAGAGCGCCTCGGGCGGCTGGAAGATCCCGTTGGCGATTTCCCCTTCTACAACGGCGCGCCCGTGGGCCTGTCGCCCTGGCAGTGGTGCCTGGTGATGGCCGGCGTGGTGGTGGGTTTTGCCGTGCTCATCTGGCCCATCGCCTGGCCCGGCGGGCCGCTGGGGGCGGGCCTGCCCGCGGTGCTGTTCGTGGCCATCCCGCTCTTCGTGCTGGCGCGTGTGGCGCCCGGCCACTGGCGCGTGCTGTTTGGCAAGGTGGGCTGGCGCGAGCTGCGGCTGATGGTCGGCTTCGCCTTGCTCAACATCGTGGTCACGCTGTGCGTGGGCGTCCTGGTGAGCACCTTCGCCCAGGTCTCGTCCAACGCGGCTGCCGCGCAGCTGGCGGCCATGGACACGGCCGCGCGCTTGGCCTTCTTCGCCAAGACGGTGCCGCAATTGCTGGGCGAAGAGGTGATGACCGTGCTGCCCTTCCTGCTGGTGCTGACGCTGCTGACGCTGCAGTTCGGCGTGGGCCGCAAGCGCGCCGTGGTGGGCGCGTGGCTCGTGTCTTCGCTGATCTTCGGCCTGCTGCACCTGCCCACCTACGACTGGAACTGGGTGCAGTGCATCGTCATCATCGGCACCGCGCGCATCGTGCTGACCATGGCCTGGCTGCTGACCAAGAACCTCTGGGTCTCCACCGGCGCGCACATCCTCAACGACTGGCTGCTTTTTGGCGTGGGCCTGCTGGGCGCGGGCCTCGCCGCGCAGGGCTGAGCGCAAAGCCGAGCCGGCCGCCTGAGGCCGGCCTCAGGGGCCCGGCTGCAGCGGCGGCCGCGGCTCGCGCGCGGCCCACACATCGGCCGGTGGCACCACCTGCGCCTCGGGCGGGTCGCTGCGGTAGTGCGGCGACATGATCTGCACGCCGTTCTCGTTGAACACGTCCAGCACGTTGGCGTGCAGCGCGCTCATGGCCTCGGCGCGGCGCTGTGCCACGGCCTGGCTGCTCTGCGCGCACAGCCGGTACTCGACGTAGAAGTCCGACAGCGCCGTCTGCACCACCGTGGGCGGCGGCTCCTGCGCCACGCCAGGGGTGCGGCGCGCGGCCTCCAGCAGCATGGCGTGCACCTGGCGCCACGGCGTGCTGTAGCCGATGGTCACGGCCGTGTGCAGCACGAAGCGCCCGCCCTGCACCAGGCGCGAGAAGTTGCGCACCGGGTGGCTGAAGATCACCGTGTTGGGCAGGCTCACCTCTTCGCCCATGCCGGTGTGGATGCGCGTGGCGAACAGGCCCAGCTCGGCCACGGTGCCCTCGGTCTCCCCGATCTTCACGTACTCGCCCACGCGCAGCGAACGTGAGTACATCAGCGAGAAGCCCGACATCGCCTGCCCGACCACGCCCGAGGCGCCCAGCGAGAGCATCAGCCCGGCGAGCACGCTCACGCCCTTGAAGGCGTCGCTGTGCGAGCCGGGCAGGTAGGGGTAGGCCATGGCCAGCGCAAAGAGCCAGATCACCACGTTGACGAGGCGGCGCGTGGGCCGGGCGGTGTCGGCATCCAGCCAGCCCAGCAGGGTTTCGCCGCGGGCCACGCGCTCCAGGAACAGGCCGCTGGCGCGCGTGGCCAGCCGCGCCAGCAGGAAGATCAGCACGGCCACCGTGAGGCCCGGCACGGCACCGGCGATGGCGCCCAGGAACTGGTCGGCCACCTCCAGCAGCCAGGTGGTGGAACGTTCGCCCCAGGGGCGCGTGTAGGCGAACTGGCGCAGCACGAAGGTGAGCCAGAGCTCGGCCACCAGCAGCCCCAGCACCCAGGCCAGCGCCGTGAGGGCCCAGCGCAGCCCCGAGCGCGCGTGCTGCAGGTAGGGCGCCAGCGCGCCCTGGTGCCCGCGCACCGCGCCCAGCAGCTTCACGCGGGCCCAGCGCTGCCCGCGCAGCAGCAGCCACAGCAGCCCCCAGGCCACGGCCGTGGCGGCCAAGGCGGTGGCCAGCGCGATGCCGAACTGGCGCGGGTTGCGCATCTCGCGGTGCTCGGCCACGGCCAGCTGCAGGCGCTGCTGCACCTGGTGCGCCACGGCGGCCAGCGCGCCGCTGCCACGCGCCGCGGCCACGTCGTGCGTGGTGATGAAGAAGACCGGCCGGCCGTCGATGTCGAAGCGGACCGCGTTGCCCGCATCGGCGCGTGTGACCGTGCCCGGGCCGCCGGCCTTCAGCGCTTCGAGCATCGCCTGCTGCGCCAGCACGGCGCGCTCCGTGGCGGTGCCGCCCAGGGTGTCGGCGCGGAAGGCCACCACCGGGCGGTTGTTCAGGTAGGCCTGGGCCACCGGGGCGTTGGGCGCAGCAGTCGTGCCCGGCACGGCCGCTGCCAAGGGAGCCGCAGCAACGTCCGCACCCGTGGCTGCGGCAGGCGGTGTCTGCGCCCAGGCCGGCATCGCCGCAGCCCAGCCCAGCAGCAGTGCCAGGGCCCACAACGCCGCCCAAAGTGGCTTCTGGCGGCCCCGTTCGTGCGAGCGTGGCAGTGGAGGTGATCGCACGGGTGCACTCCCGATCTGTTGGCTGGGTGGGAGCTTACCGAAGCGGCCGGACGACAATCACCGCCTGAACGGCCCAGCCTGGCTGAACAGCCCGTCTCCCTCTACCGCTGCTGCCGTGCACCCCCTCATGACCGACCCTCATCCCACGACTTTGCCGCCCTGGCCCAAGGCTTACCCCGCCAGCGGCGCCAGCGCCACCCTCAAGCACCTCAACGAAGATTTCGTCGTCACGGAGCTGCCGCTGCAGCTGCCCGCGGGTGAGGGTGAACACGTCTGGCTGGACATCGAGAAGAACGGCGCCAACACCGCCTTCGTCGCCCAGCAGCTGGCCGCAGCCGCCGGCGTGCAGGAAAGAGACGTGGGTTATGCCGGCCTCAAGGACCGCCACGCCCTCACGCGCCAGTGGTTCAGCATCTATCTGCCCAAAGGCGAGACGCCCGATCTCACGCAGCTGCAGCACCCCGAATTCAAGGTCCTGGCGCAGAGCCGCCATGTGAAGAAGCTGCGCCCCGGTGACCTGCAGGGCAACCGCTTCCGCATCGTGCTGCGCGGTGTGGTGGGCGAGCGCGCCGCCGTGGAAGCCAATCTCCAGGCTATCGGATCGCAGGGTGTGCCCAACTACTTCGGCGCTCAGCGTTTCGGCTTCGATGGCGGCAACGTCGAGCAGGGCCGCGCCATGCTGGCGCGCGAGATCCGCGTGCGCAACCCGAAGAAGAAGGGCCTCTACCTCTCGGCGGTGCGCTCCTTCGTCTTCAACGAAGTGCTGGCGCAGCGCATCCAGCAGGGGCTGTGGGGCCAGACCCTGCCCGGTGACGTGCTGGACGCATCAGGCCGACCCACCGGCCCGCTGTGGGGGCGCGGCCGCGTGAGCACCACCGATCAAGCGCAGGCCCTGGAAAACGCCGTGGCCGAGCGGCACGCCACCCTGTGCAACGGCATGGAGTACGCCGGTCTGGACCAGGAGCGCCGCGCGCTGGTGGTGCACCCGGCCGACCTCTCCTGGGCCTGGCCGCAGGCCGATCAGCTGGTGCTCGGCTTCGCACTGCCGGCCGGGGCCTACGCCACGGTGGTGCTGGACGAGATCCTGCGCACCACCGAGCCTGAGCGGCACGCGGAAGACGAGCCTGCCCCGGTGGAGTGACCGGCCCTTCCAGCCCCTGCGCCGCCCCTTGCGGGCACACTGCGGGGCTGTGTTCTTCAGGCCCCGCCCATGCCCGCCTTCCGCTTCGACAACACCTACGCCCGCGAACTGCAGGGCCTGTACACCCCGTGGCCACCCGCGCGCGTGCCTGCGCCTCAGCTGCTGCACTTCAACGCCGGGCTGGCCACCGAGCTGGGCCTGGACGCCACCGCGCTGCAAGGGCAAACCGGGGCCGACCTCTTTGCCGGCAACGTGGTGCCCGAAGGCGCCGAGCCGCTCGCGCAGGCCTACGCCGGCCACCAGTTCGGCGGCTTCTCGCCGCGCCTGGGCGACGGCCGCGCGCTGCTGCTGGGTGAGGTGATCGACACCCAGGGCCGGCGCCGCGACATCGCGCTGAAGGGCTCGGGCCGCACGCCTTACTCGCGCGGCGGCGACGGCAAGGCCGCCGTGGGTCCGATGCTGCGCGAGGTGCTCATCGGCGAAGCCATGCACGCCCTGGGCATCCCCACCACGCGCGCGTTGGCCGTGGCCGCCACGGGCGAGCGCGTGATCCGTGAACGCCCCTGGCCCGGTGCTGTGCTCACGCGTGTGGCCGCGAGCCACCTGCGCGTGGGCACCTTCCAGTTTTTCCTGGCTGAGGGCGACTTGCCCAAGCTGCGCCTGCTGCTGGACTACGCCATCGCGCGCCACGACCCGGCCCTGGCCGGCACCCCGGGCCGCGAGATGGCCTTTCTGCGCGCCGTGGCGCAGCGCCAGGCCACGCTGATCGCGCAGTGGATGAATGTCGGCTTCATCCACGGCGTGATGAACACCGACAACATGACGATCTCGGGCGAGACCATCGACTACGGCCCCTGCGCCTTCATGGAGGCCTACAGCCCCGACACCGTCTTCAGCAGCATCGACCACGGCGGCCGCTATGCCTACGGCAACCAGCCCGGCATCGCGCGCTGGAACCTGGCGCGCCTGGCCGAGACGCTGCTGCCGCTGGTGGCCGACGAGAACGACGAAGCCGCGGTGCAAGCGGTGGTGGCCGAGGCCACGGCGGTGATCGACGGCTTTCCGGTCTGGTACGCGCAGGCGCTGTTGCAAGGCCAGCGCGCCAAGCTCGGCCTGCAGGCCACGGCCGATGACGAAGAAGACGGCCGACTCGTCGATGCGTGGCTCGCGCTGCTGCAAAGCCAGGCGGTGGATTTCACGCTCGCGTGGCGTTGGCTGGCCGATGCGGCCGAGGGCCAGCCTGAAGCCTTGCGCGACCAGTTCCGCGACCGCGCCGCGCTCGACGCCTGGCTGCTGCACTGGCAGGCGCGGCTGGCGCGGGACGACGCGGCATCGCCCATGCCACCCGCAGAAAGAGCGGCCGCGATGCGCCGCGTGAGCCCGTGGGTCATCCCGCGCAACCACCAGGTGGAAGCCGCGCTGGCCGCCGCCACCGCTGGCGAGATGGCGCCCTTCCACACGCTGCTGGCCGCGCTGCAGCGGCCCTTCGACAGCGACGCGGCACTGGCGCCCTTTGCCGTGCCCGCGCCCGCGGCCGAGACCGCGGCCTACCAGACCTTCTGCGGCACCTGAGCGGCGGCCGGTGCGGGTGCGCCGCCTAGAATTCGAGGCATGCCCACCCGGGTTCTCGCCCTTTTCCTGGCTTGCATGCTGCTCTGGTCTGCCTTGAGCACCCTGGAAGCACCACTCGCTCGCACCGCACCCACGCCGTCCAGCCTGACGGCTGGCGCGCCTGCGCCTGGCCTGCAGGGCGTGGTGGCCGAGGAGGGTGCAGATGTCCCTGCAGGTTCGGTCGCAGACCATCACCTGGACGACCTGCCACTGCAGGCCCATTCCGAGGTGCCGGCCGACGTGCCCGGGCTGCCGCCCGTCCACGGCCCTGGTGCGCCCTTGCAAGGCAGCGAAATGCCGCAGGCCCGGCTCTCGCCGGCCACGGCCACGCCCTGCCTGGCCGGGCCGCTGCGCCCACCCTGCCGGGCCTTCAGCACCGCCTGACCCACCGGCGTCGGCGCCCGAAGCGGGCGCCCAGCCCACCCGCAGGCACGGCCCGGCCGTCCTGCTTCCTGATTGCATCCCATGGAAATCGCCATCCTTTTCGCGCTGATCGTCCTCAACGGTCTGTTCGCGATGTCCGAGATCTCGCTCGTCACCGCTCGCAGGGCCCGCCTGCAGAAGCTGGTGGACGAAGGCGACCGAGCCGCCGCCGCGGCCATCAAGCTGGGCGAAGACCCGACGCGCTTCCTGTCCACCATCCAGATCGGCATCACCTCCATCGGTGTGCTCAACGGCATCGTTGGCGAGGCCGCACTGGCCGCGCCGCTGGCCGCCTGGCTGCAAGGCCTGGGGCTGCCAGCGGTCTATGCCAGCTATGGCGCTACCGGCCTGGTGGTGGTGACGATCACCTACTTCTCCATCGTCGTGGGCGAGCTCGTGCCCAAGCGCATCGGCCAGACGCACCCCGAGGTGCTGGCGCGTCTGGTGGCGCGCCCCATCGACCTGCTGGCCCTGGCCACCCAGCCCTTCGTCAAGCTGCTGTCCTTCTCGACGCATGCACTGCTGCGCCTGCTGGGCGTGAAGGACCGGGGCGGTCAGGCCGTCACCGAAGAGGAGATCCACGCGATGCTGGTGGAAGGCACGACCGCCGGCGTCATCGAATCGCACGAGCACACGATGGTGCGCAACGTGTTCCGGCTGGACGACCGCCAGATTGGCTCTTTGATGGTGCCGCGTGCAGACATCGTGATGCTGGATGTCGAGCAGCCCTTCGAGGTGAGCCTGGCGCGCATTGAGGCCAGCGACCACGCGCGCTTTCCAGTGGTGCAGGGCGGCTTCGATCACCTGCTGGGCGTGGTGAATGCGCGCCAGTGGCTCTCACGCGCCGTGCGCGAGGGTGCGCGCGAGCTGCGCGAGCAGCCGCTGGAGCAGCCGCTGTACGTGCCCGAAACCCTGACGGGCATGGAGCTGCTGGACAACTTCAGGCAATCGCATGCGCAGATGGCCTTCGTCATCGACGAGTACGGCCAGGTGCAGGGCCTGGTGACCCTGCAGGACTTGGTAGAGGCCATCACCGGCGAGTTCCGCCCGCGCGACCCGCAGACCTCTTGGGCCGTGCAGCGTGAAGACGGCAGCTGGCTGCTGGACGGGCACATCCCCGTGCCCGAGCTGAAGGACCGGCTGGCGCTCAGCGCCGTGCCCGAGGAAGACCGCGGCCGCTACCAGACGCTGAGCGGGATGATGATGCTGCTGACGGGGCGCCTGCCCAAGGTGGCCGATGCCGTGTCCTGGGAGGGCTGGCACTTCGAGATCGTCGACATGGACGGCAAGACCATCGACAAGGTGCTGGCCACCCGCCGCCCTGACGCAGATGTGGGAGAAGACGGCAATGACCCGGCGCGGCCTTGAAGCCTGGCTGACGCTGGCGCTGCTGCTGGGTCTGCAGGCCTGTTTGGAGGGCTACCCCTCCGAGGACGCCGCTCAGACCGCGCCTGCTCAGATGGACCAGACCGAACTGCTGGACGCGCTGAACACGCTGGGCGCCGGGCACCACCTGGCGCAGCGCTGGAGCTACGCCTTGCGTGCGCCTTGCGATCTGGAGGTGCGTGTGCGTGGAGCCCGTCGTGAACGTGTACCCCTGCCGGGGGCCGAACTGCGCACGCGCTCCGACAACGGCGCTATCGAGGTTTTGGTCCTGCCCGCCGCGCCGCAGCCGGTGCCGGAGGTGTTGGTGCTGCGCACGCCGCAATGGTCGGATTCTGTCGAGGCGCGGTCCTTGCTGCAGCATCTGGGCGCCAGTTGTGAGGCCGAGGCAAAGGGCGACTGAGGCCCGCGGCCAGCGGCGCCGTTGATCCATCGCGCCGGCTTGCCGTTCGTCGCCAGCCACCTGGCGGCGCCACCCGGGGCTGGGCACGATGGCGCCATGAACACACCCAACCGCCTCTCCTTCCGCGCCTTGTCGTCCCTGGCCCTCGCCGCTGCCTGTGCGGCCGCGGCGCCGGCCTGGGCGCAAAGCTTTGTCGTCACCCCCGGGCCGGAGTTCATGGTCGGCGAGCCGGTGCGCATTGCCGTCGAGGGCCTCGCCCCCGGCGCCGAAGTGCGGCTGCGTGCGCAGCGTGTCGTGGCCGAATGGACCGGCGGCCGCCGGCCTTACGCGGCCGAAGCGCGCTTCCGTGCCGACGCCCAGGGCCGCGTCGATCTGGCCACCAGCGCGCCGCTGCCAGGCAGCAGCTACGAAGGTGCCGACCTGCGCGGTCTGTTCTGGAGCATGGCGCCCACGAGCCCTGCGCCCGCGTTGACACTCGGCGAAGGCGAGGTGCAGCTCGAAGCGCAGGTGGAAGGCGGCAGCGCCGCCCCGGTGCAACAGCGGCTGCGCCTGCGCAACGCGCTGCCCGATGTGCAGACGCGCGAGGCCACGCCCTTCCCGGGTGCGCGCTTCTTCCACCGGCCGGGGGCGGCGAAACGCCCGGCGCTCATCCTGCTGGGCGGCAGCGAAGGTGGCAGCCTCGTCACCCGCGCCGGCCCCGACTGGGCCTCGCGCGGCTACGCGGTGCTGGCGCTGCCCTACTACTCGCCGCCCGGCTGGAGCGCCACCGGCCCCACGCCGCCGGAACTGCCGGCACTGCCTGCGGCTTTTGCCGACATCCCGGTGGAGCGCCTGGAACAGGCGCGCGCCTGGCTGGCTGCGCAGCCCGAGGTGGACGCCACGCGCATCGGCGTGATGGGCACCAGCAAGGGCGCCGAGTTCGCGCTGCTGGCCGGCACCCGGATGCCGTGGATCAGTGCCATCGTGGCCGTGGTGCCGACCGATGTGGTCTGGGAAGGCTGGGGCATGGGCGTGGCCGGCGGCACGCGCAGCAGCTTCAGCTGGAAAGGCGAGCCGCTGCCCTTCGTGCCCTACAAAGACTTCATGAAAGAGATGGCCGGCTTCCAGACCGGCGCCGAGGTGCGCATCCGCCGCCCGCAAGACGCCGGCCGTGCGGCGAACCCCGAGCGCGTGCCGGCTGCGCGCATCGCGGTGGAGAAGATCGCTGCGCCGGTGCTGGTGATCGGTGGCCACGACGACCAGATCTGGGACAGCGGCGGCATGGCCGAAGCCATCGTCAAGGCGCGCACCGCGGCCGGCCTGCCCACCGAGGCGGTGATCGACCGCGAGGCCGGCCACTTCCTCGGCGGTACCGGCTGGGGGCCCACCACGCAGTACAACGCCGGGCCCTCGAAGAGCGGCGGCACGCCGGCTGCGAACGCACGCACGCAGGCGCGGGCCTGGGCCGCCACGCAAGACTTCCTGGCGCGCACCCTGCGGCCGGTGCCTTGAGGGGGGCGGCCAGGGCGCTGCTTGCTGCCGGCCCCAGGTATGCAGCCCAGTAGACTGACAAAAGGACGCAACCACAAAGCAGCAAGCACATGACCAGCACCCAACAGCGCGCGGAACTCCAGCGCCGCATCTGGCAGATCGCCAATGATGTACGGGGGGCCGTCGACGGCTGGGACTTCAAGCAATACGTGCTTGGCGCCTTGTTCTACCGTTTCATCAGTGAGAACTTCGCGGCTTACATCGAAGGCGGGGACGAAAGCGTTGACTACGCCGGGCTGTCTGACGAAGTCATCACGCCGGAAATCAAAGACGACGCAGTCAAGACCAAGGGCTACTTCATCTACCCCAGCCAGCTGTTCGCCAACCTGGCGGCCGGCGCGAAAGACAACGAGAGCCTGAACACCGACCTGGCCGCCATCTTCTCGGCCATTGAAAGCTCGGCCCTGGGCTACCCCTCAGAGCGCGACATCCGTGGTCTGTTTGCTGATTTCGACACCACCAGCAACCGCCTGGGCAACACCGTCAAGGACAAGAACGCCCGCCTGGCTGCTGTGCTGAAAGGCGTGGCCGACCTGGACTTCGGCACTTTTGACGACAGCCACATCGACCTGTTCGGCGACGCCTACGAATATCTCATCTCGAACTACGCCGCCAACGCCGGCAAGTCGGGTGGCGAGTTCTTCACGCCGCAACAGGTTTCAAAGTTGATTGCGCAGCTGGCCATGCACAAGCAGACCAGCATCAACAAGATCTACGACCCTGCCTGCGGCTCAGGCTCGCTGCTGCTGCAAGCGAAGAAGCACTTCGACCAACACATCATCGAAGAAGGCTTCTTCGGCCAGGAACTCAACCACACCACCTACAACCTGGCGCGGATGAACATGTTCCTGCACAACGTCAACTACGACAAGTTCAACATCCAGTTGGGCGACACGCTGGAAGAACCGCACTTTGCCGAAGACCGGCCCTTTGATGCCATCGTTTCCAACCCGCCGTACTCCACGAAGTGGATAGGCAGCGACGACCCCACGCTCATCAACGACGAACGTTTTGCCCCGGCGGGCGTGTTGGCGCCGAAATCCAAGGCCGACTTTGCCTTTGTGCTGCACGCGCTGAACTACCTGTCTGCCAAGGGCCGCGCCGCCATCGTCTGCTTCCCGGGCATCTTCTACCGCGGCGGGGCCGAGCAGAAGATTCGCCAATACCTGGTGGACAACAACTACGTTGAGAGCGTGATCTCGCTGGCACCCAATCTGTTCTATGGCACCACC
Organism: Rubrivivax sp.; assembly: GCA_051861265.1. Classification (GTDB taxonomy): domain Bacteria; phylum Pseudomonadota; class Gammaproteobacteria; order Burkholderiales; family Burkholderiaceae_C; genus Rubrivivax. Next base: position 63,388 of record JBHYDA010000006.1, read on the forward strand.
ATCGCCGTGAACATCCTGGTGCTGTCCAAGCACAAGGCCGACACCAGCACCCAGTTCATCGATGCCAGCGGGCTGTTCAAGAAGGAAACCAACAACAACCTGCTGCGTGACGAGCACATCGGCCAGATCATGGCGGTGTTCGACAGCAAGGCGAATGTGGAGCACTTCGCGAATTCGGTGCCGTTTGAGAAGGTAGCTGCCAATGACTACAACCTGTCGGTCAGCAGCTACATCGATGCCAAGGACAAGCGCGAGGTGGTGGACATCACTCGGCTCAACGCCGAGTTGAAAACGACAGTGACTCGAATCGATCAGCTGCGCAGAGACATTGACGCCATCGTCGCTGAAATCGAAGGCGAGGGTGCGGAGGCATGAGCCACATTGATGACCTAATTACAGCGCACTGCCCGGGAGGAGTGGAGTTCAAGCGTCTCGGCGATGTTGTCCGCATCAAGAACGGCAAGGATCACAAGGCGCTTGGCGATGGCGACTTTCCAGTCTATGGCTCCGGTGGAATCATGCGCTATGTCGACACTTACGCCTACAACAAGCCTTCAGTCTTGATTCCGAGGAAAGGCTCGCTTGGCAATCTGTTCTACGTAGACGTTCCGTTCTGGAATGTTGACACCATCTTTTACACGGAAATTGACGAAGCACAAATTCGCCCGAAGTTTCTTTACTACTTCTTGACCACGGCAGGTCTGGGCGAAATGAACCAGGCGGGCGGTGTGCCAAGCCAGACTCAATCTGTATTGAGCGAGCTGCAAATCCCAGTCCCGCCTCTAGAACTGCAGCGCAGAATCGTCCGCGTACTGGACACCTTTACCGATATTACAGCCGAGCTTACAGCCGAGCTTACGGCGCGCAAGAAGCAATACAACCACTATCGCGATGAGTTGTTGCGCTTTGAAGGCGCGGAGGTTGAATGGAAGCCTCTGTGTGAGATCGGAGAGTTCATCCGTGGCAAGCGCTTCACGAAAGCCGACTTCGTGGATGACGGCATCGACGCGATTCATTACGGTGAGATTTACACGCGGTACGGCGCTTGGACGGACCATGCCGTGTCTAAGGTTCGGTCTGACATGGAAGGCTCATTGCGCTACGCAAAACCAAATGATGTCGTCATTGCGGGCGTTGGTGAAACAGTTGAAGATGTTGGCAAAGCAGTGGCCTGGATCGGCGCCGGTAGTGTGGCCATTCATGATGACAGCTATGCCTTTCGTCACTCGATGAATCCGAAATACATCTCCTACGCGATGCAAACGGCCGCATACATCAGTGAAAAGGCAAAGCACGTGTCTCGCGGAAAGATCAATCGACTGCTGATCGATGGCGTGGCCAAGGTCAGGATTCCGATCCCTTATCCGAGCGACGTTGAGAAGTCACTGGCAGAGCAGGCGCGCATTGTCGCCATCCTGGACAAGTTCAACGCGCTCACCAACTCCATCACCGAAGGCCTGCCGAGAGAAATCGAGCTCCGGCAGAAACAATACGAGCACTACCGCGATTTGCTGTTGAGCTTCCCGAAACCGCGCGAATTGGTGGCCTGAGATGGGCGCGACGCTGACCGCCATCGCTCAGCAGCTGGTAGATGCCGGCAAGAAGGTGCAGCTGATCTATGCCTTCAACGGAACCGGCAAGACGCGCCTGTCGCGAGAGTTCAAGCAGCTGGTTTCACCCAAGGCAGAGGGTGAGGAAGCTCAAGCTGCTGAGTTGGCAGAGAAGAAGGTTCTCTACTACAGCGCGTTCACGGAAGACTTGTTCTACTGGGACAACGACTTGACGGGCAACGTTGAGCATAAGTTGATGATTCAATCCAACGCCTTTACGGATTGGGTGTTGAAGGATCAAGGCCAAGACCAGAACATCATCACGACCTTTCAACGTTACACCAACGACAAGCTTACGCCCCGCTTTAATGAAGAGCGAAAGGAGAAGGGCAGAGATGAGAAAGAAGTCATCGTTAAGGCCTTCTCGGAGGTCACTTTCTCGCTCGAGCGCGGCGACCAGACGCGTTCAGGAAACCTGAAGATTTCGAAGGGTGAAGAAAGCAACTTCATCTGGAGCGTTTTTTTCGCGCTGCTCGAACTGGCGATCTCCTCGCTGAACGATGTTGATCCGGATTACCCAGAGCCGACACCTTTTGATGGCCTAGAGTTTGTGTTCATCGATGATCCCGTCAGCTCCCTGGATGATAACCACTTGATTCAGCTGGCAGTCGACTTGGCGGGATTGATCAAGTCAAGCGAGTCTGACGTCAAGTTCATCGTGACGACGCACAACCCGCTCTTCTTTAATGTGCTTTGCAATGAATTCGGCAGCGATGACAAAACAGAGCGCTACAGCTGGAAATCAAAGTGGTTCAGTAAGTTCCGCCTGGAGGGAAGTGCAGACGGTAGCTTCAGTCTTGTAGAGCAACCAAATGATTCGCCTTTTGCCTATCACCTGCACCTGTTGTCGCAGCTTGAGGATGCCATAAAGAGTGGTCAGATTGAAAGATACCACTTCAATCTGCTGAGAAACATTCTCGAAAAGACTGCGACATTTCTCGGCTACAAGAGGTGGGAGCATCTCTTGCCAGAAACAGAGGACGGCTTGCCCAATTCGTATGCGAAACGAATTGTGAACTTTTCAAGCCATTCGAAGCACGCCGCCGAAGAAGTGGCGCCGCTAAAGCCGGAAGAGAAGCTGGTTCTGGAAAGACTGGTCAGACACATTGTTGAGCGCCATCACTTCCGGCAGCAGCGAGGAGCCTGAGGTCATGAGCGACATCACCCAGCACACAGGCTACCGGCAGGCCATTGCCGCCATCAAGCAGCGCATCCAGGCCTCGCAGACCCGTGCCGTGCTGGCGGTGAACGCCGAGCTGCTGGGCCTGTACTGGGACATTGGCCGCCAGCTCGACGCCTGGCAACGCGAACGAGCCTGGGGCTCGGCGGTGGTGGAGCAGATGGCGCAAGACCTGCAGGCCAGCTACCCGGGCATGAAGGGCTTTGCTCGCTCCAGCCTGTTTGCCATGCGGCAGTTTTATGCCTTCTTCAGCCCGCAGTTTGAAGTTGTCCCACAGCCTGTGGGACAAATGCCCTGGGGGCATGTGCGCACCCTGCTGGCCAAGGTGAAATCGGTGGAGCTGGCGCTGCTGTACGCGCAGGCCTGCAGCGAGCATGGCTGGAGCCGCACGGTGCTGGAGTGGCAGATTGAGCAGCGCTTTCACGAGCGCGCAGGTCAGGCCGTGGGCAACTTTGCCCAGACCTTGCCAACACCCCAATCAGAGTTGGTGCAGCAAAGCCTGAAAGACCCGTATGTCTTCGACTTCTTGACCCTCGCGCCGCAGGCGGTAGAGCGCGACATCGAGAACCAGCTGGTCGCGCAGATCACCCGGTTTCTGCTGGAACTGGGCAAAGGTTTTGCCTTTCTCGGGCGGCAGTACCCCTTGGCGGTGAACGGCCGTGATTACTTTTTGGACCTGCTTTTCTACCACGCACGCCTGAAGTGCTACGTGGTGATTGAGCTGAAAGCGGGCGAGTTCAAGCCCGAGTACGTGGGCAAGCTCAACTTCTACCTCTCGGCGGTGGACGACCAGTTGCGCGGTGAGGGCGACCAGCCCACCATCGGCCTCATCCTGTGCAAAGACAAAGACAAGTTGGACGTGGAGTACGCATTGCGTGACATCCACAAACCGATGGGCGTGAGTTCATTCATCACCGAAGACATTCCCTTGGCGGTGCGCTCGCAGTTGCCAACGGTGCAGGAGATTGAGAGTGAGCTGAGCGCGCTGATGCGCGACGAAGAAGACAAGCCGAATGAATGACTTCAAAACCATCGCCGAATCCAGAAACTTCATTGTTCTGGACAAGTACATCAAGGAAGCGCAGGTCAATGAGTGCTACCAGAGCGAAAGCGATCTGGAGCGTGAGTTCATTCAGGATCTGGTCAACCAGGGCTATGAAGCCCCGCTGGGCCTGAACACGCCCGAATCCCTTTGGGCCAATGTGCGTACCCAGTTGCAAGCCCTCAACAACGCGCAGTTCTCCGAAGCCGAGTGGCAACGCTTTGAGGAGACGTGGCTGGACAAGCCAAGCGACGGCATCGTCGAGAAAACCCGCAAGGTGCACGACGACTACGTCCACGACTTCGTGTTTGATGACGGGCGCATCCAGAACATCTACCTGCTGGACAAGAAGAACCTGGCGCGCAACAAGGTGCAGGTCATCAAGCAGTTCGAGCAAGCTGGCACGCATGCCAACCGCTATGACGTGAGCATCCTGGTCAATGGCTTGCCGCTGGTGCAGGTGGAACTGAAGAAGCGTGGCGTGGCCCTGCGCGAAGCGTTCAACCAGGTGCACCGCTACAGCAAGGAGAGCTTCAACAGCGCACGTTCCTTGTTCAAGTACCTGCAGTTGTTCGTGATCTCCAATGGCACCGACAGCCGTTACTTTGCCAACACCACCCAGCGCAACAAGAACAGTTTCGACTTCACGATGAACTGGGCCCAGGCGGACAACAGCCTGATCAAAGACCTGAAGGACTTCACGGCCACCTTCTTCCAGAAAGACACGCTGCTGAAGGTGCTGCTGCGCTATTCGGTGTTCGACACCAGCAACACGCTGCTGGTGATGCGGCCGTACCAGATTGCCGCCACTGAGCGCCTCTTGTGGAAGATCAACAGCGCCTGGCAGGCCAAGCGTTGGAGCACGCCCGAGGGTGGCGGCTACATCTGGCACACCACGGGCTCTGGCAAGACCTTGACCAGCTTCAAGGCTGCACGCCTGGCCACCGCCTTGGAGTTCATCGACAAGGTTTTTTTCGTCGTGGACCGCAAGGATCTGGACTACCAGACCATGAAGGAGTACCAGCGCTTTTCGCCGGACAGCGTGAACGGCTCTGACAGCACAGCGGGCCTCAAGCGCAACCTGGACAAGGATGACAACCGAATCGTCGTTACCACCATCCAGAAACTGAACCACCTGATCAAGAACGAAGACAACCTGCCCATCTACAGCAAGCAGGTGGTCTTCATCTTTGACGAATGCCACCGCAGCCAGTTTGGCGAAGCCCAGAAGAACCTGAAGAAAAGGTTCAAGAAGTTTTACCAGTTTGGCTTCACCGGCACGCCGATCTTTCCGCAGAACGCCCGGGGCGCGGACACCACGGCCAGCGTGTTTGGCCGTGAGCTTCACGCCTACGTGATCACCGATGCCATCCGCGACGAGAAGGTGCTGAAGTTCAAGGTGGATTACAACGATGTACGCCCGCGGTTCAAGGCCATCGAAGCCGAGCAAGACGAGAAGAAGCTCAGTGCGGCAGAGAACAAGCAGGCGCTGCTGCACCCCGACCGCATCCGCGAAATCACGCAGTACATCCTGAACAACTTTCGGCAGAAGACCCACCGCCTGCAGGCGGGCAACAGGGGCTTCAACGCGATGTTCGCAGTCAGCAGCGTCGATGCTGCCAAGCTGTACTACGAAGCGTTCAAGGATCTGCAAAAGGGCAACCCAACGACACATCGGCCGCTGAAGGTGGCAACCATCTTCTCGTTTGCTGCCAACGAAGAGCAGGCCGCCGTGGGTGACATTCAGGACGAGGGTTTTGAGGTGTCGGCCCTGGACAGCAGCGCCAAGGAAGCCTTGAACGCCGCCATCGCTGACTACAACGCGATGTTCAAAGCCAACTTCAGCGTGGACAGCAACGGCTTCCAGAACTACTACCGCGATCTGGCCAAGCGTGTGAAAGGCGCCGACGACAGCGGCAAGAGACTGCCCGCCGATGAGCAAGTGGATTTGCTGATCGTGGTGGGCATGTTCTTGACCGGCTTTGACGCCCCCACGCTGAACACCCTGTTCGTGGACAAGAACCTGCGTTACCACGGCCTGTTGCAGGCCTTCTCGCGCACCAACCGGATCTTTGACGCCACCAAGACCTTCGGCAATATCGTCACTTTCCGCGATCTGGAACAGGCGACGATCGACGCCATCACCTTGTTCGGCGACAAGAACACCAAGAACGTGGTGCTGGAGAAGAGCTACAAGGAATACATGGAGGGCTTCACCGACCTGGTGACCGGCGAAGCGCGGCGCGGTTTCGTGGATGTGGTGAGAGAACTGGAGCAGCGTTTCCCTGACCCTGCTGCCATCGAAAGAGAGGCCGACAAGAAGGCCTTTGCGAAGCTGTTTGGCGAGTACTTGCGCGTGGAGAACGTGCTGCAGAACTACGACGAGTTCGCGAGCCTGAAGGCCTTGCAGGGCGTCGATCTGAGCGACCCGGCGGCGCTTGAGGCGTTCATGGCCCGGCACTACTTGGACGACGCTGCATTGGATGCGCTGAAAGCCATTCACATGCCTTCGGAGCGGAAGATTCAAGACTACCGATCCACCTACAACGATGTTCGCGACTGGCTGCGCCGCGAGAAGTTGTCCGTCGAGAAGGAGAAATCCACCATCGACTGGGACGATGTGGTCTTTGAGGTCGACTTGCTCAAGTCACAGGAAATCAACCTCGACTACATCCTGGAACTGATCTTTGAGAACAACAAGAAAGTCAAGGACAAAGCTGCCTTGGTGGAGGATGTGCGGCGAGTGATTCGCGCCAGCTTGGGCAACCGCGCCAAAGAAGGCTTGTTGGTCGATTTCATCAACCAGACGGACCTGGATCAAATCGACGACAAAGCCAGCGTGATCGACGCCTTCTTCACCTTTGCCCAAGCGGAACAACAGCGTGAGGCACAAGCCTTGATCAGCGCTGAAAACCTGAATGAGGATGCGGCCAGACGCTACATCACCACTTCGCTCAGGCGGGAGTTCGCCAGCGACAGCGGTACTGAACTCAACGCTGTGTTGCCCAAGATGAGCCCGCTGAATCCTCAGTACTTGACCAAGAAGCAGAACGTGTTTCAGAAGATCGCGGTCTTCGTGGAGAAGTTCAAGGGGGTGGGTGGACAGGTCTGACCGCACGCGGAGTGGGCAGCGGGTTGTGGTGTGCTGTCACTCGGACGATGGTCTACCTCGACGCCCTCTGAAGAGTTTGTGGCCTTGACTTTCTTCGCTTGACCGTCACACGGTCAAGCGCCGCCGCGCCCAGGTGGACAGCAGGTCCACCAGCGCCACCAGCGCCAGCGTCACCATCAGGATGCTGCCGGTCTCCTGCATGTGGAACAGCCCCATGTGGAAGCTGAGCATCTGCCCCAGCCCGCCGCCGCCCACCACGCCCAGCACGGCGGCGGCGCGGATGTTGTTCTCCCAGCGGTAGAGCGTGTAGCTCAGCAATTGCGGCAGCGCCTGCGGCAACGTGGCGTAGAGAAAGGCGCGGCCGCGCGGCACACCCTGCACACGCAAGGCGAAGGCGGGGCCGTCGGGCGCGTTTTCCAGCGCTTCGGCAAACAGCCGGCCCAGCACGCCGGCCGTGTGCAGCGCCAGCGCCAGCGTGCCGGCGAGCGGGCCCAGGCCGGCTGAGATGAGCAGCAGCGCGGCCCACACCAGCTCAGGGATCGAGCGCAGCACGTTCAGCAGCGCACGCGTGGGCATGCGCCACGGCGCGCCGCCCCCTCCATCCACGAGCCCGGCGGCGCGGCTGGCTGGCAGCGCCAGCAGCAGGCCCAGCGCGGCGGCCAGCAGGGTGCCCACGGCCGACATCGCCAGCGTCTCCAGCGTGGCCACGCCCAGCTTGGCCAGGAAGGGCGCCTCGGTGGCCGGGTGCGCCATCTCGGCGATGAAGCGCCCCATGCGCTGCGCGGCTTCGGGCGTGAAGAGCTTGGCCCAATCCACCGCCACTTCGCGGAAGCTGGCCACCACCAGCGCGGCCACGGCCAGCAGCAGCAGCGGCACGCCCCAGCGCCGCGGCGGGCGCGGGGGCAGGCCTTGCGCGCGGGACGAGGGCGCGCTCATCCGATCACCTTGCGCAGCCAAGTGCTCAACGCATCGGCCAGTGCCACCAGCAGCACGAATGCCACCAGCATCGTGAACACTTCGCCACCGTTGAACATCTTCATCGAGGCATCGAGCTGCTGCCCGAGCCCGCCCGCGCCCACGAAACCCAGCACCGCCGAAGAGCGGATGGCGCACTCCCAGCGGTAGACGGTGTAGCTCGTCAGCTCACTCGCGTTGCCTGGCAGCAGCGCGTAGAAAAAGGCCTGCAGCCGGCCGCTGCCGTTGCGCAGCAGGCTCTGTGTGGGTTGCAGGTCGCCGCTTTCCAGAATCTCGCCATACACCTTGCCCAGCATGCCTGCGTAGGTGAGCGCGATGGCCAGCACACCGGCCGCCGGCCCCAGGCCCAGCACGCGCACGAAAACCAGCGCCCACACCAGCTCGGGCACGCTGCGCAGCAGCACCAGCAACCCGCGCACCGCCTGGCGCAACGCCCAGGCGGCCGGGTGCATGCGGCCCGAGAGCGACGAGATGGACAAGGCCGCGGTCGACAGCAGCGTCAGCGGCACCGCCAGCAGCAGCGCCAAGGCCAGCGCGGCGGTGGCGATGGCCACGGTGCGCCAGGTCTCGCGCAGCACCATCCCCAGGAAATCGGGCGCGGTGGCCGGGGGCAGAAAGCTGCCCAGGAAGTTGAGTGTGACCTTGAGGTTGTCGGGCTCGAAGAAGAGCCAGAGCCGGAAGTCCACCGCCACCAGCGCCGGGCCCAGCAGCGCCAGCGCTGCCAGCGCCCAGAAGACGCGGCGGCGCCACGCGGGGTCGCGGTGCGGGTTCACACCGGTCAGGGCGGCGCTCGGCGTGGCAGACATGCGGCGCGCTGTCAGCAGCGCGCGATCTGCAGCACCCGCTCGGCCGGCGGCTCGGCGCCGCCTGCGGGCGGCAGCGCGCCGCTGAGTTCGTGCTCGAAGCTCTGGTACAGCGCGGCCAGCCGCGCGCGCGTGACTTCACGGGCCGGCAGGTCGAACACCAGCCGGCCTTCACGCAGGCCCAGCACCCGCGGAAAGTGCGCCAGCGCCAGCTCCACTTGGTGCAGCGTGGCCAAGAGCGTGATGCCGCGTTGCGCCGCGGCGGACGTGAGCGTGCGCAGCGCCTGCTGCGCACGTTGGGGGTCCAGCGCCGAGAGCGGTTCGTCGATGAGCCACAGCCCGGCCGGCGCCAGCAGCGCGCGCGACAGGCCCACACGCTGGCGCTCGCCGCCGCTCAGGCGGTCCACCCGCTCCCAGAGCTTCTCGCCCAGGTCGAACTGCTGCAGCGCCGCGTGCGCGGCTTCGGCACCGCGCGGGTACAGCAGCGAGGCGACGCTGGCCCACAGCCCCAAGGCCGGCAGGCGTGCGGCCAGCACCGCTGTCACCACACGCTGCCGCGGTGGCAAAGGCGGTGTCTGCGGCGCCAGAAAGAGCTGTGCACGCAGGCGGCGCAGCGCCGTGGCGTTCAAGGCCCAGGGGTCTTGCCCGCCCAGCAGCAGCTGCCCGGCGTCTGGTTTCAGCGCGCAGGCCGCGGCGTGCAGCAGTGTGGTCTTGCCGGCGCCCGAGGGGCCGATGACCGCCACCTGCTCGCCTGGCTGCAGCTGCAGGCTGAAGGCGCACAGCGCTGGCGCCGCGCCCGGGCGCGCAGCGGGGTGCTGCACGTCCAGCTTCTCGAGCTGCAGAGACAGGCCCATCAGATCACCTCGGCCTCATCACAGGGCAGCGTCTTCGCCGTAGCGCCACCAAGGCAGGGCCGCGGTCATCGACAAGACCTTGCCCGGCGCCGGGCCCGGTTCGTAGCCTGGCAGCGCGGTGACCATGCGCTTCCAGGCCGGCGAGCCCAGCACCTCGCACAGGCGCTGCACGGCCGGCGTCTGCAGGCTGGGCTTGAGGCAGGCGAGGAAATAGTCTTCGCTGGCCAGCGGCAGGAAGTGCAGGCCGAACTCCAGCGCAGCGGCCTCGATGCCCAAGCCGGCGTCGGCCAGACCGCCGGCCACGCTGGCGGCCACGGCCACGTGGGTCTGCTCGATGTGGTCGTGGTAGCCGGCCAGACGGGCCGGGTCCAGGTCTTCGCGCGCCACGAGGTGGTCCATCAGCAGCCGCGTGCCCGAGCCCACCTGGCGGTTCACCAGGCGCAGGCCCAGGCGCTGCACATCGGCCAGGCCGAAGACGCGCCGCACGAGTTCGGGCCGCAGCATCAGGCCCTGGCGGCGGCGGCAGAAGCCGATCACCTTGTGCAGGCCCGGCTGCAGCAGCGGTTTCATCGCCCGCGCGTAGGCCGAATCGGCATCACGCTCCGCAGGCACGTGGAAACCGGCCACCACGCACTGCCCGGCGTTCAGCGCGCGCAGGCTGTCCACGCTGCCTTGCACGCGCAGATCCAGGTGCAGCCGGGCGGTCGCGGCGGCGTGCTGCTGAAGGACCGAAAGCGCCACGTCGTGGCTGGCGTACAGGGTCAGCAGCAGCTGTTGGTCGTCGCGGGCTTCGGCCAGCATGCGGTCGAGCTCGGCGCGCAGCGCTTCGAGCTGCGGCTGGACGCGCGTGCGGGCGCGGCGCTCGGCCCAGAGCAGGCGTTCGCCGAAAGGCGTCAGGCGCGCGGGCTGGCCCTGCGTCCAGGTGATCAGCGCTTCGCCCAGCGTCTGCTCCCAGTCTTTCAGCGTGCCCCAGGCGTAGCGGTAGCTGCAGCCCAGAGTTCGCGCGGCGTGCGAGATGGAGCCGCCATCGCGCACCGCCTGCAGCAGGCCGAACAGCGGGTTCTCGATCTGCGCGCCGCGCTGTGCGCCGGGTTTCAGCACGTACTGCAGGTGGGCGCTCAGCGCGTCGGGGGCCGTGGGTGCTGCGCTCTGCGCAGGCGCCGCAGGCGGGGCCGCTGAGGCCGCTGCTGGGGCAGGGCGGGTGCGTGTGGGGCTCATGGGGTGGCGGTGCCGGGCCACCAGCCCAGCAGCGTGTTGGGCGCGGGCTTGTCGTGCTTCAGCGCGGGCGGGCGGCGCGGTGTGCCCAGGCCTATCCAGCCCACCAGCGTTTCACCGGGGGCGCAGAAGGCGTTCACGATGGCCGGTGCGCGCACCTTGTTGCCCGAGAGGATCTTGCCCGCATAGCCCAGGCCGTGCGCCGCGCTGAGGAAGTTGGTCAGGGCGCCGCCGACGGCGATCCACTGCTCGTGCACGGGGGCCAGCGGGTGGCCCTGGTCGATGCGGGCGATGACGGCCACGCTCATGGGCGCGCGCAGCGCCCGTTCGCGCTCGATGGCCAGTGTTTCGGCGGGTTTGCCGGCTTCACGCGCCACCTGCTCGAACAGATCGGCCAAGGCCGCGCGCGCGGGCCCGGCCACCACGCTGAAGCGGTAGGGCACGAGGCCGCCATGGTCGGGCGCGCGCAGCGCGGCTTGCACCATCAGCGCCAATTCTTCGGCGCTGGGCGCGGGTTCGTCCAGGTGCTTCAGGCCCAGCGAATGGCGGCCCAGCAAGAGCTGCAAAGCGGAGGCGTCGTGCATCAGTACACCAAGGTGCGCCAGCGCAGATCACCCGCGCGGGCCATGAATTGCACCGCGCCGCCGTGGCCGCTGCATTCGGGGATGAGCGGCGTGCCGGCCAGGCCCTGCGCGTTCAGCGCTTCGGTGCAGACGAAAAGCTTGGCACCGTGCGCGTGGGCCTGGCGCAGATGGTCGAGCACGGTGTGCGTGGCCTGCGGCGCGGCACGCAGTGCGGCCGCCACGCCGGGCACCAGCAGGTGCACGCTGCGCGCGGTGAAGTAGATCTCCACCGGCAGCTCCAGCGCGGCGGCGGCGGCGGCGTGGAAGAAGGGCGTGGCCAGGCGCTCGGGCTGTGCGGGGTCGGCGGCCCACAGCAGGAGCGCCACGCCTGTGGCGGCATGGTCCAGATAAGCGTTGTGGGCGCCGTCCGCGCTGTCAGCCTTGCTGGCCGTGCTCATGGGTCCACCCGGTGCAGCCAGGCGTGGTGCTCCATCGCGGCAACCACGGCCGGGCCGTGCAGCAGCGCACTGCGTTCGACCTCCCAGGCCGAGGGCTGCAGTCGCGCGAGCCAGCCTTCTTCGTAAGGGCTGCCATGCACCAGCTCGGGCGCGGTGGACAGGCGCTCATTGACCGCCAGTACCGTGCCGCTGAGCGGGCTTTTCACCGACACGATGGACTTGGCCAGCTCCACCACCGCGATGCCGCGCCCTCGCTCCACCACGATGCCGACGCCTTTGGGCCGGCACATGTACACCTCACCAGCCAGCTGCACGCCCAAGGCCGTGATGCCCACCGTGGCGCTGCCGTCGGCTTCGAGCCGGGCCCAGACCTGGTGCTCGATGTCGTAGTGCAGTTCCTCAGGAAAGGGCAGGCCGGCGGCCATCATCGCGCGGCCTCCGCGGCAGCAGGGCGTGGGGAGAAATGGCGGAAGGGAATGGGAGTCGAACCCACCCGGCGACGCATGGCGCCACCCACCGGGTTTGAAGCCCGGCCGACCCACCAGGGTCGTTTCCCTTCCATGTAAAAACCTATCGTCATGCGCGCACCGCATTGTCCAGCAGCGCGCTGTCGCTGCGCAGGCGGTGCACATCGCCCACGCGGCGCAAGAGCCCGATGCGGTCGAGGTATTCCAGGATCTGGATGGCGCGTTTGCGGCCGAGTTGCGTGGCGTCGCGGAACAGCGCGGCCGTGACCTCGCCACCGTGCGCCTGCGCGATGGCCTGCACCAGCGCGACGGCGCGCGCCAGGGTCTCGGGCGTGAGGTAGAGGTCGCGCACGATCTGGTGCAGTTCGGCGCGCTGCGCCAGGCGGGCCAGGGTCACGCGCAGCAGCGGTTCGGGCTCGTTGATCTCCTTGGCGAGATCGCGCACCCAGGCGCCTTCAAAACCCACGGCCGCCAGGCGCGGGCCGACTTTCTGCGCCAGGCGCTCTTCGGTGGCCGAGAGGCGCACGCCGTGCGCCGGCAAGTGCACAAACGCGCCGCGCAGCGCCACCACGCCGCGGGCCTGCAGATCGGCCAGCAGCGCGCGCCACAGCGGCTCGGGCAGGCGCGGCAGGGCCAGGCGGCGCAGGCGTGCGGCGTCGGGGCCGAGTTCTTCGGGGGCTTTCTCGTGGAAGGCGGCCAGCGAGGCCAGCACTTTCTCACGCGCGGTTTCGGCGTGGGCCGCGCCCAGGGCCCAGTCGCTGCGCGCGTCGGTGTGGCGCAGCGCGCCGGCGGCGGCGGCGAGTTCCACACGCCGGCCCTGGGCCGCCGCAAAACGCTGCAGGTCCACGCCCTGGGGCGATTGCACCAGCAGCCCGCGCAGGCGTTCTTCGGCGCTGGGTGCGGCCAGCGCGTCGAGCTCGGCCAGGCGCTGCGGCGTGCGGCGGTAGCGCGCGGGTGCCAGCGGGTCCAGCACCACGCCGCCGGCCAGCGTGCGGCTGGCCGAGGCGTCGCGCAGCACCACGCGGTCGCCGTGCCAGGCGCCCACGGGCGCCTGCAACACCAGCTGCACACGCGCGCTGACGCCGGGGGCGAGGCTGTCGCCATCGAGCACGGCCACGCTGCCCATCACCGCGGCCGAACCCAGGTGCACGTGCACCGGCGTGCCGCTGCGCAGCGCGCGTGTCTCGGCCTGCCACAGGTGCAGCTGCACGTCGATGCGTTGCGTGGCCAGCGCAGCGGCCGGTGCCACCAGCCACTGGCCACGCTGCACCCGCTCTTTGGCCACGCCGGCCAGCGCCACGGCGCAGCGTTGGCCCGCACCGGCCTGCGTGACGGCGCGGTTCTGCGCGTGCAGGCTGCGCACCCGCACGGCTTCGTCTTGAGCGCCAGGCGGCACCAGGCGCAGCTCGTCGCCCGCGGCCACCTGGCCGGCGTGCGTGGTGCCGGTGACGACCGTGCCCACGCCGTCCAGCGTGAAGGCGCGGTCGATGGCCAGGCGGAAGGCCGCGCCGCTGTGCTGCTGCGCGGTGATCGCGGCCGAGGCCGCGTGTTCGGCGGCGGCCTCGCGCAGCAGGCTGCGCAAGGCCTCGATGCCCAGGCCGCTGGGCGCAGCCACGGTCAGCACGGGGCAGTCTTGCAGCGTGGAGCCGATCAGCAGCGCCTGCGCTTCGGCCTGCACGGCCTGCAGGCGCTCGGCCTCCACGCGGTCGGCCTTGGTGATGACGACGGCGCCGCGTTGCAGGCCCAGCAGCGAGAGCACGGCCAGGTGCTCGCGCGTCTGCGGCATGGGGCCGTCGTCGGCGGCCACCAGCAGCAGCGCGAAATCGATGCCCGTCGCGCCGGCCAGCATGGTGTGCACCAGGCGTTCGTGGCCGGGCACATCGATGAAGCCGATGCGTTCCAGGCCCGGGCCGGCTTCCATGAAGGCATAGCCCAGCTCGATGCTGATGCCCCGCTGCTTTTCTTCGGGCAGGCGGTCGGTGTCCACGCCGGTGAGCGCGCGCACCAGCGTTGTCTTGCCGTGGTCGATGTGGCCTGCGGTGCCGACGATCATGGGTCTTACTTGATGAGCCCCGCGCTGCGGCCGGCGGCTTCCAGGCCCTTGTAGTTCTCGGGCGAGGTGGGCACGAACCTGGTGGCGCGCGCCAGGCCCAGGATCTCCTTGCCTTCGGCGTTGTCGGCACTCAGGCCCAGCAGCGCCTTCTGCACCCGTTCACGCTGCGCCGTGGGCATGTCGGCATGCACCGACCAGTTGTAGTTGAAGTAGGGCGGCGTGGTGAAGAAGACGTCGACCTTGCTCGTGTCGACCTTGTTCTCGCTGACGAACTTGCGCCACACGGTGATGTCGAGTGCCGCGGCATCGACACGGCCGCTGACGACGGAGGCGATGGTGGCGTCGTGCGCGCCCGAGAAGGCCACCCGTTTGAAATCACGCTCGGGCTCGATGCCCGCGGCCAGCAAGAAGCTGCGCGGCATCAGGTGGCCCGAGGTGCTGCTGGCCGAGCCGAAGCTGACCTGCCTGCCCTTCAGATCCTCGAGCTTGGTGATGCCCGAACTCTTCTGCGTGATGAAGACCGAGCGGAACTGCGTGTCTTCTTCGCGCTGCGCGATGGGCACGATCTTGTCGCCCGAGCGCAGCTTGGCCTGCACGAAGGTGAAGCCGCCGAACCACACCATGTCGACCTGCTTGTTCACCAGGGCTTCCACGGCGGCGGGGTAGTCGCTCACGGGCACGAACTCGACCTTGGTGCCGAGCGTGCGCTCCAGGTACTTGACCAGGGGGCCGAACTTGCGGATCTGCTCGCTGGCGGCTTCTTCGGGGATGGTGGTCACCTTGAAGACGGCTTGCGCCTGGGCCAGCGTGGCGGCGGTCAGTGCCGTGGTGGCCAGGGCCAGGGTGGCGAGCAGGCGC
The DNA here is from genome assembly GCA_051861265.1 of Rubrivivax sp. Taxonomy (GTDB): domain Bacteria; phylum Pseudomonadota; class Gammaproteobacteria; order Burkholderiales; family Burkholderiaceae_C; genus Rubrivivax. Next base: position 78,578 of record JBHYDA010000006.1, read on the forward strand.
GCCCCACGGGCGACGCGGTGGAAGAACGGGGTCATGGTCAGGGGTCCTTGTGCAGCGGGGGGTGGACTGTGGCGGCGCGGTGTGGTGTGGCCCTGGCGCTGCGCCGCCAACAGGCGCGCGAGGGCGGGTTGAGGGCAACCAGGGGTTTCACGACAGGGCCTGCTGTAAGCGCGCCAGTTGCGAAAGCAGGTCGCGCGGTTCCTCCAGTCCGCGCAGGTCGAGCAGCAGCCGGTCCTCGGCAATGCGGCCCACCACGGGCAAGGGCAGGGCGCGCAGCGCGGTGGCCAACTCGTCCAAGGCACGCCCCGCGCCTTTCTTGTGCGCTGGTGCCAACGCAAGGCCGGCCGAGGGCAGGCGATCGACAGGCAGCGAGCCCGAGCCGATCTGGCCCAGCAGATCGACCACCCGCACCTCGAAGCGCGGCGCCACGGCTGCAGCCACGGCAGGCTGCAGTTCGGTGGCCAGTGCGCGCAGACTCTCGGCCGTGCGCGTGAGCAGGCGCAGCGTGGGCAGGTCTTGCGCCAGGCGTTCGGGCCGCAGGTACAGGCGCAGCGTGGCTTCTAGCGCCGCCAGCGGCAGCTTGCTCATGCGCAGCGCGCGCTTGAGCGGGAACTTGCGGATGCGCGCGATGGCTGCCTTGCTGCCGACGATCAGACCCGCCTGCGGGCCGCCGAGCAGCTTGTCGCCGCTGAAGGTGACGACATCGCAGCCGGCGGCCAGCTTCTCTTGCGGCGTGGGCTCGCGCGGCAGGCCGTAGGCGGCCAGGTCGACCAGCGAGCCGCTGCCCAGGTCGCTGGCCAGCGGCAGTCCCTTGGCGTGGGCGATGGTGGCGAGCTCGGCCTCGTCAACGGCCTGCGTGAAGCCCTGCACCACGTAGTTGCTGGTGTGCACCTTCATCAGCAGCGCGGTGCGTTCGTTGATGGCGCTGGCGTAGTCGTGCGGATGGGTGCGGTTGGTGGTGCCCACTTCCACCAGCGTGGCGCCGGCCGCGGCCATCACATCGGGCATGCGGAAGGCGCCGCCGATCTCCACCAGCTCGCCGCGCGAGACGATGCACTCCTTGCCGCGCGCCAGCGCCGCGATGGTGAGCAGCACCGCGGCAGCGTTGTTGTTGACGATGGTGGCGGCCTCGGCACCCGTCAGCGTGCACAGCAGCTCTTCGACGAGGCTGTCGCGGTCACCACGGCCGCCGCTGGCGAGGTCGTACTCCAGGTTGTTGGGGCCGGCCATCATCGCCAGCACCTGCTGCAGCGCGCTGTCGGCCAGCAGCGCGCGGCCCAGGTTGGTGTGGATGACGGTGCCTGTGAGGTTCAGCACCCGGCGCATGTGGGGCGCCAGGCGGGCCTGCACACGGGTGGCCAGGGCCCGCAGCAGTGCTGGCATCTGCACCGCGCTGTGCGCCAGCGTGCCGGCCAGCGCGGCGCTGCGCTGGGTGTCGAGCAGCGCACGCGCCTGCGCGGCCACCAGCGTGTGGCCGTGTTCGGCCACCAGGGCCGCAGCTTCGGGTTCTCGCAGCAGGCGGTCGACGCCTGGGAGATCCTTCGGGCTGGCCTTGGAACCGTCGACGACGGATTCGGCGGGCCGCGCCATCAGGGCGCCCCGGGGTCGGGCGGCGGCGCCGCGCTGGTCTCTTCGGCGGGGTCACCGAAGAGCAGCATCAGGTTCAGGCCGTGGCGGTGGTAGCCGGCCTCGGAGACCAGCAGGTCCAGCGTGAGGCTGGCCAGGTCGTCGGCCAGCGGCTCCACCATCGGGTCGCGGTCGCTGTGCACGATCTTGAGGTAGTGGCCGCACTCGTCGCAGGTTTCGGCCTGCAGCACGGCCTGCGCTGCGCGGCTGCTGCCCTGGTCGTCGGCATCGGCGGTGTCGAGCGACTGGTAGGCCAGGCTCTTCTCCGACAGGCAGTGCGGGCACTTGATGCGCACCATATGCCACTCGGTGCTGCACAAGCCGCAGTGCAGGTAGCGTTGGCCCAGCGATTCACCGGAAGAGCGCGTGACGCTGGCCACCGGGCGGCTGCCGCAGCAGGGGCAGGCGGTGGCGTCGTCGATGCGGCCGAAGGGCTGGCCATGGGCCGGCGCGTGGGCCAGGCCATGGGCCTGCACCTTCAGCATCAGTTCGGTGAAGCAGCATTGCAGAGCCGCGGCGATGAGGGGTGCGCAGGCGAGGTCCAGACCCGTCATCACGCCGTGCAGCAGCGCATCGGCCTGGCGTTCGAGGAAAACCTCGTCGGCCGCGGCCAGGGTGTCCAGCGTGGGCAGCACGCCGGCCGGTGCGTTGCCGCGCAGATCGGCCACCAGCTCGCGCAGCACGCCGTGCCAGGCCGGGTCTCGCGGCCAGTCGGTGGCCAGCAGCGGGGGCGCGCCCGCGCGCGCGGCGCGGTCGAGGGCGTCGCGGTCGGGCAGGGGCAGCGTGGGCATGCGCGCCAGCTGGCGCTGCTGGGCCTGCGCCAGATCGGCCATGAAGTTGAGGAAGTCGCCCATGGCGTGGCCGCGCGCCAGCTGGCGCAGCCGCATCGCGCGTTCGGCGAAGACGGTGCTGCGTTCGGGCAGGCGCAGGAAGGGCGTTTCGCCACCCGCGCGGGCGGCGATCTCTTCGGGGGACATCACCCGCACGGTGGCGGTGACTGGGCTCACGGCTTCTCCTGAAAAATCAGAAAGGCGGGCGCTGGTCTGCGCCCGCCCATCGCTGGGGCAGATCAACGCCCCTTGGTCACGTCCTGGTGCCAGAGCGGGTGGTTCACCTTCGCCCAGCCTTCGGTGACGGTGCCGCGTGTCATCGCCCGCACGGTGCCTTTGACCCAGATGGCCGCGTACACGTGCATGATGGTCGCGGCAATCAGCACCACCGCCGATACCGAGTGCAGCAACACCGCGGCGCGCAACAGCTCGATGGGAAAAAGCGGTGCAAACCACGGGCGCCAGAACATCAGCCCCGTGACCAGCAGCACCACCAGGCTCACCGCCATGGCCCAGAACACCATCTTTTGCCCGTAGTTGTACTTGCCCACGGGCGGCATGCCGGCCTTGTCGCCGCGCAGCATGCGGCCGGCGTGCTTGCTCCACTCGCGGTCGGCAGCGGTGATGACGTTGTCTCGCCAGAGCTTGAAGAACAAACCGGCGAAACCCACCACCATCAGCACCCCCATGAAGGGATGCAGGATGCGCGCCCACGAGCCACCGCCGAAGAGATGGCTGATGAAGAACAGGCTCGGGTGGAAGAAAGCCAGGCCCGAGAGCCCGGCCAGCACGAACATGAGCGCGATGAACCAGTGGTTCATGCGGTCGCTGTCCTTGTAGCGTTGCAGCATCTTCTGAGCCATCACGCTTCCTCCTTCTCGGACTTGCCGGCGTCAGCCGTCTTCTCTTCGATGGGGCCCACCTTCATGTAGTGGAAGAAGCCCGCCACCACCGCGCCCAGCATGCCGGCCAGGGCCAGCGGCTTGGCGATGCCCTTCCACAGCGAGACCATGGGGCTCACGCTGGGGTTCTGCGGCAGGTCCACCAGCGCCGTGTCGTTGGCGTGCTTCATCACGTACATGACGTGCGTGCCGCCCACGCCTGCCGGGTTGTAGAGCCCGGCGTTCTGGAAGCCACGCTCCTTCAGTTCCGAAGCGCGCTTCTCGCCGTAGGCCACCATGTCGTCCTTGGTGCCGAAGGTGATGGCGCCCGTCGGGCAGGTCTTCACGCAGGCCGGCTCCAGCCCCACTTCCACCCGGTCGGAACACAAGGTGCACTTGTAGGCCTTGTTGTCCTTCTGGCTGATGCGGGGCACGTCGAAGGGGCAGCCCTTGACGCAGTAGCCACAGCCGATGCAGTTCTCGCTGATGAAGTCGACGATGCCGTTGCTGTACTTGACGATGGCCCCGGGCGAAGGGCAGGCCTTCAGGCACCCGGGGTCTTCGCAGTGCATGCAGCCGTCCTTGCGGATCAGCCATTCGAGGCTGCCCGCGCTGCCATCGGCCCGCTTGGGTTCGACCTCGAAGAACTTCATCACCGTCCAGCTGCTCGGCGTGAGGTCGCTGGGGTTGTCGTAGACGCCCACCGTTTCGCCGATGTCGTCTCGCAGGTCGTTCCAGTTCATGCAAGCCACCTGGCAAGCCTTGCAGCCGATGCACTTGGACTCGTCGATGAGCTTGGCGACTTGCGGGGCGCTGTTGCGCACCTGCGGCGGGGGCAGCGTGGTGGCCGAGCGTGCGACCACGTTCTGGTTTTGCAAACTGCTCATGTCAGGCCACCTTCTCGATGTTCACCAGGAACGCCTTGAACTCAGGGGTCTGAGAGTTGGCGTCGCCGACAAAGGGGGTCAGCGCATTGGCCAGGTAGCCGTTCTGCGTGACGCCCTTGAAGCCCCAGTGGATGGGGATGCCGACGTGGTGCACGGCCTTGCCGTTGACCTGCATGGCCACCATGCGCTTGGTGACCACGCACTTGGCCACGACTTCGCCGCGGTTGCTGCGGACCTTGACCATGTCGCCCTGCTTGATGCCCTTCTCCTTGGCCAGCGCTTCGCCGATCTCGACGAAGGGTGCCGGCTGGGTGATGGCATTGCTCTTGGCGTGTTTGGTCCAGAAGTGGAAGTGCTCGGTCAGCCGGTAGGTGGTGGCGGCGTAGGGGAACTCCTCTTTCTTGCCGAAGGCCTCCAGATCGCCCTTGTAGACCCGCGCGGCCGGGTTGCTGACGGCCTTGGGGTTGGTGGGGCACATCAGGTTCACACCCACCGGCGTTTCGAAGGGCTCGTAGTGCTCGGGGAAGGGGCCTTCGCTCATGCCCACGGCGTGCAGACGGGCCACACCCTCGGGGTTCATGATGAAGGCGCCCACACCCTGGTCGGGCGCAGCATCGGGGCGCATGTCAGGCACGTCAGCCCCACCGGCCCAGGAACTGCCGTTCCAGGCCAGGTACTTGCGGCTCGGATCCCAGGGCTTGCCACTGGCGTCGGCGCTGGCGCGGTTGTAGAGCAGGCGCCGGTTCGCTGGCCACGCGTAACCCCAGCCCGGGAACACGCCCAGCCCCGAGGGGTCGGCCGTGTCACGCCGTGCGGTGAGGTTGCCTGCCTGGCTCCAGGCGCCGCAGTAGATCCAGTTGCCACAAGCCGTGCTGCCGTCGTCGCGCAGCTGCGCGAAGCCGGCCAGCTGCTCGCCGGCCTTCACCAGCGGCTGCGGCGGCGGCGCATTCGGCGCCGGGGGCGGCACCGGGATGGGCTTGCCCTTGGCGTCCAGCTTGGGCGGTGGGGGCAGCGGCATCAGGTCGGCCAAAGCCCGGCCAGAGATCTCGCGGAAGACCTCGCCAGCCGCCGGCGCGCTGGCGTTGATGTAAGGCCAGGACAGGCCCTTGATGGCGTCGGGGAAGGCGCCCCCGTCCTTGGTGTACATCTCGCGCAGCTTCAGGAACAGGCGCGACATGATCTCGCTGTCGGTCTTGGCCTCGCCCGGCGGGTCGACGGCCTTTTCCTTCCACGCGATCACGCGGCTGCTGTTGGTGAACGTGCCGGTCTCCTCTGCGAAGCAGGTCGTCGGCAGGCGGAAGACCTCGGTCTGGATCTTCGCTGGGTCGACGTCGTTCAACGGCCCGAAGTTCTTCCAGAACTCGGCGGTCTCCGTCTGCAGCGGGTCCATCACCACCAGGTACTTCAGCTTGGCCATGCCCTGCGAGAGCTTCTTCTTGTTCGGCACCGCCGCCAGGGGGTTGAAGCCCTGGGTGATGAAGCCGTTGACCTTGCCCTGGTGCATGCGCTCGAAGATCGAGAGCACGTCGTAGGCCGTGTCGCGCTTGGGCAGCCAGTCGTAGCAGAAGTCGTTCTCTTTGGTCGCGTTGGCGCCGAAGTAGGCCTTCATCAGGCTGGTGTTCCACTTCGGGAAGTTCTGCGTGAAGGCCATCTGGTTCGGCCGCAGCGCCTTGCCGGTGCGCGCCGCCAGGTAGGTGGCGCGGTCGACATCGGCGTCCATGGGCGCGCTCATGTAGCCGGAGAGGTTCTCCGAGTACGCGCACATGTCGGTGATGCCCTGCACGTTGGCGTGCCCGCGCAGCGCATTGATGCCGCCACCCGGCCGCCCCATGTTGCCCAGCAGCAGCTGGATCATGGCCATGGTGCGGATGTTCTGGCTGCCCACCGAGTGCTGCGTCCAGCCCAGCGCGTAGCAGATCGTCATCACCTTGTCGGGCGATGAGGTTGCGGCCAGCATCTCGGCGATCTTCAGGAACTGGTCCTTCGGCGTGCCGGTGATGCTGGACACCAGCTCGGGCGTGTACCGCGAGAAGTGCTTCTTCATCTGCTGGTACACGCACAGCGGGTCCTGCAGCGTGTCGTCCACCTTCACATAGCCGTCTTCGCCCAGCTGGTAGCCCCAGCTGGCCTTGTTGTAGCTGCGCTTGGTTTCGTCGTAGCCGCTGAAGAAGCCGTTGTCGTAGGCGAACTCAGGCTTGAGCAGGAAGGTGATGTCGGTGTTGAGCTTGGCGTAGTCCAGGTGGATCTTGTTGTTGCTCAACATGTAGTTCAGCACACCGGCCAGGAAGGCGATGTCCGTCCCCACCCGGATGGGTGCGTACACGTCGGCCACCGCGGCGGTGCGCGTGAAGCGCGGGTCCACCACGATGAGCTTGGCCTTGCGGTGCTGCATGGCCTCGGTCACCCACTTGAAACCGCAGGGGTGTGCTTCGGCGGCATTGCCGCCCATCACCAACACCAAGTCCGTGTTCTTGATGTCGGTCCACGAGTTGGTCATCGCTCCGCGACCGAAAGTCGGGCCCAGACTGGACACCGTCGGTGCGTGTCAGATACGCGCTTGTGTATCGAGGGTAACGATCCCCAGGCTGCGCGCGACCTTGACGCTGAGATAACCGGATTCGTTCGACGAGGCCGACGACACCAGGAAGAAGGTGCTGTTCCAGCGGTTGACCGTGGTGCCCTTGTCGTTCTTGGCGATGAAGTTGGCGTCGCGGTCGGCCTTCATGTGCTTGGCCACGCGCGTGAGCGCTTCATCCCAGGAGATGCGCTTCCATTCGTTGGTGCCGGGCTCGCGCACCTCCGGGAACTTCAGGCGGTCCTTGGACTGGATCATGTCCATCACGCCCGCGCCCTTGGGGCAGAGCGTGCCGCGGTTGACGGGGTTGTCCGGGTCGCCCTCGATGTGGACGATGCTGCTCTTGACGTTCTTGGCCTTGTCACCCAGCGTGTAGATCACCAGTCCACAGCTCACCGAGCAATACGGGCAGGTGCTGCGGGTTTCGGTGGTACGGGCCAGCTTGAAGCTTCGCGTTTCGGCCAGCGCGGCCGTGGGCGAAAAGCCCAACGCGACGAGGCTGGATCCCACCAGCCCTGCTCCACTGACCCGGAGGAAACTTCTCCGGTTCATGTCCATCGTGCGTACTCCTGTTTGGGCCTGAAGGCGGCCCATGGCGACATGCCTGCAACACGGCAGAGCGCAGACAGATTGCAACGCAGCCACCCAGGGTTAGCCCTGGTTGGTTTTCCTTATGAAGGGCGGCGCATAGCGAGCAGCCGGCACCCAGCCTGGCGCTGGCCGAAAGGCGTCGTTTCTCCTGGGAAAACCGGCCCCATGGCGTTTCGCAGGGCTTGGCGCCGGGTTCCGGCGGTAGCGACAACTTGTCGCGAGCTCTGGCCGGGGCCCTGGCTTCAGCCGGCTGCGGCGATGACGACGCCGGCCTCGTCGATGCCCGCCATGGCGGCTTGGCCCGGCTGCAGGCCTGTGCCGGCTTCTGCAAAGCCCACCAGGCTGAGCGGGCCCGGCAGGGTGAGCGCCACCTCGCCGCCTGCCGCCGCTCGCGAGGCGCGCAACACCTGGCCTTGCAGCAGGTTGCGCCCTGCGGCTGCGGCCAGCGCGGGTGCCACCTGCACGGCCGTGGCCTTGCACAGCGCCAGCACCGCCAGCCCCGGGGCCAGCTGCAGCAGTTGGGCGCTCTCCCGCGTGATGCGGGCTTGCAGCAGTTGCCCGCCGGGCAGGGCCAGCGCCACGCGCACCTGGCCGGCCGTCTGGCGCAAGGCCTGCACAGTGCATGGGAACTGGTTGCGCATGCTCGTGCGCAGCGCCATCGCGGCCAGCCCCGGGCCGCCGGGCACGGCGCCACGTGCCGGGTTCGCCAGCGTGGCCAGCACCTGCGCGCGCGCTGTCTCCAGACGGGCGGCGGCCTGCAGGACGGCTTCACCGGCCGCTGTGAGCTGCGCGCCGCCCCCGCCGCTGCCGCCCACGGCCTTGGCCAGCAGCGGCGTGCCGGCCAGGTTGGAGAGCGTCTCCAGCGCCTGCCACGCGGCCTTGTAGCTCACGCCGGCCTGGCGCGCGGCTTCCGAGATGGAGCCGCATTTGCCCAGCCTGCGCAGGATGTCGATGCGCTTGTCGGTGCTGGCCTGGCCCAGCACTTCGGCCAGGGCGGGGGCGTTGCGGCGGGCGGCTGCGGTTCTTGTGGGCATGCGGCGATGCTAAGCAGAAGGCGGTGCGCTCGTTCTACACTGTCGCTATTCCTTTGGTGAATAGCGGGGTGAAGATGGGCATGAGCGGATGGGGCCTGGCGGGGTCAGCGGCCGCTGCGCTGGCCATCGCGCTGTCGGCTTTGCGGCCGGCGCAGGCCGCCGAGGTGAACGTGGCCGTGGCCTCCAACTTCACCGCGCCCATGCAGAAGATCGCCGCCGAGTTCGAACGCGACACCGGCCACCGCGCCGTGCTGTCCTTCGGCGCCACCGGCAAGTTCTACGCGCAGATCCGGAACGGCGCCCCTTTCCATGTGCTGCTTTCGGCTGACGACGAGACGCCCACGCGCCTGGTGCGTGAAGGCGCCGGCGTGGCCGCCTCGCAGTTCACTTACGCCATGGGCCGGCTGGTGCTGTGGAGCCGCGACGCAGGCCGCGTCGACGCGCAAGGGGCGGTGCTCAAGGCCGGCAGCTTCCAGCGCCTGGCCCTGGCCGACCCCAAGCTCGCACCCTATGGCGCGGCGGCGATGGAGGTGCTGCGGGGCCTGGGGCTGGCCGACACGCTGGCGCCCAAGCTCGTGCAGGGCGAGAACATCTCGCAGGCCTTCCAGTTCACCGCCAGCGGCAACGCCGAACTCGGCTTCGTCGCGATGGCGCAGGTCTTCGCCGAGGGCCGGCTCACGCGCGGCTCGGCCTGGGTGGTGCCGGCCGCCATGCACGCACCCCTCAAGCAGGACGCGCTGCTGCTCAACACGGGCCAGTCCAACCCGGCCGCCACCGCGCTGCTGGCCTACCTCAAGGGCGAGAAGGCCCGCACCCTCATCCGCAGCTTCGGCTACGACCTGTGATGCCAGCACTTCACGCACCCGCAGCATGCCCCTGAGTTCTGAGGCCGCGCAGGCCATCCGCCTCACGCTGGAACTGGCCACCGCCACCACGCTGCTGCTGCTGCTGATCGCCACGCCGCTGGCCTGGTGGCTGGCGAACACGCGCTCGCGCTGGCGTGCGCCGGTGAGCGCGCTGGTCACGCTGCCGCTGGTGCTGCCGCCCACGGTGCTGGGCTTCTACCTGCTGGTGCTGATGGGCCCCGATGGCGCCGTGGGCCGCCTCACCACGGCGCTGGGCTGGGGCACGCTGAACTTCAGTTTCACGGGGCTGTTGATCGGCTCCATCGTCTTCTCGCTGCCCTTTGCGGTGCAGCCCATCCAGCACGCCTTCGAGGCCATCGGCCCGCGCCCGCTGGAGGTGGCGGCCACGCTGCGTGCGCGGCCGCTCGATGCCTTCTTCAGCGTGGCGCTGCCACTGGCGCGGCCCGGGCTGCTGACGGCGGCCATCCTCAGCTTCGCGCACACCGTGGGCGAGTTCGGCGTGGTGCTGATGATCGGCGGCAACATCCCCGGGCAGACGCGCGTGGTCTCCACGCAGATCTACGGCCACGTGGAAGCGATGGAGTACGCACAGGCCCACGTGCTGGCTGCGGGCATGGTGGTGTTGTCGTTTGGGGTGCTGCTGGCGCTGGCGCTGATGAAACGGCGCGTGGGGCGGGTGATGCCATGAGCACGCCGGCCGACGAAGCCCTGCACATCCGCCTGCAGCTGCCGCGCGACGGCTTCACGCTGGACGTGGACCTGCGGCTGCCCGGCCGCGGCATCACGGTGCTCTTCGGCGCCTCGGGCTCGGGCAAGACCACGGTGCTGCGTTGCGTGGCCGGGCTGGAGCGCGCGCCCACGGGCCGCGTGCAGATCGGCGCCGAGGTCTGGCAGGACACGGCCGCGCGGCGTTTCCTGCCCACCTGGCAGAGGCCGCTGGGTTACGTGTTCCAGGAGGCCTCGCTCTTCGAGCACCTGAGCGTGCAGCAGAACCTGCAGTTCGGCGTGCGCCGCAGCCGCGCGCCCGCGGGCGAGGCGGTGCTGGCCGATGCCGTGCGGCTGCTCGGCATTGAAGCACTGCTGGGCCGCGCGCCGGGGCAGCTGTCAGGCGGTGAACGCCAGCGCGTGGCCATTGCGCGCGCGCTGGCCACGCAGCCCCGCCTGCTGCTGCTGGACGAGCCGCTGGCCGCGCTGGACCACGCCCGCAAGCGCGAGATCCTGCCCTGGCTGGAGCGCCTGCGCGACGAGCTGCGCACGCCCATGCTCTACGTCACGCACTCGGCCGACGAACTGGCGCGCCTGGCCGACCACGTGGTGCTGCTCGAAGCGGGCCGCGTGCAGGCCCAGGGCCCGGCCGCGGCGGTGCTGGCGGCGCTGGACAGCCCCGTGCTCACCGGCGACGAAACCAGCACGCTGCTGCCAGGCGAGGTGGCCGAGCGCGACGAACGCTGGCACCTGGCCCGCGTGGCCTTTGCCGGGGGCAGCCTGTGGCTGCGCGATGCCGGCCTGCCGGTGGGCCGCCGGGTGCGCCTGCGCGTGCTGGCGCGCGACGTGAGCCTGGCCACCGAGCCGCCGCAGGGCACCAGCATCCAGAACCAGTTGCCCTGCGTGATCACCGCCCTCGGCCCCGACAGCCACCCCTCGCAGGTGCTGGTGCAGGCGCAGGTGGGCGCGCAAGGCGCCCGCAGCCTGTTGCTGGCCCGCGTGACCGCGCGCGCGGCTGACGCCCTGGGCCTGCAGGCCGGGCAGCGAGCGTGGCTGCAGGTGAAGTCGGTGGCGCTGCTGCAGTAGCGCCGGTTCACCCTTCTTGGGGTCACGCGAAGTGCGGGTTGGCGTGCAGGGCCTTGCTATCGTTTCAGGGCACCCGAAGAGGCCGCGCCCGCGGCCCACAACACCGCCGGAGGAGACCCCCTTGCCCCAACCCGCACGCCCCGCCGTGGCCGCCCGCCGCGCCCTGCTCGTCACCCTGGGCCTGGCCTTCGGTGTGCCCGGGGCCCTGCGGCCCGTAGCGGCCGCCGACATCGAACCCACGGCCACGGTAGGCGGCAGCATGCTGCCCTTGCACGGCCGCGGCCTGCGCACGCGTTTCGGCTTCAAGGTGTACGAGATGGCGCTTTACGCGCCGCAGAAGGCGGCCACGCCCGAGGCCCTGCTGGCGCTGCCGGGGCCCAAGCGCCTGTTCTTCATCGCAAGGCGCGAGCTGCCGGGCACCGAGCTCGGCCGCCTCTTCCTGCGCGGCATGAGCGACAACGCCACGCCGCAGCAGATGAACCGCCACACGCTGGCCAGCACACGCCTGATCGACGTGTTCTCGGGCCGGCCGAAGATGATGCCCGGCGAGACCTTCGCGATGGACTTCGAGCCCGGCAAGGGCACCACCTTCTTCATCCAGGGCCAGGCCCAGGGCACGCCGGTGGGCGACGACGAGTTCTTCCGACTCGTGCTGGGCATCTGGTTCGGCAAGCAACCGGTGGACACCGGGCTGCGCGACGCGCTGCTCGGCCGCGGCCGCGATTGAGCGCTTGAGAGGCTCAGCAGCCGCAGGCCGCAGTGCCGGCGTTCAGGCCTTGGGCAGCCGGTACATCGCGCAGAGCTTGTGCCCGTCCAGGTCGCGCAGGTAGGCGAGATACAGCTTGCCGGCCGTGCCTTCGCGCACGCCGGGCGGGTCTTCGCAGGGCGTGCCGCCAGCGGCCACGCCGGCCGCGTGCCAAGCCTGCACTTCGGCTTCAGACTTGGCGGCAAAGCCAATGGTGCTGCCGTTGGCCGCGGTGGCCGGTTCACCGTTGATGGGCTGGGTCACCGAGAAGATGCCCGCGGGCGTGCGCCAGAACACGCGGTGGCGGTCGTGAAAGCCGGCCGGCACGCCCAGGGTGCCGAGCAGGCTGTCGTAGAAGGCCTTGGCCTTGGGCAGGTCGTTGGTGCCGATCATCAGGTGCGAAAACATCGTTCGTCGTCTCCAGGGTGGTGGCGCGGGCGCGCCGTCTTTGCGGGGATCTTCAGGCCGTGAACGGCCCCAGCTGGCAGGCCGCGGCCTGCGTGCCGTGGGCCAGGATGTGGTCGCGCAGCAGGCGCTGCGTGGCCGACAGTGGCGTGTCGCGGCGCGTGAGCACGCACCAGTCGAGCTGCTTGGGTGTTTCCAGCACGTCCAGCACCACCAGGCGGCCGGCGGCGAGTTCGCTCTGGAAGGTGTGGGCCGAGGCGAAGCTGATGCCCATGCCGGCCATCACCGCGGCCTTGATCGCTTCGGGGCCCTGCAGTTCGACATCGGCACGCACCTGCAGGCGTTGCATCTGCAGCAGGTGTTCCAGGAAGGCGCGCGTGGCCGAGCCGGCCTCGCGCAGGATGAAGGTGTCGTCGCGCAGCGCGGCCCAGGGCAGGGCGTGCTGGCCCGCCAGGCGGTGGTCGGGCGCGGCGATCACGCAGTGCGGGTGGCGCGCGAAGACCTCGGCCTCCACCTCGGCCTCGGCCGGCGGGTAGCCGCCGATCAGCAGATCGATCTGGCGCTCGGCCAGCATCATCAGCAGGTGGTCGCGCCGGCCCTGGCTGAGCTTCAGGCGCAGCTCGGGGTGCTGGCGTCGGAAGACGGCCAGCAGGCGCGGCACGAAGTACTGCCCCGGCGACACCACGCCCACGTGCAACTGGCCGCGGAACTGGCCCTGCAGCGTGCTCAGCGCGTCTTCGGCCACGCTCACCTGCGCCAGGATCACGCGGCAATGGCGCAGCAGTTCGGCACCGGCATCGCTCAGGCGGATGGGCCGGGCCTGGGTGTCGAAGAGCCGCGTGCCGAGTTCGTCTTCCAGCTGGCGGACCTGCTGCGACACCGCGCTCTGCGTCATGCCCATCAGTTCACCGGCGCGCGAAAAGCTGCCGGTGGTGGCGGCGGCCTCGAAGACACGCAGGCCGCGCAGCGTGAGGTTGCGCATCGGGGGAGTACTGCTCGAAGGGAGGGGGCGGCGCGCAGGATAGCGGCTCTGCCGCGCGGCGCCACCCGGGGTTTCAGCCCGCCGCTTCGCGCACCTGGAAGACGTTGCCTTCGGGGTCGTGCCCGTCGCAGGCGCGAAAGCCGCGCGCCGTCCACTCGGCGCGCGGCGCCTTCACGCCACCGCCCAGCGCCGTGGCCTGCGCGCGCGCGGCGGCGATGCTCTCCACCGGCAGGCAGATCTTCAGCGCCGTGTCTTCGCGCAACTCGGGCGGGCTGGTGATGTCGATCTGCCGCGCGATCGCGGCCGGGATGCCGTGCACGACGAGCTGGAAACCGTCGGCACCCAGCACCACGTGGTGCGCATCGCTGGCCACCTCGGCCATGCCGATGACTTGGGCATAGAAGCTCGCCAGGCGCGGCACGTCTTTCGCAAAGACCACGGCGCTGGGCAAGGGGCGCTTGGGCATGTGGAGGCTCTCCTGAGGGGTGGGGCTGCGGCGGTGCGGCGGGGGTGTCTGGGCTCGCGTGGTTGCCGCGGGCCCGAGAATTGCGTCGTTCCGGCACCAGCCTGCCCACCACCCCGCACTGCATGAACGCTCCCCATTCTGCGCCGGCCCTGCCGCGCATCGACGCCCAGCGCCTGTGGCAGAGCCTGATGACCCTGGCCGAGATCGGCGCCACGCCCAAGGGCGGTGTGTGCCGGCTTGCGCTGACCGAGCTCGACGCGCAGGGGCGCGCGCTCTTCAAGCGCTGGGCGCTGGAGGCCGGCTGCACGCTGCGCGTGGACGCCATCGGCAACCTCTTCGCGCGGCGCGAGGGCAGTGATCCCACGCTGCCGGCCATCGGCACCGGCAGCCACATCGATACGCAGCCCACCGGCGGCAAGTTCGACGGCAACTACGGCGTGCTGGCCGGCTTGGAGGTGCTGCGCACGCTCAACGACCACGGCCTGCGCACGCGTGCGCCGCTGGAGCTGTGCGTGTGGACCAACGAAGAAGGCTCGCGCTTCGTGCCGGTGATGATGGGCTCGGGCGTTTACGCGGGTGCCTTCACGCTGGCGCACGCGCTGGCCGCCACCGACCGCGAAGGCACCAGCGTGCGCCAGGCGCTGGCGGCGATCGGCGATGCCGGCCCAGCACCGGCTTCGGTGGCCGATGGCGCGCCGCGTTTCGGGGCCTACTTCGAAGCCCACATCGAGCAGGGCCCGGTGCTGGAAGACAGCGGTGACGTCATCGGCGTGGTCACCGGCGCGCTGGGCCAGCGCTGGTACGACGTGGAGCTCACGGGCCTGGAGGCCCACGCCGGCCCCACGCCCATGCCGCTGCGGCGCGACGCGCTGCAGGCCGCGCTGCCGCTGATGCAGGCCGTGGACAGCATCGCCTGCGCCGAGGCGCCGCACGCGCGGGGCACGGTGGGTTACGTGCAGGTCTTCCCGAATTCGCGCAACACCATCCCGGGGCGCGTGAGCTTCACGGTCGATTTCCGCCACACCGACGCAGCCGGTCTCACGCGCATGGACGCCGCGCTGCGCGAGGCCATCACCTTGGTGCAGGCTGCAGGCCGTGTGGCGGTGCACCTCACGCCGGTGGTGCACTTTCCGCCGGCACCTTTCGAGCCCGCGCTGGTGGGGCGCGTGCGCGCGGCGGCGCAGCGCCACGGCCTGCCGCACCGCGACATCGTCAGCGGCGCCGGCCACGACGCCGTCTACGTGGCGCGTACCGCGCCCACGGCGATGATCTTCGTGCCCTGCAAGGACGGCATCTCGCACAACGAGGTGGAAGACGCGCGGCCCGAGCACCTGGCCGCAGGCTGCCAGGTGCTGCTGGAGGCGATGCTGGAAAGCGCGGGCGGCCCGGGCTGACCCGGCTCGCGTTCAGGCCCGTGCGAGCTTGAACACCGCCACCGCCTGAACGAGCTGGGTCGCCTGCTGCTTCAGGCTTTCGGCGGCAGCAGCCGACTGCTCCACCAGCGCCGCGTTCTGCTGCTTCGCCTGGTCCATCTGCGTCACCGCCTGGCCCACCTGGTTGACGCCCGAGCTTTGCTCGGTGCTCGCGGCGCTGATCTCGCCCATGATGTCGGTCACCCGCTGGATCGCGGCCACCACCTGGTCCATGGTGCCGCCGGCGCGCTCTGCCAGCGTGTTGCCGCGGGCCACCTGCTCGACGCTGGCCGTGATCAGGCCCTTGATCTCGCGTGCCGATTCGGCGCTGCGCTGTGCCAGCACGCGCACCTCCCCGGCCACCACGGCAAAGCCGCGGCCCTGTTCGCCCGCGCGGGCGGCTTCCACCGCGGCGTTCAGCGCCAGGATGTTGGTCTGGAAGGCAATGCCGTCGATGGTGCCGATGATGTCGGCGATGCGGCGGCTGCTGTCGTGGATGCCCTTCATGGTGTCCACCACCTCGGCCACCACCGTGCCGCCCTCCAGGGCCACGCGCGATGCGCCTTGGGCCAGCTGGTTGGCCTGGCTGGCGTTGTCGGCGTTCTGGCGCACCGTGCCGCCGAGCTGCTCCATCGAGGCGGCCGTCTGCTGCAGGCTGCTGGCCTGCTGCTCGGTGCGGCGGCTGAGGTCCTGGTTGCCGGTGCTGATCTCCTGGCTGGCCGTGGCCACGCCGTCGGCGCCTTGGCGCACCGTGCCCACCACGCGGGTCAGGCTGTCCTGCATCTGTTGCAGGGCCTGCAGCAGGGGGCTGAACTCGTCGCGGGCCGTGTCGAGCACGGGCTGCGTGAGGTCGCCTTCGCGCACGCGGTCGGCCACGGCGCGGCTGGCGGCCAGCCGCCGCTGCAGCAGCGCCGCGAAGCGCCACGCGAACAGCGTCAGGCCCACCATCGCCGCCGCAACCAGGGCCGCCAGCACGCGCAAGGTGGCCGTGCCCTCGTGGCTGACGCCGGCCAGCTCGTCTTCCAGCATGCCGCGCTGGTACTGGACCATGGCCTCGGCCTGCTGCAGCACGAGGTTGCGCGCCGGGATGGTCTTGTCGACGAGGAAGGCGAAGGCCTCGGCCCGTTGCCCTTCCTGCACCAGCTTGAGGTTCGCGCCGCCCGTCTGCCAGAAGCCCGCGATGGCGGGCTCCAACCGGCGGAAGAGCTCGCGCCCCTGCTCGGTGGAGATGGCGCGCTGGTAGTCGGCCATCAGCTGGTCGAGCTGCCTGCGCTTTTCGCCGATGTCGGCCAGCGTGGCAGCCAGCTCCTCGGGCGAGCGCGACAGCATCGCGTGGCGCACCTGCAGCGACACCCGCGTGATGTTGAGTTCGATGGCCGCGATGCGGCCGAGCTGGGGCACGCGCACCTCGGCGGTGTCGGCCGCGGCTTCGGCCACGGCCCCCAGCTTGAGCCACGCGAAGACCAGCACCCCGGCCAAGGCCACCAGGACGAGCGCCACGACGGCGTAAAGGCGGCCTGTCAGGCCGAAGCTGTTGAACTGCATCGCTTGCGAATCTTTCTATGGGTGGCGTCACTTGTTTTGTGTCGCATCACGACTCGCCTTTCAGTCGCTCGGCAGCCGACTTGAGCACTGTTTTGGGCCGCTTGAATGATCTAAATGACACCACAATGTGAGATGTCTTGGACATACCAAAGGGCGCTGGCGGTCTCGTCCCAGCCGCTGCCGTGGCAGCCTCGGTGTCAGCGCGGCCCCCCTGGGGGGCCAGGCGCCAGGTCTTGTCCAGGGCAAGTTCTTCGTGCCGGGGGCCACTTTCGAGGGCCTTTCGCTCGTCGGGCGCGTCCTGCCGATGCGGTATTCACCGCTGTCATGGAGGGCAGCCCGGCCCTTACGATGGGTTTTGCGATGCCACCGCCCCCACCGTCCACCCGCCCGCTGGCGCCTGCGCCCGGGGTGCCCAGCCCCAGCCTGACGCTGCAGCCGCCGCTGCCGGCCGAATGGCTGGCGAAGCTGAGGCTGCCGCGCGGGCTGGCGCTGGTGCCGGGTGGCTGCGGCCTGCACCCCCTGCCGCTGCGCGACCCGCCCACCGCGCCGCTGGACAGCACGCACGCCGCCGAGCAGCTGGCCCTGCTGTCCTTCGCCGGCGTGCGCTATGCGCATGCCGATGCGCCGGCGGCCACGGTCGGCCTGCGCGCCTTCGCCAGCGGGCGGCGGCTGGCGCTGGAAGGCCCGCACCGCTGCATCAGCTTCGACTGGGACCACACGCTGTCCAACTTCGTCGCTTTCGAGGGCTTGCCTGCGCTCTTCAAGGCGCGCCTGAGCCGGGCCGCGCCGCCACCGGCCCTGGCCGCCACGCCGCTGGTCACCTTGGAGATGGCGCGGCCCTTCATGACGGAGTTCGCTTTCGGCGCCATGGCCGGCTTTGCGCTGCGCCAAGGCCTGCGCAGCCTGGCCGACTGGGAGCGCTACCGCCCGCAGGTGGTGGTGGGCACGCACACCTGGCCCGACCGGCTGGCGCTCATCGGCCGGCACTTCATGCCGCTGCTGCCGCTGATGGAAGGCCTGCTGCCGGGCCACGCGCAGACCTACGAGCGCCTGAACGCGCCCGACGTGCGCTGCCTCGTGCACCTGCACCACTTCATCGACCACGCCATCGAGCTGGTGGAGCGGTACAACCAGGGCGGCCGGGCGGCGCTGTCGGCGGCGGAGCACGAAGCGCTGCACGGCTACGTGGCCGACGGCTGCGCCCACCGCAGCAAGCCGCCGGGCGTGTGGGCCCGGCGCGGTTGCGATGTGCAGGGCCTGCTGCACTTCGACGACGCGGCCCGCGTCGTCGCGCACCACACGCGCCTGGCCGCCGCGGGGCTGCAGGGCGTGGCGCCGGGCGTGCTGGTGCGGCACCCGTGCTCGCGCGTGTTCCGTGGCGTGAAGGAATGGCACAAGCTGGCCTTGCCCGGCCTCTGGCGCGGCCGGCAAGAGGCGCTGCTGGGCGCGGCGCGGCAGATGGCGCACGGCGAAGCCCGGCTGCCTGGCGCCGAGGCTTTGCTGCGCCGCTACGCAGGCGATGCCCCCGGCCCCGCGGCGAGCTGCCCGCCGGCACCGTGGCGGCCATGCACGAGGCGCCCAGCACCGCCGGCGAGTTCTGGCGCTACTACGTCGAGCCCACGCAGCGTGCGCAGGGCCTCATCCGCCAGCTCTCGCTGCGCCACGGCGGGCGCCGCCGCTTCTTGCAGGCGTGGGGCGACACCCCCGGCCTCTCTTCCGCATGAGCATCGCCCACCCCGCCCTCGGCCCCACCCCGCAGCCGCTCAACCCGCTGGAGCGGCTGGAGCAGGCCTGGTTCGGCTTCCTCTACAGCCGCAACCTCGTCTACAACACCGCCTGGGAAGACCCGGCCGTCGACCGCCTGGCGATGAAGCTGCAGCCCGGTGATCGCGTGCTCGTCATCACCAGCGGCGGCTGCAACGCGCTCGACTACGCGCTGGAAGCGCCGCAGCAGGTGGTGGCCGTGGACGCCAACCCCTGCCAGACCGCGCTGTTCGAGCTGAAGCTCGCCGCCATCCGCAGCCTGCCCTTCGAGGACATGTTCGCCCTCTTCGGCCGCGGGCGGCACGCCGGCTTCGAGGCGCTGTACCGCACGCAGCTGCGTGAGCGGCTGACACCACGTTCACGCGCCTTCTGGGACCGCCGCACCGGCTGGTTTGCGCCCAGCGGCCCGGGCCTCTACGGGCGCGGGCTCACGGGCGTGGTGATGCGCATCGCCGCCTGGCGCATGCGTTCCGACCCGAGCCTGGGTGCGGCCGTGCGCGGGCTCTTCGAGCAGCCCGATCTCGAAGCCCAGCGCCGCCACTACGACCGCGAGGTGCGCCCGCGTTTCTGGAAGCCCTGGGTGCTGCGTTTCCTGCGCACGCCCTTGTTCATGTCGCTCGTGGGCGTGCCCATGCCGCAGCGGCAGATGCTGGTGGCGCAGCACGGCGGCGATGTCTCGGGCGCCATCCAGGCCATGATCGACGAGCTCTTCCGCACCGTGCCGGCGGCCAGCAACTACTTCTGGGCGGTGTACGTGTTCGGCGAGTACGCCACCGGCCGCTGCCCGCGCTACCTCACGCCCGAGGGCTTCGCGGCGCTGAAGGGCGGGCTGGTCGACCGCATCGAGGCGCACACCTGCACCGTCACCGAGTACCTGCAGCGCCCCGGCCCGGTGCTGACGCACGCGGTGCTGCTGGACCACATGGACTGGATGAGCTCCTACTACCCCGCCGACCTCGCCGCCGAATGGCAGGCGCTGTACCGGCGCATGGCGCCGGGCGGCTGCATCCTCTTCCGCTCGGCGCATCTCGAGCCCCCCTTCATCGACACCCTGCGCGTCGGCCCGCAGGCGCTGCCCTTGAAGCAGTGGCTGCGGTTCCAGCCCGAGCAGGCGCAGCAGCTCGCACGCGCCGACCGCGTGCACACCTACCCGAGCTTCCACATCGCGCACGTGCCGGAGGCGCCTTGAGCGGCCCCGGCAGCGCCCCCCCCAGCGGCTGGCGCGACGACCTGCGCGTGCTGCGCCAGCTGCTGGCGGGCAAGCCTTGCACCGGCGACCACGCGCGCGACCTCGACCGTTTCTACGGCCCGCAGGCGCAGGCCTACGACAGCTTCCGCGAGCGCCTGCTGCCCGGCCGGCCCGCCTTCATGCAGGCCTTGCCGCTGACCGCGGGCGCGCACGTGGTCGACCTGGGCGCCGGCACCGGCCGCCACTGGCACTACGTGGCCGAGCGCCTGCCCGCCTTGGCCTCGCTGTCGCTGGTGGACCTGTGCACGCCACTGCAGCAGATCGCGCGGCAGCGTTTCGCGGGGCAGCCGCAGGTGCAGGTGGTGCATGGCGACGCCACCACCTGGCAGCTCGCGCAGCCGGCCGATGTGGTGGTGTTCTCGTACTCGCTGTCGATGATGGTCGACTGGCAGGCCGCGCTGGCCAACGCCCGCGCGATGCTGCGGCCCGGCGGTGTGCTGGCGCTCATCGACTTCTGCACCTTGCCCGCCGCCCCACCGCCGCCGCTGCGCCCGCTGCCCGCGTGGGCGCGCTGGTTCTGGCCGCGCTGGTTCAGGCACGACGGCGTGCTGCTGCGCGAAGCGGTGCTGCCCACGCTGCTGGCCAGCGGGCCCACACGCGCCCTGCAGCAGGGCCACGCGCGGCTGCCTTACCTGCCGCTGGCCGGTGCGCCCTGGTTCCACTGGATCGGCGAGCCGCAGCCTGCCGCAGGCCCCCGATGAGCGCGCCCGGCCCCACGCCTGCGGTGGCGGGCAGCGCGCTGCTGCAAGGCCTGAGTGACGGGCAGACGCAGGCGCTTCTGCAGGCCTGCGTGCCGCGCGATTGCGTGGCGGGCGAGACCATCTTCGCCGCCGGCACGCCCGCGCCGGGCTTGCACTTCGTGGAGAGCGGCGCGGTGGAGGTGCTGGCCGCCGCCAGCGTGGGCGGCGTGGCCGTGCCCGTGGCCACGCTCACGGCGGGCCAGGCCTTCGGCGAACTCTCTACGCTCACTGGCGGGCAGGCCGTGACGGCCGTGCGCGCTGCCGCCACGCCCACGCGGCTGCAGGTGCTGTCGGCCGCCGCGTTGCAGGACCTGCCGCAAGCCAGCAGCCTCACGCAGGCCTTGATGCGCAACGTCATCCGCATCGACCAGCAGCGCCTGGCCGAGAACCACGGAAGCTACGTGCGCCAGCTGGAGCAGACCATGGCGCTCATGCAGCAGCGCAACAGCGCGGCGCGCCTGCTCATCCTGGTGATCGTGCTGATGAGCATCACCATCGTCACCAACCACTGGCTGAGTCTCACGCCCGGCATCGACGTCTACTCGCCGGCCTTCGCCTGGGCCGGGCTGCTGACCGTGGTGCTGCCCACGCTGCTGGTGGCCTGGCGCGAGCGCTACCCGCTGGAGGCGATGGGCATCACCACGCGCCACCTGGGCCGCGACCTCGCCTGCAGCCTGCTCATCGTCGTGGCCGTGCTGGGCCTGGGCGTGGCGGCGCTGTGGGCGGCCGGCTACCCCTTGGCCGAACGCTTCAGGCCCGACTACTTGTTGAGCTATGGCCCGCTGTACACGCTGCACAGCGCGGTGCAGGAGTTCATGGGCCGCGGCGTGCTGCTGGGCATGATGCTGCGCGTGTTCGACAGCGGCACCTGGCGCCAGCGGCAGCTGTCCAACGTCGCGGTGAGCCTGATGTTCGGCGTCACGCACATCCATTTCGGCCTCGGGGCGGTGGGCCTCAGCATGGTGTTCAGCCTGCTGCTGGGCAGCTACTTCATGGTCTACCGCAACCTCGCCGGGCCGGTGCTGATCCACGCCACGCTGGGGCTGGCCGCCTTCATGCTGGGCGTGATCTGAGGACGGCGCTGTTCGCGTGACCGGCTGTGCGTGGAGGTGCCGGCTGCCCATCGGAGAATGACCGGTGAAGCCCCAGACGAAACGCCAACCGCCGGCCGGGCCGCCGAACGGCGGGAACGACGCGAACGGGGCGGCCGCCCGACCCATCACCACCGCACAGGTTCAGCACGATGAACGCACGCTCACTTTCCCTGCTTGCGACCGCCGCCGCTTTGCTGTGGCTGGGCCCCGTGGGCGCAGCCCGCGCCGACACCGTCAACGCCCGCTGCGATGTCTACCGCAAGGGCTCGGACACCGTCTCCAAGGTGGTGGCCTGCACCTTCTCTCAGCGCCAGGGCCATGTCGCCATCGACCGCGCCGATGGCGTGCGGCACGAACTCAGCCCGCAGGCGGCGCCCGGCACCTACCTCGACGAAAAGGGCCGCAAGGCCTGGCGCAGCAGCGGCCTGGGCCGCAAGGGCCAGATCTACCGCCTGGCCCAGGAGTCGGTCTTCGTCTACTGGGACACCGCCGGCCTGCCCGGCAGCGTCGGGGCCCAGCCCGCGGCGGCCCAGCGCGGCGTGTTGCCGGCCGCCGCACCGCCACCCGTGCCTTTCGACCAGACCCTGAAGCTGCAGGGCATCGGCTTTCACGTCACCAGTGCGAACAGCGGGTCGACCAACGAGCTGAAGATCGTGCCCAGCGGGCTGGCCATCGACAACACGCCCATCGTGCGCGCCATCGACGGCCAGATCACCCGCGCCGAGGTGGCCGACCTCGACGCCGACGGCTCGCCCGAGATCTACGTCTACATCCGCTCGGCCGGCTCGGGCTCTTACGGCACGCTGGTGGCCTTCAGCGCCAACCGGCGCAAGTCGCTCAGCGAGATCTACCTGCCGCCGGTCAGCGACGACGCCCAGGCCGCCCGGGGCTACATGGGCCACGACGACTTCGCGGTGGTCGAGAACACGCTCGTGCGGCGCTTCCCGGTCTACAAGGACGGCGACAGCAACGCCGCGCCCAGCGGCGGTGTGCGCCAGCTGCAATACAAGCTCAAGCCCGGCGAGGCGAACTGGCAACTCAAGCTCGATCGCAGGGTCGAGTACTGAGCCGCGCGAGCGGCTGTCTCTTGCCGACCGGCTCGGTACTGCGCCTTTCGCGCAGGCGTCGGGGCGGCCTCTACGGCCCCAGCCCTCGCACCCGCAAGGTCTGCGCCACCGCCACCAGTGCGCGGTCGCTGCCGCGGGGCCCCAGCAGGCTCAGGCCCAGCGGTGCACCGTCGCGGCCGGCCAGGGGCAGGCTCAGCTGCGGCAGGCCGGCCAGGCCGGCCACGCACAGCAGGCGGATGGCGCGGTTGCGGTAGTCCTCCAGCGCGCTGTCGGGCTCGGTCTTCAGCGGCGCGATGTCGGGCATGGTGGGCAGCAGCAGCACGCCGCGCGTACCGAGCAGCGCTTCCAGGTGCGCCGTGAACTGCGCGCGGCAGGCGTTGGCCGCAGCCACCTGCGCGTCGGTCACGGCGCGGCTGAAGGCGAAACGTTCGGCCACGCCGGGGCCCAGCGGCGGTGCGTAGCGCTCGATGAAGGCGCCGTGACTCAGCCAGGCCTCGCGGCCCTGCAGGTGGCGGAAGGCCCAGTACAGCGCGTCGAAGCTCTCGGGCACCACGCGCACGGGCGTGGCCTCGCCCAGCACGGCCTGCACGCGCGCGGCGGCCGCGTGCGCACCGGGTTCGGCGGCCGGGGCCAGCTGCGCCCACAGGTCGGTGGGCCACAGCAGCTGCAGCGGCGGTGGTGCGGTGTCGGGGCCGAGCAGCACATCGGCCACGCGCGCGAAGGTGGCGATGTCTCGTGCGAACCAACCGCAGGTGTCGAAGCTGGGCGCCAGTGGCAGCGCGTCGGCCAGGCTCACGCGCCCGTGCGTGGGCCGCAGCCCGTAAAGCCCGCAGTGGCTGGCCGGGGCGCGCACGCTGCCGCCGGTGTCGGTGCCGAGCGCGACATCGCACAGGCCGTGCGACACCGCCGAGGCCGAGCCCGATGAAGAACCGCCGCTGATGCGATCGGGCGCTGCGCCATTGACGGGTGCACCGAAGTGCGCGTTCTGGCCGTTCATGCTGAAGGCCAGCTCGTCGGTGACGGTCTTGCCGACGAAAGCCGCGCCGGCATCGAGCAGGCGCTGGACGGTGGGTGCGGTGGTGGTCTTCAGGCCCGAGAGCGCCAGCACCAGGGGGTTGCCGCCGCCCGTGGGGTGGCCCACCACGTCGAACAGGTCTTTGACGGCGAAGCGCAGGCCCGCCAGCGGCCCGTTGGCCGCATGCGGCACCGGCGCGGCGGGGTAGGGCACGAAGGCGTGCGCCTGGCGGTCGTCAGGCAGCGTGTAGGGCCCCACGGGGCTCAGGGCTGTCATGCCGCGGCCAGCTCGCTGCGGGTGGCCGTGGCGTCGGTGCGGGCGCAGCGCACGCGGTGGCCCGGGGCCAGTGTCAAGGTAGGCGGTTGCTGTGTGCGGCAGGCCTCGGTGGCCAGACCGCAGCGTTCGGCGAAGGCGCAGCCCGGCGGCAGCTGGCTGAGATCGGGCGGCGCGCCGGCGATGGTGAGTAGGCGCTGGCCCTTGTCCATCGCGCCGTGCGCCCTGCTGCGCAGCAGGGCCTGCGTGTAGGGGTGGCGCGGCGTGCGGATGAGCTCGCGCGCCGTGCCTTCTTCGACGATGCGGCCGGCGTACATCACCGCGATGCGGTCGGCCACCTCCAGCGCGGCGCCGATGTCGTGCGTGACGAAGACGATGCCCAGGCCCAGCTCCTGCTGCAGCTCGCGCAGCAGGATCAGCACCTGGATCTGCACCGTGGCATCCAGCGCCGTGGTGGGCTCGTCGGCCAGCAGCAGCTGCGGTTGGCAGGCCAGGGCCAGCGCGATCATCGCGCGCTGGCGCATGCCGCCGCTCATCTCGTGCGGGTAGGCGGCCAGGCGGCGCTCGGGGCTGGGGATGCGCACGCGCTCGAAGAGCTGCAGCGCGCGCGCATGGGCGTCGGCAGCCGAGATCTTTTCGTGGCGGCGGATGCTCTCCACGATCTGCGCGCCCAGCGTGTACACCGGGTCCAGGGCCAGCAGCGGCTCCTGAAGGATCATGCTGGCGACCTTGCCGCGGTAAGCGAAGAGCTCGCGCTCCTTCATCGCCAGCACGTCGCGCCCGGCCACGTGCAGCCGGCCGCCGATCTGCGTGCGGCGCGCCGGGTGCAGGCGCAGCAGGGTGCGCAGCGTCACGCTCTTGCCCGAACCGCTTTCGCCGATGAGGGCCACCGTCTCGCCGCGCTGCACCTGCAGACTCACGCCGCTGACGGCCTTCACGGGCGCGCGCCCGGCGGTGAAGGTGACGCTGAGGTCTTGCAGATCGACCAGCGGCGCGCCCGTGGAAGCGCCGGGGGTGCTCATGCGGCCTCCTGTTGTGCGGCGGCGGCGCCGGTGTGGCCGCTGCCGGGCTCGTGGATGAGGCAGGCCACGCCCTCGCTCACACCTGGCAGCGCCAGCGCCTTGCGCGAGGGAACTCGCTGGCTGCACACGGCCTCGGCCTGCGGGCAGCGCGGGTGGAAGCGGCAGCCGCTGGGCGGGTTGATGGGGTTGGGCGGGTCGCCGGCCAGCGGGGCCACCAGCGTGCGGTGGTCGGGGTCCATGCTGGGCATGCTGGACAGCAGGGCCTTGGTGTACGGGTGGCGCGGCGTCTCGAACAGCGCTTCGGCGCTGCCCACCTCGGCCACCTCGCCGAGGTACATCACCATCACGCGGTCGGAGATGAAGCGCACCACGTGCAGGTCGTGGCTGATGAAGACGTAGGTCAGGCCGAACTCTTCCTTCAGGTCGAGCAGCAGGTTCAGCACCTGGGCTTCGACGCTCTTGTCCAGCGCCGAGACGGCTTCGTCCAGGATCACGATGCGCGGCTGCAGCGCCAGCGCACGCGCGATGTTCACGCGCTGGCGCTGGCCGCCTGAAAGTTCATGCGGGTAGCGCCCGGCAAAACGCGAAGGCTCCAGCCCCACCTTGGCCAGCAGGGCGCGCGCACGCGCCACGGCCTCGGCGCTGCTCACGCCGTGCACCTGCGGGCCGAAGGCGATGCTGTCTTCGATGGTCAGGCGCGGGTTCAGGCTGGCGTAGCTGTCCTGGAACACCATCTGCACCTGGCGGCGGTATTCCTTCAGCGGCAGGTCGCGGCTGCCCACTTTCGCGCCGTCGAAGATCACCTCGCCTGCGGTGGGCTCGATCAATTGCATCAGCAGCCGTGCGGTGGTGCTCTTGCCGCAGCCGCTTTCGCCCACCACGCCCAGCGTCTCACCGGCGAAGACCTGGAAGTTCACGTCGTCCACCGCGCGCACCACCCCGCCGCCGCGGCCCAGCACGTCCTTCTTCAGCGGGAAGTGTTTCACCAGGCCTTGCACGGCCAGCAGCGGGGTGCCTGTGGTGGGGACCATCACTTGTTGTCCATGGCGGCGCGCAGCGCGTCGCTCAGCAGGTTGAAGGCGATGGAGGTGATGAAGATCATCGCACCCGGCAGGGCCGCCACCCAGGGCTGCACGTAGATGGCGGTGCGCAGCGTGTTCAGCATCAGGCCCC
This sequence comes from Rubrivivax sp., assembly GCA_051861265.1. GTDB lineage: Bacteria > Pseudomonadota > Gammaproteobacteria > Burkholderiales > Burkholderiaceae_C > Rubrivivax. The sequence goes on from JBHYDA010000006.1 coordinate 104,611, forward strand.
ACTCGGGCTCGGGCGGTTTCACGCCCAGGCCGAGGAAGCTCAGGCCGCTGGCCAGGATCATGCTCACCGCGATCAGGCTGGTGGCGTAGACGAAGATGGGCCCGAGCACATTGCCCAGCACGTGTACGCGCACGATGGTGAAGGCGCCGGCGCCGCTGGCGCGCGCGGCCTCGACGTAGTCACGCCCGCGCACCTGCGTCGTCACGCTCTCGGCCACGCGGGCGATGGGCGGGATGAAGACGATGGTCAGCGAGAGCAGCGCGTTGCCGATGCCGGCACCCAGAGCGCCGCTCAAGGCGATCGCCAGCAGCACGCTGGGGAAGGCGTAGAACACGTCGATGGTGCGCATGATCGCCGTGTTGGTGATGCCGCCCGCATAACCCGCCAGGATGCCGATGGCCGAGCCGATGCAGAAGGCCAGGATCACCGGCGTGATGCCCATGAAGAGGCTCAGCCGCGCGCCCACGATCAGGCGGCTGAGCATGTCGCGGCCGAGTTCGTCGGTGCCCAGCAGGTGGCCTTCGGTGCCTATGGGTTTCAGGCGCGAAAGCATGCTGCTGGCCTGCGGGTCGGCTGGGGCGATCCACGGGCCGAAGAGCGCCATGGCCAGCAGCGTGAGCACCAGCGTGGCGGCCACCCAGAAACCCGGGTCGCGCAGCACACGCGCGCCGACGTTGCCCCAGTAGCCGCGTGAACGCTCGGCAGGTGCGGTGGCCGGCAGCGCGGCCGTTGCGGTGGTGGTGTTCATGCCATCAGCTCCGCGCGATGCGGGGGTCGAGCAGGCTCTGGATGATGTCCACCACCACGTTGAGCACCACGAAGAACATCGCCAGCACGAGGATGGTGCCCTGCAGCAGCGGCAGGTCGCGCTGGAAGATGGCGCTGTTGAGCAGGAAGCCGGTGCCCGGCCAGGCGAACACGGTCTCGATGAGGATGCTGCCGCCCAGCAGGTAGCCCAGCTGCAGGCCCATCACGGCCAGCGCGGTGGGCGCGGCGTTCTTCACCACGTGGCGGAACACGCCGAAATGCGTCAGGCCCTTGGCGCGCAGGCCCACCACGAACTCCTGCGCCAGGATCTCGGCCACCAGCGCACGCACCGTGCGCGCGACGATGCCCATGGGGATCACGCTCATGGTGATGGCCGGCAGCAGCAGGTGCTGCATGTGTTCCCAGTTCCATTGCCAGGCGTCGCTGCCGCCGGGGCCGGCACCGGTGGCGGGCAGCCAGTTCAGCTGCGCGGCGAACACGATCACCAGCACCATGCCCAGCCAGTAGTGCGGCACGCTCACGCCCAGCACGCTGAGCAGCGAGGCGCCGCGGTCCACCCAGCTGTTGCGGAAGTAGCCCGCCACGAAGCCGAACAGGCAGCCGAAGAAAAAGCCGATCAGCGTGGCCACCACCGCCAGGCGCAGGGTGTTGACCACGGCCGTCATCACCTCGGTGGTGACGGGCCGGTTGCTGGCGATGCTGGTGCCCAGGTCGCCCTGCAGCGCGCGCCACACCCAGCTGAAGAACTGCTCGGGCAGGCTGCGGTCGAAGCCGTACAGCGTTCGCAGCTGCTTCTGCAGTTCTTCGTTCGCATCGGGCGGCAGGATGGCCACCAGCGGGTCGCCCGGTGCCAGGTGCACGAGGGCAAAACACACCAGCGCCACGCCGGCCATGATGGGCAGCGTGTAGAGCACACGCCGCAACAGGTACATCAGCATCGCGGCGTGGCCTCGGCGCGGGTCACTTGATCGACATGGTGGCGATGTCGATGAACCAGCTGCGCGGCTGCACCACGCCTTGCACCTTGGCGTTCATGGCGCGCGGGCCCACGTCGTGCGCGATCCAGACGAAAGGCGCTTCTTCCACGATGCGCGCATGCAGCTTGGCCAGCGCGGCGTCGCGCTGCTTCTCGTCGAAGCTGGTGCGGGCGTCGGCGATCAGCTTGTCGAACTCGGCGTTGCCGAAGTAGCCCCAGTTGTTGCTGACCGGCGGGAAGGTCTTGGTGCTGGTGAAACGCACCATCGCGAAGAAGGGGTCCATCGCCGCGTAGCTGACGTTGATGGCGTTGGCGCCGTTGGCCGACGGGTCTTTCGCGCCCTTGCGCCAGTTGGTGAAGAGCGTGTTCCATTCGATGACGTCGAACTGCACGTCAAAGCCGCACTGCTTCAGGCTCTGCTGCACGAACTCGTTCATCGGCAGCGGCTGCATCTGGCCCGAACCGCTGGCGCTGATCTGCACCTTCACCTTCAGCGGCTTGGCCGGGCTGTGGCCGGCTTCGGCCATGAGCTTCTTGCCGGCTTCCACGTCGTAGCGGATGTCGAACTTCGGGTTGCCCCACCACGGGTGGCCCGGCGGCACCGTGCCCTTGGGCGGGGCCATCATGCCGCCCAGCAGCTTCATCAGGCCCAGGCGGTCCACACACAGGTTGGCGGCCTGGCGCACACGCTTGTCGAGCCAGGGCGAGCCTTCGGCAAAGCTCAGCTGCCAGGGCCACACGTGCGGCTGCTGGTTGAAATAGATCTTGTGGCCGCGGCCTTGAATGACGGCCATGGCATCGGGCGAGGGCGCTTCGATCCAGTCGACCTGGCCCGACAGCAGCGCCGCGGTGCGCGCGTTGGCCTCGGGCATGGGCAGCATCACCACGCGGTCGATCTTGGGCGTGCGCTTGGGGTCCCAATAGGCCTTGTTGGCCACCACTTCCAGGCGCTCACGCGGCACGAAGCGCGCCATCTTGAAGGGGCCGCTGCCGCTGGCATCGCTGGCGAAGGCGGTCCACGCGGCCTTGGCCTTGTCGGCCGGCGTGGCGCCTGCAGCCGCATCGAACTTCTTCTGCCAGTGCGCAGGGCTGGCCATGAAGAGGTTGGTCAGGTTCAGCGGCAGGAAGGAATCGGGCTCGCTGGTGGTGAGCTCCACCGTCAGGTTGTCGATCTTCTTGGCCGTGCGCAGCGTGGGCATGCGGCTGGCCGTCACGCCGACCTGGCTGGCGTCGAAGTGCGCGGCGTCCTTGTCGAGCACCTTGCGCACGTTCCACACCACGGCGTCGGCGTTGAAGTCGCTGCCGTCGTGGAACTTCACGCCCGGGCGCAGCTTGAAGACCCACTTGGTCTTGTCTTTGGCATCCACCGCCCAGCTCAGCGCCAGGCCGGGGATCAAGACGCTGGGCGCATCGGCCTTGCTCAGATCCCAGTGCGTGAGCGCGTCGTACATCGGGATGCCGGTGAAGCGGTTGCCTTCGAAACCCTGGTCGGGCTGGCCCAGCGTGCGCGGGATGTCAGCGGCCGTCATGGCGATGCGCAGCAGCTTCTCCTGCGCCTGGGCCACCTGGGAACCGAGGGCCAGGCACAGCGCGAACAAGCCGGTGGCCGCGAGGCGGGCCGAGAAGGTGCTGGGGGCGAAGAAGTCAGGCTGGCTCATGGGCACTCGGGTGGCGGCAGATGCCAGTGCCTGTGCAAGGTGCGTGCCACTCGGGCGAGGCGGCCCGGTGGGCTCAGCCTGGCGGCGTGCCGGGCAGCCACTGCGCGAGGCCGGGCCCGAGCCCGCACCATGGGCCGGCCTCGGTGGCTGCGGGCGCCGCGCCGGGTGCACCAATGTCGTGCGCGTCGCCCAGGGCCGCTTGCAGCGCTTGGTGCAGTGCGAGCTCCACGTTGTCCAGCACGGGCACGGGCAGGCGCCCGGCCAGCGGCGCCGCCAGCCCGGCCAGGCCGGCGCCGCCCAGCAGCAGCGCGCGGGCCTGCGGCCAGCGCTGCAGGGCCTGTTCGCCCGCCTCGGCCAGCCACTGCACGGCCGCTTCGGGCTGCGCGGCCATCTCGCCGCCGCTGCGCGGCAGCGCGTGCACGCCCAGCAGCGGCGATGGCAGGGGCAGGGCCTGGGCCAGCCGGTGCAGCATCGGCACCCAGGCCGCGCCGCCGGTCAGCACCACGAAGGGCCCGTGCGCCGCGGCCGCGCGCATCGAGGCTTCAGCCAGGCCCAGCACCGGCGCCGGACACAGCGCGCGCAGCGCAAAGAGCCCCGGGTCGCCGAAGCAGCCCAGCAGCACCGCGCCGGGCGCGCCGTGGCGGGCCATGTCGTCGGCGCAGGCCTCCAGCGCGGCATGCGCGGCCACGGCCGCACCGACTTCGCCGGTGATGTAGCGCGGCCCGAAAGCCGCCGTCAGCGCGCGCACGGCCACGGGTTGGGGCAGGGCGGCCGCCGCGCGCAGCGCTGCAGCTTCCAGCAGCTGCGTGACGCTGGGGCTGGTGTTGGGGTTGAGGATGAGCAGGGTGGGGGCGGCGGGCGGCATGGGCGATGGCGATGCAGCTAACGTGCCTGGCCGGCACCGCGACATTTGACTTGGCGGCAGCAGCGCCCAGGCCCCCCCAGGTCGGCACAGCGGCGTGATCCCTTTCGCCGCGCATCAGGCATAGAGTGGACTCGGGCCGCAAACGCCGAACGACCCGGTTGTCTTCCAGGCGTGTCTGAGACTTTCAGGAGTATTCGACATGGGCAAGAGAACTCTCTTTGTGGGCGCGGCGCTGGCCACCCTGATGCAGGGCCAGGCTTGGGCTGCGGATGTGTCGTTCTCGGGGGGATCCAGCGGTGTTGATCCGCTTGGGCACAACTACAGTTTCGACGGCACGACCTTCAGGCTGGCTTCCACGCTCGGCAACTTCAACCCCGTGGGGCAACCCATCGGCGCTGGCACCAGCGTCGCTTCGTTCTCCTTCGGGCTCGTCAGCCCTGCGGTGTTCGACCCAGGCCCGGTACTGGTCCCCGATGCCTGCCCGCCGGGGCAGTACGCGGTCTACATCAGCGTCAACCCGCTGGTGATCATCTGCGTCGGCTTCACCGGCGGCGGACCGATCGTGCGTAACACCTGGCAGTACTCGGCCCGCACCCCAGGCCGGGCCACTTTCGACGCCCCGCTGGACGGCGGCCTCACAGCCGGGGTGTCGGACTTCCAGTTCACCCTGAGCTTCCCGACCCCCATCGACCCGGCCAGCTTCAGCTTCACTGCCACGTGGTCCGATGTCGGTGTGGTGCCTGAACCCACGCCGGCCGCGCTGCTGCTGCTGGGTTTGGCGGGCCTGGCGCTGCGGCGCCGGTACATGCACTGACCCGCCTTGCCCGGGCTCAGCCGGCCCGCCCGGGCCATGCCGGATTGACGCGCCAGGCGGCGAGCCAGCCCTCGAGCTGATCCACCGGCATCGGCCGGGCAAAGCCGTAGCCCTGCGCAAAGCGGCAGCCCAAGCGGTGCAGCTCGGCCGCATCGTCCAGGCTCTCGACGCCCTCTGCCGTGACCTCGCAGCCGAAGGCCAGGCCCAGCGCGATCACGGCGGTGACCAGGGCGTGGTCGTTGCGGTCGGTGCCCAGGTCGCGCACGAAGGTCTGGTCGATCTTGAGACCGTCCACCGGCAGGTGGCGCAGCAGGGCCAGCGACGAGTGCCCGGTGCCGAAGTCGTCCAGCGACACCTTGACCCCCAGATCGCGGCAGCGGCTGACCGTGGCGGCCGCCCGGGCCAGATCGGCCACCGTGGCGGATTCGAGGATCTCCAGCTCCAGCAGGCCGGCGGGCGCTTGCGGGTGCGCCGCCAGCAGGGTCTGCAGCTTGTCCGAGAACCCGGGCCGCAGCAGGTGATCAGGGCTGATGTTGACGCTGGCCACCAGGCTCAGGCCCTGCGCACGCCAGCGCTCGATCTGGCCGAGCGTTTGCGCCAGCACCCACTCGCCCACCAGGTGATCCAGCTCGCTGCCTTGCAGAAAGGCCAGGAAAGACAGCGGCGGCTGCAAGCCCAGCTGCGGGTGCTGCCAGCGCAGCAGCGCCTCCACCCCCACCACGCGGCCGTCGGCGAGGTCGATCTTGGGCTGGAAGTGCAGCCGGAACTCGCCCTGCACCAGCGCCTGCTGCAGACGCGCCTGTTGCTCGCGCTGGATCTGCTGGTTGCGCGCCAGTTGCACATCAAAGCGCAGCACCCGGTTCTTGCCCTGCTCCTTGGCCAGGTACATGGCCTGGTCGGCATGGCGCAGCAAGGTGTCGGCGTCGGCGTCGTCGTTCGGGAAGAGGGTCACGCCCACGCTGGCCGACAGGCTGACCATGTGCTCGCCGATCTGGACCGGCAGCGCCACGGTGGCCAGCACGCGGGCCAGTGCGGCGTCGCAGGCGTGCGGGCTGTCCAGGTCGAGCAGCAGCACGAACTCGTCGCCCCCGATGCGGGCCAGCGTGTCTTCGCTGCGCAGCACGGTGCTGAGGTGGCGGGTGACGCCGACCAGGGCCTGGTCACCCAGGGCGTGGCCGTGGTGGTCGTTGATTTCCTTGAAGCCGTCCAGATCGAGGTAGCAGACCGCCAGCGGGTGCCCGCCCCGGCGGGCGCGTGCCATGGCCTGGGCCAGCCGGTCGGCAAACAGGCGGCGGTTGGGCAGGCCCGTGAGTTCGTCGTAGTGGGCCATTCGGTCCAGCTCGGCCGCATGGGTGTGCAGGTGGCTGATGTCGGAGAAGGCACCGACGCAATGCTGGACGTGGCCGGCCGGGGCGCGCACCACCGCCAGCGAGAGCGTCAGCGCGTGCGGCTGGCCATCGGCCTTGAGGCCCCGGACCTCGCCCCGCCAGTGGCCCTGCAACTGCGCGTGTTCGAGGCGCTGCGCAAACTCGGCCTCGGTGACCCCCAGGGCCGCCAAGCTGGCCGGGGCCTGGCCCAGCACGGCCTCGCGGGCCAGCCCGGTGATGCGGCAGAAAGCGGGGTTGAGGTCGACGATCAGGCCGCTGCGGTCGCAGACGAACAGCCCGTCGGCACTGTGCGTGAACACGGCCGCCGCCAACTGCAACTCGCCCTGGGCCGCGGTGAGCGCCTCGTTCTGCAGCTCCAGCTCGGTCTGGTGCACATCCAGTTCGTGCAGCAGGGCCAGGGCCTCGTCGGGGGCGAGCACACGCCGGGCTCGTTCAGCCACCTGGCGCTCGGCCCGGCTGCGCAGCGCGGCGGCGCTGAGCGGGTTCATATCCAGCCTTTGACCCGGTCGACGCGCATGCCAGCGAGCTTTCTCGATGGTTTGTCGGGCACCCAGTCTGACAGAAGCAGGTGACACTGGCGAGGCTGCCCCGCCCGCAATAATCGCCCGTGCCTCCCAAAACTGCCCATCTCCACCCAAGCCTGCGGGTGGTGGGCGTGGGCGCCTCGGCGGGTGGCCTCGCTGCGCTCAAGGCCTTGCTTCAAGGCGTGCCGCCCGGCTCTGGCCTTTCCTTTGTGATCGTGCAGCACCTGGACCCCACCCGCGAGGCGATGCTGGTGGAACTGCTGCAGCTTGCCACGCCGATGCCGGTGCGCGAGGCCGTGCACGGCATGCCGGTGCAGCCCGATGCGGTCTACGTGGTGCCGCCCAACCGGGAGCTGACCCTCGTCCATGGCGCGCTCCAGCTGGCGCTGCCCAGCCAGCCACGCGGCCTGGGCCTGGGCATCGACATCATGCTGGCCTCGCTGGCGCGCGACGTGGGCGAGCGCGCGGCGGGCATCGTGCTGTCCGGCATGGGCAGCGACGGCACGCTGGGCCTGCAGGCCATCAAGCGGCAGGGCGGCCTGACCCTGGTGCAGCAACCCGACACGGCAGCCTTCGATGCCATGCCGCGCAGCGCCATCGCTGCCGGTGCGGCCGAGATCGTCTGCCCGCCCGAGGCGATGGGGCTGCGGCTGTACGAGCTGCACGAGCCGCCACTCAGCGGCCAGCTGGGCGTGCGCGACCAGGCGGCACTCGACGAGGTGCTGGCCCTGCTGCGCCAGCAATGCGGGCGCGACCTGAGCCAGTACAAGCTCAGCACCCTGAACCGCCGCGTGGCCCGTCGCCTGGCCGTGCACAGCCTGCCCGACCTGCCCGCCTACGCCGAGTTCGTGCGCCACAACCCGCAGGAACTGGCGATGCTGTTCCAGGAGATGCTGATCGGGGTGACCAGCTTCTTCCGCGACCCCGCCGTGTGGCAGGAGCTGCTGGACACGGTGCTGCCGGTGCTGCTGTCGCAGCCCGCCACTCCGGGCCCGATGCGCGCCTGGGTGGCGGGCTGCTCGACCGGCGAAGAGGCCTACAGCCTGGCCATGGCCTTCAGCGAAGCGGCGGCCGCGCAGCCTGGTGGCCCGGCCCGCGCGATTCAGATCTTCGCCAGCGATGTCAATGCCGAGGCCATCGCCGTGGCCCGCCGGGGCCGCTACCCGGCCTCTGCGGTGGCCGAGCTCTCGCCCGAGCGGCGCGCGCGCTTCTTCAGCCCGGAAGGCGGCGAGGTCGTCGTCGAGAAGGCCATCCGCGAGATGGTGCTCTTTGCGCAGCACGACGTGATCCTGGACCCGCCCTTCACCCGGCTGGATCTGCTGAGCTGCCGCAACCTGCTGATCTACTTCGACGCCCGGCTGCAGCGCCGCCTGCTGCCCTTGTTTGCCTACAGCCTGCGCGCGGGTGGCGCGCTGCTGCTGGGCAGCGCCGAGACCGTGGGCAGCGCCAGCGGCCTGTTCGAGCCCGCCAGCGCCCGCTCGCGGTTGTTCTGGCGCAGCGCGCAGCCGGTGCCGGGCTCGGCCATGGAATTCCCGATGCCCAAGCGAACCCCATCTGGCGCAGCGCGCCTGGAGATGCCCTTGCCGAACACTGCCCTCGACACCCCCTTGCAGCCCCTGGTCAGCCAGTTGCTGCTGGATGAGTTTTCGCCGCCGGCCGTGCTGGTCAATGCCCAGGGCGACATCCTCTACATCAGCGGCAGCACCGGCCGTTACCTGGAGCCGGCCTCGGGCAAGGCCAACTGGAACCTGCACGTGATGGCCCGCCCGGGCCTGCGCGCGCAGCTTGCCGCCGCGCTGCGCCAGGTGTTTGCTGACGGCCTGCCGGTGACCACGCCCGCCTTGCGCCTGCAGGAGGACGACCCGCAGCTGGTGGCCCTGAGCATCAAGTCCGTCAAGGAGGCCACGGCCGCCCAGGCGCTGGCCTTGGTGGTCTTTCAGGACCAGCCCGCCGTGCGCAAGCGGCGGCGCGGCGCTGGCGCGCAAGCCGAAGGCTCGGGCACGGCCGAGTTGGCCCGCTGGCAGGACGAGGTGCGCGCCCTGCGACAGGAGATGGTGGCCTCGGGCGAAGAGCTGCAAGCCACCAACGAAGAACTGCAGGCCACCAACGAGGAGCTGCAATCCGCCAACGAGGAACTGACCACCTCCAAGGAGGAAGCGCAGTCGATGAACGAGGAGCTGCAGACGCTCAACAGCGAGCTGCAGTCCAAGCTGGACGACCTGGCCCTGGCCCAGAGCGACATGCAGAACCTGCTCAACAGCACCGACATCGCCACGCTGTTTCTGGACGGCGCGCTGCACGTGCGCCGCTACACCGAGCAGATCACGCGCCTCATCCACCTGCGCCCGGGCGACATCGGCCGCCCGCTGTCGGACCTGGCCACCACGCTCGTCTACCCGCAGCTCGAAGACGACGCCCGCGAGACCCTGCGCAGCCTGAACTTCGTCGAAAAGCAGGTGAGCACGCAAAGCGGCCAGTGGTACCAGGTGCGTATCAAGCCCTATCGCACGCTGGCCAACCTGATCCAGGGCGTCGTCATCACCTTCATCGACATCACGGCGGCCAAGGAACTGGAAGCCCGGCTGCGCAGCGGCTGAGCGGCGGCCGAGCGGGCCAGCCCGCCCCGATCACTCTGCGCGGTAGCGCAGCAGCGCCTGCCCGGTGGAGCTTTGCGCATCGAAGCGGGCGTAGACGGTGGCCACGCCCGGGCCCAGCACCAGGTCACCGCCGTAACGGCCCTCGCCCAGTGCCGGCAGTTCGGTGTAGTCGTGCAATGGGCTCAGGCCCGGGGCAGGCGGTCCATCGCGCAGCGCCGCCGCCTCCAGCAGCTGCGTGACGCTGGGGCTGGTGTTGGGGTTGAGGATGAGCAGGGTCGGCGGCATGGGCAACAAGGATGCAGCCAACGTGCCCGGACGGGGCGGGGGCACGGCCCACAATCCTGCGCCATGGACGCGACCCCGCCGCTGGCCTTCGGCCCCTGCACGCTCGACCCGCACCTGCGCGAGCTGCACCTGGGCGGGCAGCCGCAGGACGTGGCGCCCAAGGTCTTCGACCTGCTGGTGCTGCTGATCGAACGCCGCCACCGCATCGTCAGCAAAGACGAGCTGCAGGCGGCGCTGTGGCCAGGGCAGCCGGTGACCGACGGTGCCATCGCACGCACCGTGATGCAGGCGCGCAAGGCGGTGAGCGACCCGGCGCTCATCAAGACCGTGCACCGCGTGGGCTACCGCTTCGTGGGCGAGGCTGTGGTGTCGGCCGCCGTGGCGCGTGCGCCAGCGACGGCCGGCGCCTTCCGGCTGGGGCTGCTGCCGGTGGCCAACCGCAGCGGCCAGCCGCACCACGACTGGGCCGAGCTGGGCCTGGCCGCGATGGCCATCCAGGCGCTGGACAGCGATGCGCGCCTGTCGGTGCTGAGCCTGCCCGAGATGCTGACGGCGCTGGCGCCGCTGCCTGCCAGCGCCTCGGTGGCCGAACGGGTGGACGCCGCCACCCGGCTGCTCGGTCTGCACGGCTGTGTGCACGCCGTGCTGCGGCGCCAGGGTGCGGTGCTGTGGCTCGATTTCCAAGGCCATGGCGAGGGCCTGGCCGAGCTGGCCGGCAGCCTGCGCGGCGACGACGTGGCCGAGCTGGGCGAAGGCCTGGCGCGCGAGGTGCGCGCCGGCCTGGTGCCGGGCGGTGGCGCAGCGGCCCTGCGGGTTTCGCAAGACCCCTTCATCCACCAGGCCTACGCGCGGGCCGCGCAGCTGCTGGCGCTGCACCAGTTCCGCGCTGCGGCCAAGCTGCTGGCGGTGGTGATCGAGTTCGAGCCCGAGAGCCTGCGCGCGCGCCTGTCGCACCTGCTGGCCCTGGCCAACCTGGAAGACCCGGCCTGCGACAGCCTGGCCACCGAGCTGGCCGAGATGGCTGCAGCCCGGGGCGACTCCCGCACGCAGGCCAAGGCCCTGGGTGCAGCCGCCGGTGCGCTGGCGCTGGCCGAAGGCGCCGACGGCCTGGCCCGTGCCGCCCAGCGTTTGCAGGCTGCGCTGACGCTGGCCGAGCCGCATGCCGGTGAAGACTGGGCGGTGCGCCTGCGCCTGGTCTACGGCTGGGTGGCGCTGCTGCGGGGTGATTTCGCACGGGCGCAGCAGCTCTACGCCTATGTGGAAACGGCCACAGCGGCCGACAACCAATTCCAGCGCGCACTGGCGCTGGACGGCCGAGCCGCGCTGGAGGCCGAGTGCGGCGAATGGCTGAAGGCCCAGGGCCTGCTGGCGCGCAGTGCGCAGGTTTATGTGCAGCACCGCCTGCACAGCACCGCGGCGCTGACGTTGATGAACCTGGCGCTGGCCTGCACCGAGCTCGGCCAGGCCACCAGCGCGCTCGAACACGCGCGGCATGCCGAATCGCTGCTGGACGCCGTGCAGCAGCCCCACGTGGCGGCCACGCTGGCCGAGAGCGCCGCCCGCGTGTATGCCGAGCTGCGCCTGCCCGCCGAACTGGGGCGCCTGCTGCAGCGTCTGGCGCCCCTGCACGCGCGCGACGCCGGGCGCACCAAGGGGCAGTGGCACGCCGCCCACGGGCTGCTTGCCCAGGCCGTGGGCGATGCGGCCGCGGCGCGCGAACACCTGGCGCAAGCCCTGGTGCTGGCCGAGGCCGCGGGTTCACCGGTGCGCCGTTCGCGCCGCCTGCAACAGGCGCTGGAGCTGGAGCTTCACGCCGACAAGCTTGCCGCCTTGCCGCCCTTGCAGGCGCGCGCCATGGCCTTGCTGCTGGCGCACGAGTGCACCGACTTGCGCGCCGTGCTCGCGCGCTGCGAGGCCGCGCGCGCCCTGGCCGCGGGCCACACCGAGGCGGCCCTGGCGGCCCTGCAGCTGGCCATCGAAACCACCAAGCCCGGCCGCGTGCAGGCCTTGTCGCGGCTCGACGCCGCCTGGCTGCTGGCCGACGCCGGCCGTGCGTCTGAAGCGCCTGCGCTGCTGCGCCCGCTGGGCCCGTGGCTGGACGAGCACCCCTTGGGCCGCGCGCTGGCTCAGCGCCTGGCGCAGGGCGCGCCGGGGCCGGTGTTGCGCCGGCTGCCCAGCCTGGGCTGAGCGGGCCCGGCCTCAGCCGCGGGTGCGGCGCCGTGCCACGCCGGCCACCGCGGCCAGCCCCGCCAGCATCAGCGCGTAGGTGGCGGGTTCGGGCACGGGGGCCAGCGTGATGCTGCCCAGGTAGGTGACGTTGGGCGGGAAATCGACGGCGGTGCGCAGCGAGCTCATCTCCCACTGCTGCACTTCGGGCGGGTTCATGAAGGTGGCTGTGAAGCCGTACAGCGAATACAGCGTGCCATCGCCCATCTGGTAGCCCAGGCCGGCGCCGCCGACGAGCTGGGGGTCGCTGGGGTAGAGGTAGCTGTCGATGCCGAAAGAGAAGAAGGCGTCGGCAGACGACAGCAGCCCCGTCACCGCAGCGCCATTGCGCGTGCCCGAGAAGCTGGTGATGCGGTAGCCCTGGCCCAGGTTGTAGGTGGCGGTGGAGGTGCTGAGCTGGTCTTCGGTGGTGATGTTGAGCACCAGATTCACGGCGTCCGGCTGGCCCGGCGAGATGTCGGGGTTGAAGAGGCTGCCGGTGAAGGTGAGCTGCCAATCGGCCGCGGCCGCTCCGGTGCTCATGAAGGCCATGGCCACGGCGGCCGGGATAAGGAATCTGCGCATGCTGGAACCTCTGGAATGAAGGGATCTCGTCAGGCCGGCGCCCATGGGGGCCGGGTGCAGATTCACTCTAGGCAGCGCTCGTCAGCAGGTCTTGAGCTTTCCGCGACAGCGGCATGACGCTTTCATGATCACCCCGCAGGCGCGGGGTGGCCGCGCGGACCCCATTCACTCCACGCGGTAGCGCAGCAGCGCCTGCCCCGTGGGGCTTTGCGGGTCGAAGCGGGCGTAGACGGTGGCCACGCCGGCGCCCAGCACCAGGTCACCGCCGTAACGGCCCTCGCCCTGCGCCGGCAGCTTGGTGTAGAGCTGGCTGCCGTGGATGAGGAAGACCTCCACCGCATCAGGCACGCGCAGCACGAAGCCCACGGGCTTGCCGGCCGGCAGCACCGCCTGCAGCGGCGCCTGCAGTTCCACGGCGCGCTGCCCGTACTCGCGGAAGGTGGCCGCGAAGCCCTGCGCATAGGGCCCCGGGCCGGTGAGGGCCACGCGGTACTCCAGCAGCTGTTCGAGCACCGTGTCGCCCGGCTGGCGGGGCGCGAACACCGTCAGCTCGTAGTCGCCGGGCGCTGGTGCGGCCACCAGCAGGCGCGGGCCTTCGGGGCCGCGCTGCAGCAGCGTCCACTGGCCTTCGAGGCGGCGGCCCTCGCGCGCCATGTGGGCCGTGAGGTGCTGCACCGCCGGGCCGAAATCGAAGGCCAGCGGCGCGATGCCGCCGCCCTGCTGGCGCTCGCGGTAGGCGCGCACGTCGAAGGCGAAGGCGCCGATGTCCGGGCGGATCTTGGCCAGCTGCAGGAAGCGGGCGAAGTCCATCTTCTCGCGCTGCAGCTGCCAGCGCGCTTCGGCCGGGAAATGGCTGGTGCTGAAGTACTCGGGGTCGGCCAGGAAGTAGCGGAAGCCCTTCTCGTTGCGCGTGAACTGCTGCGTGCTGGGGTTGACGTTGCCGGCGTCCCAGGTGGCGTCCATCAGGTACCAGCGGCCGCCCAGCTGCACGGCGTTCCAGGCGTGGTTGGTCTGCTCCGGCAGGCGGCCGTCGGTGTGGCTCAGGCCCTTGCCGTAGCCCACCACCTTCTCCAGTTTCAGGCCCACGGCGGCGGCCATCACCTGCAGCAGTTCGGCATAGCCGTCGCACACGGCCTGGCCGCGGCTGAAGGCATTGGCCGAACCGGCGGCGTTGCGCAGGTCGCCAGCGAAGTAGGCCGCGGTGTCGTAACGGATGTGGCGCGTCACCCAGCGGTACAGCGCGTAGAGCTTCTCGACGTCTTGCGTCAGGCCCGCGGTGAGGGCCTGCGCCAGGGCTTCGGGCGTGGCGTGCACGCCGGGTGGCGTGGCTTCGGCCCGCGCGTCGATCAGCGGTGCGGTGGCGGGCCAGCGCGGGGCGGCGGCCGGGGCGGGTGGGGCCGCTGGCGCCGGCGTGGCTGCAGGTGCGGGTTCTTCAGTGGCCGCCAGCGGCAGCGGCTTGGGGCGTGCGCCCTGGGCCTGCGCCACGCTGGCGGGCAGCAGGCCGCCCAGGAGCAGGGCGATGACCCACAGGCCGGGCCGGGCCCGGCAGGGGCCGGGCGTGCGCAGGAGGGCGGGCAAGGCGCTGGGCATCGGGTGATTCTGGGGCCACCCAGGGGCGGCATGGGTCGGCAGGGGCCCGCGACACGGATCGCAGGTGGACAATGGCCGGGCGACGGGAACTTCGGGAACGCCCGGGTGAGGTGTTGCAGCAAGGAGCAAGCCCATGGCCCAAGCGGGAGAGGCGCAACGGCTCGCGAGCCTGTTGTCTCTGGATGTGCTGGACACCCCCCCCGAGGCCGAGTTCGATGCCCTGGTGCGTGCGGCCGCTGCCGTGTGCGACACGCCCATCTCGCTGATCAGCCTGCTGGACGCCGAGCGGCAGTGGTTCAAGGCGAACCACGGGCTGCCGGGGGCCGCGCAGACGCCACGCGACGAGGCGTTCTGCGTCCACACGGTCGAGCAGGGCGACCTGTTCGAAGTGGCAGACGCCAGCGCCCATCCGCTCTTCCGTGACAACCCGCTGGTCACCGGGGGGCACGGCATACGCTTCTACGCGGGTGCGCCCGTGCGCCTGGATGACGGCGCGGTGGTCGGCACGCTGTGTGTGCTGGATCGCAAACCCCGGCAGCTCGACGACAGACAGCGCGAGGTGCTGAAGCAGCTGGCCATCGCCGCCGCCCGGGCGCTGGAGGGGCGTCGCGCCCTGGCGGACCTGCGCAAGACCGCCGAGGCGCTGGCACACAGCGAGGCGCGGTTTCGCACGCTCAGTGAACAAGCGCCGCTGGGGGTCTTCCACACCGATGCGCAAGGCCGGTGCTCCTACACCAATGCGCGCTGGCAACAGATCTACGGCCTCACGCTCGAGCAGAGCCTGGGCGACGGCTGGAGCCGGGGTCTGCATGGCGGCGACAAAGCCGAGGTGTGGCGTGTCTGGCAGCAGTTTTCAGCCGACGGCGGCCACTTCGACATGGAGTTCCGCGTCGTGCGGCCCGACGGCAGCGTCCGCACCGTCCGCGCCATGGCCCGGGCCATTCAAGGCGCCACTGGCGATGTCAGCGGTTTCGTCGGCTCCGTCGAAGACGTGACCCGGCGCAAGCAACTCGAGACCTTCCTGGACCACACGGGCCGCCTGGCCGCCGTGGGCGCCTGGGAGCTCGACCTGGGCACCCACGCGCTGACATGGTCAGATCAGACCAAGCGCATCCATGAAGTACCGCAGGACTACACGCCGACGGTGGAAGGGGCCATCGAGCTTTTTGCGCCCGAGGCCCGGGACGTCGTGGCCGCAGCGGTTCGGGCGGGCATCGACCATGGCAAGCCCTGGGATCTGGAGCTGCCCCTGCAGACCGCCGCTGACCGAACCATCTGGGTGCGCTCCCAGGGCGAGCCCGAGTTCGAAGCGGGCAAGGCGGTGCGCCTGATCGGCGCCATCAAGGACGTCACCGAAGCCCGTTTGCGGCAGGCTGAACTGCAGCGCGAGCACAGCTTGCGCACCCAGGTGGAGCAGCACGCGGCAGAGACCCAGCGCCTGCTGGATGAACGCAGCCAGATGCTGGACATCCTGGCCCATGAAGTTCGGCAGCCGCTGAACAACGCATCGGCTGCGCTGCAGAGCGCCGCCGGCGCCTTGGCACCGATGCAAGAGCAGGATGCATCACATCGGCTGTCCAGAGCGCGGACCGTGCTCTCCCAGGTCTTGAGCAGCATCGACAACACGCTGGCCGTGGCATCGCTGCTGGCACGGCCGGAACCCATCGAGCGTGCTGACACGGACATCCAGGCGCTGCTGTCGGTCACCATCGCCGACATGCCCCAACCCGAGCGGGACCGCATCGTCGTCAAGCGCAACACCACGCTGCGCACGGCTTCGATGGACATGAGCCTGATGCGCCTGGCCTTGCGCAACCTGCTCGCCAACGCCTTGAGATACAGCCCCGCCGGTGCGCCTGTTTCGGTGCATCTGGCCGATTCCGACGAGCCGCTGGCGCTGCTGATCGACGTGGCCGACGAAGGCCGGGGCATTCCCGCTGAGGCCTTGCCTCACCTCTTCGAACGCGGGTCACACCAGCTGGCCGCCGGTGGCGCCCGCCGCGGATCGAAGCGCGACGGCGCGACCCACGGCCTCGGGCTGGGGCTGTACATCGTGCGCCGTGTGATGGAACTGCACGGCGGGAACGTCGCCGTGCTGCGCAACACCGCGCAAGGGCTCACCATGCGGCTGACCCTCGCACAGCCCTCGGGCGACTGAAGCCCGGTCTGGCGCGCCGCGCCTGCCCTTTCAGAGGGCCTTCAGAGGCGCCTTGAAGAGATAGCCGACGCGCGTCCTGGACTGCAGCGGTGCCACGATGGGCGTGGCTTTCTCGATCCTGCGGCGCAACCGGAAGACGATGGCGTTCAAGCCATCGGGCGCGTTGCCGTCAGGGGTGCGGCCCAAGGCCTGGCAGAGGGCTTCCCGCGTCACGGGCTCACCCTTGGCGTCCAGCAGGCAGTTGAGCAGCGTCAGATCGATGTCGCTCAGATCCACGCCGGCCCCGTCGGGGGCCACCAGTTGGCGTCCGCGGCGGTCCAGCGTCCACGCGGCCTCGGCCGGGTTGGTGGGTCTGGCCCTGCGCTGGACGGCTTCAATGGCCGTGATCACCTGTTCAAAGAGCACAGGCTTGGCGAGGTACATGTCGGCACCGGCACTGACGACCTGGCTGAAGACCTGAGGGCCGAGGTGACCCGAAACCACCAGAAGACCCACGCGGCTGCGGCGACGGATCAAATCGATCAGGTCCAGACCCCCGATGCCTGGCAGCATCAGATCGACCACGTAGAACTCGAAGCCGTAGGCATGGTCGTCGACCAGCAGGTCGCTGCTGTTGGAGAAAACAGTGACCTCGACGCCGAGTTCGCGCAGGTGCTGCGACAGGAACTCCGTGTACTCCACGTCGTCGTCGATGATCGCCAGGGTCTTGGGGAGCATGGGGGGTGCCAAGCGAAGACTGACAAAGATTTGAGCACAAGGCCCCCGCTCGCAAGCTGTAGAAATGCGCCCCCAAGCCGGCGCAGATCTCACCTCTGCGAACGCATGGGCTCAGACTGGATCGTCAGGATGTCCTCGAGGCTTCCCACCCTGCGTCGTGGCCAGAGCCCGGGCAGCCGTCAAGCCCCCAGCACGGCCGGTGCGGCCTGGCGCAGCTGGCTGATGTCGCGCACCGGCGGCGCGCCGAACTGGCGGCTGTATTCGCGGCTGAACTGCGAGGCGCTTTCGTAGCCCACTCGGTAGGCCGCGGTGGCGGCGTCGAGGTCGTAGACCAGCATCAGCCGGCGCGCCTCGGTCAGGCGGATCTGCTTCTGGTACTGCAGCGGGCTCATCGCGGTGAGCGCCTTGAACTGGTGGTGGAAGGTGGAGACGCCCATGCGCACTTCGCGCGCCAGGTCTTCCACGCGCAGCGGTTCGGCGTAGTGGCTCGTGAGCCAGTCGATCGCGCGTGCGATCTGGTGGCCCTGGCTGCCCACGGTCGCGATCTGCCGCAGCCGGCCGCCCTGTTCGCCCACCAGCAGCCGGTAGTGGATCTCGCGCAGCACCAGCGGCGCCAGCACCGGTGCGTGCTCGGGCTGCGCGGCGATGTCGAGCAGGCGCTCGAAGGCCTGCAGCAGCGGCAGCGTCAGCAGGCCGGTGCCCATGGCGCGGTGCTCCTGGGTGTCGGGAGGCGGCGGCGCGGCGGGCACGGTGCCGCTGAGCATCAGCGTGGCCACTTCGCGCAGATCGAGCTTCAGCACCACGGCGAGGTAGGGCTGCGCGGGGCTGGCCTCCAGGACGGTGGCCACCGTGGGCAGGTTCAGCGAGGTGAGCAGGTAGCGCGTGCTGTCATAGACCAGCGTGTCGCTGCCCAGCACCACGCGCTTGCTGCCCTGCACCACCACGGCCACACAAGGTTCGTAGACGCCGCAGACGCTGCCGGTCAATTGGTCGGCGCGGTAGACCATCAGGCCGGGCAGGGCCTCCAGCGTGTGCAGGCCCTCGCCCGGGGCCTGCCGCAGCAGCCGTGCGGCGAGGGCGCTGCGGCTGGCGGCCAGGGCATCGGCCGGCGGCGGGGGCAGGTTCGAGGGCATGCGCCGGATGCTAGCCAAAGCCTGCCGGCCTGGCCTGTGCAGCCAGAGGATCAGGCAAGCAAACTGCAAGATCAGGCTAACGCGCAGCGCCCCGGCGGCGCCACACTGCGGGCCTTCACCGCCCCCACCCCCGCCATGACCACCTTGAACGTGAACGGCCGCAACCAGGCCCTGGACGCCGACCCCGGCACCCCCATCCTCTGGGCCCTGCGTGACAACCTGGGCCTCACCGGCACCAAGTTCGGCTGCGGCGCGGCGCTGTGCGGCGCCTGCACCGTGCACCTGAACGGCCAGGCCATCCGCTCGTGCGTGACGCCGATCTCGGCCGCTGCGGGCCAGAAGATCACCACCATCGAGGCCGTCACCGCCGGGCAAGACCGTGTCGGCAAGGCTGTCAGCGCGGCCTGGGTGAAACACGACGTGGCCCAGTGCGGTTACTGCCAGAGCGGCCAGATCATGAGTGCCACGGCCTTCCTGAAGGGCTTGCCCAAGGGCAAACAGCCCACCGCCGCCGAGATCGACGCCGCCATGGCCGGCAACATCTGCCGCTGTGGCACCTATGCCCGCATCCGCGCTGCCGTGGCCGATGCCGCGCGCGCCCTGGCCTGAAGGAGCCGACATGCTGCCCCAGTACACCTCCACCCCCCACACCGACGAATTGCCGCGCGCTCTGCAGAAGATGTTGCAACGCGGTGACGACAACGCCGCCAGCGCCGCGCTGCCCCGCCGCAGCTTTCTGAAGCTGGCCGGCGCCAGCAGCCTGGGCGGATTTGCGCTCGGCGCCTTCCCGGCGGCTGCGCTGGCGCAGGGTGCCCCCGCCGCGGCGCCCGCCGGCCTGAAGCCGACACAGCAACCGCTGGCCTTCGTTCAGATCGCGAAGAACGGCGAGGTCACGGTCGCGATCAACCGGCTCGACTTCGGGCAGGGCGTGCAGACCGCGCTGCCGATGATCCTGGCCGAAGAGCTGGATGCCGACTGGGCTCTGGTGCGCAGCCGCCACGGCAGCAACGACGGCGCGTACGCCGACCCCTTGTGGGGCATGCACCTCACCGGCGGCAGCACGGCCATCAAACACAGCTACACGCAGTACCGCGAACTGGGCGCCCGCGCCCGCGCCATGCTGGTGAGCGCCGCCGCCACCCAGTGGAAGCTGGAGCCCGCCGCGTTGCGCACGCAGGCCGGCTTCGTGATCGCACCCGATGGCCGCAAGCTCGGCTACGGCGCGCTGGCCGAGGCCGCCATGGCCCTGCCCGTGCCCGAGCAGGTGACGCTCAAGGACCCGAAGAACTTCCGCCTCATCGGCAAGGCCACCGGCCGGCTGGACGCCAAGGCCAAGAGCAGCGGCCGGCAGGGCTTCGGCATCGACATGGCGCTGCCGGGCCAGCTGACGGCGCTGGTGGCGCGCCCGCCGGTCTTCGGCGCGAAGCTCGCCGCGGTGGATGACAGCGCAGCGCGCGCGATCCCTGGCGTGAAGGCCGTGCTGCGGGTGCCGCTGGACCGCGGCGCCGAGGGCGTGGCCGTCATCGCCACCGGTTACTGGCCCGCGCGACAGGGCCGCGAGGCGCTGAAGCTGCAATGGGCCACCGACGCGGTGGAGAAGGTCGACAGCACCAAGCAGTTGGCGCAGTACCGCGCCCTGGCGAAGGAGCCCGGCGCGCGCCACTTCGACGCCGACATGGCCCCGCTCGCGGGTGCGCCCTTGAAGATCGACGCCGAGTTCGTCTTCCCCTACCTCGCGCACGCGCCGATGGAGCCGCTGAACTGCACGGTGCAGATCGGCGCTGACGGCGCGCAGCTTTGGGTGGGCTCGCAGATGCCGGGCCTGGACGGCATGGCCGCGGCTGGCGTGCTGGGCCTGAAGCCCGAGCAGGTGAAGGTGAACGTGCAGATGGCCGGGGGCGGCTTCGGCCGCCGCGCCATCCCCACAAGCGATTACGTGGTGGAGGCCTGCGGCGTCGCCAAGGCCGCGCGCGCCGCGGGCCTGAACGCGCCGGTGCGCACGGTGTGGAGCCGCGAGGACGACATCGCCGGCGGCTACTACCGCCCCATGCACCTGCACACCGCGCGCATCGGCTTCGACGCGCAGGGCCAGGTGCTGGCCTGGGACCACGTGATCGTCGGCCAGTCGATCATCAGCGGCACCTTCTTCGAAGGCGGCATGGTGAAGAACGGCGTCGACCAGACCGCCGTGGAAGGCATGCGCGCGCCGTACCCGCTGCCCATGCGGCTGAGCGTGCACCACCCGAAGCAGAACGTGCCGGTGCTGTGGTGGCGCAGCGTGGGCAGCACGCACACGGCCTATGTGATGGAAACGCTGATCGACGACATTGCGCGCGCCACGAAACAAGACCCGGTGGCTTACCGCATGAAGCTGATCGGCGACAAGCACCCGCGCCACCGTGCCGCGCTGCAGTTGGCCGTGGACCAGAGCGGCTACGCCACGAAGAAGCTGCCGGCCGGCCGTGCCTGGGGCGTGGCGGTGCACGAGAGTTTCGACAGCGTGGTGGCCTACGTGGTGGAAGCCTCGGTGGAAGCTGGTCAGCCCGTGCTGCACCGCGTGACGGCGGGTGTGCACTGCAACCTGGTGGTGAACCCGAAGACCGTGGAAGCCCAGGTGCAGGGCGCGGCCCTGATGGGCCTGGCCACCTGCCTGCCCGGCCATGCCATCACGCTGAAGGACGGCGTGGTGGAGCAGCGCAACTTCGGCGATTTCGCGATGCCGCGCATCAACCAGATGCCGCAGATCAGCGTGCACACCGTGCCCAGCGCCGACCCGCCCACCGGCATGGGCGAGCCGGGTCTGCCGCCGCTGGCGCCAGCTTTCGCCAACGCCATCGCCCAGCTGACGGGCCAGCCGCTTCGGCAGCTGCCTTTCCAGATGGCTTGAGGCCGGGTGGGCCGGCGCTGGCCGGTGTTCAGCCCGAGCGCGCGGCCCGCCATTGGCGCCAGTGCGGCCACAGCAGGTTCAGCGCCAGTGCGCCGAGCACCAGCGCGGCGGCGAGCAGCTTCCAGGCGGGCAGCGGCTCGCCCAGCCACCACGCAGCGCTGGTGAGGCCGAACACCGGCACCAGCAGCGCCATGGGCGTGATGGTGGCGGCCGGGTGGCGCGCGAGCAGCCAGCCCCAGGCGGCGTAGCCGAAGAGCGTGTTGCCCACGGCCTGCCAGAGCACGGCGCCCCAGGCCACGGCATCGGCTTGGGCCAGGGCTTGGCCCATGCGCGCCGGGCCTTCGAGCAGCAGCGACATCAGCAGCAGCGGCGGTATCGCGAAGGCGCTGGCCCACACCACGTAGGCCAGCATGTCCACGCGGCCGGCGGCGCGGCTGGTCATGTTGCCGGCGGCCCAGCTGAAGGCGGCCATCAGCACCAGCGCGAGGCCGAGCACCGTGGTGCTGCCGTCGGTGTGCGTGGCGATGATGCCCAGGCCCACCGCCGCGACGGCCAGCGCCACCCACTGCACCGGCTGCAGCTTTTCACCGGCGCTGCGCATGGCCAGGCCGATGGTGAAGAAGACCTGCGTCTGGATCACCAGCGAAGCCAGCCCGGGCGAGATGTGGCCGTTCATCGCGATGAAGAGCAGCCCGAACTGACCGGCGCCGATGAGCACGCCATAGGTGGCCAGGTTGCGCCAGGGCACCGCCGGTCGGCGCAGGAAGAAGACGGCGGGCAGCAGGGCGAAGGTGTAGCGCAGCGTGGCCAGCAGCAGCGGGGGCAGCTGCGCCAGCGCCAGCTTGATGACCACGAAGTTGCTGCCCCAGATGGCCACCACCACGACGGCCAGCAGGAGGTGGCGCCAGGGGAGGGAGACAGGCATGGGCCGATTCTCGCTGCGCGGTCCGCGCGGTCCGCGCAGGCCGCGGGCTGCGGCTTCGAACGGAAGGTCGGTTTGCACGAGAAAAAATGAACTAACGCCAGCGGGAAAGCAGGACCATGCGCTTGGTTGCTTCGTGGTGCGCCAGGGGTGCAGGCCGTCAGCAAGTAAGCTTCGGCACGGGCGTTAGTTCATTTTTAAGGTCATCGTCGTGAACCTACCTGCCGCTCGCTGGGCCGACTACCAGTCGGCCTTCACCCGTTGGCTGGCCGAGGCCCGCCTGGCCGGCCGCATCCGCCGTGCCACCACGGCGCAGGTCTACCAGCACATGTGGGAAGCGCTGGCCGTCTGGGCGGTGGCGCAGGGCATCGCGCTCTCGCGCCTGCAGGCCGCCGACCTCGACGCGTACCTGCAAAGCCGCAGCGGCGCAGCCGAGTCGCTCACGCCGCGCTACGCCTGGCGCCTGCTGGCGCTGGTCGACCGTGTGCTGGCCAGCCACGCACGCCAGCGGCAGCGCAGCCGCAGCTCGGCCGTGCCCACCCTGCTGGACACCCACGCCGACATCCGCCACGCCAATGCCGTGCAGCGCGACGATCTGCCCGCCTACCTGCTGCCGGCCGAAGCCGGGCGGCTGGTCGCCCACCTCTCGGCCCTTCGGCCACGGCGGGGTGGTGCGGGGAAGGGGGCTCCGCCCCCCTGGCAGGAGGTGCGCAACCGCGCCTCGGTGGCCTTGATGCTGGGCGCCGGGCTGGCCCCCGGCGAGGTACGCACCTTGCGCTGCAGCGATGTGCTGCTGGACGCGGGCGCCGGCGCGGCGCCACCGGCCGGCAACCCAGGCCTGCCCTGGAAGCTGCACGTGCCCAGCGACGGCCTCACGCCCGAACGCGAAACCCCGTTGGCCCCGTGGGCCGCCCAGGTGCTGCACCACTGGTTGCACGTGCGCGCTGCGGCGGGCGTCACCGGTGCCGTGCTCTTTCCCAGCACCCGGCAAGGCGGCAAGGTCTGGAGCAAGGTCTCGCACTACCAGGCCACGGCCGCGGTCTTGGCGGCCGCAGGCATCGACAACGCCGGAGAAGGTGGCCCCGGCAGTCCCAGCGGCGGCAGCTACCGCCTGCGCCACACCTTCGCCCTGCGCCAGCTGCGCCGCGGCACCGCCGAAGCCGAGCTCGAACAGTGGCTGGGCGTGAGCGACCCTTCGGTGATGGCGCGCTACCGGCGCATCCTGCTGCGCCCGCCCGCCATGGACTGAGGGGCATCGCAGGCCCGTGTAACCATAGTGCCCGATCGCCGACTCAGCCTGAGCCCCGGAACAAGCAGCCCCCCATGATCCCCAAGCCCGTCCCGAATCGCCCCCGCTGGTTGTGGCCCTTGCTGGCCTTGCTGCTGGTGGCCGCCGTGCTGCTGTACTGCCACTACGACCTGGGCAGCCTGCTCACCTTCGATCGGCTGAAAGCCAGCCGCGACGCGCTGGTCGGCGCCTACCAGGCGCAGCCGCTGGCCACTGTGGGGCTCTTCTTCGTGGTCTACGTGGCGGCCGCGGCGCTGTCCATCCCCGGCGCCCTCATCCTCACACTGGCCGGCGGCGCGATGTTCGGGCTGGGCCTGGGTTTGCTGATCGTGTCCTTCGCGTCGAGCCTGGGTGCCTTGCTGGCCTTCCTGGCTTCGCGCTACCTGCTGCGTGATGGCATCCAGCGCCGCTTCGGCCAGCGCCTGGCGCCCATCAACGAGGGCGTGCAGAAAGACGGCACCTTCTACCTGCTCACGCTGCGCCTCGTGCCCGTCTTTCCCTTCTGGCTGGTGAACCTGTTGATGGGCCTCACACCCATCGGCGCGCTGCGCTTCTACGTCGTCAGCCAGATCGGCATGCTCGCTGGCACGGCTGTGTATGTGAACGCCGGCACGCAGCTGGCGGCCATCCAGTCGCCCGGCGACATCGTCTCGCCCGGCCTGCTCGGCAGCTTCGTGCTGCTGGGCCTGTTCCCGCTGGTGGCCAAGGCCGGCGTGGGCTGGCTGCAGCGGCGCAAGGTCTACGCGAAGTGGCCGCAGCCGGCCAGCTTCGACCGCAACCTGGTCGTCATCGGCGCGGGTGCCGGCGGCCTGGTCTCGGCCTACATCGCCGCCGCGGTGAAGGCCAAGGTCACGCTGATCGAAGGCCACAAGATGGGCGGCGATTGCCTGAACTTCGGCTGTGTGCCGAGCAAGGCGCTCATCCGCTCGGCCAAGCTGGCCAAGCAGCAGAAGAAGGCGCACACGCTGGGCTTCAGCGAGACCCGCAGCGAGGTCGACTTCGCCGCCGTGATGGACCGCATCCACCGCGTCATCGCCGACATCGAGCCTCACGATTCGGTGGAGCGCTACACCGGCCTGGGCGTGGAGGTGCTGCAGGGCCACGCGCGCATCACCAGCCCCTTCCATGTGGAAGTCACGCTGCACGGCGGCGAGAAGCGCACGCTCAGCACGCGCAACATCGTCATCGCGGCGGGTGCCAGCCCTTTCATCCCGCCCATTCCGGGGCTGAAGGAGGTGGGCTGCCTCACCAGCGACACCGTGTGGGGCCTGCGCATGCTGCCGCGCCGCCTGGTGGTGCTGGGCGGCGGGCCCATCGGCAGCGAATTGGCGCAGAGCTTCGCGCGCCTGGGCAGCCAGGTCACCCAGGTGGAAATGGGCCCGCGCGTGATGTCGCGTGAAGACCCTGAGGTCTCCGAACTCGTGGCCGCGGCGCTGCGCGAAGACGGCGTCACGCTCCTCACCGGCCACCAGGCCGTGCGCGTGGAGCAGGCCGGCGGCGAGAAGCGGCTGATCGTGAAGCACGCCGGCGCAGAGATCGCCATCGCTTTCGATGAACTGCTCTGCGCCGTGGGCCGCAGCCCGCGGGTCACCGGCTACGGGCTGGAAGAACTCGGCATCCCGCTCACGCCGAAGAAGACCATCGAGACCAACGCCTACCTGCAGACGCTCTACCCCAACATCTACGCCGTGGGCGACGTGGCCGGGCCCTTCCAGTTCACGCACACCGCGGCCCACCAGGCCTGGTACGCGGCGGTCAACGCGCTCTTCGGTCGCTTCAAGAAGTTCAAGGCCGACTACCGTGTCATCCCCTGGGCCACCTTCACCGACCCCGAAGTGGCCCGCGTGGGCCTGAGCGAGACCGAAGCGACGGAACAGGGCATCCCCTTCGAGGTCACGCGCTACGGCCTGGACGACCTCGACCGCGCCATCGCCGACGGCACCGCGCACGGCTTCGTGAAGGTGCTCACCGTGCCGGGCAAGGACAAGATCCTGGGCGTCACCATCGCCGGTGAACACGCGGGCGACCTGCTGGCCGAGTACGTGCTGGCGATGAAACACGGCCTGGGTCTGAACAAGATCCTCGGCACCATCCACACCTACCCCACGCTGGCCGAGGCCAACAAGTACGTGGCCGGCGAATGGAAACGCGCGCACGCGCCGCAAGGCCTGCTGCGCTGGGTGGCCAAGTTCCACGCTTGGGAGCGCGGTTGACGGTGGTGGCTGCGCGCTTGATCGTGTTTGCGAAGGCGCCCGTGGCCGGGCAGGCCAAGACGCGGCTGATCCCGGCCCTGGGTGCAAGTGGCGCCGCCGCACTGGCCGCGCGCCTGCTGCAGCACACGCTCGCCACGGCCGAAGCCGCGGGCTTCCCGGCGCTGGAACTCTGCGTCAGCCCCGACACCACGCACCCGGCTTTCCAGGCGGTGGCGCAGCAGCCCCACGCGATGTGGACACTGACGCTGCAAGGCGAAGGCGACCTCGGCGCCCGCATGCAGCGCCGCTTGCACGCCGCGCTGGCAACGGCAGGCCCGGCGCTCTTGATCGGCACCGACGCGCCCTCGCTCGACGCCGCCGTGCTGCAGGCGGCCAGCGCTGCGCTGGCCGAGCACGATGCCGTCTTCGTGCCCGCCCTCGACGGCGGTTACGCGCTGGTGGGCCTGGCGCGGCCGGCGCCGCAGCTTTTCGAAAGCATCGCGTGGAGCACCGCGGCGGTGATGGCACAGACGCGCGAACGTGCCCGCACCGCCGGCCTGCGCTGCGCCGAACTGCCCCCGGTGCCTGACATCGACCTGCCGGAAGACCTGGTGCACCTGCCGCCCGGCTGGCCCGAGAAGGTGCAGGGCGCATGAAGCAGCTGGTGCTGATGGGCGCCGGCCACGCCCACGCGCAGGTGCTGCTCGATTGGGCGCGCGCGCCGGTGCCGGGCGTGCAGGTGGTGGTGGTCTCACCGCAGGCGCTGGCGCCCTATTCCGGCATGGTGCCGGGCTGGCTGGCCGGCAGCTACCGCTTCGACGAAATCGTCATCGACTTCCCCGCGCTGTGTGCCGCCGCCGGCGCCCGCTGGGTGGCCACCGAGCTGCAAAGCCTGGATGCACCGCGCCGCCGTGTGCACTTGGGCAACGGCGAGGAACTGCCCTACGACCTGCTCTCGCTGAACGTGGGCTCCACGCTCGACGAGCCCGAATGCCCCGGCGCCACCGTGCTGCCCTTGCGCCCGCTCTCTGCGCTGCGCACGCGCTACGAGGCGCTGCTGCAGATCTGGGCCGACAAGGCCCCGAAGCCCGCCCAGCCCGCAGAGCAGCCCTTCCGCATCACCGCCGTGGGCGGCGGCGCGGCGGGTTTCGAGTCGCTGCTGGCCGTGCTGGCACGGCTGCGCAGCCTGCAGCCCGGCCGCGAGATCCAGGCCCGGCTGGTCAGCCGCGGCGCGCAGTTGCTGCCTGGCATCGCACCGGCCGCGCGGCGCGCAGCCTGGGCCGCGCTGCAGCGTGCCGGCGTGCAGGTGCAGCTGGGACAGGGCTGGCCATCGCTGGAAAGCGGAGCCGAGGTCGCGCCGCGCACCGACCTGCTGCTCTGGGCCACCGGCGCGCAGGCCCAAGCCTGGCAGCGCGACCCACAGCGCCGCGGCGCGCTGGCCGTGGACGAGGCCGGCTTCGTGCGCGTGGACTCGATGCTGCGCTCGGTCTCGCACCCGCAGGTGCTGGCCGTGGGCGACTGCGCCGCCTGGGCACAGCCGCTGCCCAAGGCCGGCGTCTATGCCGTGCGCATGGGCCCGGTGCTCACGCAGAACCTGCGGGCAACGCTCGGCCAGGGCGAGCCCCGCCGCTACTCGCCGCAGCACCACTTCCTCGCGCTGCTGGCCACGGCCGACGGCCGCGCCATCGCCTCGCGCGGGCGCTTCGGCCTCGAAGGCCGCTGGGCCTGGCGCTGGAAAGACCGCATCGACCGCGCCTTCCTCCGCCGCTTTGCGCCTGCAGGACAGCCCCACACACCGCTTGCTCACCCTGGAGACCCCGCATGAAGTTCACACGCCGCCAGCTGCTGACCCGCGCCGCCGGCACTGGTCTGCTCGCCAGCACCCTGGGCGCGCCCGCCGTGCACGCGCAAGGCGCCACGCTCAACTTCGGCGTCGGCATGTTCCAGCCCGACCGCGAGAAGAACGACGCCACCTACCGCCCCCTGGCGCAGCACCTGCAGCAACGCCTGGGCCGCCCCGTGGCGCTGCGCACGGTGGACAGCTGGGAAGGCCTGGCCAAGAGCCTGGCCAACGGCGAAACCGACATCGCGCTGATGGGCCCCTGGGGCTACGTGCTGGCCAACCACCACGCCGGCGCGCAGGCCGTGGCCACCATCCTCTACCAGGGCAAGCCCGAGTACTTCGCGATGATCGTCACGCACCCGGGCTCGGGGCTGGAAACCATCGACGACCTGCTCGGTGCCAAGGGCCGCGGCCGCAGCTTCGCCTTTGGCGACAAGGGCTCGACTTCGGGCTACCTGATCCCCTTCCACCTCTTCCAGCAACGCGGCATCGACCCCGAGAAGCATTTCGCGCGCGTGCTGTACACCAAGCACCAGGCCATCCAGACGCAGGTGACGGCGGGCCAGCTCGATGCCGGTGCCGACTACAACCGCAACCGCACGGCGATGATCGAGCAAGGCCTGATCAAGGCCGAGCGCAGCAAGATCATCTGGCAATCGGCCCCGCTGCCGAACGACGCCGTGGCCGTGCGCGTGGCGCTGTTCAAAGACACGGCCTTCGTGCAGCGCCTGCAGGCCGCGCTGGTGGAGGTGGGCCCGCTGCTGAAGACACAGCCCGCCTTGCTGCCGGCCAACTACACCGGTTTCGAGGCCAGCACCAACGCCTTCTACAAACCTATCCGCGACGCCGGTCTGGCCACAGGCAAGCTGGCCGCGAAGTGAGCAGCACCACCGCCCCCAGCCTGCACGGCCTGCGTGTGCTGAGCCAGGGCCGCCGCGGCTTTGCGGCGCTGGTGACGGCCTACGCGCTGCTGGTGGCAGCCTGCCTCTTCACGCTGCTGGCTGCGGGCGACCTGAGCTTCGGCCGCAACCCCTGGGAGAACCTGCTGAAGTCGCTGGGCGACTTCGCGCGGCCGAGTTTCCTGGACGTGTGGTTCGGCCCCGAAAGGCTGGAATACCGCAGCGACGACGGCACGCTGCTGCGCGTGGAGAACCGCCGCGAGGTGGAAGCGAACTTCCTCGCCGCGGTCGGCCGCGCCACCTGGGTGACCTTCCAGATCGCCACGCTGGGCTCGCTGCTCGCCGCGCTGCTGGCGCTGCCATTGGGCGTGCTGACCGCGCGCAACCTGCGCGCGCCACGGCCTTTGGCCTGGGCCGCCAAGGGCGTGCTGGACGTGGCGCGCGCCGTGCACACGCTGGTGTTCGGCCTCGTGCTGGTGGGCATCGTCGGCCTCGGGCCCACCGCGGGCATCCTGGCCATCGCGCTGCATTCCATGGGCACTTACGGCAAGCTCTACGCCGAAAGCATCGAGACGCTGGACATGGCCGCCGTGGAAGCCGTGCGCGCCACCGGCGCCACGCCCACCCAGACCTTCTTCCACGCGGTGTGGCCCTCGGTGCTGCCGCAGTTCGTCAGCAACCACCTCTACGTGTGGGAGTTCAACATCCGCGATTCCACCATCCTCGGCCTCATTGGCGCCGGCGGGCTGGGCCTCTTGATCAGCGAGGCCGTCAGCCTGTTCCAGTGGAGCCGGCTGGCGACGCTGCTGCTGGTGGTAATCGCCCTCGTGATGGCGTTCGACGCGCTCTCGCGGCGCATCCGCACGGCCCTGCTGTGAAGGCGAACGCCGCCACCCTGGTGCAACTGCAAGGCCTGGCCGTGCAGGCCGGCCCGCGCACGCTGCTGCAGCTGCCGGCGCTGCACATCGCCGCCGGCGAACGTGTGGCCATCGTCGGACCCAATGGCGCCGGCAAGAGCACGCTGCTGCGCGTGCTGGCCGGGCTGCCAGGCCCGGTACAGGTGGCCGGGCAAGTGCAGGTGCTGGGGCGCGAGATCGGCAGCTCGGCCGCGCCAGCACTCACACGCGCACAGTGGCGCACGCTGCGCAGCGAGATCGGTCTCGTCATGCAGGGCCTGCACCTCGTGCCGCGCCTGAGCGCGCGCGAGAACGTGCTCATCGGTGCGCTGGCGCGCCTGCACGGCCGCGCGGCGCTGCTGAGCTGGGCGCGCGTGTTCCCGCGCGCGCTGCAGGCCGAAGCCGATGCCGCGCTGGCCGCACTCGGCCTGCAGCATCTGGCCGATACGCGGGCCGACCGCCTTTCGGGCGGCGAACGGCAGAAGGTGAGCCTGGCGCGCCTGCGCCTGCAGCGCCCGCGCCTCGTGCTCGCCGACGAGCCCACTTCGGCCCTGGACCCCAGCGCCACGCAGCAGGCTTGCGCCGCGCTGCGTGACGCTGCCGCGGGCCCTGGCCAGGCGCTGGTGACGGTGGTGCACGACCTCGGCCTGCTGCCCGCGCTGGCCACACGCGTGCTGGGCCTGGCGCAGGGCCGGCTGCAGTGGGATGTGCCGCTGTCTGAGGTCACAGATGCCGCGCTGCAAGCGCTCTACACCCCGCCACCCGGCGCAGCCGCTGCGCCCGGTGTGGCCACGCCCAACCCCCACCCACTGCAAGCCCTGGCCCATGCACAGCCCTGAACCCGTGCCATCGCAGGCCGACGCCGAGATCCACAGTGCCCCCGGCCGCAGCTGCCCGCTGCACTACCGCTACTCGCCGGCGGTCTTCCGCGCCGCGCCGCCGCCGGAACTTCAGGGTCTGGAAGTGCTGTACGTGGTGGGCGGGCTCTACGGCAACCTGCCGGCGCTGCAGCGCGTGCTGGCGATGTTCGAGGCCGAACGCGGCCGCAAGCGCCTGGTCTTCAACGGCGATTTCCACTGGTTCGACGCCGACCCCGCCGTCTTCGCGGCCGTGCAGCAGGGCGTGCTGGCGCACACCGCGTTGCGCGGCAATGTGGAGACCGAGCTGGCCGCCGAAGTGAGCGGCGATGAAGCCGACGCCGGCTGCGGCTGCGCGTATCCCGAATGGGTGGGCGACGAGGTGGTGAGCCGCAGCAACCGCATCCTGGCCACGCTGCGCCGCGCCGCTACGGCCGCACAACGCGCCCAACTGGCAGCGCTGCCGATGTGGCAACGCGCCGAGGTGGGCGGGCTGCAGCTCGGCATCGTGCACGGCGACGCCTGCTCGCTGGCCGGCTGGGGCTTTGCGCAGGAACATCTGCAAGACGCCGCGCACCGGGCGCAGGTGCAAGCCTGGTTCGAGCAGGCGGGTGTGCACGCCTTTGCCTGCACGCACACCTGCCTGCCGGTCTTTCAAGCGCTGCACGCGCCCGCAGGCGCGCCGCGCTGGGTGTTCAACAACGGCGCGACCGGCATGCCCAACTTCGCGGGCGATGCGGCGGGGCTGCTCACGCGATTCGCGCTCACGCCCCCCGCGGCCGAACACCGCCGCTTCGGCGTGGTGCTGCAGACGGGCGATGGCGCGGTGCATGTCGACGCACTGGCGGTGGAGACCGACACCGCCACGACGCAAGCCGAGTTCCTGCGCCAATGGCCTGCGGGCAGCGATGCCCACGCCTCCTACTTCGCGCGCATCCAGCGCGGGCCGGCCTACGCGGTGGCGCAGGCGCTGCGGCTGCTGCAGGCTTGAGCGCAGCTCAGGCCAGGGCCTTGTAGAAAAAGCGCGTGTCGCACAAGCCGCCCTGCGGCAGCAGCGCATAACCCGGCACCACCCCGGCCGGCACCCAGCCGCCGCGCGTGTACAGGCGCTCGGCCTCGCGGCTGGCGGTGTCCAGCACCAGCAGCGTCTTGCCCTCGGCGCGCGCCACGCGCTCGGCTTCGGCCAGCAGCGCCGCGCCCAGCCCCAGCCGGCGCGCGGCGCGGTGCACCAGCATCTTGGCCAGGTCGGCGCGGTGCGGCTGGTTCGGCGGCTGCGCCAGCACCAGTTGCACCGTGCCCCGGATGCGGCCGTCCACCTCGGCCACGACCAGTGCCCGCTCGCCGCGCGCCACACCCTCGGCCACGCCGCGCCAGAAGGCACGCGCTTCGTCCATCGTGAAAGGCAGCATGAAGCTCACCGAAGCGCCGCCGTGCACGCAGTCGTGCAGCACCTCGGCGAGCTCGCCACACTGCGCTTCGTTGACGGCCTGGAGCCTGCGCACGTGCACCGTCATGCCAGTGCCCCCGGCGTGCCCAGCACCACGGCGTAACGCGCCGGCTTGCGAGCGGGGTTGTGGAAGGCCACCGGCTGATCCAGCTGCAAGGCCAGGCAATCACCGGTCTCCAGACGGTGGTGATCGGGGCCCACGGTGATGTCGATGCGCCCTTCGAGCACCCACACCTGCTGGTGCACGGGCGGCACGCGGGCCGCGGTTTCGTAGGCCACGCGGGCGCGGGGCGGGAAGTGCACGTCGACGATCTGGAAGGGCGCCGGCCAACCCGCGGGCGACACGTTGCGCCGCACGTAACCCGAGCCCGGGTCCTGCCACGGCGGCTGTGCTGCGGCGCGGGCCACGGGGCCGGGCGGGGCGCTGCGATTCAGCGGCGTGTCGAACAGCGAGGCCAGCGTCACGCCCAGCGCCGTGGCCAGCTTTTCCAGCACCACCGCGGTGGCGCTGCTCTCGCCACGCTCGATCAGCGAGATCATCGAGCGGCTGACGCCCGAACGCTGTGACAGCGCTTCGAGCGACAGGCCCGCGGCGGCGCGCAAGGCGTGCACGCGGGCGGCGATGCGTTCGTCCAGGGAGGTTTCAGTGCCTTCCAACATGATGGATGAATCCTCCTTCATGTTGGATGCGGCGTCAAGCCCGGGCCGGAACCGGTTGAAACCCGCTGGCCTGAGCCGATCAGTCTTTCTCGCGCTTCCGGACGCCTGGGCGAATCGACGATGCAGTCGCATCACAGAGCGGCCGCTATCATGAGTTGCCCAGTAGCCTCCCATGCAATGGACTGAGAGTTCTCATGACCCTGGTCGAACTGCTCCAACCCGGTGCGCCGCTGCAAATCATGGATATCGGAGCGGCCTGCATTGCAGAGACTCCGGTGTACCGCGCGCTGCTGGACCAGGGCATAGCCCACCTCAACGCCTTCGAAGGCGACGCCCGCCAGATTGCCAAGATCCAGGAAACCTTTGGCCAAAAGGCCAGCGTGTTTGCGGACTTTCTGGCAGACGGTGAGGTTCACACCCTGCACCTGGCGCATGCCGACAGTGGCATGACTTCGCTCCTCAAGCCCAAGCTTGCCGCGTTGAAGTTCTTCAATCGGTTCGACTACTTTGGCAAGATTGAACGCACCGAGCAGGTTCAGACCCGGCGTTTGGATGATGTGGCCGATTTGCCCGCCATTGACTTCCTGAAAATGGACATCCAGGGCTCCGAGCTTTGCGTGCTCCAGCATGGGACGCAGAAGCTCGCCCAATGCGTGGCCGTGCAACTGGAGGTCTCCTACATCTGCCTGTACGAGAACCAGCCCACGTTCGGTGAAATTGACGTGTGGATGCGCGCCAACGGCTACGTTCCGCACTGCTTTCTGGACGTCAAGCGCTGGTCGATCGCACCGACCATCAGAAACGGCAATTTCAGGGTGCCGTTCAACCAATTGCTGGAATCTGATGTTGTCTACATCAAGGACCCGCTGAACCTTGCGTTGTGGAGCAACGCGCAACTGGTGAACCTGGCGCTCATTGCCCACTACAGCCTCGCCAGTTTCGACTTGTGCGTTTTTGCCTTGCTCGAACTCATTGCCCGCAAGCAACTCAAGCCTGAGGCACACAACGAATACCTGGAATTCGCATCGCGTAACTTGGCGGGGGCCGGGCAAGCAGCGCCCACCCCCTCGACGCAGGCGCAGCCCATGCCCAAGCCCAAGCCCGTGGCGATTTCCAACGTCGAATCGCCCGTGTGCAAGCCCTTTGAAGGCTGCCCGCTGTGCAGCAGCACCACCTCCACCTTGCTGCGCAGCGAAGCGTGCGAGAACAACCCCGTTTGGCAACCGGGCCTGCCCAGCCAGATCGAGTGGATGCACTGCCAGGACTGCCTGCATGTCTACAGCCGCAACCACTTCACTGCGCAAGGCTTGACACTGCTGTCGGGCAAGAAGCCACTTGCACCGATCGCTGGCACCCAACTCGACTTGGAGCGTGCCCGTTGGGCACCCAGCGTCGAGCGGGTTCAGCGCCACTTGCCAGGGCCTGCGTGGATGGATGACGGCGCGGTGTGGCTGGACGTGGGCTGCGGCAGCGGTGGCCTGGTCATCACCGCTTCGGAGTACGGGTTCACCGCCATCGGCCTGGACACGCGTGCGACTGCATTCGCGGCTGCCGAAGCCTTGGGCTACAGCGTCATGGTGGCAGACCTGATGGAACTGGAGGTGAGCGACCCGGTGCAGGTGGTGTCTCTGGCGGATGTGCTGCATCACGTGCCTTATCCGAGGCAGGCGCTGAAGCGCGTGCACGCCGCTCTGGCCCCTGGCGGGCTGGTCATGGTCTCGTGCCCCAACCTGGACTGCGGCTCCTGGCGCAAGGCCGACGCTGAGGGCAACAACCCCTACTGGGCGGAACTGGAGCATCACCACAACTTCAGTCGCGCATCTCTCATGCGCTTGCTGGCAGAAGAAGGTTTCATCCCCTTGGACTACAGCATCAGCACCCGCTACAAATCTTGCATGGAGCTGCTGGCCCGGCGGGTCTAGCCTGCTGCGAAGTTGCCATCAGCGGCGCCACGATGCCAACCCTCCGAACCCATCTGGCTGGCCTGCTGGCTGCAGCCTGCCTGGCCGGCGCCGCCTTGGCAGCGCCGGCTTCCACCGCGCAGCCGCAGGTCAGCGTGCTGGCCCCGCCGCTGCCCATGCCGGGGCTGAAC
The DNA here is from genome assembly GCA_051861265.1 of Rubrivivax sp. GTDB lineage: Bacteria > Pseudomonadota > Gammaproteobacteria > Burkholderiales > Burkholderiaceae_C > Rubrivivax. Next base: position 138,857 of record JBHYDA010000006.1, read on the forward strand.
CGCGAGCGCGGCCTGCGTGTGTACCTGCCGCCCTCGTACGAGGAGCAGCCGGCCCGTCGCTACCCGGTGCTGTACATGCACGACGGCCAGAACCTGTTCGACGCCACCACGGCCTATGCCGGCGAGTGGGGCGTGGACGAGACCCTCAACGCGCTGGCCCGGGCCGGCGGCCCGGAAGTCATCGTCGTGGGTATCGACAACGGCCACGAACGACGCAACGTCGAGCTGAGCCCCTTTGCGCACCCGCGCATCGGCGCGGCCGAAGGCGCGCAGTACCTCCGCTTCATCGTCGAGACCGTCAAGCCCTTCATCGACCAGCGCTACCGCACGCGGCCCGAGCCCGAACACACCGGCGTGATGGGCAGTTCCATGGGCGGCCTGATCTCGCACTTCGCGATCCAGCAGCATCCGCGGGTGTTCGGCCGCGCCGGGGTTTTCTCGCCGTCCTACTGGGTGTCGCCGCAGCTCTTCGACCTCGCGGCCCGGCAAGCCCTGGCGCCCGGGGCACGGCTGTACCTGTACGCCGGTGGCCGAGAGGGCGGCAACATCCCGCAAGACAGCCAGAAGATGTTCGGCGTGCTGCAGGCGGGCAACCCGTCAGCGCAGTTGCAGTTCAGCCTGGCGCCGCAGGCCGGCCACGACGAAGCGGCCTGGCGCGCCGAATTCGGGCGCGCCGTGCAATGGCTGTTCGGGCCGCTCTGAGGAAAACAGGCGACGCTCAGCCGCCCATGGGCGTGCACAGCTCGACGAGGCAACCGTCGGGCGTGCGCACGTAAGACACCACCTGCCCCCAGGGCTGCGCCTTGGGCGCCATGAGCTCGCGCGCGCCGTGCTGCAGCGCCTGGGCGTGCGCGGCGGGCACATCGGCAGTGACGAGCGCGATCTCCATGCCGAGCGGCTGTGCCGAATCACTGGCGCGCACAAAACCCGAGGGGAAGTGGCTCTCGCCCAGTTCGTGCGCCGCGAAGGACAGCGTGGTCTCGCCGGTCTCCAGTTCGCCGTAGGTGCCCGAGGGGTGGAGAAAGCGCGTCTTCAGCCCGAAGGCCTGGCCGAAGAAGGCGAGCGACGCGGACACGTCGGGCACGTAGACGATGGTGTAGCCGAGCTTCATGGGGCAGAGGTCTTTCGGTGTGGAGGGTGCACACGGGCAGGGCCAGCAAAAGCCAGCAAACGCATCAAGTGTGCCTGCTCTGGACACGCGCGTTCGCATCGCGCGCCGAACTGACTGCCACTGGCAGGCGAGTCTCGCTGCCAGGATCATGCAGACACCAGGTACGGCTACGCCACGGACAAGGACCTCCTCAGTAGTGAGGACACAGCCGGCAGCCTAGGGGTTTCGCCATCGAAACCGGAGGCATTTGCCAGTCAAGATGTGGGGCGCACCAATCGGTAATGCATACAGCCTTCGCACGCGATGGCTTCAAAGGAGGGCAAACGCAATGGCCACGGAAGCAGGACAAACGGAGGCGACTCCACTCAGCGAGCAAAGTGTTCGAAAACTTGAGAATTCAGTTCTCTACGCGCTTGCAGCATCGTCCTCAAAGCTAACAGTCCCTGCTGGAACGCGGATATGGTCTTTGTATTCAAGAACCCTAGCGGATCTGTACATCAACGAGCAAAGGAAGGCGTGGATGTGGGAACACATTGCCTACGGAATCTCGCTGACGCAGGGGGCGAAGAAGGTTGATCCGACCGCCTCTCCTGCAAAGAACGCAAAGTCTGTGAAGGATGTGTGGGCGGCAGTCTTGGCAGTCCAACCTGGCGCCCCGACGCCGCAGGAAGACCCGGGAGCAGGCCATGCGTAGCCGCCATCTGCTCGGATTGATCGTTGCAGCCCAATGTAGTGGAGTTCACGCGCAATGGAAGCTTGCAGGCGACCAACAGCCGAATGATCCGCCCCTCTGGCAGAAGCCGGCAACGATCAGTCACACGAAGGTGGACGGAAAGTCGACGGGGAATGTTGACGCAGATCTTCGATATGCTTTCAAGTCAGGCCCTCAACCGTCGGTCATTGGTTTGTCGTCGACCTCGTACGCAGCCGGCGTCTACGTACATCGCACTAACGCCGAGAAGGCCCCCAAGAACGATCGCGGCGGCTCGCTCAAGATCGGGAAGGTGTATCGGTTCGGGCAAGTCGATCCCACGCAGAACGATTCCGCATCCACCGTCAAGCGCATCGACTTTATCGAGCTGTCGCTAAGCATCAAGGCAGGCAAGACCTTTGTATCCGACAAGGATGCGGCGGGTGCGGCCAGGACCTGGGACAAGAAGACGCTGCGCGTGGTCGCTCAGGGTGATTACTACCTGATCCCTAAGACAGCTGACAAACCGCTCGCTTCAGACATCCAGTTCAATATCGCGGGTGGTGCGTACGAGGACCTGCTCTCCGGGACGGGCGCACAGTCGGGCAATCTGTCTGGCGCCTTCGCTCGTGCAAGGATTGACTGGGCATTTCGCGGCCTGAACCCGGGCGACACCAAGGTTAGTGAAGGCCTTGGTTTCGCGCCTGTGCTCTACGTGTCGACGCAGGTTCAGAGGGACTTCGCAGACAGCGGTGATAGGCAGAAGGAGCAGCGAATTCTTCATGCGATTGGCCTCTCCCTCAACTTCGCCAAGCTCGGGGACAGTGGGCTCGTTCCATCGCTAGTGCTGGAGCGTAGCGTCGGTGCCGATCTGCTCGTCGGCAGAGCAAAATCCGGAAAGACTCTGCTTGCGCTCGGCGTAGCGTTCTAATTCAACTCACGGTCGCGTGACGCCGCCGCTCGAACGACTACAGGGCAGTTGGTCCCCAGTGGCGGCTGCTGGCCGAGACCGCCCGCTCGAGCCGAAGCCAAGAGGCGGCCATTCCTGATCGGTACGCGATCCGCAGCTGAATCGGCTCACTCCAGACTCAGCCGTGTCACCACAGGCAGGTGGTCGGACGGAAAACGCCCTTGGACCGAATCGGTCAACACCGCATAGCGCAGCACGCGCCAATGCGAACTCAACAGCACGTAGTCGATGCGCGCCAACAGGGGCGCGTCGAGCTTGAAGCCATTGAAGGTGCCCATCGGTCCATAAGGAGGTGTCTGGCTCAGGGAGCGGGCATCGCGCAAGCCGGTCAGCAGAATCTGCACCGGCTCTGAATCGGGCGTGGCGTTGAGGTCGCCCAGCAGCAGCGCGGGGGCTTCGCCGGCGATTTCGCGCATCTTGCGCAGCATCAGCCGGGCTGATTCGCGCCGAGCCACCACACCTTCGTGGTCAAAGTGCACCGAAAAGGCAAAGAAGACCCGCCCGTTGGCCAGATCACGCAGCCTGGCCCAGGTGGCCAGGCGATTGCAGCAGCGGGCGTCCCAGCCTTTGCCAGGCTGCTCAGGCGTGGGGCTGAGCCAGAAATCGCCCGTGGCCAGCAGCTCAAAACGTTCGGTGCGGAAGAAGATGGCCGCGTGCTCGCCACCGCGCTTGCCGTCGTCGCGGCCAACGCCGACACGGGCCAGGCCCGGTATGGCTTCAAGGTCTTCGATCTGGTCGATCAGGCCCTCTTGCGTACCCAGCAGATCGATCTCGTGATAGCGGATCAGGGCACGCACCGCATCACGCCGGTTGGGCCAGGCGTTGGGGCCGTCGCTCGCCACGTTGAAGCGCAGGTTGTAGGTGGCGGCGTGAAAGGGCTGAGCCTGCGCGGCCAGACCCAAGCCCAGGCCCAGCAGCAGAACGGCCAGGCACCTCATGGCTGCCAGGCCGCGCACCCGGCGGCGATGGATCGCGAGCCCCCGTTCACCTGCTTCGCCTCGTGAACAAAACGCCCGGCAAGGGCATGCCTGACCAGCAGGCAACTGCGTGCATCCATGGCTCCAGCCTCTTGAGGGTGGCCGCTTCGGGCGCAGCCGATGTCTGGGTTGCGAGGGTGTGTGCGTGCCCACGCTGGGAGTCAGCCTACCTGATTGCGGGCATCGGCCGCGCATCGTCCCGACGGGGGACGCGCGTCGACAGCGGGATAGGCCCAGCACGCCCGGGCTGCCACACTGGACCGACACACCACCCAGGAGACACGCATGCCGGCAGCCCGTCCGATCCTCACAACCCGTCCTCTGCTGGCTGCGCTGCTGGCGGTGCTGCCTCCACTGCTGGTGCCACTGCAAGCAGGCGCTCAGCCCGATTGCGGCACGCCCGGCACCATGACCGTGAAGACGGCCGACGGCAAGGGCACGACCCAGACCGCCACGCGTGTGTTTGCCGATGGCTCGGTGGCGGTGCGCGCGCGGCTGGCGGTCAACCCCGACGGGGGCGCGGCGTCCTACACCGCCGGTGACGCGGGCTTCACCTACATCGCCAACGGGCTGGACCGCTGGGCCGACGGCAAGACCACCAGCTGCCAGGCCGGCGGCTGTCGCCCCGATTTCCTGAAGGCCGAGCAGATGGGCTTCGGCGCAGGCTCGCCGGCTTTCTGCGTCTATGCGATCGAGGTCGATCCCTTCACGGCAGGCGGCACGCGCACGGCCTGCGGGGCGGGCAAGTGGGTGGTGGGCAACGGCCTGGGCAAGCCCAAGCCCGGCCCGGTGGTGGAAAGCCTCGCGGGCCAGCCGGTGCAGACCTACCGCTCGATGACCTCCGTCACGCACCGCGTGGCTGGCGAGACCCGCTACCTCGATGCCGAGGCGCTGCCGATCGCCGTGGCACCGGCCCGCGAGTACATGGGCAAGCTGGTCTGGGTGGGTGGTGAGGGCTTCCAGCCCGCCTTGGCCTTGATTGGTGACCGCGGCCCGGCCTTCGGTGAAGGATCGATCGCGCTGCACCAGTTGCTGCGCACCGGCGCCGTCACACCACAGAAACCGGGCCCGATCCCCCGCGAGCAGCGCTGCGGCCCCGGCGAGCAATCCTTGAAGCCACCGTTCATCTCACGCCCCGGCGGCGGCAGCGCCGACCGCTGCCGGCCCGGCCGCACGCCAACCACGCCTTCGGACGTGCGCGCCTACCAGGGCATCGACGCCGTGCTGGACTACGTGATCCTTGGGCAGGCCACGCTGCCGCGCAAAGGCATGGCGGTGCAGGAAGAAGTCTCGCTGCAGTCGATGGCCGCTGCCGCTGCAGCCTACACACCCGAACGCATCCAACAGATGCTGGCCTGCCTGCCGAAGTAAGGCGCCCCGGCTCACCAGCTTCCGGCGGCCTTGCACCGCCGCCCTCAAGCCGCTGACAGCGCCTTCCTGAACGCCGCCGGCGCCCGCCCCAGCAGCCGCTGGAACGACCGCCGCATGCGCTCGGTGCTGCCGAACCCGCAACCCGTGGCCACGCGCTGCACCGAGGGCTCGCCGCCTTCCAGCGCGGCGCGCGCGGCCTCCACGCGCAGGCGCTCGATGGCGTGGGCCGGCGTGGTGCCGGTCTCGGCACGGAAGCAGCGAGCAAAGTGCCGCGGGCTCATGCAGGCTGCGGCGGCCAGGGCTTCGACGCTGAGGTCTTCGTGCAGGCGGTGGCGCACCTGCTCCAGCAGCGTGCCGAAGCGGCCCTCGGGCTGCTGCAGGTCGAGCAGGGGCGAGAACTGCGACTGCCCGCCCGGCCGACGCCGCTCCACCACCAGCTGCCGCGCGGCCTCGCGCGCGAGCGCTTCGCCGTGGTCGTGCGCCAGCAGGGCCAGGCAGAGGTCGATGCCGGCGGTCATGCCGGCGCTGGTCCAGATCTCGGGCAGGGCTGGCACGGCAGCACCGCGGCCGCGACGGGCGGGCTCGCGCACGTAGACACGGTCGGGCTGCAGCTGCACCGCCGGAAAGTCGCTGGCGAACTGGCGGCTGCGCGACCAGTGCGTGGTGGCACCGCGGTGGTCCAGCAAGCCCGCGGCGGCCAGCACCAGGCTGCCGCTGCAGATGCTGGCGATGCGCGCGCCAGAGCGCCCCGCGCGCTGCAGCCAGGCGATGAGCCGTGCATCGGCACAAGCGGCGTCGACGCCGTCACCGCCGATCACCATCACCAGGTCGCCCTCGCCCAGCTGGCGCGGCAGGCCTTGCACCGGCCAGGCCACGCCGGCCGAGCTGCGAACCTGGGGCGGCGCGCTGGCCACCAGCCGCCAGCGGTAGCTGCCCGGATGTTGAAGCACGGCCACCTCGAACACCGCCATGGGCCCGGCCAGATCGAGCTGCTGGAACCCGGGAAAGAGCACGAAGGTGATGCGGCAGGCCATGCGCCCATGATGCCGCCCCTTTGCATTTCCTGCCATGGCAGGAAAGGTGGGTTCTGCGTCATGGCCGCCAAGCGGCCAAGGCGGCACAGTGCAGCACGGGCCGAATGCAACGGCCCTGAAGGAGCTCACCGATGCACATCGGCATTGTCTTGTTCGACGACGTGGAGCTGCTGGACATGGCCGGCCCCTACGAGGTTTTCACCACCGCAGCGCGGATGCACGCCCGCGAGGGCGGGCCAGCTGCGCCACCGCTGTTCACGGTCCACACCCTGGCCTGCAGCGCAGCGCCGGTGCGCGCCCGCGCGGGCCTGCGGCTGCACCCCGACCACACGCTGGCCAGTCACCCGCCACTGACCTGTGCCCTGGTGCCGGGCGGCGTGGTGGATGCCGAGTTGGGCAACGGCCCGCTGCTCGCGTGGATCCAGGCCCAGGCGACCAGTGCACGCATCCTGGCATCGGTGTGCACCGGTTCGCTGCTGTTGGCCCAGGCCGGCGTGCTGGACGGCAAGGCGGCCACCACGCACTGGGAAGACCTCGGCGCCCTGCGCGCGCTGCGCCCGGCGGTGGCCGTGCGCGAGGGCGTGCGATGGGTGGACGAAGGCGCCATCGTCACCTCGGCCGGCATCTCGGCCGGCGTCGACATGGCCCTGCACCTGGTGCAACGCCTGCACAGCCGCGAACTGGCGCAACGCACCGCGCGGCAGATGGATTTCGACTGGAGCGAACACGCATGAACATCAGTACGCAAGACCCGGGGCAGGCCCTGCTCACCATCACGCAGCGGCCCCCGGCTGTGTTTGTCGAAGGGCAGGGCTCGTGGCTGGTGGACGAGAGCGGGCGCCGTTACCTCGATCTGGTGCAGGGCTGGGCCGTCAACAGCCTGGGCCACAGCCCGGCGGTGGTGGCCCAGGCGCTGGCCACGCAGGCGCAGCGCCTGGTGAACCCCGGCCCGGCCTTCCACAACCGGCCGCTGCTGGACCTGGCCGAGCGGCTGGCGGGCCTGGGCTGCTTCAGCCGCGTGTTCCTGGCCAGCTCGGGTGCAGAGGCCAACGAAGGCGCCGTGAAGCTGGCGCGCCGCTGGGGCCAGAAGATGCGCGGCGGGGCGCACGAAATCATCGGCTTCGAAGGCGGCTTCCACGGCCGCACGCTGGCCATGATGGCAGCCTCGGGCAAGCCGGGCTGGAGCAGCCTCTACCCGCCCATGCCCGCAGGTTTTGCGAAGGCGCGCTTCAACGACCTGCGCTCGGTGGAAGCCGAGATCACACCGGCCACCGTGGCCGTGATGATCGAGCTGGTGCAGGGCGAGGCCGGCGTGAACCTGGCCGACCCTGGCTTCGTGCGCGAACTGCGCACACTCACCCACGAACGCGGCCTGCTGCTCATCGTGGACGAGGTGCAGACCGGCATCGGCCGCTGCGGCGTGGCCTTCGCACACGAGCTCTACGGCATCGAGCCCGATGTGATGACGCTGGCCAAGGGCCTGGGCGGCGGCGTGCCGCTGGCGGCCTTGCTGTGCACCGAGCGCCTGAACTGCTTCGAGCCCGGCGACCAGGGCGGCACCTACTGCGGCAACCCGCTGATGGCTGCCGTGGGCCTGGCGGTGGTCAACGAGGTCTGCCGCGAAGACTTCCTGGCCCAGGTGCGTGCCCGCGCCCAGCAGTTGAGCACCGGCCTGCAGGCCCTGGTGCAGACGCACGGTCTGGTGGCCGAACGTGGCGTGGGCCTGCTGCGGGCCCTGGTGCTGCCCAGCGCGTGCGCTGACGCGGTGGTAAGCGCGGCCCGCGAACTGCAGCCGCACGGCCTGCTGCTGAACGCACCGCGCGCCACGCTGTTGCGGCTGATGCCGGCGCTGAACATCAGCGAAGACGAAGTGGCGCTGGCCTTGCAACTGCTGCACGAAGCCTTGCGCCAGGCGACAGAATGAAGCCTCGCTCACTCCCCCTGAGGCCGCCACCATGCTGAAGTTCTATTTCTCCCTCGCCCCCAACCCCATGAAGGTGGCGCTCTTCCTGGAAGAAGCCGGCCTGCCTTACGAGGCCATCCCGGTGGACACGCGCAAGGGCGAGCAGCACCTGCCGGCCTTCACCGCGCTGAACCCCAATGCCAAGGTGCCCGTCATCGTGGACGGTGACACCACGGTCTTCGACAGCTCGGCCATCCTGCTGTACCTGGCCGAGAAGAGCGGCCAGTTCCTGCCGGCGCCCCAAGACCGCGGCGCTCTGTTGAGTTGGATGATGTTCGTGGCCTCGGGCATCGGGCCCTACACCGGCCAGTGCGTGCATTTCAAGCACTACGCGCCCGAGAAGCTGCCTTACGCCATCCACCGCTACGAGTTCGAAGCCTGGCGGCACTGGAAGATCCTGGACGCCCACCTCGCGAACCGCCCCTGGATGCTGGGCGACACCTACAGCGTGCTCGACATGGCCGTGTGGGGTTGGGCCCGTGCCGTGCCGTTTGCACTGGGGCCTGAGGCCTGGGGGCAGCTGCCCAACGTCAAGCGCCTGCTCGATGCCGTGACCGAACGGCCCGCTGCCCAGCGCGCGGCGGCCTTGAAGGACAAGCACAGCTTCAAGACCGAGATGGACGACGAGGCCCGCCGGGCGATGTTCCCGCACCTCGGGGCCGGGCAGTAAGCCAAAGCCCGCCAGAACGCGTTTTGCGCGGCTCAGGCCGCCTGCACCACCACACGGTTCTTGCCGCCCGCCTTGGCCAGGTACATGGCCTTGTCGGCGCGGGCGATGAGGGTGTCGAAGCTGTCTGCAGCGCCCGCATCGCTCAGGCCGATGGACACGGTGCAGCGCAGCCGCCGGCCGCTGGCCAGCGTCGCTTCCATCTGCTGCGCGGCCGCGCGCACGCGCTCGGCCAGCGCGGCGGCATCGGCCAGGCTGGTGTCGGGCAGCAGCAACGCGAACTCTTCACCGCCCCAGCGCGCCACCAGGTCGGTGCTGCGCAGTTCGCGCGGCAGCGTGCCACCCAAGGCCTGCAGCACGGCGTCGCCGCCGCTGTGGCCGTGTTCGTCGTTGATGCGCTTGAAGTCGTCGATGTCGAGCAGCATCGCCACCAGTTGGCGCCCGGCGCGCTGCGACAGCGCCAGCTCGCGCTTGCCGATCTCGGTGAAACGGCGCCGGTTCATCAGCGCCGTGAGTTCGTCGTTCCAGGCCAGGGCCTGCGCCTGCTGACGCGCGAGTTCCACCTCGCGCAGCAGGTGCACGATCCAGCCCCCGATGGGCGCCGACACCAGCACCGGCGCGGTGATGGCGATGGCCAGACTGCGCCGGAAGCTGGGGCCGTAGGGCATGCCCATCAGTTCGGTCAGCAGGAAGAGCGCGCCGACCGAAGACGCAACGCTGAGGGCCACGATCAACGGGATCGACACCCACAAAGGCTGCCTCACGAAGAAACCTTGCAGGCCGGATCGCATACGGGTTCTTCGGCGCTGCGGCGGAGGGCTTTAGTGAAGTTCAGCGCCCGGACATGGACCAGGCCTTTACAGCTTTCACCCTGCTCACTGCCCCGCCGGCGCTTGCCAGAGTTCGATCTTGTTGCCTTCGGGGTCGAACACCCAGCCGAACTTGCCGTACTCAGACTCTTCGACCTTGTCGTCGACCTGGCAGCCCTCGGCCCGCAATTGCGCCAGCAGCGCATGGAGGTCGTCCACGCGGTAATTGATCATGAAGCTGGCCGTGCTGGGCGCGAAGTAGGTCGTGTCGGCCTTGAAAGGGCTCCAGACCGTGGTGCCGGTGCCCGTGGGGTTGTCGGGCGTGGCCCAGCGGAAGGCGGCGCCGCCCCATTCCTCCACGCCGATGCCCAGGTGCTGCCGGTACCAGGCACCCAAGGCCTGCGGGTCTTGCGCCTTGAAGAAGATGCCGCCAATGCCAGTGACGCGTTTCATGGAGAGCTCTCCCTGGGGCTGGTGAGGGCCGTGGCCGCGGCCAGGCGCGGGTAATCGGTGTAGCCCACGGCGCTCAAGCCATAGTACGTCTTGGGGTCGGGCTCGTTCAAGGGTGCTTCTGCCCGCAGACGTTCCACCAGATCGGGGTTGGCGATGTAGGCGCGGCCGAAGGCGATGGCGTCGGCGCTGCCCTCCATCAGCGCGGCCTGGGCCGTGGCGGCCGTGAAGCCCCCGTTGCGCAGCAGCACGCCGTGGAAGTGCTGGCGCGCCACGGCAGCAATACGGCGCTCACTTTCCAGCGCTGGGTCCATGTGGCGCAACTCCAGGCAGGCGACGCGCCGCTGCTGCAGTTGCTGCGCGAGGTGGGCGACCAAAGCCTCGGGGTCGCTGTCCTGCAGGTCGTTGCTGCCGGCCAGCGGCGAGAGGCGCACGCCCACGCGGTCGGCACCGGCCTCTGCGATGGCCGCATCGGTGCATTCCAGCAAGAGGCGCGCGCGGTTCTCGAGGCTGCCGCCGTAACGCTCGAAGCCCGGGCCGCTGCGGTCGTTCACGCCGTCGCGCAGGAACTGGTCGAGCAGGTAGCCGTGTGCGCCGTGCAGCTGCACGCCGTCGAAGCCGGCCTGCAGCGCGCGGCGCGTGGCCTGGCGGAAGAGATCGACGATGCCCGGCAGCTCGTCGTCGCGCAGGCGGCGCGGGGTTTCGTAGGGCTGCTTGCCGTCGGGCGTGTTGATGAGGCCGGCAATGGCGCGCTCGCCGCTGCTGATGGGCTGCACACCGCCGTTCAGGCTGCTGTGCGCCGAGCGGCCCGGGTGCCAGATCTGCAGCTGGATGCGCCCGCCGGCAGCGTGCACCGCGTCCGTCACCATGCGCCAGCCCTGCACGCAGGCGTCGTCGAAGATGCCCGGCTCGCCGGTGAAGGCGCAGCCGTCGGCCGCCACCATGGTGGCCTCGGCGATCAGCAGGCCGGCGCTGGCGCGTTGCGCGTAGTGCTCGGCCATCAGGGCGTTGGCGATGTGGCTGCGGCCGGCGCGGGTGCGCGTCAGCGGGGCCATGACGATGCGGTTGGGCAGCGTCAGCGCGCCGAAGGGCAGGGGATCGAACAAGGAAGGCATGCGGGGGCGTCAAGGCAAGGGTGAAGTGAGCCGGCATTGTCCCGAAGCCGGCAGCGCCGCGCGAGCCGGCGCATCATCGCCGCCATGGCTGAACCCACCGACCGCCCGGCCCCTGCGCGCAAGAACCCCCTGAGCCCGAAGAAGCTGCTGCTGACGAAGTGGACGGCCGTGGCGCCCACGCGGCGAGAGAAGCACTTCGTCGTGGTGCGCGTCATCGAGCCCGAGCCGCCCTCGGTGCGCATCGAGCAGGTGGAACTGGAAGCCGTGCATTCGCGGCGCGTGCTGCTGCTGCACTGGCGCGAGCTGACCGACGCCAGCCTGTGGCGGCAAGGCTGGGTCTGAAGCCGCCCGTCTAGGCGTACAGGCGCGCAGGCGCCTAGGTCCGCGGCGCCAAGGTCGCCAGCAGCCGCTGTGCGTTGGCCATGGCCGGGGCCATGGTCTGGCGCAGTTCGCCCAGCACCGCCATCTTCTCGGCATCGTCGCGGCTCACTTCGGCCGCCAGCTGGCCAAAGCCATCCAGCCGTGTGCCGCGCATCCACTCGCGCAGCGCCTTGTCCTGGTTCCAGGCATGCTGGTTCATCTGGCTCACCAGCGTGGCGGCGAGGTAGCCGCCCACGTCTCGCGGGAAGGGCACCGGCCGGCACAGCGCGTTGCGCGCGGCGTCGTCGGGGTAGTGGGCCTCCACATAAGCGCACACCGCGGCGCTGAAGGTGACCAGCGGCACGCGCACCAGCTGCGGCACGATGCGGCCGGGCTGGAAGATGGGTTCGTTGCTGCGCGCCCGCACGGCCGAAGCCGTGCAGTTCACGTAGACCATGCCGGGCGGCATGGCCACGCGGCCTTCGTCCATCACCAGCGCGTCGGGCTCGATGGCCTGCACGCGCCCGCGGCGGATCACCTGCGTGATCTGCCGCAGCAGCCGCACCTCGGCCTCGGCCAGGGTGGCGTAATGGAACATGCGCGGCGTCTGCGTGGGATCGATGCGCAGCATCTGGCCGCTGGCTTCCAGCCGCAGGAAGAGGTCTTGCACGTCGCTTGCGGCGGTGAAGGCGCGCATCTGTTCGAGCATGCCGCCCATCGAGGCGCCGAAGAACTCGGTGCCGGGCTGCGTGGTCACGCGGTTGACCAGCCACGAATCGCGCGGCACCACCCAGTGGATGCGCTCGGCCGGCACGCCTTGCGACAACAGCCACACGCCCGTGTCCATCGCCGTCTTGCCCGCGCCCACGATGCAATAGCCGACCGGCGGCTCGGCGGCCTGGGCCGGGTGGCCGATCTGCGCCAGCTGCGTGGGCGAGAGCAGGCGCACGCCCGCGGCCACGCGGTAGGCCGGTGGCGTGGTGGCGGGCACCTCGGGCATGAAGTGCGCGGCGTCCACCACGCGGCGCCGCACGGTGATCTCGGTCCCGGCGCCGCTCAGCAGCGACACCGCCTCCGCGCGCCCTTCCTGCGGGCCGCGGCATTCGTGCAGCGGCAGGAAGTGCACGCGCCCGCTGGGCAGCAGCTGGCGCTGCATCACCTGCTGGAAGTAGCTGCAGACCTCCGCCCCGGTGGCCTGCTCGTACAGGCCCGCGTTGGGGCCCAGCGTGTCCTTGCGGCCACTGCCCAGCGGCAGCGAGTTCACGCCGTAGAAGGCCGAAGGCTGGTGCAGCGTGACGAAGGGGTAGGCATCGTTCCAGTGCCCACCGGGCAGGGCACGACGGTCGACGAAGGTGATGTGCGCGTCGCTGTGCGCCAGCAAGGTGTCGGCAAAAGCCAGACCGGTGGCACCGGCGCCGATGACGAGGTAGTCGGTCTGCAAGGCGGGCATGCGAACTCCAGGCAACAAGAGCGCAGATGCTAGAGGCCGCCTGCGCACGCCCGCCTAGGGATTTAGCATGCCGGCCGCAGGCGGCAGACAGACCGCCCGGTGCTTTGTTGCAGGGAGTTCGACGATGGGAAGCAGGCTGGGTTCTTGGCTGCGGCTCGGGGCCGTGGTGGCAGCAGGGATGGCGTGGACCGCGGTGCCGGCCTGGGCGGCAGACGCCGCCCGTGCAGCACCGCCTTCGCCCCCGCCGGCCGAGGTGTTCTTCGGCCCGGCGCAACTGGGCGATGTGGAGCTCTCGCCCTCAGGCCGCTGGCTGGCCGTAGCGGTGCAGCCGCCCGGCCTGCGCCGCGGGCTGGCCCTGTACGACCTGCACGGCGGCGAGGCCCCGCGCGAGATCGTGCGTTTCTCCGACATCGACATCCGCAGCTTCGACTGGGTGGGTGACGAGCGCCTGGTCTTCGACCTGCTCGACACCCAGCGCGGCAGCGGCGACCAGCGCTACTACTCGGGCCTGTTCAGCGTGCGGCGCGACGGCAGCGAGATGGCGCACCACATCCTCATGCACTGGTCGGCGCGTGTGTACGCCGGCACCCGCTCGATGCGCCGGCTCGATGCCACGCACCGCCTGCAACACGTGCCGCGTGAACAGACCCCCGGGGCCGAGACGGTGATCGTCAGCGGCGCCCGCGTGCCCGGCAACCCGCAGAGCGACTGGGTGCTCAAGCGCCTGAACCTGGCCACCGGTGAGGTGCAGGCACTCAACGCCGCCGAGCCCAACGACGTGGTGCGCTGGTGGTTCGACAACCGCGGCGAGCCGCTGTATGCGCTGGCCCGCGCGCGGGGCCTCAGCACGGTCTACGAACGGCAGCGCGACGCCCAGGGCACCCCCACGCGCGACTGGCGGCCGCTGATGAAGGCCCGCTACACCGAAGAACCCTGGAATCTGCACAGCCTGGACGCGCTGGGCCAGCTCTACGTGACGCAGCCGCAAGGCCCGGCCGGCGAAGACGTGCTGCTTCGCTACGACCCGCGCACGGGCCAGCCCGAGGCCCAAGCCTTCGCGGCCGTGCCCGGCTTCGACTTCATAGGCAGCCTCCTGCAGGAACGTGCGCCGGGCGCGCCCACGCCGCCCCTGGGCGTGCGGGTGCTGGCCGAGGCCGAAGCCACCGTCTGGCTGGATGCCGGCATGGCCGCCGTGCAGCAGGCCGTGGACCAGCGCCTGCCCGGGCGCACCAACACCTTGCTGTGCCGGCGCTGCCGCGACGCAGACCGCACCGTGGTGGTGAGCTCGGGCAGCGATCGCCACCCCGGCGAACTGTGGCTCTGGCGCGGCACGCCCGAGCAACCGAGCGTGTGGCGCCGCCTGGGCGTGCAGCGCCCGGCCGCCGACCCGGCGCGCATGGCCGAAGTGGCCTTCACCCGCATCAAGGCGCCCGATGGCCTGGAGCTGCCGCTGTGGCTGACGCTGCCGCCGGAGCCGGCCCCAGGAAAGCCCAGCGGCCCGGCACCGGCCGTGCTGATGGTGCACGGCGGGCCCTGGGTGCGCGGCGGGCAGTGGGAGTGGGAGCCGATGGCGCAGTTTCTCGCCTCGCGTGGCTACGTGGTGCTGGCGCCCGAGTTCCGCGGCAGCACGGGTTATGGCGAAAAGCTCTACCGCGCCGGCTGGCGCCAGTGGGGCCGGGCCATGCAAGACGACCTGCAGGCCACCGTGCAGTGGGCCGTGCAGCGCGGCCTGGTCGACCCGAAGCGGGTGTGCATCGCCGGCGCCAGCTACGGCGGTTACGCCACGCTGATGGGCCTGGCGCGCCATCCCGACACCTACCGCTGCGGCGCAGCGTGGGTGCCGCTCACAGACCTGGAGCTCTTCCTGCGCGAAGGCTCGGACGACGACTACAGCGACGAAGGCCGCAGCGAGCTGCTGCCGCTGCTGGTGGCCGAGCGCCTGGCCGAGCGCGCGCTGGTGGAGAGCATCTCGCCAGTGGCCCAGGCCGCGCGCATCCGCGCGCCGGTGCTGCTGGCCTGGGGCGAGGAAGACAGGCGCACCCCGCCGGCGCACGCCGAGGCCATGCGCAATGCGCTGCGCCGCGCCGGCAATCCGCCCGAGAGCGTGAGCTACGAAGGTGAAGGCCACGGCTGGTTGAAGACCGACAACCAGCTCGACTTCGCGCGGCGGCTGGAGGCCTTTCTGGCGCGGCACCTGAAGGCTGACGCGCCGGCGCTCAGCCCGGCGCCGCCGCGGCGCTGATCGGCACCGTCTCGGCCACCAGCAGGCTGCCGCTGCGCAGCCCCTTCACAGTGGCCAGGCTGAGCGCGGCCACCAGCAGCGAGGTGATGGCCAGCAGGGCCACGCCCAGCATCTGCAGCGGGCCACCGTGCGTGAGCTGCAAGGTCAGCACCGTGAAGGCCGCCAGCGGGAAGCTCATCGCCCAATGCGGCACGGCGAAAGGCAGCCGCCCGATGCGCGGCAGTAGCGCGCCCACCCACATCAGCGAAAACAGCGCCACGCCCCACAGCGCCCACACCACCAGCAGCGGCGCGCCGAAACGCAGCAGGCCCACGCCCACCACCGCCGGCGGCGCGATGAAGATGAAGGACGTGGGCAGCAGGCGCTCGGCCCACAAACCCTGTTGCGCCACGCGCACGGCCAGCAGCACCAGCACCACGGGCCAGAAGAGCAGGCCCACGCCGAACTGCGCCGCCGACCACGCCGCCTGCCCCAGCGGCAAACCGGCCAGGGGCACCACCACGTTGCCGACGATGGGGATGAAGAGCGCCGGCGTCAGCCCCGGCCAGGCCAGGCCGCCGGCCGTCTGCCCGCGCCACCAGCGCGAGAGCACCCACACCGTCACACACCACTGCGCCCCCGCGCCCAGCGCCCACAGGCCCAGCACCAGCGGCCCGCGCGCGCCCGCGGCCACGGCGGCCGTCACCACCAGCAGCAGCGCGATGGGCAGCGCGGCGATGAACACATGCCGCACCGGGTGGCGCAGGTCTTCGGCCCAGGCCTGCGGGTGGCGCGCCAGGCGCAGCACGCTGGCGCTGGCCAGCAGCAACAGCACCGCCGCGGCCAGCACCGTGATCACCAGCGAAGCGGCGCTGGCGCTTGCACCCAGCAGCGGCGCAGCCGCGTGCCAAGCCAGCGCCAGGCCGGCCAGGCCCATGACGGTGGCGAACCAGCCCGGGCCCAGGTGTTGCAGCGGTGTGTGGGTGTTGTTCATGGATCTCAATCGGGTGAACGCAGCGTTTCAAGGCGGTGGCGCCAGGCCATGAAGTACAGCACCGGGATGACCACCAGCGTGAGCACGGTGGACACAGAGATGCCGAAGATCAGCGAGATGGCCAGGCCGTTGAAGATGGGGTCGTCGAGGATGAAGAAGGCGCCCAGCATGGCCGCCAGGCCGGTCAGCACGATGGGCTGGGCGCGGGTGATGGCGGCCTGCACGATGCTGGTCTTGAAGTCGTGCCCTTCGCGCACTTGCAGGTTGATGAAGTCGACCAGCAGGATGGAGTTGCGCACGATGATGCCGGCCAGCGCGATCATCCCGATCATGCTGGTGGCCGTGAACTGCGCGCCGAGCAAGGCGTGGCCCGGCATCACGCCGATGAGCGTGAGCGGAATCGGCGCCATGATGACCAGCGGCGTGAGGTAGCTGCCGAACTGCGCCACCACCAGCAGGTAGATCAGCACCAGGCCCACGGCGTAGGCAGCGCCCATGTCGCGGAAGGTCTCGTAAGTGATCTGCGATTCGCCGTCCCACTTCAGCGCGTAGCCGCGGTAGGCGTCGGCGGGCTGGTTGATGAAGTACTCCTGCAGCGTGCCGCCGTCGGGCGTGGTGATGCGCTGGATCTCGCTGCGCATCGCGAACACGCCATAGAGCGGGCTGTCGAGCGCGCCGGCCATGTCGGCCACCACGTAGTGCACCGGCAGCAGGTCTTTGTGGTAGACGGGCTGCTCGCGCAGCGTGTCGCTCACCTGCACCAACTCGCGGATGGGCACCAGCTGGCCGGCGGCATTGCGCACGGTGAGCTGCAGCAGGGCGTTCAGATCGCCGTGCTGTTCGGGCGGCAGCTGCAGCAGGGCTGGCGCCGGGTACTTGCTTTCGTCGTGCAGGTAGGCGGCAGCCTCGCCGGCCAGGCCGGCGCGCAGCGTGCTCACAATGGCCTGCTGCGGCACACCCAGGCGCGCGGCCTTCTGGCGGTCCACCAGCAGCAGCGTGCGCGGCGCGTCGGCAATGCCGCTGTCGTCGACGTCGACGATGCCCGGTGTCTTCTCGAACACACGCCGCACCGCCTGCGCCACCTGGCGCCGGCCCTCGGCCTCCGGGCCATAGATTTCGGCCACGATGGGCGAGAGCACCGGCGGGCCCGGTGGCACTTCCACCACCTTCACGTTGGCGCCGAAACGCTGCCCGATCTTCTGCAGCTCGGGCCGCAGCCGCGTGGCGATGGCGTGGCTCTGTTCGCTGCGCGCGCCCTTGTCCACCAGGTTGACCTGCAGATCGCCCACTTCACCGCCGCTGCGCCCGTCGTACTGGCGCACGAGGCCGTTGAAGTTGATGGGCGCGGCCGTGCCGGCATAGGCCTGGTAGTGCGTGAGCTCGGGCACGGTGGCGAGGTAGTCGCCCATCTCGCGCAAGGCGGCGGCGGTCTTCTCCACCGGCGTGCCGGCGGGCATGTCGACGATGACCTGGAACTCCGACTTGTTGTCGAAGGGCAGCATCTTCAGCAGCACCAGCCCCGTGGCCGGCAGTGCCAGCGACACCACGATCAGCGCTGCCACGCCCAGGCCCAGCAGCCCGCGGTTGCGCCCGCCGTGTGTTTCATCGAGCAGCGGGCGGAAGACGCGCTGGAAGACGGGCGCGATGCGCGCGGCCATGCCGTGCGGTGCTTCAGGTGCGTCGGTCTCGCCCTCGGCCTTCACTGGCAGCGCCTTCATCCACAGCCGCGCCAGCCAGGGTGTGACGACGAAGGCGATGGCCAGCGAGAGCACCATGCCCAGGCTCGCGTTGATGGGGATGGGGCTCATGTACGGGCCCATCAGCCCCGAGACGAAGGCCATGGGCAGCAGCGCCGCAATGACCGTCAGCGTGGCCAGGATGGTTGGGCCGCCCACCTCGTCCACCGCGCCGGGGATGATGTCTTTCAGGCTGCGCCCGGGGTAGAGCGCCTGGTGGCGGTGGATGTTCTCCACCACCACGATGGCGTCGTCGACGAGGATGCCGATGGAGAAGATCAGCGCGAACAGCGAGACGCGGTTGAGCGTGAAGCCCCAGGCCCACGAGGCGAACAGCGTCACCGTCAGCGTCAGGATGACGGCGCTGCCGACGATGGCCGCCTCGCGACGGCCCAGCGCGATGAAGACCAGCGCCACCACGCTCGCGGTGGCGAACAGCAGCTTCTGGATGAGCTTGCGCGCCTTGTCATCGGCGGTGGCGCCGTAGTTGCGCGTTTCCACCACCTGCACGTCGGCGGGAATGACGGTGTTGCGCAGGCCCTCCACCCGCGCCATCACGGCGTTGGCCACGTCGATGGCGTTTTCGCCGGCCTTCTTGGTGATGGCCAGCGTCACCGCCGGGTGGCTCTGCCCGCCGGGCAGGCCGTGCCATACGTAGCGGCTGGCCGGCGGCGGGCCGTCGCGCAGCGTGGCCACGTCGCGCAGGAACACCGGCTTGCCGGCGTGCACGCCCACCACCAGCTCGCCCACGTCTTCGGCGTCGCGCAGGAAGGGGCCGGCCTCCACCGCCACGCTGCGGTTGCCGGCCAGCAGTTCACCCACCGGCAGGCCAAGGTTGGCCGATTGCAGCGCCTGCCGCAGGTCGGCCACCGTCACGCCGCGCGCGGCCATCTGCGTGGGCGCCATCTCCACCATCACGGCACGGCCCGGGCCGCCCACCGAGACCACCGTGCGCGTGCCGGGCACGCGCTTGAGTTCGGCCTCAATACTGTGAGCCACGCGTTCCAGGTCGAAGGGGCCGCTGTCAGGGCGCGTGCTGTAGAGCGTGAGCGTGACGATGGGCACGTCGTCGATGCCCTTGGGCTTGACCACCGGCGGCAGCACGCCCAGGCCGGCGGGCAGCCAGTCGCTGTTGGCCTGCAGCGTGTCGTGCAGGCGCACCAGAGCCTCGGTGCGCGGCACGCCCACCTTGAACTGCACGGTCACCACCGCCAGCCCGGGGCGCGAGACCGAGACCACGTGCTCGGTGTCCGCGATCTGTGACAGCACCTGCTCGGCGGGGCCGGCCACCATCTGCTCGACATCGCGAACGGCCGCCCCGGGGAAGGGGATCAGCACGTTGGCCATGGTCACGTTGATCTGCGGCTCTTCCTCGCGCGGCGTCACGGCCACGGCGAAGAAGCCCAGCAGCAGCGCCACCAGGGCCAGCAGCGGCGTGATCTGCGCGCTCTGGAAGAAGGCGGCGATGCGGCCCGAGACGCCGAGCGCGGGGCGTTCTTGGGCGGGGTGCGGGGTGCTCATGGCGGCGGGCTCCAAGGGCTTCAGCGCTGGGCCGGGGCAGGCGAGGACGAGGGTGAGGGCGACGGTGCCGGGCTGCGCGTGGCCGCCTGGGCGTCGATCACCACACGCTCACCGGCGCTCAGGCCGGACAGCACTTCGATCCGATCGCCCTGACGGCGGCCCAGGCGCACCTGGCGCAGCAGCGGCTGGCCGTCGGCCTTCAGCACATAGACGGCACTCAGTTCGGCGCGGCGCACCACCGCGCTGGCCGGCACGCTGAGCGCCGCGCTGGTGGCGCCCATACCGGCTGGCGTCGGCAGCCACAAGCGGGCCGCAAGCCCCGGCACCAGGCCGGGCGCCCGGGCCGCCGCGCCGGCTGGCAGATCGGCCCGCAGCAGCACGGTGTGGGTGCCGGGGTCGATGGCCGGCAGCAGCTGCGCGCGTGTGGGCTGCAGCGTCTGCAGGGCGGCCGGCGCGCCGGGGAATTCCAGCCGCGGCAGGAAACCGGGCGCCAGGCCGGTGGCCGCGGTCTGCGGCACCGAGGCGGCCACGCGCAAGGCGCTGGGGTCGTAGACGGTCAGCAGCGCGCGGCCGGGCAGGGCCATGTCTCCCAGCGACACCGGCACGTCCGCCACCACACCCGCAAACGGTGCCCGCACGGTGTGCAGGCTGCTCTGCGTGCGCGCGCCAGCGGCCTGCGCCAGCTGCGCGTTGACCTGCGCCTGCGTGGCCTTGAAGGCCGATTCGGCCTGGTCCAGCGCGGCCTGGCTGATGAAACCCTGCGCAAGCAGCTGGCGCTGGCGCGCCAGCTCTTGCGTGGCCAGCTGCAGCTGCGCGCGCGCGGCCTGCACCTGGGCGTCGCTGGCGGCGGCGCCCTGCTCGGCAACACGCGCGTCCAGGCGCATCAGCACCTGGCCGGCGCTGACACGGTCACCGGCCTGCACCGACAGCTGCACCACCGCGCCGGCCACCTGCGCCGACACCACCGCCTGGCGCACGGCTTCCACCACGCCATCGAAAGCCAGGCCGGCGCCGGCGCGCGAGGCCTCCACCGGCACCGTGGCCAGCGCGGCGTGCGGCTCGGCCGCGAAGGCCGGCAGTGCCGGCAGCGCCACGCTGGCTGCAGCCAGCGCCAGCACACAAGCGCTCACGCAGCGGCTGAACCAGCCCGGTGCCATGCGGCGGGCAAGAGACGACGGCAGGGCGGGTGAAGACATGGCGCACTTCCTCGGCAGCAACAAAGACAGGACGGGCAGTCGTTCTGAAGTCATGGCTACATTGTTTGCGCACGTAGTTAAATAGTCAAGTACGATATTGCTCATGCAGCAGCCCTCTCACCCGGCGCAAGGCATCATGTCGACCCACACACCTTCCCATTGCCCCGTCATGCAAGGCCTTCCCGACACGGCGCTCGTCCAGGTGGCCGCCTACTTTCAGGCGCTGTCCGAGCCCACACGCCTGCAGATCCTCAACCTGCTGCGCCAGCAAGAGCGCAGCGTGGGCGAGCTCGCGCAGCTGTGCGGCTACAGCTCGGCCAACATCTCGCGCCACCTCACGCTGCTGCAGCAGCACGGCCTGGTGGCGCGCGAGAGCCGCGGCAACAGTGCCATCTACAGCATCGCCGACGAATCCGTCTATGCGCTGTGCGACCTGGTCTGCGGCAGCATCGCGCGGCAGTTCGAACGCCTGGCCGCCGGGCGGGCCGCCTTCGTGCAAGCCCCGGCGGCCCCGCCCGCCACAGCAGCCAGGGCGCGGCCCGAAGCCACAGGCGCAGCCCGCAAGCGCAAGCCCCGTTGACGCCCCTGGGGCACACCGCAAGAATCCGCCGCCAGCGGCGCACGGCGCCGCGCCCTCAGCGCCCAAGAACCACGTGATCAGGAGACCCTTGTGCTGCAGCACCGCCGCCCCTCCCGCACTGTCGCCGGCCTGCTGGCCATCGCCCTGAGCCTGCCCACCGCCAGCGCCTGGGCAGGCCCAGCCGACGATCTGCGCGACCTGGTCGGCACCAAGGGGGCCGGGGGCGAAGCCGAGCTCGAGCGCCGCGGCTATACACACATCGACACCAGCAAATCCAGCAATGCCGCCTTCGGCTACTGGTGGCACAACGACAAGCGCAGCTGCATCCGTGTGACCACGCGCGACGGGCGCTACCAGGCGCTGGTCGATGCCGACCCGTCGGACTGTGGCCAGACCAAGAAAGAGAACGGCATCAGCGACGGCGCCAAGGTGGCCATCGGCGCTGCGGCCATCCTGGGCGTTGCTGCGCTGGCCCACAAGTCGCACCACCGCGACGACCGCAACTACGACGAACGGCAGACCGCTGATTTCGAGCGCGGCTACCGCGACGGGCTCTACAACAACAGCTTCAACAGCCGCGGTGCTGGCAACGAATACAACGACGGCTACAACCAGGGCGTGGAAGAGCGGCGCCAGCAATCGAGCTACCGCCACGGCAGCGGTGGTGACCACCACAACGCGGGCTGGACGCGCTGCGCCTCCGAGAACCAGTACTGCAAGGTCAACGGCACGGCGCGCGTGCGCTATGGCGCCGACAACCGCTACGAGTACCGCAACGTCACGGGCGGTATCCAGTGCACGTACAAGATCTTCGGCGACCCGGCCTATGGCGTGAACAAGACCTGCGAGTTCATGCCCACGGGCGGTGGCTACGGCAGCGTCAACTATGGCAGCGGCTGGGAGTACTGCGGCACCGAAGGCGGCTACTGCAGTTTCAGCGGCCCCGGCGAGGTGCGCTACGGCGTCAACGGCAAGTTCATCGTGCGCCGCGCGAACAACGGCATGCCCTGCGACGTGAACACCTTCGGCAACGACCCCGCGTTCGGCCAGAAGAAGAGCTGCTTCGTGCGCCGCGGCTGGCGCTGAAGCGCTGGCGGCCCTACAGCAGGCCGGGCACGAAGCGCCGCGTGCGGCGGCGGTAGTCGGCGTAGGCCGGGTGCAGCTCGGCCATCCAGCGCTCTTCCAAACCGGCTTTCACCCACAACACGGGCAGCAACGCCAGCGCCGCGGCCACTGTACCCGCCGTGCCGGCCGCCAGCGCGCAGGCCGCGCCAAAGGCCAGCACCGCGGTGTACATCGGGTGGCGCACCCAGCGATAAGGCCCGTGCCGCACCAGCACACCGCCAGCGCGCGGCAAGGGTTGGATGTTGAAGTTGCCGGGCCGGTTGGCCGCCATCGCCCACAGGCCCAGGCCGACCGACAAGCCCAGCAGCCCCCAGGCTGCCCACGGTGCCGTACCGCTGCGCCAGGCACTGCCTGCGGCCCAGGCCAGGGCCGCCAGCAGGCCAAACTGCAGCGCCACCAGGCCGCGGCCCTGCCAGCGTCGCGCGGCGGCAACGTCGGCGCCCATCAGCGCTGGAAGTACATCTTGGCCTTGTCGAGCTTGTAGCTCCACGGCAGGTTCGCGTTCTTCCAGCCGTTGACGCTGCGCCGGCCTTCCTTGGACATGTCGCCCTCGAAACCGTCGACCACCGTGTACACCCGCGTGTAGCCGTCTTCCAGCAGGCGGTTGGCGCCGCGGCTGCTGCGGTCGCCCGAGCGGCAGATCAGCACCACCACGTCGGTTTTGCCCAGGCCCTTGTCGCGCAGGCGGCGCGCCACCTCGGGCACGAAATCCTGCAAGGGCTCCAGGCGGTAGATCTGGCGCCTGTCGTCCCAGTCGGTCATCAGTTCTTGGTGTTCGACATAGGGCACCAGGGCGTCCACTGGGGACGCCATGCCGACGTACATGGCCTCGGCGCGTGTGCGCAGATCGAGGAAGAGCACGCGGCTGGCGCCACCCTGGGCATCGATGAAAGCCGGCACGCCGCTGGCTTCCAGGTACAGACCGCCGCGTGTGCGCTTCACCTCGGGCAAGGTGGCGGTGTCCACTGCCGCACGGGCCGGGGCGGCCAGCGCCAGCAGCAGGCCCAGCAGCAGCGCCAGCATCCACGCGTTCGAAGGAAGCAGGACAAGAGCGCCAGGGCGCCTGTTCAGGGTGGGCAGCATCGGTTGTCTCCTGGGCCCGGTGCCGGGCCGCGCGTAGGGCCCATGACGCAGGACCAATATATCCGTATGACCGCATACTATGATTTTTCAGACGCAGGGTCCAGGGGCAGCGAAGCGGTGGGCCGGCGCTCCAACGGGCTGTGTCAGCGCAGCGGGATGGCGCGGAGCCGCGCACGCAGGGCGGAAGCATTCAGCCCTCCCACGTGGGCATGCACACGCCGGCCCGCAGCGTCGAAAAACACGGTGGTGGGCAAGCCGCCCGAGCCCAGGGCCGGGCCGGCTGCCGACGCAGGGTCCAGCAACACGTCGCGCAGCACCAGGCCTTCGGCAGCGAGGTAACGCTGCACGGTCGCCGCGCTCTCGCCCTGGTTGACGAAGACGAACCGCACCTCCGGGTGTTCGGCCTGTGCCTGTGCCAGCACGGGCATCTCTCGCCGGCAGGGGCCACACCAAGTGGCCCAGAGGTTCACCACCAGGGGCGTGCCGGTGGACAGGGTGCGCAAGTCGACGCTGCCGCCACTGGCCAACTCCGTCAGCGGCAGCGCAGGCAGGCCCTGGGGCGCCTGCTGTTGCAGCAGCACGCCGCCCAGGCCCCACACCAGCACGCCGAGCATCGCACCGGCAGCCAGCGCGCGGCGCCATGCAACCTGTCGCCAACCCTGCCAAGCCACCCAGGCCCCGCCCACCAGCCAGCCAGCCGGCGCGAACCAACCGCCGTCGCGGATGTCCAGCGCTGCCCAGGGCTCGGCCATGTAGCTGTGCGCCTGCAGCAGCAGATGCGCGGCTCGCGCGGCCAGCAGGCCGTAGAGCAAGGCATCGAACATCACCGCGCCCGCCCGCCGTGCGAGGCGGTGGGCCACGGCTGCGGCCAAAGCGGTGGCCAGCACCAGCAGCAGCGGCAGGGTCGGCAAGGCCAGGGGGCCCAGGGCAACGGTCAACATTGGAGGGCCCCCAGATGGCGAGCCAGAAAGCCCACCAGCACCTGAGCGTGCGGTTGCAGCGCCTCACGCAGATCGTGCGTGCCTTGCACCACCAGGGTCTCGGCCGTCGGCAACACGGCCTGCAGGCGGTGGACATCGGCCAGCGGCACAGTGCTGTCTTGCGCCCCGTGCACCAGCAGCACCGGGCAGGCCACACGCGGCAGTGTGTGCAAGGGCGCGATGTCGTCGAAGCTTTCGCCGATCACCGCCTGCACGTGCGCCAGGATGGCCTCGCCGGGCCAGCGTTGGGGCAGGTGGTGGGCGCGCAGCCAGGCCTGCATCACGTCTTGGGGGTGCGCAAAGGCCGAAAGGCTGAGCACGGCCCGCACGCCACCGCGGCGCGCAGCGTGCAGCAGCACCGCCGCGGCACCCACCGAATGCCCGAGCAAGGCCACACGCTCGCTGTCGATGGCGGGCTCGTCGCGCAGCTCAGCCAGGACCTCGGCCAGGTCTTCGGCGAAGCGCGGCATGGAACTGAAGCCCTCGCGTGTGCTGCTGCCGTGGTTGGCGGCGTCGAACAGCACCACCGCACAACCAGCCGCCGTGAGCGGCGCCACCAGCGGCCACAGCGTGGCCGCGTTGGCGCCCCAGCCGTGCACGCAGGCCACCAGCGGCGCAGGCCGGGCGGCGCTGGCCTGCGGCGGCAAGGCCAGCCACACCGCCAATGTCTGGCCACGCCGGCCCTGCGCGTGCAAGGCCTGCACCGTGGCGGCACCGGCGCCCCAGTTCGTCCAGCCCGGCACGTGAGGCAAGCGCGGTGGGCGCAGGCCGCGCAGCAGCAGGCGGTGCAAGAGTGCACCCACCCAGCCGCCCGGCTGGCCGGCCGGCGGCGGCGGGGCGCGCAGGCGCGCAGGCGCGGGGCCTGCTTTCAATGCGACCGGCGGCGCATGGCAGCCAAAGGCCACATCCAGGCCAGCGCCACCGCGCCGAAGCCGCCAGCCAGTGCCAGCAGGTTGGCCCAGTCGACCCAGTAGCCCATCTCGCTGAGGCTCGACTGCGTCCAGCCAGGCACCAGAACCACGGCCAGCGCCGCGACCCCAGCGCCCACGCCCAGCGCCAGCGGCAGACCTGCACGCCAGCGTGTGCCCGGCCGGCGCCAGGCCGTGGCCACCAGCACCCCCCACAGCAGCCCGCCCGCCAGCAGCACCGGCCACAGGCCGAGTGCAATCTCCCAGACGATGTTCATCACCAACCAGATCTCGTACATGTTCGTTTGCTCCTGTTTCAGACGCGGCCCTTGAGCACCGACAGGTAGGCCGGCTTGAGCATGCGGATCTTCATCAGCCAGGCGAAGTAGCTGTCCTGCAGCGGCTCGATCATCGGCAGGCTGGGCGTGAGCCGGCCTTCGTAGTCGAACTCGATCAGCATCGCCGAGCCTTCGCGCGTGATCAGCGGGCACGAGGTGTAGCCGTCGAACTTCTCGTCGGCCGGCTGGCCCTGCATCACACGCAGCAGGTTGTGCACCACCAGCGGCGCGCTCTTCTTCACCGTGGCCGCGGTCTTGCCGCGCGGCGTGCCGTTGATGTCGCCGATGCCGAAGACGTTCGCAAAGCGGCGGTGTTGCAGCGTGGCCTTGTCGACCTCCAGCCAGCCGCCGGCGGCCATCGGGCCTGCCTGCCAGGCCAGGGGGCTGGTCTTCACGGCGTCGGGCGCGCGCATCGGCGGCACCACGTGCAGGAAGTCGTAGGGCTTCTCGACCTTCTCGCCCTCGGGCGTGGTGAAGGTCGCGCGCCGCGCACCGATGTCCACCGCCGTCAGCTTGTGGCTGAACTCGACGCCGATGCCCAGGTCTTTCCAGCGCGCGAGCACGTTGTCGTTGACCTTGGGCACACCGAACACGGTGCCCAGCGCCGACATGAACTGCACCTGGCTCTTGCCGGCCGTGCCGGCGCGCTGCAGGCGGTCGCGCAGCATGAAGGTCATCTTCAGCGGCGCCCCGGCGCACTTCAGCGGTGTGGCCGGCAGCGTCATCAGCGCCTGGCCACCGCGCTCGGCGAAGGTCTGCATCGCGGCCCAGGTGGCCTGCGCCGCCTGCGGGCCGGGGTAGACGCTGGCCAGTCCCTCGCGCCCGATGGCCGCGACATCCATGCCTTCGATCTGCGCGTAGTCGAGTTGCACCCCCGTGGCCACGACCAGGAAGTCGTAGCGGATGCGTTCACCGCCTGCGGTGAGCACGGTGTTGGCCGCGGGGTCGAAGCCGCTCACCATGTCCTTCACCCAGTTCACGCCGGCGGGCATGAAATCGGCATTGCGGTCGCGCACCTTTTCCACCGGCCACACGCCGCTGGCCACGAGCGTGTAGCCGGGCTGGTAGTTGTGTTCTTCCTTGCGGTCGATGATGGTGATGCGGGCGCCTTCGAGTTCACGCGCAAGGCGGTTGGCCACGGCCAGGCCGCCCAGGCCGCTGCCGGCGATGACGATGTGGGCGGCCGTCTTCAAGCGCGCCTGCGCCGCTGGCGCGGTGCCGGCCAGGGCCGCCAAGGAGGCCGCGCCCAGCAGCGCGCGCCGGGTGGGGGAAGGGTGCATGGGCTTGTCTCCGGTGCTGTTGTTGTGAGCAATGGGATCGGGCAACGCCCGATCGGCCGGGCACTCAGAAGGCCAGCGTCTTCACGCCAGGCTTGAGCAGGTGCGCGGCCACTTCGGCGGGCTTGGCCGGTGTCACGCCGGGCAGCAGGTCGGTGGCCTGCTTGCCGCTGTTGGGCAGGAAGAGCGCGCACACCTCGACCTTGGCGCCGGCCTTGATCACACCTTGCAGCATCTGCTGCGGCGTGACGTTGCGCGGCTTGAGCGCTGGCGTCTCCTTGCCCACCAGCGCGATCTCGGCAGCCGCGTCGCACAGCAGCACGCGCACGGCCGCCTTCTGCTCCAGCGCCTGGCCGGCCAGCACGAGGCCGGCACCTTGCGCCATGGCCTGGCCAGAATGGATGTTGACGAACAGTTCTTCGGCCTGCGCGGTGGCGGCGGTGGCGAAAAGGGCGGCGACGAGCAAAGACTTCTTCATGGTTCAGGACTCCAGGGTTGAAAAGCGGAAAGCGGCATCAGGGGCGGCCTGTCGGGGCCGGCAGGACGGGGACGGCGGGCAGGCCGAGCAGCGCGCGCAGCGCCACGGCATCGGCCACGCTGTGCACCTGGGCGACACGGCCTTCGTGCAGACGCAGCACGGTGACCTGGCCGGGCCGGCGCGGCAGGTCGGCCAGTTGGGCCTGCTGCGCGCTGTCGCGCACCAGGGCCAGCGCAAACGGCAACTCGCGCAAGCGCGGCAGCGCCACCAGGCGCGTCACCAGCGAGGGCATCGCGCTGATGTCGGCCACGGCGTAGAGCTGCAGCGGCGCCAGCGCGGCCGGGCCGGCCTCGGTGAGCACGGCAGCGACCATGTCGCTCACGCGCTTCGCGGCGGAAAACACGATCCAGCGCGTGGCCGGGCCGGGCACGGCCGGGCGGTCGTGCTGGTCTTGCAGCGACCAGGCGGGCGCCGGCGCGCCCGGCGACAGTTCGGCCGCCAGCACCTGCGGCGGCCATGTCAGCACGGCGGCTGCGCTCAATGCCATGGCAGCGGCCACGGCGCGCCAAGGGCCGCTCACTGGGGCTCTCCAGTGGCACGCAACAGTCGCGCCACCACGCGCTGCAGCGCGTCGGCCGCCTCGGCACAGGCCGCCTGAACCTGCGGGTGGGTGCTGGCCGCGGCGATGAACATCGGGTCTTGCAGCACGATGCGGGTGCGGCCCGGGCTGTGCTCGGTGGCGCCGCCGCCACAGGGCAGCAGCGCGGCAATGTCGGGCTCGGCCTGCAGCAGGGCATGCGCCACCCGCGGGCTGCAGATGCCCAGCAGCTTCTGCGGCGGGTTGTCCAGGCCGAGCTTGTTCTTCAGCGTGGCCTGCACGTCGACTTCGCTGACGATGCCCATCTGCTCGGCGGCCAGCGCTGCGCGCAAGGTCTCGATGGCGGGGCCGAGCGCCAGGGGCAGCTCGATGGCATGGGCGTAGTTCGTTTTCATGGGGAAGGGCTTTCAGGCGAAGGTGGTGACGGGGGCTGCCAAGGGCGCGGCAGCCTGTGGTGCTTCACGCGCACAGTCACGCACGCGGGCGAGGAACTCGTCGCGCGAGGCGCTGCGGAACCACGGGTGCCAGCGGCGCTGCTCCAGCACCGTGCTCACCAGCCGCGCCTGCTGCGCATGGCTGGCGAAGAGCAGGGTCTCCGGCGGCCGCGTGAACACACGCTGCATCACGCTGTGCCACAGCGCGTCGGGCAGCGCAGGGCGGGGCTGGAAGGGGCAGCTGTCAACCCCCAGCAGGCCGCCGCAGAAAAGGCGGTCGCGCCACAGGAAGCTCAGGCAACCGGCGGTGTGGCCGGGCGTGGCCAGCACTTCCACGTGTTCACCACCGAAGCCGAGCACGGGCGCCGCGTCCGGCCCCCGTGGCCGCATGGCCGTATGGCCGTGCTGCACCAGCGGCGCGCCCAGTTGCTCGAGCGCCGCGACCTCGCCGGGCAGCTGGGCGTCGTGCTCGTGGGTGCGCAAGACCCAGCGCAGGCGCAGGCGGTGTTCGGCCAGCATCGCGGCCAGCACCGGCACGTCGGCCGCCCGCGGGTCGACCAGCACGGCCTCGGCGGCGTCCAGGTCGGCCAGCAAATAGCTGACCGCACCGGTGTGTTCGTCGTGCAGCAGGCGGAAGTACATGGTAGTTCGAGGCTCGCCTTCAGTGCTGCAGCTTCAGATAAGCAGAAAGCACCAGCGCAGCGCTGCAGGCCCAGCCCGAGAACAGCCAGCGCCACACGAGGTGGCGCGGCACGAAGCCGACGCCGCGCACGAAGCCCGCGCTCATGGCCCAGAACAGGGCCATCGCCAGGCGGTGGTCGGCATGGCCGGCGGCGTCCGCCATCACGGGCGGGTAGAGCGTGCCGACGACCATGATCAGCAAGGCCGCGGCGAGACTCGGCAGGTGCACACGCGGTGCTACGGCGCCCGGCGCGCCAGGCGTGCCTGGCGTGCCTGAAGCGGCAGCGCCGGCCTTCACGGCTGGGCCCCTGGCAGCGGGCCGGGGCTGGCCGCTTCATCGAGGCCGGCCTGCGCACGGGCGACCTCGTTCTCGCCCCACATCGCGTTCATCACGGCCAGCAGCACGGCAAAGCCGACCCCCAGCATCCAGGCGAAGTACCACATGCTTGTTGTCCTTCAGGCGGCGTCTTCGCCGATGAGCAGGCGCGTCTCACCGGCATAGCGGTGCGGCGGCACTTCCAGGTTGGTGGGGGCGGGCTTGTTCTTGAACACGCGCCCGGCACCATCGAAGGTGGACCCGTGGCAGGGGCAGAAGAAGCCGCCTGCCCAGTCGGCCGGCAGGCTGGGGTTGGCCGTGCCCTGCGGCACGCTGCTGGGCGAGCAGCCCAGGTGCGTGCAGATGCCGACCGCCACGAAAAGCTCGGGCTTGATCGAACGCGCCACGTTGCGCGCATAGGCCGGCTGCTGGTCTTTCAGCGACTGCGGGTCGGCGAGCTCGGCATCGTGGCCCTGCAGTGCGGCCAGCATCTCGGGCGTGCGGCGCATCACCCACACCGGCTTGCCGCGCCATTCCACGGTCTTGGCGCCACCGGGCGGGATGTCGCTCAAGTCCACCTCCACCGGGCCGCCCGCAGCGCGGGCGCGTTCGCTCGGCGCGAAGGTGGAGACCAGCGGCACGGCCGTGGCCAGCACCGCGGCGCCGCCGGCGGCCCCGGTGGCGATCAACCAGCGCCGCTTGTCGGGGTCGTTGGCCGTGGCGTGGACCGAGGAGCCGTCGGCAGGGCAGCTCAGAGGCAGGCTGGGGTTCATGGCGGTTTCCTTGTGCGGGCCCGCAGGCCCTTGGAGAGACATCAGGCCCGTGTGGGATCAGTACGCGGTGTGTTCGTTCGCACGGATGTGCGCCACCGTGACCTTGCCGCGCATCACGCGGTAGGCCCAGGCGGTGTAGACCACGATCAGCGGCATGAAGATCAGCGTGGCCCAGAACATCAGGCCTAAAGTGAGGTGGCTGGAGACGCTGTCCCACACCGTGAGGCTGGCGTTGGGCTGCGTGGACGAGGGCATGACGAAGGGGAACATCGCCGCGCCCGCGGTGCCGATGACACCCACCACCGCCAGCGACGAGGCCACGAAGGCGCTGAGCGTGTGGCGCGCAGCCACCAGCGCGGCGGCGGCCAGCGCTGCAGCCACGCCCAGGGCCGGCAGCAGCCACAGCAAGGGCTGGCGCTGGTAGTTCAGCCACCAGGCGTCGGCGCTGCGCGCCACGGTCTTGGCCAGCGGGTCGGGCAGGGCGGCCGGGTCGATGGCCGAGGTGATGACGTAGCCCTCGATGCCGCCGAACTTCAGCCAGAAGCCCGCCCCCACGAAAGCCAGCACCATCACCAGCGCTGCGCCCACTGCACCGCGCACGGCGCGCTGCTGGATGGCGCCTTCGGTGCGGTGCGCGAGGTAGGTGCCGCCTTGCAGCGTGATCATCGCGCTGCTCACCACGCCGGCCAGCAGCGCAAAGGGGTTCAGCAGCTGCCAGAAGCTACCGGTGTAGGTGCTGATGAGGTAGTCGTTGAAGCCGAAGGGCACGCCCTGCAGCAGGTTGCCGAAGGCCACGCCGAAGATCACCGGCGGCACGAACCCGCCCACGAAGAGGCCCCAGTCCCAGGTGCTGCGCCACGTGGCGTTGTGGATCTTGCTGCGGTAGTCGAAACCCACCGGCCGGAAGAACAGCGCCCACAGCACCGCCAGCATGGCCCAGTAGAAGCCGCTGAACGCGGTGGCGTAGACCAGCGGCCAGGCCGCGAAGATGGCACCGCCGCCGGTGATGAACCAGACCTGGTTGCCGTCCCAGTGCGGGCCCACGGTGTTGATGACGACACGGCGTTCTTCGTCGCCCCGGCCGACGAAGGGCAGCAGCGTGCCCACGCCCATGTCATGGCCGTCCATGATGGCGAAGCCCACCAGCAGCACGCCGACGAGCAGCCACCAGATGATCTTGAGGGTCGGGTAGTCGATCACGATGTGTCCTTGTCTGGCTCAGGCGTGGGCCGGTTCGAACTGGTAGCGGCCGGTGCCGAGAGACCCCGGGCCTTGCCGCGCGAACTTCTGCATCAGGTAGATCTCGACAACCAGCAGCACCGTGTAGAAGCCGATGAAGCCGGCGAGCGAGCCGTACAGGCTGTTGACGCTGAGCGTGGACACGCTCATGTGCGTGGGCAGCACGCCGTAGATCGTCCAGGGCTGGCGGCCGTACTCGGCCACCACCCAGCCCAGTTCGCTCGCGATCCAGGGCGCCGGCAGCATCAGCACCGCCGCGCGCAGCAGCCAGGGGTGGGCGCGGCACTGGCTCTTCAGCGTGCTCCAGAAGGCCAGGCCGAAGAGCAGCAGCATCGCCACACCCAGGCCGACCATGATGCGGAAGCTCCAGAACATCGGCGCCACCTTGGGCACGGTGTCGTGCATGGCGCGGTCGATCATCTCGGGCGTGGCCTGGCGCACGTCGCTCGTGTACTTCTTCAGCAGCAGGCCGAAGCCGAGGTCGCCCTTGGTGGCTTCCAGCACCTGGCGGGCGACGGGGTCGTCGCGGTGCTGGCGCAGGGTTTCCAGCGCGATCACCGCGGTGATGCCGTTGACGATGCGCTCGCGGTTCTTGGCCTTGATCTCGTGGATGCCCGGGATCTGCTTGCTCACCGAGCGCGTGCCGATCAGGCCCATGACGTAGGGGATCTCGATCTCCCAGTCGTTCTTCTGCGCCTTTTCGTTGATGCCGGCGATGAGCTTCAGGCCGGCCGGGGCAGGCTCGGTCTCCCACATCGCTTCCAGCGCGGCCATCTTCGTCTGCTGCGCCTCGCCCACCGTGTAGCCGCTTTCGTCGCCCAGCACGATGACGCTGCACACGCTGGCCAGGCCGAAGGCCGCCGCCACGCGGAAGCTGCGCTTGGCGAACTCGACATCCCGGCCCTTGAGCAGGTACCAGCTGCTGATGGACAGCACGAACATCGCGCCCGTCACGTAGCCGGCCGACACGGTGTGCACGAACTTGGCCTGGGCATCGGGGTTGAAGACCACGGCCCAGAAGTCCGTCATCTCCATGCGCATGGTCTGGTAGCTGAACTCGGCGCCCACGGGGTTCTGCATCCAGCCGTTGGCGATCAGGATCCACAGCGCGCTGAGGTTGGTGCCCACCGCCATCAGCGTGGTCACCATCAGGTGCTGCGTCTTGGTGAGCCGGTCCCAGCCGAAGAAGAACAACCCGATGAAGGTGCTCTCCAGGAAGAAGGCCATCAATCCCTCGATGGCCAGCGGGGCGCCGAAGATGTCGCCCACGTAGTGCGAGTAGTAGGCCCAGTTGGTGCCGAACTGGAATTCCAGCGTGATGCCGGTGGTCACGCCCAGTGCGAAGTTGATGCCGAAGAGCTTGCCCCAGAAGCGGGTCATGTCCTTCCAGATGACCTTGCCCGTCATCACGTAGACGCTCTCCATGATGACCAGCAGCCACACCATGCCCAGCGTCAGCGGCACGAAGAGGAAGTGGTACATCGCCGTGGCCGCGAACTGCAGGCGCGACAGGTCGACGAGTTGCTCAGGAATCAAGGCTGCTCTCCGGTGGGGGCCGCGGCGCCGATGTGGCGCGCCGCGGTGTCGACGTCGACCGGCACGCGTGTGTCGCGCACGAAGCCCCACCACAGCAGCACCAGCACCGCCAGCTTCACAGCCACGGCGAGCACCAGGTGCCGCAGCAGACGGGCGTCTGCGTGGCGGGCGTTGTCGGTCTTCATGCCCAAGTTGTTATCAAGCGCCGTGCCACGCAGGGCCACCGGAAAAAATTCATTCAAATCAAGGACTTGAATGCGCCGCCAGGACGACACTGCCAGCCACCCCGCCCGTGCCCCCTGCCAACGCGGCAGAAAACTGCCAAGCTGGCAGCGACGGGCGCGCCTCATGGCAGACCCTGAAGGCCTGCCAGCGCACGGTGTGGATAATTGAATCCGCCCGTTCTTATATTTTTCAAGACTGATATAAGCAGCTTCCGCACCGTCACTGAGAGCCGAGCCCGTGAAGCCCGAACCCGCCCTGCCTGCCACCCCCGTGCACCCGGCTGACGTTCAGCCTGCGCCGCGCCGTGTCGCGATGCGCAAGGCCGCGCAGCTTGCGACCCTGGCTCTCGGTGGCGGGCTGGCCGCCTGTGCGCCGGCCGGCGCTTCGGCCGATGCGGTGACGCTGGAGCAGGCGCGCACCGAGCACGAAGCCGGGCGCGCCCTGCTCATCGACATCCGCGAGCCCGCCGAACACGCCACCGGCGTGGCCGCTGGCGCGAAGCTCATCCCCATGAGCCAACTCGGGCGCCGCCTGGCCGAGATCCCCACCGATCCCAACCAGCCCGTGCTTCTGATCTGCAACACGCAGAACCGCTCTGGGGCCACGCTGAAGGCGCTGCGCGAGCGCGGTTATGCCCACGTGCGCTATGTCGATGGCGGCATGAGCGCCTGGGCGCGCCGCGGCTGGCCGATGGTGAAGCCGACCCCAATGCCCTGATTCACGCCCTGAGCCACACCCAGCCGCCATGCCGCCACTGCCCGCCATCGCTCTGTACCGCCAGGGTGAACGCCATCCGCAGGCGCAGGCCTGTGCGGCTTGCGAGGTGCGCAGTTCGGCGCTGTTCGGCGCGCTGGACGACGCGGCGCTGGACCGCATCCACACCCACATCGCCAGCCTCACGCTGGAGCCCGACACCACGGTCTACGACCGCGGCACCGCCGGCCTGGCCGTCTACACGCTGCGTTCGGGCCTGGTGCGTTTCGAACGCAGCAACGCGCGCGGCGACCGCCGCATCGTGCGCCTGGCCGGCCGTGGTGACCTGATCGGGCAAGAGGCGCTGCTGCAGCGTCCCTACGCCGACGAGGCCGTGGCCTGCACGCCGGTGCAGCTGTGCCGCATACCGCGCACGCTGATCGACGAACTCGTCCGCGGCGAGAACACGCTGCCGCGTGCGCTGATGATGCGCTGGCAATCGGCGCTGGACGGCGCCGAGGCCTGGGTCTTCGATCTTTCCACCGGCCCGGCGCGGCTGCGCCTGCTGCGGCTCTTGCGCCGCCTGGCCGAACACACCGACGAGGCCGGGCTGATCTGGATGCCGCGGCGCGAGGACATCGGGGCCATGCTCGACATGACAGTGGAAACCGCCAGCCGCCTGGTCAGCACACTGCGGCGCGAAGGCGTGCTGGAACTGCTGCCGCCGCGCCACGCGCGCCTGGACCTGGCGGCGCTCGAAGCCGCCACCCGCCGTGCCGACGAGGGCTGAGCACCATGGCCACGCCGCTGCCCGAACTGGTGTCCTACCTGGAAGGGCTGCCCGAGCCGCACATCCTCTTCGACAGCCAGTACCGCATCCTGGCGGCCAACGCGGCCTACCGGCGCCAGTTCAGTCCGCAGGCCTCGGTCATCGGCCGCACCTGCTACGAGGTCTCGCACCACTTCAGCGTGCCCTGCGACCAGGCCGGCGAACAGTGCCCGCTGGCACAGGCGCGTGTGTCGGGCCAGCGCGAGAAGGTGCTGCACCTGCACCACACGCCGCAGGGCGAGACCTACGTCAACATCGAACTCGTGCCGCTGAAAAACGCGCAGGGGCAGCAGGCCTACTTCATCGAGAAGATGGAACCGCTGCGCGTGGCCCAGGGCCAGCCGCAGGCGCAGGGGCTGATCGGCCGCTCGCCGGCCTTCCAGCAGATGCTCGCGCTGGTGGCGCGCGTGGGGCCCTCTACGGCCAGCGTGCTGCTGCAGGGTGAATCGGGCACCGGCAAGGAACTGGTGGCGCAGGCGGTGCACGAGGCCAGCCCGCGCGCCGCCCACCCGCTGGTGGTGGTGGACTGTGCCAGCCTGCCCGAGAGCCTGTTCGAGAGCGAGCTCTTCGGCCATGAACGCGGCGCCTTCACCGGCGCCAGCAGCTGCAAGCCCGGCCTGGTGGAAGCCGCCAGCGGCGGCACGCTCTTCCTCGACGAGGTAGGCGACATCCCGCTGCCCATGCA
This sequence comes from Rubrivivax sp., assembly GCA_051861265.1. Taxonomy (GTDB): domain Bacteria; phylum Pseudomonadota; class Gammaproteobacteria; order Burkholderiales; family Burkholderiaceae_C; genus Rubrivivax. The sequence goes on from JBHYDA010000006.1 coordinate 174,271, forward strand.
GGTGAAGCTGCTGCGCCTGCTGGAAAGCGGCACCTACCGGCGCGTGGGCAGCACCGAGCTGCGCCGCACCGACGTGCGCGTGGTTTCGGCCACGCACCGCGACCTGCAGGCCCTGACGGCCAGCGGCCAGTTCCGCGAAGACCTGTATTACCGCCTCAGCACCTTCCCCATCCGCCTGCCGGCGCTGCGCGAACGTACGGAAGACATCCCGCTGCTGGCCGTGGCCCTGCTGGCCCGCGTGGCGCCGCAGCGGCGCCTGGCGCTTTCGGCAGCGGCGCTGCAGGCCCTGCAGGCGCAGCGCTTCCCGGGCAATGTGCGCGAGCTGCGCAACGTGCTGGAGCGCGCCGCGCTGCTGTGCGACGGCAGCACCATCGAGGCCGCGCAGGTGCAGCAGGCGCTGGCCACGGCCACGACCGGCGCGCCCGGCGCCGCTGCGACCGCTGCCGCTTTGTCAGAACCCGCACCCGCCCTGGACGCAGGCGCGAACCTGTCGCTGCGCGCCCAGGCCGACGCCACGCTGCGCGCGCAGCTGCAGGCCCACCGCGGCAGCCGCGCCGAACTCGCGCGCCAACTCGGCATCAGCGAACGATCGCTGTACCGCCGCCTGCGAGAGATCGATGGCGCGGGCTGAGCACCCGCCTGCCAACCGCGGCGGCCTCAGCCCAGAGGGCCGCTAAAGTCGCCCCATGGTCCTGAACATCATCTGGGTGGGGTTCATCCTCATCGGCTTCATCGTCGCCCTGGTCAAGCTGGCGCAGGGCGACATGCTGATCTTCACGAAGATCATGACCGGCCTGTTCGACACCGCGAAGACCGGTTTCGACATCTCGCTGGGTCTGGTGGGCGTGATGAGCCTGTGGCTGGGCATCATGAAGATCGGCGAACACGCCGGGATGATCACGCTCTTTGCCAAGGGCCTGGACCCGCTGTTCCGCCGCATCTTCCCCGAGATACCGCGCGCGCACCCGGCCAGCGGCAGCATCGTGATGAACTTCAGCGCCAACATGCTGGGGCTGGACAACGCGGCCACGCCGCTGGGCCTGAAGGCCATGCGCGAGTTGCAGGAGATCAACCCCGACAAGGAAGTCGCCAGCAACCCGATGATCATGTTCCTGGTGCTCAACACCGCGGGCATCACGCTGATCCCCACCTCGGTGATCGCCATCCGCCAGAGCATGGCCACGAGCCAGGGGCTGACGAACTTCAACGCGGCCGACATCTTCCTGCCCACGCTGATCGGCACCTTCATCTCTTTCGCGGCGGGGCTGATCGCGGTGGCCTACGTGCAGCGCATCAAGCTGCTGCAGTGGCCCATCGTGGCCTTCTTCGGCGGCTTCGCGGCGCTGATGGGGCTGATGTATCTCGGCCTGCGCGGCCTGCCGCCGGCGGAGATGAGCGCCACCATCGGGCTCATCGGCAGCCTGGTGATCTTCGGCGTGATCGTGCTCTTCGTGGCCGTGGGCGCGGCGCGGCGCATCAACGTCTACGAGTCTTTCGTCGAAGGCGCGAAAGAGGGCTTCGGTGTCGCCATCACGATCATTCCGTACCTGATTGCCATCCTGGTGGCGATCTCGGTCTTCCGCACCACGGGCTGCATGGACTTCATCGTCGGCGGCATCGGCGCGGCCGTGGTGGCCCTGGGCCTGAACGCCGATTTCGTGCCGGCGCTGCCGGTGGGCCTGATGAAGACGCTGTCGGGCAGCGGCGCACGCGGCCTGATGGTGGACGTGATGACGACCTACGGCGTCGACTCCTTCCAGGGCAAGCTGGCGGCCATCATCCAGGGCTCGACCGAAACCACCTTCTACGTGCTGGCGGTGTACTTCGGCAGCGTGAACATCCGCAAGACGCGCTATGCGCTGAGCTGCGGCTTGTTCGCCGATTTCGTGGGCGTGGTGGGCGCCATCCTGGTGGGCTACGCCTTCTTCCATTGAGATGCAGCGGCCCTGCATCCTGCTGCTGGAGGACGAGCAGGCCATCGCCGACGCGCTGCTCTACGCGCTGCGCAGCGAAGGCTTTGAGGTGCGGCACTGCACGCTGGTGCGCGACGCGCTCGCCGCCTGCGCCGAACACGCCCCCGACCTCGCCATCCTCGACGTCGGCCTGCCCGACGGCAACGGCTTCGACGTCTGCCGCGAACTGCGGCGCAGCAGCCCGCTGCCCATCCTCTTTCTCACCGCGCGTGCCGAAGAGTTCGACCGCGTGCTCGGCCTGGAGCTCGGCGCCGACGACTACGTGAGCAAGCCCTTCTCGCCGCGCGAGGTGTGCGCGCGGGTGCGGGCCATCCTGCGGCGCAGCGCTGCGGCTGCAGCCCGCCCAGTGCCCGCGCTGCCCACCGACAGCGCCCCGCCGCTGCCGCCCCTGCCACTGCGGCTGGACGAAGCCGCGCAGCGCATCCACGGCCCGGCCGGCCCGCTGCCGCTGACCCGCTACGAGTTCGGCCTGCTGGCCACGCTGCTGCGGCGGCCGCAGCGCATCTTCACGCGCAGCGAGCTCATGGCCCTGGTGTGGCACGACGCACCCGACACCGCCGACCGCACCGTGGACGCGCACATCAAGCTGCTGCGCGCCAAGCTGCGCGAGGCTGGCCTGGCCGGCGAGCTGATCCACACCCACCGCCACATGGGCTACTCGCTGCAACGCTGATGCGTATCGGTCTGCGCCTGCTGCTGGCCTTCCTGCTGGTGCTGGGGCTGGCGCTCTTTGCGGTGCGCCAGGTCTTCATGGAAGAGGTCAAGCCCGGCACGCGGCTGGCGATGGAAGACAGCCTCATCGACACCGCCTACACGCTGGCACAGCTGGCCGCACCCGACCTGCAGGCCGGTGTCATCGCCAAAGGCGCCTTCGCGCAAGCCCTGGGCACACTGCCCGCGCTGCAGCCGCAGGCCACGCTGTGGGGCTTCAGCAAGACCCGCATCGACACCCAGGTCAGCATCACCAACGCCCAGGGCATCGTGGTCTTCGACACGCAGCCGCAGGCCATCGGGCGCGACCACTCGCGCTGGAACGACGTCTACCTCACGCTGCGCGGCGCCTACGGTGCACGCTCCACGGCCGTGCACCCCGACGACCCCGACAACACGGTGATGCACGTGGCCGCGCCGGTGATGGCGGGCGACCGCATCATCGGCGTGCTCACCGTCTCCAGGCCCAACCGCACGCTGGAGCCCTACATCACACGCAGCCGCGAACGCATCCAGAACGCGGCCTGGGCGCTGCTGATGGTCACGCTCGCCATCGGCGGCCTCTTCACCTGGTGGATCGCCAGCTCGCTGCAACGCCTGCAGACCTACGCCCTGGCGGTGGCGCGCGGTGAGCGCGCACAGCCACCGCGCATGGGCCGCTTCAGCGGCAACACCGAGTTCAGCGACCTCGCGCGCGCCGTGGAAAGCATGCGCCTGAAGCTCGAGGACAAGGCCTACGTCGAGACCTACGTGCACACGCTGACGCACGAGCTCAAAAGCCCGCTGGCGGCCATCCGCGGCGCCGCCGAACTGCTGCAGGAGCCGCTGCCCGACGCCGAGCGCCAGCGCTTCGCCGCCAACGTGCAGGGCCAGACCGAACGGCTGCAGCAGCTCATCGACCGCCTGCTGCAGCTGGCCGCGGTGGAGCAGATGCGCCAGCTGCCCGAAGCCGAGCCGCTGGACCTGGCCGCGCTCACGCGCGAGCTGCTGCAGGCCCTGGAGCCGCGGCTGCGCCGCCAGCAGCTGCAACTGCGCGACGAGCTGGGCACCGCGGCCTGGGTGCGCGGCAACCGCTTCCTCGTCAAGCAGGCATTGCAGAACCTGCTCGACAACGCGATCGAGTTTTCACCCCCTGGCGGGCAGCTCCTGCTGCGCCTGGTGCCGGAGCCCGGCGTCGGGCCCGGCAGCGGTTGGGTGCAATGGTCGGTGCAAGACCAGGGCCCCGGCGTGCCCGACTACGCCCTGGGCCGCATCTTCGAGCGCTTCTACTCGCTGCCGCGCGGGCCGAACCAAGGCCGCAGCTCGGGCCTGGGCCTGTGCCTGGTGCAGCAGGTCAGCGAGTTGCACGGGGGCATGGTGGTGGTGGAGAACCTGTCGGGGGGCACGGGGGGCCTGGGTGGCTGCATCGCGCGTTGGCGGCTGCCGGCCATCGCCGCCCCGCGCTGACTTCACACCCGTTTTTCACACCCGCTTCACACGCGCTGCGCGGGCGCTGCACGGGCGCCCCGAAGAATGGGCCGCACCCCACAGCCCCCGGAGCTGCCCTTGAACCGCTACCCCTTGTTGAGCAAGCTGCTGATGATCGGCTTGCTGATGTTCGTCTTCGCCATCGCCCTGGCCCTGGTGCGCGACACCGTGACCGAGCGCAGCGCCTACCGCCAGGCCGCCACCGTCGAAGTCTCGGCTGCGCACGCCGGCGCGCAGACGATCAGCGGCCCCGTGCTCTGGCTGCCCTACACCGAGACCAGCCTGCGCAGCGTGAAGGTGGAAGGCGAGGGCGGCACCCGGCTGCGCGACGAGGCCGTCACCGAAGAGCGTGTGGCGCTCGTCTTCCCGCAAAAGCTAGACACACGCAGCCAGCTCAGCACCGAACAACGCCAGCGCGGCATCTTCCCGGTGACGGTCTACAGCAGCCAGCACCGCAGCAGCGCGCGTTTCGTCTGGGCCGAGATCAAGCCGCGCGCCGCCGGCGCCAAACTCAGCTTCGGCCAGCCGCTGCTGCTGATGGGCGTGAGCGATGCCCGCGGCCTGCTGAGCGCGCCGCGCCTGAAGCTGGCCGACCAGAACCTGGCACTGGAACGCGCGCCGGCCGCGGCGCCGCTGCCCCTGGCAGCGCCGGTGAACCCCGCGCTGCTGCGCGCCGGCGAGGCGCTGGATGTCGAGCTGCAATTCGAGCTGGCCGGCACCGGGCGCATTGCCTGGGTGCCGCTGGCCGAAGAGACCACCGTGACGCTCAGCTCGCCCTGGCCGCACCCCAGCTTCGGCGGTGATTTCCTGCCGCGCACGCGCCAGGTCAGTGCCAGCGGCTTCGAGGCCACCTGGCGCGTGCCGGCGCTGTCGACCCAGGCGCAGGCGCAGTTCCTGAGCACCGGCGACAAGAAGCAGGTGCCCGAGCAGTTTTCGGTGGCGCTGTCCGACCCGGTGGACACCTACCGGCTGACGGAGCGCGCGGCCAAGTACGGCCTGCTCTTCATCGTGCTGACCTTCGCCGCCTTCTTCGTGCTGGAGCTGGTGCGGCGCTGGCGCATCCACCCCATGCAGTACCTGATGATCGGCGCGGCCCTGGTGCTGTTTTTCCTGCTGCTGCTCTCGCTCTCCGAGCACCTGGCCTTCGGCACGGCCTATGCAGCGGCCAGTGCCGCCTGCATCGCGCTGCTGGCCCACTACCTGCGGCACGTGCTGGGCGGCTGGGGCCCGGGGCTGGCGATGAGCGGGCTGCTGGTGGCGCTGTACGGCGTGCTCTACGGCATCCTGATGTCGGAAGACAACGCGCTGCTGCTGGGCTCGGTGCTGCTGTTCGCGGTGCTGGCGGCGGTGATGACCATCACGCGCAAGCTCGACTGGTACCACGTCATCCCGGTGGAACCAACGCCGGCACCGGGCAGCCGCACGCCGGGCTGAGGCCCAGGCAAGCCCAGGCTGCCTAGAATTGCCGGCGCGTTGCGGGGGGCCAGACCAGCCCCCCGCAACGCCATCCGCTGGGGGTGTTGGGGTGCAGTTGACTGCGCCCCGACTGAGAGAGTCCCTTTGAACCTGATTGAGGTAATCCTCGCGCAGGGAAGCACGTCCCAAGGTCCGCCGGCACAGGCTTTCTCACGCCGGCACAGGGGCCCCGACGCACGCCGACCTGCCATCTGCACCACAACGCAATGGCACAGCAACTTCCTTCTTACCGCGCCCTCGGCCTGGCCGGCGCACCTCTGGGCGCACTTCTGGGCGCGCTTCTGGCCAGCCCCGGCACCTGGGCCCAGCCCGCAGGCAGCGCGCCGAAACCGGCCTCCACGCCCGCAGCCGCAGCCACGCCCAGCGGGCACGTGATCGCCGAGATCCAGGTGCTGCCCCGCCCGGTGGGCACCACGGCCGACCGCTACAAGCACGTGGACGCGGCCATCGCCGTGATCCAGGCCTCGGGCCTGCGCTACGAGGTGCATGCCCTCGGCACGGTGATCGAGGGCCCGCCCGAGAAGATCTGGCCGCTGCTGCAGGCCGTGCACCAGGCCACCCTGGAAGCCGGTGCCGAACGCACGCTCAGTGTCATCAAGGTGTCCAGCAGCGCGCAGTCGGGCGGGCCGCGCGTCGAAGATCTGGTGCGCAAGTTCAGGCCCTGAAACCGGGGCCCGGCCCGCGCTTGACGGCTGCCGAGTCACAGGCAAACTCCAGCTCGTCCTACCGCCCCTCAGTGCCGAGGCCGATTCATGCCCTTGCCGCCGAACACCCCTCGCTCCACCTTGACCGGCCGGCGCTGCCTGCGCCCTGCGGCGCAGCTGTCCATGGTGCTGGCGGCGGCTCTGGCGCTGGCCACGGCCGCCAGCGCGGCCCGGGCCAGCACGCAGACGCAGACCCAGACCGCGGTGCAAGGCAGCATCAACGCCGCGCAAGCCTACGAACAGGCGCTGCGCGAGCACATGAAGTTCTTCCGGGACCAGGTGCTGAAGCAGGCGGCGACACCGAGCTACCAGCTCGAACTCGTCTGGGGCGTGGTGCCGGCCATCGGCACCATCGTCGACCTCGACCCAGCCAACCAGGCCGACCAGGACACCTCCTGCGTCGTGCCCAAGGCCTCGCTGCCGGAAGAGCAGCTCATCCGTGAAGTGCCGATGTACACCGAGGTGCAGGCCACCTCGGGCAGCCTGAACCTGCCGCTGATCGGCCTGGCGCTGGAGAAGCTGAAGATGTTCAGCGTGGCCGGCAGCCAGAAGCAGACCCTGCAGTACGGCATCGCCGACACCCGCCAGGTCATGCTCAGCCCGCAGGCGCTGGAACGCCACTTCAAGACCAGCGCGGCCTGCAAGGAAGCGCTGCTGGGCGACGAGACGCAGACCGTGCTCGTGGTGCGCGGCCTGATCTACGGGCGCGAGACCTTCGAGACCGACGCCACCGGGTCGGCCAGTGCCACGCTGGGCAACCAGGTGGTGGGCGGCATGTCGCTGAAGATCGACCCCTCCACCAAGAAGGCGGTCATCGCCGATACCGTGGCCAAGCCGAAGTTCTTCATCGTCAGCGCCGTCAAGCGCGGCCAGCGCGGCAGCAAGATGGAAGACATCTTCTCCGCGCCCAGCGAAGACGAGCTGCGCCGCTTCCGCGAGGCGCTTCAGCGTCGGCGCTGAGGGCCGGCGCGTCCGCCCGTGGTGGCGTGGGGCGTGATCCCGGGGTTGTCACCTCGGATGGCGAGCTTTTGAATCTGGTGAGCGCCTAACGACAGCTTTGCGGAAAGCCTATTGCGTTGGCGTGGGCGTGCAAACGACCCAATTCCGACACAAAGCATGTGGGCGAGCCTGCCAATAAGCGGCCATTGGTGTTCCTTTCGGCTTCAGGGCACGAAACGGATCAGGTACTGCCCTGAATATGGCTCCAGCGTTGGTCGTCTGCGAGCGCATCCAGCCGATGCTGGGCCCTCTCGCCCCAAAATGGAGGCGTTCAGGATGCCGCACTTCACGGGCCAACGGCCACAATCCGCAGCCGTTCCGCTCGTCCTGCAGCCTGTCGGTTCATCGCCTACCGCGTTCGTTACCCCATGCCTTCGTCCAAGTCTGCTTACGACCCGTCGTCCGGCGCACCGAGCCCCGCCGTCAAGGAAGAGCACATCGAGTACGGCTTCATCGGCAAACTCCAGAGCCTCAAGTACGAGTACCGCCCCGACATCCGGGACCGCGCCGCGCTGGAACGCAACTTCCGCGAGAAGTTCGAAGCCCTGAACCGGGTCCACCTGTCTGACAGCGAGTTCACCCGCCTGCTGGACGACATCGTCACGCCCGACGTATTCACCGCGTCCCGGAAGCTGCGTGAGCGCGAAACGTTTACCCGAGACGACGGCACCCCGCTGAACTACACCCTCGTCAACATCAAAGACTGGTGCAAGAACAGCTTCGAGGTCGTCAACCAGCTGCGCATCAACACCGACTACAGCCACCACCGCTACGACGTTCTTATCCTTATCAACGGTGTGCCGTGCGTGCAGATCGAGCTCAAGACGCTGAGCATCAGCCCGCGCCGCGCCATGGAGCAGATCGTTGACTACAAGAACGACCCGGGCAACGGCTACAGCAAGACCCTGCTGTGCTTCCTGCAGCTGTTCATCGTCAGCAACCGCACCAACACCTGGTACTTCGCCAACAACAACGCGCGGCACTTCGCCTTCAACGCCGACGAGCGCTTCCTGCCCATCTACCAGTTTGCCGACGAGGCCAACAAGAAGATCACCCACCTCGACCACTTCGCCGAGACCTTCTTGCCCAAGTGCACGCTGGGCCAAGCCATCAGCCGTTACATGGTGCTGGTGGCCAGTGAGCAAAAGCTGCTGATGATGCGTCCCTACCAGGTGTATGCGGTCAAGGCGATCGTGGAGTGCATCCACCAGAACAGCGGCAACGGCTACATCTGGCACACCACCGGCAGCGGCAAGACGCTCACATCGTTCAAGGCATCCACGCTGCTCAAGGACAACCCCGACATCGAAAAGTGCCTGTTCGTGGTCGACCGCAAAGACCTGGACCGCCAGACCCGCGAGGAATTCAACCGCTTCCAGGAAGGCTGCGTCGAGGAGAACACCAACACCGGCGCGCTGGTGCGCCGCCTGCTGTCAGACGACTACGCCGACAAGGTCATCGTCACCACCATCCAGAAGCTGGGCCTGGCGCTTGACGAAAACAGCAAGCGCAACAAGCAACGCAAAAAGAACGACCTCAAGACTTACAAGGAACAGCTCGAACCGCTGAGCGACAAGCGCATCGTCTTCATCTTCGATGAATGCCACCGCTCGCAGTTTGGCGACAACCACGAGGCCATCAAGACCTTCTTCCCCAAGGCCCAGCTCTTCGGGTTCACCGGCACGCCCATCTTCGAGAAGAACGCCACCGCCAAGCAGTTCGAAGGTGAAGAAGGCCAGTTCAAGACCACCGAAGACCTGTTCCAGAAGCAGCTGCACGCCTACACCATCACCCACGCCATTGAAGACGCCAACGTGCTGCGCTTCCACGTGGACTACTACAAGCCCGAAGGGAAGAACCCGCCCAAGCCCGGCCAAGCCCTGGCCAAGAAAGCCGTGGTCGAAGCCATCCTGGCCAAGCACGACACCGCCACCGCCGGCCGCCGCTTCAACGCCGTGCTGGCCACCGCCAGCATCAACGACGCCATCGAATACCACGGGCTGTTTGACGAACTGCAAGAGGCAAAGCAGGCCGCCAACCCGGCCTTCCAGCCGCTGAACATCGCCTGCGTGTTTTCACCCCCGGCCGAAGGCAACCCCGACGTGAAGCAACTGCAGCAAGACCTGCAGCAGGAAAAGGCCGACAACGAGGAAGACCCCGAAGGCAAGAAGACCGCGCTCAAAGCCATCCTGGCCGACTACAACGCCCGCTACGGCACCAACCACCAGATCGGCGAGTTCGACCTGTACTACCAGGACGTGCAGAAGCGCATCAAAGACCAGCAGTGGCCCAACGCCGACTTCCCCGCCACCAAGAAGATCGACATCACCATCGTGGTCGACATGCTGCTCACCGGCTTTGACAGCAAGTACCTGAACACGCTGTACGTCGACAAGAACCTCAAGTACCACGGGCTCATCCAGGCCTTCTCGCGTACCAACCGCGTGCTCAACGGCAGCAAACCCTACGGCAACATCCTCGATTTCCGCCAACAGCAAGCCAACGTGGACGAAGCCATCGCCCTGTTCTCGGGCGAAAACGCCACCGAGGAAGAACGCAAGATCTGGCTGGTGGACAAAGCCCCCGTGGTCATTGAAAAGCTCGACGCCGCCGTGCAGAAGCTGGCCGACTTCATGGAGACCCAGGGCCTGCCTTGCGCGGCCGAGGCCGTGCCCCAGCTCAAGGGGGACGACGCCCGCGCCGCCTTCATCAAGGCCTTCAAGGAAGTGCAGCGCCTCAAGACCCAGCTAGACCAATACACCGACCTGACCGCCGACAACGCCACCGCCATCGAAGCCATCCTGCCGCGCGAAGACCTGCAGGCCTTCCGTGGCGTGTACCTCGACACCGCCCAGCGCCTCAAGGCCCAGCAGGGCAAGACAGCGCCCGGCGCAGGCAACCAAGCCAGCGCCGACGAAGTGGACCAGCTCGACTTCGAGTTCGTGCTGTTCGCCAGCGCCGTCATCGACTACGACTACATCATGGGTCTGATGTCTCGCTTCACCCAGCAGGGTACGGGCGGCAGCAAGCTCAAGATGAGCCGCGAGCAGCTCATCGGCATCATCGCGGCCGACGCCAAGTTCATGAACGAGCGCGACGACATCGCCGCCTACATCAACACCCTGAAGGCGGGCGAAGGCCTCAGCGAAACCGCCATCCGCGAGGGCTACCTCCGCTTCAAGAAAGAACGCGACAACGCCGAGCTGGCCGCCATCGCCACCCAGCACGGCCTGGCCACTACCGCCCTGCAAGCCTTTGTGGACCAGACACTGCAACGCCTGATCTTGGACGGCGAGCGCTTAAGTGCCCTCATGGAACCGCTTCAACTCGGCTGGAAGGCGCGAGCGCAAGCCGAGACCGCGCTGATGGCTCAGCTGATGCCCCTGCTGAACAAACGCGCCCAGGGGCGCGAGATTTCAGGGCTCAGCGCCTATGAGCCGTAAGAAGGCGCCCACACCCGTGAACAAGCCTTCGGCGCCATCCGCCACACCCGGCGACTTTGATGCGCTGGTGTCCGCCATCGTCCGCATCCATGGCCAGTCGCAGGCCCTGGCGGCCAAGGCCGTCAACACCAGCCTGACCGTGCGCAACTGGCTGATCGGCCACCGCATCGTGGCGTTCGAGCAGCAGGGCAAAGACCGCGCGGCCTATGGCGAAAGGCTCTTGCCCGCCTTGGCCCAGCGCCTGGCGGCGGCCGGGCTCAAGCGGGTAGACGCCCGCGAGCTGCGCCGCTTCCGGCTCTTCTACAGCGTGTACCCGCAGATTCGGGAGACGCTGTCTCCCGAATGGCTGGCGGGCCCTCGGGCTGCGGCCTTGCCAGCGGCGCTGGCCGCACAGCCAGAGCCCAAACGGGAGTCGGCGTCTCCCGTTTTGATCCACCACCTCTCCTTCTCCCACCTGGCCGAGCTGTGTGACCTGCCGGACGACACCCAGCGCCGCTTCTACGAGGTGGAGTGCCTACGCGGCAACTGGTCGGTGCGCGAGCTGCGCCGGCAGATCGACAGCCTGTATTACCAGCGCAGCGGCCTGTCCAAAGACCAGGCCCAGCTCTCCGCCCTGGCCCACGCGGCGGCCGACACGCTGCAGCCCGCCCACGTCATCCGCGACCCCTATGTCTTTGAATTTCTCGGCCTGCGCTCGCGCGATGTGATGGCCGAGTCTGACCTGGAAGACGCCCTGCTCGACCGCCTGCAAGACTTCTTGCTGGAACTGGGCCACGGCTTCTGCTTCGAGGCGCGGCAAAAGCGCATCCTCATCGGCGACGAGCACTTCTTCATCGACCTCGTCTTCTACCACCGCATCCTCAAGTGCCACGTGCTGGTCGAGCTCAAGACCGACGCCTTCCGCCACGAACACCTGGGCCAGCTCAACACCTACGTGGCCTATTACAAGAAGCACCAGATGACCCCGGGCGACCAGCCGCCCATCGGCATCTTGCTGTGCACCCGCAAGAACGACGCGCTGGTCGAATTCGCCCTGGGCGACCTGAACAACCAGGTCTTCGTCTCCCGCTACGCCGTGGAACTGCCCCGCAAGGAAGAGATGGAACGCTTCATCACCCAGATCAGCCAGGAGGCGGGGGCATGAAGACCAAGGTCATGAAGGACCAAGCCACAACTGGGCTGGTGCCCAAGCTGCGGTTTCCAGCGTTTCAAAGCGCTGGCGACTGGACCACAGAGAAGCTCGGCACGGTGGCGACGATCAGCACAGAAAAAGTCGGCAACAACGTCTGCGTGCCGATGAGCATCACTTCGGGCGTTGGTCTTGTTAGCCAACAAGACAAGTTTGGTCGCGTGATTGCTGGTGACTCGTACAAGAACTACTTGCTCCTGAAACCTAACGACTTTGCCTACAACAAGAGCGCGACCAAGGAATACCCGGAAGGCTTCCTCACCCTGTATGCGGGCACTGAGCTGGCAGCCGTCCCGAACAGCATCTTCACCTGCTTCCGCATCAACGGCAATTCGCCAGATGTACGGTTTCTGAACCACCAGTTCTCAGACAACCTGCACGGGCGTTGGCTGCGCAAGTTCATTCAGGTGGGCGCTCGGGCACATGGCTCCTTGAGCATCAACGACAGCGACCTGATGGCCCTGCCTGTTCCCGTCCCGGCGGGCAAGACATCGGTTGCCGAACAACAAAAAATCGCCGACTGCCTGGGCTCCCTGGACGAACTGATCGCCGCGCAAGGGCGCAAGGTGGAGGCGCTCAAGACCCACAAAAAAGGGCTGATGCAGCAACTCTTCCCCCGCGAAGGCGAAACCCAACCCCGCCTGCGCTTTCCCGAGTTCGAGAAAGCTGGGGATTGGGAGGTGAAGGCGATTGGCGAAATCTTCAGGGTCACGCGTGGAGAAGTCCTTTCGATGACCTTGGTCCAAGATGAGGCGTCAGAAGAAGCAGCGTTCCCGGTCTATTCGTCTCAAACGAAGAACAAGGGTTTGGCTGGCTACTACTCTGAGTATCTTTACGAAGACGCGATTACATGGACGACAGACGGCGCGAATGCTGGAGATGTGAATTTCCGCCCCGGAAAATTTTACTGCACAAACGTCTGCGGCGTTTTGATCAACAAGGAAGGTTATGCCAATGCTTGCGTCGCAGCCCTCCTTAATGGCGTCACACGGAGCCACGTTTCATACGTCGGGAATCCCAAGCTGATGAATGGCGTGATGGCAAAGATCGAAATCCCGCTCCCTTCGGTCGCCGAACAACAACGCATCGCAGAATCTCTCGCCTCGCTAGACGCGCTGATCAGCTCCGCCACCTTGGAACTAGACACCCTCAAGACCCACAAGCAGGGGCTGATGCAGCAGCTGTTTCCTTCGACGGACGTGCCGGAAGCATGAGCGACAAGCCGAAGATTCACCGCTTCACCGACCTGCGCCGACTGGTTACCCGGTTGCGCGACGACCTGAACGGCGGCGGTCAGGAGTTTGTGCTGCTCTACGCCTACAACGGCACGGGCAAGACCCGCCTGTCCATGGCCTTCAAGGACGAGGGCAAGCGCAAGAACAAGGGCCAGCCCGACACGCTGTACTTCAACGCCTTCACCGAAGACCTGTTCTCCTGGGACAACGACCTGGAGAAAGACAGCGAGCGGCGCCTGCACATCAACACCGATTCGCAGTTCTTCAAGGGCCTGAAGGAACTGACCCTGGACGAGCGCATCGGCCACTACCTCGCGCGCTACGCGGACTTTCTGTTCGACATCGACTACGACGCGTGGACCGTCAGCTTCCGCAAGGGTGAGACACGCCACATCAAGGTCTCACGCGGCGAAGAGAACATCTTCATCTGGTGCGTGTTCATGGCCATCTGCGAGCGGGTGATCGACGGGGCCGAGGCGTACCAGTGGGTGAAGTACCTGTACATCGACGACCCCATCACCTCGCTGGACGACAACAACGCCATTGCCGTGGCCAGCGACCTGGCCAAGTTGCTGCGCAAAGCGAAGAGCAGAGCGCGCCCCGAAGCGGTGGCCGCGGATGCACCGGGCGAAGCCGATAGCCCGCCCCGCATGGTGCCAGCGCCCATCAAAGCGGTGGTGTCGTCCCACCACGCGCTGTTCTTCAACGTGGTGTGCAACGAACTGAAGAAGGATGCGCACAAGAAGTACTTCCTGCACCGGCCGGAACGGGGCACCACCTACACGCTGCGGGCCACCGACGACACGCCCTTCTTCCACCACGTGGCCATGCTGGCCGAACTCAAGAAGGCGGCCCAGACCGGGCAGCTGTTCACCTTCCACTTCAACATGCTGCGCAGCATCCTGGAGAAGACCGCCACCTTCTTTGGCAACGACGACTTCTCTGCCTGCATTCACGGCTTGGACGATGAAGACCTGTTTGCCCGTGCGCTGAACCCATTGAGCCACGGCAAGTACGACATTTACCAGCCGGCCGAGATGGTGGACGACAACAAGCAGCTGTTCCGCCAGATCCTGAACGCGTTCTTGGGTCGCTACCAGTTCGTCTTGCCAGACATCTTTGCGCCGCCGCCCAAGCACGCCAAAGCCGCCGCCGCGTGACCCCGAGAACAAAAGAGCAACCATGACCGAAGAAAAACAGAAACAACTGGGCAAGACGCTGTGGGCGATTGCCGACCAGCTGCGCGGAGCGATGGACGCGGACGATTTCCGCGACTACATGCTGTCGTTCCTGTTCCTGCGCTACCTGTCGGACAACTACGAAGCCGCCGCCAGGAAAGAGCTGGGCAGCGACTACCCGACACAGATTGACAGCTCGGTGTCGACCCCCCTGCAGCTTTGGTACGAAAGCAACCTGGACGACGTGCCGGCCTTCGAGAAGCAGATGCGCCGCAAGGTGCACTACGTCATTCGGCCTGAACACCTGTGGAGCGCCGTGGCCAACATGGCGCGCACGCAAGACACCGCTCTGCTGAACACGCTGCAAAGCGGCTTCAAGTACATCGAGACCGAATCGTTCGAGAGCACCTTCCAGGGCCTGTTCTCTGAGATCGACCTGACCTCGAACAAGCTGGGCAAGGGCTACACCGAGCGCAATGCCAAGCTGTGCACCATCATTCAAAAGATTGCCGAGGGGCTGGCGTCGTTCTCCACCGACGTGGACACGCTGGGCGATGCGTATGAATACCTGATCGGCCAGTTCGCGGCCGGCTCGGGCAAGAAGGCGGGCGAGTTCTACACGCCGCAACAGATTTCCGATGTGCTGTCCGCCATCGTCACGCGGGACAGCCAGGAACCCAAGACCGGCGTGAAACAGCGTCTGGACAGCGTGATGGACTTTGCCTGCGGCTCGGGTTCACTGTTGATGAACGTGCGCCGCCGCATGCAAAAGGCGGGGGGCACGATTGGCCGCATCGTCGGCCAGGAAAAGAACGTCACCACCTACAACTTGGCGCGCATGAACATGCTGCTGCACGGGGTGAAGGACACCGAGTTCGAAATCTTCCACGGCGACACGCTGGCCAACGAGTGGGACAAGCTGCGCGAGCTGAACCCGGCCAAGCAACCCAAGTTCGACGCCATCGTGGCCAACCCACCCTTCAGCCTGCGTTGGGAGCCTGGCGAGGCGTTGGCGGACGACGTGCGCTTCAAGAACCACGGCCTGGCGCCCAAGTCGGCGGCGGACTTTGCCTTCCTGCTGCACGGCTTTCACTTCCTGAAGGACGAAGGGGTGATGGCCATCATCCTGCCGCACGGGGTGCTGTTCCGGGGCGGGGCAGAGGAACGCATCCGCACCAAGCTGCTGAAAGACGGGCACATCGATACCGTCATCGGTTTGCCGTCCAACCTGTTTTATTCCACGGGCATTCCGGTCTGCATCCTGGTGCTGAAGAAGTGCAAGAAGCCGGACGACGTGCTGTTCATCAACGCGGCGGAGCACTTCGTCAAAGGCAAGCGCCAGAACCAGCTGACCGACGAGCACATCGCCAAGATCATCAAGACCTACCAGTTCCGTGAGGAAGAGGCGCGCTACTCGCGCCGGGTGGAGATGGCCGAAATCGAGAAGAACGATTTCAACCTGAACATCTCGCGCTACATCAGCACGGCGGTGGGTGAGGCGGAAATCGATCTGGATGACACGCACCAAGCGCTGCTGGATATCGAGAAGGCGATAGCGGCGGCGAAAGACACGCACAACGGCTTCTTGAAAGAGCTGGGGTTGAAGCCGTTGCCGTAGGCCTCGTGCGGATGACGAGATGAGCTTCCAGAAAGCAGCCGAACCTCACCGCCGGCTCATCGCGCCACGACGGCCCGGCGCGTGTCAGCGCCAGTTTCCCAGCACCACGAACGGCGCCCATTCCGCCGGGTGGCGCGCCTGCAGCAAACGGCCCCGCGCCGAACGCAGGGCCTGCCCGTCGGCTTGGCCCTGCATCAGCTCGAGCTGGGCCTGGCGCAGCGCATGCGCCTTGCTCAGCGCACCGTCCTCGCCAGGCCGGTCCCACAGCGCATAGAAGCGGCCCATCAGCAGGCCCGCGCTCCAGTCGTAGGCGGGCCACAGGGTGGCCATCACGGCGTGCGCGCCGTTTTTCAGCGCCAGCTGCGCGAAGCCGTCCACCTCCAGCCAGCGCCGGCGCAAGAGGCCGCGCGATTCGGCGGTCTGGCAGGCCGACAGCGTCAGCAACTCGGTGCCCGTGAAGTCCACGCTGCGCAGCTCGCTCAGCGGCCACAGGCTGCCATCGCCCAGCAGCAGGCCCTTGTCGGGGTCTTCGGCGGGCCCGAACTCGAAGTGGCTGGCCACGTGCACGATGGGCGTGCGCTCGGGGCCACCCTGACGGTTGGCCTGCAGCACCGCCTCGAGGGCCGCCCGCGTGAACGCGCCGTCCAGGCGGGGCGCAAGGCCCGGGATGCGCTGCGCCAGCGTCACCACCTCGGCCTGGGTGTGGATCAGCGGGCGGTAGCCGCGCAGCCCTTCCGTCAGGCCGAAGGCCGCCTGCCGGCGCAACGAGGGCACGGCGGCCATGTGGGCGCGCGCGCCATCGTTGAAGTAGCCCACCGCGTAGCGCTCCACCAGGTAACGCTGGCCATCGAACAAGGCCGCGAAGGACAGCTGCGCCAGCGCCTGGTCGGGCGCGACCAGCAACAGCGGCACGGGCACGCCGGCGGTCACGCGGTCGAGCCAGGGCTGCAGCGGCGCAATCAGCAGCGCGTGCAGACCCCGCAGCCGCTGGTGCAGGGCGGGCAGGTCGCTCTTGGCATCGCCGAGCTTCGAGCGCAGGCCCTGCAGCAGGTCGTCCAGCGGCTCTTTGGGCAGCGGGACGCTGATGACGAAGTGCCGGTCGGCTGCATCGGGCGCGCCCGGGGCGTGGCCCCACAGCCAGACGACGCCCCAGTCGACCAGCACGCGCAGCAGCACCGTGCCTGGGGGAAGACCGGCCGTGAGCTCGGTGCTGGTGAGGCCGGCACGCCGGGCGGCTTCACGCTGGCTGCTCTCGAACTCGCGGGTGAGGCGTTCCCACTCGGCACTCAGCGCGGGCGTCTGGGCCCCGCGTGTACGCGGCTCGGCCTGCTCCAGGGCCAGCAACTGCCGGCCCATGTCGGTCAGCTGCGCCAGCCAGCGGCATTCATCTTGCACGCAGCTCAGGGCCGAGGGGCTGGCCTCGCTGCCCGCCAGCTCAGCCAGACCGTCGCTGCGCATGCGCTGCAGCACGGCCTCGGCCTCGGCATGGCGGCCCTGCCGCAGGAGCGCGACCACGAGGTCGCGGTACTTCTCATGGCTGCTGACGGCGAAGGCCCGACCCGCGCCCGTGCCCGTGGCGGCCAGGTCGGCGCGGGTGGCGTCGGTCAGCGCGACGGCCAGTCGCCCGTGCAGCAAGCCGGTGGCCGGCGCCTGGTGGTCGGGCAGCATCCTCGCCAGGTGCCAGTGCAGCTCACGCCGCGAGCTTTCGTCGATGGGGGCGGCCAGTGCCACGGCCTGCATCCAGCGCAGCATGTCCTGGCGTTCCTTCGGGTCGGGGCTGTGCAGCGCGATGTACTGCGCGTTCAGCCAGCGCATCGGCCAGGCTTGGGGGGCCAGCCGCTGCAGCCGAGGCAGGCGAAGCCGCGCCAGGGCCAGGGCCTCTTCCTGCCGGTCCGCCTGCACCAGGGCGTCCAGCACGCGGCCCTCGGCCTCCAGGGCCTGCAGGCTCTGGGCGCCATGCTCACGTTCGGCCTGCTGCTGCAGCGCTCGAAGCGCGGCGAGCGCCGCGTCGTGGTTGCCAGCCGCCAGCTGCTCTTGCGCACGCTGGACCTGCAGCTGTTCCGTGGCGAACACGGCCAGGTCCGGATCGGGCTGCAAGCGGCGGGCCTGTGCGAGCAGGGCTTCGGCTTTCTGGGCTTCGCCCCAGCTGCCGATCAGGGTGGCCAGGCTGCGCAGGGCAGGGGCCAGGTCGTCGTCTTGCTCGGCCTCGGGCAGCCGCGCCTCGACCTCGCGCACCAGGCGGTCGGCGCGCGCCAGATCGCCCAGGTTCGCGTGATGCTGGGCCAGATCAATCCGTGTGCCCAGGGCCAGGCCACTGAAAGGCCCGCGCTGCGCGTGCGCCAGCGCATCGCGACGTTGCCGCGCGGCCCCGGCCATGACGGCATGACCCATGAGTTCCGCGGCAGATGCGAGCGTATTCAGCGGCACCAGCACCTTCAGGTCGCCCGGCCGCAGCTCACGGTCGTAGCCGACCACGGCCGCTGCGGCATGGCCGAGCGCCTCCGCGTGCCGGCCCTGCATGTTCAGCACGAAGGCCATCTCCTCGCGGCAGGCCAAGACCAGCGGGTGGTTCGCGCCCAGGGCCTGTTCACCGAGGGCCAGCGATCGGGTCAGCAGGTGCAGGGCCTCCTGACGTTCGGCCGGCGTCCGGGCGCTGCGGGCCTGGTCGCAGAGCACCTGGGCCACCATCAGGTGCTGCGGCCCGAAGGCCGCCCGCACCTGGGCCACGGCCTGTTGCCAACGGGCCGGGCTGGGTTGCTGCAAGGCGGCCACCCACGCGCGCCAGGCGGCCCGGTGGGCGCGGTTCGCCGCGTAAGCCTGCCGCAGCCACGCACGTTCGGCTTCGGGGGCCTCGGCCAGCGCGCTGTCGTCTTCCATGAGCGGCAGCGCCTGCGCGTAGTAGCGGCGCGCCGCGGCGCGGTCGCCCTTCGCCAGCGCCACCTCGGCCTGGCGCATACGCAGGCCCGGGGACAGCGGGTCGCGGCGCACCGCCAGCACCAGCTGGGCCTGCGCCTCGTCGTACAGGCCCAGGCCGACCTGCAGCTCGGTCACGTAGAGCACCACCTCCGTGCTGCTGGTCAGGGCCAGGGCGGCCTGGCCCTCGCGCTCGGCTTCTTCGAAGCGTGCCTGCGCCACCAGGCTGCGCATCAGCAGCTCGCGCGGGCGCGCGGCCTGCGGCGCCTGCGCCACCGCCTGGTTCAGCAAGGACGTGGCCTGCGCCCAGCGCTGGGCCCGCATCTCGGCCAGCGCCTGCGGCACCAGGCGCCAGCTGGCCTCGATCGAGGCAGCTGTGGCAGCGCCCCCAGCCGCGGCGGCCGTCCCGCAAGCGGCCCACCCCCAGACCAGCACCCAGCCGCACCAAGGCCTGCGCCACAAAGCGAACCACGTCATGCGCGGCATTGCACAACAGCGGCTGCGCAGCGTCCACCGGTAGGCGGCCGGTGTCACGCCGCCGTCATCGACCGGGTTTATATTTCGATAGTCATCAAATTATCGAAAGACTTGCAAGGAGCCCTGCGCATGAAAGTCGGCATCAACGGCATGGGTCGCATCGGCCGCCTGGCGCTGCGCGCCGCGATGGGCGCGGCCGAACGCCCGGACGACGACCCGCGCGGTGCCAACCGCCTGGAGGTGGTGCACTGCAACGAGATCAAGGGCGGCGCCGCCGCCACCGCGCACCTGCTTCAATTCGACAGCGTGCAGGGCCGCTGGCGCGCCGACATCGGCGCAACCGGTGAAGACGGCCTGCAGGTCAACGGCCGCGCTTTGGGCTTCAGCGCACACGCGCAGCCGGCCGACATCCCCTGGGGCGACCTCGGCGTGGACCTGGTGCTGGAGTGCACGGGCAAGTTCCTCACGCCCGAGGTGCTGCAGGGCCACCTCGACCGCGGTGCGAAGCGCGTGATCGTGGCCGCGCCCGTGAAGACCGGCGGCGTGCTCAACGTGGTGGTCGGCGTCAACGAACACCTCTACCAGCCCGCGCGCGACCGCATCGTCACCGCCGCCAGCTGCACCACCAACTGCCTGGCGCCGGTGGTGAAGGTGGTGCACGAGGCCCTGGGCATCCGCCACGGGCAGATCACCACGCTGCACGACCCCACCAACACCAACCTGGTGGTGGACGCGCCGCACAAGGATCTGCGCCGCGCCCGCAGCGCCTTGGTGAACCTGGCCCCCACCACCACGGGCAGCGCCACGGCCATCGCGCTGATCTACCCCGAACTCAAGGGCAAGCTCAACGGCCACGCCGTGCGCGTGCCGGTGCTCAATGCCAGCCTCACCGACTGCGTGTTCGAGCTCAAGCGCGAGACCACGGTGGAAGAAGTGAACGCGCTGTTCGAGGCCGCGGCCCAAGGCCCGCTGGCCGGCATCCTGGGGTTCGAGACACGCCCGCTGGTCAGTGCCGATTACGCCCGCGACACGCGCAGCAGCATCGTCGATGCGCTGTCGACGATGGTGACCGACGGCACGCTGCTGAAGGTCTACGCCTGGTACGACAACGAGATGGGCTACGCCTGCCGCATGGTGGACCTGGCCTGCCACATGGAAGCCCAAGGTCTCTGAGGACCGGGCCAGCACGATGAACACCGGCACCCGCAACTACGCCATCGTCACGGCGGCCTACTGGGGCTTCACGCTCAGCGATGGCGCGCTGCGCATGCTGGTGCTGCTGCACTTCTACCGGCTGGGCTACTCGCCCTTCACGCTGGCCTTCCTCTTCCTGCTGTACGAGGCCATGGGCGTCGTGGCCAACCTCGTGGGCGGCTGGCTGGCCACGCGCTACGGCATCCAGCGCATGCTGGTGGTGGGGCTGGCCACGCAGATCACGGGCTTCCTGCTGCTCTCGGCCTTGTCGCCCAGCTGGACGGCGGTGATGTCGGTGGCTTGGGTGGTGCTGGCGCAGGGCGTGTGCGGCGTCGCCAAGGACCTCACCAAGACCGCCAGCAAGTCGGCCATCAAGCTGACGGCAGGCACGGCCTCCGGCCAGCTCTTCAAGTGGGTGGCGTTTTTCACCGGCAGCAAGAACGCGATGAAGGGCGTGGGCTTCTTCCTCGGCGGTCTGCTGCTGCAGGGCCTGGGCTTCCAGCATTCGCTGTGGCTGATGGCCGGGCTGCTGGCGCTGGTGCTGGGCGGCGTGCTGTTTTTCGTGCCGCCGCTGATGGGCAAGGCCAAGGCCTCGAAGTCGGCGAAGGAGCTGTTTGCCAAGAACCGCGGCATCAACCTGCTGGCCGCAGCGCGCGTGATGCTCTTCGGCGCGCGCGACGTGTGGTTCGTCGTCGGCGTGCCCGTCTTCCTGTACTCGGTGGGCTGGACCTTCACGATGGTGGGCGCCTTCCTCGCCCTGTGGACCATCGGCTACGGCGTGGTGCAGGGCCTGGCGCCGCAGATCGTGCGCCGCAGCGACGACGGCCTCAGCACCGAGGTGCCGGCCGCACGCGCCTGGTCGGCGGTGCTGGCGCTGGTGCCGCTGGTGCTGGCGGGCCTGGTGCTGGCCGATTTGCCGCAGCTGCCGCCGCTGGAATGGGTGGTGGTGGTGGGCCTGGGCCTCTTCGGCGTGGCCTTCGCCGTGAACTCCTCGGTGCACAGCTACCTGATCCTGGCCTACGCCGGCAGCGAGAAGGCTGCCGAAGACGTGGGCTTCTACTACGCGGCCAACGCGCTGGGCCGCTTCTTCGGCACGCTGATGTCGGGGCTGCTGTACCAGGCCTACGGGCTGAGCGGTGCACTCATCGGCTCGGGGGTCATGCTCGTGCTGTGCTGGGCGCTGACGCTGAACCTGCCCACGCGCCGCGCGCTCACGGCGCCGGCCTGAAGGAGACCTGCATGGACGAACACACCGCCGTCACTGCGCTCGCCGCGCTGGCCCAGGGCATGCGCCTGCGTGTCTTCCGCGCGCTCGTGGGTGCCGGGCCGCAGGGCCTCACGCCGGGCGTTCTGGCCGCCACGCTGGGCGTGAGCAGCAGCACGCTGTCCTTCCACTTGAAGGAATTGGTGCACGCCGGCCTGGTGACGCAGCAGCGCGACGGCCGCCACCTCATCTACCGGCCCGAGCTGGCGCAGATGAACGCACTCACCGATTACCTCGTGGCGCACTGCTGCGGCGGCCAGCCCTGCGCCGTGCCGGCCCCGGGCGCCGCGGGCACCTGCACCAGCTGCTGACCGCCCCTCGACACCACCCCCTGACGGAGCCCCGCCATGAGCCCACAGCACGTGCTCTTCATCTGCACCCACAACTCGGCCCGGTCCATCCTGGCCGAAGCCTTGATGAACCACCTGGGCCGCGGGCGCTTCGTTGCGCACTCGGCCGGCAGCCAGCCCAGCGGACAGGTGCATCCGCTGGCCTTGGCCACCTTGGCGCAATGGCATCTGCCCACCGAAGGCCACAGAAGCAAGGACTGGGCGGAGTTCGCACGGCCCGGCGCGCCGGCCATGGACTTCGTCTTCACCGTCTGCGACAACGCCGCCGGCGAGGTGTGCCCCGTCTGGCCCGGCCAGCCAATGACGGCGCACTGGGGCGTGCCCGACCCCGGCGCCGTCACGGGCAGTGCCGATGAGCAGGCGCGCGCCTTCACCGCCGTGGCCACCACGCTCAAGCGCCGCATCGAGCTGATGCTGGCCCTGCCCATCGCCACGCTGGACCGCCTCTCGCTGCAGCGCGAAGTGCGCGAAATCGGCACACGCTGAGCCACGGCGCCGCGGCCACACGCATGGGTGTCTTCGAGCGTTACCTCACCGTCTGGGTCGGCCTGGGCATGGCCGCTGGCGTGGTGCTGGGGCTGCTGTCGCCCGGCCTCTTCGCGGCGATTGCGGCGCTGGAGTTCGCGCACGTCAATCTCGTCGTGGCCGTGTTCATCTGGGTGATGATCGTGCCAATGATGGTGCAGATCGACTTCGCGTCGGTCCGCGCCGTGGGCCGCAAGCCGCGCGGCCTGGTGCTGACGCTGGTGATCAACTGGCTGGTCAAACCCTTCACGATGGCAGCGCTGGCGGTGCTGTTCTTCGAGCACGTGTTCGCGCCCTGGGTCGACCCGGCCACCGCCAGCCAGTACATCGCCGGGATGATCCTGCTGGGCGTGGCGCCGTGCACGGCGATGGTCTTCGTCTGGAGCCAGCTCACCAAGGGCGATGCCGCCTACACGCTGGTGCAGGTGTCGGTGAACGACCTCGTGATGGTGCTGGCCTTCGCACCCATCGCGGCCTTCCTGCTCGGCGTCACCGACGTCACCGTGCCGTGGTCGACGCTGTTGCTGTCCACCGTGCTCTACGTGGTGCTGCCGCTGGCGGCGGGCGCGCTGCTGCGCAGGCTGTGGCTGGGGCAGGGCGGGTCGGCATTGCTCGCACAGCGCGTGGCCGCGCTGAAGCCGGCGGCAGTGGCCGGGCTGATTGCCACCGTGGTGCTGCTCTTCGGCCTGCAAGCGCCCACGCTGGTGAGCCGGCGGCTGCACATCGTGCTGATCGCCGTGCCGCTGGTGCTGCAGAGCTACGGCATCTTCGCCATCACCTACTTCGCGGCGCAGCGCCTTCGCCTGCCCTACAACGTGGCGGCACCGGCCAGCCTCATCGGCACGTCGAACTTCTTCGAGCTCGCGGTGGCCGTGGCCATCTCGCTCTTCGGCCTGCAGTCGGGCGCCGCGCTGGCCACCGTGGTGGGCGTGCTGGTGGAAGTGCCGGTGATGCTTTCGCTGGTGGCCATCGCCAACCGCACGCAGCATTGGTTTCCGCCTTCTCGGACCGCCGCATGAACCTCGACGACCTGCCCCACCTCGACCCCGCGCACTTCGAGCTGCCCGACCTGGCCGCGCTGCGCCCGCCCATGGCGGCGACGCACGCGCCGCGCTTCCTGCTGCTCTATGGCTCGCTGCGCGAACGCAGCTACAGCCGCTTCCTCACGCTGGAGGCTGCGCGCCTGCTCACGGCCCTGGGCGGCGAAGTGCGGGTCTTCCATGCGGACGGCCTGCCGCTGCCCGACGGCGCGCCCGACACCCACCCCAAGGTGCGGGAGCTGCGCGAGGCCTGCGCCTGGGCCGAAGGCATGGTGTGGACTTCGCCCGAGCGGCACGGCGCGATGACGGCGGTGCTCAAGGCGCAGATCGACTGGCTGCCGCTGAACATCGGCGCCCTGCGCCCGACGCAAGGCAAGACGCTGGCGGTGATGCAGGTCAGCGGCGGCTCGCAGTCCTTCAACGCCGTCAACCAGATGCGCGTGCTGGGGCGCTGGATGCGCATGCTGACCATCCCCAACCAGTCGTCGGTGGCCAAGGCCTATGACGAGTTCGACGAGGCCGGGCGCATGAAGCCCTCGGCCTACTACGAGCGTGTGGTCGACGTGATGGAAGAGCTGGTGAAGTTCACGCTGCTCACGCGCGAGGTCGCGCCCTACCTGGTCAACCGCTACAGCGAGCGGCGCGAAGCGGCCGAGAAACTCGCCGCGCGCGTGGGGCAGGCGCGGCTGTGAGCGCGGCGCTCAGCGCGCCGAGGCGCGGCGGCGCAGCATCAGCGCCGCCACGCCACCCAGCATCAGCAAAGCGGTGGCCGGCTCGGGCACCACGGTGACGGTGAAGTTGGCGTTGTTCGGCGCGAAGTCGGAAATGGCTGCCGTGCCCGTGAAGGCGGTGTCACGAGGCCAGAGGTTCCAGGTGTAGTCGATCAGGTTGAAACCGGTGCTGGGCAGCAGGCTGCCGCTGAAGCTGGCCGAGATGACGTTGCCCGCCACGGTGACGGAACCCGCCGGCAGCGCGGTGGCGCCGATCGAGCCCGTGCCGTTGGGGTTCAGGCGCACGGTGGCGTCGAAACGCACGCCGGTGATGCCGATGCTGGCGAAGCTGGCCACGCCAGCGCCACGGTTCACACCCCAGATGTAAGTGCCGGTGGACGTGAGGCCCACGGCGCCCGCCTGCGTGCTGCTGAGCGTGAAGATGTTCGTCGTGGGGTTGTAGGTGACGGTGGCGTCCACCACGTCGAGATCGGCGCTCAGCACGCTGCCGGCGAAGGTGGGCAGGAAGTCGCCGACCGGATCGGTGATGCTGACGGCGTGGGCGCTGCCGCTGCCCAGCAGGGCCGCAGCGGCCAGGGCCATGCCAGACAGGCCGGGGCGGGTGAAGAGGCTGCAGGTGGGCATGTCGGTTCCTCCGTCAGGTGAGAGCCCGATCATCATGCCCAGAAATGACAGGCGCTGCAGTGCCCCTGGCGCCAGAACCGGTGCGACACCACCCATTCAAGGGGGCCTGGCTGCCAACGGCCCGGCCCCTGCCGAGGACATGGGGGGCCGATAGCATCCGCCCCGTTCTCGGCAGCAGGAGGGACGGCGTCATGGCGAGCAGACGGTGGATCGGCACCCTGGGATGGATCACCCTGGCCACGGCCTTGCTGGTGGCCTGCGGCGGCGGGGGAGGGGGCGGCGGTGCACCGGCCACCGGCGGGGGCACGGGCGGTGGCACCGTCAACCCGCCGGCCACGGGCGGCAGCACGGGGCTCGTGCCCGCGGCGCCGGCGGCCGGCCAGGTGCTGGTGAGCGACAGCGCCCCGCTGCGGCCGCTGTCGGTGGGTTTGTCCTGGCAGTACCGGCAGTTCACGCCCTTCATCGGCCCCAGCCGCACGCGTGTGACGATGCTGGCAGGCACCGCCGGCCGGGTGATCGAGCGCAGCAGCGACACGAGCCTGGGCGACACCGAACTCTCGCGCACAGCAGATGGGCAGACCGTGGCCAGCGACGTGCTGCCGCTGGGCAACGGGCGTTCGGTCACCATCAGTGGTGTTGAGCTGCCGCGCGAACTGCGCGCAGGGCAGCAGTTCACCGTTTACGACGCCCGGACCGACGGCATCGACATCGCGTTCTGGCGTGTCGTGGTGGGCTTCGAGGACGTGCGGGTTCCCGCCTCGACAAACCCGGTGCGCACGCTGCGCATCGACGAGCGCGGCGCAGTGCGCAACGGCGCGCAAACCACGCAGCTGTACGGCAGCACCTGGCACGCCGCAGACATCGGCATCGTACGCAGCGTCGTGTGGACGGATGCCACGCGCACCGCCACCGAGAGCGACGACCGCCTGCTGGGTTTCGACGGCGGCAGCCGCGGCTTTGGTGCGATCACCACCACGGCCGTGTCGGTGCAGGCAGCGCCGGCGGTGCTGGAAGACGGCTACGTCGCGCTGAACAACACCGACACCGTCACCGCCGACCGCAATGGCAAGCGCGTGGCCGGCGGCAGCATCGTGCGTGCGCCTGAAGAACCTTACGCCGCGCGCCTGCTGCCCACTTCCGCCGGGCTGCGGGTGGCCTCGCTGGCACGCTTTTCCGTCGCTGACCGCTTCAACCTCGACGCGCTGGATGCCAGCGGGCAGCTGCAGGGCGCACGCCTGGGCACGCTGCCGGTGCAAAGCGGCGACAGCTTCATCCGGGTCACGCCAGATTTCGTCAAGCTGGTCTCGCACCGTGCCTCGCCGGTGATCTGGATGTCCTACATCGAGTCGATCAACCAGGGCCTCGGCTTGTCGATCCAGTACCTGGTGGTGCAGCGCTTCGACGCCAACGGGCAGCCCCTGGGCGCCCGGCAGCAATGGGCCCTGCCCTCGGGGACGACACAAAGCACGCCGCAGCTCGAGGCCTTGCCAGATGAGTTGGTGTTGGTGATGCGCGAAGGCGGCGTGCAGGAACCCGAGCAGGTACGCGTGCGCACGGTGGGTAACGACGGCACGCTGCGCAACAACCGCGCCTACCAGATCAACGACCGCAGCGTGCCAGTGGTGCGGCTCATCGTGGACGGTGCCGCGCGCTGGCTGGCCTGGCGGGCCGCCGATGGCCTGCCCCGTGCCTGGCGTCTGGGCGCCGACGGCGCACCGTTGGGCGTGGCCGAGACCGTGGCATCGGCCCAGGCGTCGGTCGTGCCCCTGCCCCCACGCTTGCACGAACAATGGCCCTTCTCGGTGGTGTCGGCGGGCGGCCGCTGGACCATCGCCGGCAGCGACTTCGCCCCCCTGACGGACAGTGCAAACGCCTTGCCCACCCCCCACCCGGTGTTGGCCTTGTTCGACCCGGGCGAAGGCGACGTGCGCAACCAGCCCCCGCCGGCCCTGATCCGCCTGGAATCGGGCCAGCTTTCGGGAAGCCAGGCGCTGCGGTTCAACGACCGCACGCTGTGGCCCCTGAGCTTTTCGTCCGATGAGCGGGAAACAGCCGTCATCCAGTGGCGATGACGGGCTGAAGCCCCGCGGCTTAAGGCGCCCTTAATCCGCCAGGCCGAGCATCCCCTCCATCGACAGACCGGACCCCCGGTCTTGATGGACCCAGCGATGCTCAGCCTGATCACCTCCGCCCCCCCCGCCCCGCTTCCGCACCGCGCGGCCCCGTCCCTTCGCGTGCACGGCCCGCAAGACGCCGGCCGCGAGGCGGTGGAGGCCTTCATCCGCCGCGTTTTCGCCGAGCGCTACGGCGCCGACGTGCGCAGCTTCGCGCCCATGCTGGTGAGCCTGCGCGATGCCGATGGCGAGATCGTCGCCGCCGCCGGCTACCGCAGCGCCGACAGCGGACCGCTCTTCCTGGAGCGTTACCTCGGCGGCCCGGCCGAGCAGATGCTCGCTGCCACCGGCAGCCCGGCGCCGGCGCGCGCCCACATCGCCGAGGTCGGCCACCTCGCCGCCGCCCGCGCGGGCGAAGGCCGCCGCCTCATCCTGCTGCTGGGGCCGCACCTCGCCGCAGAGGGCTACCGCTGGGTGGTGAGCACGCTCACCGAAGAGCTGCGCCACCTCTTCCTGCGCCTGGGCATCGCGCCGCTCAGCCTGGGTGCGGCCGACCCCGCGCTGCTGGGTGAAAGCGCTGCGCACTGGGGCAGCTATTACGACCACCACCCGGTGGTGCTGGCCGGACAGATCGAGCTCGCGCTCAAGGCTTTGGCCCGCCGCGGCCTGGCCCCGAGGGCTGACGCATGACGACCGCAAGCATCGAAACAGCTGCACTCTTCGACGGCCACCAGGCCTGGAGTGCGCCTGAGCTGGCGCAGGCCGTGGCCGCCATGGCGGTGCAGCTGCAGGCCCAGGGCACGCGCGTGCTGGCCACGGTGCTGGACAACGGTGCGCCCTTCGTCGTGCTCGACGAAGCAGCCAGCGCCGCGGGCGTGGTGCACGTGCCGCTGCCGCCCTTCTTCACCCCGGCGCAGATGCAGCACGCGCTGCAAGCCGCAGGTGTGGACACGCTGGTCGTGACGGCGCCGCACGCGGCGCTGTGGGCCGAGGCGACACCCGGGCTGCGCTTCACGGCGCTGCCGCCGGCGGCGGCCGTGCTGCCCGCAGGCAGCTTGATGCAGGCCCGCTTGCCGCACGCCGCGGTGCCGCTGCCCGCGGGCACGGCCAAGATCACCTTCACCTCGGGCACCACGGGCACGCCCAAGGGCGTGTGCCTGAGCGGCGCTGCGCTGCAGGCGGTGGCCGGCTCGCTGGTGCAGGCGCTGGCGCCCTTGCAGATCGAGCGCCATCTCTGCGCGCTGCCTTTTGGCGTGCTGCTGGAGAACATCGCCGGCCTGATGGCGCCGCGCCAGCAGGGCGCCACCGTCATCGCGCTGCCGCTGGCCACGCTGGGTCTGCAGGGCTCTTCCAGCTTCGATGCCGCGCGCTTCGATGCCGTGGTGCGAGAACACCAGCCGCACAGCCTGATCCTGCTGCCGCAGATGCTGCGCGCCTGGGTGGGCCACCTGATGGCCAGCGGCCAGCGCGCACCGGCCGGCTTGAAGCTGGTGGCCGTGGGCGGTGCCGCCGCCGGCGCGCCGCTGGTGCGCGCGGCCTGGGCGCTGGGGCTGCCGGTGGCCGAGGGTTACGGCCTGTCGGAAGGCGGTTCGGTGCAGACGCTGAACCTGCCCACGCTGTCCGCCGACGGCCGCCTGTCGAACCCGTCAGACGCCAGCGCCGGCAGCGTGGGCCGCGCGCTGCCGCACGCCCGGCTGCGCATGGCCGAAGACGGCGAGATCCTCGTTGCCGGCGCGCTCTTCAGCGGCTACCTCGGCGACCCCACGCCCGTGCCCGCCTGGTGGCCCAGCGGCGACCTCGGCCGCGTCGACGAGGCCGGCCGCGTCTTCATCCACGGCCGCAAGAAACACGTGCTGATCACCGCCTACGGCCGCAACCTGAGCCCCGAGTGGGTGGAGACCGCGCTGCGCAGCCACCCCGCGGTACTGCAGGCGGTGGTGTTCGGCGATGGCGAGCCGGCCTTGTCGGCCGTGCTCTGGCCCACGCAAGCCGGCCTGCCGGATGCCGTGCTGCAGCAGGCCGTGGAAGCCGCCAACGCCACGCTGCCCGATTACGCCCGCGTGCAGCGCTGGGTGCGCGGCCGCGCCGCTTTCAGCGCCAGCACCGGCCTGGCCACGGCCAACGGCCGGCCGCAACGCGCCGCCATCTTCGCCGCCCACCGCGACGCCCTTTCATCCCCGGAGCTGCCCATGTCCTTCCATCAACGCCTGCTGCAAGACACCGCCGCCGCCCGCCAGGGCCTGCTGGCCACGCCCATCATCCAGGGCGCGCTGCGCGGCCAGGTCTCGCTGCCGAGCTACATCGCCTTCCTCACCGAGGCCTACCACCACGTGCGCCACACGGTGCCGCTGCTGCAGGCGCTGCGCGCCGCGCTGCCGGCCCACCACGCCTGGCTGGCCCCGGCGGTGGACGAGTACATCGAGGAAGAAGCCGGCCACGACGAGTGGATCCTCGACGACATCGCCGCCTGCGGTGCAGACGCCGAAGCCGTGCGCCACGGCCGCCCGGCCCACGCCACCGAGGTGATGGTGGCCTACGCCTACGACACCATCGCACGTGGCAACCCGCTGGGTTTCTTCGGCATGGTGCACGTGCTGGAAGGCACCAGCGTCTCGCTGGCACTGATGGCGGCCGATGCGATCCAGAAGCCGCTGCAGCTGCCCGACAGCGCCTTCAGCTACCTGCGCTCACACGGCACCCTGGATGTCGAGCACACGGCGCACTTCGCCACGTTGATGGACGCCATCGAAGCCCCGCTCGACCAGGCCGCCATCGTGCACGCCGCGCGCGCCTTCTTCCGCCTGTATGGCGACGTCTTCCGCGGCTTGCCGCTGCCGCAGCCGGCCGCTGCGCCGGCCGCGCCCGCGCAGCCCGCCGAGGCCCTGGCATGAAGGCCGCTGCCGCCCGGGTGTTGATGACAGGGGCCAGCGGCGGCATCGGCCGCGCGGCGGCCGCCGCCTTGCGCGCCGCCGGGGCGCAGGTGGTGGGCGTGGGCCGCGGCGCCAGCGCCCCCGAGCCCGCGGCCTTCGACGCCTGGGTGCAGGCCGACCTGAACACGCCCGAAGGCGTGCTGGCCGTGGCGCGCGCGGCCGCCACACACCGCACCAACGTGGTGGTGCTGGCGGCGGGCACGCCGTGTTTCGGCGCCTTTGCGCAAGTGCCGGGCGCCGAGGCCGCGGCCGTGTTGCAGGGCAACCTGCTCGCGCCCATGCTGCTGGTGCAGGCGCTGCTGCCGCAACTGCAGCGCCTGCCGGCGGCGCAGATCGTCTTCGTCGGCTCGGCACTCGGCCGCATCGGCGTGCCGGGCTACAGCGTCTACGGCGCCAGCAAGGCCGGGCTGCACGGGTTTGCCGAAGCCTTGCGCCGTGAACTGGCCGGCGGCCCGGTGCGGGTGCAAACCCTGGCACCCCGCGCCACGCGCACCGGCTTCAACAGCGCCGAGGTGCAGGCCCACCACGCCGCCACCGGCACCGCCAGCGACAGCCCCGAGACCGTGGCCCGCGCGCTGGTGGGCCTGATCGAAAGCGGCGCCGCCGAACGTTTCATCGGCTGGCCCGAGCGCCTGGCCGTGCGCCTGAACGGCCTGCTCGGCGCGCTGCTCGACGGCAGCTTCGCCGCCCACCGCCGCAGCCTGCCCGGGCAGGCCGGCACCGCGCCAGCCACCGCGAAGGAAGCCGCGGCTTCCACACCTTCCACCCCTTGAGGAGACCGACATGAACACACCCCTGAAGACCCCCCTGAAGACCCCCCTGAAGACCCCCATCACCCGCACCCTGGCCCACCTGCTGGCAGCCGCCGCGCTGCTGCCGCTGGGCGCGCTGACCGCCACCGCCGCGCCCGTGGACGACGCCGTGCAGGAACTGCAACGCGGTTGGGAGGTGGTGCGCTACCAGACCCCCGCGGCCGAACGCGAGAAGCGCTTCGAGGCGCTGGTGGCCAAGGCGCACCAAGCCAGCGAGGCCTTCCCGGGCCGCAGCGAACCGCTGATCTGGGAAGGCATCGTCGTCAGCTCGCTGGCCGGCGAGAAGGGCGGCCTCGGCGCCCTGGGCCTCGTGAAGCAGGCCAAGGCGCTGTACGAGCAGGCCATGCAGATCGACGCCAACGCGCTGGACGGCAGCGCCTACAACAGCCTGGGCGTGCTGTACTACAAGGTGCCCGGCTGGCCGCTGGCCTTCGGCGACAAGGCCAAGGCCAAGGCCCTGCTGCAGAAGGCGCTGGCCATCAACCCGCAGGGCATCGACGCCAACTTCTTCTACGGCGAGTTCCTCGCCGAGACCGACCACGCCGACGAAGCCGTGCCCTACCTGGAGAAGGTGCTCACCGCGCCGGGCCGCCCAGGCCGCCAGATCGCCGACACCGGCCGCCGCGAAGAGGCGCGCGCACTGCTCGCGAAGATCAAGGCGAAATCTTGAGGGCGCGGCGCCGCAGGCGCCGTTGCCTTTCCTGGCGGATCAGGATCGCCCAACCCCAGTACACCAGCAGGTAGGCCGTGAGGCCCAGCACCGCGCCGGCCAGCGGAAACCCCGCCAGCAGCGCCGGCCCCCAGGAGGTGATCTGCTCCCACAGCGCCGCAGGCCAGGTCAGCGGCGCCGACCACTGCCAATCCACCGGCGGCGGCGCGCTCGCCCCCGCCACGGCTTTGGGCACGACGAAACTGCCGAGGTAGGCCGACAGTGCCCAGATCGGTGCCATCGTGAACGGGTTGGTCAGCCAGGTAGCAGCGGCGGCCGCGGCGACGTTGGCGCGCAGCGCCACGGCCGCCAGCATGGCCGCTGGCATCTGCAGCGGCAGCGGGAACACGCCGATGCCGATGCCGAGCGCCACGCCCAGCGCGAAGCCGCGCCGATGCAGCACCCACAGCCGCGGGTGCTCACGCAGGTAGTGCCCCAGCCACGCGAAGCCCCGGGTCTGTTCCAGCGTCTGCGCGGTGGGCAGCCACCGGCGCAGGCGCTTCTTGAATTCGGCCATGGATGCGGGCGGGCTGTGCGTGTGGATGCGGGGGACGGTGCGCCCGGGAGGCTAACCCAAGCGTCAAGCAGCCAAAGGCCCCAGCGCGCGGGCGTGCATCCAGAGGCAGGCTCCCCTGAAGGCGGGTGCCCTCTGGCCGCCGGCGCCGCCACAATGCGCCGCCCCGGCGCGTTGCCGGCCGGCACGAAAAAACAGGGAGTCACGCATGAACAAGAAAACAGTCCTCGCGGCCGCTGTGGGCGCGGTGCTGGTGGCCGGCTGGGCCGGTGCCACCTACACCACCGGCCAGAAACTGAAGACCGCGCTGGTGGCACAGGCCGAAGGCTTGAAGGCCCAGCCGGGGCAGCCGCAACCGGGTTTCCGCGTCACCGAGGTGAAGTACCAGTCGGGCCTGCTGGGCGCCACGCGCACCCTCACGGTGGCCATCGGCTGCGGCGACCAGGCCACCACGCTGACCTGGCGCGACGACATCCGCCACGGCCCTCTGCCGGGTTTTGCCGGTTTCGGCGCTGCGCGCATCGACAGCAGCCTGGTGCTCAGCGCCGAGCAGCAGGCCCAGCTCAAGCAGCTGATGGGCGACGCCCAGGCGCAGATGCAGCTGCGCACGCTGGTGGCCTACAACGGCGGCTACAAGACGCAGCTGGAAGTGCCGGCACTGCGCATGAAGTCGCCCGACGGCGGTGATTTCGAGTTCAAGGGCGTCAGCGCCTGGGTGCAGGTGCGGCCCGATGGCGGCGCGCGCTATGAAGCCGCGCTGCCCAGCTATGCCGTCAGCGCGCCGGGCCAGGGCCCGGCGCCGGGCATGCGTTTCGTTGTCACCGACGCCAAGCTGCAGGGCGAGGGCTTTGCGCCGATGTGGTGGGCCTTGAGCGGCAAGGGCAGCGGCAGCATGGCCGCGATGAACTTCGAGACCGTGGCGGCCGACGGCCAGCGCAAGCCGATGTTCAACCTGAAGAACCTGCAATACACGCAGGACGGCGGCATCACCGGCGGCCTTTACCAGGCCAGCGGCAGCCTGCAGGCGCAGGGCCAGATCGGCAGCCTGCCGCTGGACGCGGTGACGATGAAGTTCAGCCTCAAGCAGCTGCACGCGCAGAGCTACGCCGCGCTGATGGGCGCGATGATGAACACCGGCTGCCCGTCCACCGACGCCGCCGCCGACCCCATGGCCGCGCTGACACCCCTGCTGACGCCGCTGAAGGAACTGCTGCCGCAGAACCCGCAGGTGAGCCTGGACGAGCTCAACATCACGCTGGGCGGCCAGACCGCGAAGATGAACTACCGGCTGGGCGTACAGGGCATCACCGCGCAGGAAACGCAGGGCGCCGAGCTGATGCCGGCGCTGATGCGCAAGGCGGTGCTGAGCTTCGGCGTGGAAGCCCCGGTGGCGCTGCTGCCCAAGCTGGGTGAGGCCATGGGCCAGCCGATGCCGCCCGAGCTGATCGACCAGCAGCTCGCACAAGCCGAAGGCCAGGGTTTCATCGTGCGCACGGGCGACAGCATCAGCGCGAAGTTCGAGCTGCGCGAAGGTGCGGCGCTGGTCAACGGCAAGCCGATCGCGGTGCCGGGCTTGCCAGGGCAGGGCACTGCACCGGCGCCGGCGCCGCGCTAATCGCCGTCGATGGCGGGCACGGGCCCGTCGTCGTCGGTGGGCGGTTCTTCGGCCGCGCCCAGCGGCAGGTGCGCCAGCGTGTTGCGGATGAACTGCTTCTCGTAGTGCCGGTTGCGCCGGTTCTTCTTGGCCGCGGCGCGCTGGCCCAGGCGCTTGTCGACCACGATCTCGCCCAGGCGGCTGAGGTCGTTCAGGTCCTGGATCTGGTTCGGTGAGTTGCGGCGCGGCATGGCTCAGAGCTCCGCGCCGAAGACCGCGGCCAGGTCGATCTGCGCCCGCAGCCGCGTGCACAGCATGAAGGTGCCGGCGAACTTGCGCTGCAGGAACAGCAGGTCGGGCGGCGGCGTGCGCGCATAACCTTCGCCGAAGAACTGCGCGCGGCCCTGCTCGAAGCTGCGCGAGAAGAGCGTGGAGACGCCGAAGTCGTAGGCGCCCGCGTGGCGCAGCGGCTCGCCGGCCAGGCGCATGAGGCCGATGACGCCGGCGGTCTGCGCGGGCGGGTCCACCGCGGCCGTGAAACCGGCGGCCATCGCCGCGGCCTCCAGGCGCGGCACGTCGTCGGCGCGCAGCGCGCGGCCGAGTTCGCGCAGCTGTTCCACGCGTGCATCGGTGACGGCCTCGGTGGCGCCGAAGTCGATCAGCGCGATGCGCCCTGTGGAGGCATCGAACAGGTAGTTGCCGAAGTTCGGGTCGGTCTGCACCAGGCGCATGCGGAAGAACTCGTGCACCGCCAGCCGGCTGAGCGCCATCGCCACGTGGTCGCGCTGGGCCTGCGGCACACCGGGCGCGGCCAGGCGGTCCACCGGCACGCCCGGTGCGAACGCGGTGGCGATGATGTGCTCGGTGCAGTGTTCTTCATCGACGGCGGGCACGGTGAGCACCGGGTCTGCACCCAGCTTCCCGCGGTAGGCCTGTGCGGCGCGCACTTCGGCGCGGTAGTCGGTTTCGTGTTCCAGCTGCGCCTGCACACGTGCCAGCAGCGCGGGCACCATCCCTGGGTCCAGCCCCGCCGGCACCAGGCCGGGCGTGCGCAGCAGCAGCGCCAGGTTGGCCATGTCGCTGGCGATGCTGCGGCGCACGCCGGGGTACTGGATCTTCAGCGCCAGCACGCGGCCGTCGTGCGTTTCGGCGCGGTGCACCTGGCCGATGGAAGCGGCGGCCACGGGCTCGAAGCTCAGGCGCTTGAAGCGGCGGTGCCAGGCGGGGCCGTACTCGCGCTCCAGCACCTCGGCCAGCTGCGTGGCGGGCATCACGTGGGCCTGGTCGCGCAGGCCGCCCAGCAGATCGGCGAAGTGCGGGGGCAGCACGCCATGGCCGTCCATCGAGAGCAATTGGCCCACCTTCATCACCGCCCCGCGCATCTGCGAGAGGCGCTCGGCGAGCCGTCGCGCGTTGGCCGGCGTGAGCATCAGTTGCGCCAGCGCCGGCCGCTGCCCGCGCGCCAGCTGCACCACGCCCTCGGCCGCCGCGCCCGCGGCCATCTCGCCCACGGCGCGGCCGAAGTGCAGCACGCGGCGCGTGCGGCCTTCGGGCACGGCGGCGCTGCGCTGGGGTGCCGGGCTGGGCGACGGCGCCCATGCGGGAACGGGGGGAACAGGGGGCGCAGGCATGCTGCGGGGCATTGAACCACCGCAGGGCTCGCCGCGCTGGCGGCGGGGCACTGCCGTTCCAGGTCGACGCCGGGGTCAGAGCGGGATGCGCAACCCCTGCGCATCGAAGACGTGCAGCTTCTCGGGCCGGACATCCAGGCGCAAGGCCTGGCCCGGGGCGATGCCGCCCGGCTCGCGCAGCTCAGCGCACAGCGGCTGCCCGGCGCAGCGGCCGTGCACATAGGCCGTGGCGCCCAGGCGCTCGACGGCCTCCACCTGCAGCTGCAGGGGCCCGTCGGCGCTCACCTCCAGGTGCTCGGGCCGCACCCCAAGCTGCGCCGCCGGCCCCGCACCCGCAGGCACCGGTGCCGGCAAAGTCACGCGGCATCCATCGGCCAGCACGGCCACTGCGCCCTCGGCCTGCACCGGCAGCAGGTTCATCGCCGGTGCGCCGATGAAGCCGGCGACGAAGGTGTTGGCCGGCTGCTCGTACAGCGCCATCGGCGTGCCCACCTGCTCGATGCGGCCGTCGCGCAGCACCACGATGCGCTGCGCCAAGGTCATGGCCTCCACCTGGTCGTGGGTGACGTAGACCATCGTCGTGCCCACCGCCCGGTGCAGCGCCGCGATCTCCAGCCGCATGCGCTGGCGCAGTTCGGCGTCGAGGTTGGACAGCGGCTCGTCGAAGAGAAACAAGGCGGGCTCCTGCACCAGCGCCCGGCCGATGGCCACGCGCTGCGCCTGCCCGCCCGAGAGTTCGGCCGGCCGCCGCGCCAGGTAGGGCTGCAGCTGCAGGATCTGCACCGCCCGTTCCAGCTTGGCGGCGATGGTCTGCTTCGGCACGCCGCGCATGCGCATGCCGAAGCT
Organism: Rubrivivax sp.; assembly: GCA_051861265.1. GTDB lineage: Bacteria > Pseudomonadota > Gammaproteobacteria > Burkholderiales > Burkholderiaceae_C > Rubrivivax. The sequence goes on from JBHYDA010000006.1 coordinate 210,532, forward strand.
GAGGTTCTGCGCCACCGTCATGTGCGGGTAGAGCGCATAACTCTGGAAGACCATGGCCACCTGGCGCTCGCTGGGCGGGGCGTGGGTCAGGTCGCGCTCGCCGATGAAGAGCCGGCCTTCGCTGATACCTTCCAGGCCCGCGATCAGCCGCAGCAGCGTCGATTTGCCGCAGCCCGAAGGCCCAACGAAGACGACGAACTCGCCGGCCTCGATCTGCAGGTCGATGCCGTGCAGCGTCTCGACAGCGCCAAAACGTTTGCGGATGCCTTGCAGGCGCAGTGAGCTCATGGCGGCGGGTTCTCTTCGTGGGGCGCCTGCTGCGCGGACAGGCGCGCCGCGTCTTCGTCGGTCCAGCGCAGGGGCACGCCGGCGGCCACCAGCGCGGCCTGCAGGCTGCGCGTTTCGGCGGCGCTGGCGTGCAGCTGCGCGGGCGTCCGCTGGCGGGCTTCGGCCTCGTGCGCCAGCAGCGCGGCCACTTCGCCGGCCAGCCATTCCGCCGGGTGCACGCGCGTGCAGGCGCTGACCAGGTGCGTGACCGACAGGTTCTTGCACGCCGGCAGCAGGTTGTCGCAATCGGCGGCGATGAAGCTGCCCAGCGGCAGCGTGAAGGGCCGCACGCGGGCATTGGCGCCGCGGCCCGAGACGCAGGTGGGGTGGATGTCCATGGGGTACCAGACGGTGCCGACGCTGTCACTGCGGTTCAGCGGCTGCGTATCGCCCGCGCGGGCCAGGATGTCGTTTTGGCTGAGCGTGACCAGCCCGGTGATGCGCCGCGATTCGCGCACGTAGACCTGCTGCGCCAGGCCGTCGGGCGTGCCGAGATGGTCGGTGGCCGCCACCAGTTCAGGATGGCCGCGGCCGCCATCGCTGCGTGGCGCCTCGGTGCGCAGCCAGTGCAGCAGGCACAGTGAGAGCTGCCGCGCCGCGGCGGCCACCTCTTGCGCGGGCCGCGGGCCGTCCAGCAGGGGCTGCAGCGCGTAGTCGTTCTGGGCCCAGTTGACCAGGCTCACCTCTTCGCGCGGCGTGCGCCACTGGCTGCGTGCCACGGTACGGCGGTAGCGCCACCAGTCCAGCGTGCCGCCCGTGCCGAAGAGCGGCAGCGCGGCCACCTGGCCCGGGCGCGCGCCGGGCATCTGCAGGCTGAAGAGCGCGTGGCCGTAGCCCGGCACGCGGGCCTGGCGCCAGAAGTCGTAGCCCTCGGGGGGCCGATCTGGTACTTCATGGGCAGCTGCTGCGCCCACCGCCTGCCGCACCGCCAGCACGGCGGTGACCGGCTGCTGGTCCAGCGGGTCGGCCTGGGCCGGGGCATCGGGCTCGCCGAAGTCGGCCGCCGCATCCTTGCCCAAGCGGTAGGGCAGGCCGGCGTGGCGCAGCAACTCGCCGGTGTCGGTGGCGTCGAGGAACCAGCGCGCGTGCACCACTTCGTCAGGCGCCTGCCGCTGGCGGTGGCGCAGGGTCAGGCTGAGGATGCAGCGGCCGTCGCGCTGCACCTGCACGGGCACCACGCCGCGCACGATGCGCAGGCGGCCTGCCCGCACGTGCGGCGCGAGCCACTGTTCCAGCACCTGCGCGGCCACGCGCGGCTCCACGCACAGGCGGCTGACCCAGCCATCGCCCGGGTTGCAGCCTTCGGTGAGTTCGGCGCGGTCGATGAAATCGGGTTCGGCGCGGTAGTGGTCGCGCAGGGCCTCGCGCAGGCGCCGGTAACTCGCGGTGGCGCCGCCGTGTTCGATGAGCGCGTGTTCGTCGGGCGGCACGGCCTGCGCAGTGAGCTGGCCGCCCAGCCAGTCGTGTTCGGCCGCCAGCAGCACGCGGCGGCCGCTTTCGCAGAGGCGCCAGGCCGCGGCCACGCCACCGAGGCTGGCACCGCAGACGACGAAGAGCGGCTGTTCAACGACGGGGTTCATGGGGCGGGCGGTGCCGGGTCGGGCACAAGACGCAGGCCGATCTCGAAGCTGCGGTCCCAGGGCAGGAAGATCGCGTCCACCTGGCAGCCCAGACCGTGCTGCTGCAGCCAGGCGTTGGCCGGCGCCGTGAACAGCGAGGCCACCAGCGCGCACAGGCTCTGCGGCGTGTGCCCTCCGGCCTGCACCTCGGCACCGTGCCCGATGCGCAGCACCTGGCGCCACACGGCTTGATAAAGCAGGTCTTCGGCGAAGCGCAGCGCCAGGTTGCGGCGGTGGGCCGGCGTGCCCAGCGCAGCCTGCGCCAGCACGGCCTGCGCCAGCGCGCCGCCCAGCGTGTTGCTGGCGGTGTTCCAGCCGGCGTAGGCGGCCAGGGCCGGCAGCGGCAGCACGCGGGCCAGGCCTTGCACCAGCAAAGGGTCGCCGCCATTGGCATAAGCCAGGTCGGCCACCGCCAGCGCACCGCCGCCACGCTGCCAGGCGGCGAGTTCGTCCAGCCAGGGCTGGGCAGGCCCGCGGGCGATGGCCGGCAAGGGCCGCTGCATCGCCCAATCGCCCTGCACCGCGCCTTGCGTGTGCAGGGCCAGCAGCAGGTCGGCATCGCGCCGGTCGTCGACCACCACGCCCCCCACCGCGGCCACCTGCGCCGCCACCGACTGCAGCAGCGGCCGGTCTTCGTAGAGCGCCTGCATCTGCGCCAGGCCGGCGGGGTCAGAAGCAGTGAGCGCCACGCGCAGGGGCGGGCGCTGCGCCAGCCTGGCCACCAGATGGGCACAGAGGGTGTGCAGCACCTCGTCGGCACCGGGGCAGATCAGCACCCGGTCGGCCAGCCCGGCAGCGGCCACGCGCTGCTGCAATTCGCGCCGCTCGGCAATGTTGAAGCCGAAGGCGGCGGTGTCGTCCTGCGGCAGCACCAGGCGGTCGATGACGCCTCGCGCCACCAGTTCCAGCGCTTGCAGCGTGAGCGCGTGGTTGCGCGCACGCGTGGCGCGATAGTCGGCGCGCACGGCCTCGGGGATGGCGGCTTCGGCCGCCTGCGCCAGCGCCAGCGCATCGGCGCTGCCCGTGCAGGCGTGGCGGTCGGTCTGGTAAGACCATTGCCACAGCAGCCGGCCGTGCGTGGCCCAGTAGGGCTTCTCTTCCTCGGCGACATCGTTGTTGGAGATGCGCATGGTCGCCACGAAGGCGAAGAGCGGCGTGCCAGGATGGCGGCGTTTGAGCTCCACCACGGTCTGCAGCCTTTCGGCCAGCGCCGCCGGGCTGTCGCCGATGAAACGCGAAGGCACGAGCCCGCCGTAGAGCAGCATGTCCAGCGAGAGCACGAGGCCTGCGGCACCCGCCGCCTCGTCCAGCAACCACTGGCGCAGCGCGTCCGGGTCGGCGGGCCGGCGCAGGTGGCCGAGCGCGGCCACCTCGGGCAGGCGCAGCTGCCAGCCGGCCACCGACACCAGGGCCTGCACCTGCTCACGCACCACCGGGCGGCCATCGACCGGCAGCCCCACCAAGGTACGCCGGGCAACGGGGCCTGTCATGACGCTACACCGCTGCGTTGGCGCAGCGTCAGCAGCGCATGCGGGGCCACGGCCCAGGTGGTGCCAGGTGCGTCGGTGCAGGGCGTGCCGTCGGCGCGCACGGCCTGCCAGGCCGCCACGGTGAGTGCCAGCGGCTGCGCGGTGCCGGTGGGGTTCCACAGCCGCAGCTCCAGCGGCGCACCGTCCAGTGCAGGCAGACGCCGCACCGCACTGACCTGAACACTCGCGTTGCCGATCTCCACACCTTCGCGCCACGCGCCGCCCTGGCCGCGCAGCGCGATCAAAGGCCGCAACAGGCGGCGCGCGTGCAGCAGCGCGAGGTCGCGGCGCTGCGCCTCGGCCTCCACGCCGGCGCCCGGGTGCAGGCCGAAGTGGAACTCGAAGACCTCGGTGCCCAGGCACTGCGCCTCGGGCGTGGCGATGTCGGGGCCGGCGCCCACGCCGCGGCTGCGCAGGTCGCGGCGCGACAGCCAGCCCACGCTGCGCACCAGCGTCACCGCCAGCTGGGCGGCACCGCCCTCGCGCTGGATCTCGAACTCGTGCATCGCCTGGTGCGCCAGCCACCAGGGCCCGGCCGCCAGCGCCGAGAGCGAGGGGTTCACCGCCACCGGTGCTTCAGCGCGCGTGGGTGTGTCCGGCACGGCGGCCAGCGTCACCGGCCGCGGCAGCCAGGCGAAGGCGGTGTCGGCGGCCGTGTGCGCCAGCGCGGCGATCTCGCTGCAGGGCCACAGCAGCCGCGTGCGCTGGTCGCGGGCGCGGTTGTGCCAGACGAGCCGTGCGCGCACGGCCGGTTCATCACCCACCAGGCGCAGGCACAGCTCGCCTTCATTGACCACGGTCTGCGCGCTGCCGCCGCGCCGGCTGTCGTCGAGCGCAGCGCTCACGGTCATCGCCAGCGCCAGCCGCATCTCCTGCACCGCGCCCAGCGTGCGCACGCCCAGCAGGCGCCAGCGGGCCTGCACCTGGCGCTGCGGCTCGGCGGCGCCGTGGGGCGGGCTGTGGTTGTAGCTGTCACCGGCGTCGAACTCGTGCTGCACGGCGAGCACGCCGCGCTGCGTGTGGCCGGTGGCCCGGTGCGTGAGGACGAGCTGCCCCTCGCCATCCAGCACCAGGGCCAGCGAGGCGTTCTCCAGCTGGGCAGCGGTGGGCGCAACGGGCAGCGAAGGTGCTGCTTCCACTGCAAGCGGCTCGATGTCTACCGCCAAGGCCATCAAGCCAGGCACCGACACGCGCACCGCGATCTCGCAGCGCAGCGCCGGCAGGCGGTCGGGGAAGTCGTCCAGCGGCGAACGGAAGATCGCCTCCGGCGTGGCCGAGAGCAGCACGGCAGGCAGCGCTTCACGGCTTTCGCTCTCGCTCACGCGCACCGCGGCCAGCGTGTCCAAGCGCAGCAGCACCTGCAGCACCTGCCAGCCGTCGAAAGCCTGCGGCAGCGGGTTGAAGAGGCTCAGGCGGCGATCGTCGTCGAACACGCCCGCACGGCCGGCCGGGCCTGGGCTCTCGTGCTGCAACAGGGCCTGCAGGCCGCCGGCCGCGGCGGTGCGGTCGCGCAGCGCATCCAGGCGCTGCGCCAGTTGCGCAAAGCGCGTGGCCATCTCGCGGTGCACTTCGTCGGTGCTGCAGCCGCAGATCGAGTCGTGCGCCTGCTGCTGGATCAGCTGGCGCCAGCAGGCGTCGAGGTAGCGCGCCGGCCAGTCTTGCAGCGGCATCAGCTGCGCCAGCAGCGGCTCGGTTTCGCCGAGCAGCCGATCTTCGGCGATGCGGTGCTGGTGCTTGAGGCCACGGCGCGTGGACAGCACGTCGGGCAGCACGAAAGCCTGCAGGTTGTGGCGCAGTTCGCCGTGCAGCTTGGTACGCCGTCCTTCGCTGCCGTGGAGCGCGGCGGCCACGTGCGCGGCCAGCGTCGACTGCTGCAGGCGGAAGCCCGTCTGTGCGGCATTGAAGTCGGCCATCCGCTGCGGCAAGTCGGCCGCCGGCAGCAGGTGGTCGCCGCCCTGGGTGAGCAGCAACCTGGGAGAGAGCGCGCGCGCCGCGATGCGGTCCAGGTAGCCCAGCAAGGCGGTGTGACCGGCGCCGCCCTGGCCGTGCCCGGGCAGGTTCAGCGGGTGCTGGTAGTAGCCCTCGGTAAGGAAGGCCGTGCCCACCACCGAGCCGTCTGGCGCCGCCCAGTCGAACTCGGAATGCGCGGCATCGGCCCCGCGCCACAGCACGGCCTGCGCGATGCCGAACTGCCGCAGCAGCATCGGCATCTGCGCGATGTGGCCGAAGGTGTCGGGCAGATAGCCCACGGTGCCAGCGGCGTCCACAGGGCGGCCCGTGGCGGCGGCAACGTCGGCCAGGCCGATCTCCAGGTTGCGCAGCAGCGATTCACCGGTGACGAGGAACTCGTCGGCCATCACGTACCAGGGCCCCAGCAGCAGGCGGCCATCAGCAGCCAGCCTGCGGGCACGCGCCGCCAGCGCGGGCTCGGCCTGGGCCAGCAGGTCTTCGAAGGCCGCGGTCTGGCCGTCGAACAGGAAGCTCTGCAGGCGGCCGTCTTCCAGCATGGGCAGCACACGCGCCATCACCTCGATGAGCCGCGCCACCGAGGTCTGGTGCGGCAGGTACCACTCGCGGTCCCAGTGCGTCTGCACCACCACGTCCACCGGCCGCGCCGGGCTTGCCGTGCTCATCCCTTCACCGCTCCTTTCATGGCGCCTTCGATGAACCAGCGCTGGCTGAACACGAACACCGCCAGGATGGGCAGCAGCGAGAACACCGCACCCGCGGCCACGAGCCGCCAGTCCATCGAGAAGGTGCTGGCCAGCCGGTTGACGCCCAGCGGCAGCGTGAAGAGCCGCGGGTCGTCGATGAGGATCAGCGGCCAGAGAAAGTCGCCCCACACCGCGATGAAACTGAAGATGGCCAGCGTGGCCAGTGCCGGCTTGACCAGCGGCAGCATCACGAAGGCCCAGATGCGCAGGCGGCTCACGCCTTCCATCAGCGCCGCTTCTTCCAGCGCCGCCGGGATGCCGGCAAAGGCCTGCCGCATGAAGAACACGCCGAAGGCTGTGCAGGCATGCGGCAGCACCAGGCCCAGGCGGCTGTTGTGCAGGCCCAGGGCCAGCGCCAGCTCGTACACCGGGATCATCAGCAGCTGGAAGGGCAGCATCATCGAAGCCAGCAACACGCCGAAGAGCAGCGTGCGGCCGCGGAAGGGCAGCCGTGCCAGCGCATATCCGGCCAGCGACGACAGCAGCAGGTTGCAGCCCACCGCCAGCGCGGCCACGAGGCTGCTGTTCAGCAGGTACAGGCCGAAAGGCTGGGTCTCGAACACCCGCTCGTAGTTGGCCAGCGTGGGCGCCGCGGGCAGCAGTTGCGGCGGGCTGGCGTAGATGTTCTCGGTGGCCGGCTTCAGCGAGGTGGACAGCAGCCACAGGAAGGGCCCGATGGTCAGCGCCACCAGTGCCAGCAGCGCGGCGTAGCGCAGCGCCAGCAGGGCCAGGCTTCTTGCAGTGCTGCGCCTCATCGCTTTTGGCGCAGAAGGCGCAGGTTGATGAGCGAGAACACGCCCGTCAGCGCGAAGAGCACCACCCCGATGGCCGAGGCGTAGCCCATCTCGAACTCGACGAAGGCCGATTCGTAGAGCAGAAAGACCAGCGTCTTGGTCGCGTCCAGCGGCCCGCCGCGCGTCATCACGTAGACCTCTTCGAAGACCTTCATCGCGCCGATGGACGACATCACCGCCACCACCGCGATGGACGGCCGCAGCAGCGGGATGGTGATGTGCAGCGTCTGCTGCCAGGCGCTGACACCCTCGACCTCGGCCACCTCGTAGAGGTGGCGCGGGATGGCCTGCAGCCCGGCCAGGTAGATGACCATGTAGTAGCCCATGCCGCTCCACACCGTGACGGCCATCACCGAGAACAGCGCGCAGGCCGGGTCGGTGAGGAAGCCGACGGGGTCGTCGGTCAGGCCGCTGGCCAGCAGGAAATGGTTGAGCAGGCCTTTCTCCTCATAGACCCACTTCCACACCAGCGCGCTGATGACCAGCGAAGTGACCACCGGCAGGTAGATCGCGGCGCGGAAGAAGCGGATGCCCGGAATGCTGCGGTTGACCAGCAGCGCCAGGAAGATGGGCAGCACCACCAGCACCGGCACCACCACCACGAGGTAGAGCAGCGTGTTCTTCAGCGCGCCGAGGAAGAAGGGGTCGGACCACAGCGCGATGTAGTTGCGCCAGCCCACCCACTGCGCCGGGTTGATGAGGTTGAAGTCGGTGAAGCTGATGGCGATGGCCTTCAGCGCCGGGTACAGCACCATCGCGCCGATGACGATGCAGGCTGGCAGCAGGAAGGCCAGCGCGACCAGCGGGTGCGTTCTCATGCGGGGGTGCCCTCCGCCACGCCGCCCCCGAAAGCGCGCCAGGCCAGCGCGGCCGCGCCCAGCATGCCGGCGTCGTTGCCCAGTGTCGCCGCGCGCAGCGTCAACGGGGCGCCCAGTGCCTGCAGCCGCCGCTGCAGTGCCGGCCACCAGGCGGCTTGCGAGCCGATGACGCCGCCGCCCAGCAGCACCAGCGCAGGGTCGAGCGACCAGTGGTCGTTGTGCAGTTGCACGGCCAGCAGGTCCACCCACTCGGCCAGCGCGGCACCGGCAGTGGCGTCACCGCGCTGCGCCAGTTCGACCACGGCGCTGCCCGCAGCCAGGGCCTCGGCTTGCGTGCCGCCGTGGTGCCGATAGAGATTGCGCAGGCCCGTGCCCGAGACCAGGCTTTCCAGCGGCACCAGGCGGCCCTGGGCCGGGTGCCACACGAGGCGCCAGCCCCAGTGCCCCGTGTGCTGGTGGGCGCCAGTGACGATGCACCCGTCGTGGGCCAGGGCCGCACCCAGGCCGGTGCCCAGCGCCAGCATCAGCGTCAGGCCAGGGCAGGGGCCGTGCCCGCCCAGCCAGAGTTCACCGGCCAAAGCGCAGTTGACGTCGTTGTCGGCGCGCACCGGCAGGCCGTGCCGGGCCTGCAGTTCGGCGGCCAGCGCGGTGCCTTCCCAGCCGGGCATGGTGTCGCCGGCGCGCAGCACGCGGCCGGTCTGGGTGTCGATGACGCCGGCCGCCGAGACGCCGATGCCCAGCAGCCGACAGCCCTGCGATGCCGCCGCGGCGCGCAGGTCCTCCAGGCAGGCCTGCACCGCGGCCAGCAGCTGGGCGGCACCGGCCGCAGCATGGCTGGGCTGCGTCTGCGCACTCAGCACGCGGCCGTCGGCCGCCACCAGGCCGGCGCGCAGCTTGGTGCCGCCGATGTCCAGGGCCAGGCAGGCCAGTTCTTCGAGCGCGTTCATGGTGCTGGCCCTGCCCTCAAACCGCCGCCTTGCGCGCACAGCCGATGACGGCGCGCCACTCGCGGTCGATGCGCGCGACGGCCTCGTCGGCCGTCTGGTGGCCCAGCATGGTGGCCTGCAGGTTGCGCACGAAGCTGCTCTGCAGTTTGCCGTAGCGCGGCACCGGCGGCACCAGCACCGCACCGCTGAACACCTGGCGCACCGAGAGGGCCCGCGCGCGGGCCAGCAGCGGGTCGGTGCCCGGTGTGGTGAACAGCGCGTCGCTGTAGCTCGCCGCGGTGGAGGGCAGCACCGGCACGCGGCGCGCGAGTTCGAGCTGGTTCTCGCTGCTGGTGACGTGCAGCGCCAGCGCAAAGGCCAGGGCCTTGTCAGCCGCCGTGGCGGGCACGGCCAGGTTCATCACCGACAGGTTGGCGCGCGCCGACGCCACCGGCGGCGCCACCTCCACCTGGGCGTAGACCTCGGGGCTGGCGGTCTTCACCTGCTGCAGGAACTGCATGCCCGTGGAGATCATCGCCACCTGGCCCGAGAGGAAGGCCGTCACCGCGGTGCGGTGGCCTTCGGTCAGCACGTTGCGCGGCACCAGGCCCTGCTGGTAGAGCTGCCGGTAGCTGTCGATCACCTGCGCGCCCGCGTCATCGGCAAAGCCCGGGCCGCAGCCGTCGGCCGTGAGGAAACGGCCCTGCGCCGCGACCATGGCCTCCAGCGGCGCGCTGCCGTCCAGCGCAGGGAAATAGGCATACGCCCCCGTGGTTTCGCGGATGCGGCGGGCCGCCTGCAGCAGCTCTGGCAGCGTGCGCGGCACGTCGACGCCCGCGCGCGCCAGCAGGCCGCGGTGGGCGAGCGTGAGGTTGGTGGTGACGTACCAGGGCAGCGCAAAGCTGCGCGCGCCGGGCGCCGTGCCCAGGCGGTTGGCGGCCCAGGCCGCGGGCAGGTAGGCAGCCACCTGCTGCGGGCTGAGGTAGGCCTCGGGCTCGGCCAGCGCGCCCAGCTCGGCCAGCTTGGCCGAGAACTGCGGATTCAGGTTCACCACGTCGGGCGGGGCACCGGCCGCGATGGCCGTGAGCGTCTTGCGCTCCATCTCGGCCCAGGGCACGTCCACCCAGTGCACCCGCACACCCGGGTGGGCGCGCTCGAAGCTGCGGATCAGCCCTTGCACGTAGGCGTTGTGGAAGGGCGCCAGCTGCATCGTCCACAGGGTGAGCCGGCGCGGGGCCGGCTCGGCCGCGGTCGCGGGCACCAGGGCCGCGCCGCCCGGCCCCAGCGCCGCCAGTGTGGCGAGTGGGGCCAGCGACAAGCCGCGCAACAGGCGACGGCGGTGGTGCGGGCGGGCAGGCATCGGAAAAATGTAGCATGGCGGCGCCCGAAGTAGACCAATGGTTTACGTTCAGCCTCGGGCGGGCTAGCATGCGCCATGGCTTTGCAATCCTTCTGGCGTCGCGGCGGTGGCCACTGGGCAGCCCGTCTGGCGGCCGCGCTGGCGAGCTGCTGCGCGGCCGGCGTGCACGCCAGCGAGCCACCACCCTGGCCCGCCGGCTTTGTCGATGCCGCGCAAGCCGTGCCGGGTTTGGTGGTGGACGCCCGCTATGCCGGCAGTGACAACTTCGTCGGTCGCCCCATCGCGGGCTACGCCGCGGCGCGCTGCCTGCTCACCGAGCAGGCCGCCAGCGCGCTGGCGGCCGTGCAGCAGGAGTTGCAAGGCTTCGGTCTGGGCCTGAAGGTCTTCGATTGCTACCGTCCGCAGCGCGCCGTGGACGACTTCGTGCGCTGGGCGCAGGACCCGAAAGACCAGCAGCGCAAGGCCGAGCACTACCCCCGCGTGGACAAGAGCGAGCTCTTCAAGGAGGGTTACATCGCACTGCGCTCGGGGCACTCGCGCGGCTCGACGGTCGACCTGACCCTCGTCGTGCGCGACAGCGGCCCGGGGGACGGGCGCGAACTCGACATGGGTGGCCGCTTCGACCTGTTCGACAGCGCGTCGGCGGGGGCCTCAACGCAGTCCACGCCCGCGCAGCGCGCGAACCGCTTGCTGCTGCGCACGCTGATGAAAGCACACGGCTTCCGGCCCTATGCCGCGGAGTGGTGGCACTTCACGCTCGTGGGTGAGCCGCACCCCCAGACCTGGTTCGACTTTGAAGTTCGTTGAGTGCACGCGGCCTCTAGAACCGGGCCTGGCTTGCCGATGCAAGAAAATAGACCATTGGTTTACGTTATTTGTCATCGCTGCTAGCATGGTGCCGTGCCTGCCCCGACCCCCCAGCCCCTGAACCGCGCGCAGCAGCGCGACCGCCTGCGCCGCCAACTGCTGACGCTGGCGCGTGAAGGGGGCGACGGCAGCCTGCTGCCCTCGGAGCGCGACCTGTCAGAGCGTTTCCAGGTCGCCCGCGGCACGGTGCGCCGCGCACTGCAGGCGCTGCACGACGACGGCCTGCTGCAGCGCCGCCAGGGCAGCGGCACCTTCGCGGCCGGGCCGCAATGGGTCAAGCCCTTCGTGCTGCGTTCATTTTCCGAAGACATGATCGAGCGCGGCCTCGTGCCCAGCAGCCGCCTGCTCGGCGCGCGCCAGCTCACCGCCGGCGCCAAGCTGGCGCAACGGCTGAAGGTCAGCCCGGGCGCGGCAGTGCACGAACTGCGCCGCCTGCGCCTGGCCAACCAGGAGCCCATGGCCCTGGAGACCAGCTTCCTCGCGGCCGGGCGCCTGCCTGGCTTCGACCCGCAGCAACTGGCCCAGCGCTCGCTGTACGCGGTGCTGGAGCAGCAGTACGGCATCGTGCTGCGCTCGGCGGCACAGCAGATTGCCGCCACCGTGCTCAGCGAAGACGAGGCGCGGCTGCTGGAGGTGCCGGCCTTCTCGCCAGCCTTGCTGGTCGAACGCCAGGTCATGTCGACCGCCGGCGAGGTGGTGGAGTACGGCAAGAGCCTGTACCGCGCCGACCGCTACCGCTTCGAAGTCAATGTCGCGCGCGGACCCGCGGGCGCGCTGCAGGACGGCGCATGACGCAGCCCGCCGCCATCGTCGCACCCTGGCGCAACCTGCCGGCGCTGCATGCCGCGCTGGAAGGCCGCCTCGTGGTCTCTTGCCAGCCGGTGGACCAGGGCCCGCTGGACGATGACGAGATCGTCGCGCGGCTGGCGCTGGCCGCGCTGGCCGGGGGCGCGGCCGGCCTGCGCATCGAAGGCGCCGCGCGCGTGGCCCGGGTGCGCGCCCGCACCTCGGCGCCCTTGATCGCGATCGTCAAGCGCGACCTGCCGGGCTGGCCGGTGCGCATCACGCCGCTGCTCGAGGATGTGCAGGCCCTGCTGGCCGCCGGGGCCGATGTCATCGCGCTCGACGCCACCTGCCGGCCCCGCCCCTGCGCGCTGGCCGAGCTGCTGGCGGCGGTGCACGCAGGCGGCGCGCTGGCGATGGCCGACGCGTCCTGCCTCGAAGACGGCCTGGCGGCGCGCGATCTGGGTTTCGACATCGTCGGCAGCACGCTTTCGGGTTACACCGGCGGGCCCGTGCCCGAAGCGCCCGACCTGGCCCTGGTGGCCGAACTGGCCGCTGCCGGCTGCCGTGTGATGGCCGAAGGCCGGCTGCACACCCCGGCGCTGGCCCGCGCCGCGCGCGAAGCCGGGGCCTGGGCCGTGACGGTGGGCTCGGCCATCACGCGCACCGAGCTGCTCTCGGGCTGGTTCGCGCAGGCTTTGGCGGGCCCGGACGCCGGGCGTTGAGTCGCCAAGGCATGGTGGCCGCAAGTCGAAGGCTGGTCGTGCACACGCTCGCTGCGCTCGGGTGGGCTGCAGCTTGGGGCCTGGGTGTCGTCGCAGCGCAGGCTCAACCAGCACCGGCAGGCCTCGAACGCGCCAGCGTGCCCGAGGTGCGCGGCACCTGGCTCACCACCACCGCCAACGACGCGTTGGCCAGCCCCGCGCAGACTGCGCGCACGATGCGGCGGCTGCGCGAGATCGGCCTCAACACCGTCTACATCGAGGCCTGGAAGAACGGCTACACGCAGTTCCCCTCGCAGGTGCTGCGCCGCGCCATCGGCCATGAGATGCGGCCGGTGGGCGGGGCGCTCGATCCGTCGGACACTGCCGCGCAGCGCCGCGCCCCGGCGCGCGACCTGCTGCTGGAAGCCACCACCGAGGCGCACCGCAACGGCCTGATCGCCATCGCCTGGTTCGAGTACGGCTTCATGGCCGCGCACAAGAACACGGTGAACCACCTGCGGCGCACCAAGCCCGAGTGGCTGAGCCGCGACCGCGCCGGCAGCGAGGTGGCACCCAACGGCTTCGTCTGGATGAACCCGCTGCACCCCGAGGCGCGCGCCTTCCTGCTCGACCTGGTGCTCGAGGCGGTGGACCGCTACGACCTCGACGGCGTGCAGCTCGACGACCGCATCGTCTGGCCCCACGTGACCATGGGCTACGACGCCTACACGCGCGAGGTCTACGCGCGCGAGCACGCTGGCGCAAGCCCGCCCGACGACTTCCGCGACCCGGCCTGGATGCGCTGGCGCGCCGCGAAGGTGGACGAATACGCCCGCTGGTTCGTGCAGGAGCTGCATGCGCGCCGGCCGGGCCTGGTGGTGTCGCTGAGCCCGGCCATCTACCCCTGGAGCTGGGATAACTACCTGCTCGACTGGCCGCGCTGGACGGCCTGGACCGATGCCGACCGGCTGCGCGGCGAGCCGGTGCGCAGCCCGCAGGCCCGCGCCCGCGTGCCGCAGTGGGACGAGACCATCCCGCAGGCTTACCGCTTCGACTACCCCGCGTTCGAGACCACGTGGCTGCAGCAGACCGAGGCCGTGAAGGCCGCTGGCGCCTACCGGCCGGCGCGCTTGCTCGCGGGCATCCGGATCGTCGGCGACGGCCGCGATTCGAGCTGGGCGCAGCTGCGCGACTCCATCGCCCTGACGCGGCGGCTGCGACAGGGCGGGCATGTGCTGTGGTTCAGCGTCGGGGTGCTCGATCGTTACCCGGCCGAACTGCAGGCGCTGTATGCCGAACAAGGGCCGGCGCATTCGCCGCGCTTCCCGCCGCAGTGGCGGCCGGCGCCCGTGGCCCTGGTGCCTGCGGCCGACCGTGCCCGCTGGGTGGCCGAGCAGGTGAGGGCGGGGCGCTACCGCGTGATGGGCCTGGACGGCGAGGCCTGGCGCGAACTGGCCACGCTGGAACAACACCGCGACGGCCCGGTGGCCGTCGATGCGCCTGCCACGCTGAAGGCCGTGGAACTGCTGCTCGACCGGCGGCCCGACATGGCCACCGAGCCCGCCTGCCGCGCCGAGGACCGCTGTTGAGCCTGGGCCGCGAGGCCTGGCCGGAGGCCGCGGTGCTGCGCACGCACATGCAGCGCATCGGCGGCTTCTACGCCCGCCGCGCCATCGACCCTGCGGGCGGCTACTTCCAGTACTTTCTCGACGACGGCCAGGCCGTCGAACGCGGCACGCGGCACCTGGTGGGCAGCGCCCGCATGACGGTCAACTGGGCACGTTCGGCCGTGGTCTTCGACAGCGACGTCGATCGGCAGCGGGCCGCTCACGGCTTGGCCTTCCTGTCGCAGGCCCACCGCATCGGCGAGGCCGGCGCCTACGCCTGGCGCCTTTGCGATGGGCGCGTGGCCGACGACACCCAGCACGCCTACGGTCATGCCTTCGTGCTGCTGGCCCACGCGCACGCGGCCCTGGCGGGCGTGCCTGGCGCGCAGCAAGGCCTGGCGCGTGCGTTCGACGAGCAGACGCGGCGCTACTGGCAGCCGCCTCATGGCCTGCTCACCGACCGCTGGGACGCAGGCTTCCGGCACTGCGCGGCCTACCGCGGCCAGAACAGCAACATGCACGCCTGCGAGGCCTTGCTGGCGGCCTGGCAGGCCAGCGGCGAGCGCGCTTGCCTGGAACGCGCAGCCATCATTGCCGAGCGCGTGACGGGCGATCTCGCCGCGCAGGGCGGCGGCGTGGTCTGGGAGCACTACGACGCCCACTGGCGCATCGACTGGGACCACCACCGCGACCGGCCGGCCGACCGCTACCAGCCCTGGGGCTTCCAGCCCGGGCACCAGGCCGAGTGGGCCAGGCTGCTGCTGTGCCTGCACCGCGAGCAGCCCGACCCGCGCTGGCCGCAGCGCGCGGCGCGGCTCTTCGATTGGGCCGTGGCGCACGGCTGGGACGCCGAGCATGGCGGCCTGGTCTACAGCGTGGCGCCCGACGGCCGCGTCCACAACGCCGACAAGGTGGCCTGGGTGCAGGCCGAGGCCCTGGCGGCCGCCGTGCTGCTGGCCGAGCACACCGGGCAGGCCGTGTACGCGGCCTGGGCGGCACGCCTGTGGCGGCACATCTCGGTCCACTTCGTGCACCCGCAGCACGGCACCTGGCGGCGCTGGCTGGATGCGCAGCACCGCCGGCCTGCCGATGCGCCGGCGGCCGACAACCCGACCGATTACCACGCGCTGGCGGCCTGCCACGAATGGCTGGCTGCTTTGGAAAGCAAGGCCACAGCGGCCCCCCGCTAGCGGGCCCAGCCGGCCGGCCCGGCACTTGCAACAGGGCCAATTGGTCTATATTGAAGGGCCATGATGAAGCCCAACGCGAGCCCGACACCCGAAGTGCCGGCCGCAGCCGTGGCCCTGCCGCGCAAGCGCGAAGCGCGTCGCGACCAGCTGCGCCGCGGGCTCGAGGCCATCCTCCAGCAGGCGGGCAGCGGCACCCGGCTGCGGCCCGAGCGCGAGCTGGCCGAACAGCTGGGCGTGGCACGCGAGACGCTGCGCCGCGCGCTCGATGAACTGCAGGCGCGCGGGCTGCTCGAGCGGCGCCAGGGTGCCGGCACCTTCGTCAGCGGCCAGAGCTGGCTCAAGCCGCTGCTGCTGCGAAGCTTCACCGAAGACATGCGCGAGCGCGGCCTGGTGGCCAGCAGCGAACTGCTCTCGCACGGCGTGAGCCGGGCCGACGCCAAGGTGGCGCTGCGGCTGAAGGCCGTGCCTGGCAGCGAAGTGTTCGAGGTGCAACGCCTGCGCCTGGCCAGCGGCGAGCCCATGGCCATCGAGCACACCTACCTGCCCTGCGCGCGCTTGCCGGGCTTCGACCCGGCGCGCCTCGTCAGCGCCTCCTTGTACGAGCTGCTGCAGCGCGAGTACGGCCTGGTGGTGCGCAATGCCGCGCAGGAGATCCAGGCCACCGTGCTCACCGAAGACGAGGCCCGCTTGCTCGACGTGGCGCCCTTCAGCCCGGCCCTGCTGGTCGAGCGGCTGGTCTTCGCCACCGACGGCGAGCCCGTCGAGTACGGCAAGAGCCTGTACCGCGCCGACCGCTACCGCTTCGAGGTGAACGTGGGCCGTGCGCTCGCTTCGCCCGAGGGCGAGGCAGCGGGCGAGGGCGGCGGCGGCACGCCCTGAGCCGCCGGCGTCGCAAGCCGGCGCCCAGACAAGCAGTCCATCAGCGCAGGCGCAGGCCCGGTACGGGCCGCGCCATGGCCTCTCGCACCTGGGTCCAGGCCACCGGGCTCCGGACTAACCCGGAAAGCGCGAATCAGTGGCCCACATTCGCGCCACTTCAAGCCACAATGTTTTAGGCCTAAGGTCTATTTTCAAGCATCAGGCTTGCGTGCCGGCCCCAGACCCCAACGAGGAGAGCGCTTCATGACCCCCACCCTCAAGCCCACCGCCGCCGCGGCCCTGCTGCTGATGCTGGCCGCCTCTGCGCAGGCCCAAGCCCAGGCACAACCCCAGCCGCAGCCCGCCTCGCAGGCCAAGCCACCCACCCAGACCATCGAGGTCACGGGCATCCGGGCTTCCATCCTCCAGAGCATCACCAGCAAGCGCGATGCGCTGACCAGCGTGGAGGTCATCACCGCCGAAGACGTGGGCAAGATGCCCGACAAGAACATCGCCGACGCGCTGTCGCGCCTGCCGGGCCTGAACGTGCAGTTCGGCGGCGCGCTGGCGCTGGACGAGGCCGAGCGCATCGCCATCCGCGTCACCAGCCCCAACCTGAACCTGGTGACGATCAACGGCCATGCCCTGTCTTCAGGCGACTGGCACGTGGGCGACCAGGGCTCCAGCGGCCGCAGCGTCGGCTTCGGCCTCATGCCCAGCCAGCTGATCGGCCGGGCCATCGTCTACAAGACCGGCCAGGCCAACGTCACCGAAGGCGGCATCGCCGGCACGGTGGACATCCAGACCCGCAAGCCGCTGGACTTCCGCAACACCTTCACCGGCGAAGCCGCCGTGGGGGCCGTGTACGCCGACCTGCCGCGCAAGACCGACCCGCAGCTCTCGGGCCTGTTCGCGTGGCGCAACGAGGCCAAGACCTTCGGCGTGCTGCTGCAGGCTTTCAGCGAGAAGCGCCACCTGCGTCGCGACGGGCAGGAGACCTTCAGCTTCGGCACCATCACCGCAGCGCAGGCCGCGGCCTCGGGCAACCCCGAGCTTGCCAACAAGCGCATGCCCGGCAGCCTGAACTCGGCCCTGTTCGAAGGCGTGCGCGAACGGGTGGGCGGCTACCTCGGCGTGCAGTTCAGGCCGACGAGCGACATCGAGCTGCACTTCAGCGCATTCCGCGTGACGCTGGATGCGGACAACTACAACTCCAGCGCCTTTGCCTTGCCGACGGCACTGGTCAACAACGGCTGGCTGATCCGCGACGCGCGCATCGAGGGCGACGTGATCACCAGCGCGCGCCTGGAGCGCCCCGCGCCCACCACGGCCAACGCCAACCAGCGCGTGATCGGCTTCCAGTTCGACCACAACCAGCGCCGCGGCGCGACCTCGCTGTCCTCGTTCTACGACTTCGACTTCAAGTGGAAGGCGAGCGAGAAGCTGAGCTTTGACGGGCGCGTGGGCTACACCGAGGGCGAGGGCGTCACCAACTCGCAGCCGAGCCTGACTTTCGGGTTGATCAACCCGAACATGAGCTACACGATCAACACGACACGGCCCACCGACTACCGCATGACGAATGCGATCAGCGGCCAGGCCATCGATCTCTCGCGCACCAGCAGCTACGTGCAGATGAGCAACACGGGCGCCTCGGTGAAGAGCGCCGACGACGAGAGCTACCTGCATCTGAACGGCACCTGGAACCTCGACGGCGACGTCTTCAACAAGCTGCGTTTCGGCGTGCGCACGGCCAAGCACGTGCGCACCTACGACGTGCTGGGCGCCCGCTGGAACGCGCAAGACCAGGCCAACGGCCAGCCGGTGACACCGAGCCCCTTCCTCAGCGTGACCGGCGGTCTGCTGGTGAACTTCCAGAACCTGCCGGTCTACCCGGGCACCACGCTGCCGACGCTGCAGCCCATCGTGCCGAACGGCCAGGTGCCGGTGCCCGCCACCGCCTACCCCGGCAACTGGGGCAGCGGTCTGGACGCCAACTTCCCGCGCGAGTTGTTCCGCTACACGCCCGACCAGATCAGCGCCTTCGCCTCGCAGTACGTGAACTGGGACCCGGTGCGCGCCAAGATCTGGACCAGCGGCTACCGCGTCGAAGAGTCCAACAACGCCCTGTACGCGATGACCGAGTTCGACAAGGACGATCTCTCGGGCAACGTGGGCCTGCGCGTGGCGCAGACCAAGGTCTACTCGCTGTCCTACCAGGCGCTGCCCACCAGCGGCGCTGGCTCGTGCGTGGCCCTGGCCCCCTGCAGCGTGCCCAACGCCATCGTCGGCTCGGCCTTCGCCACCTACCTGCCGCAGGTCACGGAGACCAGCCACACCGCGCTGCTGCCCAGCCTGAACCTGCGCTACCAGGTGGCGCGCGGACTGATCGGCCGCTTCTCGATCAGCCGCACCCTGGGCCGGCCGAACTACAACGAGCTGGCTGGCGCGGTGAGCCTGAACAACACGCTGCTCACCGGCAGCAGCGGCAACCCCAACCTCAAGCCCATCACCAGCACCAACGTCGACGCATCGCTGGCCTACTACTTCGCGCCGCAGTCCTACTGGCAGGTCGCCTTGTTCTCTCAGAGCTTGAAGGACTACGTCAAGGCCGGCACCTCGCAGGTCGAGTTCTTCAACACCTCCACGGGCCAGAACTCGGTCTACACGGTGACCTCGCGCATCGGCAAGCGCGCCAGCCTCTCGGGCCTGGAACTGGTGCTGGAGATGCCCATCGGCGCAGGCTTCGGCGTCAACCTCAACGGCACCCTGGTGGACGGCGCCGACGAAGACGGGGCCGAGCTGCTCGGCACCTCGCGCGCCACCTACAACGCGCAGCTTTGGTACGAGAACCAGAAGTTCAGCGGGCGCCTGGCCTGGAACCACCGCTCCGACTACGCCATCGGCTTCGTCGGCAACGGCACCAACACGCCCGGCAACGGCGTGCACAAGTACAAGGGCTCGGGCAGCCTCTCGATGTCGCTGCAGTACCGCATCACCAGCCGCATGAGCATCACGCTGGACGGCAACAACCTGCTCAACCCGGTGCGCAGCACCTACTTCATCACCGGCAACGCGCCGGGCTACTGGCACGAGAGCGGGCGCCAGTTCTTCCTGAACCTGCGCGCGCGCATCTGAGGGCGGGCGGGCCGCCAGCGCGCCTCAGTCGGGCGCTGGCGCTCTCCGCAGGGTGGCCACCACGCCCTGCCCGCCGTCCCCCGGCCCGTGCTGCAGCCGCAGCCCGTGCAGCGCCGCCACGCGCTGCGCGATGGACAGGCCCAGGCCGCTGCCGGTTTCGGCCTGGCCCTCGGTGCGGTGGAAACGTTCGCCCAGGCGGGCCAGGGCCTCGGGCGTGAGCGCCGGGCCGGTGTTCTCCACGGCCAGCGTGTCGGCGCTGAAACGCAGCGTCACGGCGCTGGCCTCGGGCGCGTAGCGCACGGCGTTGTCGAGCAGGTTGCGCAACAGCACGCCGAGCAGCGCCGCGTCGCCCTGCAGCGGGAAGGGCGCGCTGCCCTCGGGCGGCCAATCCACGCCCAGGTCGATGCGGCGGCGTTCGGCCAGCGGCAACACGTCGCTGAGCGCCTGTTCCACCACCGCGGCCCAAGCGATGGGCTCGGTGCGGGCCAGGCGTTCGCTGGCGTCCACGCGGCTGAGCAGCAGCATCTGCGAAACCAGGCGGTCGAGCCGGTCGAGCCCCGCGCCGAGCTTGGCTTCGGCGTGGCGGCGCTCGGCATCGGTGGCGGCGTGGCGCTGCACGTCCCACTGCGCGCGCAGCACGGCCAGCGGCGTGCGCAGTTCGTGCGCGGCATCCGCCGTGAAGCGGCGCTCGCGCGCCAGCGTGGTTTCAATGCGCGTGAACAGGCCGTTCATCGCACCCAGCAGCGGACGCAGTTCGGTGGGGGCCTGCGCCTCGGCCACGGGGCGCAGGTCGTCGGCGCTGCGGCGCTGCAGGTCCTCGGCCAGCGCGCGCACCGGGGCCAGGGCCTGGCGCACGGCCCAGGCCATGGCCGCCAGCAGCACCGGCAGCACCAGCAACCAGGGCAGCAGCTGGCTGCCGATGAGATCCCACACCAGTTCGTCGCGCTCGTGCAGACGCTGGCCGGCGGCCACCAGCCACTCGCCCTCGGGCGCCTGCAGGTAGTAGACGCGCCAGGCTTCGTTGTCCAGCGTGAGATCGACGAAACCCGCCGCCTGCGCGCGGTGCGGCAGCTGCACGCCTTCACGGTCCACCAGCAGCAGCTGGCCCTGGCGGTTCCACACGGCCAGCGCCAGGTCGTCGAGATCGGCCGCGCCGCTGGAGCGCACCGGGGCCACCACGCGGCCGGCCGCAGGTTGCGTCGGCAGGCCGTCCAGCGTCACTTGCACCTGGCGCGCCAGGCGGATGATCTCAGTGTCGAAGAGCTCGTTGACCTCGGCGCGGGCGCGGTCGGCGCTGGCCAGCAGGGCCACCGCCCACACCAGCGGCGCGCACAGCAGCAGGTAGACGAGCAAGCGGCGTTGCAGGCTCACGCGGTGCCTTCCGGCGCTGAGGGCTCCACGGGCGCGCCGAGTGCATAGCCCACGCCGCGCACCGTGCGCACGATGCCGGGGTCGATCTTGCGGCGCAGGTGGTGCACGTGCACTTCCAGCGTGTTGCTCTCGGGCTCGCCGCCGCTCCAGTCGTACAGGCGCTCCTGCAGCTGGGCCTTCGACAGCACGCGCTGCGGCTGCTTCAGCAGCGCTTCCAGCAGCGCCAGTTCGCGCCCGGTGAGCTCCACCGTCTGGCCCTGCCACTGCACCTGCTTGGTGGCGGGGTCGAAGCTGAGCGCGCCGTGGGTCCAGGCCGATTGCGCGCGGCCGGCGCTGCGGCGCAGCAGCGCGCGCAGGCGCGCGGCCAGCTCTTCGGTGGCGATGGGCTTGATGAGGTAGTCGTCGGCACCGCTGTCCAGGCCTGTCACGCGTTCGTCCAGCCCGTCGCGCGCGGTGAGCACCAGCACCGGCAGCGTGAGGCCGCGCGCACGCCAGCGCTGCAGCCACACCAGGCCGTCGGTGCCGGGCAGGCCGAGATCCAGCACCACCGCGTCATACGGCGTGCTGCTGATGGCGGCATCGGCGCTGTTGCCCTCGCGGAACCAGTCGATGACGTGGCCACGCTGCCGCAGGCCGGCGGCCAGGGCCTCGCCGAGATCGGGGTCGTCTTCCAGCACGAGCAAACGCATGCACCTCATGGTAGCGGGCGGCCGCGAACCCCCAGCCGCAAGAAGACCCAGGGCTGCAGCGCCGCCGCCGCCACCACCAAGGCCGCGCACAGCCAGGCCGACCAGAACACATGGCTCGGGTAGTGCGCGCCGCGCAGCACCTGCCCCGCGCCCAGCAGCAGGCCCGCGGCACCCACGCCCAGGCCGATCGCCCAGGCCCGGCGCGGGCGGTGGTGGCGCCAGGGCAGCACCGCGCCCCACAGCGCGAGAGCGGTGACGGCGTGGCCCGAGGGGAAGCACCGCCCCGGCCCGCCATCGGGCACGCCCAGGCGCCAGTGCGAAACGTGCTGCGCCACGCCACCGAAAGCGGCCAGGTCCCAGGGGCAGCTGCTCAGGCTCAGGCGCTTGAGCGCCGGCACGGCCAGGGCCACCAGCAGCACCACGGCCAGCGCATAGAGGCGCTCGGCGCGCTGCGGGCTGGGGGCGGCGGGCCAGGCGGCGTGCACGGCCAGCGCCGCCAGCGCCAGCAGCCCGGCCACGCGCCCGCCTTCGTGCAGCAGGCCGCGTGTCCACCAGGCGTCGCGCCAGCGGAAGCCCGTGGCGTCGGCGAACCAGCCGGCCACGGCGAGATCGGCGCCGCTCGCGTCCCAGGCCAGCAACAGCAACAGCGCGATCGCCAAACCGGGCAGCGGCCGTGCCCACGGCGGGCGGCCGGCAGCGGTCGTGCCCGCAGCCTCCAGCTGCAGCAGGCTCACGGCGTTGCCGGGGCCGTGCCCGCCGCCGGGCGGCAGGCCTGCGTCAGGTCCCAGGCCGGCGCGTGCAGCGCGGTGCGCACGTCCAGCAGGCCCAGCAGCGTGTGGAAGAGGTGGTCGTGCGCCACGCCCCCGGCCTGCGCGGCGGCCTGCCAAGCGCCTTGCAGGCACGCGGGCTGCAGGCCGATGGCGGGCGACAGCCCGGCGCTGGCCCAGGCCACCATGGGCACACGCGTCTGCCCCTCAGGGGCGATGGCGTAGGGCATGCCGTGGAGGAAAAGCCCGTGCTCGCCCAAAGACTCGCCATGGTCGGAGACGAACACCAGCGCCGTGTCGACACGGTCTTCCTGCGCCTTCAGCATCTGCAGCGCCTGCGCCAGCACGTGGTCGGTGTAGCGCAGGCTGTTGAGGTAGGCGTTGTGCACCTCCTCCACGCTGCAGCGGCGCAGCTCGTCGTGACGGCAGTCGGGCAGGTTCACCGCGAAAGCGGGCGGGTAGCGGCGGTAGTACGAAGGCCCGTGGCTGCCCAGCATGTGCAGCACCAGCAGCTGCGTGCCCTGGGCCTGCTGCAGGCGCTGCGGCAGATCGGCCAGCAGCGCCTCATCCAGACAGCGGCCCTCGGGGCACAGGGCGGGCGCGTCGGCGGCGGCAAGTGTCTGGTTGCTCAGGCCTTCGCACACGCCTTTGCACCCGCTCTGGTTGTCGCGCCAGTGCACCGCCACCCCGGCCTGCGAGAGCACATGCAACAAGCTCTGCTGGCCGCGGATGCGGCCTTCGTCGTAATCGCGCCGGCCCACGGGCGCGAACACGCAGGGCAGCGAGGTCTCGGTGTCAGTGCCGCAGGTCTTCACGGCCGGGAAGTTCACCAGGCCGCCATCGGCCTGCCAGCGGGCCAGCTCGGGCGTGGTGCCCGTGGTGTTGCCAGGGTTCAGGCCCCAATCGGCGGCGCGCGCGGTTTCGCCCACCACCATCACCACCATCAAGGGCCGGGTGCGCGTGGCCCAGCTCGGGCCGGGCTGGGCGTCCAGCCCGATGGGCTGGCGCGGCAGCGCGGCCGCACGTGTGTCGCGCACCAGCACCGCGCCGGTGGACCACAACACGTTCACGGGGGCGATCAGGTAGCGCAGCTCGCGCTGGTTGCGCATGAGGGACGACAGCGGCTGGAACACCGCCAGCACCGCCACTGCCAGCGTCACCGCGGCCAGCGCCAGCAAACCGGCGCGCTGCAGCAGGGCGCGCGGCCAGCGCTGCGGGCGCAGGCGCAGCCGCCACAGCAGCCAGATCGGCAGGCCGGCCTGCACCAGCAGCTGCAGGGCCAAGGCAGGGCTCAGCAGTTCCACGGCTTCGGCCGGGTGGGTGCGCAGCAGGTTGCGCATCATCGAAGGGTCGAGGTAGGTGCCGAAGACACCGCTGTAGTGGCTGGCCACGGCCGCCACCACCGCCAGCACGGCGAGCACGGGCTTGGCCGTCCAGCGTGTGCACAGCAGGGCCAGCAGCCCCACGTGCAGCGCCGTCAGCGCCACCACCAGCGCGGCGCCCAAGCCCCAGGCGCCAGGGTCTTGCAGGCTGCGGCCGGCCAGCGCGCGCATGAGGAAGGGCGGGTTGGCGGTGATGGTGAAGAAGACCGCCGCCAGCACGATCAAGACCGGCAGGCCGATCGTCGGACGCCAGTGATGCGATGGGGCGGGCGACGGGGCAGCTGACCGCCCGGCGGGCCTGGCGGCGAAACGGTTCGGTCGAAGAGCGCGCAGCGAAAAGGAAAACGGCATGCCGGCATTGCGCCAGCGCCCGATGAAGCGCAGCTTAAGAATGCTGCGCTCCCACGGCTTCAGCGCCTCAGCGCTTCAGGGTCAGCTCGTCGTGGATGGTGTGCGCACCCCCTGCGGCGCGCGCCAGGCGCAGGGCTTCGTCGATCTGCTGCTGCGTGTCGAGCACGCCGGTCAGCCGCACGTCGCCATTGAGGGTGACGACCTTGATCTCGGTGCCCTTCAGCAGATCGGCCTGCAGCAGCGCCGTCTTCACGTGGTTGCTCACGTCGACATCGCTCACCTGCGCGGCCGAAGCCGCCGGTGCCGATGCCGCCATCCCGCCCTTCGCGGGCCCGGCGGGCATGTCGGTTTCGCGCGGGCTGCAGGCCACCAGCAGCAAGGCCGCGGCCACGCTCATCAGCGCGGTGTGCATGACGCGGCTCATCCTTCGGCCTTTTCGGTCGACTGGCGCAGGCGTGCGGTGGCGGCGTTCAGGTCGGCCTCGTGCTGGCGCCATTTGGCGGTGCTGGCCTGCTTCATCTCGGCCACGCGCGCCTCGGCCGATTCCACGTCGAGCTGCAGCGCGGTGATCTGCACGTCCAGCTTGGCCTTGGCGTCGGCGCCGGCCTTGCCTGCGGTCTTCTCCAGCGAGGCCAGCGCGGCGCGGCCCTTGGCGATGTCCTTGCCCGCGGCTTCCAGGAACTGGTCGCGCCGCGTGCTGTCGCTGGCGTAGGTGAAGGCCGGCAGGCTCTTGATGGTGTCGGGCGTGGCACCGGCCATCACGAGGCGGCCGCCGAGATCGCGCACTTGCGTCACCGGGATGGCCACGTCATGCCGGCCGATGCCGACGAAACCGCCCGCACCCACGATGACGTAGGACACGCTGCGGTCGGGCGAGATGATCAGGTCTTCGACCTTGCCCACCTTCTGGCCGGCTTCGTTGTAGACCGTCTTGCCCATCAGCGTCTTCTTCACGCTCCAGCCCATGGCGAGCTTGGTGGATTCGGTGACGGTGGCCTCGGAGACCGTGGTGGCACCGGCCACCTGCGCCCAGACCGGGGTGATGAGGCCGGAGGCGCTGAAGGCGCCCAGGGTGGCGGCGCTGGCCAGGGCCAATGTGCTGAGAACGTTCTTCATGGGGTGTCCTTCGGGTGGATGGGGCGGCCTGCTCGGCGAGCGGGCTTTTCCCTTGAACCCGGTTGTAGGCCGTGGCCGCTGCGGTGTCGGTTCGTCAACGCACAGCACACCCACGCCACGGCGCGCAGGCTGCAGGCCCGCAACCGGAATTGGAAAGACATCCATGAAAAGCGACATTCAACTGCAGCACGACGTGAACGCAGAACTGCAGTGGGAGCCCGCCGTGCACGCCGCGCGCATCGGCGTGCAGGTGCAGGATGGCGTGGTCACGCTGAGTGGCCAGGTCGACAACCCCACCGAGAAGTGGCACGCCGAGCGCGCCGCGCAGCGCGTGATGGGCGTGCACGGCCTGAGCACGGCATTGAAGGTGCACCTGGCCAGCCCCGTGCAGCGCACGGACGCCGACATCGCGCGCGCCGCCGAGAACCTGCTGTCTTGGAACGCGGTGCTGCCCGCCGATGCCGTGAAGGTGATGGTGGAGAACGGCTGGGTCACGCTCAGCGGCGAGGTGGAATGGCACTACCAGCGCCAGGCCGCCAGCGACACCGTGCGCCAGCTCATGGGCGTGACGGGCGTCAGCGACCAGATCGCGCTGAAGCCCTCGGCCCAGGGCTGGGTGGTGAAGGCCGACATCGAGGCCGCGCTCAAGCGCACCGCCGCCAGCGACGCGCGCGAGATCACCGTGGGCGTGCAGGGCGGTGACGTCACGCTCACCGGCCAGGTGCACAGCTGGCACGAGCGCAACGCGGCCACGCATTCGGCCTGGGGCTCGCCCGGCGTGCGCAACGTGATCGACCGCATGACGATGGTGCTCTGAGCACCCGGGCGCTGCGTCACTCGTGCCGCAGCGCCTCAATCGGATCCATCTGCGCCGCGCGCCGCGCCGGGAAGTAGCCGAAGACCATGCCGATGGCCGCCGCGAACACCAGCGCCACGGCATTGATGGTGGGGTCGAAGACGTAGGGCACCTGCATCAGCCGCGCGCCGCCCCAAGACGCCGCCGTGGCCAGCAGCACGCCCACCACGCCGCCGAGCGCCGAGAGCACCACGGCCTCGATCAGGAACTGCAGCAGCACCTCGCGTTCCACCGCGCCCACGGCCAGGCGCAGGCCGATCTCGCGCGTGCGCTCGGTCACGCTGACCAGCATGATGTTCATGATGCCGATGCCGCCCACCAGCAGGCTGACCGCAGCCACCGCGCCCAGCAGGTCGGTGAGCACGCCCATGGTGCTGCTCAGCGTGTCGGCCAGTTGCTGGGTGTCGAAGATGTTGAAGTTGTCGTCGTCGCCAGCGGCGAGCTTGCGGCGTTCGCGCAGCAGCTGGCGCAGGCTGGCTTTCAGCGGCGCGCTGTCGGCGCCCTCGGCCATGGAGATCATCAGCAGGTTCACGCGCCGGCTGCCCGTCACGCGCCGCTGCAGCGTGTGCAGCGGCACGATGACGGCGTCGTCCTGGTCGCCCATACCGCCCTGGCCTTTGGGCGCGAGCACGCCCACCACCTGGCAGGTGAACTGGCGGATGCGCAGCGCCTCGCCCAGCCCGGTGTTGCCCACGCTGCCGCCCCAGAGTTCACGCCGCACGCTCTCGCCGACGATGCACACCGCGGCGCCGGTGCTCTGTTCTTCGGGGCTGAAGAAGCGGCCGCTGGCCAGTTCCCAGTTGCCGGCGGTGAACCAGGCGTTGGTGCTGCCGCTCACGGTGGTGGCCCAGTTGCGGCCGTTGGCCACCACGGTGGCGTTGGCGCGGCTTTGCGGCGCGACTGCGGCCACGCCGCCGATCTGCGCCGCGATCGCGTCGGCATCGGCCTCGGTGAACTGCGGCACGCCGCCGCCCCCGCCCCCGCCGCCGATGCGCTGGCCCGGGCTCACCATCAGCAGGTTGCTGCCCAGGCTGGTGATCTTCTCTTCGATGGCCGCGGTGGCGCCGTTGCCCAGCGTCACCATGGTGATGACGGCACTCACCCCGATGACGATGCCCAGGATGGTGAGGAAGGAGCGCAGCAGGTTGCGCCGCACCGAGCGCAAGGCGAGCAGGAAAACGCTGAGCAGCATGGCAGCCGGCCCCGGGCCGTCAGACGGTTTCCTCGGCCACCGGCGGCGCGGCCGTGGTCGGGTGCGGATTGGGCTCGTCGCGCGCGATGCGCCCGTCGAGAAAGTGCACCATGCGCCGCCCGTAGGCCGCCATGTCGGGCTCGTGCGTGACCATCAGCACCGTGATGCCCTGGTCGCGGTTCAGCGCCAACAGCAAGCCCATGATCTCGTGGCTGCGTTGCGTGTCGAGGTTGCCGGTGGGCTCGTCGGCCAGCACCACGGCGGGCGCGGTGACGATGGCGCGTGCGATGGCCACACGCTGCTGTTGCCCGCCCGACAGCTCACCCGGCGTGTGTTTCTCCCAGCCCGCCAGGCCCACGGCGCTGAGCGCTTTCGTCGCGGCGGCGCGGCGCGCGCTGGCGCTGTCGCCGCGGTAGAGCAGCGGCAGCTCCACGTTCTCTTGCGCCGAGGTGCGCGCCAGCAGGTTGAAGCCCTGGAAGACGAAGCCGAGGTAGCGCCGCCGCAGCCGCGCGCGCTGGTCGCGCGAGAGCGCTTCCACGTGCGCGCCCTTGAAGAGGTACTGGCCGGCGCTGGGGGTGTCCAGGCACCCGAGGATGTTCATCGCCGTGCTCTTGCCCGAGCCGCTGGGGCCCATGATGGCCACGAACTCGCCGGCCTCGATCTGCAGCGAGATGCCCTTCAGCGCCATCAACTCGCTGGCGCCGCTGCCGTAGCGGCGCGTCACGTCCTTCAGCACGATCAGCGGCTCGCTCATCGGCGGCTCATTTCGCCGCGCCCGTGGCCTGCGCGGTGATGACCTGCATGCCCTCGGTGAGTGCACCGGCCGTGATCTCGGTGTTGCGGCCGTCGCTGATGCCCGGCATCACGGCCACGGCAACCGGCGCGGCGCCGGGCACGGGCCGGCCGTCGGCGCCTTGCGGCAGCACCCACACCTGGCGCGCGCTGGCGGTGCTGGCGCTGTCGGCCGCGCCCTTGCGCTGGCTCTCCGTCTTGGGCGGGCCGAAGTTCATGCCGGAGGCCAGGCCTTTCTGCCCGGCCTTGGCCACGGTGGGCGTGAAACGCAGCGCCGCGTTGGGCACCTGCAGCACCGCGCGGCGCTCGGTGGCCACGATGGTGGCACTGGCCGTCATGCCCGGGCGCAGGCTGAGATCGGCGTTGTCCACGTCCAGCCAGGTGAGGTAGGTGACGACGTTGTCGGTGATGGTGGAGCCCAGCCCCACACGCGTGATGCGCGCCGGGAAGGCCCGGCTCGGGTAGGCGCTGACGGTGAAGCTCGCACGCTGGCCCAGGCGCACCACGCCGACATCGGCCTCGTCCACGTAGACCCACAGTCGCAGCTTGGCCAGGTCTTCGGCCACGGTGAAGAGCGTCACCGCCTGCAGCGAGGCGGCCACCGCGTTGCCGGGGTCGACGGTGCGCGTGAGCACCACGCCATCCGAAGGCGCGGTGATGGAGGCCTTGCCCAGATTGGTTTCATCGGTGGACAGCGCAGCCAGCGCGTCGTCCACACCGGCCTGTGCGCTCAGCGCCTCGGCTGCAGCGCGGGCCACGGTGGCGCGTGCGGCGTCGAGCTCGGTGGCCGAGGGCACCTGGCCGCCCGAGAGCCGCGACACCTGCTCCAGCCGCGCCAGCGTGGCGCGCGCCTCCAGGCTGGTGGCCGCCCGCAGCGCGGTCTGGCTGCGCGCAGCGGCCAGCGCGGCCTGCGCGCGGCGCACTTGGTCGCGCAGCTTGGCGGTGTCCAGCACCACCAGCACTTGGCCCTTTTTGATGCGGTCGTTGACGTCGACGTTGACCTTGAGCACCGTGCCCGAGAGCTCGCTGCCTATGTTGACGGCGCGCGTGGGCTGCACCGTGCCGTTGGCGCTGACGCTGAGCGTGAGGTCGGCACGCGTCACCGGCTGCGTGGTGTAGACCGGCGCCGCGTTGGCCGCGCGCTGCGCCCACCAATACCACCCGCCCGCGGCGGCCAGCAAGAGCACCACCAGGCTGATCCACAGCGCGGGGCGGCGGTACCAGGGGCGGGTAGCGTCGGTGCCGAGCAGCGTCTTCAGTTCGTCGGGCGCAGCGGGGGGCGGTACACCGGCCGGGGTCACAGCCGGCGGCGCAAGGGCTTCCGGCGCGTTCATCGCAGCACCCCCGCGGGCGCAGCCCAGCCGCCGCCCAACGCCGTGTAAAGCTGGATGTGGCTGCGCGTGATGTCGGCGCGCGTGCCCAGTTCGGCGTCTTGGGCGCCGAAAAGCGTGCGCTGGGTTTCCAGCACGGTCTGGAAATCGACCAGGCCGCTGCTGTAACGCTGGCGAGCCAGTTGCTCGGCCTGTGCGGCCGCCAGCACGGCCTGCTGCTGGCTGCCCAGCTGCAGGCGCTGGCCCTGCAAGGCCACGAGGGCGTCTTCCACGTCCTGCAAAGCCACCAGCACTGCCGCGCGGTGGGCCTGGCGGGCCTGCAACAACGCCGCCTGCTGGCCCTGCAGCTGCGCGGCCCGCAGGCCGCCATCGAAGACCGGCAGGCTCACCCCCGCCAGCAGGCTGCTGACCAAGGCCGAGCCCTGGCCCAAGGCGCCCAGTGTCAGCGCGCTCAAGCCCACCGAGCCGCCGAGCGTGAAGCTGGGCCAGCGCTGCGCCTCGGCCTGGCCCACGCGGGCCAAGGCGGCGGCCACCTCGTGTTCGGCAGTGCGCACATCGGCGCGCTGGCGCAGCGTGTCGGCGGGGATGGCCAAGGCCAGCGTGGCCGGGGGCATGGGCAGGGCGCCGGGCGGTGCGCTGTCGTCCAGCACCGGCCCGCGGGCCGGTGGCAGGCCAGCCAGCACGGCCAGCGTGTGGCGGCCCTGCGCGATGGCGGTCTGCAGCGCCGGCACCAGGGCCTGCGTCTGCGCCACGGCGGCACGCGCCTGCGCCAGCTCCAGCAAGCCCACCAGGCCGGCTTGCTGGCGCCAATCGGTGATCTGCAGCGTCTGCTGCTGGCTGGCCAGGGTTTGCAGCGCCAGCGCCAGGCGCAGCTGCTGCAGGCGCCAGGCCAGCACGGCCTGCGCGGCCTCGGCGGCCACCTGCACCTGCACATCGCCCAGCGTGGCTTCACGCGCACGCTGCGTGGCCTCGGCCGCGGCCAGGGCCTGCTGCTGGGCGCCGAAGACATCGGGCGACCAGCTGGCATCGAGCGCCACGCCGAAGGTCTGGTTGCTGCGGCCCGTATCGCCGCTGCCACTGCCACTGCCGCTGCTGTCTTGTCGCGCCGAAGCGCCAGCACCCAGCGTGGGCTGCAGCGCGGCGGCCGCCGCATCACGCTGCGCGCTGGCCTGCTGCCAGGCCGCGCGCGCACTGGCCACACGCGGGTTGCCCTGCAGCGCGGCCGCGGTCCAGTTGCTGAGCACCGGGTCGCCGAACCACTGCCACCAGGCGGCCAGCGCGGGCGCGGTGGGCGCGGCGCCACCGGCAGCGGTGTAGGGGGTGCCGGGGGTGGGCACGGCGCTTGTGGCGAGGGCCGGGCGGTACAGCCAGTCGGCGGGCAGCAGCAGCGCCTCTTGCACACCCTCTGGCGGCGGCGCTGGTGTGGTGGCGCAGGCGCCCAGCGCCAGCAGCGGCAAGGCCAGGCGGCCCAGGCGAAGGCTGGCGCGCATCAGGCCAGCAGATCCAGCACCACGCGCGAGGGCACCAGCCCGGCGGCCAGGCGCGTGAGCACGGTGTTGATCGCGCTCAGCGGCTGCAGCTCGTAATCGGCCAGCACCAGGCCGCGCGCGCCGAAATCCAGCGCCTCGGCCATGTCGCGCCGGTTGCCGACGAAAGAGCCGCGCACGGTGATGCAGCGCGCCACCACGTCGAACAGCGGCGTCGGAAACTCCCCCGGCGGCAGCCCCACCAGCACGCAGGTGCCGTGCTTGCGCGTCATGCCCACGCCCTGGCGGAAGGCGCCCAGCGAAGGTGCGGTGATCAGCACGCCGTGCGCACCGCCGCTGGTGGCCTTGTGCACCTCGGCCACCGGGTCGGGGTGGCGGGCGCTGACCACCGCCGCCGCGCCCAGGCGCGTGGCGTGCGCGAGCTTGCCGTCGTCCACGTCCACCGCGCACACCTGCAGGCCCATGGCGCGTGCGTACTGCACCGCCAGGTGGCCCAGGCCGCCGATGCCGGAGATCACCACCCATTCACCCGGCCGCGCGCCGGTTTCCTTCAGGCCCTTGTACGAGGTGAGCCCGGCACAGATCAAGGGCGCCGCCGCTTGTGGCAAGAGGCCGGCCGGGATGCGCGCCACGTAGTTCGGGTCGGCCACGATGTATTCGGCAAAACCGCCGTTGCGCGTGTAGCCGCCGAATTGCGCTTGATCGCACACCGGCTCCTGCGCCGCAAGGCAGAACTCGCAGTGGCCGCAGGCCGAATACAGCCAGGGCACGCCGACACGGTCGCCCTCGCGCACCGCACCGGGCTGCGCGCTCACGCCCGCGCCCAGCGCCACCACGATGCCGATGCCCTCGTGCCCGGGTGTGAAGGGCAGGGCGGGCTTCAGCGGCCAATCGCCCTGCGCGGCATGCAGGTCGGTGTGGCAGACGCCGCAGGCTTCGGTCTTGACGAGGATCTGCCCCGGGCCCGGCTCGGGCCGCTCGATCTCCGCCAGCACCAGCGGCGCGCCGAACTGATGCACCTGCGCGGCCTGCATCGTGGCGTGCATCGTCGCGTGCACCTGCGGGCTCACAGCGGCGCCGGCATCGCGCCGACATGCACCATCTTCGTGTTGACGAAGGCCTGGATGCCCAGGCGCCCCAGTTCGTGCCCGTAGCCTGAATGCTTGATGCCGCCGAAGGGCAGCTCGGCATCGGCCCAGTCGAGGTTGTTGACGAAGACCATGCCGGCCTCGATGGCGCTGGCCACGCGGCGGCCGCGCGCCTCATCGCGGGTCCACACCGAGCCACCCAGGCCGTAGGCGCTGTCGTTGGCCAGCGCGATGGCCTCGGCTTCGCTGCGCACGCGGTAGAGCGCAGCCACGGGGCCGAAGAACTCTTCACGGTAGGCCGGGTTCTCGGGGGTGATGTCGGTCAGCACGGTGGGCTGCATGTACCAGCCCGGCCGGTCGATGCGCAGGCCGCCCAGGCGCAGCGTGGCGCCGCCCTGCGTGGCCGCCTGCACCTGCGCCAGCAACTGCTGCAGCGCGGCCTCGGAGGCCAGCGGGCCCAAGGTGGTCTGCGGGTCCAGCGGGTCGCCCGGCCGCAGCGCGCGCAGCGCGGTGGTGAAACGCGCGGTGAACTCGTCGGCCACGCCTTCCATCAGGATGAAGCGCTTGGCCGCGCAGCAGGTCTGCCCGGCGTTGTAGAGGCGCCCCCACACGGCCCAGGGCACGGCGAGATCGAGGTCGGCATCGTCGAGCACGATGAAGGCATCGCTGCCGCCCAGCTCCATCGTCGAAGGCTTCAGGCGGCGCCCGGCACGCGCAGCCACCGAGCGGCCCGCGGCCATGCTGCCGGTGAGCGCCACGCCGCGGATGCGCGGGTCGTCGATGATTTCGTCGGCCTGCGTGTACGACACACGCAGGTCGGTGTAGGCACCGGCCGGCGCGCCGGCATCGTGCAGCAGCTGTGCGAAGGCCGCCGCGCACTGCGGCACGTTGCCCGCGTGCTTGACCAGCAGCACGTTGCCCGCCATCAGCTGCGGGCCGGCCACGCGGGCCAGCTGGTAGTACGGGAAGTTCCACGGCTCCACGCAGAACAGCACGCCCAGCGGCGTGTGCTCCAGCTGCGCCTGACCGCGCTGCGGCTGCAGCGCCTGCGGCGCGAGAAAGGCCTCGGCCCGCGCCGCGTAGTAGGCCAGGATGTCGGCGCTGAACATCACCTCGGCCTGGGCCTCGGCGCTGCGCTTGCCCATCTCCAGCGTGGCCAGCGCGGCCAGCTCGGCCGCGCGTTCGCGCAGCAGCACCGCGGCGCGGTTGAGCACGGCGGCACGCTCGGCGAAGGCGGTGTGCCGCCAATGCCCGAAACAGGTGGCGGCCGCGGTCAGGCACTGCTCCAGCGCGGCCGCGCTCAGGTGCTCGAAGCTCTGCAGCAGCGTGCCGGTGGCGGGGTTGATGGTCTGGTAGGCCACGGCATGTCCTCGGCTGGGTGCGGTGGGGCCCAGTGCCCAGCGCCCCAGAGCGGGGGCGGTGCAGCCCCACCAAGACCCGCAGCCTGCGCGGCGCGGTGGCGGGGGTCTGTTCGGCAGGGCACCGAGCGCGGACGCGCCGGCGCGTGCTTCAAGGCACCGGGTTCTGCCAGCCGCTGCCAGCGGCCCAGGCTTCGGCCGCGAGGTAGATGAGGTCGACCGCCGGGTCCTTCACATCGGGGTAGTCCTCGGGGCGCGCCAGCGCGTCGGCCAGGCGGCGCTTCAGTTCGCCATAGGCCTGCGCCATGGCCGGCTGCTCACGCAGGAAATCGCGGAAGAGCAAGGCGTAGCGCTGGTTCGGAGCACCCAGCACGCGCACGTGGATGTGCGCGCGGCGCTGGTCCGGCGGGTTCTTGAACAGCAGCTTGCGCCAGGCCGAGGGGTGCGCCTCGGCACCGGGTGGCACGTGGTCGGCCGTGGCGCTGGCGTGGTGCACGAAGCCGGCAGCCTGCAGGCTGGCGGTCAGGGCCGCGCCGGCCTCGCCATCGAGCGTGGCCACCGCGACCTGCATGTCGATGACGTCTTTCGCGCACAGGCCCGGCACGGCGGTGGAGCCGATGGCATCGATGCGCAGCGCCCCCGGCCCCAAGGCCGCCTGCAGCCGCTGGCGCAGGGCCTCGAACTCACCGGCCCACGCGGCGCGGTGCTCGACGATCAGCAGGCCTGCCATCTCAGAAGCTGGAACCGGGCTGCTGCAGAAAGGCGAGCTCCTCGGCCGTGGAAGCCCGGCCGAGGACGGCATTGCGGTGCGGGTAGCGGCCGAAGCGCTCGACGATGGCGCGGTGGCGCAGGCCGGCGGCGTGGTTGCTTTCCAGCCCCGGCGTGCTGAACAAGGTTTCCGAGATGGCGTGGATCGCGCGCGACTCGCTGTGCATGTAAGGCATGTACAGGAAAGCGCGCTGCGCCACCGGCAAAGCCTGGTCGGCGGCGGCGGCCACCGCCTCCTGGGCCAGGACCAGCGCCATGCCGTCGGCCGCGAAGGCCATTGGCGAGCCGCGGTGGATGTTGCGCGAGAACTGGTCGAGCACGATCACCTCGGCCAGGCGGCCTGCGGGCGTGCGCCGCCACGGGTGCAGCTCGGCCGCCACCGCCGCCGCGTGCAGCGGCCCGAAACTTGCCCGCACCAAGGCGTCGAAATCGGGGTCGGCCTTCCACCATTGGGCAGGCTGGATCTCTTCGAACCAGAAACGCAGCACGTCTTCAGGCATGGGCTTCGCTCGCAACACCAACCGGGGTCGCGATCCTAACCAGGGCCCCTCAGCGCTTGGCGCGCTTGCGCTCCTCAGGCGGGGTCCGCCGCCATCTGCGCCAACACGCGGTCCACCATCACCCCGCTCTGACCCAGGTAGTTGTCGGGCTCGCACATCGCGGCCAGCTGCTCGCGGTTCACGTGCCGCATGATCTCGGCGTTCTCGCACAGCAGATCGAGCAGCGGACGGCGCTGCTTCAGCGCATCGCGGCAGAGCTCGTACACCAGGTCGTGCGCGTACTCGCGGCCGAGGTGGTGGCCCAGGCCCATCATCACCGCCTCGCTCATCACGAGGCCGTGTGTCATGTCGATGTTGCGGCGCATGGCCTCGGGGTCGACTTCCAGGCCTTCCAGCACCGCGCGGCTGTGTTTCAGCGCGCCGGCCATCAGGCAGAAGGCCTCGGGCAGGACGATCCACTCGATCTCCCACGGGCCGGTGCTGCGCTCGTGGTCGGCCACCATCGCGTCCATCAGCGCCGCAGCGTGCTGGCGCACCACGCTGATGGCGGCGTGGATGTAGCAGCTGGCGATCGGGTTGCGCTTCTGCGGCATGGTGCTGCTGCTGCCGCGGCCGGGGTGGTAGGGCTCGAAGACCTCGGCCACCTCGGTCTGCATCATCAGCTTGACGTCGGTGCTCAGCTTGCCCAGCGTGCCGCCGATCAGGCCCAGCACCGCACCCACCTCTGCGATGTTGTCGCGGATGGTGTGCCACGCGATCACCGGCTGCTGCAGCCCGAGTTCTGCGCACAGCGCGGCCTGCGTTGCCATCGCGCCCGTCTGCAGGCTGGCCAGCGTGCCGGCAGCGCCGGCGAACTCGCCCACCAGCACACGTTCACGCAATTGCGCGATGCGCTCGCGGTGGCGCAGCACCGCGCTCAGCAGCCCCGCCATCTTGTAGCCGAAGGTCACGGGGATGGCCTGCTGCAGGTTGCTGCGGCCGATGACGGGCGTGAGCCGGTGTTCACGCGCCAACTTCGCCAGGGCCTGCGCGATGGCGGCGAGTTCGTCGTCCACCAGCACCAGCGCCTCGCGGATCTGCAGCACGGTGGCGGTGTCGGTGATGTCCTGCGTGGTGGCGCCCCAGTGCACGTACTCGCCCAGCTTGTCGCGGCACAGCTGGTTGACCTGCGTCACCACGCCCAGGATGGGGTAGCCGATGCGCTCGGTCTGCTGGCGCAGGCGGGCCATGTCGATCTGGTCGAGCTCGCAGTGGCTGACGATCTCGTCGGCGGCTTCCTGCGGGATCAAGCCCAGCCGGCCCTGCACACTCGCCAGCGCGCGCTCCACATCCAGGTACTTGGCGGTGCGGTTCTCGTCGCTCCACACAGCGCGCATGGCGTCGCTGCTGAACAGGCCCTGGAAGATGCTGCTGTCGATGATGCTGGCGGCCATGGTGGGCTTTCTCAAGTCGGGTTCATGGGGCCGCGCGCGCCAGCAGGCGGCGCGCACGTTCGATGACGGGGCGGTCGACCATGCGGCCGGCCACTTGCACGGCGCCGGGCGTGCCCTGGGCATCGGCCGCCTCGACAACCAGCTGGGCCCAGGCTTTCTCTTCGGCACTGGGCTGCAACAGGGCGTGCACCGGTGCCACCTGGCGCGGGTGGATGCAGAGCTTGGCGGTGTAGCCCAGCGCGCGGGCGCGGTCGAAATCGGCGTGCAGCTGGGCTTCGTCGTCCAGTGCAGGCGTGACACCGGCCACCGGCGGCCCGATGCCCGCAGCGCGCGAAGCCAGGGCCAGCAGCGCAGCGGGCAGGTCGAGCCCCAGGCTGCCGGCCAGCGGGCCTTCCAGGCCGAGGTCGAGCGCGTAGTCGAGTGTGCCGAAGACCAGGCGCTGCACACCCGGCGCCGCGGCCAGCGCCCCAGCCGCCAGCACGCCGCGGGCGCTTTCCACCAGCGGCAGCAGCGCGGCCTGCGGACAGACGGCGTGCAGGCGCGCCAGCACAGCCGCGTCTTCAGCCTTGGGCAGCATCAGCGCGGGCACCGGCACAGCCTGCAGCAGCGCCAGGTCGGAGGCGAACTCGGGCGAGGCCGCGTCGTTCAGGCGCAGCACCCAGCGCGGGTCGCCGTTCTCCAGCGCCTGCGCCACCGCGGCGCGCGCGGCCGCCTTGGCACTGGGCGCCACGGCATCTTCCAGATCCAGTACCACGGCGTCGGCACCGCTGGCCAGGGCCTTGGCAAAACGCTCCGGCCGATCACCCGGCACGAAGAGGTAGCTGCGGGGCAGCAACAGGGGTGGCGTGGCCATGCGGTGGCTCAGATCGCGCCGGCCTCGCGCAGCGCGGCCACACCGGCGGCATCCACGCCCAGCTCCGCGAGCAGCGCTTCGGTGTGCTGGCCCACGGCCGGCACGGGGCCGAGTTGGGGGTCGCCGTCTTGCCAGCTGCCCGGCGGCAGCAGCGTCGGCACGGGGCCGGCGGGCGAGCCCACCTCGCGCCAGCGGCCGCGTGCGG
Organism: Rubrivivax sp.; assembly: GCA_051861265.1. Classification (GTDB taxonomy): domain Bacteria; phylum Pseudomonadota; class Gammaproteobacteria; order Burkholderiales; family Burkholderiaceae_C; genus Rubrivivax. Next base: position 247,305 of record JBHYDA010000006.1, read on the forward strand.
CCAGCTGCTCGTGCTGCCACAAGCCGGCCATCTCGCGCAGCTCGGCGCTGGCGATTTGCGCTTCGTCCAGCCGCTGCTGCACCTGCTCGGCCGTGAGCGTGGCAAAGGTGTCGACGATCAACTGCCGAAGTTCGCTGCGCTGCGCACTGCGCTGCGCGTTGCCCGCAAAACGCGGGTCTTGCGCCAGCGCCGGCTGCTGCAGCACCAGGGCACAGAACTGCGCCCACTCCCGCTCGTTCTGCAGGCCCAGCATCACCTGCTTGCCATCGCCACAGGGGAAGGGCCCGTAGGGGTAGATGGTGGCGTGGGCCGCGCCGGCACGCGGTGGCGGGGGTGCGCCGTCGAAGGCGTAGTAGAGCGGGTAGCCCATCCACTCGCCCATGGCCTCCAGCATGCTCAGGTCGATGCGGCGGCCGCGGCCGTCGCGCTGGCGCTGCAGCACGGCGGCGAGGATGTTGCTGTAGGCGTACATGCCGGCGGCGATGTCGGCAATCGAGATGCCGGCCTTGCAGGAGTCTTCCGGCGTGCCGGTGGTGCTGACGAAGCCGCTTTCGGCCTGGATCAGCAGGTCGTAGGCCTTCTTGTCGCGGTAAGGGCCGGGGTGCTCGGGGTCGTCGCCATAGCCCGAGATGTCGCAGACGATGAGGTCGGGCCGCTGCGCCTGCAGCGCCGCGTGCGAAACCCCCATGCGCGCTGCTGCGCCGGGCGCGAGGTTCTGCACCACCACATCGGCCTTCTCGACGATCAAGCGCAGCAGCAGCGCCAGCGCCGCGGGCTGCTTGAGATCGAGCGCAAGGCTTTCCTTGCTGCGGTTGGTCCAGACGAAATGCGAGGCCAGGCCGCGCACGCGGCGGTCGTAGCCGCGCGCGAAGTCGCCGGCGCCGGGGCGTTCGATCTTGATGACCCGCGCACCCAGGTCGGCGAGCTGGCGCGTGGCGAAGGGCGCGGCGATCGCATGTTCCAGCGTCACCACGGTCAGGCCTTGCAAGGGCTGCATGGCTTCAGCCCCGCGCCGGCTTGAGCGTGGCCGTGGCGTCCATGGTCAGCCAGCCTGCGTGGTCTTGCGCCCACAGGCGCACGGTGTCGCCCTCGCGCGCGCCGTTGACGCGCATCTCGGCGCCGTCGAAGGTGGGGCGCAGCGCGTGGAACTGGAAGCTCGCCACCTCGGCCTGCGGCAGCTCGCGGCGCAGCAGGTCCAGCAGCAGCGTGGCGATCAGCGGGCCGTGCACGATGAGGCCGGGGTAGCCCTCGACTTCGGTCACGTAGCGGCGGTCGTAATGGATGCGGTGGCCGTTGAAGGTGAGGGCGCTGTAGCGGAAGAGCAGCACGTCGTCAGGCAGCAGGCTGCGCTGCCAGGGGGCGCCTGCCGGTGCCGGCTGCGGCGGCGGCTCCACATCACCCGGGCGGCGCGCCTCGCGGTAGACGATGTCGTGGAACTCGGTCAGCGCCGGCTGGCTGCCGCCCTGCACAAACACTTCGTGCTGCACCTTCACGAACACCAGCGCGCCGCTGCGGCCCTGCTTGGGCGTGACCTCGGCGATGGTGCTGCGCCGCGTGACGGCCTCACCGATGCGCAGTGGCGTGTGGAAGCTGAACTGGCTGCCGGCCCACATGCGCCGCGGCAGCGGCACCGGCGGCAGGAAGCCGCCGCGCTGGGCGTGGCCATCGGGGCCGATCTCGCTGGCGCGGTGCTGCGGCAGGAAGTACAGCCAGTGCCACAGCGGCGGCAGCGGCGTGCCGGGCGCCCAGGCCTGCGCCGGGTGGTCCAGCGTGGCCGTGAGCGCCGCCGCGGGCGTGGGGTGCAGGGTGTCGTGCAGCGTCTCGCTGCGGCCCACCCAGGCCTTCAGGTCGTCGAGCGTGGTGTTGTCCATGGCGTCTTTGTACCTGGGGCCCGATCCAGCCGGGCTTGAAGGCGGCGTCAGAAGTTGTGGCGCATGCCGAGCTCGTAACCCGTGGAGCGCCCGCCGCCGGCCATGCCGGCCGGCCCGCCGGGCACCTGGTAGGTGGCCGCGCCGCGGTTGCTGATGCGCGAGTAGGTGCCGTAGAGCACGCTGCGCTTGGACAGCGTGTGCACGTAACCCAGGCCCAGGTGTGTGGAACCGTTGGCGTCGATGCTGGTGGTGCCGACGCGGCCGTCAAGGTCCACACGGATCATCGAGAACTTCACCTCGCCGGTGCTCACCGGCACCGTGCCGGAGAACATCAGGTTGGTCTGCTTGCTCTGGTTTTGCTTGAACTGCCGCCACACGGCGTTGGCACGCAGGAAGCCCAGGTTCCAGGTGCCGCCGATGGCCGTGTCGTTGAACTTGCCGGTCGTGGTGTTGGCGTTCTCGGTCTGCACCCGCGCGGCGCTGAAGCTCAGCGGCCCGGCGGCGTACCCCAGGCGCGCACCGATGACCTTGTTGCCGCTGCCTTCGCCCGCGCCCAGCATCACCTGGCCGTCCAGGCCGCCCAGACCACCGGGCAGGTGGTATTGCAGCGTGTCGTTGGCACGCACCGTGGTGTTGGCATTGCTGCCGAAAGCGCTGCGGATGGGGCCCAGCGGCGTGGCCGAGACGCTGTTGTTGCTGCCAGCCACACCGACGTGGCTGAAGGGGTCGAAGCGCACCCAGTTCAGGTAGGTGGGCACGTAGTCGCGGCCCATGCGCACCTCGCCCAGCGCCTTGCTGCTGAGGCTGAGGGTGGAGCGGCGGTCCCAGAAGCCCGCGGCCGTGGACGCGCCGGTGTCCAGTGCGATGCCGTGCTCCAGCCAGAAGCTGGCCGACAGGCCGCCGCCCAGGTCTTCGGTGCCGCGCACCACCAGGCGGCTGGTGTTGTTGGAGCCGCTGACCAGGCTCTTCACGGAACCACGGCCCTGGTTGCTGACCGAACGGGCGGCGGCGTCGGCAATGCCGCTGAGCTGCACGGTGCTTTGGGCAGCGGCTGGCAGGGCCAGCGCTGCGGCGGACAGGCCCAGCAGGGCGGCCGTGGCTTGCCTGAGCGAGTGTTTCATGGAGGTCTCCGGAGTGTTGTCGTGGTGGTGGGTGCGTGAGAGATTCAGTCAGCGGTGAGCTTGGCCTTGGTGACCACGGCCTTCCACTTGACGAGTTCGTTCCTCACCAGCGCTCCCAACTGCTCGGGCGTGCTCGACTGCACGTCGGCGCCGTCGGCTTCGATGCGCTTGATGATCTCGGGGTCGTTCAAGGCCTGGACGACCGCCTGGTGCAGCTTGTCGATGATCGGCTTGGGGGTCTTGGCCGGAGCGAACAGGCCGTACCACTGCGAGACGTCCACGTCGTAGCCCAGTTCCTTGAGCGTGGGCACATCGGGCAGGGTGGCCACGCGCTTCGGGCCCGCGATGGCCATCGGCCGCAGCTTGCCGGTCTTCAAGTGCGAGGCTGCGGTGAACAGGCTCGGGAACATGAACTGCGCGTGCCCCGCGATGGTGTCGTTGATGGCCGGCGCCGAGCCCTTGTAGGGCACGTGCAGCATGACGGTGCCAGTGGCCAGCTTGAAGAGTTCACCCGCGAAGTGCGGCGCAGAGCCACTGCCGGCAGAGGCGTAGGTGTACCGGTCGGGCTTGACCTTGAGCTGGGCGACGAGGTCCTTCACGTCTTTCACCGACACATTGGCCGTGGCCACCATCACCGTGGGCGAGGTGGCGGCCAGGCTGATGGGCTCGAAATCGGCCACCGGGTCGTAGCGCAGCTTTTGCAACGCCGGGTTCAGCGTGTGGGTGGCGGTAAAGCCCCACATCAGGGTGTGGCCGTCGGGCGCGGCGCGGGCCACGTATTCGCTGGCGATGGAGCCGTTGGCGCCGGCGCGGTTGTCGATGATGACCGTCTGTCCCAACAAGGCGCCCAGCTTCTGGCCCACGGCACGCGCCATCGAATCATTGCCGCCACCGGCCGCGGTGGGCACGACGATGGTGATGGTCTTGGTGGGGTAGCTGGTCTGCGCCTGGGCCGGCGCGGCCACTGCCAGCGTGGCCGCCAACAGCGGCACGATGAGCGTTTTCATGGTCTTGTCTCCTTCAGGTGTTTTGGAATCGGAAAGCGCCATCGCCGGGGCGGGCCGAGACAGCACGTAGTCTGGAATCTGCAGCTCGCCCTGCAGGATCTTGCGCGCGGTGCGCACCAGCGCCGCGCCCTGGATGCGGGCGTCATCGCCCCGGCCTTCGGTGTGCATGGCCACCTCGATGCGGCCCTGCGGGTGCAGCACCTGCACGGCGTAACGGCCCTCGCGCAGCTGATCGGCACTGGCCACCGTGCCGGGCAGCGAAAAGGCCGCCGCCACGCCGATGGCGCCCGTCACCGCATGTGAGGCATGGCAACGCCGCGGCGTGAAGTAGCGCGAGGTCACGGCCTCGGGCGTGTCGCCCTCGCTCACGATCACGGGCTTGGGGATGACGCTGTGGCTCACATCGCCCAGGCCCATCGCCGCGCCGGCCAGCCGGCGCAGCACTTCCAGGCGTTCGAGCAGCGCTGCGTTGGCATCGAGTTCGGCGGGGCTTTCGCGACCGCTGAGCGCCTGGCCCAGATCCAGCGCCAGGTCGCCGGCACGCACGATCATCAGCGGCATGGCTGCGTCGATGCAGCTCAGGCGCACGCCGTCGATCACGTCGGTGCGGCGGCCGGTGGGGAAGACCGAGCCCGTCACCGCGCCCCAGGCGTCGAGGAACTCCAGCTGCACCGGCGCTGCGGTGCCGGCCACGCCGTCGATGCGCGTGGCGCCGTCGTAGCGCACGCGCCGCCCGGGCGTCTGCACCGTCACGTCGATGCGTGAACGCGTGTTGACGTTGAACACGCGCAGCTTCGTCACGCCGTCCTGCGCCGCCACCAGCCCCTGCTCGATGGCAAAGGGGCCCACACCCGAGAGCATGTTGCCGCAATTGGGGCGCGTGTCCACCGAACGCGTGCCCACGCCCACCTGGGCGAAGAGATAGTCGACATCGCAGCCCGGCTCGGCCGAGCGCGAGACGATGGCCACCTTGCTGGTGAGCGTGCTGCCGCCGCCCACCCCGTCCACGCCCAGCGGGTCGGACGCGCCGATGGCGCCCACCAGCACCTCGTTGCGCAAGTCCTCATCGGCCGGCAGCCACTCGCGCAGGAAGAACGGGCCGCGCGAAGTGCCGGCACGCATCAATACGCAAGGCAGGGTCATCGAAGTCATGGCCCGGATGTTGGCCTTCCCGCTCATGCGTGTGAATTGCACAGTTCGGATGCATTGATCGACAATGAACATCAATGCAACCTGTAGTCCATTGAGGGTTTTCCATGGCCATCGCCTTCGATCTGAACGACCTGCAGGCCTTCCGCGCGGTGGCCGAACTGGGCAACTTCCGGCGTGCGGCCGAGGCCGTGCACATCTCGCAGCCGGCCTTCAGCCGCCGCATCGAGAAACTGGAACAGGCGCTGGGCGTGCGCCTGCTCGACCGCACCACGCGCCGCGTGAGCCTGACGGCCGTGGGCCGCGATTTCGCGCGCAAGGTGCAGGTGCTGCTGGACGACCTGGACGGCACCTTGCTCGCGCTGCAAGGCGTGGCCGGCCACCGCATGGGCGAGGTGACGGTGGCCTGCGTGCCCTCCACCGTCTACTACTACGCCGCGCAGGTGGTGCAGCGCTTCCGCGACCGCTACCCCAAGATCCGCGTGAAGCTGCACGACGCCAGCGCCAACGAGGTGCTGGGCGTGGTGGTGCGCGGCGAGGCCGATTTCGGCCTGAACTTCATCGGCAGCCAGGAGCCCGACCTGCACTTCATGCCGCTGCGTGAAGACCGTTTTGTCGCCGCCTGCCGGCGCGACCACCCGCTGGCGCGCAAGCGCCGCGTGGCCTGGGCCGACCTCGCCGACCACGACTTCATCGCTGTCACGCAGAGCTCGGGCAACCGCCTGCTGCTCGACCAGGCCCTAGCCGGCGTGGCGCGTCGCCCGGTGGCGGTGTGCGAGGCGCAGCACGTCACCACGCTGCTGGGCATGGTGGAAGCCGGCCTGGGCGTGGCCGCCGTGCCGGCCATGGCCATGCCCGGGCGCGACCATCCGCTGCTGGTAAGCGTGCCGCTGGACGAGCCCGTGGTCACGCGCCGCGTAGGCCTCATCCGCCGCACCGGCCGCACGCTGGCACCGGCCGCGCAGCAGCTCTACGACTTCTTCGCCGAGCTGGCGCAGAAACCCGCACGCGGTGCGCGCACCGGCCGCGCCACTGCCTAGCATCGGGCGTGCCGCATGGTCACCGCCCGGAGAGCCCCGCCATGGACCACCACAACCTCACCCTCATCACCACGCTGGCCGCCGGCTTCGGCCTGGCGCTGGTCTTCGGCTTCATCGCAGCGCGCCTGAGGCTGCCCGCGCTGGTGGGTTACCTGCTGGCGGGCATCGCCATCGGGCCCTTCACGCCGGGTTTCGTGGCCGACATCGGCATCGCCTCGCAGCTCTCGGAGGTGGGCGTGATGCTGCTGATGTTCGGCGTGGGGCTGCACTTCTCGCTGGACGATCTGCTCTCGGTGCGGCGCATCGCCGTGCCCGGCGCGGTGGTGCAGATGGGGCTGGCCACGCTGCTGGGCATGCTGGCGGCCTGGGCCTGGGGTTGGGGGCTGGGCGCGGGCCTGGTGTTCGGGCTCTCGCTGTCGGTGGCCAGCACCGTGGTGCTGCTGAAAGCGCTGGAAGCCCGGCGCAGCCTGGACAGCATGAACGGCCGCATTGCGGTGGGCTGGCTGGTGGTGGAAGACCTGGCCATGGTGCTGGTGCTCGTGCTGCTGCCGCCGCTGGCCGGTGTGCTGGGCGGCAAGGCGCCGAGTGGCGCAGCGGCGGCCGCACCGCTGTGGCAGACCCTCGGGCAGACGCTGCTGCAGGTGGCGGCCTTTGTGGCCGTGATGCTGGTGGCCGGGCGGCGCGTGCTGCCCTGGCTGCTGTGGCAGATCACCCGCACGGGCTCGCGCGAGCTGTTCACGCTGTCGGTGGTGGCCGCGGCCATCAGCATCGCCTACGGGGCTTCGGCGCTGTTCGGCGTGTCCTTCGCGCTGGGCGCCTTCTTCGCCGGCATGGTGATGCGCGAATCGGAATTCGCGCACCGCGCGGCGCAGGAGTCGCTGCCGCTGCGTGATGCCTTCGCGGTGCTGTTCTTCGTGGCCGTGGGCATGCTCTTCGACCCCAAGGTGCTGGTGAATGAACCGCTGCGCGTGCTGGTGGTGGTTGCGATCATCATCGTCGGCAAGTCGCTCGCGGCGGCGCTGCTGGTGCTGGCCTTCCGCTACCCGCTGAACACCGCGCTCACGGTGGCCGCGAGCCTGGGGCAGATCGGCGAGTTCTCCTTCATCCTGGCCGGGCTGGGGCTGTCGCTGGGCCTGCTGCCGCCCGAGGGCGTGAGCCTGGTGCTGGCCGGCGCGCTGATCTCCATCGCGCTGAACCCGCTGGTGTTTGCGGCCATCGCACCGCTCAGCCGCTGGCTGCTGGCGCGCTCGGCCTGGGCACGCCAGCTCGACAGCCGCGACGACCCCTATGCCGAGCTGCCCACGAGCACCGCACGCCGCTACCTGCAGGGCCAGGTGGTGCTGGTCGGCTACGGCCGCGTGGGCAAGCGCATCGCTGCGGCACTGCAAGAGCGCGACCTGCCCTTCGTGGTGGCCGACCTCAACCGTGAACGCGTCGAAGACCTGCGCCGCGCCGGGGTGCCGGCAGTCTCGGGCGATGCCACCGACCCCGCGGTGCTGATCCAGGCCCATATCGCCGAGGCCGCGATGCTGGTGGTGGCCACGCCAGACACCCTGGGCGTGCGGCAGATGGTGGAGACAGCGCGCCAGCTCAACCCCGGCATCGAGATCGTGCTGCGCTCGCACAACGCCGAAGAGTCGGCGCTGATGCGCGAGGCCGGCCTGGGCACGGTGTTCTGCAGCGACGAAGAGCTCACGCGCGGCATGCTGGCGCACGTGCTGCAGCGATTCACGGCCCCGGCCGCTGCAGGCTGAGCCCACACCACGCGACCTCGGTGGTTGACCGCCGCCGCCCGCGCTGCCACCATCGCGGCCACGGCGCAAGCAGGGCGCCGCCGGATCCGCGGAAAGGGCCGAGCCCGCCTGTGTCGATGCCCACCGCATCCCCATCCCCTGTGCGGCCTGAACACGCGGATCGCAGGCTTCATCGCATGGAGGATCTTTCATGAGCAGCCCCGCTCCCGGCACGCTCCGCGTGCTGCCCGACCACCCCCACCCTGATCAACTGCGCCGCCAGGCCCGCGAGCTCTTGCGCGCCTGGCAGCAAGGCGACCCCGAGGCCCTGGCCCGCGCTGCGCCTTACGCCTTGCCCGCACCGCCGCGGCTGGTGCAGGCACAGCTGGTGCTGGCACGCGAACACGGTTTCGCCAGCTGGCCGCAGTTGCTGGACGAAGTGGACCGCCGCCGCGCGCTGGCGCTGGATGACGCGGCCTACACCGAACGCGTGCTGGCGCTGGCGCTGGGCCGGGGCTACGCCGCGCCGCGGCCGGCGCAGGCCCTCGCGCTGCTGCGGTCGCGCGCCGGCCCGCTGCCGCCGGCCTTGCGCCTGCTGCAAGGCGACGCCGCCGGCATCGATCCGCACACGCCGCTGCCGCCTTGGGGTGCGCCGCCATTGGCGCTGGTGGCCTTCTCCTCGCTGGCCCGCGCCGGGATGGAGGCCCCGCTGCTGGCCGCGCTCGATCAACTGCTCGCCGCCGGTGCCGACCCCAACGCGGGCCTGCCCGACCCCGAATCCGAAGAGCGCCCGCTGCCCGCGCTGTACGGCGCGGTGGCGCGGGCACAGAGCGCGGCGATGGTCCAGCGCCTGCTGGATGCCGGCGCCGAGCCCAACGACAACGAATCGATCTACCACGCGGTGGAACAGAGCGACCGCCGCATCCTCGCCGCGGTGGTGGCCGCCGGCGCGCGCTGGCATGGCACCAACGCGCTCTTCCGCCAGCTCGACTTCGACTCGCTGCCCCACCTGCAGCAGGCGCTGGACCTCGGCGCCGATGCCAACGAACTTTCACCCAACGGGGATACGCGCCCTCTGCACCACGCGGTACAACGCGGCCGCAGCCTGGCGCACCTGCAGCTGCTGGTGCAGCACGGCGCCGATGTGGCGGCCCTGGATGGCCATGGCCACACGCTGGCCTGGCATGCCGCGCGCGCCGGCCGTGCCGACGTGCTGGCCTGGCTGGCGCCGCTGGGCCAGCGCCCGCCTGACAGCCTGCACGAACGTTTTCTCGCGGCCTGCGCCTCGGCCGATGCTGCCACCGCCAAGGCGCTGCTGGCCGAGCACCCCGGGCTGATCGGCGAACTGCCGCCCTGGCACCGCACGCTGCTGCCCGAGCAGGCACAACGCGGCGCCATGGCCTCGGTGCAATTGATGCTCAGCATCGGTTGGCCGATGAGCGTGCCCGGCCCTTGGGACGCCAGCGCGCTGAACCAGGCCGCGTTCCGCGGCGATGCCGCGATGGTGGCGCTGCTGCTGCGGCACGGCGCGCGCTGGTCCGAGCGCAACGGCTACGGCGGCACGGCCCTGGGCAGCTGCCTGCACGCCGGCTGCAACGAGCCTGTGCCCGGCGGCGACTATGCCGAGGTGCTGCGCCTGCTGCTGGCTGACGGCGCGCCGCCGCCCGTCGACGACGGGGGCCTGCTCAGCGACGAGATGCTGGCGGTGCTGGAGAGCCACCGCCAGCGCGCTTGATCGGCATCCGGAGCGCTTCGGCACAAGGCCCCGCTTTGCCAGCACGGGCTGTGGCACGGTGTGCCCTGCCGAATGGCGGTGGTGCCAGGGTCGCGGCTGAAACGATATGCTGATGTGCAATGCAGACGCGTGTCGAAAGGTGGATCCAGTTGGCTGCCGGTGCGGCGACCACTGGCGCTTTCTTGGGCTGGATCGCAGTACTTGCGTCGGAGCGCCAGGAGGCGACCCCGCGATGGCTGGCGCCTGAACCGGAGCGCCACGCCGCCACTCATCATGCGGGCCATGCGTTGCCACAGCCGACGACACGTGCGCCATCACCTGCACGGACAGCTTCCGCGGCAACCCTCGCTGCCGGAGAAAACAGCCCGGGGTCGGAATCGGCTTTCTTGGCGAGTCTTGAGAGCCCTGCCGCACTCGCGCAATTGGTGCAAGCCGCACTGTCTGGCAACGAAGCAGGACTGGCCACGCACGCTGCGGTAGCCATTGGGAGATGCTTCGTGATGGATGCCCTTGATGAGTTGTCCGAGCCCATCGTTTCGGCGGAAACCCAGGCTCAGCTAAGCAGAGAGCTGCAGCTCGCAATGCAAGCCTGGCAGGACGGTGAACGTCGCCGGTGCCAGGCCTTGGACGCCTTCAGCCGCGCACAGTGGCTGCCGCTTCTGCGCCGCGGATTGGCGGAGGGCCGGAAGGGCGACGCAAACGAGCTGCTTCTTGCTTTCATGTTCGGCCCGCACAGCGAGCAGGTGAAGTCAGAGGTCTTCCCGTACCTGCGCCGCGATGCCTTTCGCTGCGACGAGTCTGCGCTGGCCTCGCTGCACTTCGGGGGATGGGGATTCGATAACTCGCTCACCCGGGATGAGTCGGTGGCAGTGTGGCAGATGTTGAAATCCCTGTACGAGGCCAAGCCCGACGAATGGTGGCAAAAGCGCGCAAGCGAACTCACGCCGCCCGTTCAGGCAGGCGATGCGGCTGAAGTGCAGAGAATAGGCAAGGCCATCAGGTCCAACTGCTGACAGGATCAGCGAACCGGAACTGCAGCGCTGCAGAAGCAGCACATCGAAACGGCGTCACACACTGCCAAGAGGACTCAAAGTGCGCTTCGAACACAAGCTATCCATGGCCTGCTGCGCATTTTCATTGGTCATGCTGCCCGCGCAAGCCTTGACGTTTGGAAGCATTGAGCTTGTCTGCCCGATCGATGGGAAGAAGTTCAAGGTCAACACCGTCTTGTCGGGCACCGAGCTCGGCATGTGGCTTGACATGAAGCCCATCGGTCCAACTCCAGCGCCATGGCCGCTGGAAAAGTGCCCAGACAATGGGTTCATCATCTACAAGCAGAACTTCTCCAAGGCTGAGTTGGAGACCTTGCGCCCGTACGTGCAAAGCGACGGGTATCGAGCCCTGCTCGATTCACACACGAACTACTACGTGGCCTCCAGACTTCAAATAGAGGCCCGGGAGTCATCGGCGCGCATTGCAACCACTCTCTTGCGGGCAACTTGGGAAGCTCGCGGACAAGAGCAATACCTCGCCTACGCGACGGAGGCGCTGCGCTGGTATGAACAAGTCCTGAAGGAACGATCCCCCGAGGACAAAGAGTTCGTCACCGCGACACTGGTCGCGGGCGAACTCGAACGTCGCCTTGGCCTGTTCGAGCAAGCCAAGAAGCGATTTCTTGGCATTCCAGATCGAAAGGCTTTGCGTTCGCCATTGGACAAGATCGTCGACCTGCAACTGGAACTCATCGAGCAACGGAATGCGCATCCGGCCAGGGTGCCCACGACAGAGACGAAACCAAAGTGACGACCAAGCCCTCGCTCAGGCGAAGCGCCAACGCGATACCACCAGGCTGGGTCTGGCGGAACACGGTACGTTTTCTCCAGCCCGGGCCTGTCGGCTTGGCATCGTCGCCCGTTTGGCTCGAAAGTTAGGCATCGCAAGTCATTCACCGTGCCTTATCAAGCGCTTGCAAACACAGTACTGCTGCTTCATTTCGCCGTTGTCATCTTTGTCGTGCTCGGGTTGCCGGCCATCTTCATCGGCAACTGGCGCGGCTGGGCCTGGGTCAACAAGCTCTGGTGGCGCTCGGCCCACCTGATGACCATCGCGGTGGTCGTTGTTCAGGCGTGGCTCGGTCAGTACTGCGGGCTCACCATATTGGAATCAAGGCTGCGTGAGCAAGCCGGTCAGCTCGGCTACGAGCGCAGTTTCATCGAACACTGGGTGCAACGGCTGCTGTATCACGAGGCGCCGCTTTGGGTCTTTGCGGCGGTCTACACCGCGTTCGGTGCACTTGTCGCCTGGTCATGGTTTCGCTACCCACCGACCGGACGCCCTGCATTGCGCAGGGACGCCTGAATCCAGGCCAAAGCGGATCACCCATCGGCGCGCACTGCGACTGGTGGTGCCGGGCTTCCGGCAACACTGGGTCGAAGCGACAGCCCTGCGACAGACGCCACGTCGCGAAGCGGCCCCTCAAGCTGCGCAACGGCGGTGGATGACGCCCGGCCTCACCAAGTTTCGCTGCCCGCTTCCCCCTTGAAGGGCCCCGCCAGGTCGGGCGTGACCCAACCCCCATAGAAGTTGCCGGGCTGCGGCGTGGCCGGCATGCCCCCAACGGTGCACTCCAGGTCGCGCGCATAGAAAGCCACACATTCGGCCAGCGCCTCGGCTCCAGCCAGCGGCTGCGGGTAACTCCAGGCATGCGAGGGCAGTTGGCGCTTGCCGTCGATCAAGCTCCAGTAGCGGGCCGGGCCCTTCCATTCGCAGAACGAGCCGCCTGGCGCCGGATGAAGCAAATGGCGCGCGACATCGGCCCAAGGAACGTAGTAGGTCGGCGGGTGCGCAGTCTCGAGAACGCACACCGCGCGCGTGGTGCTCGCCACCGGCACGCCGCCCCAGACGATGCGCACCTCTCGCGGCTCGGGCGCCACCACCGGCGGACGAGGAAAGTCCCACACCGAGGTTTGGCCCCGCCCAGGCTCGTCGGCAAAAGGCGGCCGCGCTTGACCGCGCCAGAGCCATTGCTCGCGCGCCTCTTGCAGCCAGGGCGGTGGGGACGGCGTCGGCGCATTCATCTGAGCAAGGCTACTCGAGGTGACTCCCGGCTTCCAAGCCGGGCCTGTCTTGCCGCGCGTTCAAGCGCACGTTCGGGGTCGCGCCGGGCAGCATCCATGCGCTGGAGCCGGCGCTGTTGCACGAACGCAGCCCTGCGGGCCAAGCCTGAGAATCCCGCAAGCCCCGAACCACCAACGCTGCGGAGAACGACAAGTTGAGCCCATCCGCCAAGGCACCCACCGCCGTGGGCCTGTACCTGGCCGGCGTGCAGTTCCTGTTCGCGGTCGGCTGGATCGTCTACGTGATCTATCTGCCTGCGCTGGCGGAGCAGGCCGGGCTGCCCAAGGCGGCCGTGCCCTGGCTGTTGCTCATGGATCAATTGATCTTCCTGGCCTGCGATCTGGCCGTGGGTGTCTGGTCCGACCGGGCGGCGGGCGTGCTGGGTCGCGTCGGCTGGTGGGTGCTGGCCGTCACCCTGCTGTCCACCGTGGCCTTCCTGGTGCTGCCCTGGGTGGCGCCGCGTGGGTCGCCGGGCCTCTTCGTGGCGATCACCGCGCTCTGGGCGGCCACCAGCGCGGCGTTGCGGGCACCGCCATTGACCTTGCTCGGCCGTTACGTGGCCAAGCCCGCCGTCCCCTGGCTGGTGAGCCTGGTGTTGCTGGGCACGGGCATCGCAGCCGCCATCGGCCCCTACCTGGGCCTGACGCTGAAGGGGTTGGACCCGCGGCTGCCGTTCGCGCTGGCCGGGTTGTCGCTGGCCGCCATCACGGCCGGCATGGTGTGGGCCGAGCGGGCGCTGGCCCAACGCCAGGCCGTCGCACGCGCGGCCGGGGTGGAGACCGCGGCGCCGCCGCCGGCTTCGCGCAGCCGACCCGATGGCGCGGCGCCGATCCCGGGCTTCCTGCTGGCCGTCTTGCTGGCGGCAGCGGCCGCGCAGGTGCATGCCCATCTGGTCGCAGCGCCGCTGTACCTGCGCCATGCGCCCGCATCGATGCTGCCCATGCTGCTGCCGGTGTTCTGGGTCGGCTTCAATCTGGCCTTGATGCCGGCGAGCCTGGCCGTCACACGTTTCGGCGCGTTGCCGGTGATGGCTGGCGGCGCGCTGGTGGCCGCCGCTTGCAGCGCAGGTGTCTGGCACGCCACCTCGCTGGAGGCGATGCTGCCCCTGCAAGGCCTGGCCGGCGCGGCGTGGGGCGTCAGCCTGATGAGTGGGTTCTCGGCCGCCGTGTTCTTCGGTCAGGTGGGCCGCGAAGGCTTCATGGGTGGCGCGCTCAACTCAGCTCTGGCGGCGGCGGCGCTGTCGCGCATCGCCGTGGTCACCTTCGTCGCGCCGGCGCCGGTGGTGGCCGCGCAATGGGGCTGGGTTCCGGCCCTGCTCTTCGCCTTGAGTGGGGCCCTGTTGTGTGCCATCGGGTTGCGCAACCGCAGCGTCTGATCCATGCACGCGGCGCTGTCACAAGCGTGACCCCAGTTCTTTGCCCCTGTCCGCCCCGCCCAAGCGACGGTCGCTCGCTGCGTTGTTGCCACTGACGCGCCAAGGGCTCCGGCCTGGCGCTCTACGATCGGGTACGGCATCACCACCGGCCGGCCCTGTCGCGCCGCCCAATCGTTCCACGTCCGCCCCACCCCCATGCCGCTCTGGTTCATCGCCCTGCCTGCCGCCGGCGCCGCCCTGCTCGGCGCCACTTTCGCGCTGCCCCTGAGCGCCTGGCTGGCCACGCTGTGCGGCGTGGCGCTCATCGGCGCCGTGGTCGCCGCCGTGCACCACGCCGAGGTGGTGGCCCACCGCGTGGGCGAGCCTTTCGGCACGCTGGTGCTGGCCGTGGCCATCACCGTCATCGAGGTGGCGCTGATCGTCTCGCTGATGCTGGCCGGCGGCGAAGACAAGGCCACGCTGCCGCGCGACACCATCTACTCGGCGGTGATGATCATCTGCACCGGCGTCGTGGGCATCTGCCTGCTGGCCGGCGGACTGAGCCACCACGAGCAGAGCTTCCGGCTCGAAGGCACGAATTCGGCGCTCTCCGCCTTGGTGGCGCTGGCCGGGCTCTCGCTCGTGCTGCCCACCTTCACCACCAGCTCTTCGGTGGGCACCTACACCTTCTCGCAACTGGCCTTCGTGGCGGTGTCGTCGCTGGCGCTGTGGGCGGTGTTCGTGTTCGTGCAGACCGTGCGCCACCGCGATTACTTCCTGCCGCAGAAGAACGCCAGCAACGAAGACGTGCACGCCATGCCGCCCAGCAACGGCCAGGCCTGGGCCAGCTTCGCCTTGCTGATGGTGTCGCTGGTGGTGGTGGTGGGGCTGGCCAAGCAGCTCTCGCCCGTCATCGAGGCCGCCGTCAGCGCCGCCGGCGCACCCAAGAGCGTGATCGGCATCGCCATCGCCATGCTGGTGCTGCTGCCCGAGACCTGGGCCGCCGTGCGCGCAGCGCTGGCCGACCGCCTGCAGACCAGCATGAACCTGGCGCTGGGCTCGGCGCTGGCGAGCATCGGCCTGACCATCCCCGCGGTGGTGGTGACGGCCACGGTGCTGGACCTGCCGCTCACGCTGGGCCTGCCGCCCAAAGATCTGGTGCTGCTGGCGCTGACCTTCCTGGTGGGCGCCATCACGCTGGGCACCGGCCGCACGAACGTGATGCAGGGCGCGGTGCACCTGGTGCTGTTCGCGGCCTTCCTGTTCCTGTCGCTCGTGCCTTGAACGGGCCGGGCGCCAGCTCAGGCCAGCAGCGCCTGCGCCTCGGCCAGCGTCATGTCGAAGGGCGCGCAGCGCGTCAGCAGCTCGCGGCCGGTGGCCGCCCAGGCGGCAGCGGCCGCACGTTCGCCCGCCTGGCGCGCCGCCTGCGCCGCGGCGTGCAAGCGCAGACCCGGGCGCTGCAGCGCCACGGGGCTGTCGGCCAGGGCCGCGCAGGTGGCCAAGGCTTCGGCGGGCGCGGCCTGCCGTGAGAGTTCCAGCGTCATCAAGGCGCGGTTGAAGGGCGAGGCCAGGCGCGCGGCCAGGGCTTGCAGTTCGGCCTGCAAGGCCGGCTCCACCTGCCCGAACACCCGCTGCCAGCGCAGGCGCAGCGCCAGCCGGCGGCCGTAGTAACGGTCGGCCACGCCCGTGGCGTCGTGCGCCAGCACGGCGGCGGCCTCGTCGGCGCGGCCGAGTGCGATGAACATCTGCGCCAGGTGGTTGTCGGCCAGCAGGCGGTCGGTGCGCGTGTACTCGTTCTCGGGCCAGTTCGCCATCTCGGCGCCCGCACCTTCCAGCATGGCTTGCGCAGCGGCGTACTCGCCGCGCTCGACCAGCACCGCGCCGAGGTGGATGTCGATCTTGATACCGCTGCCGGCGCTGCCGTAGAGGCGCTCGCGGATCTCGCGCGCCTGGCGCAGCACGGCGTGTGCGGCATCGGTCTCGCCGCGCCAGTAGTGCATCACACCCAGGTTGCTGAAGGCCGGCAGCGCGTTGGGCCAGTCCTGCGCGTCGGTGTAGGCCTGCAGTGCCAGGCGGCCTTCGGCCACGGCTTCCTCCAGCCGGTCGCCGAAGGCGAAGATGCTGGACCGCGTCTGCCGGAAAGAGGCCCTGTCGGCCGGGGGCGCTGCGGCGTCGATCCAGCCCTGCCGCGCCGCCAGCAGCGCCAGCGCGTCTTCGGCGCGGTTGTTCATCGCCCAGTGCAGCGAGAGCATGCGCGACAGCCACCACGCGAGGCACTCATCGCCCAGCGCCACTGCGCGCGGGATGGCGGCCTCGATGCGCGCTTCTTCGATGGGGCGGGCCAGGTTCACGAGCCAGCCGTTGTGGAAGTTCAAGGCCGAGAGCTGTTGCAGTTCGGTGCGCGCCAGGAACTGCAGGCGTTCGATCAGCTGCGGCCGCAGGCTCTCGTGCCCGGCCGATTCGAAGACGTCGGCGCGCTGGGCCACGGCCTCGAAGAGCTCGTCGTGCGCGGCGGGCTCTCGCTCGAAAGCGGCGATGGCCTGGTCGAGCAGCGCCGCCTGCTCGTTGGCCAGCGCTTGCGCCGCCGCGGCCTGGGCGGCCTGCACGTAGGTCTGGCCGGCGCGGCGCCATTCGCCGCAGGCCGCCCAGTGGCCGGCGATGTGCGCGGCATCGCCGCCGTGCTGCAACAGGTGCTCGGCCACGAAGCGGTGCATGAACTCGGCCACCGCCGGCGGCACGCTGCGCGCGGTGACGCTGCCGATGACGTCGTGCACGAACTGGCGGCCATAAAAGACCTGACGCAGCTCCAGCTCGCGCAGCGGCTCGCCCAGTTCCAGCGGCGCACAGGCCAGCGCGGCCGCAGCCAGGGCCACGCTGTAGCCGCTGCCGGCAATGGCCGCCAGCTGCGCCAGGTGGCGCGCGCGCGGGCTCAGCAGCTCGATGCGGCGCTGGATCACGGCCTCGATGCTGTGCGGCAGCGGCAGGCTGCCATCGGCCGCCGGCTGCCCGCCGCTGGACAGCAGCAGCTTCACCGATTCCAGCAGGAAGGCCGGGTTGCCGCCCACCTGGCGCCAGATGGCCGCGGCCCAGCCGCCGGCCTGCAGCGCGGGCAGCTGCAGCGTGGCCAGCAAGGTGGCGGCCTCGTCGGCCGTCAGGGCCTGCAGGTCCACGCGCGTCAGCGGCCCGGCGCTGGCCAATCCGCGCAGCAGGGCTTCCACCTCGGGGCCGGCCTCGTCGCTGCGAAAGCCCAGCGCAAAGGGCAGGGCATGGCCCTGGCGCGCTGGCTCGGCCAGCACGCGCAACGCGGCCAGGCTGGCGGGGTCGGCGAACTGCAGGTCGTCGAGAACGAAGGCACGGCAGCCGCGCTGCACGCAGTCGGCCAGCAGGCCGGCCAGCGCCATCAGCGCCTGCGTGCGTTCGTAATCGGTCTGCACTGGCTCCACCGCCTGCTGCGCCAGCGTGGCCAGGCGCGGCAGCAGGCGCGCAGCCTGTCGCGCCTGCGCGCTGTCCAGCGGCGGGTTGAAGCGGTCCACCGCGCTCAGCAGCAGCCGGCTCAGCGAGGCGTAGGGCAGCACCGCATCCCCGGGCCGCGCGGCGGCCGCGGCACAGCAGCGCGGCTCACCCAGCGTGGCCTGCCACTCGGCCAGCAAGCGGCTCTTGCCGACGCCGGCCACGCCCGCCACCACCAGCGGCTGGCGCGCGTGCCAGCCGTCCACCAGGGCCTGCATCGCCGCCTGCCGGCCGACCAGCTGCGGTGGCCGCAACACGCTCGGCGGCAGGGCCTGGCCCGCCGGGGCGCTGGGCGCATGGGCCTGCTGCACGGTCTGCGCCTGCTGCGCGGCCTGCAGCAGCGTCTGCCCCAGTTGCTGCGTGGCGGCCGAGGGGCGCACGCCGTAGAGCTGGCGCAGCATCTCGCGGCAGCGGTCCCAGGCACTCAGGGCCGACGCGTGGTCGCCGCGCAGGTAGAACACCTCCATCAGCACGCGGTAGGCCTCTTCGCTTTCGCGGTCGGTCTGCAGCAGTTGATCGGCGGCATAGAGCGCGTCGTCGAGGCGCTGCGTGGCGGCGGCCTCGCGCACCTGGGCGAGCCACTGGCGCTTGCGGGCCTCACGGCCGGCCTCGCGGCGGCCGGCCAACCAGCGCGCGTAGACCTCGCAATCGTCGAACTCCAGCGCCTGCAGCAGTTCGGCGCCGGCGGGTTCGGGCTCGGCCACCTGCACGGCCGGGCGCAGCGTGAGGACGCCGGCTTCGTCCTGCAGCAGCTCGCCGGCTTCCTGGCGCAGCTTCAGCAGGCGCTGGCGCAGGTTGCCGCGGGCGCGGTCTTCGGAGGCATCGGGCCACAACAGGCCGGCCAGGCGCGAGCGTGGCGTCGGCCCTTCCAGCCACAGCCAGGCCAGCAGCGCCGCGTGCTTGCGCTCCAAGGGGTGACGCAAGCCGTCGGCGCCGCACCAGGCCGCCACACCATGCAGGTGCAGCCGCAGGGCAAGCGGCGCGAGAGAGGCTTCATCCATGGCGTTGAACGGCAGCATGGACAAGCAGCGGGACTGCGGCAAGCCCCCGTACGGGCGGCGGCGTGGTGCCGCGTTGACGCTCTGGTGACGCCCGCAAGCGCAGGCTGACGCCCACCATGGTCCGGCCCCCTGCACCTGACGACCTGCCTACACCGACCCCGACCCCGGCGCCGGCGCCGGGGCTCGCGCCGGGCCAGCAACTGTTGCTCTACACCCCCGAGGGCCCGCTGGGCGGCACCTTCACCTGCCTGCACTGCCGCGCCCAGGCCTGGCAGCCGGCGCTGCTGCAGCACGGCGCCGGCTGCCCCGTGCTGGCGGCCGCTGCACCGCCGCTGCCGGGCCAGTGACGCCGCAGTGACGCCCCATTGCCCAGCATCCGCCCCAGACCTTCCCCACCCACCGTTCCTGGAGATCTCGCATGAAGAACCGCTTCCTGTCCCTGCCGGCCGCCGTGCTGGCGCTGGCCGCCTGGGCTGCGCCCTGGGCCGCCCAGGCTTTGCCCACCGGCTCGCTGAGCTTCATCCAGCCCACGGCCACCGTGAGCCCGACCCAGACCATCGATGTGTTCATGCGGCTGACGCTGGACGCCAACTCGTCGCCGCTGGTCTTCGGCAGCAACCCCCTGAGCGGCTTCGAACCGGGCGATCTGCCGACCCAGGGGTAGTCGTACTTTTCGTGCAGATTGGTGCGCTTTCGCCTGAAGCCCAGTATCCATGCGGGTTCCCGACGGTCGCCACCCTCGCAAGATGAGGGCCCGAGCGGGTTGACGGACGCCATGGCGGTACATTGCTCGCCCACCTACCGCTGCCCAACGCCATGCCCGCCTTCGCACTGCGCTTCGTCGGCCAGGAGGCCTTGCCGCCTCGTCTGAGTGAGTTCGACCGGGAGCAGTTCTTCACGCTCACATCGGCGGACGTGGCGGCCATGCGGGAGCAGTTCCGCAGCGACCACCGCTTGCCCGCCGCGCTGATGCTCATGTTCATGCGCGTCGCCGGCCGGCCCCTGGACGGATTCAATGTTCTACCCCGAAACCTCCTGCGACACACCGCCCAGGTACTGGCCGTTTCGCCGCCGTCCATCGCCAGCCTGCGGTCGATCTACAAGCGCCGCCAGACGCTCTCCAAGCACCAGCTTTGGGCCAAGACCTACTTGGGCCTGCGCGAACTTGAAAGCGACGACGAAGCCTCGCTGACCGCTGCCCTGCTGGCCCAAGCGGCAGATGCCTCCCACGCCGATGACCTGGTCCAGTCGGCCAGCCACTGGCTGTTCACGCGGCGCATTCTGATCCCAGGAGCGCGCCGCCTGCAGGACTGGGCCCGAGATGCATTTGCTGCGGTGGAGGCACAGATCTTCAACGCGGTGAATGCCGCCGTGCCACCGGCAGCGGCGCAGAAAGTGATCGACGCCGCATACAGCGCTCGGCCGGGCGCCGACACGACGCACCTGGAGTGGCTCAAGACTCCGTCCAAACGTCACGGCCCCAGCACTCTTGCGGAGACCATCGACAAGATCCGCTACCTCAAGGAGTTCGGTGCCCACGACTGGAACCTGAGCGCCGTATCGCTGGCCAAGCAGAATGCGTATGCCCGTCAGGTGCAGGCCAGGCGCCCCGTGAAGACGCGGGAGATCAAGCCAACCCGCCAACTGATCGAGTTGGTCTGCTTCCTCCGGGTGACGCTGCTCGAGCTCACCGATGTCGCGCTGCTGCAATCCAGCCGGCGCAGCCAGCAACTGTTCCGCGAGGCGGCGGACAAGGCACAGTCAAACCGTGTCCGCGGCACGACAGGCCTGATCCAGCAGGCGGCCAAGGCACGATCCGTCCTGCACGACGAATCCAAGACTTGGCAGGCGCGAGTCCTGGAAGCCAGAGAACTGCTCGCCGAGCTCGGAGAAGCTGCCGGCGGCAGCTTTGTGTCCCTGGTTCGCAAGGCTTTGTCGGAAGACAGCCAGCGCGTGCACGCCTGCCTGGCGGCGTTGAAGGATATGGACTTCGGTGGCCGCCCCGGCGATCCGGGCTTCGAACAGTGGAAGTCCTGGGCGGATCTGCAGCGCCAGGGTGTGACCGAACTCAAGGAGGGCGTCCCGCTGCCGGACGTGGGCGCAGCCTGGCACGGCCTGGTCCGCGATCTGGACCCTCGCTCAGGGTTTCGGGCTTACGAAGCCTGCACGATGATGTCGCTGCGCAAGAGCCTGCGCCGGGGCAGCGTCTGGCTGGACCACTCGCTGAGTTTTCGGGAACGAGACCAGATGCTCATCCCGCCGACAGATTGGGCCTCTCAGCGGGACGAGCAGGTCGAGTTGCTGGGCATGCCCAAGTCCGCGGCCGAGTTCCTGGAGCCCTTGCTGGCCAACTTGATGGCCGGCATGTCCGCGGTGGCAGAGGCCCAGCGGCGCGGCAAGGTCGAGATCGGCACTGACGGCATGCTCCACCTGCCGACGATCACGGCATTGGCGGACCTTGCCGAGCCCGTGCGAACGCGCGAGACCATTTACAACCTCATCGGCAGCGTGCAGTTCCCGGACATGCTGCTGGAGGTGGATGCCGCGACCGGGTACAGCGAAGCGCTGCTCGGCCACCGGGCGCAGTCCACTGACGAACTCGTGGCCTTGTCCGGCGCCTTGCTGGCGCACGGCACCGATGCAGATGCCAAGGGCGTGGCGTCGATGATCCCTGGTCTGGAGCCCGCACACGTCACGGTAGCCATGCGCGCCCTGGAAGGAAGCGGCCGTCTGCGCCGCGCCAACGAGCGCGTGGCCGAGTTCCAGAGCCGGATCCCCATCGCGGCACTGTGGGGCAATGGGGACAAGGCATCAGCCGACATGATGTCGCTGGACGTGTCGCGCCACCTTTGGAACGCCCGGGTGGACCCACGCCGGCGCACCTATGCCGCTGGCCTCTACACCCACGTGCGCGACCGCTGGGGCATCGTCTACGACCAACCCATCGTGCTCAACGAACGACAGGCCGGCGTGGCCATCGAGGGCATCGAGCAGCACAACAGCGCGGCGGATCGGATTCGGATCTCGCTGCTGGCGGTCGACACGCACGGCTACACGAATCCAGCGATGGCTATCTCCAAGCTGCTGGGATTTGACCTGTGCCCGCGGCTGCGGGACCTGGCCGAACGGAAGCTCTACCTGCCACGTGGTTTCAGCGTGCCCGAAGGCTTGGAGGCAGTCACAGTCCGGCGCGTGTCCTTGGCCGCCATCGAACGCGGCTGGGACGAACTGCTGCGCCTGGCGGCGTCGATTCGCTCCGGCCGGGTCTCCGCCACGCTGGCATTGCAGCGCTTCGGTTCGGCCGCCCATGGGGATCCATTGCACCGGGCCGCGGAGCATCTCGGTCGACTGCTGCGGACCGTGTTCCTGTGCGACTACATCGCCATTGAGGACTTCCGGCGCGAGATCCACACCCTGCTGAACCGTGGCGAGTCGGTGCATCAGCTTCAACGCGCCGTGTACTCCGGCAAGGTGGCGCCCGAGCGTGGTCGGCGGCGTGAAGAGATGAAGGCGATCTCCGGCTCGCACGCCCTGCTGACGAACATCGTGTTGGCCTGGAACACCGCCCGGATGCACGAGATGGTGGAGAGGCTCAAGCGCGACGGGATCCCGGTCGAAGACGAATGGCTGCGCCGCATCGGCCCAGCGCACTTCTCGCACATCAATTTCCGCGGCACGATGAGATTCGGTGTCGAGAAGTTCGCTGCCGCGCTGATCCAGCGCGCGCCGAGCCAGGCAGCGCGGTTGGTTTCGTGACGAGGACTGCGGCAGCATTCCTCGAACTGGCAAGCTGCCGGCCGGCGGAGTTGACAACCGTTGTCAAACCGCCCAAGATGCCTGCATGAGCCGCCAAACCATGAGCTTTGCCTTGCCCGAGTCGATGCGCGAGTACATCGACAACCGGGTCGCTGCCGGTAACTACGGCAACACCAGCGAGTACATCCGAGACTTGGTCCGGCGCGACCAGGAAGAGCAGGCCAAGAAGCGGCTTCGCAACCTCATCGAAGAAGGGCTGGCATCCGGGCCCGGCCGTCGTCGCACCAAAGCGGACGAGAAGGAACTGCTGGCGATCGCTCGCGGCGAGATCGATTGAAGCCGGCGGTTCTGCGCCCTCAGGCGCTGCGCGACCAGCAGGGCGAAGTCCGCTACTACCGCAACGAGGGTGGCACCCGCGTTGCGGTGAAGGTGGCCAAGGCCACAAACGCCGCGCTTGATCAGATCGAACTCGACCCTGACATCGGCTCACCGACGCTCGGAAAGCTTCTTGGCATTCCAGGGCTCCGGACCTGGCGGGTCGCAAAGTTCCCGCTGCTGTGGTGCTACTTCGAACGCGGAGATGACCTGGATGTCGTCCGGCTGCTAGGCGAGCGCCAGGACCTCGCCGCGATCTTGGGCGATGAGTTCGTTTCGAACTGACGGCACTCACATCGAAGTGGGCGCAGGGCCGGAGATCAATGACCGGTCTCCGGCAGCCTGTTCGCCGAGTTGGCTGGCCGAAGTCGACCCGGAGCGGTCGTTTCCTTGTGGACAAAGCTGTCGCTCGCCTGCTCAGGCTCAATGGACATACGGCAGTTCGCTACAGCGTTGCGCAGCTTGCAGTCCACACCGATTCGTTCTCAATGCGGCCCCCAGGCTGACGGTGGCCCCCCTATTGGACCGCCGAGAAGCTGCCATAGACCAAGGCAAGCCCGGTACGATTGAAGCTGGCAGACGCTTCCTCGAAGGTTGCCACCTGCTTGGAAGGCACAGGCAGCGATTGCCGCAGCCGCGAGGGATCCGGGTCGATGTCAGGTCGGGCCTTTGCCGAGCAGCGCCGCAACCGCCCTGTCGATGACGATGGTCCGAGATCCGTCGACGAGCCGTGTGGCGCTGAGCATGGCCCAGCCGTGGCAGAAAGCGAGGATCTGATGCGCCACTTCGCTGGCACGCTGCGCTCGATTGCTCGTCGGTGGCAGCGCATGACCCACCGCATCAACAAGATGGGCCAGGGTGGCCAGCGCACGAGCTTGGCTTGCCTTCGGTGGCTTGAAGTCGCCGCTGTGCGCTCCGAGCATCAGGGCGTAGTGGTGCGGTCGCTCGGCCGCGATCCGCAGGTACTCATGGCATAGACGGCGAACGCGCTCTTCCGCGGGCAAGGCCTTGGGTACGGCCTGCTGAGCGATGGACAGCGCTTCGAAGCCCTCGTCGAACAGGGCCTGAAGAAGACCATCCTTCCCACCAAGCCGGCTGTAGACCTGCATGGTCGTGCAACCTGCTGCCTCTGCGACGCGACGGACCGACAGCGCGGGAAGGCCGCCAGCTTCAAAGATCTCCCGGGCTGCGGCCAGCAGGGCTGTGGTCGCGGGGTCAGCGCTCGCCCTCGAGCTTGGTGGTGGTGAGGCCGGTTTCTGGGTAGCACGTTGCGAAGGCTTCATAACGGTGTTATTCTTCCATTTATAACAGCGTTATGGCCTTTGCGGTGGTTTAAATGAAAAAGATGGTCCTGGCGTCCCTGCTCACCAACGTGCTCGTCCTGATTCCCGTCTGCTTGGGCCTGCTCATGAGCGCTGCCTGGATCGCAGATGGGTTCGGGGTTGCAACCGCCGCGCGGGGCATCCTCCTGTCCATTTACGGGGCCATCCTGATCGTCTCCTTGGGGCTGCTGTTCAGGCGGGACCCGGTCCTCGTTGCGCCGCTGCTGCTGGTTCAGGTGATCTACAAGTTCACGACGCCCTTCACTGTGGGCAGCTTCACGAACCCGGTGGTCCTCAGCAACCTGGCCATCGCCACCCTCCACTTGATGACCCTGGTCTTGATCTATCGCCAACTTGGGCAGCACCGTCCGCAGCGGGTGTGATGGCCTGGCGGCCAAGCGACCAGGCGTCGAGACCCGGAAGTCAGAAGTGGCGCAGCCTTTGGCGTGCAGCGCTGGCTCCAAGGACGCTGATGGCCGCAGTAGGTCTGCTGACCATTCCGTTCTGGCTGTTGGGCCAGACCGAACTGATCCATGGGGTCGTGCCTGGTCTGCCGTCCATCGAGGTCATCCCACTCGCCTTCATGGGCTGGGAGGCGTGGCTCGCGGCGCTGGCCGTGACCATGGGCATCCAGGGCTGGCGTGACAGGGCCGGACAGCCGGCTCAGGGGCCTGCCATGCCTGCCTGATCCACCTCCACCCAACCGGGCGCCTCGTTCAACGGGCCGCCCTGTTCGCAGCACACCCACCACTCCCGCCGGCGCCGGCTTGCAAAGGCAGGCCAGCCCCCGGCGTGCCCGATAGGGCCCACTCTTCTTCTAACCGGAACCATCATGACCCAACAACTTCCCTTCCTCCGACTGATCGCCCTGGCGGCCACTTTGTCTGCTGCTGCAGGCGCCCAGGCGCAGGCCTTCGATGCCGTGCGCCTCTTCGCCGCCCCACCCGGCAAGGACGGTGGCTTGGCCGGCTCGGTGGTTCTGTCCACCACCGAGTACCCGGGCTCCAAGGACCGCCGCACACTCGTGTTGCCGGTGCTGGACTACCAGTGGGCCAACGGCTGGTTCGCCGGCGCCACCAACGGTCTGGGCTACAACTTCTCGGGCCGCCCGGACATGCAATACGGCCTGCGGGTCACGGCCGACTTCGGCCGCAAGGAAAGCCGCTCCACCGCACTGCGCGGCATGGGTGACATCGACGCCAACGCCGAGGTCGGCGGCTTCTTCAATTACTCGCTCGTCGAAGGGCTGTCGCTCATCAGCTCGCTGCGGTATGGCGCGGGAAAAGACGGCAACGGCATCGTGGCCGACTTCGGCGTCGGCTACTCGCTGGCCTTTGCGCAACGCTGGCGCCTCGGTGTTGGCGCCGACGTCACAGCCGCCAATGCCAAGTACATGCAGTCCTACTTCGGGGTCAGCCAAGCCCAGGCCACGGCCAGCGGCTACCGCGCTTACGCCTCGGGAGCCGGCCTGCGCGATGTGCGCACCAGCGCAAGCCTGAGCTACAGCTTCAACCCACGCACCTCGGTGATGCTGGGCCTGGGCACCTCCACCTTGCTGGGCGACGCAGCCGACAGCCCGCTCGTGCAGAAGAAGACCAGCGCCACCGCCTTGCTGGTCGCCACATACGCGTTCTGAGCAGAGTGACCGCCACGGATCGACGGATCTTCATTCGAACAGCGGGCGCCGGGCTCAAGGCGCCTGCCAGCGTACTGGTATGCATGTTGTCGCCGACCGAAAACTGAGCTCAGATTCGGATCGGCGCCGACACTGAAGACGTTCGGCCTTGTCGAAGTGCAGCAGCTTCGATCGCCTCCGCGAAGCATCAGCATCCAGGTTGCGCACCACGCCCGCCTTCACGAGGCGCACCAGCGAGCCTTGGAGTTCACCTGGAAGCCAGTTCGTGATCTCAAGGATGTCGGCAAAATCAGACGCAGTAATCCGCCGTTCACCTTTTGAAAGATGCCGGCGCCAGAAGGCATCGAACTCATCAGGGCTGCAGCGACCGTCGGTCGGCTCGGGCTGCGGATCTGCGCCGAACATGTCCGTGACGCCGGTCTTTTGCTGGCGGGCGTCGATCTGTTTTGCAGCACGAACCTGCCTTTGGACTAGGTTCACGCGCTGGGAGATGTCCATGAACTCGACGATGCCCTTTGGATGACAGATCACCTACACGAGGTGGTACTTTGTGCGTTGATGCAGCGGATCGAGCACGGTGACGTATGCCGACCTCGGGCGGTACTCGGAACGACTGGCGGGGACGCAGGCCTTGAGACTTGTGCGATACGCGTTAACGAGAGTTTTCTCACGCTCAGCATGCAGAAGACAGTCGAGGTTGACTGACGAACCGAGCAACTTCGTCATCGCATCCTGCCAGACTGCCATCGACGCCGTGCGGTTGATGAAGTTGTACGCGAAATTGATCAGAAACTCTGATCGTGGGCGTTGGAGCAGCGGCCTCATCTTTTCGATGACGATGCCCTTGCACTGAGGCTTGCCGACGCTGCATCACTTCAATTGCCGGATCCTGGTGGCGAGCCAAAGCGCGGCGAGAAGCGGAACCACCAACGCAACGACAACCGCGCGGCTGCCGAACGCGTCCACCGCATAGCCTGCAACCACGGTTGCAGCTGGCGTCAACGCCAACGCGAGGCCCGAGGCCGCCCCAAGCACGCCGCCGCGAAGGCCCGGTGGAGCACATCGCTGCAGGTGCGTGCTGATGAGTGGCGAGATCGCGCCGGCGCCGACTCCCGCCGCAAAGGCGCCCGCCAGCAGCATCCACCATTCGGGCCAGGCCGCGATGGCGCTGACCGCCGCGGCGATCAGCGCCGTGGCCGCGCGCGAAGTGCCTTGCAGGCCCAGTCGTTCGCCGAGCAAAAGGTAGAGCAAAGCGCCGATGACGCCGCCCGCGCCAGCACAACCGAGCACGAGGCCCAACGCATCGGCCTGGCGGCCCAGCGCGCCCACCATCACGGGCAGGATCACGTCGTCGAGGCACTGGAACACCGCGACCAAGGTGCTGGCCAGCAGCACCAGCGCGAGCACGCTGCGCTGGCCGATGATGAAGCGCACGCCAGCGAAGGCGTCGATGCGGGCTGCCGGTGCTTGCGCCGGGGTGCTGGGGATGAAAATGCCGCACAACACGGCCGCCAGGGTCGCCAGTGCGACCACGACCCACAGCGTGGTCTCGATGCCGTGCCACGCAATCAGCAGCCCGGCGAGCGGCGCGCCCGCGATGGCGGCTGCGCCGTCGATGAGGTCGTCGGCTGCGTTCACCTTTTCGAGCGGCACACCGGCCGCCTGGGCCAAGTCGGGCAGGCACGTGTCGGTGGCCGCCGCGGTGGCGCCATCGGGCAACTGGGCCAGCAGCACCAGGCCCAGGATCAGCGGCAACGTGAGTGCTGGCGATTTGGTCCCGAACGCCAGCGCCGCCACCGGCAGCGCGCTCAGCAGGATGCACCCCACGGACAGCGCCCGGGGCCCGAAACGGTCGACCAGGGCGCCGCCATACAGGCTGCTCACGACGAAGGCGGCGGCGCCGACCGCGCCGAGCAGGCCGAGGTCAGCCGCGCCGTCGCCGCGCTGCATCATCAGCCAGATCAGGGTCACGCCGGCAAGCCCCTCGGCCAGCCGACCCAGGGCACCGGCCGCGATGACGCCGAACAGCCGCTGTTGCGCAGGGTTCATGTGAAGACTCCGGTGGGCCTGATCTGCTGATCGGGCGTGGGTTTCAAGACGGCGCGGCGCAACCCTGCGCCTGGCCCAAGTGCCGCTCCAATGTCTCGCGCGACGACAGCAGCCCGCTGCCGACCTGCAGTTCCAGCCGGTCCGGCCCGACTCGGCGCAGGCTGCCGCTGTAGCGGCCGCCGGTGGCCGGGTCGAAGACCTGGCCCCGGACCCAGCGGTCCGGGGCCTCAGCCACGAACCCCGAGAACACCTGCGCGCCACACGCGGCTTGCGCCGCCCGTTCGCCGCGCTGCGCCGGCGGCAGACCGCGCAGGACGCCGCACAGCGCGGCGTCGCATGCGGCCAGCATGACGACGCTGCCGTCGTCGACGAAGCGCCACAAGCCCTCGATGGGCGCGGCGGAAACTGGTGCGGCTGGCGCAGCCCGCAGGCCCTGGGCGATGCCCGGCAGGCTGGCGAAGACGCCGAAGGTCAGGATCAACGCCTTGGCCGAGGGCCAACAGAGCCGGCGTTGGCAAGTCGGTTGAATGTCGGGCATCACATCCCCCGTCAAAAGCGAAACTCGGCGCCCAGCGACAAGAATGTCGCGTCGGCGGTCCGGCGATCACCCACGCGATAGCGGTCGACGTTCAGGCTGATACCGAAGTCGCGGCTGAAGTCATAGCCCAAGTTCACGCCGGCGTAGACGCTTGCCTTGTGCTCCTTCTTCAGATCGACGGCGCTGCCGCCGTTGCTGCTCAGCACCCGGCCCTCGCTTCCCAGCCAGGCCACGCCAATCGGTCCGCCGATGTACCACCCGGTGCCGTCGTCGCCCAGGTGCAGCTTGCCGGCAATGCCCAGCGTGAAACCCGAGGCCTTCAGGCGCAGGTTGGTCGGGCTGCCAGCGATGGTGGCGCGCGAGCGAACCTCGCCCAGCTTCACGAGGCCGGCTTCGGCGCTCCAGGAGGGGTTGAAGCGGTAACCGATGGCCACGGTGCCCGAGCTGGCGCTGTCGTTGAGGCCCAGGCTCCTCTCGTTGACTTTGGCGCTGCCCAGCTGCGCGCGGCCGTACCAGCCACCGTCGGCGCCCGTGGATTGCGCGTGGGACGCGCCGGACAGCGTCGTGCCGATGACGGCAGCGACGGCAAGCAGGTTGTGGATCTTCTTCATGGTGAACTCCTCAGCAAATTGATGGGTTGAGAGCCCCGGCAGGACAAGCGCTGTCCATCCCGCCGCGCCGGGGCCGGCAGCGAGTTGCAGAAAGTTGGAAGGAAAGCGCAGCGGGGCGAAACGTCGCCGGCGCACGCCGGGCGGCCCCGCCCTCTCAGCTCAGCGCGGCGTGGACGTCATTGCGACTCCTGCACTGCTGGTGGCTGCGTTGGGTGCTTCCATCAGGCCCAGCGCGCGGTTCAGGTCCAGCGCCGCCAGGCAGCGGTCGCGTTCGAAGGCGGTGGCCTGCCGGCTGCGCTGCAGCGCCTCACGTTGCAGCGCAGCCGCCGCCAGACGGCTGTCGATGCCCGATGCCAGCCGTTGCCAGCCCAGTTCGGCGTTGCGCCCTGCCAGCTCGCGGGCGGTCTGGCTGGCAGCGCTGGCTTCCTCCAGGACGCCCAGCCGCGCCAGGGCGCCTTCGGTCTCTTCGGCCGCCTGCAACACGCTGCGCTTGAACTCGGCCGCGGCGCCCTCGGCGCGGGCCTGCGCGGCCCGGGCCTCGGCGGCGCGCTGGCCAGCGTCGAACAACGTGGCGGCCAGGTTCAGGCCGATGAACTGCTCGGTCGAGCGCGTCAGCAGGCCGGCGAGCTCACTGGCGCCGCCCCGCGAGCGGTCCCGCCGGCGGGTATCGCCGGCCACGAGCGTGAAGCTGGGCAGGATGGCCGCACGCGCGCTCTCTGTGCCCGCCACGCCGGCGCGCAGCCGCGCCTCGGCGGCGGCCACGTCCAGGCGCTGGCGCAGCCAGGACAGCGGCACTTCGCGTGGCAGCGCGGTGGCGTCGATGCGGCAGACGGCCGGGTTGCTGGTCTCGGTCTGCAGCGGCCTGATCTCGGCCAGCGGCAGGTCGCCCAGCGTGCGCAGGCGCAGCGGTGCGGCGTCGGCTTCCAGCCGCAGCGGCAGCAGCTCGGCTTCCTGCGCAGCGATGGCGCTGTTCAGCTGCGCCAGGTCAACATCGCTGCGCAGGCCGGCAGCGCGCAAGCCGGCTTCCAGCACCGCCGCCTCGCGCAGCGTGGCGAGCAGGGCTTCGGCCAGCAGCAGTTCCTCGGCGGCCGAGCGCAGGCGCACGACTTCAGCGCGCACGCCATTGGCCAGCAGCACCCGGGCGGCGGCCAGGTCGGCCGCAGCGGCGCTGCGTTCGGCGGCCGCGGCGCGGCGGTCCGCGGCCAGGCGGCCAAACAGGTCCAGCTCCCAGCGGAAGGCGAGGCCGGCTTCTTGGCGGTCCAAGCGCGCGCTGCTGCGACCTTCGCTATCGCTGCGACGGGCGTCTTCCTTCACCTGCGATCCGCCGGCCCGCCCTTCAATCACAGGAAAGCGCGTCGCGTCGGCAGCGTCGTTGAAGGCCTGCAGTTCGCGCAGCCGGGCGCCGATGCGTTCGAGGTCCGGGCTGGTGGTCAGCGCACGCTGAACCAGCGCTTCGGCGGTCGAGTCCAGCCGCAGCGCGGCGGGCGGCGGCGGAGTTGAGTCGATGGGTGCGTCGGTGGCGGTTGCGGCGCGGGCCGCGGCAAGCGCCTGCGGCATCTCGGCCTGCGGCAGGGGCAGCGTGCTGCAGCCGGTGGTCAGCAGCACGGCCGCCACGCCCGCGGCGATCAAGGTCTTGTTCATCTTCAGGCTCCTTGCGTCGACAGCCGGCCGGCCCACGCCTTGGCGCGGTGTTCGAAGCTGTCGATGAGTTGGTAGATCAGCGGCACGAACACCAGGCTCAGCACGGTGCTGGTGATCAGCCCGCCGATGACGGCGATCGCCATCGGGGCGCGGAAGCCGTCGTCGTTGCCCCAGCCCAAGGCGGCGGGCAACATGCCACCGGCCATGGCCAGCGTGGTCATCACGATGGGCCGCATGCGGTCGCGCCCGGCATCCAGGATCGCCTGCAGGCGTTCGGTACCGGCCCTGCGCGCCTCGACAATGAAGTCCACCAGCAGGATGGAGTTCTTGCCGACGATGCCGAACAGCATCAAGAGGCCGATGACGGTGGACAGGTTCAGCGAATGCCCCGTCATCAGCAGTGCCGCGGCGGCCCCGCTCAGCGACAGCGGCAGCGCCACCATGATGGTCAGCGGCTGCAACCAGTCGTCGAAGAGCAGCACCAGCACCGCGTACACCGCGACCAAGCCGGCCAATGCTGCGATGGCGAACTGGATGAACATCTCCTCCATGTACTCGGCCTCGCCGTAGGCGGCCTGGCGCACATCGGCCGACAGCGCCTGGAACGCGGGCAGGGCCTGCACCGCCTCCATCGCCTGGCCGAGCGTGGCGCCGCCCACCAGGTTGGCTTGCAGCTGGATCTGCCGCTCGCGGTTCAGCCTGCTCAGCGACGAAGGCACGCTGTTCGTCTCGAAGGCCGCGATGGCACCCAGGGCCACGGTGCCGCCGCTGGAGGTGGCCACCGGCAACTGGCGCAGCTGCTCCAGGCCCAGCGCCGGGCCGCCGGCCAGGCGGGCGCGCAGCACGAGTTGGCGGCCGTCCACCGGCACGCGGGTCAGCGCGCTGTCGATGTCCGACAGTGTGGCCAGGCGCAGCGCGTCGGCCACCACCGCGGTGCTGACGCCCAGGCGCGCGGCCTCGTCGGGCAGCAGGCGCACGTCGATGGTGGTGACGCGCGCGCCCTGCGAGAGCTCGACGTCGGTCAGCATCGGCAGCTGGCGGGCTTCGGCAAGCAGCCGGTCCATCGCGGCTTCCAGCTTCGCCGGGTCGCGCGAAACGAAGCTGAAGTTCACCTGCTTGGCGCCGTCGCCCAGCAGCAGCGTGGTCTTCAGGTCGGGCACGCGCTGCAGGCGTTCGCGCACCTGCGCCTCGAGCTCGGCCTGCGGCAGCACACGCTCGCCCAGCGGCGGCAGCATGATCAAAAGGCCGCCCAGCGCGGCTTGGCCGCGGTCGTAGGCGAACACGCCCTTCACGTCGGGCACGCCATGCAGTTCGCGGCGCAGTGCCTCGGCGGTGCGCACGCCGTCGGCCAGCGTCGCGCCCGGCGGCAGCTCGTACTGCGCCAGCAGCGACACGGGCTTGGTCTTCGGCAGGAAGCCGCTGGGCAGCTGGCCCAGCAGAAGCACGGTGGCCACCAGCACGCCGGCGCCCGCGGCCAGGGTCTTGCCCGGGTGGGCCAGCACCCAGTTCAAGAGACGCAGGTAGAGCGCCTCGCTGCGGCCTGGGCCCGTGTGCTGCGCGCCCGGCGCAGCCGGCTTCAGCCACCAGGCGCACATCATCGGCGTCACCAGGCGCGCCACGACCAGCGACGAGATCACCGCAAAGCTTGTCGTCAGGCCGAACTCGGTGAAGTATTTGCCGACCACGCCACCGATGAAGCTGACCGGCAGGAACACCGCGACGATGGTGGCGGTGATGGCGATGACCGCCAGCCCCAGCGAGTCGGCGCCCACCGAGGCCGCCACGCGAGGCGCGTCGCCAGCCTGGATGCGGCGCTCGATGTTCTCGATCTCGACGATGGCGTCGTCGACCAGGATGCCAATGACGAGGATCAGCGCCAGCAGCGTCACCGCGTCGAGCTGGAAGCCCTTCAGGTGCATGACCAGGAAGGTGGGTAGCAGCGAGAGCGGGATGGCAGCGGCAGCGATCCAGGTGGCGCGCGCATTGCGCAGGAAGAACCAGATCACCAGTACGGTGAGCACCGCGCCTTCGAGCAGCATGTCGCGCGCGCCGGCGAAGTTCAGCCGCGTCGCCTGCACGCCGTCATAGAACAGCTCGAAGCGCAGGCCGGGCTGGGCGGCCTCGATGTCCTTCAGCGTCTTGGCCACGGCGTCGGCCAAAGCGATCTCGCTGGCGCCGCGCCTCTTGAAGATCTCCAGCGCCACGCCGGGCTCGCCGTCGAGCAGCGCGTAGCCCCGCGGCTCGGACGCCACGTCGATGACGCGGCCCAGCTCGCCCAGCGTGATGCTGCGGCCGCCGGCCAGCGCCAGCGGGCGCCGCGATAGCTGCTCGGCATTGGCGCTGGCGCCCATCACGCGGACGGGCAGCTGCTGGCCGGCCGCGTTGCTGGCCGCGCCGGCGGGGAGGTTGGCCTCCAGGCCGCGCAGTTGGTTCAGCACCTCGGCCACCGTCAGGCCAGCTGCGGCCATGCGCGCGGGGTCGAGTTCCAGGCGCAGTTCACGCGCGGTGCCACCCACGCGCTTGAACTGCTGCACGCCCTTCACGCCCAGCAGCTTCGGACCGATGTCCTCGTCGACCATCCGGCTGAGCTCGGCATTGTCCCGCGTGTCGCTGCGCAGCATGTAGCGCTGCAGCGCACCGCCGGTGACGTCGACACGCGTCACCGCCGGCTCGCCGATGCTCTGCGGCAGCTCGGGCCGCACCAGCGCGACGGCGTCACGCACGTCGCTGGCGGCACGGTCGATGTCGGCGTCGAGCTGGAACTCGGCGACCAGCTGCACGTCGCCGTTGGCGATGGTGGTGGTGAGGTGCTTGACGCCGGCGATGCCGGCCACGGCTTCCTCGAGCCGGCGCGCGACGTTGGTTTCCAGTTCGTTGGAAGATGTCCCGGGCTGCGAGACGTTGACGGCGATGACAGGCAGGTCGACGCGCGGGTTGCCGGCGATCGGCAGCTTCCAGTAGGCCAGCAGGCCGGCCAGCGTCAGCAGCAGGAAGAGCAGGATGACGGGCGTTGGGTGGTTGATCGCCCAAGTGGAGATCTTGAGCTTCACTTCGCGGCTCCTTGGTTTGCATCGGCCAGCCGGGTGGTGCTGGAGGCTGCAGTGGCGGGATTGGCAAGAGCCGCCGCGCCAGCCGAGGCCTGCACTGGCTCGATCCGCTGGCCGGGGCTCAGCAGTGCGGCCGCGGCGCGCACGACGGACTCGCCGCCGGCCAGGCCATCGATCACGACGCTGCCGTCGCCCGACAGTGCGACGCGGCGCTTGGCGACGTGGCCGGCCTCGTCGACGACGTAGACCCAGGGCTCGGGATCGAATTGCAGCGCGCTGGCTGGCAGGCGCACGCCGGTGAGCGCCGCGCCCTGCACGACGGCGGTGGCAGCGCTGCCCAGCAGCGGCGTGGTCCCGCGGAAGTCGTTCGACAAGGCCACGCTGACGCGGCCGCGGCGGCTGTCGTCGGCCAATGCGGTGTCGATGCTCCGCACGCGGCCTGCCACGCGCTGCGGCGTCGCAGCGCCGCTTGTCATCAGCTGCACCTCCACGGCATCGCCCGTGCGCAGGCCGCCGAGGCGGCTGCTGTCGACGAAGGCTTCGAATTCACGGTCGCCGGCGCGCGCCAGGCGGAAGAGAGGGCCGGCAGCGGCGTCGACGACGGTGCCGACCTCGACCCGGCGCTCGCTGACGACGCCGGCCACTGGCGCGCGCAGCAAGCCGTCGCCCTCGCGCTCGCCAGCCAGGCGCAACGCGGCTTCGGCGGCGGCCAGCTCGGCCTGCGCCGCGGCGAGGGTCTGCAACGCGGCCTCGCGCTCGGCCTGCGCTAGCTCCAGCGCCGTGCGGCGGGCACGCACGTCCAGCTCGCTCACAGCGCCCGAGCCGGCCACGCCGGCATAACGGCGCGCCTCGTCGTCGGCGCTGCGCAGGCGCGACTCGGCCTGCGCCACCTGCGCCTGCGCGGCCGCCTGCTGGGCTGCGGCGCGCTGGCGCGCCTGCAGCGCCTGCTGCAGTTCGGCGCGCAGGCCGCGGCCGTCCAGCTGCACCAGCGGCTGGCCCGCGTCGACGGCCTGGCCGGCGTCGACGAACACTCGCTCGACGCGCAGGCCGTCGTGCACGGCGTGGATGAACACCGGCTCGCGGGCGACGATGCGCCCGGCGAGTTCGAAGCGCGTGGCAGCCGCGGCCGGCTCGGCCTTCAGCACCTGCACCTTCATCGAGCTGGGGCCTTGCGGCATCGGCGCAGGCTTGTCGCCGCACGCGGTCAAAAGGGCCAGCAGGGCCAAGGCCGTGGCCGTGGCGACGGCCAGCCCGACCGCGCGGCTGACGTGGGTGCGGCGTGGCCGCTGGGGTTTCGGGGTCCGGGTCGGAAGGGTCATGGCAGCTCCTGCTGTCGGCTGTGTTCAGCGATGGCGGCACTGTAGAAATCGGCGCGATGCGGCGCATGAGACCGAACTTCGGCGTGGCAGGGCCGCGGTCCCGCCTGGCGATACAGCCGGTCCCGGCGCGGATAGGACCCAGGTCCCAGGCCGCGCAGGCGCGCCGGCCGGCACCGCGCTAAGCTGCGCCGCCATGCCGATGCACCGCCAACCCGCCTGCCCCGCCGCGTGAAAGCCCTTGTCCGTTCCCTGTGGTGGAAGCTCACTGTCGCCAACGTGGTCGTTACTCTGGTGGGCTCGCTGCTGGCGGTGATGGCGTTCGGGCCCCTGCTGGATGCGCGCGGCTTCCGCGACGTGGTGCGGCCGGCGCACCTGCAGACATTGATCGAGGGCGAGCGCGCGCTGCTGGGCGATCGCCTTGACGACCCCAACTTGGCCCGCGGGCTGCTGCAGGCGATGGCGCAGCGTCTGCTGAACGTCGATGGGCCGCAGGGCTTGTACGGCATCACCTACTCATCCGAGCCACGCGTCAGCATCGCGGTCTACGGCGCCGACGGCCACGCGGCGGCGCGCATCGACGCCGAACCGCTGCCGCTGCCGGCCACTTGGCTGCGCAGCCCGCAGCGGCTTGAAGCCGTGTCCGACGCTGAACGGCTGCTGGTGCTGCCGCTGCAGCCCGAGGGCATGCTGGTGGTGCGCCACCACGCCGAGTTCAGCGTCTGGAAGAACCTGCAGAGCACGCTGCGCGACACCGGTGCCTTCCTGTGGTTCCTGGTGCTGATGGTGTCGATTCCCGGCTCTGTGTTTGGCGTCGGGCTCACGCTGTGGCTGGCGCGCCGCCTGCGTCGCATGGCCGGTGTCTCCGACGCCTGGGCGCACGGCGATTTCAGGCCGCGCATGGACGACCGCCGGCACGACGAACTGGGCACCCACGCGCTGGCACTCAACACCATGGCCGCGCGGCTGCAAGATCACCTGAAGACCGAACAGGACCTAGCGACGCTGCAGGAACGCCAGCGCCTGGCGCGTGAACTGCACGACAGCGTCAAGCAGCAGGTCTTCGCCACCGGCCTGCAACTGCACGCCGCGCAGCAGTGGCTGCAGCGCGACCCGGCACGCGCTGCCGAGGCGCTGCAGCGCGCGCAGGCCGTCAACACGTCGGTGCAGTGCGACCTGGCCGAATTGCTGAGCCGGCTGAAACCCGCCGACGCGGCGCAGCCGCTGGCCACGCTGCTGCGGCGCGCGCTGCAGCCCTGGGCCGGGCAGATCGAGGCCCGCGTCGAAGCCCCCGACGACCTGGTGGTGGCCGGCGACACCGCGCGCGAACTCTCGCGCATCGTCGCCGAGGCCGCCGCCAACGCGGTGCGGCATGCCGAAGCGCGTCAGTTGGGCGTGCAGGTCGCCGTGCAGGGCACGGAGCTGGTGTTGCAGGTCTCGGACGACGGCCGCGGCTTCGACCCGGCGCTGGCGCGCGAAGGCATGGGCCTGGCTTCGATGCGCGAGCGCGCCGGGCTGCTGCCGAGCGGCCGGTTGGACCTGCACAGTGGCGCCGGCGGGACCACGCTGGTGGTGCGCACCCGGCTGCAAAAAACGGAAGGAACGACATGATCTCGGTGCTGATCTGCGACGACCACGCCGTGGTGCGCTACGGCGTGATGGCGGTGCTCGAGGCGCATGGTGACTTCCGCCTGGTGGGCGCGGTGGGTGACGGCGACGCCGCCATTGCGCTGGCACAGCGCGACCCGCCCGACGTGGTGCTGATGGACCTGCTGATGCCCGGCCGCAACGGCGTGGAGACCACGCGCGAGATCAAGCGTCTCAGCCCGCGCAGCCGAGTGATGCTGCTGACCAGCCACGAAGGCGACGAGCACCTCGTCGATGCGATGCAGGCCGGCGCCACGAGCTACCTGCTGAAGGACACGCCGCCGGCCGAACTGGTGCAGGCCATCGAACGCACCGCGCGCGGGGAGCCGGCGCTGCACCCGAAGATCGCCGCGGCGATGGTGCGCGCACTGACTGGGCCCGCCGCCGGCAGCGCGTCGGCGGCCGATGCCCTGACCGAACGCGAGGCCCAGGTGCTGAACCTGATCGCCGAGGGCCTGCCCAACGCCGCCATCGCGCAGCGTCTGGGCGTCAGCGAGAAGACGGTGAAGAACCACGTCACCAGCATCCTGGCCAAGTTGCAGGTGGAAGACCGCACCCAGGCGGCGGTGTTCGCGTGGCGGCAGCGCTTGAAGAATCGGGGCATGTAGGCCATTGCGCTTTGGGTAGATCTTGAACCTGGTCGGAGTGCGTGGATGCGCTGGCGAATACAGAGCCGCCTTGCTGATTGACAGCATCGATCGACGATGGTTCGGCTGGATAACCGACCGCCTTGAATGACTTCAATCAGGTTGATCGAAACTCGGGATTGGGCCGGCAGAGAGGGTTGCCAGCTACGTTCGCGCCGTCATGAGGCTGCCGCCTGTCCCGGTCGGCGCTGAAGCTGACCTCCGCGGGGCATTACCCACCGGCATGCTCGCGGGCGCGGTGCCGTTTAGGATTCGAGACCGTTCTGATCCCACCTGTGCATCACCTAGCAGGGAGCCCTTGAAGTCCAGCGTGTACGCCCCGGTCGTTGACGGCTTCTCCCAGCGCGTTGCTGAAGTGCGCTATGTCGAGCGACCGCCGCCGCAGGACCTGGCGGATGTGGTCCATGTATTCTGGGAATTGCGTACGCTGGCTCCCTTGCCTGTCGACTTCCTGTACCACGCGGTGCCGGACGCTTGCGTGAATCTGCTGTTCAACTAGATCGAGCTCGAGGTAGCCGGGGTCACGGCCTTGCATACCGAGGCCACCACGCTCAACCTTGGGACCGTCTTCCACTACGTGGGGGTGCAGTTCTTCCCGGGCGTTTGGCAGGGTGACCGCAACGAGATCCAGGACCACTATGTTGGCGCTGCCTACCAGGGCGCGTTGCCCCTGGTGGACACCAACCGGCAACTGGCTGGGCTGGCGTTCGACGCGATGGCTCAGGTCCTGGCTGACCTGGTGCGGTGGTGCGTGCAGCATGGGCAGGTGCGGGGCCACCCACTGACTGCCGCCATCTTGTCGCGGCTTGATGCCATTCGCACGGTGGCCGACATGGCGGCGCTGACGGGCATGTCGACGCGGCAATTGCAGCGTCTGCTGCGGCAGATCACCGGGTTCTCGCCCCACGATCTGCTCAAAGTGCTGCGCTTGCAGCAATCCTTCCGCCGCCACTACCTCGACCTGTACGCTGACCAGTCTCACTTCACGACTGCGTTCCGACGCGCCATCGGTTACACGCCTGGCCATTACCGCAAGGCCTTCGGTGTCCGATTTCCACAAGACGGCATGGAGGCCGATGATTAGCCTCGCGGCTCCTTTTCACTCAGGAGCACGCGATGCAAAAGCCCAATGCCGTCGGCTGGTTCGATCTCTATGTCGACGACTTGAACCGCGCCACCACCTTCTACGAAGCCGTCCTTCAACGCCAGCTCGCGCCCATTGGGGACCCGACCGGGGAAACGGTGATGCACAGCTTTCCCGCCGACATGGGGGCTTATGGTGCAGGCGGCGCGCTGGTGCGCTCGCCGCACGGCCGCCCGGGTCCAGGCGGCACCCTTGTCTACTTCAGTGTGGACGACTGCGCCGTCGAGTCAGGGCGCGTGGAGGCGGCTGGCGGGCGTCTGCTGCGACCGAAGTTCTCTATCGGCGAGTTCGGCTGGGTCGCACTGTGTGCAGACACTGAAGGCAACTTCTTCGGGCTGAGTTCGATGCGCTGAAGCAGTCACAGCGCAGTGGCCGCCCCTGGCCTTCACTGTGAGTACGAGGTGGCGCGAGGAAGTTGAGCTTCGACCCGATAGCGCTGCCGGGAAAAGTCGGACTGCGGCGATCCCCCGTGAAAAACCGGTCTCGCCCAGTTGCGGCTGGTTGCGGAAGACGGCTTCCTGGCACACCAGTCCGTCGGCCACGAAATGGGTCTGACCGTGGACCACTGCCAGCGATCGGGCGCACGTGCCTTGATTCGCAATGGCAGTGAGCCCTCCACGGAACTCGTGCAGTCCGTGCACAGGTTCTCCACACTCCTGCCTAAACTGGCGGGTCACCGACCCGACAGCAACCGCAATTCGACCGTGGACAACGCCCTCATCCTGATCGTTGAAGACGAGCCGCAGATTGCCGACATCCTGGCGGCCTACTTCGCCCGGGAGGGCTTTCGCACGGTGACTGCCGGCGACCCTGAACGGACATTCGCTGACCTGATCTCGCCGCTCCGAAGCCGCCGGTCGGCCCCCCTCACAGGCCTCCGTGCCCCGCGCCCGAGGGGACAGATTCGGGTGGCGGTACTGAGGGCGATTGAGGCGTGGCGCAGGATTCAAGACCGTGCGGGCTCACCACTTCGGGAGCCTCGCGTGCAAGCCATCCCAGTCGCTGACGCTGCGCGAGGCGATCAGCGTGAGTTCGGTCGCCGGCGGCAGGCCTTCCAGACGGATCGTCAGCAGCTCGCCGACCAGCACCTCGGCGGCCGGCGCGACGACGAGTCGCTGCGCCTGCGCCGGAGCGCCGGCCAGCGACAGCGCCGTCGCATCGGTGGCGGCCGCGATGCGGGCGGCCCGGACGTGGCAGCGTGCTGGCGTAGCGCTGGCGGCTTGTGGTGTTCTGGCGGTGATGAGGTCCATGGCGATGGCAGCAGCCCGTGGCAGTTTGAATGCCACTGGTGCTGCGACCGCCGGCGTCGGCCTGCAGGCGGCAGGCGACGGATCGACAGCCGGAGCGGCGGACAGCAGCCCGCCGACCGCGGGCCGCCCGCAGCCGGGCGCCTGGCGATCAGCGCAGCCACATGCGCGCACCCCGGGCCGGCAGCGTGAACGTGTGGTTGCTGCTGGTGATGCGCACGACGCTGCCCGACCCCAGACGGTCGGTGTAGTTGACGTTCCACCACAGCACGCTGCTGTTCATGTTGACGTTCACGTTCACCGCACTGCCGCACTTGTTGATGCCCACGATGCCCAGGTTGCCCCGCCGGAACACCAGGTGGCACTGGCCGTGCGCCAGTACCTGCATGTCGGTACCTTGCACGGCGTTGTGGAAGCCGATCATGGCGCGCAGGTCGGTGCGGTTCCAGGCGTTGACCCAGCGGTTGTCTCCGCTCTCGTTGTTGTCGGTGTAGACCATCGGCACCCCGCCGTTGCGGCCGAGCACATAGGCATAGGCCAGCGTCTCGTCGGTGGGATCCATGATCTGCCAGCGGAATCCGCTGTTGTTGGGGATGTCGTGCGTGACGGTGAACGTGATGGCGCGCGCGCTGGGCAACGCCTGGCCATAGGCGCCCGGATCGACGAGCTGGCTCATCGACCCGTTGAAGCTGAAGGCGCTGCGGATCTGCGCGAACAGCGGGAAGTCGTAGGCTCCGTGGTCGGTGCCTGCCAGGTAGGGGCCGAGGAACAGGTCGTACTCGGAGTTGCCGACGCCGCCGCTGGTGATGATCTCGCCGAAGACGTGCATGCCGCTCTTGAGGTTCGACGTCAGCACGGCGTTCATGTGGCCGTTGGGCATGTGCTTGGCCGCGTCGATGCGGAATCCCTTGACGCCCAGGTTCTTGAGCGCCTGCAGGTACTGCTGCTGCTGGCTGATCACCCACGAGTTGGCCACGAGGTCGGGCAAGCCGGCGTCGCCGGCGCCGCCGCACAGGCGCCAGTTCTGCACCTGCCAGACGTCGTTGTAGTTGCCGATGCAGTTGGCCGAGCCGAAGTCGCCGGCGCCGAGGAAATTCTGCGTCAGGTTGCCGAAAAGCCGCTGCGCGTTCCAATAGGTGGAGTCGGCGGCATACGTGGCCAGCACCTCGGTGCCGGGATAGTTGAGGTCGGAGCGCTTCCAGGCCTCGTTGGCCATGTGGTTGAGCACCACGTCGGCGTAGACGCGGATGTTGCGCTGGGTCAGCGCGTTGACCATCGCCACGAACGACGCGCGGTCGCCCAGCGTGTGCTGGA
Organism: Rubrivivax sp.; assembly: GCA_051861265.1. Lineage (GTDB taxonomy): Bacteria > Pseudomonadota > Gammaproteobacteria > Burkholderiales > Burkholderiaceae_C > Rubrivivax. The sequence goes on from JBHYDA010000006.1 coordinate 288,233, forward strand.
TCGTGCGGTAGTCCTGTGGCTGGTAGCGCGACCACCACTCGGTGCCGGCGCTCTTGTGCGCCGGAGCCACCAGCACCATGCGGTAGCCGGCGTCGCGGATGGCGTCGGCTCGCGCGGTGACGTCGCTGTAGCGCCAGTTGAAGGCATGAAGGATGACGTCGGCCTGCGCAGACGCAGCAGCCAACAGGGCCAGGCCCAGGGCAAGGGAACGCTTCACGGTTGTCTCCTGGTGTTGTCTTGGATCCGGAACACTGCCCTTGCCCGGCCGAAAGGCCCGTGCCGAGTTTCGGCAGCGGGGCAAGGCATCCGTCGCCGCATCCGAAGCGGGATCGGTACGCGCAGATATGTATTTTTACTACACCAAGCTTCGGCGGGGGCTAGGACTTCTGCGGATGCCCGGGAGACCCCAGGTCGCACGCTCCGCGAACGGTATAGAGGAGGAAGCAGCCTCGCCGCACGAGTCGCCGCCCGGCGTTGCCGGTCAATGACGTGTAACTCTGTAGTAATACTTCATGCCGTTGACAGGCCTCTTGAGCCCCGAGACCCCTCGCCCGGCTGGCGCACCGGCACATGAGGGATGACGTGGTCCACCAGGTGCGCCGCCGTCTGTGCCATGCGCCGGGCGCCGCATGAGCGGCAAAAACCGCGCCGCTTGCAGCTGAAGGCGACCAGCTTGTCGTGGCCGTAGTCGCCGCAATGCAGGCGCAGGAAGCCGTGGGTCAGGATGCCGCATTCGGGGAAGGCGTCGAACTCGTCTTTGATGAACTGCGGCAGGTCGGCGCCGGCAGCGTCTTCGGCCTGGGCGAAGAAGGTGGCAGCGTGCTGCTGCACCAGGCGGTACAGCGTGGTCTGTTCCGGGCGGTGGCGTTCGCAGTGGACAGGGGTGCCATCCGGCGCCCGCTGGGGCTGCCGGCCGATGGCTTGCACGCGAGGCTCCCGAAGTGGTGAGCCCGCACGGTCTCAAGTCCTGCACCACGCCTAAATCGCCCTCAGTACCGCCCCCGAATGTGTCCCCTCGGGCGCGGGGCACGGGGCCTGTGCGGGGGCCGACCGGCGGCTTCGGAGCGGCGAGATCAGGTCAGCGAATGACCGTTCAGGGTCGGGCTGCGACAACCGACCACTCGGATTCAGAGCCGGAGAGCTGGTATTCCAGTTGAGCGACCGCAGAGCTGACGTTCGCGGTCGGCGGTAGTTGACCCAAAAGAGTCACTCGACCCGCCCGGAACCAACGTCGGCGGTCCGCGTTGCAGCGGACCCATCGACGCCCTGTCAACAGCGCAGGTTCGAGCGGGAGGCCAGAGCCTCGCATGCCCGCAGGTGAGCCTCCAGTGGCAAGTCGTCAAGAAGCCCGGCAAGCCGGGCTTCGATTCAGGACGACAGGGTAGCTATTAGAAGCTTGCCCACTCTTCGCTGGTGCCAGTCTTTTGCGGTGCCGGCTCGGCGGCATCGACCGCATTGGCCGCACTGGCCGGCTTGGCCGCAGGCTGGGGCGCCGCTGCCTTTTTGCCGAAGGCCGGCCGCGTGACGTTCTTCGCCCGCGCAGGACCGCGGCGTTCTGCACCGCTCCAGTCCTGAGGCGCGGCGGCTACCGGCGCGGTACGCATCTGAGTGCTGTTTTGGTCGTGCGCCAGCTTGAACACGCTGACCACCTGCACCAGCGTGCCGGCCTGGCTCTTCAGGCTCTCGGCGGCGGCCGCACTCTCTTCCACCAGCGCGGCGTTCTGCTGCGTCACCTGGTCCATCTGGCCGATGGCTTGACCCACCTGCGCCACACCGCTGCTTTGCTCGACGGATGCGCTGCTGATCTCGCCCATGATGTCGGTCACGCGGCGGATTGAGTTCACCACTTCGCCCATGGTCTGGCCGGCCTGGTCCACCAGTGCTGTGCCCTGCGCGACGCGCTCGGTGCTGGCGCTGATCAGGCTCTTGATCTCCTTGGCCGCCTCGGCGCTGCGCTGCGCGAGGCTGCGCACTTCGCTGGCCACCACCGCGAAGCCTCGGCCTTGTTCGCCGGCACGCGCGGCTTCCACCGCGGCGTTGAGCGCCAGGATGTTGGTCTGGAAGGCGATGCCGTCGATAGTGCCGATGATGTCGGCGATCTTGCGCGAGCTCTCGCCGATGCCCTTCATGGTCTCGACGACCTCACCCACCACCTCACCACCCTTGATGGCCACGCCCGAAGCGGCCTGGGCCAGCTGGTTCGCTTGCTGCGCGTTATCGGCGTTCTGGCGCACCGTGGTGCCCAGTTCTTCCATCGTTGCGGCGGTCTGCTGCAGCGAGCTGGCTTGCTGCTCCGTACGTTGGCTCAGGTCGGCGTTGCCCTGTGAGATCTGTGCGCTGGCTGTGGCCAGGCTCTCGGCGTTGCCGCGCACTTCCCCCACTACCTTGACCAGGCTCTCCTGCATGGCCTTCAGTTGGGCCATCAGGCTGTTCGTGTCGCCTGGCTGGAGCTCGATGCGCACCGTCAGGTCGCCCCGAGCCACTGATTGGGCCAGGTCGGCCGCCGTCCCGGGCTCGCCGCCCAGCTGGCGGGTGATGGTGCGGCTGAACAAGACCGCGCCGACCACGCTCACCATGCAAGTCGCCAGGATCAGCGCCAGGCTGATGAGAGTCGCGCGCTTGCCGTCGGCATCAGTTTGAACCGCCACCAACGCGCTGGCAGCGGCCAGCTTTTCGCTTGCCTCGTTCAGCAGCTTGGCCGGTTCGCGGTCCATCCCGCGCACGGCTTTGTCACCTACCGCCGCATCAAGGCCAGCCGCCTTGAACTCCTGCAAGGCCTTGCGGTAGCCCTGACCCATGGTGGCGTGGGCAGCGATGAACTTTTCGACCAGCAACCTCTCCTCGCCGGCTGGCAGCCTAGCGAGCAGCTCTTTCGCGCTGTCGTCCACATCGCGCTCAGCCTTGGTGAAGGCACCCCAATGCTTGTCCAGGTCTTTCGGATCCTTGCCTCTCAGCAGGACGTTCTTCCACTCCTGCACCTGAGTCTTGAACGCCGACTCAACATCCTTCGTGGCGTATGCGCTTTCGCTGCTGACTCGCACCGTTGTGGCGTAGTCGGCGAGCGATTGGTTCAAGCTGTAGATGCCGAACGAAGACGCGCAAAGCGCCAGTAGAAGCGCTGCAGCGAAGGCCAACGGCAGTTTGAGACTCAGCTTCATTCATTTTGCTTTCGGTTGTGGTTCAACACTTTGCGTGGCGCTCGGCTACTGCAACGCGGGTTCGATGAGCCCGAAGGACTCGCGGGTCATCAGTTGCTGGATGTCCAGTAGGATCAGCAAGCGCGCACGCCTTTGCCCAGCATGGCGATGCCTGGGATACAGCCGGCTTGGACAGTGCCGCTGAATTCGGGTGCTGGCTTGACTTGTTCGGCCAGCAGGGCAAACACGTCGCTGACCGAGTCGACCACCGCGCCCACGATGCGCCCCCCGATGCGCAGCACCACCGTGACGGTGTCGGTGTTGCTGGCAGCGTCCAGGCCGAAGCAGCAGCGCAGGTCGACGATGGGCACGATGACGCCGCGCTGGTTGGTCACGCCCAGCACATGCGGCGGGGCACCGGCTATGCGCGTGGGCCGCTCGCAGGAGCGGATTTCCTGCACGCGCAGGATGTCGATACCGCATAGCACACCGCCCTGGCGCGGCGTGAGCACCTCGCGGGGTGCGGGCAAGGTCCTGGCTGCGACTGCGCTGACTTCTTCTGAGCTGTTGGATTTCATGGCGCAGGCCAGTCATTTGTTGTACCTGGACTATCGGCAGTCGGAGCGGGGGGTTTAGGGCTGAATCGAGAGACTTTTTGCACGCATCTCGGCGCCGCAGTGCCGAGCTCGTGCCTGATCAGCGCTCTGGGTTCGGCAGCAGCGCCCACCCGATGTCACCGCGGGTGTTGTCGGGTGACGCCCCCGCGGTGGCCGTGCAGTTGATCTGCGCACGGGTCCGGTGTCGCCGGTTTCTGAGTGGCTCGGGCAAGACTGCAATTCGAAGGCGCCGCTTCGGCGCCTTCTCCACCGACCAAGCAGCCGCGAGCATCGGCGCGAGTTCAGGTCCATCCATGGCTGCCAAAGCCAGGGACCGGTTGCTATCGGACAGCGGACGACCGGTGGTTCGGGTCTGGCTGGCTGCTCCTGGCCGGGACCTGCAGTTCGCCGTCGATGCCGACTGCGGCCAAATGGGGTCTGCCCAGGACTGAACGACCGGTCTTCGATGCGCTGACCTCACCATCCCGACCCGGAGCAGAAGAAGTCACCAGCCAATGAACTGCCAGAAGGCGGTCGCTCAACGTGATCTGAGCGAACTTCAACGTGGCGGATTACGAGGCACCGGGGCTGTACTCCGGAGGCCGGGTTGGTCACCTCTGGCTGGGATGGCGCCTGCCAGGGCGGCGCAGAGACGCGGGTGACGACGCTGACGACATCTCGAGCGCAGTGTCCAGCGCTGCCAGTTCGCGCGGTATTGCCTCGGCGAGGAAGTCATAGGCGTGGCGCACGAGCGCGCTGCCGCGGATCTCGCGGTGCACCGCCAACCAGCATGGCAGCGGCGGGATCTTCAGCATCGGCAACACCGGCACCACCCCCGGCAGCCAGCGCAGGTTGTACGCAGCAAGGAAGCCGATGCCCGCCCCGGCGGCCACAAAGCGGCCGTAGGCGAGCTGGTCGTCCGTGCGCAGCGCGAAGTTCTCGCGCCCAATCGGAAAGCCCATCGCCGAGAACCCGCGCAGCAGCGTGTCGTCACGGTCGTAGCCGATGAGGCGGTGGCGCAGCAATTCGTCGGGCCGCAGTAGTGCGTTGGCGCGTGTGAGGTAGCTCTCGTGCGCGCAGGCTGTGATCGCGATGTCGGCGAGTTTCTTCGCCACCAACGAGGCCTGCGCCGGGCGCACCATGCGCACCGCGATATCGGCCTCTCGGCGCAGCAGGTTCGTGAGCTGGTTCGACGCTACGAGTTCGACTTCGATCCCCGGCTCTGCCGCCTGCAGCGCTGCCAGCACCGGGGGCAGCAGGTAGCTCGCCGCAACCTGGCTGGTGGTGATGCGCACGGTGCCACTGGTGCGCGTGCGTTGGCGCGCCAGGCGCTGCTGCAGTTGCTCGGCTCCGAGCTGCATTGCGCGCGCGTCATCGGCGATTGCCAGCGCCAGTGTTGTCGGCGCGACGCCACGGCCGGTGCGCTCGAAGAGCGGCGCCCCGAGCTGCGCCTCGAGCGACGCTACCTGCCGCGACAGCGTCGGCTGTTGCGCACCCAGCTTCTTGGCAGCGCCGCTGAGGCTGCCGGCGTCGAGCACGGCGAGGAAGCTCTGCACCAGCGCCCAGTCGAAGCCGCGATAGCCGACAGCACCCAGCCGGTCTGGTCCACCGGCTGAGCGTGTTGGCCGGGCGTCCTTTCCGTCGGCCGATTCGTTGCAAACGCGACCGCGTGTAATCTGAGGCATACAAAAGTGTATAGCTCGACTGCAATATATGGCAATTGCCGAATGACTCGTCGCGGTTCACAGTGAGGCCATCGAAGTCGCCCCGGTTCGCTGCAAGGAGCCCCTCATGTCGAATCCCATCGCTCTCGTTCTCGGTGCCAATGGCCGGTTCGGCGCCGCCGCGGTGGCCGCCTTCGCCGAGGCTGGCTGGACCGTGCTGGCGCAGGCGCGCCGCTCGCCGGCCGAGTTGCCGCACGGTGCCATGCATCTCTCGGTCGCGCTCGACGACACCGAGGCCCTCGTCGCTGCGGCGGCCGGCGCTTGCGTTGTCGTTCACGCGGTCAATCCGGTCTACACCGACTGGGCGCGGCTGCTGTTGCCGCTAGCCCGCAAGGGCCTCGACGCCGCCGAACGACTCGGCGCGTTGTTCATGCTGCCCGGCAACGTCTACGGTTACGGTGAGGGCATGCCGCCCATGCTGCGCGAGGACACGCCCGAACACCCGACGACCGAGAAGGGCCGCCTACGCGTCGACCTCGAGGCCGAGATCGCCGGCCGCGCCCGCGCAGGGCGGCTGCGCGCCGTCGTCATCCGCGCCGGCGACTTCTACGGCGGCGGTCAGGGCTCGTGGCTTGACCTCGCCGTGGTCAAGTCGCTGCGCGCCGGCAAGCTCGTGTACCCCGGCCCGCTCGACGTGCCGCACGCTTGGGCCTACCTGCCCGACCTGGCGCGTGCCTTCGTCGCGGTGGCCGAGCGGGCACGCCTGGGCAACGCGGTGGCCTTCGAGACGCTGCACTTCACCGGCCACACGCTGACGGGCACCGAACTTCTGGACGCGGTGCAGGCCGCAGCCGCCGACCTCGGCGCCGTGCCGCCGGTGGTGGCGACGCGCGGCTGGCGCTACGGCGCCATGCCCTGGGGCTTCATCCGCGTGATGGGATTTGTCGCGCCAATGATGAAGGCCATCGCCGAGATGAGCTACCTCTGGCGGGTAGCGCACGCGCTGGACGGTACGCGGCTCAAGGCGCGCATCGGCGCGCTGCCGCAGACACCGCCGCGGCAGGCGCTGGGCCAGGCGTTGGGCAAGCTCGGCTTCGGTGCAGTGACCGCGCCCCGCGCGTAGGCCGCGCACTGACCTGCGCCCGGCGGCGCTCGCGACCGCGTCAACCATCGCGACTTCCACCTTGCCCACGCGCCGTCGAGCGCGTCCCTCGCTCACTTCCCGAAGACCTCGATGAACGTCATCCCGAGCCCCTTCCGTACCCGCCCGCCGACACCGCGTCCGCGCCGAAGGTCTCGGCGCCCACGCCCGGCCCGATGCGCGTTCGCGGGCTGGGCGCACTGCTGATCGCCGAGGGCGAGCTGGCGCTTGCTCCAGTCGCGATCCTCGGCCCGGCGATCGGCCGGCCGGCCTCACTCGACAAGCCGGCGGCTGAGCCACTTGCCGCGACCGCCGCCGACCCTGCGGCGCGAGGCCACATCGAACTCGTCTTCGACGCCCTCGCCACCTACGGCGGCGGCATCGGCGAGGTGCCCGGCGTGTCGCTGTCCATAGCGTTCGCGCTCGGCCTGCTTGCCATCGGCGCGCTGCGCCGCGGCGGGCTTCCGACCTGGGCCGCGGCCTTCGGTCTCGTCGCCGCGCTCAGCCTCGGCTCCCTCACTCTGCCGGTGTTCGGCGCGCCCGACCTGATGCCGGTGGCAGTGGCTGTGAGCTTGCTGTCGCTGTGGATGATCTCGGTCGGCGCTCGGTGTGTCTGGGGTGGCCCGCTGAAGTGAAGCGACGGCGGAATGGCCGCGCGAGGGCTCCATTGCGGCCAAACAATGGCGTGCGAGAAGTGAATGCCAGAAGGGCAGAGCGGGACGCCAGAAAGCTGCCAGCCCTATGCGCCCGCTCTTGGCCGAGGCCGTGTGAGAACTGCTTCGACGCGTCTGCGCGGGCCCGCGCAGGCCAACGTCGCGCTGCGGAGCCTTTCACGGGCTCTCTGTGCGCCGTTTGGGCATCCAGTTCGTCAATTGCGCGTTATGTCGGCTGGCGCCAATTCCAGCGTCCTACAGCCTCTGTGGAGGCATAAGAAGGCGCTCACGCGCCCGCCAACTTCATGGCCTTCATCGTTTTGGCTATGCCAAGTACCCGCAAGACCCGCTTGAGGTTGTATGCCAGCACGTGCAGGCTCATTTCGGTGCTGACGTGCTCAAGCGTTCGCGTCAGGAAGTGCGTCGAGCCCATCCAGTGTTTGAGTGTGCCGAATACGTGCTCCACGGTCCGCCGTCGTAGCGTCATGGCGTCAGGTTGGCGGTCGAGCCTTCGCTGCATCGCTTCAATCACGGGCTCATGCTCCCAGCGCGAGATGCGCCTGTAGTCGGCCGTCGTGCATTGGGACTTCATCGTGCAGCCGGTGCACTCGCTGCTCCAGTAGCGCCGGATCTGCTGTCCGTTTTCTTCGCGCGTGTACCTGTAGATGGCGCGTTGTCCTGCGGGACACTGGTACTCGTCGTCTCGCGCGATGTAGATGAAGTCGCTCTTGTCGAACCGGCCCATGGCCTTGGCGTTGGATGTCATCGGCTTGGGCACGAAGGCCTT
>JBHYDA010000007.1:0-285930 GCA_051861265.1 Rubrivivax sp.
GCACCGTCATGGTGGTCACCTCTTCGATGCGCCAGGCCGCCAGCGCGATGTCGTATTCCTCGGGCTGGGCGTCGCAAGGGGGCGAGGCCGTCTCGTCGGCCGGCGATGCCAGCAGGTGGCCCGCTTCAGGCAGGAAGTAGAACTCGTTGGCCAGCGATCGCACCAAGGGCCAGGCACGCACATCCACGCCAGGCGGGGCTTGGAAGGAGATGATCGTGCGCCGCAGGGGCGTCAGGCCCAGGCCTGCCACGCCGGCTAGGCGTGCCAGTTCGTCGGCCCAGGCGCCGGCAGCGTTCACCAGCACCGGGGCGGCGTAGTCGCCCTGCGATGTGCGCACCTGCCACTGGCCCGCACGGCGCTCGGCTGTCAGCACCTCGGCGTCGGTCACCACCTGCCCGCCGGCGGCGCGCAGGCCGCGGGTGTATCCCATCATCAGCGCGTGGCCGTCCAAGCGCGCGGCCGCGGGGTCGAGCAGTCCGCGTGTGATGCCTTCGCCGCCGAGCTTGAGCACCGGCACCAGGGCCTGCATCTGTGACGCGCTGATCTCGTGCGCGGTGCCGGTGATGGCGGCCATCTCGGCCAGGTTGTCTTCGAACACCTCGTCCTGCCCCTTGCGCACCACCATCAGCGCCGGGGCGGGCGTCGACAGCGGCACGTCCGTGAACCCGGGCGGCGGGTTCGAAAAAAACGCACCACTGGCCTTGGTGAGAAGGCGCACGGGCCGGTTGCCGATGCCGAAGTGGTAGTAGGTGGCCGAGCGACCTGACGAGTGATAGCCGGTGGCGTTTTCGCGCTCGAGCACGATCACGCGGCCGTGCGGCGCCAGCTGGCAGGCCGCAGACAGGCCGGCGATGCCACCGCCGACGACCAGGATGTCGGCGCCCGTCACACCGCAGCGCCGCGGTGACGCTGCATCAGCGCCTGCAACCGGTCCAGCGGCAGTTCATGCACGGTCGTGCCGCGAACACCCGTCATCGTGCCGGCCATCGTGAGCGAGTTGAGGATGGCTTCCTCGGCCGCCTCGGCGGCTGCAGGCAGCAGCGCGTTCATGTCTTCGCCGCCCAGCATGGTCAGACCCTGTACCAGGCCGACCTGCTGGAAAGGCAACACGTTGGCGGTGGAGAAGGCCAGCGCGAAGTCGCCACTGCGGTTGTTGCCAAAGCCACCCACCCGCGACAGGCCAGCATTGGCGCGGCGGGCCAACCGGTTCAGCTGAGGCGGCAGCAGCGGCGCATCGGTGGCCACGACGATGACGATGGAGCCCTTGGTTTCGTCGGCCTCGCCGTCGTCGCGGCGCTGCGGGCTTGGCGTGACGTGGTAGCCGAGTTCACGCCCCACGGGCACGCCGTCCACCGTCAAGTGCCGACGGTTGCCGAAGTTCGATTGCACCAGCACGCCCACCGTCCACGGTTGCCCGGCGGCATGCACGCGACGTGACGCGGTGCCGATGCCCGACTTGAACTCGAAGCTCATCATGCCGGTGCCGCCACCCACCGCGCCTTCAGCCACCGGCCCCGCCGCGGCCGCAGCGATGGCCGCCTCGACATGTTCGCGCCGCACCGGCGCGGCCAGGCCGTCATTGAGCACGCCGTCGTAGGTTTCTGCCGCGCAGGGCTGGTGCCAGCGCTCGGGCACGCCGTGCACAAAGGGCAGGGCCAGCAGCGTGTCGCGGGCCACGCCGATGGAGAAAGCCGAGGTCAGCACGATGGGTGATGACAGCAGCCCGGCCTCGGCAATCCAGTGCGTGCCCGTGACTTCGCCGAAGCCGTTGTAGCGGTCGAAGCCGGCAAAACAGCCGGCCCGCCAGAGCTGGCCCAGCAGGGGCACGATGGCCGTGACCCCACTGCGGATCACGTGAGGTTCGTCTTCGATCAGCGTGACCTGGCCCACGCCCACACCGGCCACATCCGTGATGGCGTTGAGCGGCCCGCAGGGCAGGGTGCCGACAGCGATGCCGAGTTCGCGCAGCCGGGCGCGCCGAAGTGGTTCCATTGTGCAGACTCCATTGACGACGGGTTCAACGCACGCTGGCGCCCAAGACCGACACGGCTTGTCGGGGTTTGTGCACGATGGCCGTTGAGCCACTGGGAGCCCGCACCATGACCGACCTCATCCGCCGCCGACCGCTGCTCACGTTCTACGTCCTGGCCTTCGTCCTGGGTGCCATCGTGACCGCGATCCGCTTGCTGGACCCCGGCGCCATGTTCGCCATCTTCAAGGACATGCGCACCCAGCCCTGGCACCCGAACATCATCAGTGTGTTCCCCAAGGTGCTGGACAACCCGATACTGTGGACCGGCTACCTGTTCCCTTTTGCGCCCACGGCCGCGGCGCTCATCATCGTGTCGCTGGGTTGGGGTCGCAAGGGTCTGCGCGAGCTGTTCGACCGCCTGCGTTTCTGGCGCGCAGGCGTCACCTGGCGACAAGGCATGATGGTCTATGCGACGTTGTTTGCCGTTTACCTGGCAGCGGTCGCTTTCCTGCTGATCGTGCTGGTGCTGCGCGAGCCCAACTCGGGCTTGACCGGCATGCTGCAGCGCTATGGAAGCACGCCCTTTGCCATCTTCGGGTTCATGATCGTGGCGCCGTTTCTCGGGCCCGGCGGGCTGCTGGAAGAGCTGGGCTGGCGTGGTTTCATGTTCCCCCTGCTAGTGGAGAAGCTGGCCAATCCGTTGCTGGCCTGTGTGGTCATTGGCGTGTTGTGGGGGCTGTGGCATTTCCCACGCGAGATTCCGTCCATCGTCTCGGGCAACCCGGCCCTGCTCAAGGGCGGCAGCTGGGGTGGATTTGCGCTGAACCAACTGCAGTTCCTGGCCGGTACCATCGTTGCCAGCATCCTCATCGCCTATGTCTACTTCAAGACCGGCGGCAGTGTCTGGGCGGCCATCCTGACGCACAACATCGGTAACGAGTTCGCAGTCGGCCTGACGTTGTTCACCAAGTCGCAGCTGACCATCGCCGGCGTGGCCATGGATGTCGATACGCCGTTCAAGGTGGCCATCGCCGTCCTGATTGTGGCCACCACGGGCACGCAGCTGGGGCGGCGGCGTGACGGCACCTGAAGCCATCGTGCAGGCCCAGGTTGAGGCCTACAACGCTCAGGACATCGACGCCTTCCTCGCCTGCTACCACCCAGATTGCGAATTTGTGCCCTGGAACGGCGAGGAAGAGCTGCGCGGGCTCGCTGCCTTTCGTGAGGCCTACTCGCAGTTGTGGCGCCGCTCGCCGCGGCTGCAGGCTCGCATCCTGCAGCGCATGGTGGTGGGCCGCCACGTGATCGATCTGGAGCACCTGTTGCACCACGTGGATGGACCGCGCGACCCGATCGCGGTGGTCTACGAGACCGAAGGCGCTTGCATCCGCCGCGTGCACGTGATCTCGCACCAAGACTGACGCGTGGTGCAGATCAGCGAACGCCGCGCACCCGCACGGTCGCTGTTCGTCAGAGGCGGGTGTTGTCAGCCTTCGCCGTTGCCGCGGCCGGGTTGGGCCTTCACAGCCGGTAGCGCCGCAGCACCAGCGCGCCGGCCAGAACGAAGGCTGCAGGTACCAGCGAAAACGCCAGCCCCGCGCCCACCAGCGCCGATGCGGGTTGCACGGCGGCGCCTTCGGCAGACGGAATGAATCCCGACACACTCAGAACGGTCGCGGTGATCAGCGGCCCCAGGGCCAGGCCGGCCTTTTCGCCGGCGATGAACAGGCCCGTGAAACTGCCTTCGCGCCGCAGGCCGCTGCGCTGCGCATCGCGCTCGATGACGTCGGTGAGCATCGAGAAGGGCAGCAACTGCGTGCCGGCAAAGCCCATCCCCGCCAGGGCGCACAGCGCATAAAACAGGGGTGGTGGCGAGGCGCGGTCGATCACGGCCATCAGGGCCAGTGCCGCCCCGAACACCAGCGCTGCGGCGATGGCGCAGCCGGGCTTGCCGAAGCGGCGGGCCGCCGCCACCCACAGCGGCATCGCCGCGATCGCGGCCAGCAACAGGCAGCCGAACATCAGGCCCACCGTGTCAGGCTTGCCGCCCAGCACGTGAACGCAGAAGTAGGGTGCGGCCGCGGCCATGGCGCCATTGCCGGCCAGTACAAGCACATAGGCCAGCAACAGCACGAAGTAGGGCCGGTTGGCCAGCGCCAGGCGCAGCTGCTCGCGGGCGGGCATGGCGTGGGCGCTGGCCGGGCGCATCGGGAAGCGGCGTGCGCTGAATGCTGTGGTCAGCATCGCCAGTGCGATCAGCACGGCCAGCGCCGCACCCATGGTGCGGTAACCCTCGCGGCCACCGCCGGCGGCCTGCACCATCATCGGTCCGGCCACGGCGCCGGCAATGGTGCCCAGCAGCACGAAGCCCATGCGCCAGGACATGATCACCGTGCGCTCGTGCGGGTCGTCGCTCATCTCGGCCGGCATGGCGGCGTAGGGCACGGCGAAGAGTGCATAGGCGCTCATGCCCACGAAGAAGATGACGCCCACCCACAGCGCGCGCGCCTGCGCCGAGGCCAGGTCGGGCACGCTGAACAGGGCAAAGAAGGCCAGCGCCGAGAGTGCGCCGCCCACCAGCAGGTAGGGCTGGCGCCGGCCCCAGCGGCTGCGCGTGCGGTCGGAGGCGATGCCGACCAAGGGGTCAAAGACGACATCCCAGAACTTCGGAATGAACAGCACCACGCCGGCCGTGGCCGCGGCTATGCCCAGCGTGTCGGTCATGAAAAAAAGTAGCAGAACGCCGGTGACCGATGAGAACAGCCCCGTTCCCACCGACCCCGCGGCGTACAGCAGCAGCAGCGGCCCGCGCTTCAGCGCCGCGCCTCTATGGGCAGCGCGGCCAGCGCGGCGTCCAGCCCGGCGGCCAGCTTGTCGACGATCTCGCCCACCTGTGCGTCGTCAATGATGAAGGGCGGCGCCAGCAGGATGTGGTCGCCGTTCATGCCGTCTGCCGTGCCGCCCATCGGGTAGCAGATCAGGCCGCGGTCCATGGACTCGCGCTGCACGCTGCCCCACAGCATCAGCTGCGGGTCGAAGGGGGTCTTGGTTTCGCGGTTGCGCACGAGTTCCAGGCCCAGAAGCAGGCCGCGGCCGCGGATGTCGCCCACATGCGGGTGGTTCGCGAACCGCTCGGCCAGCGTCGCGCGCAGCCGCTGGCCCATGGTCTGCACGCGTTCGAGCAGGTGACGCTCGCGAATGGCCGTGATGACGGCCAGGGCCGCAGCACACGGTGTGGCGCTGGCGTTGTAGGTGTGCCCGTGTATGAAGTAGCCGCGCTTGTCGGCAATGGTGTCGAAGACACGGCCCGAGACGACGATGGCCGAGATGGGCTGGTAGCCTGCGCCCAGGCCCTTAGCCAGCGTGACGATGTCGGGCGTGACGCCGTCCTGCTCGATGGACAGGTAGGTGCCCGTGCGGCCGGCGCCAGTGAGGATCTCGTCGGCGATGAAGAGGATGCCGTAGCGGTCGAGCACGGCCTTCACGGCCTTGAAGTACCCGGGCAGCGCGGGCACGGCGCCGTTTGTGGCACCGACCACGGGCTCGGCGATGAAGGCAGCCACCGTGTGGGGCCCGACCCGCTGGATGGTGGCCTCGAGTTCCTGCGCCAGGCGCGTCACGTAGGCCGCGTCGGTCTCGCCGGCTTGCTGGTCACGGTAGGCGTAGCAGGGCGACACGAAGTCGGCCGGCATCAGCACGTCCTCGAACAGCATGCGCCGCACCACGTTGCCCGACACGGCCAGCCCGCCCATGGCGCAGCCGTGGTAGCTCTGGCGGCGGGCGATGAAGCGCCGGCGCGCGCTCTGGCCGTTGTCCAGGTGGAACTGCAGCGCCATCTTCAGCGCGCCGTCCATCGATTCGCTGCCGCCTGAGCCGAAGAAGACCCAGTCAAGCCCCTGGGGTGTCATCTCCACCAGTGCGTCAGCCAGGCGTTCCGATGCCTCGGTGGTGAAGTAGGCGTTGTAGACGTAGGCCAGTTCATGGGCCTGACTTGCGATGGCATCGGCCACGCCGGTGTCGCTGTAGCCCAAGCTGGAAACACCGGCGCCACTGGCGGCGTCGAGGTAGCGCTTGCCGCTGCTGTCCACGATGTAGGGGCCCTCGCCGCGCACGGCCACGGGGTAGGGCTTGCGCATGTAGCGCTGGAAGACGTGGCTCATGTTGCGGCCTTCATTTGCAGCCTCAGGGTCTTCTTGTCCAGCTTGCCCAGCGGCGTCATGGGCAGCGAATCAACAAATCGCACCGACTTGGGCGCCTGCATCGCACCCTTTTTTTCACGCACCGCTGCGATCAACGCCTGGGCGTCCAGCTGCGCACCGGCCTGTGGCACGACCAGCGCCGTCACGGCCTCGCCCCAGCGTTCGTCCGGCACGCCCACGACGGCGACCTGGGCAACGCCCGGCAACGACGCGATCACGTCTTCCAGCTCACGCGGAAAGACGTTGAGGCCACCGCTGATGATCATGTCTTTCTTGCGGTCGACGATGTAGAGATAGCCGTCGGCGTCAAAGCGCCCCATGTCGCCGGTGTGCAGCCAGCCGCCTGCCAGCGCCGCCGCGGTTTCCTCGGGCCGCTTCCAGTAGCCCGCCATCACATGGGGGCCGCGGACGCAGATCTCGCCCACCTCTGCGCCGGGTACCGGGTTCAGCTGCTCGTCCAGCAAGGCCACGTCGATGTCGGCAAAAGGCACGCCGCAGGACGCCAGCCGCTCCGGGTGGCGCAAGTCGTGCTGCTGTTTGCCCAGCCAGGCAATGCAGGTCGGGGCCTCGCTCTGCCCATAGAGCTGCATGAAGACCGGGCCGAAGGTATCCAGCCCCTGCGCCAGACGCGAAGGCAGCATGGGCGCCGCGCCGTAGAAGATGGTCTTCAGCGACGACAGGTCGCGGGGCTGGGCCCGGGCAGCGTCGATCAGACGGTAGACCATCACCGGCACCAGGAAGGTGGCGCTGATGCGCTCGCGCTCCACATAGCCCAGCAGCGCGTCGGCGTCGAAACCGCCCAGCATGTGGAAACTGCCGCCCCGCAGCGCCACCGGCAGCGCCATCACGCCGGCGGCATGCGACACCGGCGTGGCGGCGAGCATGCGCAAGTCGTCGGGCCATTCCCATTCCGCGGCCATCATCGTCACCGACGCCAGCAGCGTGGCATGGGTGTGCACCACGCCCTTGGGCCGCCCGGTGGTGCCGCCCGTGTAGCCGATGACGGCGATGTCCTGCGGCCGGGCCTTCACCGTCAGCGTCGCCGGCGCTGCAACTGCTGCGGCAGCCATCACGTCGAAAGCACCCTCCAGCGGGCCCAGAGAGAGCAGGTGCTTCAACGTGGGCACTCGTTCACGCATGGCCCGCCCGCGATCGGCGAACAGCGTGTCGTCAACCAGCAGCGCGTCTGTCTCGGCGTCGGCCAGCATGAAGGCCAGGTCGTCTGCCGACGTCAGCGCCGAAAGCGGTGTCAGCCGCAGCCCGGCGATGTAGGCCGCGTACGAGGCCGACAGCACGTCGATCCGGTTGCGCGACAACAGCGCCAGGCTGCTGCCCGGCACCAGGCCCAGGGACTGCAGCACGGTGATCATGCGCGCGGTGCGGTCGGCCATCTGGGCGTAGCTCAGGCGCTCGCCATCGCCCACCAGCATCTCGGCGCTGCCGCGGCGCTGGAAGGCCCGCGCCAGCAAGTGGCCGATGGTGCCTCCTCGGTGCAGGGTGTCTTCGGTGCTTTCGCTCATGGTGTGGCGGTTCCTGCTGGTCACTGCTCAACGGCGCTGGCCCTTTGCTCCCGACAGCTGTCGGGGTTGACCCCCGCCGCACGTTTCAAGCGTTCAGGACAGCCTGAAAGTGAGGAGATGCGATGTTACGTTTCGATGGCAAGGTGGCACTGATCACCGGCGCAGGGCGGGGCCTGGGCCGTGCCCACGCGCTGCTGCTGGCGTCGCGCGGCGCCCGGGTGGTGGTGAATGACCTGGGCACCAGTGGGGCCGGCACGGGCGCCGATGTGTCGCCCGCGCAGAGCGTGGTGGACGAGATTCGCGCTGTTGGCGGCGAAGCCGTGGTCAACGGTGACTCGGTCGTCGACGGCGGCCGCATCGTGCAGGCGGCGCTGGACCACTTCGGCCGCATCGATCTGGTCGTCAACAACGCCGGCTTCCTGCGCGACGTGGCCTTCCACAAGATGACCGCGGCCGATTGGGATGACCTGTACCAGGTGCACCTGCTCGGCGCCTTCCGCATCGTGCACGCCGCCTGGCCGCGCATGCGCGACCAAGGCTACGGGCGCATCGTCAACACCTCTTCGGCCGCCGGCATCTATGGCAACTTCGGGCAGGTCAACTACGGCAGCTTCAAGCTGGCGCTGCACGGCATGACGCAGCCGCTGGCGGTGGAGGGCAAGGCGAAGAACATACACGTGAACACCATTGCGCCGGCGGCGGACTCGCGGCTCACCCGCACCGTGATGACGCCCGAACAACTGGCGCCGATGCGCGCCGAGCTGGTCAGCCCCTTGGTGGCCTGGCTTTGCCACGAAACCTGCGCCGAGACCGGGGGGCTGTTCGAGGTTGGCGGCGGTTTCATCGCCAAACTGCGCTGGGAGCGTTCGGGCGGCGCCTACCTCGACCTGACGGGCGGCCATGCGGTCGAACAGGTGGCTGAGGCCTGGGGGACCGTCACCGATTTCTCGAAGAGCGACCACCCGGCGGCCTTCGGCGAAGCCATGGCACCCTTTGTCAAGCTGATGGGGGGCGCATGAGGGCACAGCACATCGGGCACACCTGGCCTTCGTTTGACGTGGTCATCGAACGCGGCGCGGCCATCGCCTTCGCGCGCGGCCTGGACGAGACCAACCCGGTCTACCTTGACGAGGCCGCAGCGCGCGTAGCGGGCCTGCGCGGCATTGCCGTGTTGCCGACCTTTCCTATCGCGATGAGCACCGAGCGGGTGGACCTGATCTACGACATGCTGCAACGCCTGGCGGTTGATCCAGCGAAAATTCTGCACGCCAGCCAGCGCTTCGTTCACCACCAGCCCATGGTGGTGGGCGACCGGCTGACGGGCACCAAACGCATCGCCAACATCGCCGACCGCAAGAACGGCGCCTTGACCTTCATCGACACCGTGATCGAATACCGCAACGCCGCCGGCGAGCCGGTTTGCGAAGATCACTGCAGCCTGGTGGCCCGCAACACATGAACGCCCTTGATCTGACCGTCGGCACCCCGCTGCCGCCCCTGCACACCGGCCCCATCACACGCCACCGGGTGGCGATGTACGCCCACGGCTCGGGCGACCTCAATCCCATCCACGTCGACCCCGACTTTGCGCGCGACAAGGCCGGTCTGCCCGACACCATCGTGCACGGCATGTACTCGATGGGCATGCTGTCCCGCCTGCTCACGCAATGGGCCGGGCCCGGCAGCGTGCGCTCGATCGAGACGCGCTTTGCCGCCATGCTGCCGGTGAAGGCCAGCCTGCACTGCGAAGGCGTGATCGAGGCCGTTGAAGCCGCGGACGGCGGTTCGCTGGTGACCGTGAAGCTGGCTGCAACGCAGGCTGACGGCTCGGCAGTGGCGGCGGGGTCGGCGCAGGTGTTCGTGGCGGCGGGCCGATGATCGAGACGACGGTTGAAGACGGCATCGCGACGGTGCGCCTGGCGTCGCCGGCCACCGCGAACGCGCTGACGCCAGCGGCGTTTGCCGAGCTGACGGCGCAAATCGCCGCCGTGCAGCAGCCGGGCAGCGGCGCCCGTGTGCTGGTGCTCACCGGCAGCGGCAAGGTGTTTTCGGCCGGCGCCAACATGGACGTCCTGGGCGACACCGACGCCGCCAGCCTGGAGCGCGCCATCACCGGCGCGCTGCTGCCCTTGCAGCAGGTGCTGCACGAAGGACGCCTGCCCACCGTGGCTGCCGTCAACGGCACCGCCGTGGGTGGTGCCGTGGGCCTGGCACTGTTGTGCGACATCGTCGTGGCGGCGCGCTCGGCGCGCTTTTCGCTGGCCTTCGGGCGGCTGGGCCTGGTGCCGGACACCGGGCTGACCTTGACGCTGCCGCGGCTGGTGGGTGAAGCCCGCGCCAGAGCGCTGCTGATGACCGGCGCCGACGTCAGCGCCGAAGAAGCTGCCGCGATGGGCATGGTCCACCAGTGCATCGACGACGACACCTTCGTGGCCGAAACCCGAACCCTGGCCGAGCGACTGGCCCGGTTGCCGCAGGGCACGCACCGGCTCACGCGCCAGGCGATCGTCGCCGGCCGCTTGAACACCCTGCAAGTGCAGATGGAGCATGAGGCCCGGCTGCAGGCCGCCCGTGTGCTGAGCGACGAGTTCCGTGCCGCGATGGCCGCCTTCGCAGCGCGGCGCAAGCCCTGAGCCCTGCCATGGCGCGCATCATTCTGCGTCGGCTGCTGATGCTGGTTTTCGTGATGGCCGGGGTCACCGTCATCTGCTTCGTCATCTCGCGCCTGATCCCGGGCGACCCGGCGCAGCTTTTGCTGGGCCCGCGGGCCACGCCCCAGGCGATTGCAGAGTTGCGTGCACGGCTGGGCCTGGACCAGCCGATCGTGACCCAGTACCTGGCCTACGTGGGTGACCTCTTCCGCGGCGACTTCGGCACTTCCATCACCACCCGCCAGCCCGTGCTGGCCGAGCTGTGGGGCTACATCCCGGCCACGCTGGAACTGATGCTGATGGCCATGGTCTTGTCGATCGTCATTGGTGTGCCGCTGGGGGTGGTGACTGCGGTGCGGCGCGACACCTGGGTCGACAACCTGGGGCGGGGCCTGGCCATCCTGGGCATCTCCACACCCACGTTCTGGCTGGGCCTGATGCTGATGCTGCTGTTCTACGCCCAACTGGGCTGGCTGCCGGGCTCGGGCCGCCTGGACATCGGCGTGAGCCCGCCGCCGCATGTGACGGGCCTGTACCTCGTCGACGCGGCGTTGGCGGGCGAAAGCCTGGCCTGGCGCAGCGCTTTCAACCACCTGTTGCTGCCGGCCAGCACGCTGGCGCTGGCCTCCATCGGCACCGTGGTGCGGCTGGTCCGCAGCTCGATGATCGAGGTGCTGGGCGAAGACTACATCCGCACCGCCCGTGCCTATGGCATCTCGAAGTGGCGGCTGCTCTTCGTCTACGCATTGAAAAATGCGTTGATCCCCTTCGTCACGGTGCTCGGGTTGGAACTGGCCGCGTTGCTGTTCGGATCGGTCGTCATTGAAAGTGTGTTTGCCTGGCCCGGTGTGGGCAGCCACGTGCTGGGTGCCATATTGAACCTCGACTTCCCGGTCATCATGGGGTTCACGGTGCTGGCGTCGGTGGTGTACGTGGCGGCCAACCTGCTGGTGGACCTTTCTTACCTGGTGTTGGACCCGCGCATCCAGGCGGTGGGCTAACTGTTATGAAACCCATTTCCATTGCGACCAGCTTGCCACCGGCGCTGCGGGCGCCGTTGACGCTGGCGGCGGCGGCGGTAGCGGCCGTGGTGTGCTTCGTCGCCCTGTTTGCGCCCTGGCTGACGCCCTACGCGCCCAACGCCATGGACTTGAACAGTGTGCTGCAGCCCCCTTCCTGGAAGCACTGGGCGGGTACCGACGAACTGGGGCGTGACCTGCTGACGCGCATCTTCCATGGTGCACGCCCGTCGGTGAGCGCGGCTCTGGGCATCGTCGGTATCGGCACCGCGTTCGGCTTGCTGATCGGCACCTTGTCGGGGTTGCTGGCGGGTTGGTTCGACACGGTCGTGATGCGGCTGACCGACGTGGTCATGGCCCTGCCGGGCATGGTGGTAGCGCTGGCGTTGACGGCTGCACTCGGCCCCAGCCTGTTCAACGCCGTGGTCGCCCTTGGGGTACTGGCCGTGCCCGCCTACATCCGCGTGGCGCGGGGCCAGGCGTTGGCGCTCAGAGAGCGCGAATACGTGCTGGCCGCACGCTCGATGGGTGCGAGCACCTGGCACCTGATGCGCGTCCACGTGCTGCCCAACGTCCTGCCGCCGGTGCTGGTGTTCATGACCTTCCATCTCGGTGCATCAATACTGGCTTCGTCGGCGCTGAGCTTCATCGGCCTGGGCGCGCAGCCGCCCGACGCCGAGTGGGGTTCGATGATCGGGGCCGGCCGCGAATACGTGCTCGGGCATTGGTGGTACGTCACCATTCCTGGCGTGGTCATCATCCTGACAGCGTCGTCCTTCAACCTGCTGGGGGATGCGCTGCGCGACTGGCTCGATCCCCGTCTGGCGCGCGAAAAGGCTTAGCGGCCGAGCGGGCCGTACATCGGCTCAGGACCAGGGGTCATCGTCCCAGGGCCACAACGGCCGCTGCAGGCGCTTGAACGGCAGTTGGGTCACATCAGCCACGCACACGCCGGGCGAGTCCAGCGTCAGGCTGTGTGGTGTGATGGCCTCGAAGTGCGCCTTGAAGTGCTGCGCCGACTTGACCAGGATGACACGCTGGCGTCGCAGGTCGATGCCCAGGTCGGCAAAGATGGAGGGGCCGTAGGTCTGCCACCGGTTTTCGGCCAGCAGCAGCTCACCCTGCGCGAAGCGCAATGCCACGGCGCGCCCCATCGGCACCACCGTGCCGCCGCCGAGCACGATCTTCGCGGCCAGGTCGATGGCCGTCACCGTCACGTCCAGGTCCAATGGCGGCCCTGAAAGCGGGCAGGCCTTGCCTCCGATGCGCATCGTCAGCC
Organism: Rubrivivax sp.; assembly: GCA_051861265.1. Lineage (GTDB taxonomy): Bacteria > Pseudomonadota > Gammaproteobacteria > Burkholderiales > Burkholderiaceae_C > Rubrivivax. Next base: position 12,641 of record JBHYDA010000007.1, read on the forward strand.
GGGCGCCCAGGCCCGCGTCGATGGCGCAGCGCACCGCCAGCGGATCGACGAAGACGCCGGCGGCGATGCGGTCGACGCCGGCGTCGATCAGGGCCTTCAAGACATAGGTGGCGTCGCCGGGAGACCCGCCGCCGGGGTTGTCGGCCATCTCGGCCAGAACCAAGGGGCCCTGCGCCGCAGCGTCCCAGGCGCTGGCCGTGGCCACTGCCTCTTCCAAGGGGTGCACCGCGTCGGCGCACTGCCCGCGCAGTGCATACAGTTCCCGGCCCAGGCGCTCGGCCAACGCGGCGCCCCGTGGGGCGTCGTTGTCGGTGAGGACGATCACCTGGGTGCCGAGCAGCGGGATGTCGGCGCGCCGAAAGCCATGCACGATGCTGATCGACAGCACGCCATCGTGTCCTTCCAGGCCGCGCATGCGCGCGACGAAGCTTTTCATCGGCTCGCGCTGCGTCTGGAACACATCGGCCATGCGGCAGTTGAAGACCGATGTCACCGGCCGCACTTCGCGCCGCGCGGTGCGCAGCAGCAGGTCGATCAGCTCGCGGCCGCGCGCCCGGATGTCGGTGTGCGGGTTCTCGCGGTAGCACATCAGGATCGCGTGGTCGTGCATCGCGGGCGACAGGTGCGAATGAGGGTCGAGTTCTGCGCCTATCACCACGCCGGGCCCCACGATGGCGCGCATGCGGGCGATGAGGTCACCTTCGCAGTCGTCGTAACCCTGCGCCACCATGCCGCCATGCAGGTTGAGCGCCACGATGTCCACGGGCCCGGCCGCGCGCAGGCGATCGAGCATCTCGTCACGCAGCGTTTCGTAGGCGTCGCGGCGAACGGCTGCGCCGGGGTGGGCTTCGCAGTACAGGCCGCCCACCACGTCAAGCCCCAGCGAACGCGCGTAAATCGCCATGTCGTTGCCGCGCTCAGGGTCGAACACCTCGTCGCCACGCAGCAGGCCGCCTTCGGTGAAGGCATCCAGGCCCACAGGGATGGGCGAGAAGGTGTTCGTCTCGGTAACGATGCCGCCGAAGAAGAGTCGCATGAGGGTCCCTCGCGTCGAAGCGGTTCAGGGCCCCGGGCCCAGCCAGTGGTGCAGCACGGCGGCCTGGTCAGCCCCGGGCACACGCGGCGCAGTGCCCGTGGCGCCGGGCGTGCGGGAGAAACGCGGCACCGGCCCTGGCTGTGGCACGCCAAAGGCGCTGACCATGGTGCCGCGGGCCGCGTTGTGCGGGTGGGTGGCCACCTCGTCAAGTTCCAGAATGGGGCTGACGCAGGCGTCGCTGCCTTCGAAATGCTCGCACCAGGCCTGGCGGTCCCGCGAGCGAAACACGGCCGCCATCCGCGCCTTCTGCGCGGGCCACAGCGCGGGGTCGTTCTGGGTGTCGAACAGGGGGTCGTGAAGCAGCCCGAGCCCTTCACGCAAGGCCCGGTAGAAGGGTGGCTCGATGGCACCCACGGCGAGCCAGCGCCCGTCGGCGCACGCGTAACAGCCGTAGTAGTGCGCTCCGCCGTCCAGCCAGTTGCTGCCGCGAGGGCCGTTCCATCGGCCTTGCGAGCGCATCCATTGGAAGATGCCCATGAGCGCGATGCTGCCGTCGACCATGGCCGCATCCACCACCTGGCCGCGGCCTGAACGCTGCGCTTCGTGCAGCGCAGCCATCACACCGAACAGCAGCAGCATCGCACCACCGCCGAAGTCGCCCACCAGGTTGAGTGGCGGCACGGGCGGGCCGTCCGCTGACCCGATGCTGGCCAGTGCACCCGACAGCGCGATGTAGCTGATGTCGTGCCCTGGCGCGGCTGCCAGCGGCCCGCTTTGGCCCCACCCGGTCATGCGGCCGATGACGAGTTGCGGGTTGCGCTCCAGCAGCACAGCCGGCCCCAGGCCCAGCCGTTCGATCACACCCGGCCGAAAGCCCTCGATCAGGAGATCGGCCTTCGCAGCCAGCGCCAGCAGCGTCTGCACATCGGCGGGCCGCTTCAGGTCGAGGGCGATCGAGCGACGGCCGCGCGCCAGGATGTCGGTCGGGTCATGCAACGAACCCGGGCGGTCGACGCGCACCACGTCGGCGCCGGCATCGGCCAGCAGGGCGCAAGCGAAAGGTGCAGGCCCCAGCCCTGCCAGTTCCAGCACGCGCAGGCCAGTGAGCGGGCCTTGCGTCATGGAGCGGCGTTCAGGCAGGCTTGCGGTACATGGTGACCACGCAGGCACCGCCCAAGCCCAGGTTGTGCTGGAGCGCGATGCGTGCGCCTTCCACCTGCCGCGCTTCGGCCTGGCCACGCAGTTGCCAGGTGAGCTCGGCACATTGCGCCAGGCCGGTGGCACCCAGCGGGTGACCCTTCGACAGCAGCCCGCCCGAAGGGTTGGTGACCACGCGACCACCGTAGGTGTTGTCGCCGTCCATGATGAACTTCTCGCCGCCGCCTTCAGGGGCCAGGCCCAGGGCCTCGTAGGTCAGGAGTTCATTGGTGGTGAAACAGTCGTGCAGCTCGCACACGTCAACTTCTTGCGGTCCGATGCCGGCTTGTTCATAGGCCTGGGTGGCAGCGTTGCGCGCCATCTCGAAGCCGACCACGCGCATCATGCTGTGGCCTTGGATGCTCGCGATGGGGTCGGTGGTCATGGCCTGGGCCACGATCTCCACGGCGCGGCCGCTCAAGCCCTTGCGTCGTGCATAGGCCTCGGAAACGATCACCGCCGCCGCAGCGCCGCACGTGGGCGGGCAGCATTGGTAGCGCGTCAGCGGGCCATAGATCTGCTTGGAAGCCATCACCTCTTCGAGCGTGAGCTTGTCGCGGAAGATGGCGTGCGGGTTGCGTGAGGCGTGATCGCGCGCCTTCACCGAGATGCGGCCGAAGGCTTCGTTGCTGGTGCCGTACTTGCGCTGGTGCTCTTCCCCTGCGCTGCCAAACAGCAGCGCCGCCATGGGCACCTGGTCGTTCCACTGGATGGTTTCGTGGGCGTGGGCGAGTTGCTGCCCCATGATGCTCGGCCGGTCGGTGGCCGTGACCCCCAGGGCGCCGGGATTCATCTGCTCGAAGCCCAGCGCAAGGGCGACGTCGCACACGCCGTGCGCCACCGCCTGGCGCGCCAGGAAGAGGGCCGTCGAGCCCGTTGCGCAGGCGTTGTTGACGTTGACAACCGGAATGCCCGTGAGCCCCACCTTGTACAGCGCCTGCTGGCCGCTGGTGGAGTCGCCATAGACGAAGCCGGCGTAGGCTTGCTGCACATCGGTGTAGTCCAGGCCGGCGTCCTTCAGTGCCAGGCGGGCGGCCTCGGCGCCCATGGTGTCGTAGGGTTCACTGGCGCCAGGCTTCTTGAAGGGCACCATGCCGACACCGGCAACCCAGGCTGCAATGTTCGCCTTCGTCATCTTCAGTCTCCAACGTGATCAGGTGAGGGACTCAACGGCGGGCGCGGCCTGGCCCGACATCGCGCTGCGCATCAACGCCTGCGTGTAGTCGTGGCGGGGTGCGTCCAGCACCTCGGCTGCTGCACCTTGCTCGACGATCTGGCCGCGGTACATGACGGCCACGTCGTCTGCCAGGTGCCGCACCACCGCCATGTCGTGGCTGATGAACAGGTAGCCGAAACCGCGCTCGCGCTGCAGGTCCAGCAGCAGGTTCAGGATCTGCGCCTGCACCGACAGGTCCAGCGCCGAGGTCGGCTCGTCCAGCACCAGCAGTTGCGGGCTGGCGGCCAGCGCGCGGGCGATGGCGATGCGTTGCCGCTGGCCGCCCGAAAATTCATGTGGCCGGCTGCCCAGCGCGTCGAGCGGCAGGTCGACCTGGGTGGCCAGGCTCTCGGCCACGCCGGCGCTGGGCCGGCCGGCGATGAGCAGCGGCTCGGTGATCAGGTCGCGCACGCGCATGCGCGGATCGAGCGAGCTCTGTGGGTCCTGGAACACGATCTGCATGCCGATGCGGGCTTGCAGGCGGCGCCTGGGCGTCATGTGCGTGATGTCCTGGCCCAGGAAGCGCAGCGAACCCGCGCTCACCGGCGCCAACCCCATCACGGCCTTGGCCAGCGTGCTCTTGCCGCAGCCGGACTCGCCCACGATGCCCAGCGTGCGGCCCGCGTCGATCGACAAGCTCACACCTTCGACGGCCGCAGATTTGCGCGAGGCGTAGCGCACCGAGACCTGGTCCAGCGCCAGCAGCGGGGCCGTCATGCCGAAGCTCCTTCAACGCTTACCGGCTGGTTCAACCAGCAGGCCGCGGCCCCTGCAGACGGCAGCGCGACCAGGGGCGGCACCTCGCCGCAGCGGTCAAAGGCTGAAGCACAGCGGGACCGGAAGGCACAGCCCGACGCGGCCGGCCCGCCCGCGGGCAGGGCGTTCAAACGGGCCTTGGGTTGGAACCGGCCCGGCAAGCTGTCCAGCAGCGCCCGCGTGTAGGGATGTTCCGGCGCGTCCAGCACCGCAGCCGTGCGCCCGCGCTCGACGATGCGGCCGGCGTACATCACGTACACCGTCTCGCAAGCGCGCCGTATGACGCCGATGTCGTGTGAGATCAGCAACACCGCCGTGCCGCGTTCGCGGGCCAGCGTCACCAGCAGGGACAGCACCTGGGCCTGCACCGTGACATCGAGTGCCGTGGTCGGCTCGTCAGCCACGATCAAGGCCGGCTTGCACGAGAAGGCCATCGCAATCAGCGCCCTTTGGCGCATGCCGCCACTGAGCTGGTGCGGCCAGGCCTCGAAGACGTCTTGCGGGGCTTCGATGCGCACGTCGGCCAGAAGCCCCAGCGCCAGCGCCTTGGCGGCCGCCGCGTCGGGCTGGGCGTGGCGCCGTATGACATCAACCAATTGGCGCCCCACGCGCAGGGTCGGGTTCAAGGCCGTCATCGGTTCCTGGAAGACATAGGCCATCTGGGACCCGCGCAGGGACGAGAGCATGGCCTCGCTCGCGCCTATCAGGTTCTGCCCACGCCACCGGATCTCGCCCGCGTGTGCTTCACAGCCCCGGGGCAGCAGGCCGCCGATGGCCTGGCCCAGCATGGACTTGCCGGAACCCGACTCGCCCACCAGTCCCGCAATCTCGCCTTCGCCCACCTGCAGCGAGACGCCGTCCAGCAGCTTGCGCACCGAACCACTCCGACGGGCCGCGACGCCCAGTTCATTGACGATGAGTATCGGGTTTGCCATGAGTCGATGATCTATTGACCGAACGGTCGTTCAATCCTAGCATGAGCCTCAGTTGTTGTCGAAATCCCGTTGGCGGGTACCGACGAATGACCGGCCAGGCACACGCGTAGCTTGCAGCAAGGGGACCCGGTAGCCATGTTCGACGCCACAGACGATCAAGCCTTTTGCAGCGATGCTGAGACGCTCGTCGCAGCGCCCGTGTTGCGCGGGCTTGACCAGCCGAACCGGGCCGCCGAGCGTGCGCGCTACATCGCCGAGACCTTTGCCGCGCACCACCGCCCGCTGCGGTCGTTTCTGGCGCGGCTGCTGCGCAATGACGACGACATTGCCGACACGGTGCAAGAGGTGTTCCTGCGCATCGCACAGTTGCCCGACCCGTCCAAGCTGGACCTGAACCCTCGCGCCTACCTCTTTCGCACGGCAGAGCGTCTGGTGATCGACCGCGTTCGGCGCGACACGTTTCGGCAGGCGCATCTGCACGGCCCACTGGATGACATCGATGTCGAACAGCCCAGCCCCTCGGTGGAAAGCCAGGTGCATTGGCGGCGCGCCATGGAGCAAATCGTTCAGCGGCTGCAGGACGCTGGCAACCGCACCGCCCAGGTCGTCGAATTGAGCTACCTGCACGACCTGACCCACCCCGAGATCGCCGACCGCCTGGGCGTGACCACCCGGACCGTGGAGCGCTGCATGCAGCGCGCTCGGACCGCCTGTGAACCTTTCTATGACGCGGCGTGATCACCGCTCAACCCGGAGACCTCATGAATCAGCATCGACACACCCAGACGCCCATCGCGGCTGCGATCGGGGCCGCTCTGGTCCTGATGGCCGGAACTGAGGCCGGATATGCGCAGACCGCCCCGCAAGCGCCGGTCGCCGACAACACGCAACCCCAACAGATCACCATCTCGGCGCGCAAGCGCACTGAGCGTGCCATCGATGTCCCGCTGTCCATCAGCGTGATCAGTGGCAGTGAACTGCAGGACCGTGGGGCCATCCGCCTGTCGGAAGCGGCGGTGCCCAATGTGGTGTTTCTGGGCCCGGAGAACAATGCCTTGCCCAGCTTCTCCGTCCGCGGTGTGCAAAGCCAGAACCGCGGCAACATCGGCTTTGACAGCGGCATTGGCGTCTACGTCGACGGCATCTTCATGGGGCGCGGTGCGGCCTTCAACCTGGAGACGTTTGACATCGAACGCGTCGAATTTCTGCGGGGCCCCCAGGGCACACTCTTCGGCAAGAACTCGATCGCCGGCGCCATCAGTGTTGTGACGCGCGAGCCCTCTAAGAAGTTCGAGGCCACCGCCAGTGCCGACCTCGGCAGCCAGAACCTGCGCCGCTTGAGCGGCTACCTCAGCACACCGCTGGGATCGGACGCCGTGCGGGGCAGTGTTGCCGTCTACTCGGGAAAGCGCGACGGCTACATGTCCAACGTGGCCACAGGCAACAAGGACGGCAACGAGGACGTGACCAGCGTCCGCGTCAAGCTCATGATCAAGCCTTCATCAGGCTTGGACATGATGATCGCGGCCGACCACCTGAAGGACAAGTCCGTCGCCCCCTCTGCGCACATCCTGTCGGGCTATGGCGCGATTGCCGGAAGCGACAACCTGACGGCCAACGAGAACCTGCCCACACTGGCCAACCGCACCGTCCAGGGCGTGGGCGGCACCATCAACTATGACTTGGGCAGCGGGTTGACGCTGACCTCGATCACGAGCGTGCGCCAGCTCGACACCACGAGAACTTCGGACTCCGACGTGGGGCCGCTGAACATCATCGCGTCGGCCAGTACTTCGGAGCAGAAGCAATGGAGCCAGGAACTGCGGATCGCCACCAACCGCAAGGCGGCACTGGAGTACGTGGCAGGTCTGTACCTGTATGAACAAAAGGCCAGCGCCACCTCTCTCAGCACCTTCGGGCCGGCCGCTCCGGTGCTGTCGGTCATCCGCAATACGACAGGCAACACGTTCGGAGACATCAACTCCAAGACCGCTGCCGTGTTCGGCAACGCCGACTGGAACCTCAGCGAACGTCTGACGCTGACAGGGGGGCTGCGCTACACCACCGAGAAGAAGACCCTGGCCTACCAGCAGATCGTCACCTTCCCGGCATTTCTGGCCTCGTCCATCCCGCTTGAAAACGACAGCCTGAGCACCAACAACGTGACGCCGTTGCTGAGCGCCCGTTTTCGCATCGACCGCGACGCCATGGTCTACGCTACCTACAGCAAGGGCTTTCGCAGTGGCGGCTGGAACGTCGACAACATCACGGCTGGCGGCCCGACGAGCTTTAAGCAGACCCGGTTCACCGACGAGAGCATGGTGAACTTCGAAGTCGGCGTGAAGGGGTCGATGTTGGGCGGGGTCTTGAACCTCGGAGCGACCGCATTCCGCATGAATTACGACGACATCCAGGTCACGCAGCGGGTGCAGGTGCTGGGCGGGGGCGGTGCTGTCGTGGGCATCGTGACCAATGGCGGCAAGGCCAGGAGCCAGGGCGTGGAACTCGAAGGCGTGCTGCGGCCGACGTCTTCATTGCGAGTCTCCGGCGGAGTCGGCTATGTCGATGCGCGCTACACCGACTACGTCGACACCAGCGGAGGCGCACCGGTCAGTTTCAATGACAGGAAGTTGAACAATGCGCCGCGCCTGACCTCCAACCTGTCCGTCGCGTACTCGCTGCCGCTGCCTGTCGGTTCATTGACGCTGCGACTCGATGCCAGACACACCGATGGCTTCTTCATCGGCCGCGAGAACCTCGCCACGCAGTGGATCCCCGGCTACGACCTCTTCAATGGCCGCGTCAGCTTGGCTGGTGAGAACGGGCGTTGGGACCTGGCTGTCTACTCGAACAACATCTTCGACAAGCGCTACATCGTGGCGCAGGGGCCTGGCGGTTTTGCGCCACCCGTCGGCGCGGGCACGAACCAGACGGCCACCTACGGCCGCCCGCGTTCTTATGGCATCGTGGGAACCTTCACATTCTGACCAATCGACGCATGCGGGTATTCACGGCCACCCTGGGCACGGAGACCGACACGTCGTCGCCTATTCCCACGGGTTGGCGCGCTTTCGAGGACACCATGCTGTGGCGGCCCGGGCAGCACCCGGACCAGCCCACCGAAGCCACCGGGCCGCTGTGGGCTTGCCGTCGCCGTGCGCGCGAAAGCGGCTGGTCGGTGGTGGAAGGGACGTGCGCGTATGCGATGCCGGGCGGGCCGGTGCCGCAGCCGGTCTACGAGGCCTTGCGCGACGAAATCCTGCAGCAGTTGCGCCAGGCTCTGCCTGTGGACGTGGTCGCGCTGGGTCTGCATGGGGCGATGGTCGCCGACCGGACCGAGGACTGCGAGGGCGATCTGCTCGCCCGCGTGCGGGCACTCGTGGGGCCGGAGGTCGCTGTCGGTGCCGAGCTAGACTGCCACGCCCACCTGACGCAACGCATGCAGGACGAGGCCGATGTGCTGGTGTTCTTCAAGGAGTACCCCCACACCGACTACGTCGAGTGCGGCGAACAGCTGCTGGACCTGCTGGAGCGCACGCGCAGGGGGCAGGTGCGACCGCTGATGCGGGCCTTCGACTGCCACATGGTCGCGGCGATGCCGACAAGGCAGGAGCCGCTTAGAAGCTTCATGGCCGAGGTCCGTGCGCGGGAATTGGGCGCCGTGCTGTCTATCTCGGTCGTGCACGGCTTTGCCCGCGGGGATGTTCCTGACATGGGCACGAAAGTCCTGGTGGTGACCAACGACGACGCGGCCCTGGCCGAGCGAACGGCCCATGAACTCGGCCACCGGCTTTTCGACCTTCGCGAGCAGTTGCGGACAACCCGGCCCACGATGGCCGACACGCTGGACCAGGCGCTGGCCGATGTGGCGCGCCCGCAGATCCTTGTGGACGTCGACGACAACCCCGGCGGCGGCGCCGGCGGCGACAACACCGAGGTACTGCGCCTGCTGCTGAGCCGCGGCGTGAAGGAGGTCTGCGCCGGCCCGCTGTGGGACCCGCTGGCCGTGCGCTTCTGCTTCGACGCAGGCGTGGGCGCGCGGCTGCGGCTGCGCATCGGCGGCAAGGTAAGCATCGACTCTGGCGCGCCGCTGGACGTGCACGCCGAGGTCCTGGCGCTGCAACGCTACCACCACCAGCGCGTCGGCAGCCTGGATGCACCTCTGGGCGACGCGGCGGCTGTGTGCTTCGAAGGCATCGAGGTCGTTCTGACAAGCGTGCGCGACCAGGCCTACGACCCCAGCTTGTTCAGCGGCCTGGGCATCGATTGCACGGCCCGGCGCTTCATCGTCCTGAAGTCGGCGCAGCAGTTCCACCTGGGCTTCGATGCCGTGACGACGCAGGCGCGGGCGCTGCGCCGTCCCGCGCGCGCACCCGATGCCTTCCAGCGTGTGCGGCGCCCGCTGTGGCCGTTGGACGAGGACTACAGGCTGCCATGAAAACCAGACCCGTCATTGGTGTAACGCCCGACATCGAGTTCAGGCCCGACGGCAACCCACCGCGGGATTTCTACTTCGTTGACGCTCGCAACTTCGACGCGCTGCGCGAAGTTGGTGCTACGGCCATCATGTTGCCGCACGAAAGCGCCGACATTGACCGCTATCTCGACCTGGTCGATGGCCTGCTCGTCACCGGGGGCGGTTACCAGTTCCAGGTGCCGGACCTGTTTCGCAACGACGGCACCGAGCCCGCCGAGAAGGAGCGGCGCATGCGCTTCGAGGCCGCCCTGATGAGGCGTGCGATCGAGCGCGACCACGCCGTGCTGGCCGTCTGCGGAGGCTTTCAACTGATGAACCTGCTCACCGGCGGCGAACTGGTCGTCTCGCTTGCTCAAGCGCGGCCAGACTGGGCCCATCATCGCGGGGCAAGCTTCGCGCAGACCGAGCATGCCGTGCAACTGGTCGCCGACACCCGCCTTGCGTCGATCACGGGCGCAAGCACATTGCAGGTCAATTCAAGGCACCAGCAGGGCGTGGTCAGCACAGGCCCGGGGGCGGTTGTCAGCGCGTGGTCTGAAGACGGCGTTGTCGAGGCGATCGAAGTGCCGGGTAAGCGCTTCTGCATCGGTACGCAGTGGCACCCGGAGTTCCTCTTGAGCCCGCCGGAACGCCGTCTGTTCGAGGCCTTCGTCCAGGCGAGCCGCCGTTGATGCGCCGCTTCGCCGCCCTGCTGCTTGCCGCCGCCAGTCTGGCGGCCTGCGATGTCTCCGACATCCCGCGTGACCCGAAGCGCATCACGATGGCCGTCTCGCGGGACATCAGTTCGCTTGACCCGGCCGCCACCTTCATCCAGGCCAACCAGCTGGCGATGAACCTGGCCTACGAGAAGCTGGTCGTCGCCGAGGTGGCCGATGGCAGGCCCACCGGGCGCATGCTGGGGCAACTGGCCGAACGCTGGGAGACCTCTGCCGACGGCCTGAGCTGGACCTTCTTCCTGCACCCCGGCCACCGCTTCGACGACGGCAGCGAAGTCACCGCCGAGGCGGTGAAGTTCTCCTTCGAGCGCACGCTCAAGCTCAAGGCGCCGCCGTCGCAGTTCCTGTTCTTCCTTCGCAGCGTTGAGGCTGTGGCGCCGCATGAAGTGCGCTTCGCGCTGCGCACGCCCGTGCCCTTTTTCCTGGAAGTGTTGGCCGTGCCCACGGCCAGCATCGTCAACCCCAAAGTGCTGGCCAAGGCCAACGGTGCCGACTTCGGCAGCCGCTGGCTTTCCACACAAACAGCCGGCAGCGGTCCCTACCGCGTGTCGCGCTTTGAGAAGGGCCAGCGCGTCACGTTGACGCCGAACCCGCACGCCAAGCGCCAGCCGGCCTACTTCACTGAAGTCAACTTCATGACCGTGAAGGACGACGCCACTCGCGTCATCCAGCTGGCCAAGGGGGCGATCGACATCGTCGATCCGGTGTCAGGCGCATCGGATGCCTGGGTGGCAGCCCGGCCGGGCGTGGATGTCGTCACCGGTCCGTCGCCGACCGTCGCCTTCCTACACATGAACAACGAGCGGCCGCTGTTCCGCGATGTGCGTGTGCGCCGGGCGGTCTCGCTCGCCATCGACCGCGAGCTCATCGGCAAGGCGATCTACCAGGGGCGCGCGAGCCTGCTGCATGGGGTGTTGCCGGCCGGCGTTCCCGGGCACGACGCGGAATTGCCCCTGCCCGCGCACGACCCTGAGGCCGCCCGCGCGCTGTTGCGCGAGGCAGGCGTGGCACCGGGCACGCAGGTCAAGTTCACGGTGGTTGGCGATGGCAGCGGCGTGTCGCCGCTGGCCCTGGCCATCAGCGCACAGCTCGAGGGCGTCGGCCTGAAGGTCGTCATCGAACGGATATCGACGGCGGCACGCACCAAGATCATGAAAGGTGACTTCGACATCACCACGCAGTCGATCAACCTCGACTTCCCCGATCCGTCCATCGTCTTCAATTTCGTCTACAACTCGGCCATGATCGGCGGCGCCAACTTCCCGCGCTACCGCAACGCCAGCGTCGACAAGCTGATCGGGCAGGCCGACCGCACGCTCGACCGCGAGGCCCGCGCCGCGCTGTACCAGCAGGCGCAACGCATCGTTCTAGACGAGATGCCCACGATCGCGCTGTTCCAGCTCGACTGGCAGCGTGCGATCGGCAGTGACATCCAGGGTGTGAACTACAACTTCTCGCAGCCGACCTTCTACAACTTCGAGAGCATGCGACGTGCGGGCGCGAGAGCGACTGTGCAGTGAGCTGGACTGGTGCTGAAGGATCGCACCGGTTGGTGACGAATCGCCCTGTTTGCCACCTACCGGTACGTGCCCTCCGCTACGGGTCCTCTTTCGGGGCCTGGGTCCGGATCCGACCGACCGCTTCGGAGCGGCAAGTTCAGGGCTAGGGATGTCGGTTCAGGGTCGAGTGGGTGAGTTCGTGGCTGTGAGAAGCGGTCACTGGCTGAGTTCCGGTGGTGCCGCCCATTGCTGGTTCCGGCTACGTCCGCATCACCTCGCCAAGCTGTCGCTCAGCCTGGCGTCAGCAGTCAAGCCGAACGTCGGCTTGATGGCGCTTACCGTGAGTACGACCGCCGGCCACGACGGACCGCAACCGCTGCACAGGCGTCACTTCTCGCCCCACTAGAACCGAAACCCCGATGCCACGCGGAACAGCTGCGCCGGCCGCTGAGCACCATGTTCGAACGCCTCTGGCACTACGACGATGTCGGGGCTCTTCGCAAAGCGACGGCGGAAGGCCCCCTTGTCCAGCCGGACCGGCTGCTGAGGGCCTGGCGAGAGGATCGCCTCGCACACCCGCTGCAGCTGCGTCAAAGTGAAGCGTTCGGGCATCAGGTGCAAGGGAAGTGCGTGGTCCTGCACGCGCTGGCGCAACGCTGTCCGGGCCCACTGGATCTGCTGTGCATGGTCGAAAGCCAGGCGCCGGCCGGGCGCGTCGGCGTCCGCCCAACGGATGCCGTCGACACTGGAGCGCACGACCGCATGCACCTGGTCACGCGGCAGCAGCGCGAAGTGCAGCACGGACAAGGACCAGCCCCGCGGGTCGCGCGCGGCGCCGGCGAAGGTGCGCAGCTGCGCCAGGTAGGGCACCTCGACGCTGATCTTCTCGCGCAGCGCGCGCCGGGCTGTTGCCTCGAGGTCAGCATCGCCCAAGGGCTGCAGAAGCGCCCCTGGCAAGGCCCACAGGCCGGCCTCCGGCGCATGCTCGCGCCGCACCAGCAGCACCTGCAGGCGGTCGTCAGCCACGCTGAACAAGGCCACGTCGGCGGACACGAGGGGGTAGAGCTGCCGCACCATGATGAAGACAGGTCGCCCGACCTTGGCTAAGATATTGACATTCTGCCAACAACAAGGCGTTCTGTGTGCTTCCGTTGACGTGGCTAGAGCTTGCAGCGAATGGCGTGATGACGGTGTCCATCCTGCTGGCCGCCCGCAACAGCGTGCACACCTGGTGGACGGGCATCGTCGGCTGCCTGCTTTTTGCCGCGCTGTTCTTCCAGGCCAAGCTGTATTCCGACGTGACGCTGCAGGTGTTCTTCGTGGCCACCAGCGCCTGGGGTTGGTGGCAGTGGTCCGGTGGGTCGCACAAGCCCGCCAGGCCCATCACTCTCGCCGCACCGCGCAGCCTGCTCCTGTTGCTGGTGTGTGGTGCCCTCGGCGCGCTGGCCTACGGCGGCCTTCTCTGGCGCTGGACGGATGCCTACGCACCCTTTCTCGATTCGCTGGTGCTGGGCTTCAGCATCGTTGCGCAGCTGCTCTTGATGAAGCGCCAGATCCAGACCTGGTGGTTCTGGATGCTCGTCAACCTGCTGGCGGTGCCGCTGTTCTTCAGCCGGGAGCTGTACCTCACCTCGGCCCTGTATACGGCTTATCTGGTCAACGCGGTGGTGGCGCTCAGGCACTGGCACCATTTGCTCGCCCGGCAAGCCCTGAACCCGCCGCCCGCATGAACAAGAGCGTGAGCCTGCGCCATCGCCTCGGGCTGGTCGTCGGCAAGTTCAGCCCGCTGCACCACGGGCACGAGTTCCTGATCGACAGTGCCCTTGCGGCCTGCGAGCAGGTCGTCGTGCTGTCCTACTCCAAACCCGAGTTGCCGCGCTGCGATGCCGCTGTGCGGCGGGCGTGGCTGCGGCAGCGTTTCCCGGAATTGCGCTCGGTCGTCCTCGATGACGCCGACCTGGCAAGGCTGTGCCGGGTCCGCGGCGTGGTGCCGCGCGAGATGCCGCCGAACGACGCGGCCGACCACGCGCAGCGCGCCTTCGTCGCCTGGCTCTGCCAGCACCTGCTTCGGTGGCCCGTGGATGCGGTCTTCACCAGCGAAGACTATGGCGACGGCTTCGCCGAGCACCTGGGCCAGGCGTTCCGCGCCGCCGATGGCGCGCACCCGGGCGTGGTGCATCGCTCGGTCGACCCGAGTCGCGCGACCTTCCCGGTGCGAGGCACCGACGTGCGGGCAGACCCGGCCCGGTGGCGCGACCGGGTGAACCCCTTTGTCTATGCCGACCTGGTCCCACGCGTCTGCATCCTCGGCGGCGAGTCCAGCGGCAAGACCACCTTGGCCGGCGCCCTGGCGCAAGCGCTGGGGGCCGCACTGGTGCCCGAGTACGGCCGCACTTACTGGGAACAGACCCGGCAAGACCTGAGCCTCCGCGAGCTCGATTTCGTTGCGCAAAACCAGGTGGCGCACGAGATCGCGGCGGCCCAGGTCGTACCGCCTTTCGTGGTCTGTGACACCTCGCCTTTGTCGACGCTGGTCTATGCGCTGCTCGACCACGGCGCATCGTCGCGCACGCTCGTCGCGCTGTCGCGCCGGCGCTATGACCTCACCGTGCTGTGCAGCCCCGACTTCCCGTTCCAGCAGGACGGTACCCGGCGCGATGCGGCTTGGCGCGCAGTCCAGCATCGCACGACGCTGGCGTTGCTGCGCCGCCGCGGCGTGCCTTTCCTCGAAGTGTCTGGCAGCGTCGACGCGCGGGTCGCCCAAGTTCTGGAGAAGCTGACGTGAAGCACTTCCGCCGACCCGGGGCCCGGCCGACACGGCAAGCTCTGCTGGTCCTGACCTGCTTGTGCGCCTTGTCCGTGCAGACGCCATCGGCACTGGGCGCCACAGGCCAGGCCGACGCGGCCGCCGCTTCACCGCAGCGTGTGCTCATCCAGGCAGACCGCCTGCCAGGCAGCCTGCTGGCGCCGCGCGCGGGTGGTCTTGAGCCCGCCGACGGCACGGTCTCGGTGCTGGAGTACGGCGCCCAGCGCCTTCACGCACCTGGCAACGCCTCGCTGGCGGCCGTTCTGGCCACCACGCCTTCGGTCGGCGAGAACTTCGCGGCCGTGGGCTACTACGAGAACTTCACGGTCCGCGGCTTCACGCTGGACATGGGCAGCGCCTTCCGCGTCAACGGGATGGTGGTTCCGGGCGAGTGGCAGTTTCCTCTCGACGGCACCGCGGCGCTGCAGGTCCTGGCCGGCGCCGCCGGCAGCCGGGGCGGGCTCGTGGGAGCGGGCGGCAGCCTGAACCAGATCACGCCCCGCGGGCAGCAGCCTTTGCGGGCCCGGCTTGAGGCCGATGCACAGGGCGGCACGCTGCTGGTGGCCGAGGCTGGGCAGGCCGGGCCGGCGGGGGCTTGGCGCGCGACGGCTTCGCAGGCGCGGCTGCGCCCGGGCATCGCCGGCGCCGATGGGCAGCGCAGCTTCATCGGACTGGCTTTCGATGCCGAGCCCTATGAAGGGCTGCGGCTCTATATCGATATCGCCTTGCAGCGCAGCGCGCAGCCGGTCGTGCCGGGCTTCCAACTGCTGGGGGGCACCACGCCGCCGGATCTGCAGAGGGTGCGCGAATTGAACCTGAACGCCCAGCCTTGGTCCCGGCCCTTCACCAACCACGGGCGGCTGGCCATGCTGCGCGTGGAGGGCGATGGCCCCGGCGGCATGAAGTGGGAGGCCGCCCTGTCCAACGCGCAGGCCCGGATCGACGACAACCTGGCTACGCCTTTCGGATGCAACGAGCCGCCTTTCGAGTTCTTCTGCGCCAACGGCGACTACGTGCTTTACGACTACCGCGCGCTGGAACGCCGCGCCAGCACGCACGCGTGTCGGCGGTGCAAACCTTCCGCGCGACCGGGCTCCAGCACGAGCTGCAGGCCGGCGTCGAACGCATTGAGCGCCGGTTGCGGCAAGGCGGCTACTTCAACGTGACCAGCTACGACGCTGCCGGGGTGGCACTCTCGGGCAACGTCTACCGGCCGGGTGAGGCCTTGCCCCAGCCCTCCGCACCCGGCGTCGACCGGCCGCCGCTGAACAGTGCGCAGCAGGCGGTGTGGCTCGGGCATGCGGCGAGCGTTGGGCCGTGGACCTCGGTGCTGGGCCTGCGCTGGACCGACATCGAAGCACCGGTTGGCCAGCCTGGCGAACGGCGCTTGGTGCCGCGATGGGCGCTGAGCTGGCAACCAGGGCCCGCGTTCACGGCCTTCGCAAGCTGGTCCCAGGGGCTGGAATTCGGCTCCGAGGCACCGGCCACCGCAGTCAATGCCGGCGAGGTCTTGGCACCGCGCGTCACCAGCCAGGTGGAGGTGGGCGGCAAGGGTAGGGTGGGTACTGCCTTCAGCTACAGCCTGACCGCTTTCCGAGCCCAGCGGCCCTGGGAATTCGTCGAGCCACTGGGCAGTTCCTGGGCGGGCAAGGGCGCCTGGGTGCAGCGCGGGCAGCAAAGGCACACGGGTATCGAGGCAGGGTTCCAGTGGGCCCCGGGAGCCGCTACGCAACTGGACGGGCGCTACACCTTCATCGACGCCACAGGCCGGGGCTCGGGTCTCCCCGCGCGGGACGGCCAGCAGCTGCAGAACATCCCCCGATCAGCGCTGCACCTGCGGCTGGACCACCGCCTGCAGCGCTTGCCCAGCCTGCGCTACAACGCCGCCGTCACGGCGCGCTCGTCGAAAGCAGCCACGACCGATGGCGCGGTGCGGGTGGGCGGCCACGCGGTCATCGACCTCGGCCTGACGTGGCAAGTCTCTTCATCGGGCCCGCCCGTCAGCCTCGACATCGGCGTGCGCAATGCGGCCGACCGCCGCTACTGGCGCGATGCAGGGCAGGCCTACAGCGCCGATCTGCTGTTCCCGGGCGCGGTGCGTGCCTGGGCGGTCTCGTTGCAGATCGGCGGCTTCGAATGACGAGCACTCGGCACTCGCACCTCGGCCCCTCAGGAAGGCAGGCATGAACACCACCCACCCCGGCGCAGACTGGTTCAGCCGCATCACGGGTTTCGCGGAAGGCCCGTACGAGACCACCCGGTCCCGCCTGCGCGTCGAAGACGGCCGCTTGGTGTCGTCGCTGGGTACCGAGCGTTGGGGTGTCGGCACGCTGGAGCTGCCCTCGCTGGCCAGCCTGCGCAGCCGGTGTGCCACGGCGGGGGCCGGCCGCAGCACGGTACAGGCCATCGCCGGGGACGTGCGCGCGCTGCACCGCGACCCCCGCTTCGCCGGGGCCCTGTTCCAAGTGGCCTCGCAATTCAACCTGCTGGAGATGGTGGGCCCCGACGTGACGCCCGAGCAAGGAGTCACGCGCTACATGCACGACCGCACCCAGGGCCCGGCCTGCGCCATGGCTGCTGGCGCAGGCACGATCTACCGGAACTACCTGATGCCGTTGGGCGTCGGGATCGGGCAGACCCGTGACCGGCAAGTGGACACGGCCGCAGCGCTGCAGCAGCAGCTCGCGGCCGAGATGCAGCTCGCACCCCAGGCGTTGTGGACGATGCGCAATGGCTACCTCTTGCCCAGCCGCGAATCCCTCGAGCGCATCGGCCGCCACCTTGTAACAGCCACCGAGGCCGGGCGCGACGCGCTGCGCAGCCAGCTCTGCATCGGCTGGCATCGCCGGGTGGAAGTGACCGATGGCGATGCGCTGCGGCCCACCGTCAGCCAGGCCTACTGCTCTGCCGTGCCTGTGAGCTACAGCGGCCTGCACAAGGCGTTGTGGCAACCCCTGGCCCGCCTGGTGCTCGAAGCGGCTTACGAGGCCACGCTGCTGGCAGCTTGCATCCAGCGTTCGGATGAAGGCAACGCCAAGGTGCTGTTGACCCGCCTGGGCGGCGGCGCCTTCGGGAACGACGACGACTGGAGCGACGCAGCCATCCGCCGCGCCCTGCGGCTTACCGAAGGCATGGGGCTTGAGGTCTGGCTGGTCTGCTATGGAACGGTGGACGACAGGACCCGGGCGCTCGTCGCAGAGGCGGCCTGAGCGGCAGGTCTGCCTCAGGACAGGGGCGCAGGCTTGTAGGCCATCACGAAGGCTTCCTGCACCGCGGTCTCGATGGCGCCGGGCCGGATGGCGCGCACGGCCGCGATGGCGGCTGCGGGCGCCATGCCTGTCTCGATGGCGAGCAGAGCCGCCACCGTGCCGGCACGGCCCAGGCCGCCCCTGCAGTGCACCAAGACGCTGCCACCCTGCTGAACCAGGGCCAGAAGATCGCTGCGCAAGGCCGGCCAATGCCGCATGAACGTCGCGTCGGGTGCATGCCCGTCACAGATCGGCTGGTGGCGCCAGGCCATCCCCGCGCTGCGGACCACGGCGCCCAGGTCGGCCACCTGCAGCGCCAGCAACTCCTCGGGTTCGATCAGCGTCAATACGGCCGCTGCGCCCCAAGCCTTGATGACCTGTACATCGGCCGACAGATCTCGTGCCCAGGTGGGGCCGGCCAGCAACGATCGCGCGTGCTTGCCAGGGCACAGAGTGAGACCGACCCTGCTGCCTCGGTGGCCGAGCGCGAGGCTGGCGATCCTGAGCGGGTCGGTGGTGCTGGTTCGTGGGGCAGGTGTTTTCACCGCAACATCATGTCGCTTGCAGCGTGACCGGGCGCTGCAAAGGGTGGATCCGATTGACGATCTACGGCGTCAGGAGGGATCGATCACGTTCTCGCACGGTATGTCGTGGCGCACAGCTTGGGCACTTCAACTGAAGGACGGCTGGAGACCGATTGAGTTGAAGAAGAACGTGATCATTGACAGGCTCGCGCTTAGGCTTAGGGCTTTGCCGGTAGGTCCGTATGCGCAATGCAAGCCAGAAAGAGGCCAATCCTCCACGCATGCCCGTCAGGCTCTCCGCCAGAGCTGCAAAGCTGCAGCCCCACCCACTTCCGGTGCGCGCTGGCCTGGTTGGCCTCGGTGCCCGGTGGTGGAATGCGCTTCACGGACAAGCCCTTTGCTCTTGGTACTCGAAACCAGCTGGGTAGCTTTGTGTCTTCTGCCTGCAGGCGCCGGACCGTTAGTCGAAGCCGGTCTGGTATCAGTCCAGCCAGATCCAGCAGCTTGATGAAAGTACGCGCCGCGACCTCGTCCTTGGGGCCACGAAACACCACGTCCAGTCGCCTTCGGTTGAACCGGCTCGGCACCAACGCCAATGCGGCGCTCAGAAGAGCAGGCGAGCGCTCCGCAACCGCGTCGAGGCCTTTGGTCAGATCATCCAGCGCCATGACGCTGGACTGTTGAAGCTGCATCTCGGGAGCTGGCACAGGCTTGAATGGGAGGTCACTCTCGGCGGCCATGGGCGCCTGCATGTTGAACGTGTGAGCCAGGCTTCTTGCAGAAGCCAACCACGACTCGACCTGGCTGCTGGTGGCGCCGCAGCGCTCCGCCACCGTCTCAACTCTCTTGCCGTGAGGCATAGTGATGTCCAGGCGGTTGAACGCCTGGAGCACGCGACTTACCTTCGCCAGGGACCCCTCGCCGCCGAAGCGGATCGACGGCGCCGAGATCTTTTTGCGCCAGGGGTTGAGGCTAGGGGCTGAGGCCGCGACAGGTGGTGTACGCTGAGCTCGGTAGCCCTCAACCACGCCATGGATGCCGCGAGTCAGCCATTGGTAGACGGTCGTCCTGCTTGCGCCAGTAAGTCCCTGCCAGACGCTAACCGGGATGGTCTCGGATGCCTTGAAGCTTGATGCTGCCAGGAAGAGATCGCTAATGTGGATGTAGTGTTCCAAGCTCGTTCCGGGCGTGCTGTGCCCGAGAACTCGGGCGACGATGTGCGTGTACGAACGCGATGGACCTGCAGCCGTGCCACAGAGTTGTACGCGCAGACGCCTGGCACGGCGCACTTCTTCCAGAAGCCTCGGCATGCTGGCGAGCAGGGTCTCGATTTGCGGGTAGTCTGGTGCCCGAAGCTTCAGCCAAAGCCAACTGGCGCATGAGTGACGCAGGTGGTGGAGCACCAAGCGCGGCTCGTTCGTCACGGCGTGGATTGCTTGCATCACCCGGCGCACAGTTCCCTCAATGGAGATCACCTCTCCTTCGGGGCCTTGCCTTGCGAGAAGCCGCCTTTGCTGCGTTGCCTGCTGCGGGCCGGTAGACCTCATGGCACCTCGGTCTGCACACCAGTGGCGTAGCCATGCCCTCTCGCGCACCGTCAGCAGTGGGTCTATGCGCAACGTTCTTGTCGAGCTCGGTGTCTTCAGCCGATGACTCGGGTATCGGCGCACGTGCAGATAGATCCCGGCGCGGTCGTGGATGTCGCATAGCCGCAGGCCAAATACCTCGCCGCGCCGCAAGCCGCACCGAAAGGTCAAGAGGAGCACGATGCGGCAGATGGCGGTTTCCGTCGGATCCGCACCAAGTTCGAGTTGCTTGCCCAGCCACTCGAGTGCGGCGAAGTACTCATCCACCGAGATGACGGTGGCATCCACTGGCATGAGAGCCCCTCCCTCGCCGAATGTCGCGCGTGGGTTGGGCAGATGCTGCGCCTTGTGAGCTCGAACCAAGTGTTCGTGGAAGAGTCGCAGGCCACGCGCGATGCCTTCGACGGGCTCGTTGTGCTCGCATGCGTCCAGGATGGTGCGGTAGGTCTCGTCGAGTTCACCAACCGGCAATGTGCGTGGATCCGTCGTGCCGAAGTAACTGAGAAGCCGCGGTGCCGCCAGCATGAAGGGCGCCATGAGTGCCGCGAGTCCGACCGGAATCCCTGCATTTCGAGGCGGTACGGCCAGTGCGTTTGCCAGCCAGCCAACGTAAACGTACCGATATTCATCGGGCGCGATACCAGCGAGGTAGGTGTCGACCCAAACTCTCGCGGTGTCCAGATTGGACGAGGACAGCGCCTCGCAGACTTCGCTGAGCCACTCGTGCTCGGCGGTAGCCGCCGCCATCAACTCGGCCTCGGTGTCGGCAGTGCTCCGCTCCTCGACTGCGACGCCGCGCCCCGTGTTGGCCATGGCACCAGGCTCCCGCTCGGCTGGCCAGCCCTTGAGTCGAGTCCAACAACGCGCCGTCAGCTGGTGAGTTGCGAAGGTCCGGCGCATGGCATGGAGGTCGACGGGAGCGCAACGCGCCGACCACCAGATGGTTGCCGACTGCAGCAGGTCGGTCATCTTGGCTGGCAGAAGGGAGCGCTCCACTCCTGCCTTGGCAAGGAGATCCGCGACGAGCTTGATCGTGTCCTTCATTGCGGGGAGCTCTCCTGCTGCAGGAAAGCGGCTCAGCAAGATCTCGCTGGCTGGATCGACCCACCACCGCTGCAAGTGATGATGACCAAGACCCTCGAACACCATCATGAACTCAAGGAAGCAGTGTTCCTGGCCACCAGTGCCCTTGAGCGAAAGCTGGCCGCGTGCCAGCATCAGCCGCAGTTGGACGATCTTGGCGCGGTCGACCAGTGCGCCATTACAGATTGCGGACAGCATCGTCAGCGCCCAGAGCGTAGGCGAGTCGTCGGCGATGGGCGCAGACAGAAGGCTGTTCAGCGCCGTCCGCCACGCCTCGACCTTGGCAATGGCCAGTCCGGTCTCACTGGGGAAGGGGCTCGGAGGCGGACGCAGGATTGATGAAATCCACGTGGGCGCCAACGCGATCTGCTGGTTTCGCAGGCGCTTGCCGACTCGGTGCAGCAGGTTCAGGTGTTGGGCTGCCGTGGTCAGCGTCAGCTCTTTGCTGGCGACCCGACCAATCAGAAGCGCTTCGAGCTGGCGAGCGCTTTGATCGTCAGTAGCACCGGCTGGCTTCTTTCCAGATAGCAAGGCTGCGTGTCCATTCGCTTGGCCCGCCAGCCATTGGCGGAGTCCCAATATTGCAGTCTTGTCAGCGTCCACGCTGCGGCCAGATACGTCTTGCCATGCCTCCGAAACAAGCCGCGACAGCTGATCGCCTTGGGGTGCCGGCGCTGTCATTTCGGAGGACGTCGGTAGTCGTCCGGGACGTCGCTCCAATCGTCAGCAAGCAGTGACGGCAGTGGCATCAGTCCGAGATCGTTTGCGATGCGCTCGAGGTGAGCCGTGATCTCGCGCACATGGTGGTCGACATCAAACGAGGCGTGCAGGTTGTGCAGGCTCTGGCCCTTTGGAGCATGACCAAGGAAGGTGTTGATCACCTCCTCGGGGCACCCTTGGCTGAGCAGTTGCGACCGGAGGTACCCGCGGTGGAAGTTTGCAGCAGCAGACATGCCCTGCGAATGGAGTTGATCTGCGATCCATTGGGGCCTTACGACCGTGGCTCGGGGTACCGCATCGTCGTCGGACCAGTCCAGGAACATCGACTGTGCCGCGGATCCCTTCGGCAGGACGAGGTCCGTGGGCTGCCATCGCCACGCCTCCCGTGCGTGCGCCTGTAGGTGGCCTAGTTGGTCCTTCAATCGTTTCGGGATGCCCACCGCTCGGGCGCGCGACTGGTACTGACTGTCCTTTTCGACGACAGACACAATCGTTGTGTAGCGGTTGCTGAGCGGCGAGTGCTGGGAGATCTGCGACGCGATCATGTCGGGGTCGGATGAAGGACGGATGCCGGTCGCCAAGCTCTGCATGAGCACCGTGTAGAGCAGATACGCACGGTGATAGCTGTGATAGTCGGATCGCAGCTGTCTTGGTCGCGTTCTGACCACTTCGCGAAGCCTTGCCACGAGCCGGTTGAGGTCGTCATGCCGGACGATCAGCCGTGCGCCCACCATGTCGCCACCGGCGATGCTGCAGCGATGGAGGTCCTGGCTAGAGCGCAGTTCGCCAACATGGCCACCCTCCGCGAGCAGGCGTTGTGCCGCCTTGGTGTAGGCCTCCGCCAGGCGCTCTGCCGGGTACTGCGTGTAGTGCAGTCGTGCCTCAGAGACATTGCGGCGCTCGCCGCAGATCAAGGCTACGCCAACCTCCTCGAGGCCGTAGCGCCCGAGCAGTGACGGCAGTTTGCGTTGCACCTTGGTGAGTGTCACCCTTGGCCGGGAGTCAGGGTCCAGTTTGTGGTTCACGGCGTGCAGGAGGAGTTTGGCTGCCGCCTCCATGGCGAGTGCTGGCTCTTGGAAGACGGCACCCTCGACGTCTGTACTGTGCGAGCGTTTGTGGGCCAGCAGACTGCTGCCCAGGTGTGTGGAGTCCGGCAGGGTGAGGTAGGCGTGCACCGCATGACTGTTGGCCACAAGTGCGGCCTTCGGAGGCGCGCGGTAGCGCGGGCTGATGGCTGGAATGGCAAACCCCACGCAGGCGTTGCCGTCCGCGGAGACCAGGAGCAGGCGCGTGGACGCGGGCTGACCGGCCCTTACCGCTTCAGCGAAGCTGGCGACTGTCATGACCCGGATCGTCCTTGCCTCTTCCAGCGGGCAGCCCAACAGCAGCATCGTCCTCAAAAGGAGGCAAGGCTCGGATTTGCGTCCCGGGCTACCGACACCCGCAGGTGAACATGGCAGCAAGTCGATGGCGTCCAGAAGGGCTGCAAGCTCCACCGGTGTGAGTTGTGACTTGTCCCAGAAGTGATCCTGCGCTGCGCTCTCGATCGCCTGCCTGGCCGCCCAGAGGCTGCAGATGCCCCCGGGTCTGGAGTCGGCTGGGAACAAGTCCATCACCGGATGCAGGTCCTCGCCGGGCGCGATGTCCTGGCCCTCGAGTTCTGCATTCACCGCAGGGCTGATCTCGTCGGTGTGAAAGTGAACACGCGTGAAGTTGCGCGACGGTATGTCCTCGTCTTCGGAATCGGGCTCGGGCGGGTCGAAGAAGACCTGTGGGCTCATCGTGAAATGGATGAAGCCAGGTATGCCCCTGCGGCTTCCGCCACGGCCGCCCCCTCCGCCGCGACGGCGCTCTTCAAGCCTGCCTTCAAGCATGGCAAGGATGGATTGGAAGTAGCTGATCAACGCCGTCACGCGTTGTCTGGCCTCGTCGCTGTCGTACGGCTCGAGGAGCGCGTCTTTGTCGTCTACCAAGGCTGCGGCGAATGCGTCGAGTTCAGTGTCCTGAGGCAGGTTGAGCATCAGCGTGTCCCAGCGGTGGTAGCTGAAGTCGCGCAATGCGAGGCCAATAGCAGCGGCTGGCCGTGGCCACGCTGGCCACTCTCCCGGCTGGTCGTAATGCATGAACTGGTCGAGGCTGCTGCTGTCGTAGCGAGCCTCTGCCTGGCTGCAGAACAAGTGCCATTGCAGAAGGCGGAACGCGCGGCTCGTGGCTTTCAACGTCGCGGTGGCCGACGCGGCGATCGGGTCGTCGTGATGACGAATCCAGATGGCGCCGGCGCCCGGATGGCGGTTGATGCCGTGCCGCATGAGCAGGTGATGCCGGCCTGTGCGCGGTTGACGGAAGAACTCTTCCAAGCCGTCGCCGCTGTGATGGTCGAGCTGCCTCGCCCAGTTGCAGATGGATTGCCAAGCAGGGATGTCTTCGATCCACTCGCTGGCCCACCTGTCCAGCGGGTCAACGAAGTCCGTGGTGCTAAGCAGGCTGCCCAGGTTCTCCAAGCAGCGCTGGTGACCCATAAGCCGTGGGTGGGCGTTGAGCAGCCAAAGCAGGCGACAAAGTGCTGCCTGATCGATGCCGTGCTGTGCTGCCAAGTGCAGCAGCTGCTGGAACTCCGCGGAGCGCGCCGGCGCGACCGTGTCGTTCGCGGAGATCGGCTCTGCGCCAGCGGTGTTTCGCTTTTTCTTCATGGTGGTGCTGAGGGCCTCAGCGTTGAGGTTTGCTGCTTGGAAGGACTGAGCGGCGGGTTGCGTGGAAGGGGATCAGGCCTCTTCCTCGGATTCAGGCTTGGCCATCGGCCAGATCTGTCGTACGGCCGCGTGGCTGACGCCGAGGGCCAGCGCAAACTGGCGCGCGTCGGTGCGGCGCAGCATCTGCCGCCCTGCTTGTTCCAGCCGCACACACAGCGCCGCCGCTTGTGGCGTAGGCATTGCCGATGTCCTGGCGAGCGCCGCTTGGAAGAGCAACTCCTCGCCGAGGACCAGCAGCTTCTGGCTCCTCTGCAGCGTCTTGTTCTGGATCACCGTGGCCGTGATCTGGTCCTCGTGACGGACAAGGCGCCGTGCGTGCGTCAGCATCAGGCCGCTGCCCAGGTGCACAAGCCTGTTCTTTCGTCGCCAGAGCGTCAGGTTCAAGCGCTGAACGTTCCACCGCAAGCACTCCGGTGCCCAGCGGTCGAGTTGGAGGTTTAGGTCGAGCTGCAGGTCGTTTTCACGCATGAATTCCTGAAGTTCCTCTTCCACGCCGTCGATCTCTTCCAGCCGGACCCGCTGGACTGCCACCTCGAGTTCCTGGGTCGAACTTCGTCTGACAGAGGCCGGCTCGGGCTTTGGCTCCTGGGACGAAGCCGCTGGGCGGTCGGGGCTGGATGGATTGCCGGCAGCTTGCGGTTCGCTTTCCCCCGGAGGAAGCGCTTCCGCCAGGCTGACCGATGGCTGGCCGTCCGTATCGTCGGTTGTGCTCGGCTGCTTGTCGGCGTCGATTGGCGAGGAGTCTGTTGGCATGGTGTTGAAGCGGCTGTGGTGCAGCGGCGGTCAGTTGTCGATGCTCGTCAGCGTAGTGTTGATGTGCCGATAATCGCCATGAGGACACGTTTTGTTACGCCAAAAGTGCCTTTTAAATCAATGAGTTAGGTCGATTTTTGTGGGGCAAACTAAGGTGATGTCGTGCGCCGGATATGAATCGGGCGAATCGCCTGAGCAGCCCCTCAAGGGCGGTCCTTTGGACGCCTGCCCGTGCCGGAATGGGTGTCCGTCGCAGTCGTGCAGCGCTGCACGATGCGGGCAACCCCCGCATTGGTTAGGTCAGTGCGCGGCAGACGGTGCCCCTGTCGTCCTCGTTGGCCTATCCGGGTGCTTCGCCGTGATCCCCATGACCAGCGCGCCTCAGCTGCGAACCTTGTTTCGGCGTTCGCGGAGACGATCAACTGGCATGAAAAAGGCCGAGAACTACCCTCCCCAAGGGTGTAAAGGGGCTCTGTTCTATTCCCCTAGGCATCTCCTGTGAGGCTGAAACTCATCTCGACGGCATAGAAAAAATACGACAATGACCATCCGATGGTGAGTTCTCCTAGTCTTCTATTCCGTCAGGCGCTGGCGTCGCTACCCCGCAGTGCGCCTCTGTCGACCCGCTTGCTGCAGGATCGCGGCCTGAGCGCGAAGCAGGTGGGGCGCTTGGCGGAGAGTGGCTGGCTGCGCCGCCTGGGTCGCGGCGTCTACCTGCTGCCCGGCGACGAACTCAACCGTGATGCGTCCTTGGCCTGGCTGGTGACGCAGGTTCCCGGTCTCCATGTCGCGGGCAAGACCGCCCTGGGCTGGCGCGGCGTACGCCACAACATGGCCTTCAAGGAGCGGCTGGTGCTCTGGGGAGATGTGCCCACGATGCTGCCGACCTGGTTCACAGACACCTTCCCCGCCACTTACCAGGCCACCCACCTGTTCGACAGCACGCTGCCGATAGCCGTAGGCCTGGCGCCTTTGCCGGGCGGCCGCGCCGACCTCCTGGTGTCCGCGCCCGAGCGCGCCGTGCTCGAACTCCTGAGCGACGTTGGCAAGGGCCAGGGACTGGAGGAGGCCCGCCATCTCGTGGAGGGCGCTCGATCCTTGCGCATGGACGTGCTGGACACCCTGCTGGCCCATCTCAAGCGGATCAAGGTGGCCAGGCTGGCTCATTCGCTCGCCGATGAGCTGGGTCTTCCTTGGGCTGACCTGGCGCGCCGCCACAGCAGGCGCGTCGGTGGAGGCCAGCGCTGGGTGTCGACCACGAAGACCGGCGAACGCCTCAACTTGAAGCGCCCGTCATGAACGCCGACTACGTCCGCGCCGTGCAAGTGCTGCCGGCCGTGGCGCCGGCCGTTTTCGACGCGACCGCGCTCGCGATGACGGGTGGCACGGCCTGCGCGCCATCGACACCGAACTGGCGGCGTTTCAGGCCCGGGTCGACGCCCCTGGGCTCAAATCCATCGCGTTCCAGGTTCAAGTAGTGGACTTCGCAAAGAGGTTCGCAAACATGCCCGCATAGGAGTCAAAAACTTCATACTTGACATTGGGTTATGGAACAATCGAAGTTCGCATGACGATCCCAATGTACGACCGGCCTCACCAGTTCGAGCCGCTGTTGCCCTCCTCGGCGCGCCAAGAGCCGTTGTTGGCCAAGGCGCACGACCTGGCGCTGTCGGCCAGCGGCTTGGCCGGCCAGACGCTTGCAGGCGAACTGCGAGGTTTGCTGCGCGCCATGAATTCCTACTACTCCAACCGCATCGAAGGGCAGCACACGCGCCCGCTCGAGCTGGAGCAGGCGCTGCGCAAGGACTTCTCCCAAGACGCCAAATTGGCGGCGCGCCAACGCCTGGCCATTGCCCACATCGACGCCGAGATCGAACTGGAAGCGCGGTTCTCTGGTGCCGCTGGGGCGGGTGAGCTGTACTCCGTGCAGGCGGTAAGGAGTATCCACGGCGCACTGTTTTCCAGACTTCCGTCAGGCGACCTGCAGACGGATCAAGGCGCGCCGATCGAGCCCGGCGCGCTGCGAGACCAGGAAGTGAGCGTGGGGCGCCACGTAGCACCCATGTCCGCCAGCCTGGGCATGTTCCTGGATCGGTGGGCAACGTTCTATGGCGGTGTCCGCCGAGGCGATGCCGCTTTGGTGGCCATGGCCGCTGCACACCAGCGCCTCGGATGGATCCACCCCTTCGTCGACGGCAATGGCCGGGTGATGCGGCTGCAGACGCACACCCTGCTGAGCGCCCTGGGGTACACCGGCGGCATGTGGTCACCCCTGCGTGGCTTCGCCCGGTCCGTCGACCGCTACTATGCGTTGTTGGCTGCGGCGGACGAGCCGCGGCGCGGCGACCTGGACGGCCGGGGCAACCTCAGCGAAGCGGCTCTGGTCGAGTGGATCGACTACGTGCTGGATGTCTGCATCGACCAAGTGGCGTTCATGCGCTCGATGCTCAACCTGGGCGCCATCGAGCAGCGCATCGCGGCCTGCCTTAGCTTCGAGCAGGAGTCGGTCAAGAGCGGCGTGCGCCTGGAGGCTTTGCGCCCCCTTCACTACCTGTTCGTGACTGGCCTGGAAATCGAGCGCGGCGAGTTCAAGCGGATGACCGGGCTGGGCGACCGCACGGCCGTGAACCTGGTCTCGGCGCTGGTGCGCCGCGGGCTGTTGCGCAGCGACACGGTGCAGGGCAAGGTCCGGTTCGGTTTGCCACTTCATGCACTGCGCTTCTACTTCCCGGCGCTGTGGCCGGAGGCCGAAGCCGACACGGCTGCGCTGTAGCGGCCAGAGGGCCCACAGCGACGGTTTGGCTATGCAGCCAGTCGCGCTGCGGCGCCTTGGACACCTTCGAGGATGCTGTTCGCCACGTCCGCCGGGAAGCCGTGCGGCAACTGCGCGCGCACCAAGGCCAGCGCCTCCGGCGTTCGCGCCACGAGGTCGTCGACGACCGCCTGTGCCGGGCGCCCATCCGCCGTGACGACGCCGTGTCGCGTGCCGAGCTCCAGCCAGTGCCTGCGCAGGATGTCCTTCATCTTCCAGTGCGCGTTCTTCGTCCGCACTGCCATGGCCAGCTTGGCCTTGTGCGGCGAGATCTTCGATGGGCCCTCGCCCAGCACCGGATACGCCGACAGCACGTCGTATAGCGGCGTGAGCTGATAGCGTCCCCCGGGCCGGATGAAGAGGCTGAAGTTCTTCGCATGGCCGTCGGTGGCGCACAGCATCCAGAACAGCACCTGCGCCTGGAAGAAGACCCGGCGGTCTTGCTCCCGCGTCATCGAGCCTTCCAGCAGCTGGAAGATCGCGTCGATGCCGGGCCCGCCATCGGCCTCGTACTTGGCCGTGGGCGGAAGGCCCTTGGCCTGGCACATGTCCTCCTGCGGCAGGCGCACCAGGCGCTTGTCCCCCTGCGGTGCCACCCACCAGGCGCGGTCGAATCGTTCGACGGCCAGAACCTTCATGTCTTCGAAGCAGAGGGGCTGGCAGGCTGCCACGGGGAGCCCGTAGGCCGCCAGGATCTGGGCACACAGCCACTCGTTTTCCACCGAATGGCGCATGTCGAGCTTCATGCCCCCAATCAGGCCGAGCGGCAGCTTCAGGATGTGCGTGGTGGGCGTTGCGCCGCGCGGCAAGTGCCACCGGCCATCCATCTGCAGCAGCGCCGTTTTCTCCTGGGCGCCGGCGATCGAGATGCGCAGGTCAGCGTCTTCGCCCCCGAGTCCCAGTACCTGGGGCGTGGTGGTGGCGCGCAGCAGGGCGGCCACCTGGGCCTCGGTCAGTGGGTCCGCCTCCAGTGGTGCCACGCCGGACGATGCCGTGCCGATTGGCAGGATATGTAGCGCGCCGGCACAGTCGCGGCCGGCTTCAGCCAGCAGGTCGAAGGCGTCGGTGGAGCCGGCACGGTAGCGGCGCGCCATGCGCTCGCGGATGTCCTTGCTGTCAGGCAGCAGGTTCTCAAACCAGGCCCGCACGTGCGGGCCGCGTTGGGGGCTGTTGCCCGGGATGAAGGGCAGCGACAGTGACAACGGGCGCCCCTGCTCCGAGCGCGTCCAGTCGGGGTCGTACTGCAGGGTGTCGGGCGCGTTCAGGCCGAGGCTCCAGGCGCCGACGTAGGTCCCGTTCATCCACAGTCCCAGAGACTGGCGGGTCCGGTTCAAGCGGGTCGTCGAGCGGCGCTCCATGATGGTCACCAGGCCGGCTTGTCGCCCGCGGCGGGCTGAGTCTCGCTGGCCGGGGATTCAGCCACGCTTGCGGGCTTGCTCAGGACCAGTTCGACGCCGAGGATGCCCAGCAACTTCAGGAGCCTGCCGACACCGACGGTTTCCGCGTTGCGCTCCAGGGTCGAGTACGTTTGCTGGGTGACGCCCAGGCGCAGGGCGACTTCGCTCTGGGTCAGGCCCGACTCCTTGCGGAAGGCTTGGAGCAGGATGGACAGCTGCTCGGCTGTGCGCAGGGGGTAGTCGCTCATACAGCCTCCAGGATGTGAACGCGATCCACAGATCATAGACTGTTTCTCGTCTACACAGTCTATAAACTGTATCGACGGTCGACGGGTTTTGGCGTGTGGCGTTGCGCCGCGGCGTCCTACTCGCACGAGGGCGCCATCCGACAGGCAACAGCCTCATCGTTCGACAGGCGCTGTTGATGCAAGTGCCAATCCAGAGATGCAGTAGGCCTCCGGTGCACATGCGCGCGACTGCCAGCCAGAACATGGGTTGGCTGGCAGTCGCGCGTGTCTGAAGACAGGCGCCAGCGAGTTCAGACAACAGCACGAGCAGCTGGCCGCGCTGTTGCAGCGATCCATCGAGACGGGCGCAGACGCGTCCTGAGCGCCTTCGCTGCGGCTGAACCAGCGGCGATAACGGGTACGTCCGCGGCCGCCCCAGGAGCGACAGGCAACGCGTCCAACAAGCACGCTGTGCGATCATCTGCAGCGCGCAAGTCGCGCGGCTGCGTCAAGGCCCAGCGGTTGGCCCAACGGTCAGTTCGCGAGCACTGCGCGAGAGGTCCGGTCGGAGGCCTGTCCGGCGCCAAGCGGCGAAAAGAGGCGAAATCTGCAGCCGGGTCGATCGGCCAAGATCGCTCTAAGACGTTGATTAACAACGATTTTTACCGGTCCACCCCCTGGCGAACCGTTGTGCCTCATGGGGCTCATAACCCAAAGGTCGCAAGTTCAAATCTTGCCCCCGCAACCAAACACCGAAGCCCGCCTTGTGCGGGCTTCGTCCATTTTGGGCCTCGATTTCAGTCCGCCCGTCCTTGCCCTTAGCATCACGCCATGAAACCCGCCAACGACCACGCCCTCGATCTCGCCTTCCGCGAGGCCCGCAGCTTCAACCGCTTCACCGCCGACCCGGTCAGCGACGGCACGCTCGCTGCCCTTTACGACTTGCTGAAATGGGGGCCCACCTCCATGAACTGCCAGCCCGCGCGCTACGTTTTTCTGCGCACCGAGGCTGCCAAGCAGCGTTTGAAGCCTGCCCTCTCGCCGGGCAACGTCGACAAGACCTTGGCCGCGCCGGTGGTGGCCATCGTCGCCATCGACAACCGCTTTCATGACCACTTGCCGCAGCAGTTCCCGGCCTACGACGGCAAGCCGATGTTCGAGGCCAACCCCGCCTTGGCTACCGCCACGGCAGACCGCAACAGCAGCCTGCAGGGCGCCTACCTGATGATCGCTGCGCGACTGCTCGGCCTGGATTGCGGGCCGATGAGCGGTTTCGACGCCGCGAAGCTGAACGCCGAGTTTTTCCCTGACGGCCGCTGGCGCGCCAACTTCCTGGTCAACCTGGGTTATGGCGACCCGGCTGGCAACCACGCCCGCGGCCCACGGCTGAGTTTCGAGCAAGCTGTCACGTTGCTTTGAGTCAGTGGTGGCGTGCAGCGCCGCACAATCTGCGGTTGCGCGCAACACCCTGCACTCCATGAAGATCCTGCTCACCGGCGCTGCCGGTTTCATCGGCATGACCACCGCGCAGCGCCTGCTGGCGCGCGGCGACGAGGTTGTTGGCCTGGACAACCTCAACGACTACTACGACGTCACCTTGAAGCAGGCGCGCCTGGCGCGCTTGACGCCTCATCCAGGCTTCCGCTTCGTGCAGATGGACGTGGCCGACCGGCCGGGCATGGAAGCCCTGTTCGCCGCCGAACGCTTCGACCGCGTCATCCATCTCGCGGCGCAAGCCGGCGTGCGCTACTCGCTGAAGAACCCGCACGCCTACATCGACAGCAACATCGTCGGTTTCATGAACGTGCTGGAGGGCTGCCGCCACACGCAGGTGCAGCACCTCGTCTACGCCTCCAGCAGCAGTGTGTATGGCGGCAACACGAAGATGCCGTTCTCCGAACACGACAGCGTCGACCACCCGGTCAGCATGTACGCGGCCACCAAGAAGGCCAATGAGCTGATGGCTCACACCTACAGCCACCTCTTTGGCTTGCCCACCACGGGCCTGCGTTTCTTCACGGTGTACGGGCCCTGGGGCCGGCCGGACATGGCGCTGTTCCTGTTCACCAAGGCCATCCTCGAAGGCCGGCCCATCGACGTGTTCAACCATGGCCAGATGAAGCGCGACTTCACCTTCGTCGACGACATCGTCGAAGGGGTCATCCGCGTGATGGACCGCACCGCTGCGCCCAACCCGGGCTTCGTCTCCGACCAGCCCGACCCCGGCACCAGCAACGCGCCCTACCGCGTGTTCAACATCGGCAACAACAGCCCGGTGCAGTTGCTCGACTACATCGCCTGCATCGAGAAGGCCGTCGGCCGGCAGGCGCAGAAGAACCTGCTGCCGCTGCAGGATGGCGATGTGCCGGCCACCAACGCTGACGTGGACGCGCTGGACGAATGGGTGGGGTTCACGCCGGCCACCGACATCGCCACAGGCGTGGGCCGCTTCGTCGAGTGGTACCGCGGCTACTACAAGGTGTGAACGTCAACGGCCCGCTTCAGCGGGCCGGCAGCAAGGCGCGCAAGGGCGCCACGGGCACGGCGTAAGTGATGCCTGTGGGGCTGCTGAGCGCACTTTCACGTCCAGCCTTCACCAGGCCTGAGCTCAGCACGCCCACCACCAAGCCCGATTCCACGTCGAACACCGGCCCGCCGCTGTTGCCCGGGTAGGCCGTGGCATCCAACTGCAGCAGCTTGAAGTTGCCCTCGCGCAGGCGGCTCAGCGCACGCGGATCCAGCTGCCTCGCATTGGCTGCAGGCAGCGCCGCCGAGGTGATGCTGCTGACGATGCCGCGGTGGGTGACGACCGAATAGCCCAGCACCGACCCGACCGGAAAGCCCATCAGTGCGATGGCCTGGCCTTCCTGCACCGTGTCGTCGGCCGCCAGCGCGAGGCCTGGCATGGGTGCGCCCTCCACTTCCAGCAAGGCCAGATCGCGGAAACGATCGGTGGCCACCACCCTTGCCAGCCGCCAGGGCGGCGACTCGGCGGCACCCACCCAGACCGCCATGCGCACGGAGGACAAGTCTTCGGCGCCCTCGGGCAACACGTGGAAGTTCGTGGCCACCAGCCGGCTGCTGGCGCCGCCGGCGCCGGCCAGCACGAAGCCCGAGCCGCGGAAACCGAAGCGCGGGCTGTCGGTGGGGCTGAACGTGCCCACCGGCAGCACCGAGGCCTTGCTGCGCGCCACCAATCCGCGCAGGTCACCAGAAACGCCAGAAAGACCGCCTTGCGCCCAGGCCACAGGTCCACCCACCAAGCCCAGCAAGGCGCCCAGGGCCCGAAGCGCCGCACGACGCTGCGCTGGCCCTTGCCGGCCTGCGCTCACAAGGTCTTCAGCAAGGCGCTGACTTCGGCCTGCCCGCTGAACTTGTCACCCAGGCGGCCCAGGCTGTCGAGTTCGGCGCGGGCGCGCGTCTTGTCACCCGCCTTGATGTACAGCTTGGCCAGCCGCAGCGCCATGTTGGCGTCTTTGGGAGCCAGGGCGATGGCTCGCTTCTGCGCCTCGATGGCTTCGTTGATCTTGTTTTCGGACTCCAGCGCGTAGGACAGCGTGTCGATCAGCGGTGCGCGGTCGGGCAGCAATTGGTTGGCTTTCTGCGCCAGGGGCAGCGCGCCCGGCTTGCCCTGCTTGGCCAGCAGCCATGCCACGTTGTTCAGCGCCAGCGCGTTGTCGGGTTGCACTTCCAGCACGGCACGGTAGCGGGCCTCGGCGCGCGCCAGGTCGTTCTGCGCCAGGGCCACGTCGCCCAGGAAGTAGTTGAAGCTGGTGTCTTTCGGGTTGGCCTTGAGCCAGTCTGCCGCCAAACGATCGGCCTCCGCCGTCTTGTTGCCCGAGACCAGCACGGTGTGAAGCTTGGCCGTGGCTTCCGAAGTGCGCGTCAGCTTGAGCACACCGCGGAAGGCGGCCGCCGCAGCGTCCCAGTTCTTGCGGTTGGCTTCGACATCGCCTTCCAGCGTGAGGCCCAGGGGGTCTTGCGGAAACCGTTTCTGCAGATCGCGGGCCACCTTCAGGGCGTCTTCGGGTTTGCCTGCCATCATCGCCAGGCGGGCCTGGGCGCGCGGCACGGCCGGGTTGTCCGGGGCGAGTTCGGCGGCACGGCGCAGCGCACGCGCGGCGGATTCATTGTCCTTGGCCGCCATGTGCACCTCGGCCAGGCGCATCTCGGGCATGGGGTTGCGCGGCTGCAGGCTCGCCAGCTTCTTGAAGGTGGTCAGCGCACGCTGCGTGTCGCCCGCGGCCAGCTCGGCACGCCCCAGGGCGTCCATCACTTCGGTGTTGTTCGGCAGCGCGGCGGTGGCGTCTTGCGCCGCCAGCAAGGCAGCCTTGCCATCGCCCTGCCCGATGAGGTTGTTGACCAGCGCCACGTGGGGCCGCGGCTCGCCGGCGTTGGCTTTGACCGCAGCGCGCAAGGCCGTCGTGACGGTGGCCGCGGGCGCACCCACGCGCGCCTCCAGCTCGGCCATCGCCATGTGCGCCTGCCAGCTCTTGGGCTGGGCCTGGATGAAGGCCGCGAAGCGCTCGCGGGCCTTCTCGGGCTTGTTGGCGGCGAGGTCCAGCGCGGCGAGGCTGGCAACGGGCGGGAAATAGGCGGGCTCCTTCGCGATGGCGGCCTCGAAGCTCTTCACCGCACCAGGCAGGTCGTTCTTCAGGGTCAGCACGCGGCCGCGCAGCTGGTGGGGCAGGGCCTGGTCGGGCAGCTTCTTCTCCAGCCCGTCGATGGCCTTCAGCGCACCCGCCACGTCGTTCTGACGCAGACGGGCGCTGATGAGTGCCAGATCGGCACGCGGGCCGCTGTCGCCGGCTGCCACGGCTTCGAGTTCGACGATGGCGCTGCTGTTGTTGCCGCGGGCCATCTGCGCCATGGCGGCCGAGGTGCGCACGCGTGCGTCATTCGGTGCCGCCTTGAGCGCGGCCTGGAAGGCCTGTTCTGAGGCCTTGGCGTCGCCGATCTGCAGGTAGGCCTCGCCGGCCAGGGAGAGCGCTGTGCCGTCAGCCAGGCCGGCGTCGAGTACGGGCTTCAGGGTGTCGATGGTCTTCTGCGGTTCACCCGTTCGCAGGTAGGTTTGGGCGAGCAGCAGGCGAGACAGCCGCTGCTGCGGGGCCAGCTTCAGCGCCTTGCTCAGCAAGGCTTCCGCAGGAAAGTAGTTGCGTTGCCGGAACTCTGCTGCGCCCGCCAGTTCCAGCACACGGACGTTGTTCGGGAAGCTCTTGAGCACCTGCTCGGTAAGCTCGCGCGTCTTCTTGTAGTCCTTGTCGTTGAAGGCGAACTGGGCTTCGTAGTACACCGTCTCCGGGTTGGCGGGCGCGGTCTTTTTCAGAAGCTCGAACTCGGAGCGAGCCTCAGAGATCTTCTGCTCGCTCAATAGAACGTCAATGACGCCGACCCGAGCGGGCACGGAGGACGGCTGCGCATCCAGCGCCTGGCGATATGCGGCAAGGCCATTGGTGAGGTCACGCTTGCCATGAATCAACAGATCAGCTTTCAGAACGGCAGCGCGCGTGTCACCTTTGTTCGCAGCAAGCACCTGCTCAAGCAATGCCAGAGCATCATCAGTTGCGCCGTCCATGGCCCGGAGGCGGGCCTGTGTGATCAGGGCCGGTGCGTAACCCGGCTTGAGCCGCAGCGCATCCTCTACCAAGGCAGCGGCGCGCGACTTGTCACCCTGTATGGCAAGCGCTGTTGCCAATGAAGTCTTCAGATCTGCTGCAATGGAAGCATCGCGCAGTTCGACATTACCGTACTGCGCGATAAGCTTGGCCTCTTCACCTAAAAGCAGCATCGCGCGCGCCAGATCTGCGGTCACCTGCTCATCGCCGACTTGCAGAGCCTCCGCCTTGCGCAGTTCCAACACTGCGGCTGAGGCGTTGCCCTGCGCGAGCAGCGCCTGGCCAAGAAGCAGTCTGGCTTGAGCCGAGTCCGGGTTGCCAGCCAAGGCGTTCTTCAGTTGGATCACAGCGGCCTGCGTGTCCTGCTTGGCCAGGGACGCCTTTGCGGAACCGATCAACTGTGCTTCTGACTGCCCGCCACACCCTATCAGGCCCGCACAAAGCACAGACACCAGAGCCGCGGCCGTTAGACTCCGAAAACCTTGTGTAGACAATTGCTTGTTTGAGCGGACCATGGGGGCATTTCAGAGTGATTGAGAGAGCCGTGTGACCTCGGCGTGCTGCTTGTAGGCAGAGCCAAGATCTCGCAACTGTTTCAGTTGCTCGCTAGCCAGGCTTTTGTTCCCCGCCTTGAGTGCAATACGCGCCAAACCCAAGCGGATATCGTGATTCGTTGGCGCCAGTTCCATGGCGCGCTGCTGGGTTGCGAGCGCTTGTGTCAACTGACCCTCAGATGCCTGAGCTGCAGCCAGAGTGTCCAGAAACGCTGCGTTCGTTGGAGCTCCATCAACAGCTCTTTGCGCAAAAGACGCCGCTCCGGGTTTGCCTTGCTGCGTCAACACCCAAGCCAGATTGTTTGAAGCCAGCAGGTTATCAGGAGTTGCCGCCAGCACTCGGCGCAGTCGTGCCTCTGCACTTCCATAGTCGCCTCTGAGCATGGCCCCTTCGGCGAGGGCGTACTCGAAGAACAAGTCTGAGGGATTGGATTTCATCCAGTTGAGGCCAAATTGCTCAGCCTCTGCAGCCTTTCCTGACGTAGCCAGTTGACGGAACAATGCATAAGCCAACTCAGCTTGTCCCGTTTTGGCCAATCCAGTTCGATAAGCGGCCAGGGCCAAGTCGGCAGCTTGAGCGCGCATGTGAAAAGAGGCTTCAAGCAGATAGCCAGCCGCTGCCTTGGGTTGATCGGTCTGCAGTTTCCGCGCGTATGCCAATGCCTCAGCCCGGCGTCCACCATCGATCATCAAACTCATCAGGGATGCCTGAGCTGATCGTGACGCCGGATCAAGGTCAAGAGCCTTCCTCAATGCCGCCTCTGCCTGAGTGGGCCGACCGGAGGCTCTGAAGATCTCCGCAAGCCGGACGTAGGCCTGCGGCGCATTGCTCTCGTTGGCGGCTAACTGCCGGTATGTCGTGATGGCCTGTTCGACGTCGCCAGACTCAAGCTGCGCCCGCCCCAAGGCGTCCAGCAGCTTGGTGTCGCCTGGCTTGGCTGCAACGCCGTCTTGCGCAGCCTCCAATGCCTCCTTGAAGAGACGCTTACGCAGCAACTGTTCAATCAGCATCAGCCGGGGTTCAGGATCGCCGGGAGCGAGTTGAATTGCGCTCAGCAGTGGTTTGCGTACGTCGTCAAGGGGTGCGCCGGAGAACGCCTTCAACTCTGCGATCGCCAGATACGCGTAGTGGTTGCGAGGATACTGGGTCAGATGCTCTTGCAGTCGCTTCAATGCATCGTCCGCTTTTCGCTCTGCCAAATCGACCTGAACAAGTCCGGACAACGCTGCGAAACTGGCCGCATCCGACTTCAGCGCTGCTTCAAAAGCTTGGCGCGCAGCAGGCAAATCACGTTTTGCCAAATAGACTCGACCCCGCAATTCCTGAAGCTCTCGTCTGTCCGGCGCCTTCTTCTGCATTGCATCAAGGGCAGCTAGCGCCGCGTCGAATTCCCGACGCTTCATTCTGGCGCTGAAGATCGCTTCGTTCGCATAGGTCTCAGGGGACTGCTTCGCCAGAAGTTCAAGGTCGGCAAAGGCCTTGGCCGTGTCGCCTCGCGTAAGCTGTGCTAAGGCAACCGCGGTCTGTATACGCTGATTGTCGGGCGCCGCCTTAGCCGCCGCAATGAAGAATCTTTCGGCAGTCGATGCATCTCCGAGTCGCAAGGCCGCATCCCCCGCCAAAGCCAGAGCCTCGACGCGGGGGGGTTTGGCATTGATCAAGGGCTGCAAGGTTTCTAGCGCCTTGGCCGGCTGGCCCAGGCGAACGTAGACCTCACCCAAGTTTCTGCGAGCGACCCATGTATTTGGGCTCAGTTGAATTGCCTTGGCGAAATGCGCTTCAGCCTGCAACAAGTTGCCGATCTCGCTTTCCACGGCGCCGTTCATGACCAGAACTGCCACGTGGTTCGGCAAAGCGCGCAATAGAGCCTGCGCTTTTTCCCGAGCCACGGGCATGTTCCTTCCCAAGAAAGCCAACTGCGCATCGATGAGCACAGTCATCGGATGTCTGGGCAGTACGGCTCGCAGCCGATCAGCTTGGGCCTTGGCCCCCGCAAGATCGTTCAGCCTGACCCGTTGGCTGATCAGTGAGGC
This sequence comes from Rubrivivax sp., assembly GCA_051861265.1. Taxonomy (GTDB): domain Bacteria; phylum Pseudomonadota; class Gammaproteobacteria; order Burkholderiales; family Burkholderiaceae_C; genus Rubrivivax. The sequence continues at coordinate 50,582 of JBHYDA010000007.1, forward strand.
ATGTGCAGCAACGAACGCCGGGGCAATCTTCAGAGCCTCCTCATAAGAGGCTGCCGCCGCCTTGGCGTCCCCCATCACCAGATCTTGGATCTCACCTTTGAGGTGCCATGCATCTTGGAGTTTGCCCGGTTGCTTCGAGACCTTGTCGAGGATTGCGAGTGCCTCAGGGTACTTTCCAGCTCCAGCCAGAACTCTTGCCTGAAGCACCAAAGCCGGTCCGTGATCTGGCACCGCCGCCAATGCCGCCTCGATGGCTGCCTGCGTACGATCGCGGTCGCCCAGAGCTCCCCAGGCTGTAGCCACTTGCGTCTTCAGCTCCGCTATCGCTGCTTTGTCCGTTAGCGCAAGCTCGCCATAGTTGCTTGTCAGAGTCTTGTAATCTCCTGCCAGCACCAATGCTCTTGCCAACAGGGGCACTACATCTGACGTATTCGCTTTATCGTTGAGTGCGCGAGTAAGCTCAATCACTGCTCCAGCAGGGTCGTTGGATTCCAACAAGCTGCGTCCCAATGCAATGCGAGCTGGCGTGAACCGGGGGTCAAGTTGCAGTGCTCCGCGATACTGGATCGCAGCAGAAACATGGTCGCCCTTGGTTGTGAACTGTTGGCCAGAAGCCAACAAAGACTTCGGCGAATCTCCGCTGCAGGCGACCAGTGTCAAGGCCAGGCAAACCACCAATGTTGCTTGTATAGGCAAGAGGTGCCTTGCACGGCCTGTGCAAACGTTTTTCATGGGGTTCCTTGGAAAACAGCGGGCTTTCGAGATGGTGCTACTTGATGCCCAGACGCCGCATCAGGTCGTACAGAGTCGGGCGGCTGACTCCGAGCATTTCCGAGGCTTTCACAATATTCCCGTTGCTTCGCCCCAGTGCGGCCATGATCATGTGGCGCTCTGCGTTCTCTCTGGCAGCGCGGAGGTCGAGTTCCGAAACGCCGAGTTCGGCGCTTCCGTCCGGTGCCTGCACCGGCGGCAGGCCGAGATCCTCGCAGGTCAGCCGCTCAGTTTCCGCCATGATGCTGGCCCGCTTGACGGCATTGATCAATTCGCGAACGTTACCCGGCCACGGGTGCCTTTCAATTGCACGCAGCGCGTCCTCGCTGAAGCTTAGGCCGCTTCGTCGCTGTTCTTGTGAGAATCTCCTCAGCATAGCCTGCGCCAGCAACACGGCATCTCCGGATCGTGCGCGCAAAGGCGGCAGTGTGACCACGATCTCCGCGAGCCTGTAGTAGAGGTCCTCGCGGAATCGGCCTTCGCTGATCAAGGCCTTGAGATCCTGATGCGTTGCGCCCACGACGCGGACGTCGACGGGGATCTCGGTGCGGCTGCCCAATCGCTCGATGGTGCGTTGCTGCAGAAAGCGCAATAGTTTTGCTTGCAGTGAATGGGGAAGATCGCCGATCTCGTCGAGCATCAGCGTACCGTTGTGCGCCGTCTCGATCTTGCCGGGTGTTGTCTTGTTTGCGCCAGTGAATGCCCCTCTCTCGTATCCGAAAAGTTCACTCTCCAGGAGGTTTTCCGGAATGGCTGCGCAGTTGATTGCCACAAATCGACCGGATCGCTTGCTTGCTGCATGCAAACCTTGAGCAAGTACCTCTTTACCCGAGCCGCTCTCGCCGAGAAGCAGGACGGTTGCATTGCTGGACGCCACGCGCTCAATCGTTCTGCAAATCCGAAGCATCTCTGGGTCGCGCGTAATCAAACCCGCCATTGCATCCGGTTGCTGCAAGGACAAGAGCCGCTGATTCTCAGCCTGCAACTCCGCCAAACGGTAGGCTCGTTCAATGGTTAAAGTGAGTACGTCAGGATCGAACGGCTTTGCCAGAAAATCGTATGCCCCCATGCGCACGGCGCGCAGGGCATTTGGCTGCTCATTCTGGCCTGTCAGAACGATTACCTTCACTCCGGGGTCGAGTGCCAGCATCTGCTCCAGAAGCGCAAAGCCCTCGGTCACAGAATCTGGGTCTGGTGGCAGCCCAAGATCCATGGTGACCACGGCGGGTTGGTGCCGGCGAAACTGTATGAGCGCGCTTTCGCGATCACTGGCAGTCACGGACTCGAAGCGATCCAAGGACCACTTGATCTGCTTCTGCAGTGAAAGGTCGTCCTCGACGATGAGCACCGGTGTTGCTGCTTTCGTGCTGTCGCTAGCCATCATTGAATTGTGTCGAGTAGATCCGGTCCGGTATTGCCCTCAAACAAGGGTAGGAGCACGGTGATCAGAGTGCCGCGATCAACTTCGCTTTCAACATTGATGCTGCCGCCAAGTTCACGGATGTATTGGAAACTCTCGTACGTACCGATACCCATGCCATTCTGCTTGGTTGTGCTGAAAGGCCGGAACAGTCGAGTACGGATAAAGTCCTCGGTCATCCCAGAGCCGGTATCCCCGATCTCTACTTGTACCTGTCCGCCATATCGTGACACGCGAAGCCAAACCCTGCCGGTTTTCGGCGTCGCGTCGAGCGCGTTTTGAACGAGGTGACCGATAACCCGCTCGAGTCGCTCCTCTTGGCCCCGAGTCGCGAGGCGCCCCGCCTCTTCGGTCTGTAGCTCGCGGCCCTGAGAGGAAGCCATGAGCTGGAGCTTCCTGATGATGGACCGCAGTTCCACGCCGTGAGTGCTGCCTGGTGGGGCCGCGCCCTCCCGCAGTTGCAGCATGAGCCGTTTCATCTTCTCAAGCGAACTCGCCACGGTCAACAGCATGTCTTGCTGAAACTCTCGGTTGTCGTGCAGACGTTCCGCATTTCTCAGCATCAAGGAAAGCTGAGTCACGATGTTCTTCAGGTCGTGCACGACGAAGGCGGACATTTTGTTGAAGGCCTCAAACTTCTTGGCTTCCAGCAGTGCTTCCGTCGCCTGCATCTGTGCTAGATGTCCAGCTGCTTGCCGCCCAGCGGTCTTCAGGAGATCCAGGACCTCCCAGTTCAATTGGATGTGAGTGCGGGGCCGCGACAACACCACAAAGGCGCGCAGATCCTCTCCTGCCTGCAGGGGTACAACCAGCCAGCCATTGCCCGTGGCGAGCAGCCAAGTCGGCAGGCTTAAGGAGGGATACCTTTTGGGTGAAGCTCGATACTCGTCAAGATCTACCACCCACCCTTTTTCACGAAGAAAAATGCACAAAGAGGAGTCGCCCGGCTCGATCTGTGGCGCAACGGCCGTGTTCCACACAGCTGCCTGATGAAAATCGGGTGTGGAAATGCTGCGTACCCAGAGACTACCTGCCGGGCATTCCACCATTTTGGCGAGACCTTGAACGATCACCTCACCCATGGCTTGAGGGCTGCGATTGGAGGACAGCAACTCTGTGAACCTCAGCCATTCCTCGCGGTAGTCATACCTGTAGCTGTAGAAGTGCTTGCTGACAAAGACCTTCAGCCATGCGCGCACCGAGCCTGAAAATGCCAGCACGCCAAGGGTCATCAGGCCTGCCACGAGCAGGCCCAATTGCAGGGCTCGGCCCCACTCGCCGCCGAACCATCTCACGTAGTAGCCAACGGCAGACATGAACAGCAGATAGCCGCCAGCCAAAACGAGCGTTGCTGAATGGAAGGCCGCACTCCGCGACACCTGGAGGCGCGAGACCCAGTGCGCGTTCCGCTTTGTTGCGAGCAGGAGCAGCGGCATGGTCAGCGCGTGCGCGACGCTGCGAACGGCCAATGCATCCGAGTCGAAGCGGCCAAAGAGCAAGCCTTCGGCGTAGAGATAGAGATCAAAACCGAAGAGGCATCCCAGCCCCAGACAAACGGGCTTGGTGCTCCATCGGCTACCTTCGTCGACATTCCGGAACAGCTGCTCGAGAAGCAGGAGTCCGCAAACCGAAAGCGCCAAAGACGCGCCAATTCGCGCCATGTCCAGAACTTCTCCCGCTGTTCCGGCCCAGGTGAGCAACAGCACGCCGAGTGCCGTTACCCAAGTCAATGAGGTTGCTGCGGTCATGAATGAGACCGCTGGCTGACTGCTTGCTCCGGCCGCTTGTCTCAACAGCCCAAGAAGAAACGATAACCACGCTGCATAACGCAACAGATCTGCCGACGCAGGCCACTCCATGGGCATTTGCGTGCCCAGCCAACTGGCCAAGAACGTGTCTGGCCCGAAGAGGTTGAGGATGTTCCAAAGGGCGGTCAGGAGGATGGCTGCGATGAAAAGCAGTTGAAGACTCTGCCGTTCAGGCGCGCTCGGCGTTGGCGCTTTGCCCCGCCCGGTGCGCACGATCAGGTGGACACCAAACGCGCCATGCGCCAGTGCAGAGACTGCGTGCCCGTAAGTGCCGATGTCTGCGCTGGTCAAACTCATGGGTTCCGCCGCAGATCGGCTTGCGCTCGCAGCGGCAAATCGGGTGGCGCGTGCGCGGCGGCCTGTTTCAAGGCTTCAGCGGGCGCCGCGGCCAGTCAGCACCACGCCCACAGTCTCGATAAGCACCACCAGGTCAAGAAAAAGGGTGTGATTCTTCACGTAGTACAGATCGTACTGAAGCTTTTCTTGTGAATCTTCCACTGTGGCGCCGTAGGCGTAGCGAACTTGCGCCCAACCCGTCACCCCTGGTTTCACGCTGTGACGCAGGGCGTAAAAGGGGATCTCCTGGGTGAGTTGCTCTACAAAGAACGGCCTTTCCGGTCGCGGCCCCACCAAGCTCATATCGCCGCGCAAAACGTTGAACAACTGCGGTAGTTCATCGATCCGAAGTTTGCGGATGATGTGGCCCACCCTCGTGACGCGGTCATCATTCGCGCTGGCCCACCGCGGTTTGCCATCCTGCTCTGCGTCTGTGCGCATACTGCGGAATTTGGCGATGCTGAAGGACTGTCCGTTTTGGCCAACCCGTTCTTGGCGATAAAGCGCAGGGCCTCTGCTCTCGACCTTGATGATGATCGCGGTGAGCACCATGATCGGAGCCGAGAGAACGATCAACAGCATGGCGCTGAAGATATCGAATACCCGCTTCACTGCCGTGCGCCATGTGCCTTGATTGAATCCATCGCCAAAGATCAGCCAACTGGCGTTGAGATAGTCCAGGCGAATCTGCCCAAGGGTTTTCTCGAAGTGGGTCGCCAAGTCATAGACCTTGATTCCGGACACTTTGCAGTCCAGCAACTGGCGAAGCGGCATGCTGCCAGCCCGTCTCTCTGTCAGTGCGACGACGATCTCGTCCGCACCCAATTCATAGACGAGTTCTGGAAGCGTGCTGCGCAGAGCGATGATGTCTTTCGTTGGGACGGCGGGCTCGCCTTCGTTGGGGCCGGGGACAAAGCCGACGATATTTGCGTTGGGGTCGCGTTGGCGAAGTGTGTCAGCGACTGCAGCGGCGGCGGTGCCGACCCCGAATACCAGAATCTTGGTTTGGCCGGCGATCGACGCGGATGAGTGCGCCATGTAGGCACGGCGCAATACCAGCGCAGTTGCCCCAGCCATTGTGGAGAGCTGCACCGCTGAGCGGTTGGCAAAGTCCGCTGGCAACAATCCGAAAATTGCGTAGGTCAGCGGCAGGGCCAGAGCAAGCACCAGCACTGCTCTGACAATTGAGCGCGACAGTGAGATGCGTACTGCAGGTTCGTACAACCCGGAGGCGCTGCTGATGCCGATCAAGCATGCGGCGAAACCCACCACTTGCGGCCCGGCCTTGGGTAGCAACTCATCAAGAGTGCTCACATGGAGCCCCACCGCCACAGTCGCAACCAGGAAAACGAGGCTCAGATCGAACAGGATCCCCAGGAGTGCTGACCTTTGCACATAGTGATTGAAAATGCGAATCATGCTTCGGATGTAGGGGTGCAGCAGGCGCAGCGGGGCTGTTTCTCGTGGCTCTGGCTGCAGGTCAGTCTCAAGCGCGCGCGAACAATCGACGGAGGATAGGCGCCCGCATGGGGCATGGGCGCGAGAAAGTTGCATCCACGCGAGTGCTGCGACGACTTGTGCACACTATCTGCTGTACCCGTTGCCGTCCCGAGGGGTGGCCTCGATCCTTGGACTCATGTGTCCGGCCGGCAGGAGCGCGCCGCCGGACTCAGGGTTGGCCATCTGGCGAGCAGGCGGCAGGGGTGTCGGGTTGATTTACAGCCGCCTGAGGAGGCTGTGCGCCAAGAGGATCTAAAGTATTGATTTAAAAGAGATTTTGTGACTTGGTACAGCGGTTGCATACGAGTACGCAAAGCCCGGCGATGCAAGTGCAAAGCAAGTTCGCGACGCTGGCCACCGAGCTTCCCGGCCCCACCTTCACTGTCAGAGGAACTGAAATGCGGAAACTTCTTATTGCTGCGGCATCGATGCTTGTTCTGTCCGGCGCGGCTCAAGCCGCGCCCACGATGCTTCTGGAGATCACGACATCCGATAACCAGGGCACCATCAGCTGCACCATCGGATCTGTTCTCAACTCCCAGCCGACCTGTACGTCTACTCTGGCGGGCATGGTGATGGGCGTCTCCTTCTTCAACCAGGCTGGCGCGCTGAACATGTCGGTTTTGGGTGGGATTGGTGGCTGGACGTTTGGTCTGTCGACGATGACCTCTAACGCGCCCGGGCTTCAGACTGGGTCTTCGTTGGGCATGACCTTCGCCAACGTTTCGAAGGGTGCTACCGGGACTGGCAACCTGACGTTTTCGTTGTCGGGCGATGGCTTCACGATGCCTTCTGGTCCGGTCATCAACATGGCGGGCAGCGCTTCGCTGACTTCTAGCTTCCCAGGCGTCAACGGGGTGAGCGCCTCATTCGCGTCTCAGCAGAATGGTAACCTTCCGCTGAATGCTCCGACGGCGAGTGCGGCCTGTGACTTCTCGCTGAACGGCGGGGTGTTTGGCTGCGGCATTGCTCCCCAGCAATGGATCCGAACCGGAAGCGAAACTTTCTCGATGCGGGATGTTGTGACCTTTGACATTGCAGCCGGCACCAGCGGTGTTGGCGGCTCTAGCACCGTCACGGCGACCAATGGCGTGCCGGAGCCGATGACCGCTGCCCTGGTGGGCTTGGGTCTCTTCGGTGCCGCGTTCTTCTCGCGTCGCCGCGCCTCCAAGCAGGCCTGATCCACGTGGTTGCAGCCGTCGGCTCGTAGGGCCGACGGTGCTGCCATACACCCCGCGAAAGGGCGCTTCGGCGCATCTTCGCGGGGTTTTTTCTTGTGCCCTCGCGCGGCCACTGTTTGGCCTGTCTGGTGGGTTTGTGTGAACAAGTAGTCCTGCGGCCCTCTCGGCGGACGTGCGCGGGTTCCGTGCGCCCGGTGGTGTGCCATCATCCCAGTGTTGCTCGATGGGGTGTGACGGCGACAGTCCCGCTATGTCGCTTGCCTCGAGCCCCTGCCGCTGCTTCAAGCCAACAACTGAACCGCGTTCAAACTGACGCAAGGTTGAAGAGAACTTGCCATGCCATCTAAATCCATGAGTTTCATCCCCCGCCTTGGTTGGTCCATCGTATTGATCTCTGCGGTTGTCCTGGGTGGCTGCGCCTCCGGCCCGTCGGCGGATCTCCCGCCGGCGCCAGCGACGCCTGGGGCGGTGGACTACACCTATGTCATCGGTGCGGGCGATTCTCTGAACGTGATCGTTTGGCGCAACCCGGAACTGTCGATGGCTGTACCCGTGCGGCCTGACGGGAAGGTGTCCGCGCCATTGGTTGAGGAGTTGCAGGCGCAGGGCAAGACTCCTGTTGAACTCGCGCGAGATATCGAAAAGCGCCTTTCAACCTATGTTCGTGACCCGGTTGTGACTGTTCTTGTTTCGGGTTTCGTCGGCCCCTACAGCGAGCAGATTCGCGTGGTGGGTGAGGCGGCCAGGCCTCAGTTCTTGCCTTATAAACAGAAGATGACGCTGCTCGATCTGATGATCGCGGTCGGCGGACTCACAGACTTTGCGGATGGCAACAAAGCCATCATCCAGCGCACTTCGGAGGGCAACAAGCAGTACTCCGTCCGAGTCAAGGATTTGATCCGCAAAGGTGACCTGTCGGCGAATGTCGAAATGCGCCCGGGCGATATTCTGATCATCCCGCAGAGCCTCTTCTGAAAATTGGCCAAGCGTTGGTCAACTATTTCTTTCGCCGCGTCTGGCTTGGCATAGAACCCTGAGCGGTTCAAATCTGGTATGCAAGAACCCGTTCAACAGATCTTGGCAGTGCTGCGCGGCATGTGGAAGTTCCGCTGGCCTGCGGTAGTCATCGCGTGGGTGGTTGCGGGCATCGGTACAGCGGCCATCTGGCGCATACCCGATCAGTATGAGGCTACCGCTCGAATCTACGTGGATACGGATTCGATTCTGAAGCCGTTGATGGCCGGTCTGGCGGTGCAACCCAACGTAGATCAACAAATTTCGTTGCTGAGCCGCACGCTGATCAGCCGGCCCAATATCGAAAAACTCATACGGATGTCGGACCTTGACCTTCGGGCCTCGAGCAAGGCGGACCAAGATGCATTGATTGAAAAGCTGACGAAGGGAATTGAGATTCGCACCGCAGGTGGCGTCAACCTTTATTCGATGATCTACAAGGATCACGAGCCTGAAAAGGCGAAGCGAGTCATTCAGTCGATGGTGTCCATCTTCGTCGAGTCTGGCTTGGGTGCGAGCCGCAAGGACACGGACTCAGCCAAAACCTTCTTGGCAGAGCAGATCAAGACGTTCGAAGCAAAGCTGGAGGAATCTGAGGCGCGGCTCAAGGAGTTCCGGCTTCGGAACATTGGCGCTCAAGGCCCCGATGGCAAGGATGCGGCCAGCCGGATGGCCGAGGCCAATGCTCAACTCGAAGCAGCAAGGCTCGAACTTCGCGAGGCGGAGAACGCTAGAGACGCAGCCAAGCAGCAGCTGGCTGCCGATCGGGGGCGTTTCAGTGGAGCGCAAGGGGCCTTGGCCGACTCCTCGCCCGCGCTTGCGACGCCAGAGATTGACGCGCGGTTGGATGCGCAAAAGCGCAATCTCGACACTCTGCTGCAGCGCTACACGGACCAGCATCCGGATGTTGTCAGTACGCGCAGGCTGATCCGGGAGCTTGAGGATCAGAAAAAGCGCGAAGTTGCGGAGCTGCGAAGGCTCGCTGCATCCGCCGGCGGATCGCCCTCGGCCAGCAACAGCTTGGCCGCTCAAGAGCTCGCCCGGATGTTGGCCACTGCCGAGGTGCAGGTGGCCTCTTTGCGTGCGCGGGTGAATGAGTACTCGGCTAGATATGCTGCTGCGCGCGAGTCCTTGAAACTGGCGCCTCAGATTGAGGCAGAGGCGGCGCAGCTCAACCGTGACTATTCGATCACCAAGAAGAATTACGAAGACTTGGTCGCTCGTCGACAGGCCGCTGTCATGTCGGGCGAGTTGGATGTGGCTTCTGGGGTGGCAGAGTTTCGCCTGATCGACCCGCCTCGGGTTTCGCCGCAACCGGTTTCGCCCAACCGGTTGGTTCTACTGCCGCTGGTGCTTCTGGTTTCTCTGGGTGCGGGAGCAGGGTTCGCGTTCGTGGCAACGCAACTTCGGCCGACCTTCAGCGACGCCGAGCAGTTGAGGCAGTTCACGGGTTTGCCATTGTTGGGCGTTGTCACCCAGCTCACCAGCGAGATCGACCAGCAGCGCCAACGGGCCAGTTTGTTTCGCTTCGTCGCCGCCTCTGGCGGTTTGGTCGGTCTGTTCGTCGCGGGCATGGTCGCGATGACATTGGCAAGCCGTTACGCCAGTTAGCCCTATGAGCAGCCTTATCGAGCAAGCAGCGCAACGCCTGGAGCAGTTGCGACAAGCGGGAATCTCTATTCCGGAACTTGAAGTTCCGGGGCGCGATCTTTCCGCAGGGGGGCCTGGGGCGTCGCCGCAGCAAGATCTGACTGCACAACAGTCTCAAGCTCAAGCGCCGTCTGCGGTGCAGACCCAGCGCGGCAGTGTGGACCCGGCGGATTCGTTGAGTCACTCGCGCCGAGTCGAGATAGACCTGGCCATGCTGGGGCGGTCCGGAGTCGTGACACCCAGTTCCCCGCGGTCGCACATGGCCGACCAATACCGAGTGATCAAGCGGCCGCTGATTGCGAATGCCATGGGCAAGGGCGCAGCTACGGTTGCGCACGGCAACTTGATCATGGTCACCAGCGCAATGCCGGGCGAAGGGAAGAGTTTCACATCGATCAACCTCGCGATGAGTATCGCCGCGGAACTGGACCACACTGTCATGCTGGTCGACGCAGACGTTGCGCGTCCGTCTATTCTGCGCATGCTCGGCTTGCCACCGGGGGAAGGGTTGCTTGACCTGCTGGAGGGCAAGGCGGACATGGCAAGTGTCTTGTTGCGCACGAACGTCGACAAGCTGACCATCCTCCCGAGCGGTTCCCCGCATCCCAGAGCCACCGAACTTCTTGCGAGTGATGCAATGTCGCAGTTGCTGCAAGACATGGCGACGAGATACCCAGACCGCATCATCATCTTTGATTCGCCGCCTTTGCTGCTGACTACCGAGTCGCGGGTGTTGGCAACGCATATGGGCCAGATCGTCGTCGTTGTTCATGCCGACAGGACCCTCCAAGCCACGGTCAAGCAGGCCCTTGCCGCGATTGAAACCTGCCCTCTCAAGTTGATGGTTCTGAACAAGGCGCGGGGTGGCGTGGGCGGCGCCTACGGCGGGAGCTACGGCTACGGTTACGGCTATGGCTATGGCTACGGGTATGGCTACGGCTATGGGGCCGCTGCCCCCAACGGTGCCGAGGGCCCAAAGGCCGGCGAGCCTCTGGGTCAACCCGATGCCGTACCGCCTGCTCCCCGCTGACCAGCGCTTCCGACACTTGCATTTCTTGGCGCATGCCCAAACTCTGGTCCACTGAAGGCCGCTCGCCGAGTTTTCCGGCGGCTCTGCAAACGAGTGGTGTTGCCGTGCTTACGGCGCTGTTGTCTTGTGCCGTGTACGCGCAAGGAGCCCGCCACCTGGTCATCGATTCCTCGCTGGATGTTCAGGCCGTGCACACGGACGGACGGCGCGGCGATGGCGTCGCAGGCTCGGAGTTCGCGGGTGAACTGAGACCCGGTGTTCGCATCAGCGGGCGCTCTGGCTACGCGCAAGGCTCATTGAGTTATGGCCTGGGTTTGGTGCACCGTTCGCGTGCCAATCGTGCCGTCGACGTTCAGCACCGCCTTTCTGCAGCGCTCACGGGCCAGCTTATCGAGGATCGCGTGTTCATCGATATCGGGGCCGATGTCGCGCGTCAGCCCTTGTCTTCCTATGGCGTGCAATTCGCGCCGGGCTCACTTGCCGACAACCCAAACTGGCAAGACGTTGGGACATTGCGGGTCTCTCCGGTGCTCCGCGGAGCATTGTTGGGCCAAGTCAACTATGCACTTCGGTTGAATGCATCCGGAACGAACACACGCAACTCGGTCGCAGGTGACTCAACAACGAAGGGTGGTTCCCTTTCCCTCAGTTCCGCCATTTCGGGAACACGGTTTGGATGGGCTATCAACGCAGACAGCACGACCACCGATTACCGTGTCACGGGAAACGCGATCAACGAAAGTGCGACGGCGAGTCTGACATTCACACCTGAAGCAGAGGTCACCTTCACTTTGCGGGGTGGGGCTGAGTCAAGCAATCTCGGTGACTTCAATGGAAGAAGATCGTTCCAGCGCTGGGGTGCGGCAGTGCGTTGGGCACCTTCACCCAGCACACAAGCCAATGTGTCCGCGGACAGGCGCTTCTTTGGGTCTGCTCACAACATCAATGTGTCGTACAGACGCCCCCGCGCCAACATCACATTCTCCAGTTCGCGGGATGTGAATCTGGGCGGGCAGAGGCAAGGTTCCGGCAGCCCCAAGACGCTTTACGACCAATTCTTTGAGCAGTTTGCGGCCCAGGAGCCCGATCCAGCGCTTCGACAGACGTTGGTTCTGGCGTTTTTGGCGGGACAAGGTTTGGATCCGAACACCACTGTCGGCGCAGGAGGTTCGCTGAGCGGGCCGGTTCTGCAGCAGAGAAAGGATCTGGCCTTGAGCTACAACATGCGTCGTCTCACCATGGCATTGCAGGCCTTCTCCAACGAGAGCAGCCAGTTGTCGGCGGGTGGTCAGATTGCCGCTGTGGACAACGCCACGCGACAGCGCGGGTATAGCGGCACGGCAGCGTGGCGGTTGACGCCCACGGCCACTGTCAATCTCGTGGGTTCTCGCCTCATGACGCAGCCCAATGCTCAACTTGCGGGCAACGATTTGAAGTCGCTCTCATTGAATCTGGTTGAGCGGCTTGGGCCGCATACAACAGCGACCCTAGGCGCCAGGCACACGGTGTTCAACAGCGTGGTCAATCCTTATCGCGAGACAGCTGCCAGCGCCTCGCTCGGACTCCGGTTCTAGGCTATGTATGAATCTTTCTACGGGCTGAGTGCCAAGCCCTTTCAATTAAACCCGGACCCGAGCTTCTACTTTGCCAGCAAGCAGCATCGGAGAGCGAAGGCCTACCTCGAATACGGCGTCTCTCGCAACGAAGGTTTCATTGTCATCACCGGCGAAATCGGCGCCGGAAAGACCATGGTTCTGCGTAGCCTCATCGAGGGGCTCAACGGCAGCAATGTCATCGCGGGGCATTTGGTCACCACACAACTCGGGGCTGAAGATACGCTGCGCATGGTTGGCGCGGCTTTTGGGTTCCGCGTCAAGGACGTCCCCAAGAGCGAGTTGCTCATCACGCTAGAAGCCTTTCTGATAAGCCAGACCAGCAAGGGCAAGCGTTGTCTTCTCATTGTCGACGAGGCTCAGAACCTGACGCCCAGAGCGGTGGAAGAGCTCCGCATGCTCAGCAATTTCCAGTTTGGCAATCAGGCGCTTTTGCAAAGTTTCTTGGTGGGGCAGCCCGAATTCCGCGAAATTCTGCAACAGCCATCCATGGAGCAGTTTCGTCAGCGGGTTGCCGCCACTTGCCACATCGGGCCGTTGGATCAGGAAGAGACTCGGGCCTACATCGAGCACCGTCTCAAGTGCGCAGGAGCCAAGGACAAGCCGAGTTTTGAATCCGCGGTATTCGAAGCTGTTCACGCTGCAACTGCGGGCATTCCGCGCCGGATCAATGCAGTCTGCGATCGGCTGCTCTTGGCGGGCTTCTTGGCCGGCCGGGCGAGAATTACTGTTGCCGATGCCGCAGAGGTTGTGCGTGAACTGGAACAAGAAAACCGCGTGCCGGCGCAATCAGCACGCATAGCCCTGGGGGGCAGCAACTCGGATCCCAACATGCCCGGCGGATTGGCCGGGGCATTGGTCGACGTCGACTTGGACGGTGTCCAGCTTGGTGAAGACGAGGCAAGAGCCATGACTGAGCAGATCAATTCGTTGACTGCCGACCAGCGTGGCGACCAACTGCAGCGGCTTGAGCGCGGGCTCCTGAGGTTGGAAAGAATCAATCTCCAAACGCTTGCGATGCTGCAACGGCTGGTTGACGCCGTCAAGAAATCGCCCTGATCTACTCGCAAGAGGCAACCAATACCTATGAGTTCCGCTGTTATCGGTCCTGTGATGTGCGTGGTCGGAGCGCGTCCCAATTTCATGAAGATGGCGCCGATCCTGCGGGCCTTCGCGGATCACTCGCCGCCGATTCCTGCTTTGCTGGTTCACACGGGGCAGCATTACGACGCCAGCATGAGCGACCGCTTGTTCGCAGACCTGCGACTGCCGACGCCCGACATCAACTTGGAAGTAGGGTCCGGCTCGCACGCGGTTCAAACGGCCGAGGTCATGAAGCGCTTCGAGCCAGCGTTGGATGCGCACCAGCCGTCTTGTGTTCTCGTTGTTGGGGATGTCAACTCGACGCTGGCCTGCGCCCTTGTTGCTGTCAAGAAAGGTATCCCGGTTGTTCATGTCGAGGCTGGTCTGCGGAGCTATGACCGCAAGATGCCTGAAGAAATCAACCGAGTGCTGACCGATCAGATTGCGGACAGGGTGTACACCACAGAGAGAAGTGCTGAGGAGAACCTCGTCAGAGAAGGCGTTGATGCAGCACGTGTTTGCTTTGCTGGCAACGTGATGATCGATTCCCTGTTGGGTAGCCGAGAAATGGCACATCCCCCTGCCTCTACGTTGGCGGCGCACGGCATCGATCCGAAGTTCCTCTTGCACCCGCTCGGTTACGGCGTCGTCACTTTGCACCGGCCATCCAATGTCGACTCGCGAGAGGCGCTTGAGCCGCTCTTGCAGGTCTTGGCAGAAGTCTCGCTGCAGATTCCGTTGGTGTTCGCGATGCACCCAAGGACGCGAGCCAACGTTGAGCGATTCGGTTTGGGGGGCTTGGTGCGGCCTGAACACGTGGCGGTGTTGCCGCCTCAGGGCTACCTGGAGATGATCGGGCTGATGAAGCACGCAACCATCGTGCTGACCGACTCAGGAGGGCTGCAGGAAGAAACTACCGCTCTTGGCGTGCCATGCCTGACCTTGCGCGAGAACACCGAGCGCCCGATCACGGTGGAGCAGGGCACCAACACGATGGTCGGTCGCGATGTGCAAGCAATCCGTAGTGAGGTGGCTGCGGTTCTCGCGGGTCGGGGCAAGAAGGGCAGGGTCCCTGAACTCTGGGATGGCCGTTCCGCGGAGCGGATTGCTGACGATTTGTACCGCTGGTTGGTAGCAGGGGCTGTCTGACAATCCTGTCTATGCTTGCGCCTTCGATCACCAATGCGCTCACCATCGACGTGGAAGACTACTTCCAGGTCTCTGCGCTCGCACCGTACATCCGCAGAGATGAGTGGGAGACCCGAGAATGCAGGGTCGAGCGCAATGTCAATCGAATACTCCAGATGTTGGCCGACCATGGCGTTCGTGCCACCTTCTTCACGCTGGGGTGGGTGGCTGAGCGGTATCCGCAACTGGTGCGCAGCATCGTTGAAGGCGGGCACGAGTTGGCGAGCCACGGTTACGGGCATGAGCGCGCCAGTGACCTGAACGAGGTTGCATTTCGGCAGGACATCACTCGCTCGAAGCGGCTGTTGGAGGATCTGTCCGGTGCCCCTGTGCAGGGGTACCGGGCCCCGAGTTTCAGCATCGGCACCGGCAACCTCTGGGCCTTCGATCAGCTCGCCGAGGCGGGCTACGAATACAGCAGCAGCATCTATCCCATCAAGCACGATCACTACGGAATGCCCGACTCTCCGCGGTTCGCCTACCGTGTTGGCGCCGGATTGCTGGAAGTGCCGATCACAACGGTTCGAATGGGGCAGCGCAACCTGCCGTCTACCGGTGGTGGTTGGTTCCGGTTGATGCCGTACAGCCTCTCGCGATGGATGCTGGCCCACGTGAACAAGCAAGATGGCGAAGCGGCGATCTTCTACTTTCATCCGTGGGAGATTGATGTCGATCAGCCACGAGTCCCCGGCATCGATGCGAAGACGCGCTTTCGGCACTACGTGAATCTGGGTGCCAATGAAGCGAAACTGAGGCGTCTGCTCAAGGACTTCCGCTGGGGGCGGATGGATGAGATCTTTCTGCGAAGCGGAAAAGCCAGCACATGCTGAGCGTGAGGCCCTGCGCCCTGGGCAGGCAGGCAGAGTGCGAGCGATGGGATGCCTTTGTTGCCTCGACGCCCGGCAGTACTTTCTTCCACCGAGTGGGTTGGGCTGCCATTCTGGAAGAGGTTTTCGGCTTCAGAGTGCACTACCTGCAGGCTCTGCGGGGTGACCAGCTTGTTGGGATCCTTCCACTGGCCGAGGTGCGGAGTCGCCTCTTCGGACATTCCTTTCGTTCGTTGCCTCTGGCCTCTGCGGCCGGTGTGCTTGCCATCGATGCAGAGGCCGCTTCTGCGCTGATTCAAGAAGCCGCTCGGATTGCAGAAAGCAGCGGTGCGGCTTATGTGGAAATTCGCCACGAGCAAGCGCAGGCAGGCTTGCCCTCGCAATTGCTCTATGTTGACTTTCGAATGCCGCTTCCTGAGGTCATGGACGAGCGAATGCTGGTCATACCGCAGAAGCGGCGCAACATGGTGCGCAAAGCGATCAAGCAAGGACTGAGTGCCGTTCGAGATGACAGCGTAGAGAAGTTCTTTCCGGTGTTCGCCGAAAACGCCCGCGATCATGGAACTCCAACGCTTCCTCAGCGCCTTTTCGATTTGATCGTTGCCAAGTTTGGGGCTGATGTCGGCATCCTTTCTGTCGCAGACGCGGCTGGAAGGCGCGTGTCTTCCATCATGTGCTTCTTCCACCGCGGGGTGGTCATCGCGCATTTCGCGGGAGAGTCTGCAGTTGCAAAGCGGCTGGCTGCAAACGACCTGAAGTATTGGGAGGTGATGAAATGGGCGCGCGAGCGTGGCTGTACCGAGTTCGATATCGGCCGAAGCAAACAAGGCACGGGTTCTTTTGAATTCAAGCGGCTGTGGGGCTTCACGCCGTACCAACTGCACTACGAGTATGTCTTGCTACAAGGGCAAGGTGTCCCCCAGCTGAATCCGACCAATCCGAAGTACCGCATCGCCGTAGACGCTTGGAAGCGCATGCCTTTGGTGGTTGCCAATTGGCTCGGGCCTCGGCTGGTGGGGCCTCTTGTCTAGATGATCGGGCCTCTGTGGCAACCGTTCTGTACCTTGCGCACCGAATCCCCTTTCCACCCAACAAAGGCGACAAAGTGCGGACCCATCATCTCTTGCGGGCGATGGCCAGTCGGCACGACGTGCTGCTCGGCACTTTCGCCGATGACCCGCGAGATCTCGCATGCGAGCCTGAACTTGGGCGCTGGTGTCGGAAGTGGCGGGTTGTGCCGGTCAACAAGGTTGCCGCGAGGCTCCGCGCACTAGGCGCTGTAGCCACACGGGCGCCGTTCACGGTGGCGTACCACCGCGACTCGCGTTTGCATGAATGGGTTCGGCAGCAGTGCGACTCAGAGCCCGTTGCGGCCGTCGTTGTGTCGAGTTCCGGTATGGCGCAGTACGCCTCAGGCTTGGGTCTGCCTTGGATCATGGACTTCATCGACATGGACTCGCGCAAGTGGGCCCGGTACGCCGAGCGCCAGCGCGGGCTGCTGGCTTGGCTGTATCGACAGGAAGCGGCGCGGTTGTTGCAGCACGACCTGCACCAAGCCCAGGCAGCGCGGTGCTCCTACTTCGTCAGCCAGCGCGAGGTGGACGACTTCGTAGCGGCCCGCCCCGCAGCAGGTTCGCTGGTTGAGGTGCTGCCCAACGGCGTGGACGCCCAGCACTACTGCCCAGATCCCACATTGCCCAACCCTTACCCTGAGGGCGAGGTAGCCCTGACTTTCACCGGGACGATGGACTACCTGCCGAATGTTGATGCGGTGACTTGGTTCTCGCAGGAGGTGCTGCCAGGTATACGCCGACTGCATGCCGATGCGCGACTCACGATCGTGGGCAGGCGGCCCCCGCCGGTTGTGCGGGCGCTTCAGAACCTCGGTGTTCGGGTGACGGGGGAAGTGGCAGACGTGCGACCGTGGCTGCAACATGCTCGGGTCGCGGTGGCGCCCATGCGCATTGCGCAGGGCGTCCAGAACAAGGTCCTTGAAGCCATGGCGATGGCGCGCCCCGTTGTGACCGCGCCTGACTGTGCCCGTGCGGTCGGTGCCCAGGCCGGCGAGCACTTGATGGTGGCATCAACATCTGCGGACTACATCCGCGAGGTCAGCTTTCTGCTGTCGCACCCTGCAAGCAGCCAGCAGATCGCTCTTGCGGGCCGAGACCATGTGACCGCGCAACTTGACTGGACACGTGGCCTTTCGCCACTGCTGAAGCGCTTGGAGAATCTCCTTTGAACGAGTTGACGAGAGAAACACGCTTCGGGAAAGCGCACGCAGCGCTGTGGCTGCTGTTTTGGGCCGCGCTGCTACTGATTTTCTGGCCGACCGCGGCCGTGATCGTGGATCTCTGGCAGAAGTCGGACACCTACGCCCACGCATTCCTGGTTTTCCCCATCGTGGCTTGGCTGGTTTGGCGCGTGCGCGGCCAGTTGGCCGTGGCCCCAGTCAAGCCGGTGCCCTGGCTGTTGCTCCCGTTTGTGGCCGCTTTGGTGGCTTGGTTGCTGAGTGAGGCAGCCACGGTGGGGGTGGTGGGGCACTTCGCGCTGGCAACCCTGTTGGTGTTGGCGGTTCCCGCGCTGTTCGGCTGGGCTGTGGCCCGTGTGGTGGCGTTTCCATTGGCCTTCGTCTACTTCGCCGTCCCCTTTGGCGATGCGCTGATGCCTTTGTTGATGGAGTGGACCGCTGATGTCACGGTCTGGGCTCTCCGGATCACCGGTGTTCCGGTTTATCGCGAGGGACTTCAGTTCTTGATCCCCACGGGGTCGTGGTCGGTGGTCGAGGCGTGCAGCGGCTTGCGCTACCTGATTGCTTCGTTGATGGTGGGCTCGTTGTTCGCGTACCTGAACTACAGCAGCACCAAGAAGCGCGTGCTTTTCTTCGCTGCATCCATCGTGGTGCCGGTGTTGGCCAACTGGGCGCGCGCTTACCTCATCGTGATGATCGGGCACCTCTCCAGCAACAAGCTGGCTGCGGGTGTTGACCATCTCATCTATGGCTGGCTCTTCTTTGGCCTCGTGATCGGTGTGATGTTCGTGGTTGGCGCGCGCTTTGCAGATGCGGCCGAGGCCCCAATCACTGGCACGCTAGGCGCTGGGCGTTTGCAGGCCAGTGTGATCGTGATGACCGTGGCTGTACTGGCACTGGGTGCGGGCGGGCGTGGCGTGGCGCTTCATATGGAAGCGGCCGTGCTGGCTGCCCCCGCCCGCGTGACCGCGCCGTTGGGGCAACAGGGGTGGGAGGTTGTGGACGGGTTGAAGCTGCCTTGGCTTCCTGGCTTCCGCAACCCGGCGGCAACGGCCGATGCGGCCTACCGCCAAGATGGCAGCACCGTACACCTGTGGATCGGTTACTACCGACAGCAAGGCAATGACAGCAAACTGGTCACCTCGGTGAACCGGGTGGTGCGGTCTTCGCAGGAAGAGGCTGACTGGGTGGTGTCTGCGCAAGGCGCCTTGCCCCGGTTCGACGACACCTTGCCCGGCATGCGGACGGCAGATGTGCGTGCCGCGGCTGCGCTGGGGCAGGAGCAAGGCGTGCGCCTGCGGACTTGGCGCCTGTACTGGGTGGACGGGCGCTGGGTGTCTGGCGACATCGAGGCCAAGTTGTGGCAGGTTGCGGCGCGCCTGAGGGGGCGTGGTGACGACGGCGCCGTGGTGCTGCTGGCCACGCCGATGAGCGAATCGGCAGATCGAGTTTTGGAGAAGTTTGCACGCGCGCACTTGGCTGCCTTGGACAGAAACCTGGTCACCGCACGCGACACTCGATGATTGGGTTGAGAATCCTTGGATTGAAGGAGAAAAAACAATGAAAACCATTGCCGTCATTGGTCTTGGCTATGTCGGGCTGCCCTTGGTAGTCGCATTCGGCAAGCAGACCCGCACCATCGGCTTTGACATCGCAAGCGCCAAGGTAGAGGCTTGCCGGCGCGGCACTGACCCGTCTCGGGAACTGACGGACGAAGAAGTGCAGGCAGCAACGCATGCCGTCTACACAGACGACCCTCGCATGCTTGCAGAGGCTGACGTCATCATTGTGGCGGTGCCGACGCCCGTGGACGAGGCTCACATCCCTGACTTCCGGCCTCTCATCGGCTCGTCGACCAGCGTCGGGCGCCACTTGAAGAAGGGTGCGATCGTCGTGTACGAGAGTACCGTTTACCCTGGTGCCACCGAAGAAGTCTGCATCCCGGTTCTGGAGAAGGAATCGGGCCTGAAGTGGAAGAAGGACTTCTTCGTGGGCTACAGCCCCGAGCGCATCAACCCCGGTGACAAGGAGCACACGCTGACGAAGATCCTGAAGATCGTCAGTGGAGACACACCGGAGACGTTGGAACAGGTGGCTGCCGTCTACGAAATGATCATCGAACCTGGTGTTCACCGCGCCAGCAGCATCCGTGCGGCTGAGGCTGCCAAGGTCATCGAAAACACCCAGCGCGACCTGAACATTGCGCTCATGAACGAGCTGGCGCTCATCTTCGAGAAGATGGGCATCGACACGTCAGAGGTGCTGGAGGCGGCGGGGACCAAGTGGAACTTCCTGAAGTTCAAGCCCGGCTTGGTGGGCGGGCACTGCATCGGTGTGGACCCCTACTACCTGACGCACAAGGCAGAGATGCTCGGCTACCACCCGCAGGTGATTCTGGCGGGCCGGCGGATCAACGACGGCATGGGCAAGTTCATTGCCGAGCAGACCGTCAAGCGCATGATCGCTGCCGGCAGCCAAATCAAAGGCGCCAAGGTGAATGTGTTGGGCCTGACCTTCAAGGAAGACTGCGGCGACCTGCGCAACAGCAAGGTCATCGACATCATCCGCGAACTCAAGAGCTACGGCATCGAAGTTCACGTGACCGACCCAACCGCCGACCCTGCCGAAGCGGTGCACGAATACGGCGTGGAGCTGGTGTCCTTCGCAAAGTTGCCCTGCGCTGATGCCGTTGTTGCTGCCGTTGCGCACAAAGAGTACCGGGCATTGACGCCTGACGAACTGCGCGACAAGTTGGCCCCAGGTGGGGTCTTCATCGACGTGAAGGCAGCGTTCGACGCCGCCGCCCTGCGCCAAGCAGGCTTCAGCCTGTGGCGGCTGTAAGCGCAAGACTTGCAGAACCCGGCGCGAGCCTGGTCGTGCCCCGGCCTCAAGCATGATCCTCGTCATCGAACCCGTCTGTCAGGGGCTGGAGCATGCCCCTTTCAATGGTGCGATGCTGCTGTGCGCCCAGCGCCTGGCGGGCTCTGGGCCCATTGAGTTTCATGCCGAACCTGGGCACTTGCAGGCCGTGGGAGACACCTTGCGCGGGCGCACGCCCGAAGGCTTGACCTTGCACCCCATCCAGACGGCGCCGCGCGAGCACAGCGCCCTGGGCCAGCGGTTCGGGCTTGATCTTGCGGTTCTGCGCGAAGCGCTGAACCGCCGGCGCGAGCAACAGCCGGCCTTGGTGATACTCACTTGCGTCACTGAAGACACGCTGCTGGCCGCGAAGCTGCTGTTCGGCGTCTGGCACCGGCAGGTGCCGGTGCTGGTTGTGCTGCACAGCGTTCTTCACAACCTGCTCTATTCCAAGAAGCGCCGCATGCTGCTGGGCTTGGGCGTGCCGCCTCGAATGCGCGTTCTTGTGCTGGGCCAGCACATCCGGCGGACGCTGCAGGATCTGTACCCCTGGGTGGCGAGGCGCGTCAACGCCATCCGGCACCCCTACACCTTCGAAACCGCCCAGTTACAGCCGAGGCGTGCGGGGCCCATTCGCTTCGGCTTCGTGGGTTTGGGCAACCGCGCCAAGGGCTTTGATGTCTTCCTGTCAGCCATCGAAACGCTGGGAGAGCGGCTTCCTGGCCTGATGGACGGATGCTTCCACTTGATAGGGCGCGTTGACGACAGCATGCGAGCCCGCTTCGACGCGTTCCGCAGTGGGCCGCATGGCCATCTGCTCAACTTGGGTGCCAGCAGCATGCTCCCGTTGGACGAATTCCGAGCGGCGGTTCTCAGCATGGATTACCTGGTGATGCCATATGCAGCCAGGATGTACGACCTGGTTTGCAGCGGTTCATCCTTGGACGCCTTTGCTTATCTGCGGCCCGTGATCGCATTTCGATCGAACTACTTCGAAGGGCTGGTTGCTGATGCAGGCGAAATTGGCTACCTGTGCGATTCGCAGCAGGAGCTGACGGCGCGCATTGAAGCGCTGGCCTTCAGTGCAGAAGCCGAGCGGTTCTCGACGCAACAGAACAATTTGCTGCGTGGACGAGCGTTGTTTGAACCGAATGCAGTGGCTGAGGAGATTCGCCGCCTCATGGGCAGTCTTTCTTGGCAATGAACCTCAGAAGTCTGGCTGACGCGCGCGTCAGTTGGCTGAACTTGCGCGCTAATCAGGCCACCGAATGAGCACCCCCAACGTTCCCACGCTTGTCATCGAGGCCGGCCGGGCCGACCGCCAGTACTGGCAAGACCTGTGGCGCTACCGCGAATTGTTTGCGGTGCTGGCCTGGCGTGATGTGGCCGTGCGCTACAAGCAAACCATCATCGGCGCCTCTTGGGCTGTATTGCAGCCCTTGGCCACGCTGGTGGTGTTCACCGTGTTGTTTGGCTACCTGGCCAAAATGCCCACTGAAGGCAAGGCCCCGTACCCCTTGCTGGTGTTTGCGGGGCTCTTGCCCTGGCAGCTTTTTGCCTCATCGGCTAACGCCATTTCCAACAGCCTGGTGGGCAATGCCAACCTCGTGAGCAAGGTGTACTTTCCGCGGCTCATCGTGCCGGCCTCGGCCATGGTGGTGTGCCTGATCGACTTCGCCATCAGCTTGGTACTGCTGATGGCGATGATGCTGTGGTTCGGCCACTGGCCAGGTTGGCAGATTTTATTGCTGCCTGCGTTTGTGGTGATGGCGGTGCTGGCGAGCCTGGGCCCCGGGCTCTTCATTGCCGCACTGAACGTGAAGTACCGGGATTTCCGCATCGTCATCCCCTTCATCATCCAGATGGGGCTTTACGTTTCCCCGGTGGGCTTTTCCTCCAGCGTGGTGCCTGAGCAGTGGCGACTGCTGTACTCACTGAACCCCATGGTGGGCGTGATCGATGGGTTCCGTTGGGTTGTGTTGGGCGGTAATGTCAGCCTGTATTGGCCTGGCTTTGCCTTGAGTTGGGCAGTGATTTTTCTCTTTCTGTGGCTGGGGATTCGGAAGTTTCGCCGCATGGAGAGATCATTTGCGGATGTGATTTAAGCCATGGCAACAAGCAACACGATGTACCCAGATATCTCAAGAGAAGAAATGCTTCCGTACGTCCCGGCTGGAGTCGAGACGGTACTTGATATTGGCTGTAATACTGGGGCATTTGGGGCTCTCCTGAAGCGCAACCTTGGGTGCACGGTTCATGGAGTTGACCCCAATCCGGTTGCGGCTGAGATCGCAAGTCGGCGACTCGATTGGGTGAAGTCGTGCTATTTCGATAAGAGCCTAGAGCTACCTAACGAGCAGTATGATCTCATTGTCATTAATGATGTTGTAGAGCATGTCGTAGATGTGGAAGGTTTTCTTCTGGCGGTCAGGGGAAAACTAAAGTCCAACGGAGCTGTCGTCGCATCCATCCCCAATTTTCTGAATCTGGAAAACATCAAGCACATCTGGTTTGAGCGGGACTTTAGATACGAGGAAATGGGCGTACGCGATAGAACGCATCTGCGGTTCTTTACTCGAAAAAGTATCGTCAGGACGTTTCATGGTGTCGGCTTCTCCATTGAGAAGATGGGTGGAATCAATGAGCGCTGGTGGTCGAAAAGCATAATGCAGCGGCTTGCATTCAAGATTCTTGGAGCGTATCTGGAGGAAACGAAGTACCAGCAGTTCGCTGTTGTTGCTCGAAAATTGGAGCGTTGATATGCCACCTGTGGTCATAAAGGCAGAGAACGTTGCCAAGAGGTATGTTCTCGGATCGCCTCGTCAGAAATCGAACAGTGATCAGACTCTGATCGAGTACCTTTATGAGCGGGTTTCAAACCCCAGAGCTTTGCTTTCGGGGCGAGATGATCGCGAGTTCTGGGCGCTCGGAGGGGTGTCCTTTGAGGTGCACCAAGGTGCGGCCGTTGGCGTGATTGGAAGAAATGGCGCTGGCAAGAGTACCTTGCTGAAAGTCCTCTCCCGAATAACAGAGCCAACTCGCGGGCGAATTGAGATCTCCGGGCGCATCGCCAGTTTGCTTGAAGTGGGTACGGGGTTTCACCCCGAACTCTCAGGCAGAGAGAACATTTTCCTTAACGGTGCCATTTTGGGGATGACGCGTCGAGAGGTTCAGCGCAAATTTGATGAGATAGTTGAGTTTGCGGATGTCTTGAAGTTTCTCGACACTCCTGTCAAGCGCTACAGCAGCGGCATGTATGTTCGTCTTGCTTTTGCCGTAGCTGCCCATCTTGAGCCTGAGATACTAGTTGTCGATGAAGTGCTGGCAGTAGGTGATGCGGGTTTTCAGCGGAAATGCCTTGGGAAAATGCAAACCGTTGCGCATGAAGGTCGAACAGTTCTGTTTGTCAGTCATAACATGCAGGCGATCGAGCAACTTACCTCAACCGCAATTCTGCTGTCGGGGGGGCTGGTGCGTTACATCGGGCCAACGTCGAGGGCTATCGAAGCGTATCTTGAAGTTAACGCGAGCGGCGACATCTTTTCTTACGATGTCGAACTTGTTCCTAGAAAGTATCGAGGGACAGAGAAGGCGCGCTTCACTCGAGTTTCGTTCGCAGGTGACACTGCCACCTTCGATTTCGGCGAGAGCATATGCTTTAACTGTGAAATTGCGTGCTTCGAGGATTTAACTGACTGTCGAATAAGTTTGACTATCTTCAGCAGTGATGGGGCTTCTGTCGGTTCGTGCTTCGGTCCTCAGGTGATTAATGCAATCAAGGATTCGAAATGCGTTGTCCAAGTTGAAGTCCCGAGTATGGGCTTGGCGCCCGGTAGTTATCACTTTGGGCTTTCGATCGGGGCCGGTAATAATCATACGGGTCACTTAGATCATGACACAATACTGGATGTCTTGAGCTTCGCAATCCGACCTGAAGTTTCGGCATTCGGAACAGTTGCTGAATGGCAGCGGCTTTGGGGTAATATTGTTATCCCGCGAATAATCACGCGTAACGTTTGCTGATTGCACACATATGGCGAAGCCGCTTTTCATTGCCCTGTATTTGCCGCAGTATCACCCCATAAAGGAGAACGACGAATGGTGGGGCGTTGGATTTACGGAGTGGACTAACGTAACAAAGGCCAAGCCGCTCTTCCGCGGGCACGAGCAGCCTGATCTTCCCAGTGAGCTTGGGTTTTATGACCTAAGGCTCAGTGATTCAAGGCTTCGCCAAGCTCAATTGGCGCATGAGTATGGAATTGATGGCTTCTGCTATTACCACTACTGGTTCGGTCATGGACGAAAGGTTCTAGAGAAGCCGCTGCAGGCCGTGCTTGAGCTCAAGGAGCCAGATTTTCCGTTCATGCTGTGCTGGGCTAATCAATCGTGGACGGGTGCTTGGCATGGTTTGGATAAGAAGGTCTTGATCGAGCAAATGTATCCGGGCCCTGAGGATGATGAGCAGCATTTTGCGTATCTTTCCCGTGCCTTCTCTGACGCGCGATACATCAGGAGAGACGGGAAGCCTGTGCTTATGGTTTACAGACCCACGGAGTTGCCAGCGCCATTGGAGTGGACGCGACGTTGGCGGGAAATGGCAAAACAGGCTGGTTTTCCAGGGCTCTTTCTAGTCTGTGAACATCCTGATCCGGAGTTTCGGCCGGAAGAACTCGGCTTCGATGCGTTCGTCAATATGAGGCACATCCCGCGTCGTAGAGAATGGATTTCTTGGCGAGAGCCAATCAGGAAGCTTGCAAATGCGTACGCCGAGGCGGTCGGCAGACCTGTTATTCTTGACGCGAAGCGCCTGATTGATTACTTCGTGCCTACTGTGCAAAACAAACATGCAATTGTGTGTGCTGTCCCCAATTGGGATAATACGCCGAGAAGCGGCAAAGCTGGTGTGATAATGAAGAACACCCAGCCCGAATTTCTGAGGGCACAGTTACAGAAGGCAAACAAGAGGGTCGAAGCCCGAGGGGCTGATGACCAGATGGTCTTTATCAAGTCTTGGAATGAGTGGGCGGAAGGAAACTATCTTGAGCCGGGGCGCAAATGGGGGCGGGCTTATTTGGATGTTGTGAAGCAAATCAAGTCGGAATGGGGTTCGCCGAGATCCTAGGCTTAGAACGATCCAAAATTGCCTGATTGCTTATTCATTACGAATCGTTGGCCAGCTCCCTTGAGTGAATTCCGCTCGGGCACAGCCTTGCGGATGAAATTGATGATGCAGGGGGTGGCAGAAGCAGGCTTTCGCATTCAACTGCTCTGCGCTGTGTCAGAGGCTGCCGCGGCCGCCCACAGCCTCGAGTCGCTGGCCGCTGATTTCCGCCTTCACTGGGGTGTGCCCGTCGACTTTGTGCACGTGGCTGCGGGAGGCGTGGCTGATGGCCGGCAAGGCGGTGCTTGGCGCACAGTCATGGCCCCAGCGCTGGATGTCTACTCGCAAGGGCTGTTCACTGGCTCTTGCAGCCAGGCGCAGGCCACTGCGCTCTATCGCGCCTTGAGGGCTGAGCCCCCTGCCTTGGTGTTCGCACACCGGCTCGCAGCAATGGCGCTCTTGCGGCGCGCTGGTGGCACAGCGGCACCCGTGGTGTTTGACTTGGACGATGTGGAAACCCAAGCCTTTGACCGCGCCATGGCCAGCCCTCCACACTGGCGCAGCAAACCGCTGCGTTGGCTGCAGCGGCCGGCGCTTGCCCGGTTGCAGAGCTGGGCGGTTCGGCGGGCGGCCCGCACTTTGGTTTGTTCAGAAGCTGATTCGGCTGCGTTGCTGCGGCAGCACCCGGCATCAGGGGTGCTCAGCGTGCCAAACGCGGTGCCGGCGCCTGCGCTCACCCGTATTCCGGATGCCCCCAGCGTTCTGTTTCTCGGCACCTATGCCTACGAACCCAACGTTGATGCCGCCAACCACTTGGTCGAACACATCTGGCCGCTGGTGAGGCAACAGGTGCCCGATGCAAAGCTCTTGATTGGAGGCAGCCACTGCCAAGTGCTGCGCGGCTTTGCTGCGCCGCCGCCTGGGGTGCATTACCTGGGCTTCGTGGAGGATCTGAACGCGCTCTACGCTCAGGCTCGCGTCGTCGTGTGCCCCATCCTGCGCGGCTCGGGCACACGCATCAAGATCATTGAGGCTGCGCTGGCTGGGCGGCCCATCGTGGCCACGACGATTGGCGCTGAGGGGCTGATCTTTGATGCGGCTCGCGGCGAGATCTCCCTGCGCGATGACGTGGTGTCATTCGCCGGCGAGGTATGCCGCTTGTTAACTGACGCCACCGCTTGCGAAAGAATGGGAAATGCGGCTTTGGCTGTGGCGAACGAGCATTATTCTGCGCCTGCAGCCGTTCGGTTGATCGCCAAAAACGTGGCGCAAGCCTGTTCAGGCAAGAACCACGCTATTTGATCAACACGCGGCGAGCAGGAACGATTCCGCCTGCCACCTGAGGCCCGCGCGCATGGGCATGCTCAGCTTCGAAGTTGCCGTCAGGCTTGCAAGGCGGCCGTCTACGGCCCGTCTCATTTGTGGGGCGGCTCTGGCGCAGGCCTGGCAGACGCTGGGTTCAACGCTTCTTTGAAGAGGCCAACCAAAACCTTGTTGCCGCTTTCGCTCAAGTGGTCATCGTCGAAGTAAAGCGGCTTGCCATCAAGGCTGCCGTGGCAACGGTCGGCATCGCAGAGCACGCTGGTTGGATCGACGATGACTGCACCACACTTTTGAGCGGCCTTGTCTTGCGCGCGCCAAACCCAGGCGTTCCGCTGCTCATAGATCTCGCGCGAGACTGAAACATCCGGATCGAGTCCCATGGTGATGCGCCGAGCCATGGTCTTGGGCACATTGCTCGCCATTTCGGGGATGGGCCTCATCAGCAAAACGCGGTGCTTCTGCGAAAAATGACATGCCGTATCGACAATGGCCTCGGTGTACTGCGCAATGGCCTCTGACTCATTGCGCGGAATACGGCCGCGAACAGGCGTTGTCGCGCCCCGGAAGCTCACCTCGTCGCCGGCGTCCCCGTACATCAATGAGGCATAGCGGTTGATGATCAAGACCTGCGTTGTGGGCGCGAGCTTCTGTTCTTGCGCAATGGCCCATTTCACAAAGTCTCCACACCGGAATTCCGGGCCGCGCTCTGCAACGGCAAAGGGCGCCGAGTCAGAGTGGATGAGAAACGGGCAGGCTGCGTATGACCACTGAAGAGCTGGGCCTTGCGCAAGCGCGTTGGTCTGCTCCAGTGCCTTTCCAACTGCCGATACCAAGACATGTGAATGAGAGTCGCCAATGACGACCACGCTGGGCTCCGCATCCGAAGCCCCGCCCCAACGGCACTCAGGTGACACCACCCCTTTCGCCAGCAAGCAGCCTTTCCCCTTCAAATTCATGTCTGTCGCCGAGCGCTCAGCCAGTTCGGCCGCTGGCGGAAGCCGCCCTGGGAACCCCTCATGCATCCGCACAGCCATCGCACCCGCTGTCAGCGCCAATGTCGCTGTTGCAACGACGCTGGCACCTCGAACGTTTGATAGCCGCCCAATTCGCTTGCGGGCTGGTTGCTCAACAAGACGGTAAGACAACTCTGCAAGCACGAGTGTGGCAGCCGTCATCCAGAGAACGACCCCGTTCTCCTTGGCAATGCCTGCGAAATGCGCTACCACATACACAGGCCAGTGCCACAGATAAATGGAGTACGAACGTTCTCCAAGCCAGTCCAACGCTGGGTTGTGCGTAAACCATGACGGCCGGCCTGCAGCAATCACCAGCGCTGCGCCCAACACGGGCAGCGCCGCACTCCACCCAGGCCATGGCGTGGAGGCGTCGAAAACACCCACTGATGCAGCGATGAATGCCAGCCCGAAAAAGGCCAATGCCGGTCGGTATCTGCTCCAGCGGGAGGACCCCTGCACCCATGGCTCTAGTTGCAGATACACCCAGCCGCCTACCAGGAACTCCCAGGCGCGGTACGGCAGCAAGTAGAACGCCGACGTTGGCGCGTTCGATGTTGCCCAGAGCCCCAGCGCGAAGAAGACAAGACCGGCCGCGACCGTGAAGTTGCGAAGAGCCGTGACGCGCGGAAACTGATTCCAAACCAGCCAGAGAACAAGTGGAATGAACAGGTAGAACTGCCATTCCACCGACAGTGACCACGTGTGCAGAAGCCACTTCTCGTGCGACGCCGCATCGAAGTAGCCAGCCTCATCCCAGTACTTGATGTTCGAAAAGAACAAAACGCTTGAAAGCGCGTGTGTAGCCAGCGTCCTGTAATCTTGCGGAGTGAGCCCGAAGTAGCCCAGCGCCATGAGCACAGCACAAACCACCAGCAGTGCTGGCAGGATGCGAGCAGCCCGCGCCACACAGAACTCCAGGTAGTTGAACCGCTGCTGTTGCAGCCGCGTGCTGATGATTCGCGTCATCAGATAGCCGGAGATGACGAAAAACACGTCCACCCCCACGAACCCACCCTCAAACCCCGGCACGTCGAAATGAAAGAGAACGACCGCCACAACCGCCCATGCGCGCAGTCCGTTGATGTCGGGGCGGAAATCTGGTTGAGGCGGCCGGGTATCTGGGGTCATTTCGCAGGTCGGTATCTGGGTTGCGGCCAGCGGGGTTTGTGCCGCTCTGTTGCGCCGTGTGCCGCTTCGGCCGGAATGCTTGCTGTAGCGTTGCAGTGCTCGCGCTGCCGAAGTTTAGGTCGGGTGCTCCAACCCAGACCGTAAGATCGTGCCGGTTATCTGCCGCCTGCCGGGGTGCCATCTGCGCCCGGCAAGCGGCCGCTTCAGGGCACTCAGGCTGAGCTGAGACGGCCAAACCCTCGGGTGAGGTGTGCCGGAAGTCATGCCGCAGCCCTGCCTGCATGCCGCGGAGCCGTCCGGCGCTGGCTTGTTGCCTATCATTGGTTGAAGAGCCTTGCCGGACAGGCTGGCTAGACATTGCCAGATGCTGGCTCGTGCTCCCAAGGCGCGCCCCCAAGCTCCCTATACCTATATATGTGCGGCCTGACCGGAATCTTCGACCTGCGCGCCACACGCGATGTGAGTGCCAAGGTGCTGCGCCGCATGAACGAATCCCAGCTGCACCGCGGTCCGGACGAGGGCAGCCTGCACCTGGAGCCTGGCCTGGGCCTGGGGCACAGGCGCCTGTCCATCATTGACGTCGCCACAGGGCAGCAGCCCCTGTTCAACGAAGACAACTCGGTCTGCATCGTCTTCAACGGCGAGATCTACAACTACCAGGAACTGATCCCCGAGCTGCAGGCCCTGGGGCACACCTTCCGCACGCGTAGTGACACTGAAGTCATCGTGCACGCCTGGGAGGCCTGGGGTGAGGCTTGCGTGCAGCGCCTTCGCGGCATGTTCGCCTTTGCCTTGTACGACCGCAACCGCCATACCCTGTTCCTGGCGCGAGACAGGCTGGGTGTAAAGCCGCTGCACTACGCCATCACCCACGACGGCTGGTTGCTGTTCGGCTCAGAGCTGAAGTCTTTGCTTGCTTACGACGATGGGCGTGGCGGTCTGCCCCGTCGCATCGACCCCATGGCCGTGGAAGAGTACATGGCCTTGGGCTATGTGGCCGACCCGCGCACTATCTACACGGGCATAAACAAGCTGGAGGCGGCGCACACGCTTACCTTCCGTCGCGGTCAGGCTCCGGGGCAGCCCCAGCCGTACTGGGATGTGCGGTTCACGCTCGATGCACAGTGCTCCGCTGGAGAGGCGTCTGAGGAGCTGCTCCGCCGCCTTGATGAAGCGGTCAAGCTGCGCATGGTCTCCGAGGTGCCCATTGGTGCTTTTCTCTCGGGCGGTGTCGACTCCAGCGCGGTGGTCGCCAGCATGGCGCTGCAGTCGGGGCAGCCCGTGCGCACTTGTGCCATCGGCTTCGATGACCCCGCTTTCAACGAGAGCGAGTTTGCGGCCCAGGTTGCTGCACGCTACCGCACCGACCATCACCTGGAGGTGGCCAGCGCCGATGACCACGACCTGATCGACACGCTGGCCGATTTGTACGACGAGCCTTTCGCAGACAGCTCGGCACTGCCCACGTACCGCGTTTGCCAGTTGGCGCGCAGGCATGTGACGGTGGCGCTGTCGGGTGACGGCGGTGACGAAACGTTTGGGGGCTACCGCCGCTACCGGCTGCACCTCATGGAAGAGCACGCGCGGCGCAGGTTGCCCCTGGGTTTGCGGCGGCCGCTGTTCGGCCTGTTGGGATCCATGTACCCGAAGCTCGATTGGGCGCCGCGTCCGCTGCGCGCCAAAAGCACGCTTCAGGCTTTGGCGCACAACTCGGTGCAGGCCTATCTGCGCGCGGTCAGTCGGCTGCACGACGGCGAGCGGCAGGCCCTCTACTCCAGCCGGCTGCGCGCTGACCTGGGGGGGCGCAATGTGTCGGAAGTCTTTGAGCGCTATGCGAACCGCGCGGGTACCGACGACGGCCTCGCTCTGGTGCAGTACCTCGACTACAAGACTTGGCTTGTCGGCGACATCAACACCAAGGTTGACCGCGCAAGCATGGCTCACTCACTGGAAGTCCGCGAGCCCCTGATGGACCACGTGCTGGTGGAGTGGATGGCCAGGCTGCCTTCGGCGCTGAAAACCTCGCCTTCGGAAGGCAAGTTGCTGCTGAAGCGCGCCCATGAGGCCCGCCTGCCGAACGAGGTGCTGTACCGACCGAAGATGGGTTTCTCCGTGCCGTTGGCGCGCTGGCTGCGCGGGCCATTGGCACAGCGCCTGGAAAAAGCGGTGATGGGCGGGGCACTGGCCGACTCTGATCTCTTCGAGATGGGGGCGGTGCGCCAGCTTCTGGCGCAGCACCAAAGTGGCCGCCGCGACCGCTCGTCGGTGCTCTGGTCGCTGCTGATGTTCGAGGCTTTCCTCCGCCGTACTCACGGCGGCGATGGCGCGCTGCCGAAGTCAACAGCCAGCTCGGCCGTGCTGGCGGCATGAGCCACGAAGCCTCGCGCACCCACGTGTTGCACGTGGTCCAGTCTTTCGCTGTGGGCGGGCTGGAAAACGTCATCGTGCAACTCACCAATCACTTGCCGCCGCACCGCTATCGGCACACGGTGGTGGCGATGACAACGGTTTCCTCCTTTCAAGACCGTGTCACCGCTCCCGATGTCGAGTTCGTGGCGCTGCACAAGCCCGAAGGTCACGCGATACCGCTGTACCCGAAGATCTTGCGACTGCTCCGTCAGCGCCGACCCGATGTCGTCCACACCTGCAACCTGGCTGGTCTGGAGGTGGTGCCGCTGGCCTGGCTGGCGCGGGTGCCGCGCCGCATCCATGCCGAGCATGGGTGGGACGTGCACGATCTGCGAGGCGACAACCCGCGCTATGCACGCGTGCGCAGGCTCTACCGCCCCTTCGTCTCGCACTATGTGTCGGTGTCGGCTGAACTTGACAGCTACCTGGGCAGCAAGGTGGGTGTGCATCAGCAGCAACGTTCGCTGGTCGCCAATGGCGTGGACACGCAGCTGTTTCGGCCTCGGTCAGGCGCAGCCAACCCAGTGCCTGAAGACTGTCCATTTCGGCCCGGTCAGCACTGGGTGGTGGGCACCGTGGGCCGTATGCAGGCCGTGAAGAACCAGCCCTTGCTGGCGCGTGCCTTTGTGCAGCTGGTTCAGCGGCATCCAGAGGCCCGCGCGCGGGTGCGCCTGGCGATGGTGGGCGAAGGCCCACTGCTCACCGAAGTGGCCAGCATCCTGGCGGCGGCAGGCATGTCAGACCTGGCGTGGCTGCCGGGTGCGCGCAGCGACGTGCATGCGCTGCTGCCCGCGTTCGACTGCTTCGCGCTGCCCTCCTTGTCGGAGGGCACCTCCTGCACACTGCAAGAGGCGATGGCCTGCGGGCTGCCGGTGGTGGCGACAGCCGTTGGCGGCAATCCTGGGCTGGTGGAGCCGAGGCGCACGGGATGGCTTGTGCCGTCCGGAGATGAAACCGCCTTGGCGCAGGCCTTGTGGGAGGCTCACTCCCAACCCGAATCGTCGGCGGCCTACGGAGCTGCCGCGCGCGGTGAGGCCGAGCGTCGCTTCTCGCTGGCAGGCATGTTGACGGCCTATGACCAGTTGTTTGCTGGGGCGGCGTTGAAGCCCGCCCGCCCCGCACCTACCCCAGACCCCGGAGCGGTGGCATGAAGGTGCTGCACGTCCTGAACCATTCCATTCCCTTGCACAGCGGTTACACGCAGCGCACCTTGTCGCTGCTGCGGGAACAGCGCCGCCTTGGGTGGGATACCTTTCACCTCACCAGCCCCAAGCACGACGTTGCCCAGAGCGATGAAGAGACCATCGAGGGTTGGCACTTCTACCGCACGCGCTGGCAACCCCGCCGGCACATTCCGGGTCTGAGCGACTGGGCTCTGATGAAGGCCACCGAGCGGCGGCTGTTGCAAGTGGCGAGCCAGTTGAAGCCTGATCTTCTGCATGCACACTCGCCAGTGCTCAATGCCTTGCCTGCCCTGCGTGTGGGCCGAGCGCTGGGCCTGCCCGTGGTGTATGAGATCCGGGCCTTCTGGGAAGACGCTGCCGTTGACCAAGGCACCACCACCGAAGGCAGCCTGCGCTACCGCCTCACGCGAGCGATGGAAACCCATGCGGTTCGGCGCGCAGACCACACCTTCACCATCTGTGAAGGCTTGCGCACCGATCTTCAAGCACGTGGTCTCCGCCCTGAACAGGTGACGGTGATCCCGAACGCTGTGGATGTGGAGCACTTCGCGCCCGGCGGTGAGGCCGATGCCGCCTTGGCTGCGGAGCTCGGGCTCAGCGGCAAGACGGTGCTTGGCTTCATCGGCACATTTTTCGGCTACGAGGGGCTCGACCTGCTGGTTGAAGCCCTGCCGTTGCTGTTGCAGCAGCGCCCCGACGTGCACTTGTTGCTGGTGGGCAGTGGCGAGCAGGAGCAGGCGCTGAAGGCGCAGGTCCAGCGCTTGGGTCTGCAAGACAAGGTGCTGTTCACCGGGCGGGTTCCACACAGCCGCGTGCAGGCCTACTACAACCTCATCGACGTGTTGGTCTACCCCCGGCACCCGATGCGATTGACCGAGTTGGTCACCCCGCTGAAGCCCCTGGAAGCCATGGCCCAGGGTCGCGTGCTGCTGGCCAGCGATGTGGGCGGGCATCGTGAACTCATCCAGCATGGGCGTACGGGCATGCTGTTCAAGGCCGGTGATGCAACCGCCTTGGCCACTGCCGCGGTACAACTGCTGGATGCTCGTTCGACCTGGCCCGACCTGCGCAAGACGGGCCGCCACTTCGTAGAGACCGAACGCACCTGGGCCGCCAGCGTGGCGCGCTACCGGCCGGTTTACGAGCGTCTGGCTGCGCGCAGGCGCTGAGGGCAGCAGCTGGGTATGCGGGTGCTTTTGTTCTCGACGCTGTATCCGAACGCCGAACAGCCGCACTTCGGCTTGTTCGTACGTACGCGTCTGCAAGAGCTGTTGAAGCGTCACCCCGTGCAGGCTCGCGTGATGGCGCCGGTGCCGTGGTTCCCTTCCACGCATCCGCGGTACGGACGCTATGCCAGGTTCGCCCGCGTACCCGCGGTCGAAGTGCAGGAAGGCATGGAGGTACTGCACCCTCGTTATGCACTGCTGCCGAAGGTGGGCCTGTGGGCTGCTGCAGTGGGGTTGGCGCTTGCATGCCTTGGGCCGATGAGGCGCTTGATGGCAAGTGGCTTTGACTTTGACGTCATCGACGCCCACTTCTACTACCCCGACGGCGCTGCTGCGGCCTTGCTGGGCCGCTGGTTGGGCAAGCCTGTGTGCGTGACTGCGCGGGGCTCGGACATCAATCTCTACCGAGAGCACCCCGTAGCCCGGCGAGCCATTGCCTGGACGGGGCGCAGCGCAGCCGCCTCGGTGGGCGTGAGCCGTGCTCTGGTAGACAGCATGGCCAGCTTGGGTGTCCCAAACGATCATCTCCACTTTCTGCCTAACGGGGTGGATACCGATCGGTTCCAGCCCCAAGACCCGCAGCGCTGCCGCGCCGAGCTCGGCTTGCCCTCTGGCCCTTTGCTGCTGGCCGTTGCCAATCTGGTGGAGCTGAAGGGGCATGCCCTGATGTTGCAGGCCCTGCCGGAATTGCTGAAGCACCACCCGAGGCTGAACTTGGCCATCGTGGGCGAGGGCGAACTGCGGGCCGCTCTGGAACGACAGGCTCATGCCCTGGGGGTGAAGGACAAGGTGTTCTTCGCGGGCGCGCAGGCGCAGGCGAACCTGCCACGTTGGTACAGCGCGGCCGATCTTCTGCTGCTGCCTTCCAGCCGCGAAGGCTGGCCCAACGTTCTGCTCGAGTCCATGGCCTGCGGCACTCCGGTACTGGCCAGCCGGGTTGGCGGCACGCCCGAAATCGTGACCAGCGCAGCGGCAGGCGAACTGCTGCCTCAGCGCGACGCCGCGCACATCACCCAGGCCGTGCTGCGCATGCTTGCTGCGCCACGCGAGCGCGCTGCGACACGCGAGCACGCTTTGCGCTTCGGCTGGGCTGCCACCAGCCAAGCGCAATTCAATTTGTTCCAGGCATTGGCCGCCAGGCCTGCCGACGTGCACTGAGGGCTGCAAGTCTTGGAAGCCGCTCTTTTCATGCTGGATTGCTTGGCCTTGCTCTGGCTCTGCCGGATGGTAGTGAAGAGCGAGCGCGAGCCTGGCAAGTACCCTGACTTGGGCATCTTCCGTTATGAAGAGCGCCATGAGGCGCCGCCGAAGGGGAAACCGAAGGTGCCTCCACCAGGGCCGCCCCGGGCGCCACCGCACGGAAGGCAGGGCTGACCCATGCGCGACTTGATGCTGCTGGGCTTTGTGCTCATGTACATCGCATTGGCATTCAGAAGCCCGTTTGTGTCCTACCTGGTCTGGGCTTGGACGGCGATGGTGTTTCCCACGTCGTACATGTACGGATTCATGACCGGTTCGCGATTGAATCTGGTATTCGCGGTACTGACCGTGGTGTTGCTGGCCGTCAATCGCCAGAAGCTGAAGTCGTTCGAACTGAATCGCACGACCGTTTTGTTGCTCCTCTTCATTGTGCACGGATCCTTGTGTGCCGCGTTGGCACTGCCGGGTAACGCGATCAATGCTACGTACTACGAGATCTTCCTCAAGAGCGTTGTGCTGGCCCTGTTGCTTCCTGTAGTCGTAAGCGATCGGCTGCGATTGCACGCTTTTCTGCTGGTGGTAGTGCTGGGCGTCGGTTTCATCGGCGGCATTGATGGCTTGCGCGTGGTAGCCACGGCCGGTGGGCACAAGAACCAAGGCATGGAAGTAGGCATGTTCAGCGATAACAATCACTTCGCCGCGGGAATCGTTATGTTCGTGCCGCTGGCCATGTACGTGGCACAGCACAGTGGCCACAAGTTGGTACGTTGGGTGGCGTGGTCAATCTTTGTGCTGTGCGTCTTTTCGATCCTCAGTTCACGCTCGCGGGGCGGCTTCGTGGCACTCTTGGTGGTGGGCTTGTGTGTGTTGATCGTTTCGCGGCAGCGCTTCCGTAATGCCGTCATCGCTGTGATTCTCGGATTTGTCTTCGTAGCCTACGCACCTGACGATGTGATGCAGCGTTTGGACACCATCGACACCGCCAAGACGGAGGACGGGTCTTTCCGTGAACGCTTGATGGCCTGGCGTGTGAGCTCGGCTGTTGCACTGGACAATCCCATTTTCGGTGGCGGGTTCCACGCCATACAGAATCGCGGGATTTGGATGCGTTACAGCTTGGATCCTGGCCTCTTCGCTAGGGTAGACACCCCTGACCCCAGTCAAAGCCTGTTTGCCAGAGCTGCACACAGCATCTACTTTGAGGTCATGGGCGACATGGGCTTTGTAGGTTTGGCCATTTTTCTTGCTCTTCTATTCAACGCCTTCTTCACTCTGTATTGGTTGGGCATTCGGGTACGAAAGGATCCCCGACTACGATGGGCGCGGGATTTGGCCTTCACCTTGTTCACTTGTCTGGCGGGCTATTCGGTAGCTGGAGCCGCCGTTTCGCTTGCGTATCTGGAGTTCTTCTACATTCTGCTGTTGCTGGTGGAAGTGTTGCGGCGCTTGGTAGCTCAGCAATTGGCCGAACAGACTGCAGCCGATGCAGGAGCAGCGGACTTGTCGACCGGGGCAGTGCCCCAGTTAGGGACCCGCGGGAGTGAGAGGCAGTGAAGAGACTTCTATTCAGAATGGCCAGCCGTGGCCGGCTATCCATCCTGGCCTTTCACGCAGTGCCGCGCAATGCGAGCGTGCTGCGCCCTGATGAGTTGACTGCAGCCGAGTTTGAGGAACGGCTTTTGGAACTCAAGAAGTTCCTGAGCTTCATGCCCTTGTCAGAAGGCGTGCGGCGTCTTCGTGCTGGAACCTTGCCGCAAGGCGCTGCGTGCATCACGCTTGATGATGGCTACGCAAGTTGGATGGACGGCGTTGTTCCTGCGCTTGAGCGCTTGAGCCTGACAGCAACGTTATTCATCACTACCGGCCAGCTGCACGGGAGAATGTTGTGGAACGAAAGGCTTCATCGGGCTGTGGATGCGACAGCTGAAGGCGCGGCGCCTTTGCGCTTGGTCTGGCAAGGGCAGCTGCAAACCTTTGACTTGGCCACACTGGACAGCAAAAAGCAGAGCATCCTGCGCCTTGAGCAATTCATCAAGTACCAACCGTCGGATGAAAGAGAAGATCTCATCAGTGCACTGGAAGCGCACTGTGGGATCACGCATGACGGCGGCAATAATTCGCAAGAGCTGATCTCGCGGGCCGACGTCCTCAGCCTGCACAGGCGTGGTTTCGAGATCGGGGCACATACCGACACCCACCCCATCCTCATGCACTGCAGCGATGCCGAGGCGCGTCGCGAAATCGGCAGAAGCCGCGAGGTCTTGGGCGATCTGTTGGGAGTGCCTGTGGCCGGCTTTGCCTACCCCAATGGACAACCGGGCACTGACTTTGGCCAGAAACATATCGAGATGGTCCGCGAAGCCGGCTTCAGCTACGCCGTCAGCACGGTCTGGGGCAGCGCACGCGATAGCAGCGACGTGTTTGCGCTGCCGAGGTTCACCCCTTGGGGGCCTGGACCGCTGAAGACCTTTGCGCAGATGTCGCGAAACCTGCTTTACCACCCTGTCACGGCGCCCTGCAGGCAGGACACCGCTCCTGATCCACGTGTACTGATGGTGGCGTTCCACTTTCCTCCACAAGCCGGCAGCAGTGGCATGCTGCGTACGCTGAACTTCGCCAAGTACCTGCCAGCCTCGGGCTGGCGAGTAACCGTGTTGACCGCCGGCCCGTCGGCTTATGAGCGCATCTCCATGGATCTAATGCCCGAGGTGCCCCCTGCTTGCACCGTACTGCGAGCACCAGCGCTGGACTCGGCGCGACACTTGGCGGTGCGGGGCAAATACTTGAGCGTGACAGCCGTGCCAGACAGATGGGTGACTTGGCTACCTAGCGCTTGGTGGCGTGGCTGGCGCGAGTGCCGGCGCGCGGCGTCAGCAGCACGACCCTATGCAGTGGTGTGGAGTACCTTCCCAATTGCAACAGCGCATTTAGTTGGCGGGCTGATCGCTCGCACGAGCGGATTGCCCTGGGTCGCAGACTTCCGTGACCCCATGACCGCGCCAGGCTATCCCGCTGGTCGATTTCGAAGGGTTGTAACGCAATGGGTCGAGAGATTCACATTTGCGAATGCCAGCGCCTGCGTCTTTACAACTGATGCGGCCGCGCAGAGCTACGCAAACCGTTACCCTGCAACTGCGCAGCGCCTGTATGTGGTCGAGAATGGCTATGACGAAAGTGCGTTTGCGGCTACCCAGCC
This sequence comes from Rubrivivax sp., assembly GCA_051861265.1. GTDB lineage: Bacteria > Pseudomonadota > Gammaproteobacteria > Burkholderiales > Burkholderiaceae_C > Rubrivivax. The sequence goes on from JBHYDA010000007.1 coordinate 88,896, forward strand.
GCGACGGCTTGGTGTTGCCTTCGACAAGTTGCTGATGGTGCATAGCGGTGGAATCTACCCTGGCGACCGAGATCCTTCAGCGCTCTTTGACGCGGTTGCTCAACTGTTGGCTGAGGGTGAAATCGCGGCTGATCGTGTTTGCATACGGTTCCGAGCCAGCGGTCACGATCCGTACGTGAGGGATCTCGCAGCGCGCTACAGGCTTGACGCCGTCGTGGAATTGGCGCCACCAGTTCCCTACCGAGAGGCCATAGCCGAAATGATGGGAGCAGACTTGCTGCTTTTGTTCCAGGGCACCCAGTTCAATCGTCAGATCCCTGCAAAGCTTTACGAGTATGTGCGCGCGGGTCGGCCGGTGTTGGGACTCATCGATCCCTGCGGGCAGACAGCAGACGTGATTCGTCGCTACCCGGGGCATTTGATAGCAAGCATCTCGAATGCCGACGAGATCAAGACTCGACTGAAAGCGTGGTTGTCGGACAGAGACAGCGCGGCGCATAAGAGTGCATTGGCTAGAAGCATGGAGTTGGTAAAGGCGAGCTCACGTGAATCGCAGGCGGCGCAATTGGCAGGCTTGCTTGCCGGGCAGATGAAAGCCCCACCTTCAATAAGTGGGAGTGCTTCGTGATTTTGTTTGGTGGCATTTCGACACGGGGCTCGGGTCAGATCATGAAGCGATTGATGGGTTGGATCCTTTTGGCTTGCGGGGCACTAGTGTTTGCAGGTTTCCCTGCGTCGGTTCGCTTCCAGCAGATTGGGCAGCTGCGCGCGCTTGAGTGGGCGGAGATATTGGCCTTCTTGGCGTTCGGCGCTCTTGCGGTTGCGGCGCTAGTGCTGACGCCTTCTCGCGAAAGAGTATTGCGGGCACTATGCCGGTTGTCGGTAGAGTCGGCGCCGCCCCTCTGGGCGGCCCTGGCTGTTGGTGCCCTCATCCGCGTGGTGACGATACTGGTTGTCGCGCCTCTTCCAGCGTCCGATGGCGCTTCCTATCTCGCACTAGCAAATAGGCTGGCTGAAACCGGTCAGTACGGTGACCATCTGGCCCGTGCCTATTGGCCGCCTGGCCTGGCGCTGTTCTTGGCGCCCTTGCTGACTGTGATGACTGATGCCTGGGCGCTGGTGGTGCTGACGCTCTTGTGTTTCGTCTCAGCCGCAGTGGGTTTGCACCGCTTGGCTTCTGCGCTGAACTGCGGACCATGGGCCGTATGGATCGTTTGGCTGTTTGCCATTTGGCCTAACCATATCCTGATGTCAGGCCTGCCGGAAAAGGAACTGCTGGTGATTGCCGCGATTCCTTGGATGCTTGTCTTTGCCAAGCGATCGCTCGCACATGTTGCTTGGGCATTCCCCGCCGGTTTGCTCCTTGGCGCTGCCGTATTGGTTCAGCCCTCTCTCCAACTCCTTCCTTTCTTTGCAGTTGTAGTCGCGCTGTTTTGGGGGGCACCTTGGAGGCGTCTGCTCGTGGCCTTGGCCGTCGGGGTCACAGGCTCGATCGTGGTCGTTGCGCCTTGGTCAGTGCGCAACTACATGGTGTTTGACAAGTTTGTGATGGTCTCTACGAATGGGGGTAGCAATCTTTATCGTGCAAACAATGATATGGCAACCGGGGGCTACATGATCCGGGGAACGGTTGACGTTGATGCCCTAGGTGAACTGAGTGCCGATCGAGAAGGTAAGCGGTTAGCCCGCGAGTGGATGATCTCGAATCCAGTGAGGTTCTTCGAACTATGTGCCGGGCGGGCACTGCTGTTTTCCGGAGACCATTCTTACGGTGTCTATGCGGCCTTTCGGGCGCAGCCTGACCGGTTACCGCGAATGTTCTATCTCCTTCTAAAGCTAGGCTCAGCAGCTACTTGGTTGGTGTTGTGGGCGGTGATCTGTTCGGTTACTGCAAATACACTTCGCACAGGGCGCGATCTGCCGTTAGGTGTTGGCTGGACTTTGCTGCCATGGGCTTATCTTCTCTCCATACATAGCATCTTCGAGAGCGGTATCAAATATCATCTGCCTGCAATGGTGGCTATCCTTGCGTTGGTGGCTATGCTGATGCACGCCCAGCAATCGGACCCTGGGGAGGTCATGTGAGCTTGGGTGGGTGGGCAGGTCAGTTCATTCGTTTCGTTCTCGTGGGGGTAGTCAATACCGTCGCTGGTTTAGGGACGATCTTTGCCTTGATCGCTTTTGCAGGCTTTCCTGACCTGCCGGCCAACGCTTCTGGCTATGCAGTTGGATTGTGTTGCAGCTTTGTGTTGAATCGATCGTGGACCTTTCGCCATCAAGGTCGCTGGCAGGCGGCGCTGGTAAGATTTCTACTGGTTTTTGCTTTGGCTTACTCGGTTAATCTTGTAACGCTGTTCCTGCTCGCCGATTACCTTTCGGTGAATCGGTTCCTTGCCCATGCCTTGGCCACGATTCCATACACACTAGTTTTCTTCTTGGTGGCGCGACAGTTTGCATTCAAGTCGAACCTGCCGCTGCTAACAGCGGAAAGGACAGAGGGGACATGACTTCACCACCGAGACTGGCAATCGTTGTGCCTTGCTTCAATGAAGAAGACGTTCTGCCTGAAACGATCCGGCAGCTGGGCGACCTGGTGGAACGCTTGCGGGCAAATGGGCAGATCGCCACAGGCAGTCAAATCTGGTTCGTTGACGATGGCAGCCGTGACAGCACTTGGCAGATCATCAGGTTGGCTAGCGAGTTGCCTGATAGTGTCTTCAGAGGCCTTAAGCTCTCAAGAAACCGCGGACACCAGATCGCATTGCTGGCTGGCCTGCTCACGGCGGACGGTGATGTGCTCATCAGTGCCGATGCCGATCTGCAAGATGATTTGGGTGCCATTTCTAAGATGTTGGTCCAACACGCTGCAGGCAGTGACATTGTCTATGGCGTGCGTTCGTCGCGCAGTGTCGACACAGCATTCAAGCGTCTGACTGCAGAAGGCTACTACCGTCTGCTAGATCGCCTGGGCGTTGAAGTGGTGTTCAACCACGCGGACTACAGACTCATGAGCCGGCGGGCCATTGAAGCGCTTCGGGCATGTTCGGAGGCTAACGTCTTTCTTCGCGGTCTGATACCGCAGTTAGGTTATCCCTCAAGCATCGTAGAGTACGAGCGAAAGGAACGATTTGCCGGCGAGTCAAAGTACCCGCTTCGTAAAATGCTGGCCTTGGCGTGGCAGGGCGTCACTTCTTTCTCGGCAATTCCTCTTCGAGCGATCACGACGCTTGGTCTGATGGTTTCGGTTGTTAGTTTGGGGCTCGGATTCTGGGCGCTTGCGGTGCGGCTGTTCACTGACAATGCCATACCGGGTTGGGCCTCTATCGTCATCCCAACGTTCTTTCTGTCTGGTGTGCAGCTGCTTTCGCTTGGCGTCATAGGTGAGTACCTTGCCAAGGTATTCGTGGAGACCAAGCGCCGACCATTGTTTTTCATTGAGCAGGAGGCTGGCGTTGCGGCGACGATCGCGGATCAGTCGCGCTGAAAGGGCTTCTCGTGGGTGGCAGTTGGCGTTGCCCATCTGGCGATTAGCCATTTGACTTGCTGCGTTGCGGCATGCCGGTAGACGTGGCAGTAAGTTTTCGACACCGAGTGCTTCGTTGCTTTAGGCGACGTTCGTCGATTAGCAGAACTGCGTCAAGGTGAGATTTTTTGGGCTGCGCTGTTGCGGCGAACGTCTCAAGTGGCATCTTCACTGCCCCCCGCATGTACAGGGTGGGACCTTGCCGATGCCTTCGTAGTTGGCGCTATAGTTGACTTTGAGCAAGTTTCAGCGCTTTCGTTAGGCGGCAGTAGCGTCGGTGTTTGGATTTTTCAAGTTTGGAAGATGTCGGATATGAACGAAGTGAATTCTCCAAAGATCATCCAAGTTGAATTCAATGAGTTGTGCCAGCCTCTGCTTGATAAGTGGATGGCTGCGGGTGATTTGCCGAATTTCAAGGCGTTGCGGGATCGATCCGTTGTTTTTCGCACGGATGTGGATGTTGATGACGAAGTCTTTTTGGAGCCCTGGATCCAATGGTTTTCAATGCATACCGGGCGACCGTTCCACGAGCACAAGGTTTTTCATCTAACTGACGGGTTAAGATCATCGGTGCCGGATGTATGGCGGATCCTCGAGGCGGGTGGTAAGTCAGTCGCTAGTTTCGGCAGTATGAATGTGCGCCCCTTTAGGCCGAAGCAAGGTTTCTTTGTGCCTGATCCTTGGTCGGAACACGAGGACGCATGGCCTGCGTTTTTGAACTCCTACAATCGCTTCGTAAGTTTGATGATTCGGGAGCACACGAATCCCCACGCTGGCAGTCGTATCAAACAGGGTTTGGATTTTCTGGGCTTTATGCTGAGGAATGGTTTGTCGGTATCGTCCGTGGGTCGCGTTGTCGGGCAATTGTTGCGAGAGAGATCGGGCGTCGCCCATAGCTATCAGCGTGTTGCCCTGATGGATGACTTCCAGGCCGATGTTTTTGAGAAGGAGTACAAGCGAACCCGGCCAGACTTTGCGACTTTCTTTAGCAATAGCACCGCTCATTTGCAGCATGCATATTGGAAGTACATGGAGCCTGAGAAGTTTGGTGTTGAAGTTTCAGCTAAAGATGTGGCTGTATACTCCGGCGCTATCAGGTTTGGATATATGGCGTTGGACAAGATACTCGGGCGAATCGCTAAGCTTGCTGAAGGCGCGGGGGCTCGCATCATATTTGCTACCGCTCTCAGTCAGCAGGCGTGTCCCCCGGAAGTTATCGACGGCGACAAGTCATACTATCGCTTGATAGACGTTAAGGAATTCCTAAGACGCTTTCGAATCGACTTCAAAACGATTGATGCGACTATGACGCATCAGTACTTGATGACCTTTCAATCTGCTGAGCAACGAGAGCTGGCGCGAGTGAAGATCCAGGGGTTGCAGTTTCCGGACGGGCGTAAACTTTTCGAGATCAACAAGTGGGATGAGGACAACATCTACTTCGCCTGCAATTTCTTCGATTCGTCGGCAGCATCCAGTTATTGCAATTCGGATGGCGTGCAGTTTTCTTTTCGGGATGACTTCTACAAGATTCCGACAACGAAGAACGGGCGACACCACCCATCGGGCAGCCTTTGGATTCAGGCACACAAGGCTGGGGTTGCTGCGGAGGAGGTTAGCATCCTTGATGTGCTGCCTACAGTGGCGGATTTCTTGGGCGTCACGATGCCACCTGGTGTTTTACCGGGTAGGTCTCTTGCTGGACTGTTGAGATAAGTTGCGTTTGGCTGGTTGTGCGGCAACGAGTGTTGGCGCCATGCTATCTTTCGCCTTCGCCTTTGCACCGTAGCCGCTCCAGTTCAATTGCGGCCAAGTCGTTTGGCCGCGTGCATTGGCTACGCCCAAGTGACAGGGATGCGGCGACTCGATTGCTGACTTAGGGTCAAGCAGGCCCGGTTGCCTAACTTCGAGAGAATTGAAGATTTGGCCTGTCGATTCGCTGTATCTCCATCTTGGCTTGTTGGTGTCATCACTTTGTTTGTCGCCGATAGAAAGTGGAATGATGATGGTCGATCTCGTTGAACTGGCGTGCGCCGCTCAAGCTAAGTGTGAACAACTCACCGAGGCTTCGGGTCGCTTTTTCTCCTCACAGACAATTGATGAGTTTATTCGAGAGTATTCGGGTATAGGTGAGGCGGATCATTATCGTTTCGTCCCAGATAGAGCGCGAGCGTTGGTGCAAGTCATTCTTGACGCCTGGGGCGCGGAGGCCGTAGATACCTTTCTTCAGGCGGCGATTCTCCATAGTGTTGTGCTTTCTATCCAGTGTGGCTCTATCGATTCGTTGACGCCTCGGGTTCGAATTCATCAAGCTAAGCAGTTCAGTCGAATCGTGCTTTCGTTGCAGTCGTCAAGCCGTTCCTTTTCGCTCAACCAAGATCTATTTCTCAAGGAGATGGGCATAGCCAGCCTCAGACTGTTGGCTGGTGCTTCGCAGCTGATTGATGTGCGTTGCGGAATCCCGCGTTCGATTGTGTTTCGACAGGGACTTCGTCGTGCACTGCCAGCAATTGGATGGTTTGTCGGGCGGCTCAGAGGTTTCCGACCATTCATGCAGGTTCATACGCATGATCTATATCTCGATGAGTTCAATGAACAAGGCTGGGCCGAGTGCTACCGCTGCTGTGCGGAGATTTGCGAAGCAAATCCAAAGTTGCTGGGAATGTTTGGTAGTAGTTGGTTTTACGATCCACAGGTATGCAAGATCAGTCCTCGGCTTTCCTACCTACAAGCAGTGCCTGCGAGCGGTGGGGCAAAGTTCTTGTACGTCGCCACTGGTGGGCATTCAATTTCTCTTGCGACTGCAACGTCCTCAAGCCGCCGAGTTCTGTACGAGAGTGGTGAGTATATGCCGGCCGCCTTCATGCTCGTTTGGGCTAGCCGGGATCTTGTTTCGTGGGCGCAGAATAACGATGTGATTCCCGCGTGCTAACCTGGTAGTTGATTTTGTTAGGGGGCCCGATTGGACTCATGATTTCTGCCAAGAAGTTTGTTTACTGGGGTGCGCGAGCGATTGGGTTATTTGCGCTTGCGAGAAAAGTCACTTCGCGCCAAGTGCGAATACTGTGCTACCATGGTGGAGCAAGTGGCGATGAGTGGCAGTTTAACCCGCTCTTGTTTTGCACCGGCGAGCATTTGGGCCGGCGCATAAGGTGGTTGCGCCGAACGGGATTCACATTTGTGAGCCTTGATGAGGCGGTGGGAATCCTCAAGTTGCATTCAACTTGCCCGCGGATGCCAGTCGTGTTCACGTTTGACGACGGCTGGAGTTCAACGGCTGGCATACTTGGGCCCGTCGTCAGGCGTTATGCTGTGCCTGCAACCCTTTACCTTTGCACCAGCCACTATTTGAATGGCCATGCGGTTCCTGAAGTAACCATTGCCTATATGGTTTGGAGTGCTGGTCGCAGATCCGTTTTGTTGGCAGACCTTGCCCCCACGCTGGATGGCAGGTATGACCTTTCAAGGCAAGTGGAGCGCCAGAGGTTAACTGCTCTGTTGCTCGCTTGGGTGAAGTCAGGCCCCTGTTCGGCGCAGAATGTACATGAGCGTTTGACCTCTGTGGCGAGGGCTTTGTGCCTAGCTGACCCTGAGTCGATCGTAACCGACCGTCGGTTTCACTATATGCGCCAAGAGGAATTGAAGGAGTTGCACGAATCTGGCTGGTCTATCCAACTCCACGGACATGAACATCAGTACCATGCCGGGCACCCGCGACGTATCTATGATGATTTGACGAAGTGCCGCACGGTCTTAATGGGGCTAGGATTATCTAACGGTTGTCATTACTGCTATCCAAGTGGAAACCATGATGCCGTAGCGCATGAGGTGCTCGCTCGGGTTCAAGTGCGCTCAGCGACAACTTGTCTTCCTGGTTTGGCAAAACCGTCAAATCAGCCGAATCTTCATTACTTGCCTCGATTCTTGGACGGTTCCAGTATCGATGATGTAGTTTTCGAGGCTGAAATGAGCGGATTTGCGGATGGGGTTCGTTGGTTGGCGCGTGTCGTTGGCCTTAGGGGCCGATAGCAAGTCAGACTCGGTTCACCGGCGTGGAATGATGGCCCAGCGCGGATCATGATCGTAAAACGCGCTGGCGGTGTGCCATGGCTGCACGGCTGTCCAGGCGGTTGAAGCTCCTCCGACGCCGTTGGCCATTGCTATCGCGCCAGCGGATATCGAGCCATATCCTTCAACGGTTACGTTGCTAGTATTGACCGTGCCTGCGGCGCTGAAGCCTGAACTTGGATTGGGGGGCATGCTCGTTGGTATTGCTGCGTCAGCATTGTGTGCGTACGTGGACCAGATCTCCTGTGGCGACTGATAGAAAGTGCCATCTGCTTTGGTGGTCGGAATCACGTAGTCGCCCAGATGGCGGGGCTCCGTGCTGTTGGCGATTGCGATGACGGGCTTTGCGAACCAGTCAGCCAATGGTCTGGCGAGCTCATATCCCAGTTCCACGGCGTGGAACAAGGATACAACGCAGTAGTTCTGCATCCAAAGTGCGTCAGACCCGGCCCCGTCGCTGGGTAATCCAAATCCATCGCTGCCGCTCAAATAAGCGCCAGGTCCTGGCCAGTTCATGCCATTCGGTCGTGGAGTCCGGACCATGCCACCGTTCTTGCTGTTCCACCAAAGAGCGTGGTTGGTGTACCACGCATCTCTGATGCCGTTCCCTACCATGTATCCCGCTACATCGTACAGTCCGGCACGCTGTGCCAGGGCATCTTCCATCGCTTGTGTGAACAGCGCTTTTTCGGGAGAACTGTCAAGCGCAGCCCACCAGCTTCTCACCCGATTTCGCATTTGCCAACCGAAAGCCCGCACTTGTTGGACATTGAGAATCATGTCTGAACTTCGCCGACCGTTAGCTACGCTGTTGTAGCCGGGCGCGCCAGGATTATTGAAGAACAATCCGAATGATCCTAACTGCAAGACCTTCTCGTGCCAGAAGCAACTCCCAGTAGTCAAATACTGGAAAAAATATAATCCTGGCGTATGTGAATCGTCTGCAGCCCATCCATCACGATTTGAAAGTGGACCGTCGACCACCAACGCGTCTTCAGGGCTCGAAATGGCCGGTGCCCACGTGGTTGTGGGCCGACCGCCTGCCATCTTGGAAAGAACTCGGCCCTTGCCCAAGACGCCGGGGATGATGGTCTTGCTGCCGGACCCCTCCCGGGCGTGGATGTTCCACCAACCTGCGAACTCCGCGTGGCCCTCTGCGATTTCGTGCATCTTGGAATCGCCTGAATACAGCGCCAAGACGTCCCATTTCGGAAAAACCCCGAGATCTGGCCTGCCTCCCGGTGCAGACATTTGACGTTGCCAGTATCCGACTGCGCCAAGCTGCTTGTTCATGCTCTCCCAATCCGCTGCGTAGCTAGTCAGCACGCTTTGGCGTATAGCGATGGATGGGTCAAAGTTGGGAACCACACCAACAGATGCAAGATACTGTAAGCTGTGTTTAACGTTTGCCCGCGGAACTGGCGTGCCGCCCCAATATGCTCTCGACGCGAAGGAGCCAGTGAAAAGATTGACTCCAACTTGATTGAGCCTTTCGGCTGGCGCAGCCCGCCCGGTCGCAAATACCACCTGCAAGCCGGTCTCCTCCTTGAGTTTAGTAACGTCTGAGATCTCCAGAATGTGTCGAACATGGAATCTCTTGATGCTAGGCCAGAATTGCACAACGAATAATGGCCGAATTGCCTTCGTAGCGTTGGTGCCAAAGTCGAATGACTTTGTATCGTGGTCGTGCAGGAGAACTGTGGTGCATACGGAGCCTTGCGTCCAATACCGCGGTCCTGTTCCTCCGGCTGTGGTTTCCGCAGCAAGCGCCGCATCTGTAAGCCCGCCCAGCATCGTTCTTGCCGAGACAGGTGAGCCCACCAACGCGACTCCATTTCGGTCCGCCACACGGATAGTGGCTTCAAAGTCGTAGTTCGCCAGCATGTTTGCCACTGCTTCTGGCGATCCTGCCGGCGGATCAGAATCAGCGAACGTGATCACGCGTTCGGTGGTGCTCAAGCTTGGCAGCACAACAGACACAACGGCAAAGCGTACCGAGCCGTCTTCGTGCCGGGTCTTGACGTCCACCTGTGCTTGGGCCGCCAAGGCGCCGTCCAGCAGAACTTGCGGCGATCGCCGGATCTCGCCCTTCAGGAAGGCGCGGCCGAACTGGAGCGGGTAGTTGGTTTCGCTACCGGACGGCAGGCTGACGCGCAGTGTGTTCGCAGGATTTGCCGCAGCCGGTGGCGTCGACGGCGCAGTCCCGGGTGACAGTCGCGAGCCCGCATCCGCAGGCTCTGCCGCACCACCACCACCGCAGGCGCCCAACATCGCAGATCCGGCCAGCCCGACGACGCCGCGGACGAAGTCCCGCCGTTGTGTTGTGGCCGAAAACACCCCTGAAGAGATCGGGAGCAATGGTGCGGGGGTCTTCTTCATGGGGCTGTGTTCCTGAATCTGTGGCAACGCGGCGAAAGCTAGGTCCACAGACAAGCTGTCCAGTCTGTGCGCTCAAGGGCTTATCGGCTATGTCGAGCGCAACCGCACGGCTCCAAGTGCGTCCAAATGCTACTGACTGTTGGTTGGTTGGAGCCACTGACACATTTGGGGTGTCGCCCCGCCGATGCGCACCAAAGTGGTGCGGACCGAATGAGCGGCGAGCGGCTATTCGCGCTCAGATCGCTGCTGCCGTCCCCTGGCGCTGGCGATGCGCCGCCGCAGTCGCCCCGCACTCAAGAGGAACTGGTGCTTGAGGAAGAGGTAGAACAGCCCTCCCACATGGCGGCTGAAGAAGCCGTTGAGCTTCTTGCTGCGAGAGAGCTCTTGCGCATCGTGCACAGCGCTGAAGTTCGGGTTGTAGACCACCGCGTAACCGCCAAGCCCAACGCGTATGCAGTAGTCGACATCTTCGGGCGAGTAGAAGATGCGTTCATCCAGCGGGCCGACGAGTCGAACCACGTGCATGGGAAGGAGCCAACACGCCGATATGGCGTAGTCCACCTCGGTTGGCTGTGATGGAACCGCATGCGCTTGCTCTAGCTTGCGGAGGTAGAACAATCTGACCACTTTGCGCCAGAACGTGGGGAATTCGTCTACCGAGAGTTGGAAGCGGCCATCGCCGTAGCGGAGCAGCGGCGCCACCAGGCCAGCCGTCGGCGTTTGTGCCAAGTACTGGCGAAGCCCTCGCAACGCCTCTGCATCAACGTAAGCGTCGGAGTCGAGCACCAGCACGTAGTCGCCTCTGGCCTGGGCAAGCGCGCGATTCCGGGATGCCGTGGTGCCGAGGTTCACAGGGCTGAAGATGGGGCGTACGAGATCTGGGCGGCGGTCTACCCATTGGCGCAGCAAGGCGGGGCTCGCATCGCCGGAGCCGTTCTCCACCACCCAGATCTCGTGGCCTGCGCCCAGGGTATCGAGAGCCTCTGTCAGTGCCCCTAGGCAACGGTCGAGGTAGCGCGCAGAGTTGAAGCTCAGGACGACAGCCGAGATGCTGCCGTTCATGCCTTGCTGGGCGGTTTGATTCATCGATGCAATTGAAGCCGGGCGGCGAAGTGGGGTCGCGTCAGTCTGCGGTGGTGGCCAACTCTTCACCGGCAGGGACCTTGGCAGGCCGGGCCCACCCCTCGTCGTGCATCGCCAGCCAATGGCTGAGTTGAACCACATTGAACAGCAGGTCTGAGTGGTCCCGGCGACCTGCTGCGTGTTCGCTGAACGCCTGGTCCAGCGGCCCCATCTGCACCCAGCCTCGTTGTCGCAGCGGGCCATCGAGGACGCGTTCTCGGGCTGCGGCGGCAGCGCGCCCCGTGAACCACGTGTTCACGTCGGTGGGGAACCCGAACTTCACTCTTCGCCCCCGCACCGATTCAGGTATGCGGGCTCGCATGGCCTCGCGGAAGACGTACTTGTTCCAACCATCGCGCATCTTCCACTTCACCGGCAGCTTCATGCAGAGCTCCACAAGACGGTGATCAAGCAGGGGTACACGGGCTTCGATCGAGTGGGCACTTGCGTTCCGGTCTTCCGCGCGAAGATAGCACGGCAGGGGGGCCAGCGTGGTGGAGGCCGCCAACATGGTGTGCAAGTCGGCGCCACGAAACTGCTCTTGGGGCTGCACGAGCTTGCCGAAAGCAGCATCCACATAGGGCCATCCGTCGGCTTCAGCCAGTCGGCGCTTGGCGGCTGCCGCTCGGTATCCCTGGCTCAAGCGGAGCAGCCCGTGGCCGCGAAGGCCCAGCAACGAGCGCCGCACCATGTGCCCACGGGAACCGAAGCCGTGCGTGCTGAGGGCACTGAGCTCGGCCCAGTAGGTACCCAGATGACCTTGCAGCAAGTGGGAAACCAGCGCACTCTCGAAATAGACCGGGTAACCGGCCATCGTTTCATCAGCGCCTTGGCCGCCTAGCACCACCCGCACACCTTGGGCGGCGGCCATGCGATACAGCCCAAACCCTGCCAGCACGCTGGCGCTGTGGAGAGGTTCGTCGTGGTGCCACAGCGCCATGGACAAGTCCCGCCACACGTCATCACCCTGTGGACGGTATCGATGCACGGTGGCGCCAGTTTGCGCAACCGTGTCGGCCAATTGCTGACTTTCGTCATGCGCGCGAGACTCGTAGCAGAACGCATGCAGCGGCGCTCTCCGCTGTGCTGCGTCACCCACAATCCGGGCCATCTCGCAAGCGATGGAGCTTGAGTCCATCCCCCCCGAAAGCATCACGCCGACCGGCACGTCGGCGCGCATGGTCAGGCGCATCGCGTCCTCGAAAGCTGCCAGGAACGCACCGGGAGGATCGGCCGGAGCGGTTCGCTCTTCGGCTGTCGGCAACTGCCAGTAGGTGCGGCTCTGGCGCCGGCCGGCCAGGTCAATGCAGAGCGTTTGCGCGGCAGGCAATTGCTCGATGCCTTGGAGAAAAGTGCCCGTGCCTTCGCGTAGTGCGTCGACACGCTGATGAACGAGTAATGATGCGAAGCGCTCTTCGTTGAGCCGGCCATCCCACCAGCCGCTCGCGCGCAAGGCCTTGATCTCAGAGCCGAAAGCGAGACCACGCGGCGTGTTCAGCAGATAGAGCGGCTTGACTCCGAACCGGTCGCGCGCAAGGAACAAGTGACCATGCCGCTTATCGAATACGGCAAAGGCAAACATGCCCACAAAGCGCTCAACACAGGATTGCCCCCACTCCCGGTAAGCGGCAAGAAGTACTTCTGTATCGCCAGTGGAATGAAAGATGTGCCCGCGTGCTTGAAGCAAACCGCGAAGCTCAACGTAGTTGAAGATTTCACCGTTGAAGACAAGCACGAGATCGCCTTCCGCCGACAGCATGGGCTGGTGCCCTGCAGCAGAGAGATCCAGAATGGCCAAGCGCCGGAAGGCGAGACCGACCCGACTGTCGAGGTATATCCCATCGTCATCAGGGCCTCGATGAGCGATCGTGTCGCTCATGCGGCACAGAGCCTCCCGCGATATGGGGGCCTGGCCCTGGTAGGCGATGAATCCAACAAAACCGCACATGCATGGTGCCCAGGTTGACCAACGTCAAACGATAGGGCTCGCTTCAGGTTTGAGCCAAGGGGGCAAGCGACATTTGTCACACGCCTACTGCGTACTACTCACGGGGCGATCCTTCTTCAGCGGAGCGGACCTGTTGAACTCTGTCCCGAGGGTGATTCGTGAATGATCGGAGCCAACGAAGCAACCCCATCAAACCCCCCCGCGGCGTGCGGAGATTTACCGCATCCACCCGCCACCGCTCGCGCCGCTTTGACATCCAAAGACGCTTGTAGTCCTCGTCGCCCATCCCGTAGTCCACCTCGTGGACACGATCTTCTGTGATCACGTGCGCCATGAGGTGCCGCCCCAGCAGTGTGCCGACCGACCACTTCGCGGCGTCTTCGGAATAGGCCAGCTTGTAGATCTCTGCACGACCGGCATGCACAAGCCACAGATGAACCGCCAGAGGCTTGGGGCCCAGGCGAGCGATGCCGAGCCGCAGCCAGCCACGCTTGGCTGCCAATGCAATCAGGCCGGGCATGAAGGCCGGGTAGGGCTCGGGCGGCTTCCAGCTTTGGGCATAAACGTCCCGATAGTCAGCTTCAGCCCGTTGCAGCGCCTGGGAATCGTGGCCTGTGACCACTTCCAAGGTGCCGCCTTCGCGGCTGAAACGGCGTGCCGCACGGGCTGCGGTGTTGCGCAAGACGCTGGGGCGCTCTTGCCAGTAGGCATCAAATCCGCGACTGGTGTCTTCGTACCAATTGCCGAAGGCCACTTCCTCGGTCCACCGAAATCCGGCTGAATGCAGCGCAGCGCGCAGCGGCGGCAGAGCCTCTGCCGGCAAAGGCTGCAATACCAGACGGTCAGCGCACGCATGCGCTGCAAGACGCCCACAGGCAACGGCCTGGAACAACGCCGTCCAATCCTCCACTTGCGCACAAGCATCCACCGCCGGGCGGAACAAACCCGTGTAGTAGTTGCCCAGCGCCTCCACCTGCCAGCCGCGCAGCGTGGAGACTTGGCGCCGCCTTACCGGAAGAGCCAAGCGGCAGAGCCCTGGGGGGGCGGCGCTGGCGTGATCCGAATGCACGGCCCAGTACTCATCGAAACCCGCCTGCGCATCGTGAACCGTACGGGCAAAGAGCTCGAACCAGTCCGGCTCGTCATACACACTCCCCGACCGCGCTGACTGTGCCATCAGATGCCGCGCCTGCAGGGAGAAGTCTGCCAGGCTCGATGCACAAGACACGCGGCCCTGCATGGCGGTCATGCCGAGGTCTCGCACTGCTGGGCCCGCAGCCATTCGATCACATCGTTCATCAGGTGGTGACCTGCTGCTTCGCCCGTGTGTGTATGGTCAGCGTCTGCGTGACGTACCGTGTGCCAGTTTGGCCGGGAGGCGAGGCCCGCCCATCGTGGATGGGTTGCTAGGAGTTGGTCGAACTCCTGCGCCGTTTGATCGCGACCACTCAGCACCACAAGAACTGCACCCTCGAAGGTCTGCAGGTGTGCATTCATTCGTTCGACGAAATCCAAAGCAGGTGCCGCTCGGCGGCTGCGCCAGAGAGCTGCAAGTCCGGCGAACCAGGCTGCCGGGCGAACCTGCCCTGAGACCAGCCGCTTCCACCATTGCGGGTCGGCCAGACGATGCCGGTAGTGATGTTGAACACGCGCCTGCGCAGCCAAGACCGGGCTGTGCACCCACGGGTTGATGAGCACCAGCGCGCTGGGGCGCAACTCGGGCTTCAGACGGGCCAGTGCCAAGACTGCGGCACTGGCGCCGTCGCACAAGCCCAGAAGCACCACTTTCCTCAGCGTTGGGCAGGCCTCACGCAAAGCCTGTGCGGCTGCGGTTATGTCGTCCGAAGCAGATTCGAAGCCGCAGGGATCTCCGTCACTGTCACCAAGCCCCCTCTGATCGAAACGAAGCACAGCGTGGCCAGCGACTGCCAACGCGCGCGCCAGATCCACAAACCGGCGGTTGGCACCAACTCGCGTCTGTGCTCCACCGGCTACGACAATGATGCCCGTGCCAGTGAACGCTCCGATGCCGGGCCGTGCCATGACGCCCAGTAGCTGCTGCCCGGCCACTTGAAACGCGACCGAGGACTCGTCGATGTGCAAAGGGGATCTCATTCGCCGCCCAGCACGGCGAGAACCGTTTGCCGAGCCAACTCCGGGCTTCTCTCGGCCTCTGCCACCAACCAGAATGGTTCCGTCGCCGCATGCCGCCATCGAGCAGCGCCGCCCTGCGCCACCCATGCGGACATCACGGCCTGTGTCGGACCGCTGGGTTGCGCGGGAACTCGCCGGCTTAGCGACATCCACGCCATTTGCGATCCTCGAACCGGCCTGATGTCGCTCATGGTGGGGGCGGTCTCGTCCAGAGCCAGGGCCGCAGCCACCGCGGTGCCGGCAATTTCCACGGCCCGTCCCTCACGCCAGGCCTGCAGCACGCTCTCCGTGGCATGGGCCGCCGGGCGGCCGTTGGCGATCGCAGTGGCGGCGAGCTGACGCTCCCATTCACGACGCAGTTCGGCCAAGCTCGCCACGGGCTGCCAGAGCAGGAGGTTGGCTTCAGCAAGCTTTGGCCACGCTGCTGCAGCAACCAGGGCGCCGGCACGGTGGCCCCACACCCAAAGCGGCACGCCAGGTTGCCGCTCTTGCAGCCACGTCACGGCATGGTGAAGGTCTGCCGCCCATCGCTGCCAGGTGCCGTCTTCAGGGTTGCCGTGGCTGTCGCCGGTGCCGTACAGATCGACGATGAGCACCATGCAGCCAGCGGCTGCCAGTTCGCGGCAAGTCTGCGCAACATGGCGACGTGAGAAGTTCATCTCAGGTCCCCAGGCCTGTGCCAGGACCACGCTGGCACGTACCGGGTCGTCAGCGGGGCGATGCAGCACGGCATGCAGCAACCCGCCGCGATCATCGGGCATGAAGAAGGCCTCGGTCGGCCTACGCATGTGGAGAAGCCTGTCCATCCTGGGCCGCGGGAGCCGGCCTGTTGCCGCAGGGCAAGCGCCCAGTGGCTCCGGGGAATGTCGAAGGTCCTCTTGGTTCGCCGCAGAAGTCGCCTGGCACGCGAGGATCGGTGGGCAGAGCCTCCGGAGGAGTCAGCCAGCGCAGATCGAGCGAGTCGGGTGCTGCCAGCAACTTCGAGAGGTCGAATCGCCTGAGATTCAGGATGTCGACGGCCTCGGTACCGCGGCGGCTGTAGATGCGGCCATCACCCAGGTTTCTTTCGAAGCGAGCGTCGCTTGGTGCATTTCGGGTCAGCATGCCCTGCGTGTTGACGAGTGTGTTGTGGAGCACCAGCGCGCCTGTCGAGCGCGAAACATCCACGCCCACATCGTTGCAGTGTGCGATGACGTTGTTGATGATGCGTCCGCCCCGATGCTCGAAGTTGCATCCGCCGCGGCAGTACTCCGGCGCGGTGCCTCCGTCGCCCAGGGACAGGCCGATGCGCGATCCCGCGTGCCGTTGGGCGACATCGTTGCAGATCACGAGGTTTCGCTCGATCCGCCCACCTTCACCGCCTCCTTTCATGAAGACCCCGTAAGCGTCCCCCGGGCGATCACGCCCGAACCCACGCACCACGTTGTCCAGCACTTGCCAGTGGCTGGCACCGACGATATCGACGAGTGCGACCGGCCGCGAGGTCTGGCGAGGGCGCGTGTTGACCAGCGTGCTGTACTGCAGCACGCCGCCATCGGGCCAGTGCCCTCCTTCACCGTTGACCTTCAAGGCCGCGCTGAAATCGCGCATCTCGTTGTTGCTGATGCGCACGGAGTGGCCCCGCCCCATCACGTGAATGGCGTGCTCGCAGTCATCGTCCGCATCACAACGCCCCACCCAGTTCAGGTTCTCGAAGATCCAGTGGGGCTGCGTGACGATCACGCCTTGCCGAGACCTGACGTGCAAAAAGGCGGTGCCCGGACGTGCAGCCCGTACGGTGATCGGGCGATTGGCGGTGCCAGCTTGCGGGGTGCCCAGGGATCGCGGCAAGCTGTACTCGCCTGGAGCAAGCTCCAGGACATCACCAGCGCGCGCTTCTGACATCGCCTGCTGCAGTGCCTCAGCGCTGTTCACCAGTCTCACGGCGCCCAACGGCAGTGAGCCTGTCGGCCCAAGGGGTTGTGTGCTTGGAGCGCCATAGGCCTGCTGTCCTTTGCCGAGCGTGCCAACCTGGGGCGGTGGCAAACGTTCGAGGAGGCCCTGAAGCTGGTCCAGGGCTGGCAGCGCGAGCACTTCCAGCTTGGGATGCCCCGACACCCGGCGCCGAAGGTAGCGCACAGCCGCATTGGCAGGGTTCTCTTTCGCCATGCGCATGACATCGCCAGGCGTGTGCCCAACAGCGGCCAACCCAGCCCCTGCCACGGCTGCCACAGCAAGTGTCAGGGCCGCCAGCCAGAGCCACCAGCGTGAAGCGCCGCGCCGGGGCGCCTTCTGCCTGACAGCTGAGGGCAAGGTCACCAGCGCAGTCGCTCGACGTGATCGAGCAAGGTGCCTACGGTGCTGAATGTGTCGGCACTGATGTCGCCGACCTCAATGACGACACCGAGCTCACTCTCCAGCGCGGAGAGCACGCTCATCACGGCCATGGAGTCCAACTCCGGCAACGCTCCGAGCAACGGGGTGTTGACGTCGAAGCTCTGCGCCCGCCCCTGCAGCGAGAGTGCGCTGTCAAGGACGTTGAGAAGTTCTGGCAGCAGGCTCATGGCGAGGACAGTCAGGGAGGTTGCGCGAAGACCGCTGGATTCTAGGAGCCGAGATGGCCAGCATTTCGCAGCTTAGGTGCGGGGGCCGCATGACATACTGCCGCAAGTGGAATCTGCGTTGGCGATGGATGGCGTGCAGGGATGAGTGTCCCCCGATTGCTGCATGAACTGGTGCTGCCGACGGCAGAGCGCCAGCCGCAAGCCATAGCCGTTTCGGACGACCGCGGCAGCCAAACCTACGAGCGGCTCCAAACGCAAGTCGAGCGCGTCGCTGCAGCGCTTGTGGCTGCCGGCATGGCCCGTGGATCGCGCGTCGGCATCTATCTGGACAAGCGAGCGGCCTTCGTGGAGGCTGCCTTTGGGGTCACGGCGGCCGGGTGTGTGATGGTGCCGGTGAACCCGGGCCTGAAGCCCGATCAGGTGCTGCATATTGCCAACGACTGCAAGCTGCGCTTGTTGGTTACCAGCCCTGAACGACTGGCGGCGTTGATGCCCGTGCTGGGCCAAATGCAAAGCCTGACCGATGTGGTGACCACAGAGGCGGCTCAAAGACCGCCGGGTTGGCCTGTTGCCGTGCATTTGCACGCATGGCCGACTTGGCTGCAGACCGATGCTCGGCCTCGTCACAGGAGCATTGATGCCGACATCGCAGCCATCCTGTACACCAGTGGCAGCACCGGTCGGCCCAAGGGCGTGGTGTTGAGCCATCGCAACATGGTGGCCGGTGCTCAGAGCGTGTCCTCGTACCTTGACAACGGACCTCACGACACCTTGCTGGCTGCCTTGCCCCTGAGCTTTGACGCCGGCTTCAGCCAGCTGACAACAGCCTTCTACAGCGGGGCGCGTGTCGTGCTGTTGAACTATCTCCTGCCGCAGGACGTGCTGAGGACCATGCAGCGCGAGTGCGTGACGGGGCTGACGGCGGTGCCGCCGCTTTTCATCCAGCTGGCACAGTTAGACTGGTCTGTCGGCATCAAGGAGCATCTGCGCTACTTCGCCAACACAGGAGGTCGATTGCCTCGGCAGACACTGGATCTGTTGCGCCAACGCGTCCCGCAGGCCAAGCCGTTCCTGATGTACGGACTGACCGAGGCGTTTCGCAGTACCTATCTGCCGCCTGAGGAGGTGGACCGACGTCCAGACTCCATCGGCAAAGCGATCCCCAATGCCGAGATCCTGGTATTGCGCGAAGACGGCACTGAATGCGAAGTCGACGAGCCTGGCGAACTGGTGCACCGTGGGGCGCTGGTCGCACAGGGCTACTGGGGTGATGCCGAAAAGACGGCCGAGCGCTTCAGGCCGCTGCCGGCTGGTCTGTGTGGTCGAGAGGCAAGCTTGCAACTGCCCGAGATGGCCGTGTTCTCAGGCGATACCGTCCGGCGGGATCGAGAGGGATTCCTGTACTTCGTCGGTCGGCGCGACGAGATGATGAAGACGAGTGGATACCGCGTCAGCCCCACGGAGGTGGAGGAAGTGCTGTACGCCACCGGGCTGGTGGGTGAGTGCGTTGCTTTCGGCGCTGAGCACGCCACGTTGGGTCAGAGCATCCATGTGCTGGCAACAGCGCCAGACGGTACGGCAGCAGTTGACGTCACCGCGCTGCTGGCGGAATGCCGCAAGCGCATGCCCGCGTACATGGTGCC
This sequence comes from Rubrivivax sp., assembly GCA_051861265.1. Classification (GTDB taxonomy): domain Bacteria; phylum Pseudomonadota; class Gammaproteobacteria; order Burkholderiales; family Burkholderiaceae_C; genus Rubrivivax. The sequence continues at coordinate 108,276 of JBHYDA010000007.1, forward strand.
CCACGGTGTCACACCCATGGCAGGCCCGCTTCCTCGCAATCCCAACGGCAAAATTGACCGCAAGCTGCTCGCGACTGCCGGTCCGGGCCGCCAATCACCGGGAACAGAACGATGAAAGTCACTGTCTTTGGCGCCGGATACGTCGGCCTTGTCACGGGGGCCTGTCTGGCCGAGATGGGCAACCATGTGCTGTGCGTTGACGTCGACCCGCGCAAGATTGACATGCTCAAGCGTGGCGAGGTGCCCATCCACGAGCCTGGACTCGAGAACCTGATCGAGCGCAACGCTGCCGCTGGCCGCCTGCAGTTCACCACGGACGCGGCCGCCGCGGTGGCGCACGGCACCATGCAGTTCATCGGTGTGGGAACGCCGCCTGATGAAGACGGGGCTGCAGACATGCAGTACGTCTTGGCCGTGGCACGCACCATTGGCAAGCACATGACGGACTACAAGGTCGTGGTTGACAAAAGCACTGTGCCTGTGGGAACTGCCGACAAGGTGCGTACGGCCATCGCCGAGCAACTGGCTGCTCGTAGTGCACCGATGAGTTACGCCGTGGTGAGCAACCCCGAGTTTCTGAAGGAAGGCGCGGCGATCGAAGACTTCATGAAGCCTGATCGCATCGTGGTGGGCAGCGATGACGACCGCGCCACATTGCTGATGCGCGCCATCTACTCGCCCTTCATGCGCAACAGTGACCGCTTGGTGGTGATGGATGTCCGCAGCGCCGAGTTCACCAAGTACGCTGCCAACGCGATGCTCGCCACGCGGATCAGCTTCATGAACGAACTGGCGCGCTTGGCAGACGCGGTGGGAGCCGACATCGAACTTGTGCGCAAGGGCATCGGCAGCGACCCGCGCATCGGCACGCATTTTCTCTACCCGGGCACCGGCTATGGCGGTTCTTGCTTTCCGAAAGACGTGAAGGCCCTCATACGCACCGGCCGCGACAACGGCGTCAACCTGCGCGTGCTGGGTGCGGTGGAATCCGCCAACGAAGCGCAGAAGCTCGTGCTCGTGAATCGAGTGGTGGAGCGCTTCGGCGAGGATCTGAAGGGTCGTACCTTTGCGATGTGGGGCCTGGCCTTCAAGCCGAATACGGACGACATGCGGGAGGCCCCCAGCCGAGTGATCGTGAATGAACTCACCCGCCGAGGCGCACAAGTGCAGGCCTACGATCCTGTGGCCATGCTGGAGGCCCAACGTGTGTTGGCCGATGTGGTCGGCTTCAGCACGGTGGCCTCCGCCGAGGCCGCGCTGGAGGGTGCCGATGCCTTGCTCATCGTCACCGAATGGCGCGAGTTCCGCACACCCGACTTCGATCGCATCAGGGCCACCCTGAAGCAGCCGTTGGTGCTTGACGGACGCAACCTGTACGAACCCGAGTTGATGCGCAGCCTGGGTCTGGATTACGTGGGCATCGGCCGCGGCGTGCGCACCGCCCACGCCTGAGGTTCGGGCGTGGCATCGCTACCGCCTGCTGTGCTGCCGCCACAAGTGCTCTTGCGTGAGCAGGGGGAACTCATGGTGGGCGCAGTGCCACTTTCCCGCTTGGCTGCACGCATTGGCCAGACCCCCTTCTACGCATACAGCCGAGCCGCGTTGCATGCCCGCGTCGCAGAATTGCGCGCAGCGCTGCCGGTTGGGGTGAAGCTGCACTATGCGATGAAGGCCAACCCCATGCCGGCAGTCGTCCAGTGCATGGCGGGGCTGATCGATGGCATTGATGTCGCCTCGGCTGGCGAGATGAAAGTGGCGCTGGACAGTGGTGCACCGGCAGCCGAGATCAGCTTCGCAGGCCCCGGCAAGCGCGATGCCGAACTTCGCCAGGCCGTTGCGGCGGGTGTGCTGATCAACGTGGAGTCAGCCCGCGAACTGCCGGTGCTGGCGGCTGCCGCGCAGGCGATGGGCGTGCACGCCCGGGTGGCCCTGCGAGTGAACCCCGACTTCGAACTCAAGGGCTCGGGTATGAAGATGGGGGGCGGTGCCAGACCGTTTGGCGTAGATGCCGACGCTGCGCCGACTGTGCTGGCCGAAATCGGCCGCCTTGCGTCTTGTGGGCTGGCCTTCGAGGGCTTCCAGATTTTTGCAGGTTCGCAAAACCTGCGAGCTGAGAGCCTGTGCGAAGCGCAGGCCCGCAGCTTCGAACTGGCGCTGAGGCTCTCACAGAGTGCACCGGCACCTGTGAAGGTCTTGAACTTGGGTGGCGGCTTCGGCATTCCGTATTTTCCTGGCGACCAACGTTTGGACCTCGGGCCTCTCGGGGAACAGTTGGCTGCGCTGTGCCAGCGCCTGCCAGCAGAGTTACCGCAGGCGCACATCGTGCTGGAGCTTGGCCGTTATCTGGTTGGCGAGGCCGGTGTGTACGTTGCCCGCATCACCGATCGCAAGGTTTCGCAGGGACAGGTGTTTCTCGTCACAGACGGTGGCTTGCACCACCACCTCGCGGCCAGCGGCAACTTTGGCCAAGTGCTGCGTCGCAACTATCCGGTGGCGGTAGGTTTGGTAGAACCCGGCCGCGAGGAAGAGGTGGTGTCTGTTGTGGGGCCGTTGTGTACGCCGCTGGACCTACTGGCCGACAGGGTGGTGTTGCCGCGTGCAGAGGTGGGTGAGCTGTTGGTGGTGTTCCAGAGTGGCGCCTATGGGGCCAGCAGCAGTCCTCAGGCGTTCTTGGGCCACCCTATGGTGGCGGAAGTGCTGGTCTGAGGACGCGAGGGATGTGGCATCCGCCGCGCTTGACAGGGCGCAGCGCGCTTCAGGCGGCCACCCTGCTCCACTGACTGGGGGGCCTTTGCGTTCGCAGGCTGCAACCAGCGGCGCCTGCCGGGCTGGGGGTTTCCCTGGGCCAAAGCCACCTCCTTACAATGCGGGGTTTGATTGTCAACCGGGCGCGGCAGGCTCCAGGCTCGCCGACCCTGGCCGGTACGCCCTGGCCACCCCCTGCTTCTCGGGTGGGCTCCTGCACAAAGTTGCCTGCCGCCTCCTCCCTCGAACGGAAACCGAACCGTGTTCATCTCCCAAGCCTTCGCCCAAGCCGCCCCCGCCGCCGCCCCCAGCGGCACCGACACCCTCATGAGCCTGCTGCCGCTCGTGCTGATGTTCGTGGTGCTGTACTTCATCATGATCCGCCCGCAGATGAAGAAGCAGAAAGAGCACAAGGCCATGATCGAGGCCCTGGCCAAGGGTGACGAGGTCGTCATCGCCGGTGGCCTGCTGGGCAAGGTGGCCAAGCTGGGCGACAACTACCTGCATGTGGAAGTGGCAGGCGGCGTCGAACTGCAGGTTCAGCGCGGTGCCGTGGTGCAGGTGCTGCCCAAGGGCACCTTCAAGTAAATGGCAGGTGGGGTCGCCCAGCCGGGCGGCCACCCACTTGCGGGGCCGCGCATCCGCCGGCCCTTTTGTTTTTCAGGTGGCGCCATCAAGTGCGCGGTCCACCCAAGGATGTCTCGATGAACCGCTACCCCCTGTGGAAGTACGCCATCCTCGGCGTCGTGCTGCTGATCGGCCTGCTCTATACGCTGCCGAACTTCTACGGCGAGGCGCCCGCGGTGCAGATCAGCGGTGCCAAGTCCACCGTCAAGGTGGACACCGACATGGTGGCCCGCGTCGAAGAGACGCTGAAGGCCGCGCAGGTCACGCCCGACTACGTGCGCTTCGACAACGGCTCGGTGCGCGCCCGCTTCCGCGACATCGACAACCAGATCAAGGCCCGCGACGCGCTGCTCAAGGCGCTGAACACCGACCCGGCCGACCCGCGCTACATCGTGGCGCTGAACCTCGTCTCGCGCACGCCCGAGTGGATGGCCAGCGTGCGCGCGATGCCCATGTACCTGGGCCTGGACTTGCGCGGCGGCGTGCACTTCCTGATGCAGGTGGACATGCGCGGCGCGCTCAAGCAGGCCGTGGAAACCTACGCCAGCGACGCGCGCACCGCGCTGCGCGAGAAGCGCATCCGCTTCACCGGCATCGCACGTGAGACCAACGGCCTGACCGTCACCCTGCCCGACGCCGCCGAGGCTGCCAAGGCCCGCGACCTGCTCTTCGAGCGCCTGCCCTCGATGACCTGGACGCGTGAAGACCAGGGCGACACCGTGCGCATCCTCGGCCGCCTGTCGCCGCAGGCCATCATCGACATCCAGAACCAGGCCGTGGCGCAGAACGTCGAGACGCTGCACAAGCGCGTCAACGAACTGGGCGTGGCCGAGCCCGTCATCCAGCGCCAGGGCGCCGACCGCGTGGTGGTGCAACTGCCCGGCGTGCAAGACCCGGCACGCGCGAAAGACATCCTCGGCCGCACGGCCACCTTGCAGTTCCGTCTGGTCGACAACGACACCGCGACGGCGGCGGAGGTGGTGCCCACGCGTGGCGGCGGCACCGTCGGCCTGAAGCGCGACGTCATCGCCACCGGCGAGCAGCTCAAGCAGGCGTCGGCCACGCTCGACCAGGACCAGCGCCCCGCGGTGAGTGTGAAGCTCGACGACGTGGCCGGCCGCAGCATGCGCAACGTCACGCGTGAGAACCTGGGCAAGCCCATGGCCATCGTGCTGTACGAAAAGGGCAAGGGCGAAGCGCTGTCGGTGGCCAACATCCAGGGCGAGTTCGGGGCCGACTTCCAGATCACCGGCAACTTCACGCCCCAGGAAACCGCTGACCTTGCGCTGCTCACGCGCGCTGGCGCGCTGGCCGCGCCGATGGAGATCATCGAAGAAGGCACCATCGGCCCGAGCCTGGGTGCCGAGAACATCGCCAAGGGCTTCAACAGCGTGCTGTACGGCTTCATCGCGATCGCCGTCTTCATGTGTGCCTACTACCTGCTGTTCGGCGTGTTCAGCACCATCGCACTGGCTTTCAACCTGCTTTGTCTGGTGGCGGTGCTCAGCATGCTGCAGGCCACGCTGACGCTGCCCGGCATGGCGGCCATTGCGCTGACCCTGGGCATGGCCATCGACGCCAACGTGCTGATCAACGAGCGTGTGCGCGAAGAGCTGCGCAACGGCGCGCCGCCGCAGATCGCCATCCACCGCGGCTATGAAATGGCCTGGGGCACGATTCTCGACAGCAACGTCACCACGCTGATCGCTGGCATCGCGCTGCTGGCCTTCGGCTCGGGCCCGGTGCGCGGCTTTGCCGTGGTGCACTGCCTGGGCATCCTCACCAGCATGTTCTCCGCGGTGATGTTCTCGCGCGGGCTCGTGAACCTCTGGTACGGGCGCCAGAAGCGCCTGAAGTCGGTGTCCATCGGCCAGGTGTGGCGCCCCGATGGGGTCCAGGGCGACACCGCCCTGACGAAGGACGACGCCGAGGCCACCAAGGCCTGAACGGGAGCAAAGAGCCATGGAATTTTTCCGCATCCGCAAAGACATCCCGTTCATGCGCCACGTGCTGGTGCTGAATGTCATCTCGTTCATCACCTTCGCGCTGGCCGTGTACTTCCTGGCCACGCGCGGCCTGCACCTGTCCATCGAGTTCGTCGGCGGCACGCTGGTGGAGGTGCAGTACAGCCAGACGGCCGACATCAACCGCACCCGCGGCACTGTGGAGAAGCTCGGCTACGGCGACGTGCAGGTGCAGACCTTCGGCACCTCGCGCGACGTGCTCATCCGCGTGCCGCTGCGTGATGGCGAGAAGCAGACCGATACCGCCGACAAGGTGTTCGGCGCCTTGTGCACGGCCGAACAGGGCCAGGTGGTGCGCAAGGAATACACCACGCCCGACGGCGAGCAGGTCAGCCGCCCGAGCTGCGTGCAGGCCGACGGCAAGGAGCCGCTGGTACGCAAGCGCAGCGAGGCGGTGAGTTCCTCGGTGGGCGACGAGCTCTACACCAACGGCGCGTGGGCCCTGGGCTTCACCATCCTGGGCATCATGGCCTACTTGGCCATCCGTTTCGAGTGGAAGTTCGCGGTGGCCGGCATCGTGGCCAACCTGCACGACGTGATCATCATCATGGGCTTCTTCGCCTTCTTCCAGTGGGAGTTCTCGCTCTCGGTGCTGGCGGCGATCCTGGCCGTGCTGGGCTACTCGGTGAACGAGTCGGTGGTGATCTTCGACCGCATCCGAGAGGTCTTCCGCAAGTACCGCAAGTTCACGCCGCCGCAGGCCATCGACAACGCCATCACCAGCACCATCAGCCGCACCGTGATCACCCACGGCAGCACGCAGATCATGGTGCTCAGCATGTTGCTGTTCGGCGGCCCCACGCTGCACTACTTCGCGGTGGCGCTGACCATCGGCATCCTGTTCGGCATCTACTCGTCGATCTTCGTGGCCGCGGGCCTGGCGATGTGGCTCGGCGTGAAGCGCGAAGACCTCGTCAAGGCGACGGGCAAGGAGCACGACCCGAACGACCCGAATGCAGGGGCGGTCGTGTAGAGTGTGAGGCTTCTCACACGGCTTCTTCCACCCCGCTGACATGGCCACTGGCGCCTCGCCCGATTCACTTGCTGGCCAGGCGCGCAGGCTCTACACGGAAGAGCTCGTCAAGGGCTTGGTGCCGCTGGTCCAGTCGGCCATCGACACGGCGCGCAACCTGCTCGACAAGCCCAGCGAACACACCGTCTTCGCGCGCCGCCGCGACCTCTTCCAAGCGCTGAACAGCGGCGCGCAGGCTTGGCACCGCGGCATCGTGGTCGGTCTGCGGCAAGCCCTGACACCGGGGGCTGGCGGCTCGCGCGGTCTCGATTTCCCGCTGCCGAGCACCGGGCGTGAAGCGGCGCTTTCCCTGGTGAGCGACGACACGATCGAGCTGGAGATCGTCACCTCGCGCCTGGCCCTGGCCATCATGGACAAGGCCTCGTGGGAGTTCGCCGACCTGCGCTCGCGCATCGCCCATCTTGAGAACCGCGGCGAGCTCGACCCGCAAGACATGCTGCGCGCCCACGTGCTGGCGCGCATCGTCTTCGACGCCTGGCGCGCCGCCGGGCAGACGCTGGAAGGCTGGCGCGAGCTGCAGCCGGTGCTGCACGACGAGTTCGCGCTGCTGGTGGAAGAGGCTTACCACGAGACCAACCGCTGGCTGGTCGACCACCGCGTGCTGTCCGAAGTGGACCTGCGTCCCTTCATCCGCCGCTCGCGCACCCACCCCAACGGGCCGGCAGGCTGGCAGGCCGGCACCGGCTTCTCCGATTCACGCCACGACGCGGGCCGGGGCCTGGGTGGGGCCACCAGCTACGGCTCGGGCGCAGGGCAGTACCCCGGCAGCAGCGGGGGCGGCGCCTACGGCGGGCCGGCCAGCGGGCGCGGCGGCGTTGGTGAAGAGACGCGCATGATGACGCGCGGCGCGCCGCTGGCGCGCAACCGCGAGCACGCCGAGGCCGTGCTGGGCCGGCTGAACCGGCTGATCGGGCGCCATGTGCCGGAGTTCGCGCATTCCACCCGTTCTGCCGGCCTGGCCGCCGCCGGCGAGGCACCGGGCCATGCCATGTCGCCGGGCCTGGCCCGCGCCATCGAGACCGCACAGCAAGGCATCCGTCAGCGCCTGAGCACCACGCTGCAGGGCGGCGAGGCGATGGTCACCGCGCCGGTGATGCTCGAGGAAATGCACCAGCGCAAGCAGGTGCTGAAGAAGGCAGCTGCCAGCCCGGAGGAGCGCGCCACGATCGAGATCGTGGCCTTGCTGTTCCAGAGCATCCTCACCGAAGACCGCATCCCGGCGGCAGTGCGGGTGTGGTTTGCGCGCCTGCAGATGCCGGTGTTGCGTGTGGCCGTCACCGAACCCGACTTCTTCGCCACCATCGACCACCCCGCGCGCCGCCTGATCGACCGCATGGGTGCCTGTGTGATGGGCTTCGACAGCGCCACCGCTGGCAGCGTGGCCGGCAAGCCCAACGAGGCGCTGGAGAAGGAAATCAAGCGCATCGTGCAGGTGGTCGAGGCTTACCCAGACACCGGCCGGCGCGTCTTCCAGACCGTGCTGACGGAGTTCGAGAGGTTCCTGGAGCACTACTTCCGGAACGAGAACGAAGCCACCAAGCGCGGCGTCTCGCTGGCGCAGCAGGTCGAGCAGCGCGAGACCATGGCCATCCAGTACACCATCGAGCTGCGCAAGATGCTCAACGAGGTGCCGGTGCAAGAGGGCGTGCGGCAGTTCCTCTTCCACGTCTGGGCCGACGTGCTGGCCACCACGGGCGTGCGCTACGGCGCCCAGGGCGCGCAGACCAAGCAGATGAAGCGTGCCGCGGCCGACCTCATCTGGAGCGCCAGCGCCAAGGTCACGCGCGAAGAGCGCGCCGAAGTCATCCGCCGCCTGCCGCTGCTGCTGAAGAGCCTGCGCGAGGGCATGGCTTCGGCTGGCATGGACACCGGCAAGCAGGACGAGCACATCCAGCAGCTCAACAACTCGCTGGCGGCGGCCTTCACGGCCAAGGCCGCAGTCATCCCCGACGACCGCCTGCGCGAACTGATGGAGCGCCTGGAGACGCTGGAAGAACTCTTGCCCGAAGCGGCCGACGTCGACATCGACGAATCGATGGTGCTCGATCTCTCAGGCCACCAGAACAGCGAGCTGGAGGTGGTGCTCGACGGCGGCAGCATGCCCACCCCGGCCATGGTGGCCTGGGCGCGTGAGTTGCAGGTCGGCAGCTGGTACATGCTTGACCGCGGCGGCCACAGCGAAGCGGTGCAGCTCGCCTGGCACGGCCTGCGCAAGCAGCTCAGCCTCTTCGTCACGCCGCAAGGCCGTTGCGTGCTCTTCCAGCAGCACCGCCTGGCCAGCTACCTGCAAGCCGGCCTGATGCTGCCGGCGCAGGACGAAGCCCTGACCGTGCGCGCCACGCGCAGCGCGCTGGCCAAGCTGGATGTGGATGCCTCTCGGCTGTTGAACTGAAGGCCCGCCGCCTGCGGCGGCCGGCCTTCAGTGAATGATGCGGTCTTCCGGTGCGACGAAGAGCTCGTCGAGCACCAGCGCATCGGGCTCTTCGCCCAGGCTCCAGAAAACCATCAGCACGATGATCTTCAGGTCTTCCAGCGCCATCGGGCCGCCGCCGGCGGCCACCGCGCGGTCGATCACCATCTCACGCAGCGGTGCTGCCAGCACCCCGGCCGATTCGAGGAAGGTGATGAAGCCCACCGCGGTCTCGTCCAACACCTCGCGCTCGGCATCGGTGTAGATGCGCATGCTGCCCGGCACCGGCTGCCCGGTGACCGATTCGGCGCTGCTCGCCAAACCATCCAGCCAACGCAAGGCGTCCTGAATTTCGTCAGGCTCGAAGCCCACGGCCGAGAGTTTGCGCGAGAGCTGCTTGGGCTCAGGGCAGGCGTCAGGGCGCCAGTAGTTCTCGTAGAGATAGACCAGTACTTCGAACATCGACCCACTATACCCGAGGGCCCCGCGCTGCAAAGGCCCTGCGAGGGGCGCGGCCGCCCCCTGTTTCGGCGTTCGCATTCGGGCGCTTCGAAGCGCGCGATTCAAGCGCGGTGGCGGCGTTGGAACAGGCCGCCGGGCAGGCGCGCGACCTGGCCCGCCAGCTCCAGTTCCAGCAGCCTCGCGTTCAGCACGGCCGTGGGTTCGCCAGTGCGTGCCAGCAGGGTGTCCAGCGTCATCGGGTCTTCGCCCAGGGCGGCCAGCAGGCGGTCTTCAGGGGCGGCCGGCGCTGTAGCTTCAGCGGCTTGCCAGGGCAGGTCGGGCTGGGTGAGCCCCGCGGGCCGGGGTGCAGCGCCTGGTTCGAGTTCGTCGAGCATGTCTTGCACGCTCTCCACCAGCGCCGCGCCTTGCTTGATCAGCGCATGGCAGCCGCGCGATTGCGGGGCGTGGATGGAGCCGGGGATGGCCCAGACCTCACGCCCGGCCTCGTTGGCCAGACGCGCCGTGATCAGCGAGCCCGAGCGCAACGCGGCCTCCACCACCAGGGTGCCGCGCGTCAGTGCCGCGATCAGCCGGTTGCGCTGCGGAAAGTGCTCGGCCAGCGGCGGCGTGCCGGGGGCGTACTCGCTGAGCAGCGTGCCCTGCGCGGCGATGCGCCGGGCCAAGGCCCGGTGGCGGGCGGGGTAGCAGAGGTCCAGCCCAGTGCCGACGACGGCCACGGTGCGCCCGCCGGCCGCGAGCGCGCCTTCGTGCGCTGCCGCGTCCACGCCCTGGGCCAGCCCCGACACCACCACCCAGCCGGCGTCAACGAGTTCGCGGGCGAAGTGTTCGGCGTTGTCGCGGCCCTGGGGCGTGGGTTGGCGGCTGCCCACCACGGCGATGCCCGGGGCGCTCAGCGTCGACAGGTCGCCTTCGGCGTACAGCAGCAGCGGCGCATCGGCTGCCTGCAGCAGCATGGGCGGCCAGGCCGGGTGGCCGAGGGTGAGCACATGACGCGCCTCGCCTGCCTGCACCCACTGCCGCGCTGCGGCCAGGCGCGGGGCGAAGTTGGGCGGCTCCTGCTGCAAGGCGTCGGTGAGCTTCGGGCCCACCAGATCTCGCAAGACGGCCGTCGGGCTGGAGAGCACGGCCACGGGTTCGCCAAGGGCGGCCAAGAGGCGGCGCGCCTTTTCTCGGCCCAAGCCCGGGGTTTCGAGCAGCCTGAACCAGGCCGCGAAATCGGTGTCGTCCAGCGCGGCCATGGCTGCAGAGGTGCGCCCGGGCTCGCGCCGCGTCAGGTCAGGGCTGCGTGAACCGGTCTCCGGCTCCCACCGGTTCCTGCACGCCCAGGATCAGCGCGTAGGACACGCGTTCGAAAGTGCGGAAGACGAACAGCGTGCCGTGCTTTTCGTCAGGCAGCTGGATGGTTTCGCGACGGGCGCCAGTGGGGTCGGTGGCCGGCTTGCCAGCGCGCCAGAGGGCCAGCACGTGGCCGCGCTCGATGCCGTCGCGCTTGCCCTTGTTGATGCTGACGATCTGGTTCTGGCCGGCGCGCAGGCCGTCGCCGTAGATGCCGACGATGCGCCCTTCCACCGGAGAAGAAGGAGCGCGCGGCACGTAGGCCACCAGTTCCTGCATCGGCACGGGGCTCAGGCGGTCGCCGACCACCACTTCCATGCGCGTGCTGCTGATGCGGAAGGTGTCGGGCACGAGCGCGCCGCCGCCACCTGCGCTGGCCAGCTGCGTCTGCCCGGCACGCACGAACTCGGCGGTGCCGACGTAGCGGCCCTCGTAGCCCAGCACCTCGCGGGTGATCGGGTCGGTCAGCGGCACCAGCTGGCGGAAGAGGCGGAAATCACGCGCGCCGGCGAGATCGCCACGCACGTACGCCGTGTCACCGCGACCCATCATCACCCGGCCTTCTTGCGCCGAGACAACGCGCGGTGCGCTGTCGAGCACGTTGTTGTCGAAGACCACCGCTTCGTTCAGGAAGGGGCCGATCAAGTGCACAGGAATGGCGGCGATGGCGCCGTTGTCCAGCACCGAGCTGCGCACGCGCGGCGAGAGCTTCACGGTGTTGGTCGGCAGACCGATCTCGCCGTTGGCCACGCGCAGCGTGGCGCGTCCGTCGATCTTCTCGAGCACCAGCACCTGGCCCGGGTAGATCAGGTGCGGGTTGCGGATCTGCTGCAGGTTCATGCCCCAGAGCTCGGGCCAGCGCCACGCGCTCTTCAGGAACAGGCCCGAGATGCCCCAGAGGGTGTCGCCCGGCTGCACGGTGTGCGAATCGGGCGCGTTGGGCGCCAGGTCTTCCAGGGGCACGCCGGCCTGGGCCACGCGCTCGGCGGTGCCTCGCCACTCGGGCGTGATGGGCAGCCGGCTCGTTTGAGACAGGGCAGGTGCGGCAACACCGGCCAGCGTGAGCAGGGCCAGGCCGTGAAGGGCAACGGCACGCAGACCCTGCGGCAAGGGGCGGGTGAGACGGGGGCTCAGGCGGTGGCTCACGCGGTGGCTCATGGCGCTGGGGTCTCCGGGCAGGTGCTCAGGCGGCGGCCGGTGTGAAAATACAAGCTCGGCCTGGGGGTCTAGGGGCTCCGGCAGATGATGGCGCGGAAACCGGCGGCGGATTGAGACAAGTTGCACCGCGATGTGCCTGCATCTGCCGCACGACAATGCTCATATGGTTTCACAGATTCTGCCCCTAAACCCTTGATGCCGCAAACAAACTGCCCTGCCGTGACCGCTGCCGCAAAGCCGGTTCACGGCCTGCGTTGTGCCTCATCCACAGCTGTTGCGAGCTGTTTCTTCACCCCCGCCTGCCCCTTCTGACATGGCCCGACTGAACATCCTTCGCTACCCCGACCCCCGCCTGCACACCGTGGCCAAGGCCGTGGCGGTGGTGGACGACCGCATCCGCCAACTCGTCGACGACATGTTCGAGACCATGTACGACGCCGAAGGCGTGGGCCTGGCTGCCACGCAGGTGGACGTGCACGAGCGGGTCATCGTCATGGACACGAGCGAAGAGCACAACCGGCCCGTCGTGCTGATCAACCCGACGCTCACCTGGACGAGCGAGGAGCTGTCGGTGGCCGAAGAGGGCTGCCTCTCGGTGCCGCAGACCTACGACCGCGTGGAGCGCCACGCCCGCGTGAAGGTGCAGGCGCTCAACCGCGACGGTGAGCTCTTCGAGATGGACGCCGAGGGCCTGTCGGCCGTGTGCGTGCAGCACGAGATGGACCACCTGATGGGCAAGGTGTTCGTCGAGTACCTCAGCTTCCTCAAGCGCGACCGCATCCGCACCAAGATGCTGAAGAAGCAGCGCGAAGAGCAGCGTGTCCGCTGACACCGCGGGCCCGCTGGCGGGCTTGAGGGTGGGCTACGCCGGCACGCCCGAGTTCGCCCGCGTGGCGCTGCAGGCCTTGCTGGAGGCCGGCGCCACCGTGCCGCTGGTGCTGACCCAGCCCGACCGCCCCGCCGGCCGCGGCCTGAAGCTGCAGGCCTCGCCCGTCAAGCAGCTGGCACAGGCCCATGGCCTGCCGGTGGCGCAGCCGCGCAGCCTGCGCCTGGACGGCAAGTACCCCGACGACGCCGCGGCCGCGCGGCAGGCGCTGCAGGCGGCAGCGCTCGACGTGATGGTGGTGGCCGCCTACGGCCTCATCCTGCCGGCCTGGGTGCTGGCCACGCCGCGCCACGGCTGCCTGAACATCCATGGCTCGCTGCTGCCGCGCTGGCGCGGCGCGGCGCCCATCCAGCGCGCCATCGAGGCGGGCGATGCCCAGACCGGCATCACGCTGATGCAGATGGACGAGGGCCTGGACACCGGCGAGATGCTGCTGATCGAGGCCACGCCCATCACCGCCGAAGACAGCACCACCACCCTGCACGACCGCCTGGCCGAGATCGGCGCCCGGCTGATGGTGCAGGGTCTGCAGCAACTGCGCGGTGGCACGCTGCAGGCGCAGCCGCAGCCGGCCGATGGCGCCACCTACGCGAAGAAGATCGAGAAGGCCGAGGCGCAACTGGATTGGCAGCAGCCCGCCGCCGTGCTGGAGCGCCGGCTGCGTGCCTTCGATCCCTTCCCTGGCGGCGCCGTGGAGTGGCAGGGCCAGCCCCTGAAGCTGTGGCGGGCCTCGGTGCTGGCCGATGCCGTGCCCGCGGGCACTGTGCCGGGTACCTGGCTGCCCTTGGGCGAAGGCCGCCTGGCGCTGGCCTGCGGCGAGGGCGCGCTGGAGTGGCTGGAAGTGCAGCCGCCCGGCGGCCGGCGCATGAGCGTGCGCGATTTCCTGCAGCGCCAGCCCCGCACCGCGGCCTGAGCCCGCGCGGCCGGGGCACGGCGCGCGCTCAAGAAGCCGCGGGCCACGGCCGATATCCCGGGGGCCATGTCAACCTCGCCCCGCCTCGTTTCCACCGCCTTGCTGGCCGCGGCGCTGCTGCTGGCCGGCTGCGACCAACTCGGCATCCCGAACCCGGCCGTGGAAGCGGCCAAGCGCGAGGCCGATGGCAAGGCCATCGGCGCCGGTTGCCGCCATGCCGCGCGCTCGGTGGAGAACTGCTACGAGACCAACAAGCGCGCCGACAGGGCCGCCATCTTCGCCGGCTGGCGCGAGATGAACGACTACATGCGCGAGAACAACATCGAGGCCATGCCCGCGCCGCCCCCGGTGGCGCAGGCGCCCGAGGACGAGGCCGCCGCCGAGCCGGCCGCCAAGGCGACCAAGTCCGCCAAGTCGAACTGAGCCCCGAACTGAGCCCCGTACGGGCCGGCACCGCCCCGGCGCCCTGACATCACACGCCCCGCGCTCGGCAGTTCATCGCCGCAGGCCGCATCACGTCGCGCCGCACTCGCCGCGGCTGCCGGGCGCCGGCACATTGCAGGCTCACACCCACCAGGAGCCCTGCATGAACCGCCTCAACCCTGCCAGCGCCCTGCTGGGCACGCCCTCGCGCCGCGCTGCGCTGGCCACCTTGCTGGTCGGCGTACTGGCCTTCGTTTCGGCCGTGTTGCCGGTCTCGGCGCAGGCGCAGAGCGGCTCAGGAACGGCACTGACCGAGATGCGCACGCTGGAAAGCTTCGAGGCCATCAGCGTCAGCGGTGCGATGGACGTGGTGGTGCGCCAGGGCGCGCAGCAGTCGGTGCAGGTGCAGGCCGACGACAACCTGTTGCCGCTGCTGGAAACCGTGGTGGAAAGCGGCCGCAACGGTGCCACGCTGCAGGTGCGCTGGAAGCGCAACGGCGGAGGCAGCTGGTGGAGCGGGCAGAACATCTACCCGCGTACCAAGGTGGTGGTGACGGTGGTCGTGCCCAAGCTCAGCGCCCTGGGCCTGGCCGGCTCGGGCGATCTGCGCGTGGAGAGTTTCCAGACGCCGTCGCTCCAGCTCTCGGTGGCCGGATCGGGCGATGCCCGCCTGGACGGGCTGACGACCGACGAACTCGGCGTGCGGGTCTCGGGCAGCGGCGATGTCTCGGGCCGCGGCAAGGCAGGCACCGTGAAGATCAACATCGCTGGCAGCGGCGACGTGCGCCTGAGCGAGATGCGCGCCGATGACGTGAGCGTCTCCATCGCCGGCAGCGGCGACGCGGCGGTCAACGCGCAGAAGGCCCTGTCGGTCAGCATCGCCGGCAGCGGCGACGTGCGCTACAGCGGCGACGCGCAGGTGAAGAGCTCGGTGGCCGGTAGCGGCACGGTGCGCAAGCTGTAAAGCCCACTGGGCCTGCGTGGCCCTGCCGCGACGGCGGCTGGCGACAATGCGAGGGTGAATCCTTCTGCCCCCGCGCCGCACTGGCAACACCCCGAGTTCGCCCGCGGCGCCCGCGAGATGCTGGGCACCGCCATCGGCATCGCCGCCTGGGGGCTGATCACCGGGGTGGCCATGGGCAAGAGCGGCCTGCCCACGGTGGCGATGGTCGCGATGTCGCTGCTGGTGTTTGCCGGCAGCGCCCAGCTGGCGGTGCTGCCCTTGATGAGCAGCGGTGCGCCGCTGTGGGTGGTGTGGGCCACGGCGCTTTGCGTGAACCTGCGCTTCGTGATCTTCAGCGCTGGCTGGCGGCCCTACTTCGGCCACTACCCGCTGGGCCAGCGCCTGCGCCTGGCCTACCTCACGGCCGACCTGAACTACGTGATGTTCATGCGGCGCTTTCCCGAGCCCAAGCCCGCCCCTGAACAACTGCCTTACTTCTGGGGTGGCGTGGCCTGCAACTGGCTCGCCTGGCAGGTGCCGGCCATCACCGGCATCTTTCTCGCCGATGCCGTGCCGGTGCACTGGGGCTTCGGCTTCGCCGGCACGCTGGCGCTGCTGGGCGTGGGCCTCTCGCTGGTGAGCGACCGCGCCACCAGCGTGGCTGCGGGCGTGGCGGCCTGCGCGGCGGTGGCGGCCTACGCACTGCCCTTCAAGCTGAACATCGTGGTGGCCATCGCCGCGGCCGTGGCCATGGGCCTGCTGATCGACCACGGCACGCCGCGCCGCGCGCCGCCGCCCGACGGCGCGATGGACGACAAGACCTGAGCGGCATGGACACCTTTGAGGCCCTCGTCGCCGTCATCGGGCTGACCGTCATCACCGTGGTCACGCGCGGTTTCTTCTTCCTCAGCCGGCGCGAGATTCCGCTGCCCGATTGGTTGCGCCAGGGCCTGCGCTACGCCCCGCTGGCCGCCATGGCCGCCGTGGTGGTGCCCGAGGTCGTGATGAGCCAAGGCCAGCTCATCGGCACCTGGCAGGACGCGCGGCTCTTCGCCGTGGCCGCTGGCGCCGCCTGGTTCTGGTGGCGACGCGGCATCCTCGGCACCATCCTCGTGGGCATGGCGGTGCTGCTGCCCTTGCGCCTGGGGCTGGGCTGGTGAGCGGCCTTTCTAGAATTCCGACAACTTCTGCAGGAGACCCCATGAACGTCCTTCGACTCGCCGACCTCATCGCCCAGGGCCGTGTGGCCGGCAAGCGCGTGTTCATCCGCGCCGACCTCAACGTGCCGCAAGACGATGCCGGCCGCATCACCGAAGACACCCGCATCCGCGCCAGCGTGCCGGCCATCCGCATGGCGCTGGGCGCCGGTGCGGCGGTGATGGTCACCAGCCACCTGGGCCGCCCCACCGAGGGCGAGTTCAAGCCCGAGGACAGCCTGGCCCCGGTGGCCGAGCGCCTGGGGGAACTGCTGGGCTTCAAGGTGCCGCTGGTCTCGAACTGGGTGGACGGCGTGACCGTGGCCCCGGGCCACGTGGTGCTGCTGGAGAACTGCCGCCTCAACAAGGGCGAGAAGAAGAACAACGAGGAACTGGCGAAGAAGATGGCCGCGCTGTGCGACATCTTCGTGCACGACGCCTTCGGCACTGCGCACCGTGCCGAGGCCAGCACCTACGGCATCGCGCAGTTCGCACCGGTGGCCTGCGCCGGCCCGCTGCTGGCGGCCGAGATCGACGCCATCACCAAGGCGCTGGCGCACCCGAAGCGCCCGCTGCTGGCCATCGTGGCCGGCAGCAAGGTCAGCACCAAGCTCACCATCCTGAAGGCGCTGGCCGAGAAGGTGGACGGCCTCATCGTGGGCGGCGGCATCGCCAACACCTTCCTGCTGGCCATGGGCTTGCCCATCGGCAAGAGCCTGGCCGAGCCCGACCTCGTGGCCGAGGCCAAGGCCGTGATCGACGCCATGCAAGCGCGCGGCGCGGCCGTGCCCATTCCCACCGACGTGGTGGTGGCGCAGCGCTTTGCGGCCGACGCGCCGGCCACCGTCAAGGCCGTGGCCGACGTGGGCCCCGACGACCTCATCCTCGACATCGGACCGGACACCGCGGCCGTGCTGGCTGCGCAGCTGAAGGCCGCTGGCACCATCGTCTGGAACGGCCCCGTGGGCGTGTTCGAGTTCGAGGCCTTCAGCCACGGCACCGAGGCGGTGGCGCGGGCGATTGCCGCCAGCAGCGCGTTCAGCATTGCTGGCGGTGGCGACACGCTGGCCGCCATTGCCAAGTACGGCATCGAGAAGGACGTGGGCTACATCAGCACCGGCGGCGGTGCTTTCCTGGAAGTGCTGGAGGGCAAGACGCTGCCGGCCTTCGAGATTCTTTCCCGCCGCGCTCGCGCGTGATTCACGAGGTGGGGTTCGCTCGCGAGGCGCGTATGGCTGATCAAAGGCTGATCCGGCTCACTGGAGTCTTTGCCTGAACTTTTGCCATGCATGTTGGAGAAGCAGGGGCAAAGGAAGACGCTGGTAGTGATAGCGGGCCAGCAATACGAGTGCAGCAAGATCCTGCCGAGGGCTGGGGACGCTGTCCGGTGCCGTTGGCGTCAGAGCTGACTCCAGTGCCGGCAAATGCCAAACTCTGTGCAAGGCTGATGGTCTCATGGCGTTGATCGTTGTCTGCACATGACGTGGGATGGGGGAGTGCATCCAGCGCTCTGCGAAATGAACTGCCAGTGCCAAGGGTTCGGTCAACCCCAGCTGGACCGCTCTCTTCGGCAGTTCGTCCCAGAAGCCTGGGTCGCAGCCGAAATACCTGAACAGACCATCAAGATCCACCAGATCTCGAACCCTGTCCCGCAAGTCAGAGTCAAGGAAAAGGTGGGCCGCAGAGTGCAGCACTTGGTCTACAGGGTGCAGCACGTGCCACGCGGGCCAGATGGAAGGCTGTATGCGCTCGAGCAACAGGCTTGCATCGACAGTGATGCGCGCCACGGGCGGCAAGATGTTGTGATGCAAGTCCAGTTCGACGCGGTGCAGTGGGTGTGTCATCGGTGGCATCTCATGGCTCCACTCCCTGTAGTAGCGCAAATCATGAGCGTCGATAGGCCCTGAGTCCCAACCATCTTCCTGAAGGCGGCCCAGCACCTCTGGGAGGTGAGCCTTCGGGACCAGTATGTCCAAGTCGGAGGGCTGTCGACCTGCCGCAATGGACAGCTTCTGCCCGAGATACGCCGCGCCTTTCAGGAGCACGAGAGGATGGGTGGAACCATCCAGGGTCCGCGCTATGCACTCGATGCCCCAGGTGACGGCTTGGACGCGCCAATCCGAGAGTCGGCGCTCGCCCACCAAGTGACGGCGCTGATGCTCAGGCACCTGGTCGAGGAGTCCCGCGGCTTCCAGGCACGCAGCCAATCGGGACAACAGACGAAGTCGTCTCGCCAACGGCACAACTCTGCCCCACTCCGCCGTTGTCCATGCCAAAGCTTGTTGCGGATCTCGAAAGACAACGAGCCACGCCAGCGATGCAGGGGTCTGCGCTTGTGATCCGCTCATCAAATACTCTGCAGATGCCTGTGCACCACCGAGGGCCACACGTCTTCCAGGGTCGAGATGGCGTCGTTCAAGTCGCTGTAGACCAACTGCCAAGCAGGACACTTTCGCACCAGCCGAATCACGGACTGAAACCCCAGCGAGCCCAGCAGCCCGTAGTTGAAGGCATTGAACGCAAGAGCGGGAAACAAAGCCTGCTGAGTGATCGGCTCCCACCGCGTGGGGCTGCCTGCCTCCCATCGAGGCAGGACCACCGCTCCTGGCAGTGCTGCTTCGCTGCGCTTGGCGACTGCGTCGCGCGTCGCGGCCACGTGAGAAACGGTACCTTTGCGCGTGTTGGGGAAGACAGGTCCGAAGTGAGCGGTGGGGCAAAACCGGCGGATGACGTCGATCGACTGATTTTTCAGAGCGATCGGCTTGAGGACCGGTTGGATCATGCCCGTTGAGGGGTTGTAGGCTCCGAACTCATCCGACAGCAGCCTCCAACCTCGATGGGAGAGCGCCGCTGTAAGGGTGCTTTTCCCAGATCCCGGTGTGGCTGGCAGAAGCAGTGCGAGCCCATCGCGTTCCAGGGCCCCGGCGTGAAGCAACAGCATCCAGTTGCAGCAGCGACCAATCATCCAGTTGCAGCCCCACTCAAGCAAGGGTAGTGCATGGCCGGCCGGAAATGGCTCAAACGGAGCCGATCCGACGGACCGCAACTCAACCTGCTGCCGCAGGAACCGCCGCCACCCCCCGACCCGCTCGATGCGGATGCTCACGTCATCCCAAGCGTCGTCCTCCACGAGTGGGAAGCTTCCGTAGACCGCCTGCAGTTGGCTTCCGAGTTCGGGGGCATTGCCAGCAACACGGAACGAGAGCGTGCCGATATCAAAACGAAGCCCGGGGCCGCGAAGGCTTTGGGAAAGCTCCTCCAGGCTGGCGTCGATCAGTGCTCGCGGCGCGCTCGATGCCGCCGACCTCATTTGAGCCCTGCGGTAGCTTCGCTTACCCTATGAACAAAGCCTGTTTCGATCAACTTGGAGAGAGCTGAACTGACGAGTGCAGACAGTTCATCCCTCTCGAGATCGCTGTCGACGGCCAGTGCCTCGCAGACGTAACCGGCAGGGCAGCCGCCCTCCGGCAGCAACTGCAGGACGACGGCGCACTCGTCGTTCAGCAGAGAGGTTTCGCCGCTGCTTTCGCTGTAAGCCACCCAGAGATGCCCCAGGGGTTCCAGGAGGCAACCCTCGGTGCGCTTGAACAATTGCATCTACCCTAGTTTGAATGGATTCGCTGCGCCAAACGAAGTCCAGCAAGACGTGCTCATCGCCGAATGTGCCGAAGAGTGCGGCTCAACACCGACAACCTTGCCCGTCCCGTCGACACGGACAGCGACAAAGGCTCCCGTGACCTTGCTCATGGTCAGGCTGCTGATGGCCGTTGCTTGGCTGGTGGTGTAGATCGCGCCCGCTGAGTACCCGAAAGAAGTGCCCGTGATCTGGAAGCATTGCCACTGCCCGGTACTCAGATAGCTGCCGCCTGGCGGGAGCAGAGATGCGATGTCGCTACCCGAAACAAACAGAGCAAAGCGACTGGAGGAGACTCGCTTCTGCCAGACAGGCACACGAATCCAGACCGATCCGGATGGCGAGGTTCCAGCGGTCTTGGGGTCCAGGTTGAGCTTTTGGGCGCAAGTCAAAGATGAGGTGGCGAGCGCGCTGCCGCTCACCAGGGTCATCACCGCCGGCACCGCCACGCTACCCCGCAGGAGCCGCCGCCGGCCAACCCCCTTGTCCGAAACACTGTCAGGCCTATCACTCACTGAGATCTCCAGTTCTTGCTTCGAGCAGCTCACGCAAATTTCGAGCCAGACGAATCGTTGGGTGGCCTGCGAGGTACTGCGGAACGCGCCGATGGGGTGCGGGAATCATTCGCTTATTCCGGGTAAAGCGCGTCTTACTGTAGCCAAGTTCTCTAAAGCTGGCGGAACATCGAGGCGAGCTCTCGGCGACGTCAAGGCCCCGATGTTTGAGCTTGAGTACGCTGGAGCGTGCAATACAGGGCAAGAGTCTGGCTGACTCTCCACGGCATTCTTCTGGCTGTAAAGATATCTGACAGGGGCGGTGGTGGCTTGCCACCGCCTCGACTCGCTCCTTCGACGCATCACCGGGATTGTGTTGTGTGAAGGGGCGACCCGACGACGCTAGATTTCACGACCGATCGAAGAGGCTGCCACGATGACGACACTTTCAAGCGCCGAACAAAGCTTGCGCGACGCAGCGCTGGAATACCACCGCGCCCCCACGCGCGGCAAGATCTCCGTCACGCCCACCAAGCCGCTCTCCAACCAGCGCGACCTGAGCCTGGCCTACTCACCGGGCGTGGCCTACGCCTGCCTGGCCATCCAGGAGAACCCGGCGCTGGCGCACGACTACACCAGCCGCGGCAACCTGGTGGGCGTGGTCACCAACGGCACCGCGGTGCTGGGCCTGGGTGACATCGGCCCGCTGGCCGGCAAGCCGGTGATGGAAGGCAAGGGTTGTCTGTTCAAGAAGTTCGCTGGCATCGATGTGTTCGACATCGAACTCGCCGAGCGCGACCCCGACAAGCTCATCGAGATCATCGCCGCGCTGGAGCCCACGCTGGGTGGCGTGAACCTGGAAGACATCAAGGCGCCCGAGTGCTTCTACATCGAGAAGAAGCTGCGCGAGCGCATGAACATCCCCGTCTTCCACGACGACCAGCACGGCACCGCCATCATCAGCAGCGCGGCCTTGCTCAACGGCCTGGAACTCGTGGGCAAGGCCATCGGCGACGTGAAGCTGGCTGTCAGTGGCGCGGGTGCCGCGGCCATCGCCTGCCTGGACGTGATGGTGGGCCTGGGCGTCCAGCGCGAGAACATCTTCGTCTGCGACAGCAAGGGCGTGATCCAGAGCGAGCGCGAAGACGCCAGGGCGGGCAAGCTCGACGAGAGCAAGCAGCGTTATTGCCAGAAAACAAGTGCCCGCACGCTGGCCGACGTGGTGAACGGTGCCGATGTCTTCCTCGGTTGCAGCGCCGCTGGCGTGCTGAGCGTCGAGATGGTCATCAGCATGGCGCGCCAGCCCATCATCCTGGCGCTGGCCAACCCCGAGCCCGAGATCCGGCCCGAACTGGCCAAGGCCGCGCGGCCCGACTGCATCATCGCCACCGGGCGCAGCGACTACGCCAACCAGGTCAACAACGTTCTCTGTTTCCCGTACATCTTCCGTGGCGCGCTCGATTGCGGCGCGACCAAGATCACCGAGGCCATGAAGCTCGCCTGCGTGCGCGAGATCGCCGCGCTGGCCAAGGCCGAGGCCAGCGACGAGGTGGCCGCCGCCTACCAGGGCAAGGAGTTGAAGTTCGGGCCTGAGTACCTGATCCCCACGCCGTTTGATGTGCGGCTGATCCTGCGCATCGCGCCAGCGGTGGCGCGTGCCGCGGCCGAGAGCGGCGTGGCCACGCGCCCCATCCACGACCTGGAGGCCTACCGCCAGGGGCTGGAACGTTTTGTCTACCAGACCGGCATGTTCATGCGCCCGGTCTTCGCGGCCGCCCAGGCCCGCCAGGCCCAGGGCGGCGCGCGTGTGGTGTATGCCGAAGGCGAAGACGAACGCGTGCTGCGCGCGTTGCAGGTGGTGAAGGAAGAAGGCCTGGCCCAGCCCATCCTCGTGGGCCGGCCCGAGGTGGTGAAGATGCGCATCGAGCGCGCCGGGCTGCGCCTGCAGGCCGGGCGCGACTTCGAGATCTGCGACCCCGAGAACGACCCGCGTTTCCGCGAGTACTGGGAAACCTACCGCGGCCTGATGGCGCGCGACGGCGTCACGCCCGAGGTCGCCAAGGCCGCGGTGCGCCGCAGCAACACGCTGATCAGCGCACTCATGCTGCGCCGCGGCGAGGCCGATGCGATGGTGTGCGGGCTGGTGGGCCGCTACGACAGCCACCTGGAGCACGTGCGCCACGTCATCGGCCGCAAGCACGGTGCGCACGTGATGGCGGCGATGAACGCGCTGATGCTGGAAGACCGCACGCTCTTCATCACCGACACCTTCGTCAACGAAGAGCCCAGCGCCGAAGAACTGGCCGACATCGCCTTGATGGCCGCGGCCGAGGTGCAGCGTTTCGGCGTGCCGCCGAAAGTGGCCTTCCTCTCGCATTCGATCTTCGGCTCGTCCAACCGGCCTTCGGCACAGCGCATGCGGCAAGCGCACGCGCTCTTCCGCGAGCGCGCACCGGCCAACGTGGAAAGCGACGGCGAGATGCAGGGCGACGCCGCGCTGAGCGAAAGCGTGCGCCGCGGCTACCTGCCCGAGACCACGCTCAGCGGCAGCGCCAACCTGCTGGTGCTGCCCAACCTGGACGCCGCCAACATCCTCTTCAACGTGCTGAAGATGACGGGCGGGCAGGGCGTGACGGTCGGCCCCATCCTGCTGGGCGCGGCCAAGCCGGTGCACATCCTCACGCCCAGCGCCACCGTGCGCCGCATCGTCAACATGACGGCGCTGGCGGTGGCCGACGCGGCGGGTTAGCCCCAGGCGCCGCACAGCCGCGGGCACGGCCGCGCCCGCGCTAGAGTTCGGCGCACGACGCCCTGGCCGGGCAGGTTCGCGCTGAGTGGCGCGTGCGCCCAGGCCGTGCTGGCGGATCGTCAGGGAGCGAACGATGCAGAACGATCTGGGGCGGCGCCTGCGCGTCGCATTCTTGGCCGTGGGTTCGGCCGCGCTGGCCGCCGCTTGCGGCGGTGGCGGCGGTGGCGGCAGCACTGCCGCGCCGGGGGGCGAAGCGCCGGTGGCCGGCGTACCTGTTCCGCCGCCACCGCCTCCGCCTCCCCCGCCGCCGCCAGCCACCCCGGTAGGCCAGATCGGCAACGTGGCCTGGGTGCAGAACGCCATCCGTCTGGAGCGGGACGTCTTCGTGACCGCGGTCGCGCCGACGCTCACGGCCTCCTTGTCCATCCAGGCACCGGGCACGGCCTACTGGTTCCGCTACAGCCACAACTCCACCGTTGCGAGGGTCAGCTACACCTTCCGAACGGTCGATGACGGCATCGACTTCAGCATCAATTTCCACACCCCTGTGCCCCTGCCACCCGGCAGCTACACCGACACGCTGAGCGTCACCCTCTGTCGCGATGAGGCCTGCACGCAGGTGGTGCCCGGCAGCCCCTTCACGCTGCCTTTGCAGATGGACGTGGGCTTCCTGGCCCGGGGCGAGGCGGGCATCGCGCCCCTGGTGCCAGCCCAGACCACGGTGCTCAACCATGACGTGGTGGCCGCCGCCTACAGCCGGGCCCTGGATGCCATGGTGACGGTTTCGGCCAGGCCCGAACCCGCCTTGCGCATCCACGACCTCCGCCAGGGCACGGTGCGCAGGCTGGCCCTGCTGACGGCCCCCACCTCGCTGTCGCTCGGGGCTGACGGCCTGAGCGCCGCCGTGGGACACGATGCAGCCGTGGCCCTGGTGAACCTGCGTGAAGGCGCCACCGACCCGGTGCGCCGGATCGCCGTACCCCTGCCCGTGGGCGCCGTGGCGCTGGCTGGCTCACGTGTCGTGGCCATCGAGACCAGGGCGGGCTTGAACAGCGCCTACTGGGTGGACACCGCGAGCGGTTCGGCCGCGGTCCTGGGCAACGGGTTCCTCTCGCTGTACGGGGTCGTCGAGCCCATCGTGCATCCGTCTGGCGAGCGGCTTTACGTGGCCGACCGCGACCTCTATCCCGACGACGTGCGCCGCATGGACCTCAACGTCGAGCCCAGCGCGGTGCGCATACTCGATTCGCGATACCACGGTGAATACACCTTCTGCGGCCGGCTGGTGATTTCAGGCGATGGACGCCGGCTTTACACGGCTTGCGGCGTCGTGCTGTCCAGCGCGTCGACAGTGGCCGACGACATGCTCTACGCGGGCCGCATGGCGCTGTCGCCTCGCGATCCGGCCGGCGTGGGCGATTTCGTGGGCACGGCCCTCAGCCTGACACCCGACGAGGCCAGCCTGGCGCTGCTGGAAGAGAACCGCTACACCTGCGATCCGCGGATCGACCAGCTGTACAGGTGTTACACCCGCCTGGCCGTGTACGACACCACCACGCTCGCGCGACGCAGCTTCTTCGGCCTGCAGCCCTACGTGCGTGGCAACGACCGCCTGCAGCAATGGGGCCGTCGCCTCATGCACCGCAGCGATGGCAGCTTGCTGCTGGTGACGGAGGTGCGCACCAAGGACGAGGCCACACCCACCTGGCTGCTGCACCGCGTGCCTTGAGTCCGTAACCGCCGCGAAACCGCAGCGCCGCGGGGGCGGCCGATAATGGGTTGACACCCAGAAGCCGGAGACAGCCCCCTCATGATGCGCGCCACCAAGATCGTCGCCACCCTCGGCCCGGCTTCCAGCGACCCCGGCGTGCTCGAGCGCCTGCTGCGCGCCGGCGTCGACGTGGTGCGGCTGAACTTCAGCCACGGCAAGGCGCAAGACCACATCGACCGCGCGAACCTCGTGCGCGAGGTGGCCGCGAAGGTGGGCAAGCCTGTCGCGCTGATGGCCGACCTGCAGGGCCCGAAAATCCGCGTGGGCAAGTTCGTCGAGGGCAAGGTGATGCTGGAGCCCGGCGCCGCCTTCGTGCTGGACGCGCAGCGCACCGAGCCCGGTGACCTGGGTGCCGTGGGCTTGGACTACAAGGAATTGCCGCGCGACGTGCGCCCTGGCGACACCCTGCTGCTCAACGACGGCCTCATCAAGCTGACGGTGGAAGCGGTGCGTGGCGAGCAGGTGCACACGCGTGTGGTGCTGGGCGGCGAGCTCAGCAACAACAAGGGCATCAACAAGGCCGGTGGTGGCCTCACGGCGCCAGCGCTCACGGCCAAGGACATGGAGGACATCAAGACCGCCATGGCCTTCCAGTGCGAGTACCTGGCGGTGAGCTTCCCGAAGAACGCCACCGACATGGAGATGGCGCGCCAGCTCGCCAACGTGGCGGGTGAGTCCATGCGCCACAAGCCGGCGATGATCGCGAAAATCGAGCGCAGCGAGGCCATCCCGCACCTGGAAGCCATCCTCAAGGCCAGCGACGGCATCATGGTGGCGCGCGGCGACCTGGCGGTGGAGGTGGGCAACGCCGCGGTGCCGGCGCTGCAGAAACGCATGATCCGCATGGCCCGCCAGCTCGACAAGGTGGTGATCACGGCCACGCAGATGATGGAGAGCATGATCCTGGCGCCCGTGCCCACGCGCGCCGAGGTCAGCGACGTGGCCAACGCCGTGCTCGACGGGACCGACGCCGTGATGCTGAGCGCCGAGACCGCCGCGGGCAAGTTCCCGGTGGAAACGGTGGAGCAGATGGCCGCCATCGCCCTGGAGGCGGAGCGCGCCGAGGAGGTCAACTTCAAGGACGACTTCATGCAGCGCCACTTCGGGCGCATCGACCAGAGCATCGCGATGGGCGCGCTCTTCACGGCACACCACCTGGGCTGCAAGGCCATCATCGCGCTCACCGAAAGCGGCAGCACCGCGCTGTGGATGAGCCGGCACAACATCCAGGTGCCGATCTACGGCCTCACGCACAAGCAGCAGTCCGAGCGCCGCATGGCCCTGTACCGCAATGTGCAGCCCATCCTGATGCCCACCCACAACGACCGCGACCAGGCCTTGGCCGAGGCCGAGCAGGTGCTGGTGGCGCGCGGCGTGCTCAAGCCTGGCGACACCTACGCCATCACCTGCGGCGAACCCATGGGCTACCCGGGCGGCACGAACATGTTGAAGGTCTGCCAGGTCAAGTGACCTCGTGATGTCCTGGGGCGCAGTCCGGGACGTCAAACTAGGGGGTCTGGGCCGGGGGACCCCGGGTTCGCGGGTGTGGTGCGCCTTGTGGGGCGGACGGTGCGGGGCTAGCGTCGGGCTTCGCCATCCAGGGGCCCGGGAGCGCGGCAACACAGTGCCGGGTCAAGGTCACCTACCCCACACAGCCAGGAGTGAGCCATGAAGAAGATCATCGCCTTGGGTCTGATCGCTGCCAGCGCCGGTTCGGCGCAAGCGGTCGACCTGTACAACAACGGCGCCGCCGTGTCCGGCACGCCGCCCATCTCTGTCATCCGCACGGGCGGCACGCTGTTCGGCGCCGGCGCGCAGGGCGGTATTCCCAACCTCGTGGCTGACAACTTCACCGTCGGTGGCCCGGGCTGGACGGTGGAAGCCCTGAGCTTCTTCAGCTACCAGTCCTTCGCAGGCAGCGCCTACACCTTCACGGGCCTGAACTGGAGCGTCGTCTCCGGTGACGTGACCTCCGGCACCGTGGTCGCCTCGGGCTCGGGCACGCCCACCAACGGCGGCCTCCAGGGCTACCGTGTCAGCGCCACGACGCTGACCAACACCGACCGTGCCATCTTCCGCCTCGACGTGAACGTGGCCGATTTCAACCTGGCCCCCGGCAACTACTTCCTGCGTTGGGGCATCACCGGTTCGCTGGCTTCCGGCCCGTGGCAGCCGCCCACCGCCGACGGCGCTTTCGGCAACGCCCAGCAGAGCTTGGCCAACGCCGCCTTTGCGGGCATCGTCGATGCCGGTGACACCTTCGGTGTGGAGCTGCCCTTCATCATCCAGGGCAGCGTGATCCCTGAGCCTGGCACCTGGGCCATGATGCTCGCCGGCGGCCTGGCCGTGGCGGGGCTGGCACGCCGTCGCAAGGCCTGAGCAAGCCTCATTGCACCGGCGCTGGCCGGTGATCTACCCAACGGGCCTTCGGGCCCGTTGTGCTTTCTGGCGCAGGTTCAGTCGTAGCGCAGCGAGAGGCCCGAGACCAGGGTCAGGTCGGTGCCGCGCAGCCCCGGGGCGGGCTGCGTGGTGTGGCGCAGGCTCAGGCCGGTGCTGAGGTTCACGCGCTCGCTGATCGCCACCGACACCTGGCCGTCGAACTCGGTGCGTACCAGCCCGCTTTCGCGCAGGCTGGGCAGCAGCACCAGCTTCTGCCGCAAGGTGGTGCTGGGGCTCAAACGCAGATTGACTTCCTGCGCGAGCACGAGGCCCAGGTCGGTGAGCTCACGGCGCAGCGCGCCGTCACCGCGCGGGGCCACTGGGCGCACGTAGCGCTCGTGCGCCACCGCCAGGCCGGCCCAGGCGTCCCAGAACTCGTTCGGTGCCTTCAGCAGGTGCAGGCCCATGCCGCTGGTGACGGTGAGGCGCTCGCGCGTGTTGGCCGGTCGGTCGGTGAGGCCGGCTGCCTGCACGAAGCCGAAGCTGCGCCGCCAAGGCTCGATGTCGCCGTTGTACTGCGAGCTGACCAGCGCACGCTTGCCCGTGGTCTGGCCTCGGCTGTCGGTGTAGAGCAGCTGCCCGGTGGCCGACCACTTGCTGCTCTCGGTGGCGCGCACGGCGTCCAGCCCGAGATTCAGCGCGGTGGCGCGCGTGTTGCCGCTGTTGACCGTCAGGCCGGCGGTGGTGAGCGAACGCCATTGGCCGTCGGGCTTGACGGTGACCTGGCCAAACGCGGGCACAACGGCCAGCGCGATCAGCAGGCCGGCGGCGCTGCGTCTGTGGGGGGAAGGGGTCGCGGGCAGGTGTTGGGGCTGGCAGCTCATGCGCTCATCGGCGTGCCGGCAGCCATGGCCGGGCCGACACTGGCCACCATGGCCTGCACGTCGCGGTTCATGCCCACCGGCACCAGTTGCAGCGCCGGATTGTCACGCCGGAACACCCGGAAGAGCTCGTCGGCAAAGCCGTGGCCGATGTCCTGGATGCCCGCGAAGTCGATGTCGGCTTGGCGAAACTCACCCAGGCGGGCGGCCACGCGGCGCGCGTCGGCCCGGCTTACCAGCGCCCGCTCTGCGCCGCCCAGCAGGTGCAGCGGCACCACGGTGCGGTCGAAGCGGTAGCCGGCGTCCACACTGTGGGCGCGCAGCACGGCGTCGAGCGTGCGCGGGGTGTCCAGCGCGATGGCCAGGTAGATGCTGGTGCCTTGGCGGGCCACCGGCCTGCCGGCACGCCACGGGCGGTCTTCCCAGGCGCGGCACTGGAAGGCCGCGTGGTTGGCATGCAGGTCGAACACGTCCGCCAGGCGTGAGGTGAAGAAGAGGCCGTGGCCGCAGTGGCCCTCGGGCGCGCTGGTGAGCTTGCCCTTGCTGAGCTCCAGCATGGCCAGCAGCGGGTCGTCGATGGCGAAGCTCTGGCCGATGCGCTCGAAGACGCCGCAGCCGTCGTCGCTGACCAGCAGCTGCAGTTGCAGCGGTGTCTGCCGCATCGACACCGTCACCTGCGTGCCGCCGCTGTGCTCGGCCGCGTTGTTCAGCAGCTCGGTGAAGGCATGGCGCGCCATGCGTTGCACGTTGGCGGGCAGGTCGAAGAAGGGCGCGAAGTCGCGGCGCCAGGGCGTGTCTTCCTCCAGCCCGGCCACCGGATAGCGCTGCACCACCTGGCGCAGCGCGCCGGGGGCGTGCTGGGGCTTGCGCGGCGTGCCCGTGCTGGTGAGCCATTGCGCGGCCGCCAGCTTGCTCAGCAGCAGGCTGGCGCGGCGCCGGCTGATGCCCAGCCGGGCCATCAGGTGGGCCGGCAGCGCCTGGCCGTGCTGCACGGCGGCGGCGGTGATCCATTGCGTCAGGGGGGCGAGGTCGTAGCGGGCCATGGCATGCATCGGTGACGCCGGCCCCATGGCCAGCATGGGCCGCAGTGTCGGTGCCGGCGGGCCGGGCCTTGAGCGCGAAAAGCGGCACGTTCAACCGCCAGTTCATGCCCGCGTCTGGCAGGCGCTCTGCCGGCCGGCCTGGGGTGGCGCCCTAGAATGCGGCGCAGTTTCAGGCCGGTTACAGCGATGCTTTCGCCCGTGGCCCTGCTGCCTGTGGCGCGCTGCCGCGCCGGTGCCCGTTTCATCACTCCTGGAGTTCTTCCATGCCTCTCGTCTCGATGCGCCAGCTGCTCGACCACGCCGCCGAAAACGGCTATGGCATCCCGGCCTTCAACGTGAACAACCTCGAACAGGTGCAGGCCGTGATGACGGCCGCCGCCGAGGTGGGCGCGCCCGTCATCCTGCAGGCCAGTGCCGGCGCCCGCAAGTACGCCGGCGAGGCCTTCATCAAGCACCTGATCCAGGCCGCGGTGGAGGCCTACCCGCACATCCCGCTGGTGATGCACCAGGACCACGGCCAGACGCCCGCCATCTGCCAGGGCGCCATCGACCTGGGCTTCGGCTCGGTGATGATGGACGGCAGCCTGCAGGCCGATGGCAAGACGCCGGCCAGCTTCGACTACAACGTCGAGGTCACGCGCAAGGTGGTGGACATGGCCCACGCCGTGGGCGTGACGGTGGAAGGTGAGCTCGGCTGCCTGGGCAACCTGGAAACCGGCGAGGCCGGCGAAGAAGACGGCATCGGCGCCGAAGGCAAGCTCGACCACAGCCAGATGCTGACCGACCCCGAAGAGGCCGCCGTCTTCGTGAAGGCCACGCAGCTGGACGCCCTGGCGATTGCCATCGGCACCAGCCACGGCGCCTACAAGTTCAGCCGCAAGCCCACGGGCGACATCCTGGCCATCGGCCGCGTGAAAGAGATTCACAAGCGCATCCCGAACACGCACCTGGTGATGCACGGCTCGTCCAGCGTGCCGCAGGAACTGCTGGCCATCATCAACCAGTACGGCGGCAAGATGAAGGAGACCTTCGGCGTGCCGGTGGAAGAGATCCAGGAAGCCATCAAGCATGGCGTGCGCAAGATCAACATCGATACCGACATCCGCCTGGCGATGACGGGCGCGGTGCGCAAGTTCCTGGCCGAGAACCCCGACAAGTTCGACGCGCGCGAGTGGCTCAAGCCCGCGCGTGAAGCCGCCTACAAGGTCTGCAAGCAGCGCTACATGGAGTTCGGCTGCGAAGGCCAGGCCGGCAAGATCAAGCCCATGGCCATGAGCGAAGTGGCGCGGCGTTACGCCAGCGGCGAACTCGCGCAGATGGTGCAGTGAGGCTGGCCGAACGGCCATGAAGAAGGGGCGCCGCGGCGCCCCTTTCTTTTGCGTCGTGATCGATCAGACCGAGCCGATGAGCATGGGATCGATGGCGTGGTTCTGGGGGCCGCGCTCGGCGATCTTCAGCGCGCCCAGGCGGTTGCCCAGCTTGGCGCAGCGCTCCAGCGCCCAGCCGCGCTCCAGGCCGTAGAGCAGCGCGGCGCGGAAGGCGTCGCCGCAGCCCGTGGGGTCGACCACGCGGCGCGCTTCCACCGGCGGCACGTGCGTGCGCTCGCCCTTGATCCACAGCTCGCAGCCGTTTTCGCCCAGCGTCACCACCACGCCCTGCATGTTGGGGCGGCGGCTGATGGTGGCGGCGTCTTCGCCGGTGCGCTCTTGCAGCATGCGGGCTTCGTAGTCGTTCACGGCCAGCCAGCTGGCCAGGCCAAGGATCTCGCGGTGCTCGTCGCCGTTGAACTGGGGCAGTTGCTGGCCCGGGTCGAAGATGAAGGGGATCTTCTGCGCGGCCAGCTGGTGCGCGTGCTGCCACATCGCGTCACGGCCGTCGGGCGCGATGATGCCGATGGCCAGGTCGGTGCGCACGGTCTTGGGCGGCACCACCACCTCGTGGGCACGGCTCATCGCGCCGGGGTGGAAAGCGGCGATCTGGTTGTTGTCGCGGTCGGTGGTGATGTGGCACTGCGCGGTGTGCAGGTGGGTGTCGCGGTGGATCAGCGAGACGTCGGCACCCCAGTCCTTCACACGCGCCAGGTACTCGCCGCCGTCCACGCCCAGGGCGCCCAGGATCACCGGCTGGCCGCCGAGCGCCTGCAGGTTGTAGGCGATGTTGCCGGCACAACCGCCGAACTCACGCCGCAGCGTGGGCACCAGGAAGCTGACGTTCAGGATGTGCACCTGGTCGGCCATGATCTGGTCGGCAAAGCGCCCCGGGAACGTGGTGATGGTGTCGAAGGCGAGGGAACCGCAGATCAAGGCGGGCATGGGCGCTCCAGAGGGCGTGAAAGTAGAAAGCAGCAGACGGCGCGCGCGGCGCCGTCAGGGATAGAAGAGTTCGATGGTGTAGCCGGCCACCGGGGCGGTGGCGGCGCGCAGTGTGGCCTGCAGCGCGAGTTCGCGCCCAGCGCCGAGCGTGCCCTGGTTCACGCCGAGTTCGGCGGCGGTGAGCACGCGCCGCGCCACCAGCTGGCCCTGGCTGTCGGTGAGCGAGAGTTCCAGCGCCGGCAGCGCCACTTCCAGCTCGGCGCGGTTGCGCAGCGCGACGCTGAGCTTGTAGATGCTCGACTTCTCCACGCGCACCAGCCCGCTGCTCTCGACCACCAGGCTCTCGATGACGTGCGCCGGCCCCACCTGGCAGCCCAGCGGCTGGCAGGCCGCCTGCAGCACCGGGCGCAGCGCCGGGAAGCGTGCCGCCACCAGGCTGCGGTAGGCCATCGCCACCTGGGCCGCGAGCAGCACGCCGCCCAGCACCACGCCCACGGCCAGCGCGGCACGCACCTGCGGGCGGCGCCAACGTGCGGCGCGCTCGGCCTGGCGCACGAAGGAGGGCGTCGCGCCAGCCATGGGGCGCGGATCGGCGGTGATGTCTGCGGGCGGCGCAGCGGCGTCGTCGTCAGCGGGCTCTGGCGCCTGTGGCCGGGCCGTGGTGTCGGCGGCGGCATCGGCCGCAAAACGCGAGACGGCCTGGTCCATGGTGGGCACGGGCTCGCCGCTGTCTGCGAAGGCTTCCACCTCGACAGGGGCCGGCGGCGGTGGTGCGGGCCGGGGGGCGCTGGCTGGCGGCGGCATCGGCAGGCCGAAATCAGCCAGGGCCGGCGGCGGGCCGGCGGGCGCGGCGGGGCGCGTGCTGCCGCTGCGCACCATCGCGCGCGGCGTGTCGCCCAGCGGCGCGCGGGGCGCCCCGGTGTCCAGGTCGAGCAGGGCCTCGGCGGCGTTGAAGACCTCCGAGCACCGGCCGCAGCGCACCCAGCCTTCAGACACCCGCAGCTGGTCGGGCACGACACGGAAAACCGTGCCGCACGCGGTGCAGCGGGTGGCCATGCCGGATGCCATCGTGCGGCCTCTAGCGCGTCAGGCGGCGGGGCGGCGGGCGCACATCAGCACCCAGCCTTCTTGCTGGTCGGCCACCTGCACGTCGAGCCAGGGCGCGTAGGCGGCGGTGATCTCCTCGGCCTGGCGCTCCAGGATGCCGGCCATCACCAGCCAGCCGCCCGGCGCCACGTGGCCGGCCAGCAGCGGCGCCAGCAGCTTCAGCGGCGTGGCCAGGATGTTGGCCAGCACCACGCCGTACAAGCCTTGCGCCTGCGCCGGCAGACCGGCGGCCAGCGTGGTGGGCGCCACGCCGTTGCGCTGCGCGTTGTCGCGTGTGCTCTGCACGGCGGCGGGGTCGATGTCGACGGCGTCGATGAAGCCGGCGCCCACCAGCGCCGCGCCGAGGGCCAGGATGCCGCTGCCGCAGCCGTAGTCGAGCACGCGGCTCAAGTCGGCGGTCTCGGGCTTGCGCGCCAGCCAGCGCAGGCACATGTGCGTGGTGGGGTGGGTGCCGGTGCCGAAGGCCAGACCGGGGTCGAGCCGCATCACGTGCTTCGCGCCCGCCGGCACCTCGTGCCAGCTGGGCACCACCCAGAACTCGGGCGTGATCTCCACCGGCGCGAACTGGCTTTGCGTCAGACGCACCCAGTCCTGCTCTTCCACGCGGTGCAGCGCCTGCACGTGCGCACCCTGCTCGCCAAAGTGCGCCAGCGCCAGCGTGGCCGCCTGCTCGGCGGCTGCTTCGCTGTCGAACAGCGCCTTCAGCGTGCTGCGCTCCCAGCCCGCGGCGGGTGCAGGCATGCCCGGCTCGCCGAAGAGCGCGCGTTCGGCCTCGGTGTCGGCATCGGCGTCTTCGACGCTGACCGACAGCGATTCCAGTTCGTCCATCAGCAGGTCGGACAGCGGTTCCACCACGTCCGCCGGGGCGCGCAAGACCAGTTCGAACATCGTGCGCTTACCTTGTGTGCTGGCCGCGCCAGCCTTCGAGGTAATGGATGCTGGTGCCACCTTCGATGAACTTGGCGTCCGCCATCAGCTCGCGGTGCAGCGGGATGTTGGTCTGGATGCCTTCGACCACCGTCTCGCTCAGCGCCGTGCGCATGCGGGCCAGGGCCTGGTCGCGCGTGTCGCCGTGGCAGATGATCTTGCCGACCATGCTGTCGTAGTTCGGCGGCACGAAGTAGTTCGTGTAGATGTGCGAATCCACGCGCACGCCCGGCCCGCCCGGCGGGTGCCACAGGCTGATGCGGCCCGGCGACGGGGTGAACTTGTAGGGGTCTTCGGCGTTGATGCGGCACTCGATGGCGTGGCCGCGCATCTCGATATTGCGCTGCGCGAAAGGCAGTTTCTCGCCGGCCGCCACGCGGATCTGCATCTGCACGATGTCGATGCCCGTGACCATCTCCGTCACCGGGTGCTCCACCTGCACGCGCGTGTTCATCTCGATGAAATAGAACTCGCCGTCCTCGTAGAGGAACTCGAAGGTGCCCGCACCGCGGTAGCCGATCTTCTTGCAGGCCGCGGCGCAGCGGTCGCCGATGCGCTCGATGACACGCCGCGGAATGCCCGGCGCCGGCGCTTCTTCGATGATCTTCTGGTGGCGGCGCTGCATGCTGCAGTCGCGCTCGCCCAGCCAGACGGCGTTCTTGTGCTGGTCGGCCATCACCTGGATCTCGATGTGGCGCGGCCGCTCCAGGAACTTCTCCATGTAGACCTGCGGGTTGCCGAAGGCGGCACCTGCTTCGGCCCGCGTGGTCTGCACCGCGTGGATCAGCGCGGCCTCGGTGTGCACCACACGCATGCCGCGCCCGCCGCCACCGCCGGCGGCCTTGATGATCACCGGGTAGCCCACCATGCGGGCGATCTTGATGATCTCCTTCGGGTCTTCCGGCAGGGCGCCTTCGCTGCCCGGCACGCAAGGCACACCGCTCTTGATCATGGCCTGCTTGGCGCTGACCTTGTCGCCCATCAGCCTGATGCTCTCGGGCGTGGGGCCGATGAAGGTGAAGCCGCTCATCTCCACGCGCTCGGCGAAGTTGGCGTTTTCGCTGAGGAAGCCGTAGCCGGGGTGGATGGCCTCGGCGTCGGTCACCTCGGCCGTGCTGATGATGGCCGGCATGTTGAGGTAGCTCAGCGAGGAAGCCGCCGGGCCGATGCACACCGCCTCGTCGGCGAGCTTCACGTACTTGGCTTCGCGGTCGGCCTCGGAGTAGACGACCACCGCCTTGATGCCCATCTCCTTGCAGGCACGCTGGATGCGCAGGGCGATTTCGCCGCGGTTGGCGATCAGGATTTTTTTGAACATGTCAGTTGGCGAACCAGAGACCAAGCTTCCCGCCGCGGAACCGGCTTCGCCGGGCCGCTGGCGGACGACCCCCTCGGGGGGTAGCGAGCGCTAGCGAGCTTGGGGGCTCCATCACTCGACGATGAAGAGCGGCTGGCCGAATTCGACCGCCTGCCCGTTCTCGCACAGGATGCGCAGCACCTTGCCTTCGCAGTCGGCCTCGATCTCGTTCATGATCTTCATGGCCTCGATGATGCAGACCGCCTGGCCCACCTTCACCTGGTCGCCGAGCTCGGCGAAAGCCTTGGCGCCCGGGCTGGCGGCGCGGTAGAAGGTGCCGACCATCGGCGACTTGATGACCTTGCCTTCCGGGGCCGCTTCGGCGGCCGGTGCGGCGGGCGCGGCCGCGGCAGGCGCTGCGCCGGCTGCGGGGGCGGCCACGGGCGCGGGCGGTGCGTACATCGGCGCGGCCACGGCCACGGCGGTGCCGGCCTTGACGATGCGCACCTTGCCTTCGGCTTCGGTGATCTCCAGCTCAGAGATGTTCGACTCGCTGACCAGGTCGATCAGCGTCTTCAGTTTTCTCAGATCCATGGAAGGGTCCTCGGTGTCAGGCCCCGGCTCTGCGGCCGGTGGGCGGGTTCGGGTGAAAGCTCAGGCGGCGGACTGTAGCCGGCCGAGCGCGTGGCGCAGCGCCAGCCGGTAGCCGTCCACGCCCAGCCCGCAGATCACGCCAACGGCGATTTCTGACAGGTAGGAGTGCCGGCGGAAGGCCTCGCGGGCGTGCACGTTGCTGATGTGCACTTCGATGAAAGGCAGCGCCACGCCAGCCAGCGCGTCGCGCAGCGCCACGCTGGTGTGGGTGAGGCCGCCCGGGTTGATGAGGATGAAGCGCGTGCCGTCGCTGCGGGCGGCCTGGATGCGGTCGATCAGCGCGCCTTCGTGGTTGCTCTGGAAGCACTGCAGCGCCACGCCGGCATCGGCAGCGATCTGCTGCAGTTCTGCTTCGATCATGGGCAGTGTCGTGCGGCCATACACCTCCGGCTCGCGCGTGCCGAGCAAGTTGAGGTTGGGGCCGTTGAGGACGAGCAGGCTCATATCTTAGGGGGGTGGCCAGGGTGGCGCGGGGCGGACTTTACGCTTTTTGCGGGCCGATGGGCACAAATTGCCGCAAGAGCGAGTTTTGGACCGCAGGCGCCGGCCGCGACGCCCTGGACACGGCGTTCAGAGCGCTTTCGCCCAGCCCAGCAGCTCGTCGTGCGTGGTTTCACCCAGCTTGCGCTGCACGATGCGGCCCTGGCGGTCGAACATCGCGGTGAAGGGCAGGGCGCCCGTGGTGTTGCCGAGCTTGCGGCTGAGCTCGGTGCCGTCGAAGCCGGCCAGGCCGATGGCATAGCCCACCGGCGTCTTGGCCAGGAACTGGCGCACCGCCGTCGGGTTGTCCACGGCCAGGCCCACCACATGCCCGCCCTGGCTGGCGAAGGCCTTGGCGAAGCGGTCGAGCTCGGGCATCTCTTTCACGCAGGGCGGGCACCAGGTGGCCCAGAAGTTCAGCACCACCGGCCGGCCGAACATCGAGCGCATGGCCAGATCACCGCCCTGCGGCTGCGTGAAGCTGGCCTGCCAGAAAGCCAGGGTGTTCTCGTCCAGCACCACCGGCGGCGGTTGGCGCCACAGGTTCCAGCCGACGCCGGCGCCGGCCGCGGTGGCACCAGCGGCGCCCAGCACGAGGTGGCGGCGCTTCATGCCGCCTCCCCGCCCGCGAGGGCTGCGTCTTCGCGGGCCAGCAGCTTCTGCAAGGCCGCCAGGTCGCCGCGCCAGTTGCGGCCGCGGGCGTCGGGTTTGAGCGCGCCGCGCTGGTCGTCGGTGTCGTGCAGGATGAGGTGCACGGTCACCGGCTCGCCCAGGGCGCGGTTGGGGGCGCTCAGGCTCAGCACGTGCAAGGGCTCGCCACCCCGGCCGCCGGGGCGGTCGATGCTGCCGCTGTCGTAATCGACGCCGGCGTTGATGAGCATGATCTCGGCGGCCTTGGGGTCGTCGCAGTAGAGATCCAGGTGGATGGTGGACAGGCGCGTGGCCGTGCCGCGCCACACCGCGCCCGACAGGTGCGGCCGGAACTCGGCCAGGCGCTGCATCCAGGGCAGGGCGGCCTCGCGCAGCGCGCGCAGCTCGGCCGGCTGCGTCTCGGCGCAGAAGATCTCGATGTGCTCGCGCACCGCGTCTTCCACCTCTTCGTTCGTCGGCAGTTCAGCGCGCGCGCCGAAATCCCGGCCGGCCTTGCGTTTGGCCACGGCGTACTCCATGCCTTCTTCCACCACCAGGCGGGCGGCGGCGGCGGCGATCTCTTCGGTGGCGCTCATCGGTTCTTGCGGGGGCTCAGGGCAGTGCTCAGGGAGGGGTCACGTCGCCCATGCGGGCCGCGATGGTGGCAGAACGCCCCAGCACATAGCCCGAGCCGGGGTTCTTCTCGAAGCGTTTGGGCGCCGGCAGCATCACCGCCAGCCGTGCGGCTTGCTGGGCGCCGAGCTGCGAAGCATCGACCCGGAAGTAATGCCGCGCCGCCGCCTGGGCGCCGAAGAGGCCTTCGCCCCACTCCACGTTGTTCAGGTAGATCTCCAGCAGCCGGTCTTTGGGCAGCAGCGCATCCAGCGCCAGCGCCAGCACCATCTCCTGGCCCTTGCGCAGCACCGTGCGCTCGCCGCTCAGGAAGAGGTTCTTGGCCAGCTGCTGCGTGATGGTGGAGCCGCCCACGACCTTGGGCACCACCTGGCGGGTCGGCTGGCGGGCCTTCAGGCGTTCCACGCGCGCTTCGGCCTTCTGGTTCTTCTCCCAGGCTTTTTCGATGGCTTCCCAGTCGATGCCGGCGTGCTCGGTGAAGCCGGCGTCTTCGCTGGCGATCACCGCGCGTTTCAGGTTGGGCGAGATGCGCTCGTAGGGCACCCAGGCCTGGCTCCAGCGGATCTGGCCCTTCTCGGTCAGCAGCCGCCAGGCCTCGCTGCGCTGGAAAGGCGTGGACTGCGGGTCGACCACGTTCATCAGCACGATGCGCAGCAAGAACACCAGCTGCAGGCTCAAGCCGCACAGCAGCACCAGGCCGATGAGGCGCAGCGCGTGGCGCTGCCAGGCAGGACGGGCTTTCATGGGGGCCCGATTGTGGCGGCTTGTGTCGCAGCGTGTTACGCAGCCTTGGCGTCCACCTCGGCGCGCAGCGCCTGCAACACCGGCGCGGTGAGTGGGCGCACACCACGCCAGAGCTCGAAGGCTTCGGCCGCCTGCTCCACCAGCATGCCCAGGCCGTCACGGGCGCCGGCGCCCTGGGCCTGCGCCCAGGCCAGGAAGGGCGCAGCGGCGGCGCCGTACATCAGGTCGACGGCCAGCGCGCCTGGGCCCAGCGTGGCCGCCGGCACGGGCGAGGCCGCGCCTTGCAGACTGCTGGCGCTGGCGTTGATGACCACGTCGAAGCCCTCGCCCGGCGTCTCCAGCGGCGCGGCGCTGAGCGTCACGCCGTGTTCTTCGGCCCAGGCCGCGTGGCTGGCCACCAGCGCCAGCGCCTTCTCGGCCGTGCGGTTGGCCAGTACCAGGGCTGCCGGGCGCGCGGCCAGCAGCGGGCCCAGCACGCCGGCACCGGCGCCGCCGGCGCCGACCAGCAGCACCCGGCAGCCGGCCAGCGGGCGGCCGGCGTTGAGTTCGATGTCGCGCAGCAGGCCGATGCCGTCGGTGTTGTCGGCCAGCCAGCCTTCGGGGCCGGCGCCGCCGTCGAAACGAAGCGTGTTGGCCGCGCCGGCCAGCATGGCGCGCGGGGTGCGGCGGCCGGCGAGCTGGAAGGCTTCGAACTTGAAGGGCACGGTGACGTTGCAGCCGCGGCCTGGCGCCACCGGGTCCGCGGCGAAGGCGCGCGCGGTCGCGGCGAAACCGTCCAACGGGGCCAACACGCGTTCGTAAGTCAGCGCCTGGCCGGTCTGCCGCGCGAAGGCCGCGTGGATGGCCGGGCTGCGGCTGTGCGCCACCGGGTTGCCGACGACGGCGTAGCGCTCGGGGGCGGTGTTCACTGGCCGGTGCTCAGCGTGGTTTCCAGCCCGTCGTCGCGCGTGAAGCGGAAACGCGAGGTGACGACGATCTGGTCGGCCTGCGCGCGCATCCCGGCGGTGAAAGGGCCGAAGGGCGCCGCGGCCATCACGATGGCCAGGGCCTGCTGGTCGAGCCGGCGCGATTTGGACGGCCGCACGATCTCGGCCTCCACCACGCGGCCGTTGGCGTCGACCGTGACGTTCATCGTCAGCTCGCCGTAGAGCTTGCGGCCGCCCCATTCCGGGAAATCGCGCGTGCCGCGCTCTTCGATGCGGCGGCGCAGGCCGTCGTAGTACATCGCGTAGACCTCTTCGCGCGTGGCCGGGCTGATGTAGCGCTTCTTGGGCCGCGCGTTTTCGTCGTTCACGCGTTTTTCGATCTCGGCCAGCAGGCGCAGCAGCTGCTTGCGGCGGTCTTCCTGCTCGCGCTCTTGCGGCGTGCCGTTTTCGCGCTGCGGGTCGGGCGGCGGTAGTGCGGCCAGGTCGCGGCGGATCTGCGCCAGCAACTGCTGCTGCTCGTGCTGCAGCCGGTCGATGCGGCGGCGCGCGTCGTCGGCCGCGTCGCCCAGCTGCATGGTCGCGGCGCTGGGCAGCGGGCTGGTGGCGCGGCCCTTTTCGGCCTCGCCACCGCCGGCCAGGTTGGCTTGCGCGATGGCCTGGGCCTGCGTCGGCGCTTCCTTGCTGCGCGCGTTGACGAGGATGACTTCCAGCGGCGTGTCGTTGAACACGCGGTTGAAGCCTTCGGGGTCGACAAAACGCACCGTCAGCACCGCCGCGTGCAGCGCACCCGAAAAGAGCAGCGCCCATTGCAGGGTGGACAGGTCGCGCCAGCGCATCGTCTTGCGGCCTCAGCCCGGCTGGCCTTCCGGGGCCGCGGCGGCAGGCGCTGTCTCGGCGTCGTCGAGCGTCAGCGCGATCTGCAGGCCGCCGGCGGGCTCGGCCTCGTCTTCGGCGGCGTCTTCATCGGCCGCCGACGGCGCGGCTTCGTCCAGGCGCGCGGCCAGGCTGGCGTGCAGCTCCAGCGTCAGCAGGTCGATGCCGGTGACGCGGGCGCGCACGCGGCTGCCGCGCGGCAGGCTCTCGGTGCCCGGCACGCGGAAGACCAGCGGCAGCGTGTCGGCACGCACCAGGCCGTCCTTCATCACGGCGGCGTCGATCTCGGTGAGCGCGTTCTGTTCCACATAGCGCAGTGTCCAGTAGCGCTCGATGCCTTGTTGGAACCCGTTGTAAGCGGTGTAGGCGGCGTCGAAGCCCGAGAGGATGGAAAACAGCGCCGCGTCTTTCGGCTTGAAGGGCGCGGCCAGCGCGGCGGTGCGGCCGTGGCGCACGCAGCTGATGATCTGCCACTGGTTCACCAGATCGACGTAACGCCGCAGCGGGCTGGTGCTCCACGCGTACTGCGCCACGCCCATGCCGGCGTGCGGCGCGGGCTTCACACCCATGCGCACCTTCACGCCCGGCGCGAGGCTGGCCTGGCTGCGGTAGAGCCCCGGCACGCCGTGTTCGGCCAGCCAGCCGCCCCAGGTGCTGTTGGCCAGGATCATGGCCTCGGCGACGATCAGGTCCAGCGGCGCGCCGCGCTGGCGCGTGCTGATCTGCACCTGCTCGTGGCCCTGCGGTTCGGCGGTGTTGCCCACCAGGCGGAAGTTGTAGTCAGGCCGGTTGAAGGTCTCGGGCTTGCCGCGCACCACCTCGCGCCGGGCCTTCAGCGCCTGCGCCAGGCGGAAGGCGAAGGCGAGTTCGGGCGCAAACGCATAGTCGGCCGGTGCTGCGCCCGTCAGGCTGGCTTCGGTGACCACGGCATCCAGCTTGTCGTGCCGCAGGTTGGCAGCGATGGGCACACGCTCCACCTTGCTCTCGTGGCTGCGCACTTCCAGCGTGGCCTCGTCCAGCGTGACGTAGAGGCTCAGCGCCGGGCAATCGCGGCCTTCGGCCAGCGTGTAGGCCTGCACCACCTCGTCGGGCAGCATGGTCAGCTTCCAGCCCGGCATGTAGACGGTGGACAGGCGCTCGCGCGCCACCTTGTCCAGCGGCGAATCGGGCGTGAGGGCCAGGCCGGGCGCGGCGATGTGCACGCCGAAGACCACCGTGCCCGTGCCCAGGCCCTGCACCGAGAGCGCGTCGTCGATCTCGGTGGTGGCCGAGTCGTCGATGGAGAAGGCCTGCACGGCGGCCACTGGCAGGTCGGCCGGCGCTGCGGGTGCGGCCAGCCCGGCCGGGAACTTCGTGCCCTTGGGAAACTGGTCGAAGAGGAAACGCTGCCAGTGGAACTGGTAAGGGCTCTCGATGGCGCCGGCGGCCGTCAGCAGGTCGAGCGGGGCCCGCTGCGCCGTCTTGGCGGCCTGCACCACGGCCTTGTACTCGGGGCCGTTCTTGTCGGGTTTGAAGAGGATGCGGTAGAGCTGCTCGCGCACCGGTGCCGGGCAGCTGCCCGCCACCAGCTCGGCGGCCCAGGCCTCGATCTGCGCGGCCACGAGCTTCTTGCGCTCGATGGCCAGCAGCGCGGCCTTGAGGATGTCTTCCTGCGCCTTCTTGAACTGGCCTTTGCCGGCGCGGCGGAAGTAGTGCGGGGCCTCGTACAGGCGCAGCAGCATCGCGGCCTGCAGCTCGGGCCCGGCGCTGGCGCTGAAGTAGTCGCGCGTCAGGTCGCCGAAGTGGAAGTCGCCCTCGGGGGCGAACTCCCAGGCCAGGTCGAGGTCGATCTCGGCGGCCTGGCCGGTGGCCGTGGCCAGCAGCGCGGCCGGGGCCGGCTTCTCGAAGCGCAGCAGAACGTTGGCGCTCTTGACCTTCACGCGCTTGCCCGAGTCGAGCTCCACCTGCATCGAGCTCTCGGCCTCGGACATCACGCGGCCGGCGTGGAATTTGCCGGCGTCATCGAACAGTGCATACATCGGCCGGATTGTCGCTGCTGCGACGGCCGAGGCTTCAGACGCTCATGCCCCCTGAAACTTCGATGACAGTGCCATTGATGTAGCTGGCATCGTCACTCGCCAGGAAGGCGTAGACGCTGGCGATCTCGGCCGGCTGCGCCAGGCGGCCCAGCGGCACCTGCTCCTTCATCTGCTGCAGCACCTTCTCGGGCACGGTGGCGAGGATGGGCGTCTCCACGAAACCCGGCGCCACGGCGTTGACGCGCACGCCCTTGGGGCCGAGTTCGCGGCTCCAGGTCTTGGTGAAGCCGATGACGCCGAACTTGGCCGCCGCGTAGTTCGTCTGGCCGTAGTTGCCGTAAAGGCCCACCACGCTGCTGGCGTTGAGGATGACGCCACGGCCGCGCTCCACCATCGAAGGCGCCACCGCCTGCGCGCAGTGGAAGACACCGCGCAGGTTCACGTCGATCACGGCGTCGAACTGCTCCAGCGTCATCTTCACCAGGCGCGCGTCTTTCGTGATGCCGGCGTTGTTCACCAGCACGTCGATGCGGCCGTGCTGCGCCAGCACGGCGGCCACCATGGTGTCGATGGCCGCGCGGTCGGTCACGTCCACCTCGTAGAAGGCGGCGGCGCCGGGCACCGGCGTGGCCGGGGCGCGGCGGTCGCAGGCGATGACGGTGGCGCCTTCGGCGGCGAAACGTTCGCAGGTGGCGGCGCCGATGCCTTGCGACGCGCCGGTGACGATGCAGATCTTGTCTTTCAGTCTCATGCGGGTACGGGTGCGTTGGAGTCGAGTTGCAGAAAGTGCAGCAAGGCCGGCAGGTGGCTGTCGAAATCGCTCAGCGCGTGGTCGCTGCCTTCGATCACGCGCTGCTGCGCGCCGGCGTAGCGCGTGGCCATCTCCTGCCAGCTGAGCAGCTCGTCGCCCTGAGCGATCAGCGCGAAGCAGCGTTCGGGCTGGCGCAGCGGGCCGGCGTGCAGCGCGCGCAGTTCGTCGATGTATTCGGCGCGGAAGTAGAAGGCTTCTTCGGGCGTGTGGAAGGCGCGCTGCTCGCCGATGTAGGCGGCCAGACCGCGCGCCGGGTCGACGGCCGGGTTCATCACCACCCAGGGCCAGCCGCGCTGGTTCGCCACCGCGGTGGCGTAGTAGCCGCCGAGCGAGCTGCCCAGCACGGCGGAGGTGCCAGCGGGCCAGCCGGCCGTGCCCTCCATCACCAGCGCCATCGCCTCGCGCGGCGAGGGCGGCAGCTGCGGACACCACCAGTGGACATCGGGCCGGTGCGCGGCCAGCCAGGCGGCCAGGCGCTGCGCCTTGAACGACTTCGGCGAGGAGCGGAAGCCGTGCAGGTAGAGCAGGTGCGTGGGCGCCGTGGCGATCGGCGCAGGCAAAGAAAAAGGCATGCGCCGAGTCTATCGACGCATGCCTTCACGGGGCTGTCGCGCCCGCGGCAGCGGGCACGGCCAGCCGGGGTCAGACGCCCTGCTTGCTGATCGGGGCCTTGATGGCCTCGGTCAAGGTGGCCAGCGTGTCGGCCAGGTGCGCACGGGCAGCCGGCGTCCAGCCGCTGGCGGCGTTGGACGTCTTCAGCTGGGCTTCCAGGCCCAGGGCCGCCTGGCGGTAGGCGGCGCGCACGTCCGCGGCCACGGGTGCGCTGGGGCGCAGCAGGCCACCGGCCAGCCGGCGCACGTGCTCGCGCTGCAGGTTGCGGCGCAGGCTGTCGATCTCGCGCACGCCGCCCTTGGCCGGGGCCTTCAGCTCGGCCCACACGGCGTTGCTCAGGCGCTGCTGCACCTCGGCATAGCTCAGCAGGCTCTTGGTGTCGGCCACCTTGCTTTCGGCATCGGCCAGGCGCTGCGCGATGGCGTCGCCCATCAGGTTGTCGAGCACGCCACGCTGCAGCGCCAGCACCGCGCCCGGCAGGCTGAAGTCGGTGCCGAACTGCGTGCGGCCCGGGGCGGTGCGGTCGAACTGGTCGGCGCCCAGGCGGCTCATGAACTTCGGGTCGAAGCGGAAGCTGTCGCTGGCCAGCACCTCGTTGAGGATGAGGTCGAGCGCAGCGCGCTGCTGTGGCGCCGGCACCGGCGTCATCAGCGCCTTGCCCGAGCCGGCCAGCGTGCGCGTGGTGTACAGGCCGCCCACGTACTTGCCGGCGATGGGCACGGCCGCGCCGAAGCTGCCCAGGCCGCGCTGCAGGTTGCGGCGGTAG
Source organism: Rubrivivax sp. (assembly GCA_051861265.1). Classification (GTDB taxonomy): domain Bacteria; phylum Pseudomonadota; class Gammaproteobacteria; order Burkholderiales; family Burkholderiaceae_C; genus Rubrivivax. The sequence continues at coordinate 152,172 of JBHYDA010000007.1, forward strand.
ATGGTGAGGTCGTCGTCGGCCGCCAGCTCGCGCTTCTGCGTGCGCGTCCACAGCTCGCGGGCCAGCTTCATCTGGCGCTGCGCGAAGGCCAGCGGGTCGTCGCCCAGGTCGCGCTGGTTGACCAGCGGGTCGGCCGCGGCGATCACGTCCTCGTCGGTGGCGTAGGCCAGGGCCGGGTTGGTCTCGGCCATGGCGGCAATGCGCGCCAGCGCAGCCTTTTCCTGCTCGGGCGTGAACTCGCGGTAGCCGTACTCGATGGCCCAGTAGTCGTAAGCCCCGAGGCCGCGCATGTGGTAGTCGGCCACCGGCTCGCCGTCCAGCGGGATGTTCAGCGCGTTGTAGTCCATCACCGAGTTCGAGACGCCGGTGCTGCCCGTGAAGGCCTTGTCGCGCAGCTGCGCGGCCTTGATGCCGGTGCTGGCGCGGAAGTTGTGGCGCAGGCCGAGGGCGTGGCCGACCTCGTGCATGGTCACGTCGGTCAGGCTCTGCGCGATGTACTGCTCGGCCTCGGGGCTGCCGGGCACGAAGGCGCCGCGGGCGCTGAGCAATTCGTAGCCGAACTGCACTTCCTCGAGCACGTCGCTGCCGAAGGTGCACTGCATCAGGCGCTGGGCGAAATCGCCCACCGGCTGCGCGGCGGCGCCGTTCAGGCGCGGCTCGGTGTCGCCCGACTGGTTGCGGAAGAAGCGCACCCAGTTCTCGGGGATGATGGCCGCGCCGCGCAGGATCTCGCCGGTGCGCGGGTCGGCCTGGCTCGGGCCCACCGCGGTGGCGCCGGGGCCGTCGATGGCGAACCAGCGCACGGCCAGCAAACGTGTGCCTTCCAGCGTCGTCCAGTCGGCGTTGTCGGCCTGCTGCTCCACCGTGACGGCGTTGCGGAAGCCCGCCTTCTCGAAGGCCTTGTTCCACTCCAGGATGCCGGCCTTCACGGCGGGGCGCCACTTCTCGGGGATGTTGCGGTCCATCACCACGCGGATGGGCTGCTTGGGCTCGCTGACCTCGGCGGCCGGGTCCTTCTTCTCCAGGCGCCAGCGCTCGATGTGGTGCGTGCGGCGGCCTTCGCTGGTGTCGTCACCGAAGTCGATGTAGGCGGTGGTGAAGTAGCCCACGCGCTGATCGGCCGCGCGGGTGCGGGCCGGCGTGGCCGGCAGCGGCGCCAACGTGTAGGTGGTGCTGAGGAAGAAGCTGCGGCCGTCGGGCACGCCCAGCGGCGGGTTGGGCATCGCGCCCGGGGGCGGCGGCGGGGCACCGGGGATCATCACCGGCGGTGCCGGCAGCCTGGGCACGGCGAAGTGCGAACGCACGGTGACGTGCGTGCCGTCGGTGGCGGCGCGGGCGCGCTCGATGCTGCTGTTGGCGCGGTCCAGCGTGTAGGGCAGGCGGTAGCCGGCTTCCAGGTTGGTCTGCACGCCGTTGATGTCACCGCCCAGCAGCGCGTAGGCGTCCACCAGCAGCGACTTGCGCTCGGCGTGCGGCGAAGCGGCCAGCGGCACGGCGGCCAGCAGGCTGTCGGAATAGCTCTCGTCGACGGCGCGCGCCAGCGGCGTGCCGGCCGGCGCCTTGACCTTGGTGTTGCGGGCCAGCAGCTGCAGCGTGTTGCCCTGGCGACGCAGCACCACCATGAACTCGCGGCCCATCATGCCCGGCCAGTAGCCGCGCTCGCCGAGGCCCGAGGCCAGCGAGGTGCCCAGGAAGAAGGGCTTGTCCAGCATCTCGGCCGGCACTTCCAGCCAGGTCTTGTCGTCCTTGGTCCACAGCGGCATGAAGCCGTCGCTGCGCTTGGCGTCCTTGGTGACGTCGGCGAAGGGCGGCGGCGAGCCGGGCGCGGCGGCGGGCGGGCGCGGGCCGGCGGCGGCAGCAGCAGGGGCGGCGCCAGCAGGGGGCGTGGCGGTTGCAGCGGGCGCTGCACCGGGAGCCCGCGGGGCGGTGGCGGCTGGGGTGGCTGCGGCGGCGGCCGGTGCCGCAGTGGCAGCGGGCGGCGCGGCGGTGTCGGTGGTGGCGCAGCCGGTCAGCAGCGCGGTGATGGCCCCCAGCACCGCGGGCGAGGCGATCCGGAGGTGACGGGGTGTGGGGGTCGGCAGACGGCTCATGGGGTGGTGCGTTCCGGGTGGTGCCAAAGGAAGGGCGGGACGCTAGCGCAAAGTGGCCCACCGATGCACGCGGTGCGACGAATCGCCCCTGCCACGGCTTGAACGGCAAAGGGCCGTGGCGGCCACGGCACACCGGGCACCGCACCCCTCGCAGATACGGGGGCCGGTGGTGGGCGTGCAAGGCCAGAATGCGCCGCTTCATCAGTCACCCCCTGGCCGGCCATGAGCTCCTTCGCACGCACCACCCCCCGCCTGACTCTGCTGGCCTCGGCCGCCCTGGCTGTGCTCAGCCTGAGCGCCTGCGCCACCGGGCAGGCCCCAACCGCAGCGGCCCCCGTGGCCCAGGCCGTCACGCCGCCGCCGGCCGATGCCGCCCGCGCGCCGGGCGCGGGGCCCGCCGCCGCCGCTGCGCCTGCCGCCCGCCCCGACCCCACCGCCCCGCGCCCCTTCGCCGAGGTGGCCCGTGACGCCAAGCGCAGCGACGGTTTCGTGCCCGTCTGGCGCAAGGACGACAAGGTCTGGCTCGAGATCAGCAAGGAGCAGCTCGGCCGCCCCATGCTCTTCAGCGTGAACATCGCCGAATCGGTGGGTGAACGCGGCCTCTACGCCAGCCAGATGGGCCCGCGCTGGATGGTCGAGTTCCGCCGCACCGGCAACCAGATGCAGATGGTGGCGCGCCAGACCGGTTTCCGCGCCGACCGCGACGGTGCGAACGCCCGCGCCGTGGCGCAGGGCTTCAGCGAGAGCCTGATCGCCAGCGGCCCCGTGGCCAGCGCCGAGCACCCGGAGCGCAAGTCGGTGCTGATCGATGCCAGCCTGCTGCTGGCCGACCTGGCCGGCTACAGCACCTCGCTGGAGCGCGCCTTCCGCCTGCCCTACGCACCCGACCGCGCCAACTCCTTCTTCCAGGACGTGCGCACCGACGCCGGCCTGACCACGCTCTCGGCCAAGGTGCACTACGCGGTGCCGCGCATCCCGGTGCCGCCCCCACTGCCGCCGGGCACGCCGCCCAACCCGGCCGCGGCGCAGACGCCGCCGCCGCAGTTCACGCCCGATGCGCGCAGCCTCTTCGTCACCTTCGTCTACAACCTGCGCGAACTGCCGGCGCAGGCCATGACCCCGCGTGCCGCCGACCCGCGTGTGGGCTACTTCACCGACAGCTACACCGACCTGTCGGACGACGTGCGCGCCAACGCCAAGGTGCACAACATCAAGCGCTGGCGCCTGGACAAGAAGGACCCCAACGCCGCCATGAGCGAGCCGGTGCAGCCCATCACCTTCTGGATGGACCGCAACATCCCCACCCGCTACCGCAAGGCCGTGGAAGAAGGCATCCTGGAGTGGAACAAGGCCTTCGAGCGCATCGGCTTCAAGAACGCCGTGGTGGCCAAGCAGCAGCCTGACGACGCCAGCTTCGACCTGATGGACGCGCGGCATGCGTCGATCCGCTGGTTCCTCGGCGCCGACGTCGGCTTCGCGCAGGGCCCGAGCCACAGCGACCCGCGCACCGGCGAGATCTTCGACGCCGACATCCGCATGAGCGACGTCTTCGGCCGCGGCGGCCGCCGCCTGGTGCGTGACGACTTCTACGGCACGGCCGGTGGCGAAGTGCCGGCCTGGAAGGCTGGCCTGGACGCGCTGGGCCAGGCCCACACGCACTGCACCTACGCGCTGGACGCCGGCGACGAACTCGGCTTCGCGCTCGACCTGATGGAAGCCCGCGGCGAGCTCGACCCCGACACGCCCGAGGCCGAGCGCTTCGTGCAGAACTACATCAAGGACGTCATCACCCACGAGGTGGGCCACACCCTGGGCCTGCGCCACAACTTCAAGGCCAGCACCACCATCACGCGTGATCAGCTGAAGGACACCGCCTTCGTCACGCGCGAGGGCATCAGCGGCTCGGTGATGGACTACAACGCCTTCAACCTGCCGCTGCAGGGCGAGCCCAAGACCGAGATGAACATGGTCACGCTCGGCGCCTACGACTTGTTTGCCATCGAGTACGGCTACAAGCCCGTGAAGTCGGCCGAGGAGCTGAAGGCGATTGCCGAACGCAGCCGCACCGACAAGCGCCTGGTCTTCAGCGACGACGGCGATGTCGGCCCCGACGGCATCGACCCACTGGTGAACCAGCGCGACCTCGGCGACAGCCCGCTGGCCTACGCCCAGCGCCGCCTGCAGCTGAGCAAGGAACTCTGGGCCCGCGTGCAGGCGCGCCAGCCGCAGGCCGGCGACGACCCCGAGCGCGCGCGCCGCAGCCTGCTGGCCGGCTTCCGCCAGGTGGGCACGCTGCCGGTGATGGCCGCCAAGTACGTGGGCGGCATGCACACCGACCGTGATCAACCCGGCAGCGGCCGCCCGGCCTTCCGCCCGGTCGATCCGGTGCAGCAGCGCGCCGCGCTGCGCTTCCTGACGCAGGAGCTTTTCAGCAACGACAGTTTCAGCTTCAAGCCTGAGTTCCTGCAGAGCCTGCAGCAGGATTACATCGAGTGGCAGCGCACCGGCCCGCTGAACGTGCCGCAAGCCGTGCTGGCCCTGCACACGCAGACGCTGGACCGCCTGATGAGCCCCGGCACCGCACGCCGCCTGCTCGACCTGCCGCAGTACCTGCCTGAGGCGCAGCGCAAGAGCGCCTTGAGCCTGAACGAGGTCTACAGCACGCTGCAAGGCGCCGTGTGGAGCGAGCTGAAGACGGGCAAGCCCACCGACGAACTGCGCCGCAGCCTGCAGCGTGAACACCTGCGCCGCCTGCAGATGGTGCTGACGCGCCCGGCCCCCGGCACGCCGGCCGATGCCGTGAGCCTGGCGCGCCTGCAGGCCGTGGAACTGCAGGGTCAGCTGCGCGCTGCGCTCGGCAAGAAGGCCGGCATGGCCGTGGAAGACCGCGCGCACCTGGAAGACGCGCTGGCGCTCGTCACCGAGTCGTTGCGCGCCACGCTGCAACGCGGCTGAGGCCGCGCTGGCTGGCCCCCGCTGTCAGCGGGCGGCCAGCGCCTTCAGCAGCAGGTCGTGGATGCCGCCGAAGCCACCGTTGCTCATGCAGAGCACGTGGTCGCCAGGCATCGCGGCTTGCGCGATGGCCGTCACGAGCGCATCCAGCTTGTCCTTGACGATGGCGTTGGCACCCAGCGGCGCCAGCGCCTCGGCCGCGCTCCAGCCGTAGTTGCCCTGCAGGCAGAAGCTGAGGTCGGCTTCTTCCAGCGCCCAGGGCAGCTGCGCCTTCATCGCGCCCAGCTTCATGGTGTTGGAGCGCGGCTCGAACACCGCCAGGATGCGCGCGCCGTGGCCCACCTTGCGGCGCAGGCCGTCGACCGTGGTGCGCATCGCGGTGGGGTGGTGGGCGAAGTCGTCGTAGACCTTCACACCGCCGGCCTCGCCGCGCAGCTCCAGCCTTCGACGCACGTTCTGGAAGCTGGCCAGCGCCGCGCAGGCCAGGTCAGGCGCCACGCCCACGTGTTCGGCCGCGCCGATGGCGGCCAGCGCATTCATCTGGTTGTGCTCGCCCAGCAGCGCCCACTCCACGCGGCCCAGCTTGAGGCTGCCGCGCAGCACGTCGAAGCTCTGCGGCTCGCCGCGCGCGCACAGGCCGCCGGGTTCTTCGCGCTTGGTGCCGAAACGCTGCACCTCGCTCCAGCAGCCGCGCGCCAGCACGCGCTGCAGCGACTCTTCGCGCGCGTTCACCACCAGCCGGCCGCTGGCCGGCACCGTGCGCACGAGGTGGTGGAACTGCGTCTCGATGGCCGCCAGGTCCGGGAAGATGTCGGCGTGGTCGTGTTCGAGGTTGTTCAGGATCGCGGTGCGCGGCCGGTAGTGCACGAACTTGCTGCGCTTGTCGAAGAGCGCGGTGTCGTACTCGTCGGCTTCGATGACGAAGGTCGTCCCCGTGCCGAGACGCGCGGAGACACCAAAGTTCAGCGGCACCCCACCCACCAGAAAGCCCGGCTGCAGGCCGGCGTGTTCCAGGATCCACGCCAGCATCGACGTGGTCGTGGTCTTGCCGTGCGTGCCGGCCACCGCCAGCACGTGCCGGCCCTGCAGCACGTTTTCGGCCAGCCATTGCGGGCCGCTGGTGTAGCGCGCGCCGGCATCCAGAATGGCCTCCATCAGCGGGTTGCCGCGCGAGACCACGTTGCCGATAACGAAGACGTCAGGCTTGAGCGCAATCTGATCCGCGCCGAAGCCTTCGATGAGATCGATGCCCAAGGCGCGCAGCTGGTCGCTCATGGGCGGGTAGACGCCGGCGTCGCAGCCGGTCACGCGGTGGCCGGCTTCGCGGGCCAGCGCCGCCAGTCCCCCCATGAAGGTGCCGCAGATGCCAAGGATGTGAAGATGCATGCCGGTCATTCTAGGTAGCGCACCCTGCCCACTCGCTGATGGACTTCCCCCGCATCGAGGGTTTCACCGCCCTGGCCACCCACCCCTGGGCCTACCCGGCGCTGGAGGCCGTGCACATCGTCGGCATCGCGCTGCTGCTGGGCAGCTTGGTGCTGGTGGAACTGAGGGTCTGGGGTGCAGGTGCCGAGCTGCCTTTGCGTGCGCTGGCGCGGCTGGCGCTGCCCGTGACCGTGGCAGGTTTCGGGCTGGTGGCGCTGAGCGGCCTGCTGCTCTTTGCGGCGCAACCCAACGAGATGCTGGGCAACCGCGCCTTCCTGCTGAAGCTGGGCCTGGTGTCGCTGGCTGGGCTGAACGCCGCGTTTTTCCACGCCCGTGGCAGCCTGGTGTTGAACGACGGCTTCGCGCGGGTGCAGACCGCGCTGTCGCTGGGGTTGTGGCTGGCCGCCATCATCTGCGGCCGTTTCATCGCCTACACCTGAGCCCAGGCTTCAAGCATCAAGGAGGACTCCGCATGCAACGCCGCCACTTCATCACCGCCGGCACGGCCGGTCTTGCGCTCGGCGCGCTGCCGGCCTGGGCCCACCACGGCTGGAGCAGCTTCGACCAGAAGCGCCCGATTTACCTCGAAGGCACGGCCGCCAAGGTGCGCTGGGCCAACCCGCACACCGAGCTGGAACTGGAACTGCCGGCCGAGCTGAAGTTGCCCGCCGACCTGGCCACGCGGGCTCTGCCGGCGCAGAGCGCGCAGGTGGACGGCCCGGCACTGCTGAAGGCCGCGCAACTGCCCACGCGCAAGGACCGCCGCTGGCAGATCGAGCTGGCGCCGCTGACGCGCATGAACGCCTGGAGCGTGCCCGAGATCAAGAACGGCGACCGCCTCGCGGTGCTGGGCTTCACCTTCGCCGAGGAGAAGGGCGAGGCCATCCTGCGCGCCGAGTACGTGTTCGTCGGCGGCAAGGCCTACGGCTTGCGTTCTTCGCCAGCTTGAGCCGGCGGGAGTCAATGCCAAAGGCGTGACACCAGCCGCGCAGCCCAGCGCAGCAGATCGACTGCCATTCCGATCAGCTCGATGTCGAACCAAGCGTCGCGCTCTTTCTGCGGCACGCGGCCTGAGACCTGGTCGGCTTCTTTCTGCATCTCGCGCGCACGGTCTCGCTGGCGCTGCAGCGCGGGTTGCTGGCGCGCCAGGCGTTCGGCCACCACATGCGGGGCCGGGCGCTCGGCGTGGGCGCGCAGGGCCGGGCCGAGGGCGCTGACCTGCCGGTGCGCCTCGGCGAGCCCGGGCGCGGTGAGCGTGGCGCCGCAGCTGGTGCAGGCCCAGCCGCCGTCGGCCGGCTGCGCAGCCCCGCAGGCCGCGCAAGACAAGGCGCCGGCCTCGCCGCGCTGCCGGTGCACGGCGTGCTGCCGCGTCGCCCCTTCGGGGTCGAGCGCCAGCGCCAGGCGGGCCACGTCCACCACCGCCGGCACCGAGCCGCACCAGGAACACACGCGGTCGTCTTGACCGAGGCCGCCGCCGCAGTTCACGCAGTGCAGGCAGCCATCGCGCTGCAGCGCACGGTGCCGGTCGGCCGAGCTCATCGGTCGCACCAGGCCTTTCTGCTGCAGGAACTGGCCGAAGCTCTGCCAGGCGCCGTGCCGCTGCGCACACTCCAGCTGCACCGAGGCGCCAAAGCGGCTGGGGTTGTGCACCGTGTTCAGTGGCCCGGCGCAGCGCAGGCAACCCAGCTGCGGTTTCAGCGGCGTGTGCGGCAGGCTTTGCGCCTGCGCCATCTCGCCCACCAACTGCAGCAGCGAGGGGCCGGCGAGGTGGGCGCCTTCGATGGTATCGAACCACAGCAGGTGGCAGGGCGCGCAGAGGTCGATCTCCAAAGCGCGGCCGTAGTGGCCCTGCAGGGCCAGCGCCCGCAGCGCCTGCCCGCAGTTGCGGCAGGCCAGCGCGGCGCCGGCCGGGGCGTTCAAGCGCTCAGTTCTTCAGCGCCAGCAGCGATTCACGCGCGGCCTGCAGCGTGTGGTCGATGTCGGCCTGCGTGTGCGCGGCGCTGACAAAACCCGCCTCGTACAGCGCCGGCGCGAGGTAGACACCCCGCTGCAGCATGCCGTGGAAGAAGCGGTTGAAACGCTCCTTGTCGGTGGCCATCACGGTGGCGTAGTTCTGCGGCAGCGTGGGCTCGAAGAAGAAGCCGAACATGCCGCCCAGGCTGTCGCCCACCATCGGCACGCCCACGTCTTTCGCCACCGCCTCCAGCCCGCGCACCAGCGCGGTGGTGCGCGCGCCCAGGGCCTCGTAGAAGCCGGGCTTGGTGATCTCTTTCAGCGTCGCCAGGCCGCAGGCCGTGGCCACCGGGTTGCCGCTCAGCGTGCCGGCCTGGTAGACCGGGCCCAGCGGGGCGAGCTGGCTCATCACTTCCTTGCTGGCGCCGAAAGCCGCCAGCGGCATGCCGCCGCCGATGACCTTGCCGAACACGAAAACGTCGGCCTTGAAGCCTGGGATCCACTGCTGGAAGAGGCTGTGCGCGCCGCCCAAAGCGACACGGAAGCCCGACATCACTTCGTCGAACACCAGCATCGCGCCGTGCTGCGTGCACAGCTCGCGCAGCCGCGTCATGAAGGGGATGCTGGCGCGCACGAAGTTCATGTTGCCGGCGATCGGCTCGATCATCACGCAGGCCAGTTCACGCCCGTGCTCGGCGAAGGCGGCTTCCAGCGCCGGGATGTCGTTGTAGGGCAGCACCAGCGTGTGCTTGACCACGTCGTCGGGCACGCCGGCGCTGGTGGGGAAGCCGAAGGTGGCCAGGCCCGAGCCGGCCTTCACCAGCAGCGGGTCGGCATGTCCGTGGTAGCAGCCCTCGAACTTGATGAACTTCGCGCGGCCGGTGGCGCCGCGCGCCAGGCGCAGCGCGCTCATGCCGGCTTCGGTGCCGCTGCTGACCAGGCGCACCATCTCGCAGCCGGGCACCAGCTGGATGATGGCTTCGGCCAGTTCGATCTCGCGCTCGGTGGGCGCGCCGAAGCTGAAGCCATCGAGCAGCGCCTTCTGCACCGCGTCCACCACCGCCGGGTGGCCGTGGCCCAGGATCATCGGACCCCAGCTGCCGATGTAATCGACGTACTTCTGGCCTTCGGCGTCCCAGATGTAGGCGCCTTGGCCGCGCTGGATGAAGCGCGGCGTACCGCCCACCGCGCGGAAAGCGCGCACCGGCGAGTTCACGCCGCCGGGGATGACGCGCTGCGCGCGGGCAAAGAGTTCTTCGTTCGTGGCCATGGGGTACTGCTTCAGTGAACGCGACGGGGCGAGGTCTTGTTTTGGGGGTCTTCGGGCTCGGGGTCGGGCATCTCGCCTTCGCCGCCTTCGCCTTCTTCCGGCGGCGGCAGCGCCCAGAAGAAGCGGTCGGGCACGACATTGCCCATGCCCGGGCGGAAGCCGGCGTCCAGGCTCTGGTCGAGGAAGCTCAGCGCTTCGGCCACCGCGGGCTGCAGTTCGCTGCCGGCGGCCAGCAGGGCGGCCAGGGCCGCGGCCAGCGTGTCGCCGGCGCCCTGGAAGCTGGTGTCGAAGCGCTCGAATTTCTCACCGGCGATGGCGCCTTGCGGGCTGGCCAGCACGTTGTCGATGAACTGCTCGGGCGGCTGGCCTGGTGTCGTCTTCGTGCCCTTCGCGGCGGCCTTGGGCGCCAGCATGATGCCGGTGACCAGCACGTAGCGCGTGCCATGTTCGCCCGCGGCCACGGCCAGTTCGCGCGCCGAGGGCGGGCGTTCGCTGTCCCATTCGGGCAGCAGGAAGTCCTGCAGCGTCTTGTGGCTGCCCACCAGCACCTCGGTGGCCGGCAGGATGAGTTCGCGGAAGGCCTCCAGGTAAGGCTGCAGCGCGTCTTCTTCCATCCAGCTCAGGTTGGGCAGGTAGCTGACCAGCGGGATCTCGGTGTAGTCGCTCAGCACCTCGGCCACGGCGCTGACGTTGTCGGCGCTGCCCAGGAAGCCCACCTTCCAGCCGGCCAGCGTCACGTCTTCCAGGATGGTGCGGGCCTGCTCGGCCACGGCGTCGGCGTCGATCTCGTGCTGGTCGAAGGTGTCGGCGGTGTCGCGCATGACGATGCTCGTCACCACCGGCAAGGCATGGGCCCCCATAGCGGCGATGGTGGCCACGTCACCGGCCATGCCGCCGGCGCCGCTGGGGTCGCTGGCGTTGAAGCACATCACGCAGGCCGGCGGCGGTGGTTCGGTGTGGGGGTCTTCGAGGGCCGTGTCCGGGGTGGGTTCGGGAGTCATGGGCGGTCGGCCTGAGCGCGAGCGTGTCGCGGTTGGGAGGGGGCAGGGCCTGGTGGGCCGCACCTCCAGCAAAGTCTGAGCAAGGCGTTGTAGGTCCTCACAATTCCTCGGAAAACGCTGGAAATGCGTGGCTACAATCCGCGTCCATTGTAGTGAGGTGACAGTCTGACCGTGAGCGAACCCCGTACCTGGATGTGCCTGATCTGCGGCTGGATCTACAGTGAGGCCGATGGCGATCCGGAGCACGGCATTGCCCCCGGCACCGCGTGGCCCGACGTGTCCATCAACTGGACCTGCCCCGAGTGTGGCGCGCGCAAGGAAGACTTCGAGATGGTCCAGATCTGAATCTGGCCTCGCGGGCTGACAGCCGGCGACATGCGGTTCCTTTGGGGGAGTACAGCGCTTGGAGATTCTGGGGCCTGACACAGGCGCGGCCGGCGGGGCCAAGGTGCTCGTCATCGACGACAGCAACACCATCCGGCGCAGCGCCGAGATCTTCCTGCGCCAGGGCGGGCACGAGGTGGTGCTCGCCGAAGATGGCTTCGATGCGCTGGCGAAGGTCAACGACCACATGCCCGAGCTCATCTTCTGCGACATCCTGATGCCGCGGCTCGATGGCTACCAGACCTGCGCCATCATCAAGCGCAACCCCAAGTTCACGCACGTGCCGGTGATCATGCTGTCCAGCAAGGACGGCCTGTTCGACAAGGCGCGTGGCCGCATGGTGGGCTCGGAGGACTACCTCACCAAGCCTTTCACCAAAGAGCAGTTGCTGCGCGCCGTGGACGACTACCGCCGTGGCGCGGCCTGACCCCTTCTGACGTGGCTTTTGCCCCGGACGCCTAGGAATCCACCCCGATGCCGATCCAGAAAATTCTTGTCGTCGACGACTCGAAGACCGAACTGCATCACCTCTCCGAGTTGCTGAGCAAGCGCGGCTACGCCGTGCGCACGGCCGAGAACGGCGAAGAAGCGCTCCGTCGTCTGTCCGAAGACAAACCCGACCTCATCCTCATGGACGTGGTGATGCCGGGCCAGAACGGCTTCCAGCTCACCCGCGCCATCACGCGCGACCCCAAGTTCGCCGACGTGCCGGTGATCATGTGCACCAGCAAGAACCAGGAAACCGACCGCGTCTGGGGCATGCGCCAGGGCGCCCGCGACTACATCGTCAAGCCGGTCAACGGCGACGAGCTGTTCGCCAAGATCAAGGCCTTCGATTGATGGCTGCGGCCACCGCCCCAAGCGCTGCTTCAGGCGCTGCTGACTGATGGCCAAGCGCGAAGCCCTTCGCGAGCTGCAAAGCCGCCTGGCCGAGCGGCTGCAGCAGGCGCGCACCGAGGTGCGCTCGGTGTCGTGGCTGGCCGTCGAGTGCGGCGGCCTGGGCCTGCTTTTCCCGCTGCCTACGGCGGGCGAGATCTTCCCCGTCGGCACACTGCTGCCGGTGCCGCACACACAGCGCTGGTTCATGGGCGTGGCCAACCTGCGCGGTGGCCTGCACGGGGTCGTCGATTTCGCCGCTTTCCTGGGCTTGCGCGCGCCCATCGCCCGCGAGGCGGTGCGCGAGCAGGCGCAGTTGCTGGCACTGAGCGCGCGCTTCGGCGCCAGCTGCGCCCTGCTGGTGGACCGCCTGGCTGGCCTGCGCAGCACCGACCAGCTGCAGCCTGAGCCGCCCGACGAGGCGCCGCGCCCTGTGTTTGCCGGCGGCCGCTGGCGCGACGAGACCGGCCGCGTCTGGCAGGAGATCGACCTGGCCGCGCTGGCCCGCCACGACCAGTTCCTGGCGATCTCGGCATGACGCCAGCCGGCCGCCCACACCCCTTTCATCCAGCAGCATCGGCCCCGGCCGTTTGTGTGCCTTTCAGCGACACGAGGACGAGATGAGCTTCCTTGACAGGATCAAAGGCAACGCCCGCAAGACCGACGCCCAGAACAGCGTCGCCCCGGGCACATCCCCCTTCGACGACGCGTCTTCGGTGAGCCCGATGGAGGCCACCGTGCGCCTGGGCCCGAGCACGCTGGGCGTGACGCCCAGCCGGCTGGACAACGAAGACTCTTCCATCATCAGCGAAGCCGCGCCCTCCGAAATGGCCGCCGATTTCCCGGAGAGCCGCCACGCGGGCACCGACGCCGAGGGCTTCACCAGCGGCCTGCCGGTGGTGGGCACCTGGCCGCTGGCTCGGCAGCAGAAGGCGATGTGGGGCCTGTTCGCCGGCGGTCTGGCGATGCTGCTGCTGACGGCCGTGCTGGCCCTGGTGGCCAGCAACCGCAGCGCCGGGCAAGTGGCGGCTGCGGGTCAGGCCACCACGCAGTCGCAGCGGCTGGCCAAGTCGGTGTCGCAGGCGCTGGTGGGTAACGCCGCCGCCTTCCCTGAAGTGCAGGACAGCGTCAGCATCCTGGCGCGCAACGTGCGCGGCCTGAAGACGGGCGAGGGCGACATCGCCGGTGCGCCGGGCTCGCTGCAGGAATCGCTGGACCAGCTCGTGCCGCTGGTCGACAAGGCCGAGAAGAACGCCGGCGTGGTGCTCGGGCAGCAGAAGACGCTGACGCAGGTGAGCCAGGCGCTGCGCGCCATCAACCGCCAGAGTGCCGACCTGCTGGAAACCGCCGAAACGGTGAGCTCGCTGAAGCTGCAGGGCGGCGCCTCGGCGGCTGAACTGTCGGCCGTGGGTCAGCTGGTGATGCTGACGCAGCGCATCGGCAAAAGCGCCAACGAGTTCCTGACGACCGAAGGCGTCAGCGCCGAGGCCGTGTTCCTGCTGGGCAAGGACCTGAACTCCTTCCGCGAGATCGCGCAGGGCGTGATCGAGGGCAACGCCGATCTGCGCCTGCCCGGCACGCGCGACCCCCAGGTCAAGGAACAGCTGGCCCGCCTGCTGGAGCAGTACGAGAAGACCCGCACCGAGGCCAGCGCCATCCTGGGCAACCTGCAGGGCCTGGTGGCCGCGCGCGAGGCGCAGAACGCCATCGTGGCCGACTCCGAGCCGCTGCGCCTGGGCCTGGACGGTCTGCAGAAGGCCTTGGCCGAACAGGCTGGCTTCGGCGGCGCGCGCCTGCTGGCGCTGCTGGCGGCACTGGTGCTGCTGGGCGCGGGTGGCTTCGGTCTGTTGCGTCTGTTCGTGATCGACCAGACCAGCCGTTCCAAGGCTGCTGACAACCAGCGTCTGGAAGCCGAGCGCCAGGAGCAGGAAGCCAAGCGCGTGAACGACGCCAACCAGGCGGCGATTCTTCGCTTGATGAACGAACTGCAAACGGTGGCCGAGGGCGACCTCACGCAACAGGCCACGGTGACGGAAGACATCACAGGCGCCATCGCCGACTCGGTGAACTACACCGTGGAAGAACTGCGCAGCCTGGTGGCCCAGGTGCAGGACACGGTGGGCCGCGTGACCGACACCACGCAGCAGGTGGAGCAGACCTCCACCGAGCTGCTGGCAGCCTCTACCGAGCAGCTGCGCGAGATCCGAAACACCGGCGACTCGGTGCTGCAGATGGCCGGCCGCATCAACGACGTGTCGGCGCAGGCGCAGGAAACCGCCCAGGTGGCGCGCCAGTCGCTGCGCGCGGCCGAAACCGGCCTGAGCGCGGTGCAGAACGCCATCGGCGGTATGAACACCATCCGCGACCAGATCCAGGACACCTCCAAGCGCATCAAGCGCCTGGGTGAAAGCTCGCAGGAGATCGGCGAAATCACCGAGCTGATCTCCGACATTACCGAGCAGACCAACGTGCTGGCGCTGAACGCCGCCATCCAGGCGGCGAGCGCCGGTGACGCCGGCCGCGGCTTTTCGGTCGTTGCCGAGGAAGTGCAGCGCCTGGCCGAACGTTCGGGCGACGCGACGCGGCAGATCGCAGCCATCGTCCGCACCATTCAGACCGACACGCAGGATGCCGTGGGCGCCATGGAACGCAGCACGCAGGGTGTGGTGGAAGGTGCGCGGCTTTCCGACGCCGCCGGTGCGGCGCTGGGCGACATCGACCGCGTCACGCGCGAGCTGTCCGACCTGATTCAACGCATCTCGCAGGAAGCCCTGCGTGAAGCCGAATCGGCCAACGTGGTGGCTGCCAACATCCAGCACATCTTCGCGGTGACCGAGCAGACCTCCGAAGGCACGCGTTCGACCGCGCAGATGGTGCGTGAACTGTCCCGCACGGCCGAGGAACTCAAGGCTTCGGTCGCCCGCTTCAAGATTTCCTGACCCAGGCCCGGCCCCACGATGGACAGCGCAGCCGCCAGCCCCCCGATGCAGCCGGGCGATGACCTCAGTGCCCTGGCCTGGGTGAACGGCGAGTTGCGCCGTTCGCTGGAGGCGGCCAACAAGTCCTTGCGCCGGTACCTGAAGGAAGCCGAGGCCGCCCGCGGGGGCGACCTCGATGCGGTCGATCCTTCGGTGCTGCGCAGCGCGCGTGCGCAGCTGCACCAGGGCGTGGGCGCGCTCGAACTGGTCGGCCTGCCGGCCGTGGCCGACGTGCTGCGCGGCAGCGAGGCCGCGGTGCAGCGCATGGCGGCCAAGCCGCAGCTCGTCACCAGCGCGGCCATCGACACGGTGGAGAAGGTCTCCTTCGCGGTGCTCGATTTCCTGTCCCGCCAGCTGGCGGGCAAGCCGGTCTCGCCGGTGATGCTGTTCCCGCAGTACCGCGCCGTGCAGCAGCTGGCCGGTGCCGACCGCGTGCACCCGGCCGACCTCTGGAAGGCCGATTGGCAGTGGCGCGAACTGCCGCACGACGCCACGGCCACGCCGCGCAACGCCGACGAGGCCGCACGCGACGAGATGGAAACGCTGACGCTGGCGCTGATGCGTCAGGCCCCCGGCGACCACAGCCGCAGCGCGCTGGACCGCCTGAGCGATCTCTGCGCCGACCTCGGCGCGGGCGCGCGGCTGGCGCAGGAAGGCGGCGCCTTGCGGGCCACCTTCTGGCAACTGGCCGCCGCCGTGTTCCAGGCGCAGGCCGCCGGCTTGCTGGTGGGCGATGTCTACGTCAAGCGCCTGGCCTCGCGGCTGCTGTCGCAGCTGCGCGCAGCGGTGCGCGGGCAGCATGAGCTTTCCGACCGTCTCGCGCAGGACCTGCTTTTCTTCTGCGGCCATGCCAAGGCGCCGATGGAAGGCCACGCCGCGCCGCGCCTGGCTGCGGTGCGTCAGGTGTGGCAGCTCGACGGGCAAGGCGCTGCCGCTGATTACGAAACCACGCGCCTGGGGCGCTTCGACCCCGCGCTGGTGGCGCTGGCGCGCAAGCGCGTGGCGGCCGCCAAAGACTCCTGGTCGGCCGTGGCCGGCGGTGAGCTGCACCGCATGCAGGCGCTGCCCGAGCAGTTCGCGCTGGTGGGTGAATCGCTGCAGCGTCTGCTGCCGCACGGCGAAGAGCTCTCGCAATCGCTGCAGACGGCGGTGGCCACCACCGTCAACTCGGGCGAGCCGCCCACGCCCGCACTGGCCATGGAAGTGGCCACCGGCATCCTCTATCTCGATGCCACGCTGGAAGACGGCGAGTTCGACGACCCCGAACTGCCGGCGCGCGTGCAGCACCTGGCGGGGCGCGTGGAAGGCGTGCGCCAGGGCGCCGAGCCGCGCCCGCTGGACGTGTGGATGGAGGAGCTGTACCGCCGCGTCAGCGACCGCCAGACCATGGGCAGCGTGGTGCAGGAACTGCGCAGCTCCTTGTCCGAGATCGAAAAGCAGATCGATCAGTATTTCCGCGATCCCTCGCAGCGCCAGGTGCTGATCCCGGTGCCTGCGCAGCTCTCGGCGATGCGCGGTGTGTTGTCGGTGCTGGGCCTCAGCCAGGCTTCCGCCGCGGCCTTGCGCATGCGCGACGACGTCGATGCGCTGGCGCAGACCGAGGTCGACCCGCAGCGCGCCGTGCAGGCCGGCACCTTCGACCGGCTGGCCGACAACCTGGGCGCCCTGAGCTTCCTCATCGACATGCTCAGCGTGCAGCCGGCGCTGGCCAAGAGCCTGTTCCGTTTCGACCCCGACACCGGCAGCCTCAGCGCCGTGATGGGCCAGAGCGAGCGTGTCTCGGCCTTCGCGGCTTTCGACGATGCCGAGGCCCCGGCGCCCGCGCGCGCACCTGCGCCGCCCCCGGCTGCCGTGCCGCTGCTCGACCAGCTGCGCGAGGTCGCCACGCTGGCCGCCGACACCGCCGTGGCCGACAGCAGCATCGCCAGCCGCCTGGAGCCGCTGGCGCAGCAGGCCTATGCCGCCGAGCAGCCGGAGCTGGCGCGGTTGCTGTCGGGCGCGCGGGTCACCCTGCAGGCCGGCGGTGATGCCGCGGCCAGCGCCGCCGTGCGTGCCCAGCTGGCCGAAGCCGTGGAGGCCCTCTCGCCGCCGGCCGCGCCGCCGGTGCCGGTGTCGGCCCCGGTGCCGCCGCCCAAGCCTGCCCCGGCGGGTGGTACCGGTCTCGAAGAAGACGAGGAGATGCGCGACATCTTCATCGAGGAAGCGCGCGAGGTCATCAGCGATGCCCACGCCGCCCTCGACCGTCTGGCCGATGCGCCCGAGAGCGCGCACGACCTCACGGCCGTGCGCCGCGCCTTCCACACGCTGAAGGGCAGCTCGCGCATGGTCGGGCTGAAGGAATTCGGCGAAGCCGGCTGGGCCTGCGAGCAGCTCTACAACGACCGCCTGGCCCAGGCACCGCGCATGGATGCGGCACTGCGCCAGTTCACGACCGAGGCCCTGGCCTACCTGGCTGGCTGGGTCGAGGCCATTGCCGTCAACGAAGACCATGGCCACCACGCGCCGGCCGTGGCGCGTGCGGCAGAAGCGCTGCGCCTGCAGGGCGAGCAGATCGCCATCCCGCTGCCGCGGGCGCCCGAAGGCTCAGCGGTGCAGGCCCCGGCCCCGGCCGTGGCGCTGCCCGTGCCTGCCGCGGCCGAAGGCGTGTTCGAGCTCAGCGGCCTGGACGCCCAACTCGCACCCAGCCCGCCACCGCCCGAAGCCTCGGTGGGCGAGCTCATCGAGCTGAGCTTCGACCCGGTGGAAGAAGACGGCGCCGAAGCCCCAACCACCGCGCCTGCCGATGCGCCTGCGCCGGCCGATGACCTCCTGGCCGACGTGCCTGCCGTGCTGCCGGAGCCGGCGGCGGGCGATGCCCTGCCGGCGGAACTGCCCGACGAGCTGGGGCTGGACGAACTCGCGCTGGACGCGCCTTCGCCGTTGAATCTGCGCGTGCCCGATTTGCCCAGCGCGGCCGATCTCGAGCTGGGCAGCACGCCTGAGCTTGCCGAAGCCAGCGAGGCGCAACCGGCGGCCGAGGACCTGCTGCCGAGCTTTGAGCTCGACCTCAACGCCTTGGGTGACGCAGAGCCCGGCCCCGTGCCTGCGCCGATCGACCCGCAGATGCTGCCCGAGCTGCTGCTGGATGCACCAGAGGCTGCCGATGCCGCCGAGGCGGCCGCGCCTGAAGCCCTTTCCGAAGTCGATTCCGAGGCCGTCCCCGAGCCCATGCCCGAGGGCGATGCGCTCGAGATGGACCTGGCGGACTTGGATGCGCTCTTCGCCGAGCCAGCCGGCACCGAAGCCGCGGTGTCGGCGCTGCAAGACATCGGCGAAGCCGAGACAGCGTCGGTCATCGAGCCGCTCACCGGGTCGGTCATCGAGCCTGCTGCGGCCGACGCCGACACCAGCGCTTCCGGTGCGCCTGCCGCGGACGAAGGCACCGTGACGCCGGCAGCGGATGTCGAGATCGACTTCGAGCCGCCCGTGCTGAGCCTGGTCGAAGCCTCGGCTGCGCCCGCCCCGGCCGAAGCGGCCAACGATGCCACGGCCGACGAAGACGAGCAGGTCAAGGTCATCGGCCCGCTGCGCATCAGCATCCCGCTGTTCAACATCTATCTCAACGAGGCCGACGAACTCTCGCGCCGCCTCGTGACCGAATTGGCCGAGTGGTCGCTGGAAAGCGAACGCCACGCCGTGCCGGACAGCAGCGTGGCGCTGGCGCACTCGCTGGCCGGCAGTTCGGCGACGGTCGGGTACGCCGAGTTGTCGGCGCTGGCGCGGGCGCTGGAGCATGCGCTGATGCGCTCGCACGATGTCGGCCATGCGCGCGAAGGCGAGCCTGCGCTGTTCTGCGATGCGGCCGACGAGATCCGCCGCCTGTTGCACCAGTTCGCAGCCGGTTTCCTGCGGCCCGTGACACCGTCGCTGATGGACCGGCTGGCTGCTCACGAACGGCTGCCGCTGCCGGTGGAAACGGCCGAAGCCCTCGAGGCTGACGAGCAGCCCGAAGACGAGCCCGCCGACCATCCCGAAGACGCCCTCGAAGACGAGCCCACGGCGCCCGCGCCCTCAGAAGAGCCTGTGGCGGCGGACATCGCCGACGCCATCGACGCCGAGCTGCTGCCCATCTTCGAGGAAGAGGCCGAGGAACTGCTGCCGCAGCTGCAGTCACGCCTGCGCGACTGGCTCGACCGCCCCGACGACGCCGATGCGCCCATGGCCTGCATGCGCACGCTGCACACGCTCAAGGGCGGCGCGCGGCTGGCCGGCGCCATGCGCTTGGGCGAGATGGCCCACCGCCTGGAAACCGACATCGAGCACCTCGTGGCGCGCGGTGGTGCGAGCGCGAGCGACGTCGACCCGCTGATGGCGCGTGCCGATGCGATGAGCGAGCTCTTCGAGCAGCTCCGCGCCGGCCCGGCGCCCGTTGCGGCCTTGCCAGCGCCGGCTGAAGCGGTCGCCGTGCCCCCGGCACTTGCGGCGCCTGAAGAAGCCGACCTCGACCTGGATTTCGACCTGCCTGCAACGGCAGCGCCAGTGCTGGCCGCAGCGTCGCCGCTTGCTGACGAAGTGCTCGACCTGGCCTTCGACGAAGGCGTCGCGTCCGCGCCGGCCGAAGCGCTGCCGGCCGAGCCCGCAGTGGAAGAGACGCTGGCTGCAGCGCCGGCCGAGCCGAGCCCCCCACCGGCCCCCGCGCCCGAGATCGATTGGCAACGCTTCACACTCGGCGAAAGTGCCGAGGCCGTGAACACCGACCGTGCCACGGCCAGCAATGCCGTGGTGCGCGTGCGCGCCAGCCTGCTCGACCGGCTGGTGAACCAGGCCGGCGAGGTGAGCATCACGCGGGCCCGCATCGATGCCGACGTGCGGCAACTGCAGTCTTCCTTGAACGACCTCACCGAGAGCCTGGAGCGCATGCGCAAGCAACTGCGCGACATCGAGCTGCAGGCCGAGACGCAGATCGCCACGCGCATCGAGGCGGCCAAGGCCGCTTCGCAGAGCTTCGACCCGCTGGAGATGGACCGCTTCACGCGCTTCCAGGAGCTCACGCGCTTCATGGCCGAGTCGGTGAACGACGTGGCCACCTTGCAGCGCAGCCTGCAGCGCACGCTGCAGAGCAGCGAAGACGAACTGGCCGCACAGGCGCGCCTGACGCGTGAGCTGCAGGACGACCTGCTGCGCACGCGCATGGTCGAGTTCGACAGCATGGCCGAGCGCCTGCAGCGCACCACGCGCCAGGCGGCGCGCGAGACCGGGCGCCAGGCGCGGCTGGAAATCGTGGGCGGCGCGATCGAAATCGACCGCGGCGTGCTCGAGCGCATGGCCGGTTCCTTCGAGCACCTGCTGCGCAACAGCGTGGCCCACGGCATCGAGCCGCCGGCGGCGCGCAGCGCGGCGGGCAAGGACGCCACCGGCCTCGTCACCGTGGCCGTGGCGCAAGCCGGCAACGAAGTGGCCGTCGAATTCGCCGATGACGGCGGCGGTCTGGACCTGGGCCGCATCCGCCAGCGCGCGCTGGAGCGCGGCCTGCTGCCCGAAGGCGCGGCGGTCAGCGACGCCGAACTGGCGCAGATGATCTTCAAACCCGGCTTCAGCACCGCCGAGACCGTGACCGAGATCGCCGGCCGCGGCGTCGGCCTGGACGTGGTGCGTGCCGAGGTCAACGCCATGGGCGGCCGCATCGAGACGCAGAGCCAGCCCGGTGCCGGCACGCGCTTCAAGCTGCTCCTGCCGCTGACCACCGCCGTCACGCAGGTGGTGATGCTGCGCTGTGGCGAGCAGCAGGTGGCGGTGCCTTCGCCGCTCATCGAGACCGTGCGCCGCGTGCCCAACGAAGAGGTGGCGCGCGCCTATGCGGATCTGTCGCTGAGCTATGCCGACGAGGCCGTGCCCTTCTTCTGGCTGGGCGCGCTCCTGCGCAGCGGCGGCCGTGGCGAAACGCCCGGGCGCACGCAGACCGTGGTGGTCATCCGCAGCGCGGCGCAGCGGGTGGCCGTGCACCTCGACGAGGTGATGGGCAACCAGGAAGTGGTGGTCAAGAACGTCGGCCCGCAGCTGTCGCGCCTGCCCGGCCTGGCCGGGGTGACGCTGCTGCCTTCGGGCGAGGTGTCCCTGATCTACAACCCTGTGGCCCTGGCTGCGCTGTACGGCGACGAAGCGCGCGCTGCGATGCAGCTTGCCACCGCGCGGCCCGTGGCAGCGTCGGAGCCCGGCAGCACGCCGCCTGCAGGCGCAGCCCCGGTGGCTACCGCGCCCGAGTTGCCACGCACGCCGATGGTGATGGTGGTGGACGACTCGATCACAGTGCGCCGCGTCACGCAGCGCCTGCTGGTGCGCGAGGGCTACCGTGTCGTCACCGCGAAAGACGGCCTCGACGCGCTGGAGCGCCTGGCCGAGGAGCGCCCGGCGGTGCTGCTGTCGGACATCGAGATGCCGCGCATGGACGGCTTCGACCTGCTGCGCAACGTACGCGCCGACGCGCGCCTGGCCGGCCTGCCGGTGGTGATGATCACCTCGCGCACGGCGCAGAAGCACCGTGACTATGCCGAGCAGCTGGGGGTCGACCATTACCTCGGCAAGCCTTACTCGGAAGAAGAACTGCTGGGCCTGGTGGCGCGCTACGCGGGCAGCCGGATGCCGGCTTGAGCCGCGCGGCGGCTGCCGGGCGGAGCGCTGTAAAGCACGATGTCGCAACTCGTTGATCACCTGGCCGAGCTGACGGGCTTCCGCGACCGTGACGTGCTCGACGTCACGCTCGTGGGCGCCCTGCGCGACCTGCTGCGGCCGCAGGAGGTGGCCATCTACCGGGCCGTGGGCGAGCCCGGTTCACAGTTCTGGATGACACGCGCCCGGCTGCGCGCGGATGACACCGCACCGCACGCCGATCCGCTGTGGGCCGAGCCTGGCAGCCTGCCACCGCTGGACAGTGCGCCCCAGCGCCTGGCCTGCCTGCAATGCCAGCACGCCGTGCAGCACCATGGCGAATGGGCCTGCGCGTGGTTCCCGGTTGCCAACGACCAGTACTCGGTGCAGGTGCTGGAACTGCACACCGAGCGGCCGCTGGACGCCGAGGCACTGCGCACGGTCAGCAGCGTGCTGCGCATCTACCGCAACTTCCAGGATCTGCTCGACTACAGCGAGCGCGACACCCTCACCGGTCTGCTGAACCGCAAGACCTTCGACGAGCGTTTCATGCGCATGGCCAGCGTCGGGCAAGAGCCCGCTGCAGCCCCGCCGGCGACGCCGGCGCCGGGCGTACCCGAGCTGCGCCGCCTCGCGCCGGCGGGCCGGATGTGGCTGGCGGTGATCGACATCGACCACTTCAAGCGCGTCAACGACGTCTACGGGCACCTCATCGGCGACGAGGTGCTGCTGCTGCTCTCACGCCTGATGCGCAGCACCTTCCGCTTCCACGACCACCTGTACCGCTTCGGCGGTGAGGAGTTCGTGGTGCTCATGCGCTGCGACGATGTCGAGGCAGCAACCAGCGCGTTGCAGCGCCTGCGGCAGGTGGTGGCGGGCTACCGCTTCCCGCAGGTGGAGCGCATCACCGTCAGTGTCGGCTTCACGGCCTTGCGCGCCTCCGACACGCCCAGCGGCGCCTTCGAGCGCGCCGACCTCGCGCTCTACCACATCAAGCAGAACGGCCGCGACGGGGTGGCCTGCCACGCCGAGCTCGTGGCCCAGGGCCACCTGCAAGACCGTGAGCGCGACAACGATGTCGAGCTCTTCTGAGTTCGGGTCCGCATTAACCCTAATTTTCAGTAAGTTAATCAAACGTTTGATTTGATGCGCTAGAGTGCGCGCCGTGAACGCACGCCGCAGCACCAGCCCGCCCGCCTCCGCATCGCTCGACGCTGCGCAGTCCTCGCCCGGCGACGAAGCCGAGCCCAGGCTGCGCCTGCTCCACGCCGGCCTGCGCCTCTTCGCGACCCAGGGCTACAGCAAGACCTCCACGCGCGAACTGGCCGAAGCCGCGCAGGTCAACGTGGCCGCCATCAGCTACTACTTCGGCGACAAGGCCGGCCTCTACCGCGCCGTGTTCAGCGAGCCCATCGGCTCGCCGGAGGAGGATCTGGCCCGCTGGAACCGCCCCGAGCAGACGCTGCGCGAGGCCTTGCACGGCTTCTACGCCAGCTTCCTGGAGCCGCTGCGCCAGGGCGATGTGGCTCGGCTGTGCATGAAGCTGCACTTCCGCGAAATGCTGGAGCCCACGGGCCTGTGGGAAGCCGACCCCACCTTCGGCATCGGCGACATGCACCGGGCCCTGCTGGGCCTGCTGGCCCGGCACCTCGGGCTGCCGGGGCCCGACGAAGACCTGCAGCGCCTGGCCATCTGCCTGGCCGGCCTTGGCGTGCACCTGCACGTGGGCCACGACATCAACGAGGTGCTGGCTCCGGGCCTGGTGGACGGGCCGGCGGCCCTCGACCGCTGGGCCGAACGCCTCGTCGATTTCGGCCTGGCCCTCATCGAGGCCGAGCGCCAACGCCGGGGCCTGTCCCTTCCCACCCACCGAGAGCCGTGATGACATCCCGCGCACTGCACCTGTTGGCGGCCGCCGCCACCCTGGCCTTGTTGAGCGCCTGTGCCACCGGCACGGCCCCCGCTGCCGACGCGCCACGCGGCACGCTGCCTGCCGCCTGGCAGGCGCCCCAGCCCACGCCGGCCGCCGGCGCCGCTGCCGACGTGCTGCAAGGCACGGCTTGGTGGGCCAGTTTCCAGGCGCCCGAGCTGCCGGGGCTGATCGACGCTGCGCAGGCGGCCAGCCCCACGCTCGCCGCGGCGATGGCGCGCATCGAGCGGGCCCGCGCCACGCGAACGGCCGCCGGCGCTGCGCTGTTGCCGCAGGTGGACGCCGTGGCCGGCGCCCAGAGCGGCCGCAGCGTGCCGCGCCAGCCCACCGCCACCAGCGCCAGCCTGGGCCTGCAGGCGGCTTGGGAGATCGATCTTTTCGGTGGTGGTGCCGCCGGGCGTGACGCCGCGCAGGCCCGCCTTGAAGCCGCCCAGGCGGGATGGCACGACGCCCGCGCGGCGGTGGCCGCCGAAGTGGCCAGCAGCTTCATCGCTTACCGCGGCTGCCAGGCGCAGGCCGCCCAGGCCGCACTGGACGCCGCCTCGCGCGAGGAAACCGCGCGCCTCACCGGCCTCAGCGCGCAAGCCGGCTTTGCAGCGCCGGCCGATGCGGCGCTGGCCCGTGCCGGCGCCGCGCAGGCGCGCAGCACGCTGGTGGCGCGGCGCGCGCAATGCGAAACCTTGCTCAAGAGCCTGGTGGAACTGACCGGCTTGGCGGAGGCCGATTTGCGCCAGCGGCTGTCATCGGGCCTTGGCACTGGCGTGACCACCGTGCCGCAGCCGGCCGCGCTGGCCATCAGCCTGCTGCCTGCCGACCTGCTGCGCCGTCGGCCCGATCTGGCCGAGGCCGAGCGCGCCGTGCTGGCTGCGGCGAGCGACCGCCGCAGCGCCGAAGCGCGCGAGCGGCCGCAACTGCGCCTGTCGGGCAACCTCGCGGCGGCCAGCTTCCGCAGCGCCGGGCTCAGCAGCAACGGTGCCACCTGGTCGCTGGGCCCCTTGCAGTTGAGCCTGCCGGTCTTCGACGGGGGCAGCAGCGCGGCCAACAGTGCCGCGGCGCGCGCCGAGTACGAGGCCGCCGTCGCCACCTACCAGGGCCAGGTGCGCCGCGCGGTGCGCGAGGTGGAAGCCGCCCTGGTGGCGCTGGACGCGAGCGCCAGCCGCCAGCGCGATGCCGAAGCCGCCGCGCGCGACTTCCAGGCTGCGTTGCAGGCCACGCAAGCGCGCCAGCGCAGCGGCCTTGCGAGCCTCTTCGACCTGGAAGACGCCCGCCGTCTGGCCCTGCAGGCGCAGAGCGCCTTGGTGGAACTGCAGACCGAACGCGCCAGCGCCTGGATCACGCTCTACCGCGCACTGGGCGGAGGCTTTGTCCCCGATGCGAACACCCCAGCAGCGGCAACGCCGGCGCGCTGAACGCCGCCTTCCGCTGCCCACCTTCACCCCACGCCCCTACCGGACTGCCCCATGAAGCTGCCCGCACTCGCGAACACCCCCTTCTCCATCGGCCCCGCGCGCCTGAAGCCGCTGCACGCCGGCCTGGCCGCCGCAGCGCTGCTCGTGGCCGGCTTGATGGCCACCTGGGCCGTGCAGGCCGCCGACGACAAGGCCAAGCCTGCTGCTGAAGCCGCTAAGTCGGCACCCAAGCCCGCGCTCACCGTCACCGCCACGCAACCGCAGCGCAGCGAGATCGGCAGCGTGCTGGGTGCCAACGGCAGCATCGCCGCCTGGCAGGAGGCCGTGGTCGGTGCCGAGGCCAACGGCCTGCGCCTGGCCGAGGTGCGCGTGAACGTGGGCGACGTGGTGCGCAAGGGCCAGGTGCTGGCCACCTTCGCGCCCGAACTCGTGCGGGCCGATCTCGCGCAAAGCCAGGCCGCCGTGGCCGAAGCCGAGGCCACGCTGGCCGAAGCCGCTGCCAACGCCCAGCGTGCGCGCGACCTGCAGGCCAGCGGCGCCCTGAGCGCGCAGCAGATCAACCAGTACCTCACCGCCGAGCGCACCGCCCAAGCGCGCCTGGCCTCGGTGAAGGCGATGGCGCAAACGCAGCAGTTGCGCCTGGCGCAGACGCAAGTGCTGGCGCCTGACAACGGCGTCATCAGCGCACGCAGCGCCACCGTGGGCGCGGTGGTGGCGCCGGGCACCGAGCTCTTCCGGCTGATCCGCCAAGGCCGGCTCGAGTGGCGCGCCGAGGTGGCCGCCGACGAATTGGCGCTGCTCAAGGCCGGGCAGCCGGCGCGCGTTCTCGCCGCCAGCGGCGCGGCCGTGGAAGGCAAGCTGCGCATGGTGGCGCCGACCGTCGACCCGGCCACGCGCAACGGCTTGGTCTACGTCGACCTGCCCGCTGCCGGCGCGCAGAACGCCGGGCTGAAGGCTGGCATGTTCGCGCGTGGCGAGTTCAGCACCGGCCAGCGCAATGGCCTCACGCTGCCACAGAGCGCCGTGCTGCTGCGCGACGGCTTCAGCTACGTCTTCAAGCTCGGCGCCGACAACAAGGTCACGCAGGCCAAGGTGGCGGTGGGCCGGCGTGTGGGCGAGCGCATCGAGATCACCAGCGGCCTGGACGCCGGCACCCGCGTGGTGGCCAGCGGCGCCGGCTTCCTCACCGACGGCGACACCGTGCGTGTGGTGGACGCTGCGCCGGCCGTGAAGCCGGCCACCAAGTGACACCCCGGCACCCCTAACAGCGAAAGCCGCAACCATGAACGTGTCAGCCTGGTGCATACGCAACCCGATCCCGGCGGTGATGTTCTTCGTCATGCTCACGCTGGCGGGGCTGCTGGGTTTCCAGTCGATGAAGATCCAGCAGTTCCCGGACATCGACCTGCCCACCATCAACGTCACCGCCAGCCTGCCCGGCACCGCGCCGGCGCAGATGGAAACCGAGGTGGCGCGCAAGATCGAGAACGCCGTGGCCTCGCTGCAGGGCGTGAAGAACATCTACACCATGGTGCAGGATGGCGTGGCCATCGTCACCGTGGAGTTCCGCCTGGAAAAGCCCACGCAGGAGGCGCTGGACGACGTGCGCTCGGCCGTGGCGCGCGTGCGCAGCGATCTGCCCGGTGAGCTGCGCGACCCCGTCATCAGCAAGCTGGAGCTGGCCGGCGCGCCCATCCTCACCTACACGGTGGCGAGCTCGCGCATGGACGACGAGGCGCTTTCCTGGTTCGTCGACAACGAAGTCACCAAGGCCATGCTCGCCGTGCGCGGCGTGGGCAGTGTGGCGCGCGTGGGCGGTGTCACGCGCGAGGTGCGCGTGGCGCTCGACCCGGCGCGCCTGCTGGCGCTGAACGCCAGCGCAGCCGACATCTCGCGCCAGCTGCGCAACGTGCAGCAAGAGGCTTCGGGCGGCCGCGCTGACGTGGGCGGCATTGAGCAGAGCGTGCGCACCATCGCCACCGTGCAGAGCGCGGCCGAACTGGGCCGCCTGGAGATCAACCTGGCCGACGGCCGCCGCATCCGCCTGGACCAGGTGGCCACCGTCACCGACACCGTCGCCGAGCAGCGCAGCGGCGCCTTGCTCAACGGCCAGCCGGTGGTGGGCTTCGAGATCGTGCGTTCACGCGGCGCGGGTGAAACCGACGTCGCCGACGGCGTGCGCGTGGCCCTGGACAAGCTGCGGGCCGACCATCCCGACGTCACCGTCACCGAGGCCTTCAACTTCGTCGACCCCGTGGTCGAGAACTACGAAGGCAGCATGTACCTGCTGCTGGAAGGCGCGGTGCTCGCGGTGCTGGTGGTGTGGCTCTTCCTGCGCGACTGGCGCGCCACGCTGGTGGCAGCCACGGCCTTGCCGCTGTCCATCATCCCGGCCTTCGCCGCCATGCATTACGTCTTCGGCTTCACGCTGAACACCGTGACGCTGCTGAGCATGAGCCTCGTGGTGGGCATCCTGGTGGACGACGCCATCGTCGAGATCGAGAACATCATGCGCCACCTGCGCATGGGCAAGACGCCTTACCAGGCAGCGATGGAAGCGGCCGACGAGATCGGCCTGGCGGTGATCGCCACCACCTTCACGCTGATCGCGGTCTTCCTGCCCACGGCCTTCATGGCCGGCGTGCCGGGCAAGTTCTTCGTGCAGTTCGGCTGGACGGCGGCCATCGCGGTGTTCTTCAGCCTCGTGGTGGCGCGCATGCTCACGCCGATGATGGCCGCCTACATCCTGAAGCCGCCGAAACACGAGCACCGCGAGCCCTTCTGGATGAACCGCTACCTGGGCTGGGCGGGCTGGTGCCTGAAGCACCGCATCCTCACGTTGCTGGCCACGGGCGTGTTCTTCGTCGGCAGCTTCATGCTGGTGCCTTACCTGCCCACGGGCTTCCTGCCGCCCGACGACCTGAGCCAGACCCAGGTGACGGTGACGCTGCCGCCGGGCAGCACCTACCAGCAGACCTTCGCTGCCGCTGAACAGGCGCGCGGCGTGGTGCAGCAGAACAAGCACGTGAAGCTGGTCTACACGGCCATCGGCGCCGGCAGCACCGGCGCCGACACCTTCACGCCCGGCGGCGGCGTGCCCGATGTCACCAAGGCCACGCTCACCATCAACATGACGCCGCGCGGCGAGCGCAGCAGCCTCTTCGGCGGCGGCATCTCCAAGCAGGACATCGAGGGCCAGCTGCGCGAGGCGCTGGCGGTGATCCCCGGCGTGCGCGTGAAGGTGGGCTTCGGCGCCAGCGCCGAGAAGTACGTGCTGGTGCTGGCCGGTGAAGACGGCATGGCGCTCAGCGCGCACGCCGCGGTGGTGGAGAAGGAGCTGCGCACCATCCCCGGCATCGGCGCCGTGACGAGCAGCAGCAGCCTCGTGCGGCCCGAGCTCATCGTGCGCCCCGACCCCGACAAGGCCGCCGACCTGGGCGTGAGTGCCGCGGCCATCGCCGACACGCTGCGCATCGCCACCGCGGGCGACTACGACCAGAGCCTGGCCAAGCTCAACCTCAGCCAGCGGCAGATCCCCATCGTCGTGCGCCTGCCGGCCGAGGCCCGCACCGACCTCGCGCTGCTGGCGCGGCTGCCCGTGCCGGGCAAGAACGGCCCGGTGATGCTGGGCAACGTGGCCACGCTCACCATCGCCAGCGGGCCGGCCACCATCGACCGCTACAACCGCCAGCGCAACGTCAACTTCGAGATCGAGCTCAACCAGCAGCCGCTGGGCGAAGTGAAGGCCGCGGTGATGGCGCTGAACAGCGTGCAGAACCTGCCGCCGGGCATCAGCCAGACCGAGATTGGCGATGCCGAGGCCATGAGCGAGCTCTTCGCCAGCTTCGGCCTGGCCATGCTGACGGGCGTGCTGTGCATCTACATCGTGCTGGTGCTGCTGTTCAAGGACTTCGTGCAGCCGGTCACCATCCTCGGTGCGCTGGTGCTCTCGGTCCCGGGGGCCTTCCTCGCGCTGTTCATCACGCAGACGGCGCTGAGCATGCCCAGCATGATCGGGCTGATCATGCTGATGGGCATCGCCACCAAGAACAGCATCCTGCTGGTGGACTACGTGATCCTGGCGCGGCGCGACGGCATGAAACGCTTCGAGGCCATCATCGACGCCTGCCACAAGCGTGCGCAGCCCATCGTGATGACCACCATCGCCATGGGCGCGGGCATGCTGCCCATCGCCTTGGGCATCGGCACCGACCCGAGCTTCCGCGCGCCGATGGCCATCGTGGTGATCGGCGGGCTGATCACCAGCACCTTCCTGAGTTTGCTGGTGATTCCGGTGCTCTTCACCTACGTGGACGACGCCATCCGCCTGCTGCAGCGTCTGCTGCGGCGTGGGGCCCCTGCGACCGCTGCGTCGGGTTCGGAGAAAACCGCATGAAGACCGTGAACGCGCCCTTGCTGGGCCGCCGCCGCTGCCTGCGCGTGGGCGCGGCCGCAGCGCTGGCAGCCTTTGCCACGACCCGGGCCGCCCGCGCCGCGGCGGACGCTGCATCCCCTGCGGCTTCGGCAGCCCCAGCGGCCGAGCCACGCCGCTTCCAGGCGCTGGATTTCGACTGGGCCGACACCGCACGCCAGCGCCCGGTGCCGGTGCGCCTGTACCTGCCCGAGGCTGCTGGAAGTGCGCGCACGCCGCTGGTGGTGTTCTCGCACGGCATCGGCGGCAGCCGCCGCGGCTACACCTGGCTGGGCCAGCACGTGGCGCGCCACGGCATTGCCAGCCTGCACCTGCAGCACGTGGGCAGCGACCGCACGCTGTGGGGCGGCAGCATCTTCGGCCTGGTGGGCCGGCTGCAAGGCGCCGCGCAGGACAAGGAGGCCATCGCGCGCGTGCAAGACCTGCGCTTCGCGCTGGACACGCTGCTGGCGGGTGAACTGGGCGGCCGCTTCGACCCCGATCGCATCGTGGCCGGCGGCCACAGCTACGGCGCCAACACCACGCTGCTGGCCTCGGGCGCGCGCGTGCCGCGCGAGGGCGGCGTGCTGGATCTGGCCGATGCACGCATCCGCGCCGCCATCGTGATCTCGGCGCCGCCGTTCTACGGCGAGGACGAGCCGCAGCGCATCCTGGCCAGCGTGGCCGTGCCCAGCCTGCACGTGACGGCCACCGACGATGTGATCCGCATCCCTGGCTACTACAGCGGCTCTGACGACCGCGTGAAGGTCTTCGAGGCCACCGGCAGCGCGCGCAAGTGGCTCGCGGTGTACGAGGGCGGCTCGCACAGCATGTTCACCGACCGCAGCACGGCCGGCGGCGCCACGCTGAACCCGCGCGTGAAACAGGCCACGCAGCGCCTGGTGCTGGCCTTCCTGCAAGGCGTGTTCGACGGCGACAGCAGCGCGCTGGCGGCCTGGCCGCAGCAGCACGCGGCCTTGCTGGCGCGGTTCTCGGCCCCGCCAGTGACCTGAAGGTGGTCGCCGCAGGCCCGCGCCGCTTCGTACTGGCCGCGCCGGTGCGGGCGCGCACGGCCCCGGTTCCGGCGGTGGGCTGCACAGTCAGGCCGCCAACCCCCGCCGATGCCGAGGCGCTGGCGCGGCTGATGCACGCGGCCTACGCCGGCACCATCGACGACGAAGGCGAAACCCTGGAAGAGACGCGCGCCGTGGTGGCGCAGTACTTCGCGGGCGAGTTCGGGCCGCCCATGCCGGCGGTGTCTGAAGTCACCGAGCGTGGCGGTGAACTGCTGGCCGCCACGCTGCTCACGCAGTGGTGGGGCGGGCCGTTCGTGGCCTTCATGCTCACCGCGCCGCAGGCCCAGCGCCAGGGCCTGGCGCGATCGGGCCTCATCCGGGCCTGCAACCGCCTGGCCGCGGGCGACGAACTCTGGCTGCGCCTGGTGTTGACCGAAGGCAACACGCGCGCCGAGGCGCTGTACGCCAGCCTCGGCTTCGTGCCGGTGCCGCGGCCGCCTTTCGAGGGCGGCGCCGCTCAGGCCTGAGCGCGGGGCCGCTGGCGGCGCGAAAGCCAGCCCAGCACCGCCGCACCCGCCAGCCACATCAGCGCCGGCGTGGGCTCGGGCACCGTGCTCACGAGGCTGAAGCCGTCCAGCGTCCAGGCCGTGCCGGTGGTGCCGTTGGCGCGGTCGAACACCAGTGCGATGCCGTCGACCTGACCGAAGTTGAAGCTGGCATCGTTGGCAAAGGGCACCACCACCTGCAGCGCACCCCCGGGCGTAGCGGGCGCCACGTTGAGGCCGACGCTGCTGTAGTACAGCGGCGCGGTGGGGTCCAGCGGGGCCGAGGTGTAGAGCACGATGTTGATGTTCATCGTGCTGGCCATGCCGGTGAAATCGAGCTGGAAGCTGTCGTAGGGCCGGGCGTCCAGCCCCAGGCGGGGGCCGCCGACCTCGGGCTCCAGCGTCGGCCGGGTGAACGCGCCATACAGCACCAGCACTTCGTTGCGCACGCCCACGCCGTTGCTGCTGCTGAGCACGCCGTTGCCCGCCGCCAGGGCCGAGACGCTGCCCAGCGGGTTGGTGTAGGTGTGGTGGTACAGGCCGCGCACACCGCCCAGCACCGTGGGCGAGAAGGCGTTGAACTGGCGCTCGCCGATGCCGGTGAGCACACTGGTGACGGGCTCGTCGGGAGCGTCGAAGCCGTCCACCAGCAGCGTGCTGGCACGCGCCGGGCCGCTGGCCAGCAGCGTGAAGGCGAGCAGCGCGATGGCGAAGGTGGCCGGGCCGATGAGGTTGCGCAGGGCGCGCGTGGTGCGGTCAGGGCGGGGTGTCATGGGGTCTCCATCCGGCAGAGGGCGCCCGGGCTGGGCGCGCAGGACTGCATTGCACGGCGGGCACACCACCGTGCCCACCCCCCGCAGGTTGGAGACCGGGGCGTCGTCTTAGGGGGCCGACTTCACGACCGCGTAGCGCGCGAGCGTCTTCTCGCGCGCTTCGGCGTGGTCGACCACCGGCCGCGGGTAGGTCTTGCCCAGCTCGATGTTGGCGGCCATCAGGTCCACCGGCCGCGCCAGCCACGGCGCGTGGATGAGCTTGTCGGGCAGCGCCGCCAGCTGCGGCAGGTAGCGCCTGATGAAGCGGCCCTGCGGGTCGAACTTCTCGCTCTGGTTCACCGGGTTGAAGATGCGGAAATAGGGCTGCGCATCGCAGCCCGAGCTGGCCGCCCACTGCCAGCCGCCGTTGTTGGCGGCAAGGTCGAAGTCGTTGAGGTGCAGCGCGAACCAGGCTTCGCCGCGGCGCCAGTCGAGGCCCAGGTCTTTGGTGAGGAAACTCGCCACCACCATGCGCAGGCGGTTGTGCATGTAGCCCGTCTGCGCCAGCTGGTGCATGGCGGCATCCACCAGCGGGTAGCCGGTGCGGCCTTCGCACCAGGCGGCGAAGAGCTCGTCGGCGTGTTTGCCGTGTTCCCAGCGGATGCGGTCGTATTCGGGCTTGAAGGCGTGCTGCACCACGCGGGGGTGGTGGTACAGCACCTGGTGGTAGAAATCGCGCCAGATCAGCTCGCTCAGCCAGACTTCCGCCCCACCGCGCTCGCCGCTGGCTGCGCTGGCCGCCGAGGCCGCGTTGCGCCGCTCCATCGCCAGCCGCGCCAGCCGCGCCAGCCGCCGCACGCTGACGGTGCCGAAGCGCAGGTGCGTGCTGAGGTAGCTGGGGCCCTTGACGGCGGGGAAGTCGCGCGTTTCGCCGTAGCGGTCGATGCGGTCGAGAAAGTCGGTCAGCAGCTCTTCGGCCCCTGCCGGGCCGCTGGGCAGGCGCAGCTGGTGCAGGTTGGTGCGCTGAAAGCCGATGTCTTCGAGCGCCGGCACGCCAGGTTCACCCTCGGGCTTGGGCGCCAGCGCGCCGGCGTGTTTCGCCACCGGCCAGGCGCTCAGGAAGTAGGGCTCGCACTTCTTCAGCCAGGCGTTCTTGTAGGGCGTGAAGACCGAAAACGCGCCGCCGCTGAGCGTGAGCACTTCGCTGCGTTCGAAGACCACGTGGTCCTTCATGGTGTGCAGCATCACGCCGGCCTCGGCCAGGCGGCCCAGCACCTGGGCGTCGCGCGCTTCGGCGGCGGGTTCGTCGTCGTGGCTGGCGTAGACGGCCTGCACCTGCAGCCGCGCCGCCAGTTCCGGGATGGCCTGCTTCGGCCAGCCGTGCAGCACGATGAGCCCGGCGCCTTCCACGCCGTGCGAGGCGGCCAGCGCGCGCAGCTCGGCGTCCACCCCGACCAGGCTGTCGCGGATGAACTCGACGCGGCGGTCGGCCTTCGCAGCCCCGGCGGGGCTGCCCGTCTGACCCGGCAGGGGGTCGAGGATGTCGCGGTCGAAGACGAAAACGCACCACACCTGGCGCGCCGCCTTCAGCGCGTGGTGCAGGGCGGCATGGTCGTCGGTGCGCAGATCGCGGCGCATCCAGACGAGGGCGCGGGCCAGGCGCGGCGGGGCAGGGGCGGGGGTGGGCTTGCTCACGGCCCGTAGTGTGGCCGCGGAATAGAATCCGAGCATGCTCACAGGCCCGCGCATCGACCTGACGAACCAGTTCCTGATCGCCATGCCGGGCATGGTCGACGAGACCTTCGCGCGCACCGTGGTCTACCTGTGCGAGCACAACGAAAAGGGCGCTTTGGGCCTGGTGATCAACAAGCCCATCGACATCAAGCTCAAGAACCTGTTCGAAAAGGTGGAGCTCGCGCTCGACCGCGCCGAGCTGGCCGAGCAACCTGTCTTCTTCGGCGGCCCGGTGCAGACCGAACGCGGTTTTGTTCTGCATGAAAAGCTGCTGGAAGGCGCCAGCCCCTTCAACAGCACGCTCTCGGTGCCCGGCGGCCTGGACATGACCACCAGCAAGGACGTGCTGGAAGCCCTGGCCGAAGGCTCGGGCCCCGCCAAGGTGCTGGTGACGCTGGGCTACAGCGGCTGGCAGGCCGGGCAGCTGGAAGACGAGATCGGCCGCAACGGCTGGCTGAACGTGGACGCCGACCCGAAGGTGATCTTCGACACGCCGGTGGAGAAGCGCTACGACACGGCACTGGCGCTGCTGGGCATCGATCCGCGCATGCTTTCTCAGGAGGCCGGGCATGGGTGACTGTTCGCCCCCAAGCTCGCTGGCGCTCGCTACCCCCGGGCCCCTGGCAAGGGACCCTTCGTGTCCCTGGGGCCGTCCGCCAGCGGACCGGCAGAGCCGGATCCGCGGCGGGAAGCTTGGTCGTGTCGGTTCGTAGCTTTCTGGCCTTCGATTACGGCACGCGCCGCGTGGGTGTGGCGTCCGGCAACACGCTTTTGGGCCAGGCGACGCCGCTGAAAACGATCAGCCTCGATGGCGACGCGCGTTTCGCCGCCATCGGCAAGCTGCTGGCCGAATGGCAGCCCGATGCGCTGGTGGTGGGCGTGCCCTTCCACCCCGACGGCGCCGAGCACGAGAACACCGTGAAGGCGCGGCGTTTCGCGCGGCAGCTGCACGGGCGTTTTCGTTTGCCGGTGCACGAGGTCGACGAGCGCTACACCACCACCGAGGCCCTGGCCGCGGGCGCGGCCGATGCCGACGCCGCGGCCGCGGCCATCATCCTGGAGCAGCACCTGCGTTCGCTGGCTGCCTCCCAAGACGCCCCCCAGGAAAGCGCCTGACCATGCTGCAGCTAGACGCCGAAGCCCTGTATGCCGAACTGCGCGAAGGCGTGCGCGGCCTGCTCAAGCCCGAGGGCGCGCTGGTGGGCGTGTGGAGCGGCGGCGCCTGGCTGGCCGAGCGGCTGCAACAGGACCTGGGGCTGCCCGGCGGCGACAAGGGCCACGGCGTCATCAGCAGCACACTGCACCGCGACGATTTCTCCGAGCGCGGCCTGGCCACCGGCACCGACGCCACGCGCCTGCCGTTTGCCATCGACGGCCGCCACATCGTGCTGATCGACGACGTGCTCTACACCGGCCGCACGCTGCGCGCGGTGGTCAACGAGCTCTTCGATTTCGGCCGCCCGGCCAGCGTGACGCTGGCGGTGCTGGTCGACCGCGGCGGGCGCGAGCTGCCCATGGCCGCGGCCTTCGCGGCCGCGCGCATCGTGCTGCCGGCCACGCAGCGCCTGTCGCTGGCGCGTGCCGACGACGGGCACTTCAGCTTCACCGTCACCACCACCCACCACCCGCACGACTGAGCCGCAAGCCATGCTGTCCCGCCGCAACCCGCAGCTCAACACGCACGGCGAGCTGATCCACCTGCTCAGCATCGAGGGCCTGCCCAAGGCCGTGCTGACGCAGATCCTCGACACCGCCGGCACCTTTCTCAGCGTCAACGACCGTGATGTGAAGAAGGTGCCGCTGCTGCGCGGCAAGAGCGTGTTCAACCTGTTCTTCGAGAACAGCACACGCACGCGCACGACCTTCGAGATCGCGGCCAAGCGCCTGAGCGCCGACGTCATCAACCTCGACATCGCGCGCAGCAGCACGGCCAAGGGCGAGAGCCTGCTGGACACCATCGCGAACCTCTCCGCGATGCATGCCGACATGTTCATCGTGCGCCATGCCGAAAGCGGCGCGCCCTACCTGATTGCGCAGCACGTGGCGCCGCATGTGCACGTGGTGAACGCCGGCGACGGGCGCCATGCCCACCCCACGCAGGGGCTGCTGGACATGTACACGATCCGGCACTTCAAGAAGGACTTCACGCAGCTCACCGTGGCCATCGTCGGCGACATCGTGCACAGCCGCGTGGCGCGTTCCGACATCCACGCGCTCACCACCCTGGGCGTGCCCGAGATCCGCGCCGTGGGCCCGAAGACGCTGGTGCCCGGCGACCTGGCCTCGATGGGCGTGCGCGTGTGCCACAGCATGGAAGAAGGCATCAAGGACGCCGACGTCATCATCATGCTGCGCCTGCAAAACGAACGCATGAGCGGCGCCATGCTGCCGAGCGCCGGTGAGTTCTTCAAGAGCTACGGCCTCACGCCGGAGAAGCTGGCGCTGGCCAAACCCGATTGCATCGTCATGCACCCCGGCCCGATCAACCGCGGCGTGGAGATCGCGTCCGAGGTCGCCGACGGCGGCCACAGCGTCATCCTGCCGCAGGTGACCTTTGGCATCGCGGTGCGCATGGCGGTGATGTCGACGATCGCCGGCAACCAAGCTTGAGCGCACACGCATGAAGATCCTCCTCAAGAACGGCCGCGTCGTTGACCCGGCCTCGGGCCGCGACGAGATCACCGACGTCTGCATCGCCAGCGGCCGCATCGTCAGCATCGGCCCGGCCGGCGAGTTCAGTGCCGAGCGCGCGATCGACGCCTCCGGTCTGGTGGTCGCACCCGGCCTCGTCGACCTGGCTGCGCGCCTGCGCGAGCCCGGGCAAGAGCACGAAGGCATGCTCGAGAGCGAGCTCGCCGCGGCTGCGGCCGGCGGCGTGACCAGCCTCGTGTGCCCGCCCGACACCGACCCCGTGCTCGACGAGCCGGGCCTGGTGGAGATGCTGAAGTTCCGCGCCCGCAAGCTCAGCCGCTGCCGTGTCTTCCCGCTGGGCGCGCTCACGCAAGGGCTGCAAGGCCAGGCTCTCACCGAGATGGCCGAACTGACCGAAGCCGGCTGCGTGGGTTACGCCCAGGCCGACGTGCCCGTCACCGATCAACTCGTGCTGCTGCGCGCGCTGCAGTACGCCGCCACCTTCGGCTACACGGTGTGGCTGCGCCCGCTGGACGCCTGGCTGGGCAAGGGCGTGGCCGCTTCGGGCGCGCTGGCCACGCGCCTGGGCCTGAGCGGCGTGCCGGTGGTGGCCGAGACGGTGGCGCTGCACACCATCTTCGAGCTGGTGCGCGCCACGAAAGCCCGTGTGCACCTGTGCCGCCTGAGCAGCGCTGCCGGCGTGGCGCTGCTGCGCGCGGCCAAGGCCGAAGGCCTGCCGGTGACGGGCGATGTCAGCATCAACAGCCTGCACCTCACCGACGTCGACATCGGCTACTTCAACCCTGACATGCGCCTGGTGCCGCCGCTGCGCCAGGGCCCCGACCGCGCCGCGCTGCGCGTCGCGCTCGCCGATGGCACGCTGGACGCGCTGGTCTCCGACCACAACCCCGTGGCCGACGACATGAAGAACCTGCCCTTCGGCGAGGCCGAGCCCGGCGCCACCGGCCTGGAGCTGCTGCTGAGCCTGGCGCTGCGCTGGGGGCAGGACAGCGGTCTGCCGCTGGCGCAGACCCTGGCGCGCGTGACGCAGGGCCCGGTGGCCGTGCTGGGCGACGCGCTGGGCTCACTCGCCAGCAGCGCCGGCCGCCTGGTGGAAGGCGGCGTGGCCGACGTCTGCATCTTCGACCCGGCTGACGAATGGACGGTGAGCCCCGGCGAGCTGGCCAGCCAGGGCAAGCACACGCCGTTTTCCTTCTCCTCGACCGGCATGGCCCTGCCGGGCCGGGTGCGCGCCACGCTGGTGGCCGGTACGCTGGCCTACGAGCGCGCGCCGCTCACCCGGGCCTGATGCAGGCCTTGCGCGGAAGCTGGCGCCTGCTGCGCGCCGTGCTGCACGTGCTGCACGGCATGGCGGTGATGACCCGCTTCCCGCGCCTGAGCGCGGCCGAGCGTCACCAGCGCATCCAATGGTGGTCGGCAGGGCTGCTGCGGGCCATCGGTCTGCAACTGCAGGTCAGCGGCGTGGCGCCCCGCGCTGGCGCCACGCTGGTGGTGGCCAACCACATCTCGTGGCTGGACATCGCGGCGATCCACGCCGCCGCCCCGCAGGTGCGTTTCGTCAGCAAGGCCGATGTGCTGCGGTGGCCGCTGCTGGGCTGGCTGATCCGTGGCGCCGGCACGCTCTTCATCGAGCGCGAACGCAAGCGCGACGCCGTGCGCGTGGTGCACGCCATGGCCGAGGCGCTGCGCGCGGGCGACGCCGTGGCCGTCTTCCCCGAGGGCACCACCGGCCCCGGGCCCGAGCCGCTGCCCTTCCACGCCAACCTGCTGCAGGCAGCGATTGCCACCGGCACGCCAGTGCAACCGGTGGTCCTTCGTTTCTCCGACGCGGCCGGGTCCTTCAGCCAAAGTGTGGAGTTCCTGGGTGAGACCACGCTGCTGCAAAGCGTGTGGCGCGTGGCCACCGCGCGTGCGTTGACGGCGCACGTGTCGGTGCTGCCGCCCGTGGGCAGCGAGCACGCCGACCGCCGGGCGCTGGCCGAACACCTGCGGCAACTGATCGCCGAGCGCCTGGCCGAACCCGTCTGAGGGGCTGTCGCGCCGTCGCCATGCGCGCGACTTCTCCCTCTTGGCGGCTGGCGCTGCAGGCTTTAGCGTCAACCCATGCTGCAGCTGCTGGCTTTCGACGACGACACCCTGCTGGCGCCGGCTTTGGCCCAGGCGCTCGGATGCCCCTGGGCGGCCGTGCAGCGACACCGCTTCCCCGACGGTGAAACCCGCCTGCGCCTGCCCCCTGTGCTGCCGCCGCACGTGCTCTTCCTGCGTGGCCTCCAGGACCCCAACGCGAAGCTCACCGAGTTGCTGCTCGCGGCGGCCGGCGCGCGCGAACTCGGCGCGCAGCGGCTCACGCTGGTCAGCCCCTATCTGGCCTACATGCGCCAGGACATGGCCTTCACCCCGGGCGAGGTGGTCAGTCAGCGCCACCTGGGCGCCTTGCTGGCGGCCGCCTTCGACGCCGTGGTCACGGTCGACCCCCACCTGCACCGCGTGGCTTCACTCGACGAGGTGCTGCCCGGCCGCAGAGGTCTGGCCCTCAGCGCCGCCCCCATGCTGGGCGCGCACGTGGCGCGCCAGGTACCCGGGGCGCTGCTCGTGGCGCCGGATGAAGAGGCCGGCCAATGGGTGCGCGCGGCAGCGCAGGCCGCCGGTCTGGCGCACGCGGTCTGCCGCAAGCAGCGCTATGGCGACCGCGAGGTCGAAGTGGCGCTGCCCGACGTGGACGTGCGCGGCCGCGCCGTCGTGCTGCTGGACGATGTGGCCAGCACCGGCCGCACCCTGGTGGCTGCCGCCCGCGGCGCGCTGGCAGCGGGCGCACTGAGCGTCGACGTGGCCGTCACCCACGCCCTGTTCATCGGCCAGGCCCTGGCCGAGGTTCACGCTGCGGGCGTGCGGCAGGTCT
Organism: Rubrivivax sp.; assembly: GCA_051861265.1. Lineage (GTDB taxonomy): Bacteria > Pseudomonadota > Gammaproteobacteria > Burkholderiales > Burkholderiaceae_C > Rubrivivax. Next base: position 191,073 of record JBHYDA010000007.1, read on the forward strand.
GGAGCAGCGATTGCGTGCCGCACGCGAGCAACGCCGTCAGCGTGGCACCGCTGCTGGCCGATGCCGTGCAGCGCCTGAGCCCGACAAGCGCCGCATGAACGCACCCGCACCGCCCCCCAACGTGCCCCTGGGCGAGCTCATGGAGCTCACTGCGCCTGGCGCGCCCCTGCCATTCGCCGTGCTGGACGGCATGGGCCGCCTGCTGCTGGCCGCCGGCAAACAGTTGCAGGACGCCGACCAGTTGCATGCGCTGATGGAGCGCGGCGGCTGCGTCGATCCGGTGGAGGCCGAAGCCGCCCGCGCCGCGGCCCGCGCTGCCGCGGGTGGTGCCGCCGCGGCGGCCGGTGGTGCCGGCAGCGGCGGCGTGGGCCCCGTGGTCCGCCAGCGCACCTGGTTCGACCGCATGGAGCGGCAGATCTGGACCTTGGACGAACTCTTGCGCGGCCTGGGCCGCGGCAGCACGAAAGCGGCGCAGCTCGAGGCCTTTGCCGACGGCTACATCGCGCTGGTGGAGCGCCACCCCGACCCTGCGCTGTACCTGTGCGTGCGCCAGTACGACCGCCGTTTTGCGCTCTACGCACTGACGCACGCGCTGCACACGGCCACCGTCTCGCTGCTCACCGCGCGCCAGCTGGGCTGGGCCCCCGAAGCGCAGCGCTGCGCGGTGCGCGCCGCGCTGACGATGAACGCCTCCATCGTCGAACTGCAGGCGCGCATGGCCGAGCAGAACGAGCCGCCCAATGCACGGCAGATGGTGCAGATCCGCGCTCATCCGCAGGAGTCGGCCCACCTGCTGCGCAAGGCCGATGTGCAGGATTCCGATTGGTTGCAGGCCATCGCGCAGCACCACGAGCGGCCGGGTGGCGGGGGCTACCCGGAGGGCTTGAACGAGGTGGGCACCCAGGCCCACCTGCTGCGCGCGGCCGATGTCTTCACGGCCAAGATCAGCCCGCGCGCCTTCCGTGCGCCGTTGACCACGCAACTCGCGGCGCGGCAGCTTTTCCAGGAAGAGAAGGGTGGCCCCGTGGCCGCCGGCCTGATCAAGGCCGTGGGCATCTACCCGCCGGGCGATTTCGTCTGGCTGAAGAACGGCGATGCCGGCATCGTCGTGCACCGCGCCGCGCCGGGGCGGGCTGCGGTGGTGGTGTCGCTCTTCGGTGCCAACGGTCGGCCCGTGCCGGGCTCGCCGCGCCGCGACACTGCGCAGCCGGAATTCGCCATCACCGCCTCGCTGGCCGAGAAGGCCAACCTGCCGCGCGTGCTGCCTGAGCAGGTCTACGGCCTGCTCGACCAGGAAGCGCCGCCGGCCTGAGCCGGCCGGCGCCAGGCGCGCTGTCGCTTCAGGCCGACTTGCCAGCGGCCTGGGCAGCCACCGCAGCGGCGGCCTTCGCGGCCGCTTCGGCATCGCCCAGGTAGTAGCTCTTCAGTGGCTTCAGCTGTGCGTCCAACTCGTAGACGAGCGGGATGCCGTTGGGGATGTTCACGCCGACGATGGCGTCATCGGCCACGTTGTCGAGGTACTTCACCAGGGCGCGGATGCTGTTGCCGTGCGCCGCGATCACCACACGCTGGCCCGAGAGGATGGCCGGCGCGATGCGCTCGTTCCAGAAGGGCAGCACGCGGGCGACCGTGTCCTTCAGGCACTCGGTCAGCGGAATCTGCTCGGGCGCGAGCTTCGCGTAGCGCGTGTCGCTGCGTTCGCTGCGCGGATCGGTGGCTTCCAGCGCGGGCGGCGGCGTGTCGTAGCTGCGGCGCCAGATCAGCACCTGCTCGTCGCCGTACTGCTTGGCCATGTCGGCCTTGTTCAGGCCCTGCAGCGCGCCGTAGTGGCGCTCGTTCAGGCGCCAGTCGTGCTGCACGGGCAGCCAGGTGCGGTCGAGGGCGTCCAGCGCGTGCCACAGCGTCCACACCGCGCGCTTGAGCACCGAGGTGTAGGCCACGTCGAAGTCGTAGCCGGCCTCCTTCAGCAGGCGGCCGGCCGCTTGCGCCTGCTGCACGCCGGTGGCGGTGAGCGGCACGTCGGTCCAGCCGGTGAAGCGGTTTTCGAGATTCCAGGTGGATTCGCCGTGGCGAATGAGGACAAGCTTGTACATGGGCCCGGATTCTATAATTCGGGGTTTGCATAGACGCGCCTTGCAGCGCAGGCCCCCGGTGAACTTCTTTCTCGAAAACTGGCCTCTCTTCGCCCTGGCGGCCACCTCGGGCGGCCTGCTGCTGTGGCCCATGCTCAAGGGCGGCGTGGCCGCGGGCAGTGTGAGCACGGCCGAAGCCGTGCGCCAGATCAACCGCGAACGCGGTGTGCTCATCGACGTGAGCGAGCCGGGCGAATACGCCGCCGGCCACGCTGCCGGTGCGCGCAACATCCCTTTCGGTCAGATCGAAGGCCACAAGTCGCTCCCTACCAACAAGCAGCTGCCCGTGCTGCTGATGTGCCCTACTGGCGCACGGGCCGGCCGTGCAGCCGCGCTGCTGCGCAAGGCGGGCCACGAGAAGGCCGTGGCCGTGGCTGGCGGTACCGCCGCCTGGCGCGAAGCCAGCCTGCCGGTGGAGAAGCAGGCGGCCGAGGCCGAAAAGACCGACAAGGCCGAGAAAAGCGACAAAGGCGGCAAAGCCGCCTGAGTCTTTGGCAAGCCGTCGTGCACGCCCGCCTCCCGTTTCCGAAAGGCACCGCATGAGTTCCGTGACCATGTACACCACGCAGGTCTGCCCCTTCTGCGTCCGGGCCAAGGCGCTGCTCAAGCAGCGTGGTGTCGAGCAGATCAACGAGATCCGCATCGATCTCGACCCCGTGCAGCGCCAGCACATGATGGAGATCACCGGTCGCCGCACCGTGCCGCAGATCTTCATCGGCGAGACGCACGTCGGTGGCTGCGACGATCTCATCGCGCTCGACCAGCGCGGCGGTCTCCTGCCCTTGTTGGGCCAGGCCGCCGGCTGAGCACCCGGGCCCCCCGCATCGCGGGGCGCCCTGGTCTGCGGCCAGGCCCGACGCCGCCGATCGCTCGGCCATAATCCCGCGCTGCGGCTCGGTGCCACCTGCGGCGCCGGGCTTTGTCACCTTTGGAACCACCTCTCATGGCCGACGAGACCCCCGTTTTCCAGATTCAGCGCATGTACCTGAAGGACCTGTCGCTGGAGCAGCCCAATTCGCCGGCGATCCTGCTCGAGCAGGCGCAGCCGCAGGTCGACATCAACCTCGGCATGGGCGCGCAGCCGGTGCAGGACGGCATCTTCGAAGTGACCGTCACCGCCACCGTCACCACCAAGGTCAAGGACAAGGTGCTGTTCCTGGTGGAGGCCAAGCAGGCCGGCATCTTCGAGATCCGCAACGTGCCCGAAGAGCAGATGCAAGGGATCATCAGCATCGTTTGCCCGCAGATGATCTACCCCTACCTGCGTGCCATCGTCAGCGACGTCTGCACGCGCGCCGGCTTCCCGCCCATCCTGCTGACGGAAGTGAACTTCCAGGCCATGTTCGAGGCGCAGCAGGCGCAGATGGCCGCTCAGGCCAACGGCGGCTCCAGCATCATCACTGGCGTGAACTAAGGGCCCCAGGCTTGTCGCTGCGCGCCTTCGCCACCGCCAAGGGGCTCTTCCCGGATCGGGGGACCCGGATCCGGGAAGGCTGGCGCGCAGCGCGGCCGTGAAGATCGCCGTCTTCGGTGCCGGGGCCTGGGGTACGGCGCTGGCCATGGCCGCGGCTCAGCGTCACGAAACGCTGCTGTGGGCGCGTGACGAAACCCAGGCCCAGGCCTTGATGGCCGAGCGGCGCAACAGCCGCTACCTCGGTGGTGTCGCGTTGCCGCCGACCTTGCGCATCACGGCCGACTTTTCCCAGGCCATGGCCCATGCGCGCCACGGCCTCACGGTCATCGCCACGCCGATGGCGGCCTTGCGCGAGCAACTCCTGCGCATTCCCGATGCCCGCCCCGTGCTGTGGCTGTGCAAGGGCTTCGAGGCGGGTACCGGTGCGCTGGGCCACGAGGTGGCCCGCGAAGTGCGGCCGACGGCCGCTGCCGGCGTGCTTTCCGGCCCCAGCTTCGCGCTCGAGGTCGCCCGCGGCCAGCCCACGGCCTTGGTGGCAGCCAGCAACGACACGGCCCTGAGCCAATCGGCCGTGGCGGCCTTCCACGGCGACAACCTGCGCGTCTACACCAGCAACGACATCGTGGGGGTCGAGGTGGGCGGTGCCGTCAAGAACGTGTTGGCCATCGCCACCGGCATCGTCGATGGCCTGGCCGGTGCCGGCCGTGAGGGCGCGCCGGGGCTCAATGCTCGGGCGGCGCTCATCACCCGCGGTCTGGCCGAAATGACGCGCCTGGGCGTGGCCCTCGGTGCGCGGCCCGATACCTTCATGGGCCTGTCGGGCCTGGGCGATCTGGTGCTCACCGCCACCGGCGACCTTTCACGCAACCGGCGCGTGGGCCTGATGCTGGCCGCCGGGCGCAGCCTGCCCGATACCTTGCACGAACTCGGTCACGTCGCCGAGGGCGTCTACAGTGCCGTGACCGTGCGCAACCGGGCCCGGGCCGCGGGCGTGGAGATGCCGATCACCGATGCCGTCTGCGAGGTGCTGGAAGGCCGCCTGAGCCCGGCCGACGCGGTGCGCCTGCTGATGGCGCGCGATCCACGGCCCGAAGTCTGAGGCGCGGGGGGCGGTGGGCCTTCAGCCCGCAGCGCCTTCGTAGCCGCACTGCCGCCAGGCGTCGAACACCGCCACCGCCACCGCATTGCTGAGGTTCAGGCTGCGCTGCCCTGCGCGCATCGGCAGGCGCACACGCTGCGCGCTCGGAAAGCCATCGCGCAGGGCGGGCGGCAGGCCCGCCGTCTCACAGCCGAAGACCAGCCAGTCGCCGGCCTGCCAGCGCACGGCCGGCAGCGGCTGCGAGCCGCGGGTGGTGAAGGCGAAGCAGCGTTGCGGGTCTGGCTGCTCTGTCTGCAGCAGTCCTTCCCACGACGGGTGCAGGCGCACGGCCGCGTACTCGTGGTAGTCCAGGCCGGCGCGCCGCAGCAACTTGTCATCCATCGAGAACCCCAGCGGCTCCACCAGGTGCAGCGTGCAGCCGATGTTGGCGGCCAGGCGGATCACATTGCCGGTGTTGGGCGGGATCTCGGGGTGCACGAGCACGATGTGGAACATGGGCTTCTTCAGGCGACAGCAGGTTCGTCGGGCGTGCGCGCCAGCACCCAGACCTCGACCGCGGCAGCGCCGGCGCGGCGCAGCGCGGCCGCGGCCTCGCGCACCGTGGCCCCGGTGGTCATCACGTCGTCGACCAGCGCGACGCGAAGGCCATGCAGGGCTGCGCGTCTGGTCGGGTCGACCATGAAGGCCGTGCGCAGGTTGAGCTGCCGCTCGCTGCGCGACAAGGCGGTCTGGTGTGCGGTGTCCAGCGGACGCTGCAGCAGCGCCGCGTCGGCCGGCAACGCCAGGCTGTGCGCGGCCCGCCGCGTCAGTTCCCAGGCCTGGTTGTAGCCCCGCTCGCGCAGGCGCCCGGGGGCCAGGGGCACGGGCAGCACGGTGTCGGGCCAGGGTCTGGGCTCCTGCGCCACCGACGCCCTCACCGCCGAGGCCAGCAGCCCGGCCAGCGGCAGAGCGAGTTCGGCGCGGCCGTGGAACTTGAATGCGGTGATGAGTTGATCCCAGGGAAAGGTGTAGTCGGCCACGCAGACCGTGCGCTCGAAGGGCGGCGGCGCTTGCAGGCAGGCCCCGCAGCGTGGCAGGGCCAGACCCGTGCCGAGGCCGCAGGTGGCGCAGCGCGGGCGCGGAGCCGCGAAGCGGCCCAGGCACTCGGTGCAGACCCCGCTGTCGCCCCAGCGCCGGCAGACCTCGCACTGCTGCGGCAGCGAAGGCCTGGCAGGGGCGGTCGGGCGCATCGGCTCAATATACTGCCCGCCCATGGCATCCCCCGACTCCGGCGGCAGCGACAAGGTCCGTCCGCTGGACGTCCGCGCGCTGGACCGCGTGCAGCGCCGGCTCGAGTCTGCGGCGCAGCCCCCCTGGCTGCACGGCGAGGTGGCGCGGCGCATGGCCGATCGTCTGCCCTTCATCAAGATGCAGCCCGCCGCCGTGGCCGATTGGGAGGCCTTCCTCGGGGCCAGCCAGTCGCTGTTGCGCGAGCGCTACCCGCAGGCCCGGCTGATGGCCGTAGAGCAGGGTGCTGCACGGCGCGAGGCCACGGCCGCCGCGCTGCTGCAGCCTTGGTGGTCGCCCCGCCGCTGGGCTGGTGCTGCTGCGCAGGCCGTCGGCGCCGATGAGGTGGCACCCGGGCAGGTGCAGTTGGTGTGGGCCAACATGGGCCTGCAGGGCGCAGCCTCGCCACAGCAACGGATGCGTCAATGGCACCGGGCGCTCGCCGTCGATGGCTTCCTGATGTTCTCGACCTTGGGGCCCGGCACCTTGAACCGGCTGCAGGCCTTGTACCGGGCGCAAGGCTGGCCGTCGCCGCTGGCGCCTTTCGTCGACATGCATGACCTTGGTGACATGCTGATCGAGGCTGGCTTCGCCGACCCGGTCATGGACCAGGAGACCGTCACCCTCACCTGGGCCACGCCCGAAGCGCTGCTGGCCGAATTGCGGCAGCTGGGCGGCAACCTGGCCCTGGACCGGCACCCTGGCCTGCGCACACCGCGTTGGCGGCAGCAACTGATCGAGGCCTTGCGTGGCCTGGCCGGTCCGGATGGCCGTCTCGGGCTGGACTTCGAGATCGTCTACGGCCACGCCTTCAAGCCCGTTCCGCGGGCCCGGGTGGCGGCCGAAACCCAGGTGCCGCTGGCAGACCTGCGCGCCATGGTGAAGTCTGGCCGCCGATCGGGCGAAAGAGGCTGACCCCCGCAGCCCGGTGTTGCGGGCCTGCTGCTATAGAATTCCGGATGAAATTAGGGGTTGGGTGGCCGCAGCCGGCTGCTCCAGTGAACGTCTGACGCTCGCTCCAGCCCGCGCCGCCAATCCCGCCCTTGCAGTACGCCCTCTGATGTCCGCCACCTACGCCCCAGGCCCCTGGCCCGAGCCGCACGCTTCGCTGCGCGGTGGCCCCTGGGTTTTCGGGCGCGAGGTGGTGATGGCGCACCTGCCGGGCTCGCCGCTGTCGCTGCAGTGGCTGCTCAAGCGCAACTGCTCGATCACGCCGCGGCAGCTGGGTTGGTTCTACGCCTCGCTGTGCGCCGTATCTTTGTTCATCGGCACCTTCTTTTTCCTGCAGGGCGCACCGCTGGTGCTGCTGTTCACGGGCCTGGAACTGCTCGCCGTCGGCCTGGCGCTGCTGCTCTTCGCGCGCCACGCGGGCGATCGCGAAGTTCTCACGCTGGTGGGCCGCTCGCTGCAAGTCGAGCAATGCGTGGGCTCCAAGGTCGAGCGCACCGAATTCCTGGCCGACTGGCTGCACGTGGAACCCGCCCGTGGGCAGGGTTCGCTGGTGCAGCTGCGTGGGCGCGGGCAGCTCGTGCACGTGGGGCGTCTGCTGCGCCCTGAATTGCGCGGCGCCTTCGCGCAAGAACTCCGCCGGGCCCTGCGCCGTGTGTCGCCGCAGTCCAGCACAGAGACCGATCCGAACCGAAGCACTCCATGATGAAGATGAAGCCTACCTCCTGGTCCAGCCTGACCCGGCGCTGCGCGCAGCCCTTGCTGGCCCTGGGTGCCCTGACGGCAAGCGGCGTGGCCCTGGCCACGAACGACCTGCCCGGCGGCCCCAAGGTCAACCAGCTGAACCTGCACGACCCGGTCACCAAGATCGGCGAGCAGCAGCACTTCCTGCACAACTTCATGCTGGTGGTGTGCCTGGTCATCTTCATCGCGGTGTTCGCGGTGATGTTCTATTCGATCCTGAAGCACCGCAAGTCGCTGGGCCATAAGCCGGCGAACTTCCACGAGAGCGTGGCGGTGGAAATCGCCTGGACCATCGTGCCCTTCGTTATCGTCGTCATCATGGGTGCGATGGCCACGCGCACCGTGGTGGCCATGAAGGACACCAGCAATGCCGACCTCACCATCAAGGCCACCGGCTACCAGTGGAAGTGGGGCTACGACTACCTGAAGGGCCAGGGCGAAGGCATCGCCTTCCTGTCCACGCTGGACGTCTCGCAGCGCACGATGTCCGACAGCGGCAAGCCCTCGGGCGACGACTACCTGCTGAAGGTGGACAACCCCCTGGTCGTGCCCGTGAACCAGAAGGTGCGCATCGTCACCACCGCCAACGACGTCATCCACGCCTGGATGGTGCCCAGCCTGGGCGTGAAGCAGGACGCCATCCCGGGCTTCGTGCGCGACACCTGGTTCCGTGCCGAGAAGGTGGGCGACTACTACGGCCAGTGCGCCGAGCTGTGCGGCAAGGAACACGCCTATATGCCCATCCACGTCAAGGTGCTCAGCACCGAGGACTACGCCAAGTGGGTGGAAGGCAAGAAGAAGGAAATGGCCGCGCTGGCCGACGATCCGAGCAAGGAATGGAAGCTCGACGAGCTGGTCGCTCGTGGCGAGAAGGTCTACGCCGCCAACTGCGCCGCCTGCCACCGCGCTGACGGCAAGGGCGCCGGTCCGATCAAGGCGCTGGACGGCGCGCAGGTGGTGCTGGACACCGACGCTGCCAAGCAGATCGACATCCTGCTCAACGGTGCCAACAACGGCGCCATGCCGGCCTGGAAGACGCTCTCGGACACCGAGATCGCTGCCGTCATCACCTACACGAAGAACCAGTGGAGCAACAAGACCGGCCAGGTGGTGCAGCCATCGGCGATCGTTGCCGCCCGCAAGTGATCCACAGATAAGCAGCCGTCGCGGAGAGGAAATTCATGAGCGCAGTTCTTGACCCCCACGGGCACGCCGGCGGCCACGCCGACGACCACGATCACGGCCACCCGCACGGCTGGCGCCGCTGGCTGTTCGCCACCAACCACAAGGACATCGGCACGATGTACCTGCTCTTCAGCTTCACGATGCTGATGATCGGTGGTGTGCTGGCCCTGGGCATCCGTGCCGAGCTCTTCCAGCCGGGCCTGCAGTTCGTCAACCCGGAGCTGTTCAACCAGCTCACGACGATGCACGGCCTGATCATGGTGTTCGGTGCCATCATGCCGGCCTTCGTGGGCTTCGCGAACTGGATGCTGCCGCTGCAGATCGGCGCGGCCGACATGGCCTTCGCGCGCATGAACAACCTCAGTTTCTGGCTGCTGATCCCGGCCGCGCTGATGCTGGTGGGCAGCTTCTTCATGCCTGGTGGCGCCCCCGCCGCTGGCTGGACGCTCTACGCGCCGCTGACGCTGCAGATGGGCCCCTCGATGGACGCTGGCATCTTCGCCATGCACATCATGGGCGCGAGCTCGATCATGGGCTCGATCAACATCATCGTCACCATCCTGAACATGCGCGCTCCGGGCATGACGCTGATGAAGATGCCGCTGTTCGCCTGGACCTGGCTGATCACGGCCTACCTGCTGATCGCGGTGATGCCCGTGCTGGCCGGCGCCATCACGATGACGCTGACCGACCGCCACTTCGGCACCAGCTTCTTCAACCCTGCCGGTGGCGGTGACCCGGTGATGTACCAGCACATCTTCTGGTTCTTCGGTCACCCCGAGGTCTACATCATGATCTTGCCGGCCTTCGGCATCGTCAGCGCCATCATCCCGGCCTTCGCGCGCAAGCGCCTGTTCGGCTACACCTCGATGGTGTATGCCACGGCCTCCATTGCGATCCTGAGCTTCATCGTGTGGGCGCACCACATGTACACGACCGGCATGCCGGTCACGGGCCAGCTGTTCTTCATGTACGCGACCATGCTGATCGCGGTGCCCACGGGCGTGAAGATCTTCAACTGGATCGCCACGATGTGGAAGGGCTCGATGACCTTCGAGACCCCGATGCTCTGGAGCGTGGGCTTCCTGTTCGTGTTCACGATGGGCGGCTTCACCGGTCTGATCCTGGCCATGGCGCCCATCGACATCCAGTTGCAAGACACCTACTACGTGGTGGCGCACTTCCACTACGTGCTGGTGGCGGGTTCGCTGTTCGCGCTGTTCGCGGGCGTGTACTACTGGGGCCCGAAGTGGACCGGCGTGATGTACAGCGAGACGCGCGGCAAGATCCACTTCTGGGGTTCGTTGATCTTCTTCAACATCACCTTCTTCCCGATGCACTTCCTGGGTCTGGCCGGCATGCCGCGTCGTTATGCCGACTACCCGATGCAGTTCGCCGACTTCAATGCCATCGCTTCGGTGGGCGCCTTCGGCTTCGGTCTGATGCAGGTCTACTTCTTCGTCTTCGTCGTGCTGCCCATGATGCGCGGCAAGGGCGAGCCGGCGCCCCAGAAGCCCTGGGAAGCCGCTGAAGGCCTGGAGTGGGAAGTGCCGTCTCCGGCGCCTTGGCACACCTTCGAGACGCCCCCGAAGCTGGACGCCACCGCCACGCGCGTGATCGGCTGAAAACGGGCTGAACGACCATGGCTCTGAGTGAACAGCAGCGCAAGGCCAACCGTCGGCTGGGTTTGATCCTGGCCTCGGTGGCCCTGGTCTTCGCGCTGGGTTTTGTCACCAAGCTCGCCTACTTCGGCGGCTGACCTGCCATGCCTGCGATGAATCGCCTCTTCGCCGACAACCGCCGCATGCTCGGCAAGTTGCTCGTCATCGTGGCGGTGATGTTCGCCTTCGGCTATGCGCTCGTGCCCATGTACCGCGCCATCTGCGAGGCGCTGGGCATCAATGTGCTGAGCCTGTCCGAGCAGCGCATCGCCACGGGCAAGTGGAGCACCCACTCGGTGCCGGCCAACACGCAGGTGGACACCAGCCGCACCATCACCGTCGAGTTCGACGGCAACGTGCGCGGGCCTTGGGACTTCAAGCCGGCCAAGAGCTCGGTGCAGGTGCATCCCGGTGAAATGATGACCGTGATGTACGAGTTCAGGAACCGCCAGAGCCGCACCATGGCGGCCCAGGCGATTCCGAGCTATGCGCCCCGCCAGGCCAGCACGCACTTCAGCAAGGTCGAGTGCTTCTGCTTCAACGAGTGGACGCTGGCACCGGGCGAGCGCCGTGAATGGCCTGTCACCTTCGTCATCAACCCCAAGCTGCCGAAAGACGTGACGACGATCACCTTGTCGTACACCTTCTTCGAAGTGGGCGGCAAGGTGCCGGCGGCGCCGGCAGGCACGGTGGGCGTGAAGGCGGTGTCGATGAAGGGCACCGGGCTGTGAGCGAACTCAAGGACGCCGTGGCCCGCAAGGGTTCGTTCCTGCAAACGGCGCGTGCCGTGGGTTGGTCCTTCTTCGGTGTCCGTCGTTCATCGGGCCTGGCGGAAGACGTGCAGAAGCTCAACCCGGTGCACGTTGTGATCGCGGGTTTGGCAGGCGCAGCCCTTTTCGTCGTCGCGCTGGTGCTGCTGGTGCGCTGGGTCATCGGCAGCGGCGTCGCCGGGGCCTGAACGCGCCTCAAGGGGCCTGCGCCACCCGTCACATTGGAATTTCTGGTTCGAGGAGAAACACACAACATGTCCGCCACCACCGCAGCCGGCAGCACGCCGCACTACTACATCCCCGCGCCCTCGCGGCACCCCGTGCTGATGGCGGGTGGCCTGTTCCTCGTCATCCTCGGCGCAGGGCAGTGGGTCAACGGTTCGACCTGGGCGCCCTGGGTGCTGCTGGCCGGCATGGCCGTGTGGCTGACCGTGATGTTCCAGTGGTTCAGCGAAGCCATCCGCGAAAGCGAGAGCGGCCTGTACAGCGACCGCATCGACGTCAGCTTCCGCTGGAGCATGAGCTGGTTCATCTTCAGCGAGGTGATGTTTTTCGCCGCCTTCTTCGGTGCGCTGTACTGGGCTCGCGTGCACGCCGTGCCCAACCTCGGCAGCCTGGAGAACCAGCTGCTGTGGCCTGACTTCAAGGCCCTGTGGCCTAGCGCCGGCCCTGGCATCACGGCCTCGCCGGCCGGCACCGTGGAGCCCTTCAGCACCATCGGCCCGTGGCCGCTGCCCACCATCAACACGGCGCTGCTGCTGACGTCGGGCATCACGCTGACCATCGCGCATCACGCGCTGATCGCCGGCAACCGCGGCAAGACGATCCTGTGGATGTGGATCACGGTCGCTCTGGGCGCCACCTTCGTGGCCGTGCAGGCCTTCGAATACATCCACGCCTACCGTGACCTGAACCTCAAGCTCAGCAGCGGCATCTTCGGCAGCACCTTCTTCATGCTGACCGGCTTCCACGGCTTCCACGTGCTCGTGGGCATGCTGATGCTGCTGTTCATCACGCTGCGCCTGATGAAGGGCCACTTCACGCCCGAGCGCCACTTCGGCTTCGAAGGCGCTGCCTGGTACTGGCACTTCGTGGACGTGGTGTGGCTGGGTCTGTACTTCCTCGTGTACTGGCTCTGAGCGCCACGCTCGTCTCAAAACAAACGCCGCGTGAAGCGGCGTTTGTTTTTGCAGCGCCCTGCCGGGCGTGCCGCAGGCCGGCTTACCTGCCTGTGGGCAATCCCGTGGGCTGCACCCAACCCATGGCCCAACTCAGCAAGATGAGCAGGAACAAGGCCACCGACAGACCCACGCGCACGGCCAGCGCGCGCGCCATCTGCTTGCTGCGGTCGGTGTGGGCGTCTTTCCCATCGCCGCGACGCATCATGAACACGCCAGCACTGGCCAGCGCCACCAGCACGGCCACCAGGAACAAGACCATCACGGTTTTCATCGTCGAGGATTATCCGTGCCGGGCGTCAGGACACCCATGAGCCTGCGCAACGCCATCGTGCTGCTCGTGGCCTTGTTGGCCGCCGCACTGACCGCCCGGCTCGGTGTGTGGCAACTCGACCGCGCGGCCCAGAAGACCGCGCTGCAGCAGGCGCTGGAAAGCCAGCGTGCCCTGCCGCCGCTGCAGCAGCTTGAGCTGGCCAAGGCCGCCGCCGAACTGCCCTCGCAACTGCACCGCCTCGCTGCCGTCCAGGGCCGGTGGCTGGCCGCCCAGACCGTCTACCTCGAGAACCGCCAGATGAACGGGCGGCCTGGCTTCTACGCCGTCACGCCCCTGCAACTGGACGATGGCACCGCCGTGCTGGTGCAGCGCGGCTGGCTGCCCCGCGACCTGCTGGACCGCACCCGCATCGCCGCACCCCCGCCGCCCGAGGGCCGCGTGCAGGTGCTGGGCCGCATCGCCCCCGGCCCGGCCCGGTTGTACGAGTTCGAAGGCGCGGCCGCGGGGTCGATCCGGCAGAATCTCGACGTGGCGGCGTTCGCCCGCGAGACGGGCTTGCCGCTGCGGCCGCTGGCCCTCGTGCAGGAAGACGGCGCCGCCCCGCCGGCCGATGGCCTGCTGCGTCAGTGGCCGCAGCCGGCTCTCGGTGTCGACAAGCACCACGGATACGCCTTCCAGTGGTTCGCGCTCAGCGCCCTCATCATCGGTCTGTATGTCTGGTTCCAACTCGTCCGTCCCGCCCGGGTCCGCGCCCGCGGCGCCTGAGCCCGTGGCCTTGACGGTGCACAGCGTGGCCGGCCCCGATCTCGGCCAGGCCGGTGCTGCCGACGGCTCGCGCACGCGCATCGGCCGCCTGAAGATGCTGCTGGTGCTGCTGGTGTGTGCCTCGCCGGTCATCGCCTCCTACTTCACCTACTTCGTGATCCGCCCCGACGGCCGCACGAACTACAGCGCGCTGATCCTGCCCACCCGCGCACTGCCGGCCGATCTGAACCTGCGCACGCTGGAGGGCACGCCGGTCGTGCCGCGTTCGCTGCACGGCCAGTGGTTGCTGGTAGCCGTGGGCCCGGCGGCCTGCGACGCCGCGTGCGAGAAGCGCCTCTTCATGCAGCGGCAGTTGCGCGAGATGCTCGGCCGCGAGCGTGACCGGCTCGACAAGGTGTGGATCGTCACCGACGATCGGCCGCTCACCCCGCAACTGCGTGAGGCCCTGGGCGGTGCCGTGCCGGTGACGGTGCTGCGGGCCGATGCCGCGGCCGTTGCCCGCTGGCTGGAACCCGAGGCGGGCAAACGCGTCGACGAACACCTCTACGTCGTCGACCCGATGGGCGAGTGGATGATGCGCGCGCCCGTCGACCCCGAGCCTTCGCGCGTGAAGCGCGATCTCGACAAGGTGCTGCGCGCTTCCGGCTTCTGGGACAAGGCCGGGCGCTGACGTGGAGACCCAGCCGCTCGTCGATCTGGCCCCGACCTTGCGCCTGCTGTTGCTGGCGCTGGTGGTGGCGCTGCTTCCGCTGTGCTGGGTGTGGTTGCGCCAGCGCGGGGCCAGCACGCAGCGGCGTCTGGCGGCCCTGACGACGGTCACGCTCTTCCTGACCTTCGATCTCATCGTCTTCGGCGCTTTCACGCGCCTCAGCGATTCCGGCCTGGGTTGCCCCGATTGGCCGGGCTGCTACGGCGAGGCCACGCCCTTCGGCGCGAGAGAGGAGATCCACGCCGCCCAGACCGCTTTGCCCAGCGGACCCGTCACGTGGAGCAAGGCCTGGATCGAGATGATCCATCGCTACCTCGCGATGACCGTGGGCGTGCTGATCCTGGTAATGGCCGCGACAGCCTGGCGCGAGAGGCAGCGCCTGCCCTTTTCGCCCTGGTGGCCCACGGTGACGCTGGTGTGGGTGATCGTGCAAGGCTTGTTCGGCAAGTACACGGTGACGCTCAAGCTCTACCCGGCCATCGTCACGCTGCACCTGCTTGGCGGCCTGTTGCTGCTGGCGCTGCTGGCCTTCCAGCACGAGGCATTCAGGCGCCGGCCGCTCGCGCTGGCGCCGGGCCTTCGCGGCTGGGCGGTGGCCGCGGCTGCAGGTCTGGCCGTGCAGATCGCACTCGGCGGATGGGTCAGCACCAACTATGCGGTGCTGGCCTGCACCGGCTTCCCGCAATGCAACGGCAGCTGGTGGCCAGCGATGGACGCGGCCCAGGGCTTCACGCTGCTGCGCGAACTGGGCCAGGCGGCCGGTGGGGGCACGCTGCCCTTCGAGGCGCTCGTGGCCATCCACATGGCGCACCGCGTCTTCGCGGTGGCGGTGGTGGTGCTGTTCGCCGCGCTGGCCTGGCGCTTGTGGCGCGAAGGCAGCGTGGTGGCGCGGCGCTTCGCCGGGGCCCTGGTGCTGTTGCTGGTGGCGCAACTGCTGAGCGGCCTGTCGAACGTGGTGCTGGGCTGGCCCTTGCTGGCGGCGCTGGGCCATTCGGCCGGTGCTGCAGGCCTGGTGCTGTTGCTGGCGCTGCTTTTGGCACGCAGCGCGTCGCCCCAGGCATTGATTGCACGCCAGGGCACCGTGGCCGCCGCCTAAAATGCGCGGTTGCCCATGAGCCAGACCCTCGCCGCCCCCCGGCCCACCAGTTCACGCTGGGCCCAGTTCTACGCGCTGACCAAGCCGCGCGTGGTGCAGCTCATCGTCTTCTGCGCGCTCATCGGGGTGCTGCTGGCACAGCCGGGCCTGCCCGACTGGCGGCTGGCCGGGGCGGCCGTGCTGGGCATTTGGCTGGTGGCCAGCGCGGCTGCCGCTTTCAACTGCCTCGTGGAGCAGCAGATCGACCGCCGCATGCAGCGCACGGCGTGGCGCCCCACGGCCAAGGGCGAGCTCACCACGCCCTACACGCTGACCTTCTCGGCGGTGCTGTGCGCGGCCGGCAGCGCCATCCTCTACATCTGGGTCAACCCGCTGACGATGTGGCTGACCTTTGCCACCTTCGTGGGTTACGCGGTGGTCTATACGGTGGTGCTGAAGCCGCTCACGCCGCAGAACATCGTCATCGGCGGCGCCAGCGGGGCCATGCCGCCGGTGCTGGGCTGGGCGGCGATGACGGGCGATGTCGGGCCCGAGGCGCTGATGCTGTGCCTGATCATCTTCCTGTGGACACCGCCGCACTTCTGGGCGCTGGCGCTGTACCGGGTGGAGGACTACCGCAAGGCTGGCTTGCCCATGCTGCCGATCACACACGGCCCTGAGTTCACGCGCCTGCAGGTGCTGCTGTACACGCTGGTGCTGTTCGCGGCCACGCTGCTGCCTTTCGTCTACGGCATGAGCGGCTGGATCTACCTGGCCGCGGCCGTGGTGCTGGGGGCCGGTTTCATCGCCTACGCCTGGCAACTGTGGCGCGAGTACAGCGACGCGCTCGCGCGCAAGACCTTCCGCTTCTCGATCTGGCACCTGTCGCTGCTGTTCGCCGCGCTGCTGGTCGATCACTACGTGAGCCCATGGCTGTCTCGCGCCGTCGCCTGATCACTGCGGCCGCCTTGGTGCCCGTGCTGGCCGCTTGCGACCAAGCTGTTGCTCCGCTTGCCTTCAAGGCGGTGGACATCACTGGCGCCGACTACGCACAAGACCTCGATCTGCCCGACACCGATGGCAAGCGCCGGCACATCAGCGAGTTCAAGGGCAAGCTGACGGTGGTGTTCTTCGGTTTCACGCAGTGCCCCGATGTCTGCCCCACGACGATGCTCGAGCTGGCGCAAGTGAAGCAGGCGCTCGGTGCCGACGGCGCGAAGGTGCAGGGCATCTTCGTCAGCATCGACCCCGAGCGCGACACGCCCCAGGTGCTGAAGGCCTACGTGCAGAACTTCAGCCCCGACTTCATCGCCCTGCGCGGCACGCCCGAAGAGACGAAGGCCATGGCCAAGCGATTCAAGGTGTTCTACGCCAAGGTGCCGGGCAAGACCGAAGGCGGCTACACGATGGACCACACGGCCGGCAGCTACATCTTCGACACCCAAGGCAAGGTGCGGCTCTTCACGCGCTACGGCACGGGCGCCGAGTCTCTGAAGCACGACCTGCAACTGCTGCTGAAGCAGGCGGCCTGAAGCCCCAGCACCGCGACCTTCCGCGAACTCAACGCGCCTGGTAGCACCAGTGCCACGGTTCGTAGCCGTAGCCTGAAGGGTTGCCGCGCGGGTAAGAGAGGTGAAAACCGTGAGACGCAGCACGCACCTGCAGCCACGCAAACGCGTCGCTCGTCTCGAAGCTCTCTTCCAGCGCCGGTTCCCCCGGCACGCCGATGTCGACGGCGCGGCCACTGTGGTGTTCGCTGTAGCCGGGTGGGGCCACCCACCGCAGTGCTTCTTCGATGCTTTCGCCCGCAGTCAGCTTGTCGCGCAGGATTTCCGTCTGCCGGCCCACGCTGCGGAAGGCCGAGACGAGGCACAGCGCCACGCCATCGCGCGCGGCAGCCTCTTTCATCGCCTGCCAAGCGCGGGCCGCGGCCGGTTCCAGCAGGAACTCACGGCCTTCGGGGCCGACCTCGGCCACCGTGAGCTGCGTGGCCTCGGCGCACGGTTGCAGGCCGCGTGCTTGCAAGAGGGCCGGCGTGATGCCCAGCATGTGCAGCGATTGCGCCAACGCGGGGGTCAACATCGCCGCGGGCCCCGGGCTGCGGCTCAGGCCGGCACGAGCGCCTTGCGCATCTTCTTCATCGCCGCCACTTCGATCTGGCGGATGCGCTCGGCGCTGACGCCGTACTCGGCTGCCAGTTCGTGCAATGTCATGCCGCCCGAGCTGTCGTCGTTGACCTTGAGCCAGCGCTCCTCGACGATGCGGCGGCTGCGTTCGTCCAGCGCGTTCAGCGCGTGGGCGATGCCGTCGCCGGCCAGCCAGTCGCGGCCGCGGGCTTCGATCACGCGGGTGGGCTCCTGGCTGTCGTCGGCCAGGTAGGCGATGGGGGCGTAGCTTTCTTCGCCGTCGTCGGTTTGCGGCTCGAGCGCCACGTCACCGCCCGACAGACGCATCTCCATCTCCACCACCTCGTCGGCCTTGACGTTGAGTTCGCGCGCCATGTGCGCCACTTCGGCCGGTGTGAGCGTGTTGCGGTGCGTGTCGGTGCCTTCGCCCTTCATGCCCTGCTTCATCGAGCGCAGGTTGAAGAACAGCTTGCGCTGGGCCTTGGTGGTGGCCACCTTCACCATGCGCCAGTTCTTCAAGATGTACTCGTGGATCTCGGCCTTGATCCAGTGCATCGCGTAGCTCACCAGGCGCACGCCCTGCTCGGGGTCGAAGCGCTTGACGGCCTTCATCAGGCCGACGTTGCCTTCCTGGATCAGGTCGCCTTGCGGCAGGCCGTAGCCCATGTACTGGCGCGAGATGCTCACCACCAAGCGCAGGTGGCTCAGCACCAATCGGCCGGCGGCTTGCACGTCGCCCTTGTCGCGCAGGGTACGGGCCAGCTCGGTCTCTTCCGTCGGCGTCAGCATCGGCATGCGGTTGACGGCTGACACATAAGCATCCAGGTTGCCCAGCGAGGGCACCAGGGACCAGGGGTCGCGGACGGTGACTGCGGTGGCGTTGGTGATGTTCATGCGGGTCTGACTCCCGGAGAGGGATGGGGTTCCGCAAATATTAGCACTCTCTATGGGGGAGTGCTGATATCGGACCCTGCTGGCGCAGGGAGCCGTATCAATGAAAGGGAAAATGGCGCCATTTGAGAGAGTGTGCGCAAACATCTCAAGCGGCAAGGTCGCGGTTGGCGAAGATCAACACCCGTGGCCCATTGCGTTCGTCGCGGTGCTCATGCACCCGGGTCTGTGAAAAGCCCAGTTCAACCAGCAGTTGGAGCAGGTCTTCCAGCACCATCCATGCGGCGTGGTCGTACATGCCTGAAAAGACTTCGCCAACGCCACCCTCGGCATACCGCTGGCACGGCCAGCTGCGCCCGCCGCTGAGGAGGGTGTGCCGCGCCGTGGCCGCTGTTGCCACGTGGGTGTCCAGCATCAAGCCCCTGCGCACTTTCGGCGCGAGCGCCTGCAGGTGACGCACCGGATCGACCAGGTGGTACAGCACGCCGACGTGGTGGAGCAGATCCACCTCGGGCAGGCTGTCCAGCTCGGCCTGCACTTCCACGTCGCACCGGCGCACGTCGGGCACCACGCCATAGAACTGGCAGCGCAACATCGTCTTGACGACGTTCTCCATGCGCGCGTCGACGGCGGTGACGCGGGCGCCCGCCTGCGCCAGGCCGATCGTGTGCACGCCTTCGAAGCAGCCGACCTCCAGCACGCTGCGGCCCGCCAGCCCGCTGGCCTGGTCGAACAGCGCAATGCGGCGGTCGGGGATGGGCTGCGGCAGCTCACGCTTGCCTGCCCGTGCGCAATCACCGAAGCGCCGGCCGAGGCTGTCCACCGTGTAGCAGTTCCACTTCAGCAGGCTGTTGAGTTGCTGCAGGTCGTCGTCGCGAAGCCGGTCGATGGCCGGCACTGGAACCGGGCTGGGTTCATGACCGGTCAGCGGCAGGCGGGGCTGCGGCTGGCGCAGCAACTTGCGGAGGTTCATGCAAAAGGCTCGCGGCGGTGTCAGGGGAACTGGAGGCGCCGGTGATGATGACAGCCATTGAGCGGGACAATCACGAGATGAAGCCTGCCGCACTGCCACCTTCTCTGCCCCGGCGACTGATCGTCGCCATCACCGGCGCCTCGGGCGCCATTTACGGCGTGCGGGCCTTGCAGTTGCTGCGGGAAATGGGCGGCATCGAGACGCACCTGATCCTCACACCCTCGGGCGCGCGCACGCTGGCCGAAGAAACCGACCACAGCGCTGCCGACGTGCGCGCTCTGGCCGACGTGGTGCACAGCCCGCGCGACATCGGCGCGACGGTGTCTTCGGGCTCGTTCCGCACGCTGGGCATGTTGGTGGCGCCGTGTTCGATCAAGACGCTCAGCGGCATCGCGCATTGCTACAACGACGAACTCGTCGTGCGCGCGGCCGATGTCTGCCTGAAGGAGCGCCGCCGCGTGGTGCTGCTGCTGCGCGAGACACCGCTGCACGCCGGCCACATCGCGCTGATGGACCAGGCCACGCGCAACGGCGCGGTGATCATGCCGCCCGTGCCGGCCTTCTACCAACGGCCGGCCACGGTGCAGGACATCGTCGACCAGACCGTGGGCCGGGCGCTCGACCTGTTCGACCTCGACAGCGCCGCCGTCAAGCGCTGGGATGGCGGCCAGCGCGGCAAGCCTCGCGGCACGGACGTCGCTGACGGCGCCGAGGCCGCAGGCGACGATGCAACCTGAACAGACCACCGACCGATGAGCACCTCGCCGCACACCCTCGACGCCACCACGCTGGCCCGCGCCCTCGCCACGCGCGAGCTGTCCGCGGAGACCCTGGCTCAAGCGCTGTGTGAGCGCGCCTTGGCGCTGGAGCCGCAACTGCAGGCCTGGGCCCACCTCGACGCCGGCGCTGCACGCCGCCGCGCACGCGCACTCGACCGCGCGTCCGCAGCCGGTGCCGCCATCGGCCCGCTGCACGGCCTGCCCTTCGCGGTGAAGGACAACATCGACACCGCCGGCCTGCCCACGGCCTACGGCTCGGCGGTCTACGCCGGCCACGTGCCGCAGGCCGACGCGGCCGTGGTGGCGCTGGCGCGCGCGGCAGGCGCCTGGGTGATGGGCAAGACGGCCTGCACCGAGTTCGCGAACATGACGCCTTGCGCCACGCGCAACCCGCACACGCTGGCCGGCCGGGTGGTGCACACGCCCGGTGGTTCTTCCAGCGGCTCCGCCGCGGCGGTGGCGGCCGGGCTGGTGCCGCTGGCGCTGGGCACGCAGACGGCGGGCTCCGTCATCCGGCCTGCGGCCTTCTGCGGTGTCGTGGGCTACAAGCCGACACCGCGGCGCCTGCCGCGGGCCGGAGCCAAGCCGAACTCCGACACGCTGGACGAGATCGGTGTCTTTGCGCGCACCGTGGAAGACGCCGCGCTGCTGGCCGGTGCACTGGGTGCCTGGGGCGCCGGCCGGGCGCCGCAGTTGAACGCGGCGCCCACAGGCCTGCGGCTGGGCGTGACGCTGACTTCACGCGCCGAAGCGGCCGCGCCAGCCATGGTGGCGATGGTCGAAGACGCGGCCGCGCGGCTCTCGGCCGCGGGGGCAGCGGTGCAGCTGGCCGTGTGGCCGCAGGGCTTCGACGCGCTCTTCGATGCGCAGCGCACCGTGCAGGTCTTCGAGACGGCGATGGCCTTGGCCGCCGAGCGGCAGTACCGGCGCCGCCAGCTCTCCAGCGGCTTGCGCGCCCTGCTGGACGAGGGTGCAGGAATGCCGGCCGAGGCCTACCGCGCGGCGCTGGCGCAGACCACGGCAGCCGGTGCTCGGATGGATGAACTCTTCGGCCAGGCCGAGGTGCTGATCACCCCGGCCGCACCGGGCGCCGCGCCGCGCAGCCTGCGCGGCACGGGCGATCCGCTCTTCAACCGGCCCTGGCAGCTGCTCGGCTGCCCCTGCCTCACGCTGCCCGGCGGGCTGGATGCCCAAGGTTTGCCCTTGGGCCTGCAATTGGTGGCGCGCCCTGGGCAGGACGCGCGCCTGTTTGAGGTGGCAGCGTGGGCTGAGGAGCGCCTGGAAGCCCGGACGCTCACGCACGCGGCCTGCGGCGGCTGAAACGCCGGTCGTCGCCTCAGGGCGTGGGCGACAGCTCCACCACCACGCGGCGCGGGTTCATGCCCAGCTTCGGAAAGTCCATCAACGCAGCCTGGAACAGCGCGCCATAGAGCTGTGCATCGGCGCGGCTGCCGGTGTCGGCCAGGGCCTTGCTCTCAAACAGCGGCTTGCCGCTGGCGCGGTCACGCAGCAGCAGGCCGACCTGGCTTTCGTAGCGCGGGAAATCGTTGCGCATGCTCAGCTGCCAGCGCGGCGAAATCCAGGGGCCATGGCGCCAGTAGCCGAAGCCACCGCGCCACCACAGCGGGTCGTCCCAGGGGCTGTCGATGGTGCGGCTGTCGCGTGCGCCCACCTGCACCAGCACATCGGGCTGCTGGCCTTCGGCCGCGGGCTTGAAACCGGCCTTCTCCAGCGCCGGGCGGGCGGCGTTCTCCAGGGCTTCGGTTTCCGTGGCCCGGGCCTGCTGCGAGGGCAGGCGTTCGAAGGCGTAGGTACCGGGTTTGCGATCGGCCGGCCACTCGCCGAAGCTCGAGACTTCGGTGCTCACGCTGCGCAGGCCGGCGCAAGCCGAGAGCAGCAGGCCGCCGATCACCAGGGCGCCGAGTTGCAGCCAGCGCTGCACGGGAATGGCACGAGACTTCATGGTCAGTCCTCCAGATCGTCGTCGTCGGGCTCGCCGGGCCGGTGCAGATGCACACGGTTGGGCGCTGACGGCGTTGCACAAGGCTCTTCGTCGAAGGCGATGTCGCCCTCGGCGCTGGCCTCACCGGTGGGTGTGATCGTCGTGAAGGGGTAGAGGTTCCGGTCCATCAGGTGCGAGGGCACCACGTGGGCCATCGCACGCAGCATGTTGTCGGTGCGGCCGGGGTACTGGCGCTCCCACTCGCGGACCATCTTCTTCACCTGCACACGCTGCAGGTCGCTCTGGCTGCCGCACAGCGTGCAGGGGATGATGGGAAACTGGCGGTGCACAGCCCATTTCTCCAGATCAGTCTCGGCCACGTAGGCCAGCGGGCGGATGACGGTGTGTTTCCCGTTGTCGCTCACCAGCTTGGCCGGCATGCCCTTCAAACGGCCACCGAAGAACATGTTCATCATCATCGTGACGACCATGTCGTCGCGGTGGTGGCCCAGGGCGATCTTGGTGGCGCCCAGTTCACCGGCCACGCGGTAGAGGATGCCGCGGCGCAGCCGGCTGCACAGGCTGCACATCGTCTGGCCCTCGGGCACCAGCTTCTTGACGATGCTGTAGGTGTCCTGGTTCTCGATGTGGAAGGGCACGCCCAGCTTCGTCAGGTAGGCCGGCAGCACCTCGGCCGGGAAGCCCGGCTGCTTCTGGTCGAGGTTGACGGCGACGATGTCGAAGTGGATGGGTGCACGCTCGCGCAGGCTCAGCAGGATGTCGAGCATCGCGTAGCTGTCCTTGCCGCCGCTCAGGCACACCATCACCTTGTCGCCGGCTTCGATCATGTTGAAGTCGACGATGGCCTGGCCCACCTGGCGGTGCAGGCGCTTGCCCAGCTTCTGCATCGAGACCGCCAGCTTCTTGGCGGGGTGGAATTCGACCGTGGCGTTCATCTCAGCTTTCCTTCATGCCGAACACTTCCACCCCCACGGCCTCGCAGTCGGGGTAGACGTCGGGCTTGGCGGTGGACACGCGCGCGGCCCGCACGCGCGGGTGGGCCAGCATCAGCGCCAGCACGTCGTCGGCCAGCGTTTCCTGCAGGTGGATGTGGCCCTTGGAGACGCGCTCCATCACGCTGCGGCGGATGAAGTCGTAGTCGACCACCTCGTCGAGCTTGTCCTGCGTGGGCGTGGAGAGCGCCAGCGGGATGTAGAGGTCGACGTTGATCAGCACGCGCTGCTCGCCCTTCTTTTCGAAGTCGTGCACGCCGATGTTGATCCAGACGGCGTAGTCGCGCAGGAAGAGCCTGCGGCAGTTCATCAGGCTTGGGTGGTTCAGCAGGCTTTGCATCAGGTGTCTTTCTTCTCTCGCGCCAGGAACATCACGTCCCGCGCCTGGGCCTGCAGGTGCTGGCCGCCATCGACCAGCAAGGTGGTGCCGGTGACGGCGGGCGCCTCCAGCAGGTAGTGCACCGCGCGCGCCACGTCGGCCGGGCTGGAACTGCGGCCCAGCGGCGTCATGGTGTGCGAGGCGCTGAATTCATCGCCGCTCATCTCGCCCGAGAGCAGCGTCACGCCCGGCGCCACGCCGCACACGCGCACGCGTGGCGCGAGCGCCGGCGCCAGCAGCGTGTTGGCGGCTTCCAGCGCGGCCTTGCTCAGCGTGTAGCTGAGGTAGTCGGGGTTCGGGTTCCAGAGCTTCTGGTCGAGGATGTTGATCACGCAGCCTTGGGCTGCCTCGCCCAGCAGGCCGTGCAGCGCGCGCGCCAGCACGATGGCGGGCATCGTGTTCGCGCGCCAGTGCGCTTCCATGCGCGCGGCGCTGAAGCTGGCCACGTCGTCGTAATCGAAGAGCGAGGCGTTGTTCACCACCGCGTCCACGCGGCCGAAAGCCTGGTGCACGGCGGGCAGCAGGGCTTCACAGTCGGCTTCCACGGCCAGGTCGGCGGCGAAGGACATTGCCACACCACCGGCCTCGCGGATGGCGGCCACGGTCTGCACCGCGGCGGCGGCCGAGCTGCGGTAGTGCACGGCCACGCGCCAGCCGTGCGTGGCCAGGTGCAAGCTGATCTCGCGACCGATGCGCTGGGCGGCACCGGTCACCAGCACGACGGGGCGGGTGTCCATCAGGGGGTGGGAAGGGGAGCGGAGGGGGTTTCTACAATGCCGCGGATGTCTGCACCCGGGGCCGAGAGTTTATCGGCGCGTCTCTCTCAGCGCCTGCGCACGGCCATCGCCGAAAGCGGCGGCTGGCTGCCCTTCGACCGCTTTATGGCGATGGCGCTCTACGAACCGGGCCTGGGCTACTACACACGCGGCACGCCCGTGTTTGGCGCGATGCCCAGCTCAGGCAGCGATTTCGTCACCGCGCCGGAGATGTCGCCGCTCTTCGGCCACACCTTGGCGCGGCAGGTGGCGCAGGCGCTGCAGGCCACGGGCACGCACGAGGTGCTGGAGTTCGGCGCAGGCTCTGGCGCGCTGGCCGAGCAGTTGCTGGAAGCCCTGGGCGACCAGGTGCAGCGCTACACCATCGTCGATGTTTCGGGCACTTTGCGCGAGCGGCAGGCCGGGCGCCTGGCGCGTTTCGCCCCGCGCGTGCAGTGGTTGGACGCCTGGCCGGATCACATCGAGGCGGTGGTGGTGGGCAACGAGGTGCTCGATGCGATGCCCGTGCAGCTGCTGCACTTCGACGGCACGCAGTGGCTGGAGCGCGGCGTGGCCGTGGAGGGCGAGGCCTTCGCCTGGGCCGACCGCCCCACTGCCCTGCGCCCGCCGGGCGAGGGCGTGTTCGTGCCCGGCACCGTCACCGAAATCCACCCCCAGGCCGAAGCCTTCGTGCGCAGCCTGGCCGAACGCCTGCAGCGCGGCGCGGCGTTTTTCATCGACTACGGTTTCCCCGAGGCCGAGTACTACCACCCCCAGCGCACGGGCGGCACGCTGATGTGCCACCACGCCCACCAGGCCGATGCGAACCCGCTGGTGTTGGTGGGCGAGAAAGACATCACCGCGCACGTGAACTTCAGCGCCGTCGCGCTGGCCGGGCAAGACGCCGGCCTGCAGGTGCTGGGCTACACCAGCCAGGCGCGCTTTCTGTTGAACTGCGGTTTGCTGGAGCTGCTGCAGGGCGCCGATATCCGCCAGACCGCGATGGCGCAGAAGCTCATCACCGAGCACGAGATGGGCGAGCTTTTCAAGGTGCTGGGTTTCGTCAAGGGCGCTGACTTTGGCGCAATCGGTTTTGCAGCGGGCGACCGCTCGCACACGCTCTGAGCGGGCGGCAAACACACGATGCGCTGGCTTCTCGTCTTCCTGCTGGCCTCGCTGTTCTTCAACGTGCTGCACGGCTGGCTGCGCAAGATCGGCCTGGGCAAGCTGCCGGGCGATTTCAGCTTCACCTTCCGCGGCCGTGAATGGCACGTGCCCCTGGCCAGCAGCGTGGTGCTCAGCGTGCTGGCCATGCTGATCGGGCTGATGTTCTGAAGGCGACACCACCATGACCGCGGGCATCCTGCTGGCCTTCGTGCTGGGCTACTTCGCGCTGCTGCTGGCCGTGGCCTGGTGGACGAGCCGCCGCGCCGACAACGAGGCCTACTTCATCGGCAGCCGCAACAGCCCGTGGATGCTGGTGGCCTTCGGCATGGTGGGCACCTCGCTGTCGGGTGTCACCTTCATCAGCGTGCCCGGCGCGGTGGGTCTCACGCACTTCGGCTACCTGCAGCTGGTGCTGGGGCAGGTGGCGGGCTACTTCGTCATCGCCTTCGTGCTGCTGCCGCTGTACTTCAAGCTCGGCCTCACCTCGATCTACGGCACCTTGGCGCAGCGCCTGGGGCCGCGCAGCTACCGCACGGGCGCGGCGTTTTTCATCGCCTCGCGCACGCTGGGCGCCACGGCGCGGCTGTACCTGGTGGTGAAGGTGCTGCAGGACATGATCCTGGATGCCTTCGGCGTGCCCTTCTGGCTGACGGCCGCCGTCATCCTGCTGATGGTGCTGCTCTACACGCTGGAAGGCGGCGTGCGCACCATCGTGTTCACCGACACGCTGCAGACCGCCGGCATGCTGCTGGGTCTGGGGGTGTGCGTGTGGTTCCTGCTGAACAAGCTCGATCTGAACGTGCCACAGGCGCTGGCCGCGATGGACGTGCAGGGCCTCTCGAAGGTGTGGGGCACCGACCCGCTGGCGCGCGATTTCTGGGCCAAGCAGTTGCTGGCCGGCGCCTTCATCGCGATCGCCATGACGGGGCTCGATCAAGAGATGATGCAGAAGAGTCTGTCGGTGCGCCGCCTGGCCGATTCGCAGAAGAACCTGGTGGTGCTGGCCTTCGTGCTGCTGGCGGTGGTGGGCGTGTTCCTTTTCCTCGGCGGACTGCTCTACCTGTTTGCGCCCACCGTGGGCCTGCAGACCGCGGGCGACCGTATCTTCCCGGCCGTGGTGCTGGGCTACCTGCCGGTGGCGGTGCAGGTGCTGTTCGTGATTGCGCTGATCTCGGCGCTGTTCCCCAGCGCCGACGGCGCGCTCACCGCACTGACCAGCAGCTTCTGCATCGACATCCTCGGCCTGCAGCAGCGCACGCAGCTCGACGAAGCGCGCCGCGCGCGCATCCGCCGGTGGGTGCACCTGGGCTTTGCGGCGCTGTTCATGGCGCTGGTGATGGTGTTCAAGGCCGTGGACGACCCCAGCATGATCTGGCTGATTCTCAAGCTGGCGGCCTACACCTACGGGCCGCTGCTGGGGCTGTTCGCCTACGCCATCTTCAGCCGCCGCCCGGCGCCCGACCGCTGGGCGCCGCTGGTGGCCGTGGCCGCGCCGGCGCTGTGCTGGGTGCTGGATGCCAACCAGGCTGCCTGGCTGGGCGGCTGGCAGATCGGGCTGGAGCTGCTGGTGCTGAACGGCGCGCTCACCTACGCCGGCTTGTGGTTGCTGGCGCCGCGCGGTGTGGCCCGCGAGGCCGCCGCGCCGCGCTGAAGCGGCTTCAGCCCAGCGCCGCCTGCACCGCGGCCACGCGGGCGTTGTGCACCGCGGCGCCGATCTCGGGGCCTTGTTTGCCGCGCGACATCGCGGCCTGCGCCGCCGTGGCGGTGTCGATGGTGCGTGCGGCGGCCAGCAGCGGAGGCAGGCGCGTGGCGGGTTCGTAAGGCCGGTCTTGCAAGCCGGTGCGGCCGCGGGCGTCGCAGGCGCAGGCGAGCAGCGCTTGCTCGAACCGTTCGGGCCGGCGCAGTGCATCGCAGCGTTCGAACAGCCGCACCAGCCCGCCGGCGTTCAAGCTGCCACTGCCATGCAGGTGCGTGTGTTCACGCGCCACCACCTCGGCCAGCTCGCGGCACTCCACGGGCACACGCAGGCGTTCGCCCAGGGCCGCGGCCAGCTTGGCGCTGCGCCCTTCGTGGCCGATGTGGCGCGGCCAGGCTTCGGGGTGGGTGTTGCCCTTGCCCAGGTCGTGGCACAGGCAGGCCCAGCGCACGGCCAGCGGCGCGTTCACCAGCGCTGCTTCGTCCAGCACCAGCAGCAGGTGCACGCCGGTGTCCACCTCGGGGTGGTGGGCCACGGGCTGCGGCACGCCCCAGAGGCGGTTCACCTCGGGCAGCAAGCGGGCCAGGGCGCCGCACTCGCGCAGCACTTCCAGCATGCGGCTGGGGCGGGCCGTCATCAGCCCGCGTGAGAGCTCTTGCCACACGCGCTCGGGCACCAGGTGGTCGACTTCGCCGTCGTCCACCATCTGGCGCAGCAGCGCCGTGGTCTCGGGGGCGATGCTGAAGTCAGAGAACCGGGCTGCCAGGCGTGCCAGGCGCAGCAAGCGCACCGGGTCTTCGACGAAAGCCGGCGAGACATGACGCAGCACCCGCGCTTCGATGTCGCGCTGGCCGCCGTGCGGGTCGATCAGCGTGCCGTCTTCGGCCATCGCGATGGCGTTGATGGTCAGGTCGCGGCGCAGCAGATCGTCTTCCAGCGTCACGCCCGGCGCGGCGTGCACGGCGAAGCCGCGGTAGCCGGGGCCGGTCTTGCGCTCGGTGCGCGCCAGCGCCACTTCTTCGCCGGTCTGCGGGTGGATGAAAACCGGGAAGTCCTTGCCCACGGCCTTGTAGCCCAGTGTGAGCATCTCCTCGGGCGTGGCGCCCACGGCCACCCAGTCACGGTCGCTCTCGGGCAAGCCCAGCAGGCGGTCGCGCACGGCGCCGCCCACCACGTACAACTGCATCGGCATCAGGAAGTCAGGGTTCGGTGAAGGTCAGCGGTTTGCTTGCAGGAGCATCGCCCTCAGCGATGCGTGCGGTAGGGCTCGTCTTCGGCAATGAAGTCGCACTCTTCCAGCGCGTCGACGATCCAGGCGCGCACGCCCGGCGCGGCGGCCACGCGGCC
This sequence comes from Rubrivivax sp., assembly GCA_051861265.1. Classification (GTDB taxonomy): domain Bacteria; phylum Pseudomonadota; class Gammaproteobacteria; order Burkholderiales; family Burkholderiaceae_C; genus Rubrivivax. The sequence goes on from JBHYDA010000007.1 coordinate 219,361, forward strand.
GATGTAGTCGTGCAGGCGGTGCGGCATGGGCAGCGCGTAGGTGCGCAGCCGCATGCACACCGGCGCGAACATCGCGTCGGCCGCGCCGAAGGCGCCGAAGAGGAAAGGCCCGCCGCTGTCGTTCATCGCCTCGGCCCACATCTGCTCGATGCGCAGCACATCGGCACGCACCGCGGGCTGTTCGGCCCAGACCTTGGCGCCCACCTCGGGCAGCGCGGCCTCGATGTTCATCGGGCAGTGCGTGCGCAGCGCGTTGAAGCCGCTGTGCATCTCGGCGCAGATGGAGCGGGCCCGCGCGCGTTCACGCATGCCCTCGGGCCACACGCCGTGGCCGGGAAACTTGTCGTGCAGGTACTCGATGATGGCCATCGTGTCCCACACGGCGAAGTCGTCGTCCAGCAGCACCGGCACCTTGCCCGAGGGCGAAAAGGTGGCCACCTCGCGGCGGAAGGGCGATCCGGGCGAGAAGTCGAAGCGCAGCTTGCGTTCTTCAAACGGCAGGCCCAGCTGCTTCATCAGCACCCAGGGCCGCATCGACCACGACGAGTAGTTCTTGTTGCCGATCACCAAGTGCATGGTTCACTCCTCGCCCACGCGTCGTGCGTGCAAGGCCTCATCCTAGGCCGAGTTGCAGGCGCGTGGCTTGATTTGGGCGCATGAATCCGATGCCTGTGCGGCATCGGCGGCCGGGCTGCGTCAGTCGCGCCGCGCCCCGGCGCGCAGCTTCTCCAGCTTGGCGCGTCCGTGTTCGTGGCCCAGGTAGCCGGGGCCGATGGCCTCCAGCGGCGTGGGCGTGATGCCCAGGGCCTGCAACCCGGGCAGCTGCCCGCTGGCGACGTTGGGCAGCTTCATCGAATCGATGTTGTCGCGCGACATCAGCGTGGGCCCGGGCATCAGCTCCATCGCCAGCGCCTGCAGCCGCGCGATGCCGTCGGGCAGCGCCATGATCGGCCGCTCGTGGCCCGACCACCGCCCGGCCAGCCGCACCAGCTCGGCCAGCGTGTAGACCGTGGGGCCGGCGAGCTCGTAGGTCTTGCCGATGCTGGCCGGCTGCAGCAGCGCGGCGACGATGGCCGCGGCCACGTCGTCCACCCACACCGGCTGAAAGCGCGCCTGCGTGCCCGCCAGCGGCAGGAAGGGCGCCAGGCGCTGCAGCTGCGCGAAGAGGTTGAGGAAGCTGTCTTCGGCGCCGAAGATGACCGAGGGCCGCAGCAGCGTGAGCTGCAGGCCGCTTTGCTCCAGCACGTGTTCGGCCGCCGTCTTGCTGCGCAGGTAGTTCGAAGGCGCGGCGTTCACTTCGCGGCCCACGCCCAAGGCGCTGACGTGCACGAGGCGCCGCACGCCCGCGTTGCTGCAGGCCTGCGCCAGGTGGCGCGGCAGCCGCACGTGGGTGCGGTCGAAAGCCGCCGCGCTGCCGTGCAGGATGGCCACGAGGTTCACCACCGCATCGCAGCCGGCCACCAGGCGGGCGAGTGTCGCGTCGTCATGCACGTCGGCTTGCACCAGCTGCACGGTGGGCAGGGCGCTCAGGCCCTTGGCGCGTGCGGCGTGGCGCGAGGGCACCACGATGCGCAGGCGCGGGCTCAGCGCCGCCAGGCGCTGGCAGACGGCACGGCCGACGAAGCCGGTGCCGCCAAGGACGAGGATGCTGTTCATGGGGGGCGGGGTGCTCGTGTTCTCAATCAGGGCAGGTCGCGGTCGGGCGCGGCCGCGGCCGGGCCGCGCGGGCCGATGGGCTTGCCCAGGCGCTCGCGCAGCGTGGGCACGCGGCCACCCAGCAGCTGCGCGTGCGCCGCAGCGTAAGCCACGCTGTTGGACAGCACCTTCTTCACGTAGTCGCGCGTTTCGTTGAAGGGGATGGTCTCGGCCCAGATCGCCGCGTCGTGCGTGCCGCCGGCCTCGCGCCAGCGGCGCGGGCGGCCGGGGCCGGCGTTGTAGGCGGCGGCGGCCATGGCCAGCGAGCCGTCCAGGTCGTCGAGCACACGCTTCAGGTAGAAGCTGCCGAGCTGCAGGTTCAGGCTGGTGTCGTTGATGTAGCCGGCCTGCCAGGGCAGGCCGAGCTTGCGCGCCGTCCAGCGCGCGGTGTCGGGCATCAGCTGCATCAGGCCGCTGGCGCCCACACCCGAGCGTGCGTCGATGACGAAGCGCGATTCCTGGCGGATCAGGCCCAGCACCAGCGCGGGGTCGAGGCCGGCGCCGCGGGCGCGTTCCTGCACCATGTCGCGGAAGGCCAGCGGGTAGCGGTGCTGCACGTCAAACTCGCTGCGCGCCCGCTCGCTGGCGTGGATGCAGCGGTCCCACACCTCGCGTTCACAGGCCCACTGCGCAGCGGCCAGCAGCTCGCGGTCGGGCAGGCCGCGCAACGTGTAATTCCACTCGCGCGTGCCTTCGCTGCGCAGGCCCAGGGCGAGCAGCTGCAAGGCGCGCTGCAGGCCGGGGTTGCCGCGCACCACATCGCGTTCGGCAGCGCTCAGGGCCTGCGGGGCCGGGGGCAGGCGCAGCGGCTGGCCCAGGTCTTCATTCGCCAGCTGGCCGTAGAAGCTGAAGGGCGAGGCCAAGCCCGCCAGCGCGCTGCGCGCGGCCGTGCGTGCGGCCTCGCCTTCGGGGCCGGCCGGTGCGCGGGCCAGATCCGCCTGCGCCTTCCAGTAGACCCAGGCTTCCTGCCGCTGCTCGGCTGGCGGCATGGCCTCGATGGCGCGTTGCACCAGCGCCCAACGCTGCTTGTCGCTGGCCGGCTGGCGCAGTGCGGCGCGCACGTGCCAGGCCAACACGTCTTCGCTCCAGGCGGGCTGCACGCCGGGCTTGTTCGCGCGGTCCCACAGCTTCCACGCGTGCTGGGCGTGGATGGCGGCGGCGCTCTGCAGCTTCAGGCCGGCCTGGCGGGCGATCTGCGCCCACACGAAGGCCTCTTGCGCCGCGCTCAGCCGCGCGGTGGTGCTGGCCTCCAAGCGCTTGGCAGCTTCGTCGGGGTCTTCCACGGCCAGGCGCATCAGGGCCAGCATCAGCAGCGGGTGGCCCTGGCGGCCGGCCCCGGCGTTGCGCTGCTTGAGGTAGCGGTCGGGGCGCTCGACGATCTCCACCACCGCCTTCTCGGTGGGCTTGCCCAGCAGCGCCGCGGCCGTGCGCACGCTGCGCAGGCGGCCCTGTTCGGCGGCGGCGTGCACGCGGGCCCAGATGTCGTCGTCGGTGAAGACGCGGGCCTCCAGCAGCGTGGCAGCCAGCAGCGTGCAGCCGGGCTCCAGCTCGCGCTGCGCCTGCCAGGTGGCCAAGGCGGGCTGGCGCACGTCCTGCCCTTCCAGATGGCGGGCCAGCAGCACGTGGCAGGTGACCTCGCGGTCGTCGTTCATGCGAAAGCGCGGGAACTCGGCGCGCACGCCGGCCCAATCGCGCCGGCGGCCGAGTTCCAGCAGCCAGTCGTTGCGCAGGCGGTCTTCGACGTAAGTGTTGGGCCAGCGCGCGTAGAACGCGTCGAGCTCGGGCTGCTGCGCCGTGGCCAGGCGGTTGCCGAGCTCCCAGTAGTCGGCCCACATCGCCAGCGGGTGGCGCTGCTGCTGCAGGGCGTCGCGCGCGGCCATCAGCGCATTGCGGTCGCCGCGGCGCAGGGCCTCGCGGGCCTGCACGACGGTGTTGTCGCCCGGGCTGGGGGCGGGCAGCTGCGCCACCGACGGGGCCGTGCTGCCCAGCGTGAGCGCAGCGAGCAGGCCGGCGGCGGCTGCGCGCCAGCGTGCGGAGGTGGAGGGGGCGCGTGCGCTCATGCGGTCGAATTTAGCGCAGGGGGGGGTGTCCACACCGTCAAGCTGGCAGGGGCTCGCGGTGCAGTTCTTCGCGCGTCTGCGCGGCCTGCTCCAGCAGCCAGTCTTCGAAGGCCGCCAGCGCCGGGCGCTCGCGCCGTGCGGGCCAGCGCACCAGCCAGTACGAGAAGGGCGAGGCCACCCGGCCCGCGCGGCCGAAGGGCTCGACCAGCTCACCGCGTGCAATGGCCTCGCGCACCAGCGGCACGCGCGCCAGCGCCACGCCTTGCCCGGCCAGCGCGGCCTGCACCTGTTGGTAGGTGAAGTTCAGGTACACCCAGCCGCGCGGCTGCAGCCCCGGCGGTGCATTGAGGCGCAGCCAGTGGCGCCAGCTCAGGTACTCGGCGCTGGGCCGCGGGTCGTCTTCCTCCAGCAGCGTGTGGCCGGCCAGGTCGGCAGCGCTGCGCAGGGGCAGGCGCTGCAGCAGCGCCGGGCTGGCCACCGGCGTGAGCAGCTCGCCGAAGAGCAGCGTGCTGCCCGGCGGGGCCTGCTCGGGGCGGCAGTAGCGCAGTGCGAGGTCGATCTCGGGGTCGTCGAAATCCACCAGGTGGTCGCTGGCGGAGATGCGGATGTCCGACTCCGGGTGCGTGTTCTGGAAACCCGCCAGCCGCGGCAACAGCCACAGCGAGGCGAAGCTGGCGAAGGTGGTCACGCCGACCGGCTGCCGGTGCTGCGTGTGGCGGATCTGGCGCACCGCGCGGTCCATCTGTTCGAGCAGCGGCGCCACGGTCTGCAGCAGCTGCGTGCCCGGGCCCGTGAGCTCCACGTGCCGCGTGCCGCGCAGGAAGAGCGTGGCCCCCAGCTCGTCTTCCAGGCTGCGGATCTGCCGGCTGATGGCCGGCTGCGTGAGGTGCAACTCTTCGGCCGCGGCACGGAAGCTCAGCCGCCGCGCCACCGCCTCGAAGGCGCGCAGGGGGCCGACAGCGAGCGGACGGTGGCGCGGTGCATTCATTACCGTTGATTATCAATCAAGCGCGGCAAGATGATTGGACGGTGCGCCGGGTTAACCCGATGATTCGCTTCGCTGAGAGAGGACAAGGACACCACCGTGAATACTTCACCATCCATGAGCAAAGTGCATGAGCATTCGGCCCCTTGGGCCTGGGCGCTGAGCGGCCATGAGGCGGCCTCGCTGTCGGCCAGCCCGGTGGCGCGCTGGCTGCGTGTGGACGAAGGCTGCCTGTGGGTGACGCCCGAGCAGGCCGGCCCCGAGGCCGAAGACCTGTGGCTGCAGCCGGGCGACAGCCTGGAACTGCCCGCCGGCAGCCGTTGGGTGCTGCAGGCCTGGCCGCAGGCACGCCTGAGCGTGCTGCTGGCCCCGGCAGCGGCCGGCCCGGCGCCGGCCCGTGCTTGGTGGCAATCGCCCTGGGTCTGGCCCTGGGTGCTGCCAGACGCCCGCGGCCAGCGCCTGCCTGCGCAGGCCTGAGCGCTGGTGCCCGCCGCCTGCTGGCGCAGCAGGTGGCGCCGGCGCCACAATCGGCGGCATGAGCTTCCCGATGCCGCCCCTGGAACCCTCGCAAGACAAGAAGACCCTGCGGCGCCAGCTGCAGGCCGAGCGCCAGAGCCTGATCGACCGCCACCAGCGCGCCATGCACCTGCAGGAAGTGTTGCGGGTGTGGCTGATGGGCCGCGACGACAAGGCCATCGGCGCCTATTGGCCCATCAAGGGCGAGTTCGATGCGCTGCCTGCGCTGTACCGCTGGACCGAGGCGGATGAAGAGCGCTGCATCGGGCTGCCGGTCATCGACAAGACGACCAAGCAGCTGCGTTTCCAGATGTGGTTTCCAGGCTGCGAGATGGAAGACGACGCCTACGGCATCCCGAAGCCGAAGGACACGCCCGTCTTCCACCCGACGCTGTTGCTGGTGCCCTGCGTGGGCTACGGCCCCGAGGGCGTGCGCCTGGGGTATGGCGGCGGTTTCTACGACCGCACGCTGGCCACGCTGCAGCCGCGGCCCTTCACGGTGGGCCTGGCCTACAGCTTCGGCTTCCTGCCCTGGCTGAAGGCCGAGCCGCACGACGTGCCGCTGGACGCCGTGCTCACCGAAGAAGGCGTGGCCTGGCAGCGGCCGGATTGAGGCCGCCCTGCGGGCGCTTCAGAAGCGCTTGCCGAGGCCCACGCTGAAGAGCAGCGGGTCGACCTTGAAGGTGCCGGCCTTGGTGGTGCCAGCGTAGACGTCGGTCTCCAGCTTCACCTTCTTCAGGTCGAAGTTCAGCAGCCAGCCGCCCACGGGCACGTCCACGCCCACCTGCAAGGCCAGGCCGACGCTGTGCTTCTTGATGCGCGGCTGCAGCGTGGCCACCACGGCGGGGGCGAACTGCACGTCGGAGAAGATGGTGTAGTTCACGCCCGCGCCGACGTAGGGGCGGAAGCCGCCCAGCCCGGTGAAGTGGTACTGGCCCAGCAGCGTGGGCGGCAGGTGCTTGAGCGTGCCGATCTTGTTGCCGTTGCTGCGCAGGTCGTGCTTCTGCGGGTAGGTCAGCACCAGCTCGGCCGCGAAGTTCGGGCTGAAGAAGTAGCTGATGTCGAACTCGGGGAAGGTCTTGTTGTTGACGCTCAGGTTCAGGCCCGTGCTGTCCTTGTTGGCCGAATCGAGGTACAGCGCGCGGCCGCGCACCAGCCAGTCGCCCGTATCGACCGCAGCCGACTGAGCTTGGGCCGCGCCGGCCGCTGCCAGCAAGCCCAGCAGCAGGGTCTTGGCGAAGGGCAGGGTGGTGGAGCGGGTCGTGGTCTTCATGAAATCCTCCGTGGGAGTGGGTCGGGGCCACATGGCCTCGAACCCATTGCACTGCCGGGAGGACGACGAAGGCTGACACCGCTGTCAGGTGAGGGGGCCCGCTTGACCTGGGTCAAGCGGGCGGGGCAGCGTTGTGGCGCTGCGGCAACCTGGGCTGTTTCAGCCCAGCTGCTTGCAGATTTCCAGGCTCAGCGCGCTCTGGTTGAGCGTGTAGAAGTGGATGCCGGGGGCACCGCCTTCGATGAGCCGGCGGCACAGCCGCGCCACCACCTCGATGCCGAAGGCGCGCACGCTGGCCACGTCGTCGAGGTAGCCCTCCATCTTCAGCGCCACCCAGCGCGGGATCTCGATGCCGTCACGCGCCGCGAACTGCGCGATCTTCGCGTAGTTGTGGATGGGCATGATGCCCGGCACGATGGGCGCCGTGACCCCGAGCTTGCGCACTTCATCGACGAAGTGGAAGTAGGCGTCGGGGTTGAAGAAGAACTGCGTGATGGCGCTGTCGGCCCCGGCTTTCACCTTGGCCGCGAAGTGCTCCAGGTCCTTCTTCGCGTAGCGCTGCTGCGGGTGGTACTCCGGGTAGGCCGCCACCTCGATGTGCCAGTCGGCGCCCTGCTCCTGGCGGATGAACTCGATGAGGTCCGCCGCATAGCGGAACTCACCAGCCACCGCGGTGCCACTGGGCAGGTCGCCGCGCAGCGCCACCAGCCGCCGGATGCCCTGGGCCCGGTAGGTGCCCAGGATCTCGCGGATGCTGCCCTGCGTGCTGCCCACGCAGCTGAGGTGCGGCGCCGCCTCGTGGCCCATCGCCGCGATGTCCTTCACCGTGGCCAGCGTCTTCTCACGCGTGGCCCCGCCCGCGCCGTAGGTGACGCTGAAGAACTCCGGCTGCACGGCCGAAAGCTCCTGCACCACCGTCTTCAGCTTGTCGCTGCCGACGGGGGTGTTGGGCGGGAAGAACTCGAAGCTGATGGGCACCGACTTGTGCTCGGTGCTCATGGGCCAGGCCTCAGTAGCGGTAGGTGTCGGGCTTGAAGGGGCCCGACTTCGGCACGCCGATGTAAGCCGCTTGTTCGTCGCTCAGCTCGGTCAGCATGGCGCCGACCTTCTTCAGGTGCAGGCGCGCCACCTTCTCGTCCAGGTGCTTGGGCAGCACGTAAACCTTGCCGTTGTCGTAGCTGTCGGGGTGGCTGAAGAGCTCGATCTGCGCGATGGTCTGGTTCGCGAAGCTGGCGCTCATCACGAAGCTGGGGTGGCCCGTGCCGCAGCCCAGGTTCACCAGGCGGCCCTTGGCCAGCATGATGATCTTCTTGCCGTCAGGGAAGACCACGTGGTCGACCTGGGGCTTGATCTCGTCCCAGGTGCAATCCGACAGCGCAGCGACGTCGATCTCGTTGTCGAAGTGGCCGATGTTGCAGACGATGGCCTCGTCCTTCATCGCTTCCATGTGCTTGCGCGTGATGACGCTCTTGTTGCCGGTGGCGCTGACGAAGATGTCGCACTTGTCGGCGGCGTACTCCATGGTCACGACCTTGTAGCCTTCCATCGTGGCCTGCAGGGCGTTGATGGGGTCGATCTCGGTCACCCACACCTGGGCGCTGAGCGCGCGCAGGGCCTGGGCGCTGCCCTTGCCCACGTCGCCGTAACCGGCCACCACGGCCACCTTGCCGGCGATCATCACGTCGGTGGCACGCTTGATGGCGTCGACCAGGCTCTCGCGGCAGCCGTAGAGGTTGTCGAACTTGCTCTTGGTGACGCTGTCGTTCACGTTGATGGCGCGGAACATGAGCTGGCCCTTGGCGCTCATTTCCTTCAGGCGGTGCACGCCGGTGGTCGTCTCTTCGGTCACGCCGATGATCTGCGCGCCCTTGCGGCTGTACCAGGTGGCGTCTTCCTTCAGCTTGGCCTTGATGGCGGCGAACAGGATCTCTTCTTCTTCGCTGCCGGGGTTGGCCAGCACGCTGAGGTCGGTCTCGGCCTTCTTGCCCAGGTGCATCAACAGCGTGGCATCGCCGCCGTCGTCCAGGATCATGTTCGGGCCTTCGCCTTCGCTGCCCTTGGCGCCGAATTCGAAGATGCGGTGCGTGTAGTCCCAGTAGTCGACCAGGGTCTCGCCCTTGTAGGCGAAGACCGGCGTGCCCTTGACCACCAGTGCGGCGGCGGCGTGGTCTTGCGTGCTGTAGATGTTGCAGCTGGCCCAGCGCACGTCGGCGCCCAGGGCTTGCAGCGTTTCCACCAGCACGGCGGTCTGGATGGTCATGTGCAGCGAGCCGGTGACGCGCGCGCCCTTCAGCGGCTGCTTGGCCGAGAACTCTTCGCGGATGGCCATCAGGCCGGGCATCTCGGTCTCGGCGATCTTGATTTCCTTGCGGCCCCACTCGGCCAGGGAAAGATCGGCAACGGCGTAATCGCTGGTGTGCAGGGGTTTCAGAACGGCGTTCATCGTCAGGCTCCAAACGGTTGAGGACCTGCACGCACGCGGTGGGGAGAATCAGCTCACCCACGAACACTGTCGTGCAGGTGAGCGCGGTTGCAATGTAGAGATCCGAGCCTGGCCTTCTTGCTGAAGGTTGCAACGCTCCTCGGAACTGCTGCGAATTCTAGCCACAAGCCCCCGAATGCGTGGGGCGCGGGCTTCACGCCCTGCGCGGCAGCGTGAATTCCTGCGGTCAGGGCGGGGCCACGCCGAGGAAGTCGGCCAGCCTCGCCGTTTCGTCGGCCAGGGCTGCGGCGTAGCCGGCCTCGCGCGGCGCACGGCCGCTGACGTAGCCGGCCTGCAGTTGCAGGCGCTCGCCTTGCGCGCTGGCGTTGGCCCAGCCGATGACCCGGTCGCGCCACAGCAGCGGCAGCGCGTAGTAGCCCCGCACCCGTTTCGGCGCCGGGGTGTAGGCCTCGAAGCGGTAGGCCCAGCCCCAGAGCAGTTCGAAGCGGCGGCGGTCCCAGACCACGGGGTCGAAAGGCGCGAGCAGGCGCACGGCGTCTGGCACGGCGTGGCGGCGCGACGCGGGGTTCTCGCCCGCCGGCCAGAACCATCGCAGCGCGTCCACCACGGCGTGCGGCAGACGGGCCTTGGCGCGTGCCAGCGCGGGCTTGCACAGGGCCGTCCAGTGCGGGGCGCCGTAGCGGATGCGGCTGACGAGCATGTTCAGCGTCAGCTCCGGCAGCGGCGCGTACTTCTGCACCACCACGTCGACCAGCGCGTCCATCGCCGCGGCGGTGTCGGCGGGGGCTTCGTGCACCTCGCGCACGGCGTAGAGCCGGATCCCGCCTTCGCGCCGCGCCGTGCGCAGCAGGCCGCGGTAATGCATGCCGTCGAGCAGCTGCGTGCTCGCGTTGCTGCTGCCGCCGAACCAGTTTTTCGCCTTGCCGTGCTGGAAGTGCGCGTCCACCTCGCGCGGGTGCACCACGCCGCGTTCGCGCACGAAATCGAGCACGGCCTGGGCCTGCTTCCAGCGCGCCGCTGGCCAGGGGGTGTTCGCCGTGCGCGGGTGCATCAGCGCCTGTGTCTCGCGCGGCAGGTAGCCGTAGTTGATGAAGAAATCTTCTTCGAGGGGCAGCCGGGTGTAGCGCCGCTCGAGATCGCCGGCGCGGTAGCCCTGCACGCGGTGGCGCAGCGTGAGGTCTTGCGCGCGGGCCGGTGCGCGGATGGGGTCGGCCTGCACGAAACCCAGCCGCCGCAGGGCCGCCGGCAGCGTGGTGGGCTTGAAGAGGCTGCGCGCCACGGCGTGGCGGCGCAGGTCGTCGAGGGTGGGGTTCGGCACCGGGCGGGATGGGCAGGCGTTCAGGGCAGCAGGTCGTCGGGCTGTGGCAGGCCTTGCAGGGGCGTGCCCACACCGCGGTGCAGCACGCCGGCGCGGTCGAAGCGCCGCATGCGGCGCGAGAACACCAGCGTCACGGTCTCGGGGGCTGCCGCGAGCCTGTCGCCCAGCGCGTCCAGCGCCTTGCAGACGTAGCGGTTGCAGATGTCGGCGCGGTCTTCACGCGGCAGGTGGCAACCGGTGGCGGTCTGGAAGGCGCAGCCGCCGTCCAGGTGCTCGGCCGGCAAGGCCGCCAGGTAGGCGGCGATGGCGTCTTCGGTGGTCTGGCCGGGGTGCTCTGCTTGCCAGCGCTCCAGCACTTCGGCGTCGATGAAGGCGTGGTGCTGGGCGCCCTGCACGCAGCAGGTGCCCCCGCACAGCGCGCACAGCGTGGCAGCGGCGGCTGGCAAGGCTTCGGCCGAATCTTGTCCGCCGTGGCGGCGGCGTTGGTCTTCGGCGGCGGCTTTGCGCCAGGCTTGCGCCAGGGTTTCGCGCAGCGCCTCGGTGACGGGGGCCAGCGTGCGGGGCGCGGGGTCGAGCCAAACCACCTCGGGTGGCGTGCCGGCGCGGGGCACCCCATGCTCGGCCGCCTGCTCCGCGGCGAGGGCCACCACCCGTTGCCATCGCCCCTGCAGCTGGGCTTCGTCGGCGCGCTGGCGGCACTGGGCGCTGCCGCAATGCGGCTGCTGGAGGCGTTGGGCCAGCAGGTTCAGCACTTGGCCGCAGTGAGGGCAGGACGCGGTGGCAGAGGGCATGCGCACAGCTTAACGGCGGGCCCGGCCATGGAAAAGGGGCCGGCCCTGGCGGGCGCGGCCCCTTCGCGGGGGTGCGTTGCGGCGCTTACAGACCGGCTGCCGCGCGCAGCGCGTCGACCTTGTCAGTTCTTTCCCACGAGAACTCGGGCTCTTCGCGGCCGAAGTGGCCGTAGGCCGCGGTCTTCTCGTAAATGGGGCGCAGCAGGTCCAGCATCTGGATGATGCCCTTGGGACGCAGGTCGAAGACCTGGGCGACGATGGCGCTCAGCTTGTCGTCGCTGATCTTGCCCGTGCCTTCGGTGTAGACCGTGATGTTCATGGGCTTGGCCACGCCGATGGCGTAGGCCACCTGCACCTGGCACTGGCGCGCCAGGCCGGCGGCCACCACGTTCTTGGCCACGTAGCGCGCGGCATAGGCGGCCGAGCGGTCGACCTTGGAGGGGTCCTTGCCCGAGAAAGCACCACCGCCGTGCGGGCAGGCGCCGCCGTAGGTGTCGACGATGATCTTGCGGCCCGTGAGGCCGCAGTCGCCCTGCGGGCCGCCGACGACGAAGCGGCCGGTCGGGTTGATCAGGTACTTGGTGTCGGCCGTCAGCCAATCCTTCGGCAGCACGGGCTTGATGATCTCTTCGCGCACCGCCTCGTAGAAGGCGTCGGTCATCTTGTTGCCCAGGCTGTACTCGGGCGCGTGCTGGGTGCTCAGCACCACGGTGTCGATGCTGTGCGGCTTGCCGTCGACATAGCGCATCGTCACCTGGCTCTTGGCATCGGGGCGCAGGAAGGGCAGGCGGCCGTCCTTGCGCAGCTGGGCCTGGCGCTCCACCAGGCGGTGTGCGTAGTAGATGGGCGCCGGCATCAGCTCGGGCGTCTCGTCGCAGGCGTAGCCGAACATCAGGCCCTGGTCGCCGGCGCCGATGTTGAGGTAGTCGTCGCTGGCGTGGTCCACGCCCTGGGCGATGTCGTTGCTCTGCTTGTCGTAGCAGACCATCACCGCGCAGCCCTTGTAGTCGATGCCGTACTCGGTGTTGTCGTAGCCGATGCGCTTGATGGTGTCGCGCGCGACCTGGATGTAGTCGACGTGGGCGTTGGTCGTGATCTCGCCGGCCAGCACCACCAGACCGGTGTTGCACAGCGTCTCGGCGGCCACGCGGCTTTTCGGGTCTTGCTTGAAGATCGCGTCGAGGATGGCGTCGGAGATCTGGTCGGCCACCTTGTCGGGGTGACCTTCAGAGACCGATTCGGATGTGAAGAGGAAGTCGTTCGCCACTGGAAAAGCTCCGTTGTAGTTGCACCTGGGTTGCGTCGTCGCTGGTCAGATGCTCTGGAGCCGCGGCGAACGCTTTAGCGGATTTGTTGAGGCTCGGGCTGGTTGGCCCGGCACCCCAGCGGCGAGAGGCCCAGCCTTGTGGCTATGCTTCACGTCCGCGATCGCCCCGCAAGTTGTTCTTTAACTCGGCGATGCCCGCATTCTACGAACGATGTCCTTCCTGCTGCCCTGGCTCGCCCAACGCTCTCTGCGCTTTTTGCACGCCCTGGGCGGGCTGATGGGCTGGCTGGCCTATGCGCTGTCACCCAGCTACCGCCGCCGCCTGAAGGCCAACGCCACCCTGGCGGGCGTGAGCGCGGCCGAGCGCCGGGCGGCCGTGGCCGATGCCGGCAAGCTGGTGATGGAGCTGCCGCGGCTGTGGCTGCGCCCTCGTGAACAGCCCATCACCGACCCCGTGCGCTGGGAAGGCGCCGAGCTGCTCGAAGCCCTGCTGGCCCGCGGCAAGGGCCTGGTGCTGCTCACGCCGCACATGGGCAGCTTCGAGGTGAGTGCGCAGGCCTATGCCGAACGTTTCGGCGCCCGCCAGCCCATCACCGTGCTCTACCGCCCGGCGCGCCAGGCCTGGCTGCGCGAGCTGGAGGAAACCGCCCGCGCCCGGCCCGCGCTGGCCACCGCGCCGGCCAGCCTGGCCGGCGTGCGGCTCTTGATGCGCGCGCTGAAAAAGGGCGAAACGCTCGGCCTCCTGCCCGACCAGGTGCCGCCCGAAGGTATGGGCGTGTGGGCGCCGTTTTTCGGCCAGCCGGCCTACACGATGACGCTGGCCGCACGCCTGGTGCTGCAGACCGGCGCGGCCGTGGCCGTGCTGTGGACCGAACGCCTGCCGCAGGGCGCCGGTTACGTGGTGCGCGCGCAGCCGTTGCCGGTGCCGCTGCCTGAACGCGCCGCCGACGGCAGCATCGACGACGAGGCTGCCGCCATCGCCATCAACCGCAGCATGGAGCAGGTGATCCTGCAGCGGCCTTCGCAGTACCTCTGGGGCTACCACCGCTACAAGCAGCCGCGCCAGGTGGAGAGCGCGTCTTGAGCGCGCCAGGTTTCAAGCAGGCCGCGGCCAACGGCGCGGCACGTGCGGCGCTGGGCCTGGTGTGGCTGCTGCACTGGCTGCCGCTGCCGGTGCTGGCGCGCTTGGGCCAGGGCCTGGGCCTGCTGCTGCACAGCCTGGGCCGCGCGCGGCGCGAGGTGGCGCGGCGCAACATCGCGCTGTGCATGCCGCAGCTGAGCGTGGCCGAGCAGCACCGCCTGGTGCTTGAGCACTTCATGTGGACCGGCCGCAGCCTGCTGGAGCGGGGCCTGCTCTGGCACGCCAGCGCCGACCGGCTGAAGCGGCTGATCCACGTCGAAGGCGAGGTGCACCTGGCCGAGCGCAGCGACAGGCCCGTGATGTGGCTGGTGCCGCACTTCGTGGGCCTGGAGGTGGCGGGCGCGGCCACGCAGCTCTTCCAGACGCGCATGGGCTGCGACATCTACACCGCGCAGAGCAACCCGGTGATGGACGCCGCCTTCCACAAAGGCCGCGCGCGTTTCGGGCTGGCGCTGCTGTTCAACCGCCAGCAGGGCGCCATTCCCGTGGTGCGGGCCATCAAGAAGGGCACGGCTTTCTTCAACGCCTCCGACATGGATTTCGGCCTGCGCGACGCCGCCTTCGTGCCCTTCTACGGCCAGCCGGCAGCCACCTTGCTGGCGCCTTCGCGCATGGCCAAGAGCCTGGGCATGGTGGTGCAGCCGCTCATCGCCGAGATGCTGCCCGGCGGCCAGGGCTACCGCGTGAAGTTCATGCCGGCCTGGGAAGGCTGGCCCAGCGACGACCCCGAGGCCGATGCTGCGGCGATGAACCGCTTCATCGAGCAGCAGATCGCCACGATGCCGGCGCAGTACTTCTGGGTGCACAAGCGCTTCAAGACGCGCCCGCCTGGCGAACCGTCCGTCTACTGAAGCGGTGGCCCCGGCTGCGACAATCGCGGCCATGCGGGTCCAGTTCACCAAGATGCAGGGCGCGGGCAACGACTTCGTCGTGCTCGACGGCACGGCCGCGCCCCTGGCCTTGAGCCGCACGCAGTTGCAGCGCCTGGGCGACCGCCGCTTTGGCGTGGGTGCCGACCAGATCCTGCTGGTGGAGCGCAGCGCCACGCCCGGCGTCGATTTCCGCTATCGCATCTTCAACGGCGCCAGCGGCGACGAGGTCGAGCACTGCGGCAACGGCGCGCGCTGCTTCGTGCGCTACGTGCACGGGCGCGGCCTGACCGACAAGACCACCGTGCAGGTGGAGACCGTGAACAACCGCCTCACGCTGCAGCTGCGTGACGACGGCCGCGTCACCGTGGACATGAACCGGCCGGTCTTCGAGCACGCGCGCCTGCCTTTTGATGCTGCCGGCCTGCAGCCGCGCGCTGAAGGCGGCTTCGAGTGCTGGCCCTTGGCCGATGTGGCGCCAGGCTGCGAAGTGGCCGTGCTGTCGATGGGCAACCCGCACGCCGTTCTGCGTGTGGCCGATGTCGACACCGCGCCGGTGGCCGCCTGGGGCCCGCGCATCGAGACACACCCGCGTTTTCCGCGCAAGGTGAACGTGGGCTTCCTGCAGGTGCTCTCGCGCAACGAGGTGCGCCTGCGTGTGCACGAGCGCGACGCCGGCGAGACCCTGGCCTGCGGCACCGGCGCCTGCGCCGCCGTCGTGGCCGGCATCCGCCTGGGCTGGCTGGATGCCGCCGTGGAAGTGCACACGCGTGGTGGCGACCTGCGCATCGAATGGTCGGGTGGTGAGAGCCCTGTGTTCATGACCGGCCCGGCCGAGACCGTTTTCGAAGGAGAGATCGAACTGTGAGCAACAACGCCGACGGGGTGCAGGGCATCACCGAAGCCGACATCGCCAACTACCTGGCCAACACGCCCGGGTTCTTCGAGCGCCATGCCGAGCTGCTGGGGGCCATCCAGCTCACCAGCCCGCACGGCCAGCGTGCCGTCTCGCTGCAGGAGCGGCAGATGGAAATGCTGCGCGAGCGCATCAAGGGCCTGGAGATGAAGATCATGGAAATGATCCGCAACAGCCAGGAGAACGTGGCCATCGCCGAGCGCCTGCACCGCTACACGCGCACCATCCTGCTGACGACCGACGCGGCCGAGCTGCCCGGGCGCATGGTGGCTTCGATGAAGCACGAGTTCCTGATCCCGCAGGCCGCCATCCGCCTGTGGGGCGTGGACGCGCCGCACAACGGCGCCAGCTACGCCGAGCCGGCCAGCGAGGACGTGAAGAGCTTCGCCTCCAGCCTGACGCTGCCCTATTGCGGCGCCAACGCCGGCTTCGAGGCCAGCGAATGGCTGGACGATGGCGCCACGGTGGCCAGCATGGCGATGATCCCGCTGCGCCACGGCATGGACGAGAAGGCCGGCGCCTTCGGCCTGCTGGTGCTGGGCTCGCCCGACCCCACGCGCTACGCGGCCGACATGGGCACCGAGTTCCTGATGCGCATCGGCGAAGTCTCGTCGGCCGCGCTCTCGCGCCTGCGCCCGCAGGCCTGAATCCGCAGAGGCGCCGGGTGAGCGTGGCGGTGCCAGTTTTCGCGCCGCAGCCTGCGGCGGCTGCCGGCGCGCTGTTGGACCCCGCGCTCGAAGATTTCCTCACGCACCTGCGTGTGGAACGCCGTCTGGCCGAGCGCACGTTGGCCATGTACCGCGAGGCGCTGCGCCGCCTGCAAACGGCGGCCGTGGCCAGCGCCGTGCCGCTGCCGCAAGCCCAGGTGCACCACCTCCGCGGCTGGGTGGCACAGCTGCGCGTGCGCGGGTTGGCGGCGCGCAGCATCGCCATCCATCTGGCGGCCTGGCGCGGCCTCTTCCGCTGGTGGGGCCGGCAGGGTGTGGTGAAGCTCAACCCCGTGGAAGGCCTGCGCCCGCCCAAGGCGCCCAAGCCCCTGCCCAAGGCCCTGGGCGTGGAGCAGGCCATGGCGCTGGCCGATCACGAGACCGAGAACACGCCGCCGGCGCTGGCCGCGCGCGACCATGCCATCACCGAGCTGCTCTACGGCTGCGGCCTGCGCGTGGCCGAGGTGCTGGGCTTGGATGTGCAGGCCGGCCCCGAGACCGGCAGCGAAAGCCGGGGTTGGCTCGACCTGCCGGACGCCACCGCCCACGTGCTGGGCAAGGGCGGCAAGCGCCGCAGCCTGCCCATCGGCAGCGCGGCCTTGGCGGCCCTTCAAGCCTGGTTGCCCTGGCGTGCCACGCTGGCGGCGGCCGGCGAGCCGGCGCTTTTCGTCAGCCGCCTGGGCACGCGCCTCACGCCCAACCAGCTGCGCAACCGGCTGCAGCTGCAGGCCGCGCAGGCCGGCCTGCCCACGCGCGTGCACCCGCACATGCTGCGCCACAGTTACGCCAGCCACCTGCTGCAAAGCAGCGGCGACCTGCGCGCCGTGCAGGAGCTGCTGGGCCACGCCAGCATCAGCACCACGCAGGTCTACACCAAGCTCGACTTCCAGCACCTGGCCCGGGCCTACGACGCGGCGCACCCGCGCGCCAAGAAAAAGAGTTGACCTGACACGATGAAATCCATCCGCCTCCGCGAGGGCAAAGAGCGCTCGCTGCAACGCCGCCACCCCTGGGTGTTCCAGGGCAGCATCGCCAAGGGCGCTGCCGATGCCGGCGAAACCGTGCGTGTGGAAGACGCGGCCGGGCAGTTCCTGGCCTGGGGCGCCTACAGCCCGAACTCGATGATCCGTGTGCGCGCCTGGAGCTTCGACGAGGCCGAACGCATCGACCGCGCCTGCTTCGAGCGCCGCGTGCAGCGCGCGGTGGCTTTGCGTGCGCGGCTGCCCATCGCCAGCAACGGCGTGCGCCTGGTGCACGGCGAGGCCGACGGGCTGCCGGGCCTCATCGTCGACCGTTATGCCGACACGCTGTGCGCGCAGTTCCTCAGCGCCGGCACCGAGCGCTGGAAGCAGACCCTGGCCGATGTGCTGCTGCAGGCCACGGGTTGCACGCGCCTCTTTGAGCGCAGCGATGCCAGCGTGCGCGGCCTCGAAGGCCTGCAACCGGCCACCGGCTGGCTGCGCGGTGATGGTGACAGCAAGGGCGACACCGAAATCACCATCACCGAGCACGCCTGGCGCCTGACGCTGGACGTGGCGCAGGGCCACAAGACCGGCTTCTACTTGGACCAGCGCGACAACCGCGCGCTGCTGCAGCGCTGGGTGCAGCACGGTGGCTTCCAGGACGTGCTGAACTGTTACTGCTACACCGGCGGCTTCACGGTGGCGGCCCTGGCCGGCGGTGCGGCGCGGGTGACGAGCATCGATTCCTCCGCCCCGGCCATCGAGCGTGTGAACGCACACGTGGCGCTCAACGGCTTCGACCCCGCGCGCAGCGAGGCGCGCGATGCCGACGTCAACCAGTTCCTGCGCGAGGCGCTGCAGGCCGGCCGGCGTTTCGACTGCATCGTGCTCGACCCGCCCAAGTTCGCGCCCACCGCCGCCCATGCCGAGCGCGCCAGCCGCGCCTACAAGGACATCAACCGCCTGGCGCTGAAGCTCTTGCAGCCCGGCGGGCTGCTGCTCACCTTCAGCTGCAGCGGCGGCATCAGCGCCGACCTGTTCCACAAGATCGTGGCCGGCGCGGCCATGGACGCGGGCGTGGACGGCGCCATCCTGCAGCGCCTGGAAGGCGCCTGCGACCACCCCACCACGCTGGTGTTTCCCGAGGGGGAATACCTCAAGGGTCTGGCGGTATTGAAGGCGGCCTGAGCGGCGCAGCTCAGCCCGCCGTGCTGGCGGGCGGCAAGGGCAAGCGCGGCTCGAACTTCGCACGCTTGACGCTGAAGTAGGCCTTGACGTTGCGCACGTTGGCGTCTTGCGTGAAGAGGCGCTGCACCAGGGCCTGGTAGGCCGGCATGCCTTCGACCTGCGCCACGAGCACGAAGTCGGGCCCCGGGCTCACGCGCCAGACCTGCTGCACCGCGGCCTCGGCCACGGCGCGGGCCTCGAAGGCTTCCAGGTGCTCGGCGCCCTGGCGGTCGAGCGTGATCTCTACCAGCGCCGTGAGGCCACCGCCGGCCCACAGGGCCTGCGGGTTCAACAAGGCCACGCGGCGTTCGATGACGCCGCCTTCCTCCAAGCGCCGCACCCGCCGCAGCGCCGTGGCCGGTGAGGTGCCGGCGCGGTCGGCCAGCGCCTGGTTGGTGAGCGAGGCGTCGTCTTGCAGCAGGGCGAGCAAGCGCAGGTCGGTGGCATCGAGGTCCATGTCAAAATAATAATTCATCAGAAGACGTCGAATGAACTATTCGGTGTGCTTGTTCTCATGAATGGTGTTTTCTGTCGAAATGATATCAAGATTGCAAGAACACATCGCAGACCCTGGCCTAGCATGCGCCACCTTTGAGCATCCAGGAGCTTCCAGCATGTGTGGCATCGTCGGCGCCGTCAGCAACCGCAACATCGTTCCCATCCTGCTGGAGGGCCTGAAGCGCCTGGAGTACCGCGGCTATGACAGCTGCGGCGTGGCCGTGCACCAGGGCGGCGCCCTGCGACGCGCGCGCAGCACCAGCCGCGTGGCCGAGCTGGAGGCGAACATCTCCACCGATGGCGTGGCCAGCGGCACTGGCATCGCCCACACGCGCTGGGCCACTCACGGTGCGCCGGCGGTGCACAACGCGCACCCGCACTTCAGCGCCGGCGCGAATGTCGACGCCATGGCCACCGGCTTCGGCAGCCTGGAAGCGGGTGGTGCCACCAGCACGCCGGTGGCGCGCATCGGCCTGGTGCACAACGGCATCATCGAGAACCACGACGAGCTGCGCGCCGAGCTGCGTGAACGCGGCTATGTCTTCACCAGCCAGACCGACACCGAGGTCATCGCCCACCTCGTGCACAGCTTCTACGACGGCGATCTGCTCGACGCCGTGCAGCGCGCGCTGCCGCGGCTGAAGGGCGCCTACGCGATTGCCGTCTTCGCGCGCGACGAGCCCAACCGCGTGGTCGGTGCGCGCCAGGGCTCGCCGCTGGTGCTGGGCGTGGCCCCCGGCGAGAACTTCCTCGCCAGCGATGCCATGGCCCTGGCCGGCGTGACCGATCAGATCGTCTACCTGGAAGAGGGCGACGTCGTCGACCTGCAACTGGGCAAGGTGTGGATCACCGCGGCCGATGCGCAGGGCCGCTACGTGCCGGTGCAGCGCCCGGTGCGCACCGTCACCGCGCACAGTGGCGCGGCCGAGCTCGGCCCCTACCGCCACTACATGCAAAAAGAGATCTTCGAGCAGCCGCGCGCGCTGGCCGACACGCTGGAAGGCGTGGAAGGCATCAGCCCCGAGCTCTTCGGCGACGGCGCCTACCGCGTGTTCAAGGAAGTCGACCGCGTGCTCATCCTCGCGTGCGGCACCAGCAGTTACGCCGGCATGGCGGCCAAGTACTGGCTGGAGAGCATCGCGGGCATCCCCACCAGCGTGGAGATCGCCAGCGAGTACCGCTACCGCGACAGCGTGCCCGACCCGAAAACACTGGTCGTCACCATCACGCAAAGCGGTGAGACGGCCGACACCCTGGCTGCTTTGAAGCACGCGCGCAGCCTGGGCATGGAGCACACGCTGACCATCTGCAACGTGGCCACCTCCGCGATGGTGCGCGAGTGCAAGCTGGCCTACATCACACGTGCCGGCGTGGAGATCGGCGTGGCCAGCACGAAGGCGTTCACGACGCAATTGGCCGGCCTGTACCTGCTGACGCTGGCGCTGGCGCTGGTGCGCGGCAGGCTGACTGAAAAGCAAGAGGCCGCCGAGCTGAAGGCGCTGCGCCACCTGCCCGTGGCGCTGCAGGCCGTGCTGGCGCTGGAGCCGCAGATCATCGCGTGGAGCGAAGACTTCGCGCGCAAGGAAAACGCGCTCTTCCTGGGCCGCGGCCTGCATTACCCCATCGCGCTGGAAGGCGCGCTGAAGCTCAAGGAGATCAGCTACATCCACGCCGAGGCCTACCCCGCGGGTGAGCTGAAGCACGGCCCGCTGGCCCTCGTCACCGACGAGATGCCGGTGGTGACCGTGGCGCCGAACGACGCGCTGCTGGAAAAGCTGAAAAGCAACCTGCAGGAAGTGCGCGCCCGCGGCGGTCAGCTCTACGTGTTCGCCGACAGCGACACCCACATCGGCAGCGAACCGGGTGTGCACGTCATCCGCATGCCCGAGCACTACGGCTCGCTGAGCCCGCTGCTGCACGTGGTGCCGCTGCAGCTGCTGGCCTACCACACGGCCTGCGCGCGGGGCACCGATGTCGACAAGCCACGGAACCTGGCGAAGAGCGTGACGGTGGAGTGAGGGACGGGGCGCAAGTCGATCTGTTGATCCGTGTGAATTAGGTCTGTCGTGCGTGACAGAGGTCTGTCGGAATGCTGTGGTGCAGCAATGGGGCTGTTACATCTGTGCTTGGCTTCCGCCGCACTGCGGGGGTGCTGAGCCGATCGTGATCGTATAAACAGATACTGTCAGCGAAAACCAAGGGCTGTCATAGCCAGAAGTCGTGAAGGTGAGCGAGCATCAACCTCTTCGGCTTATTGCACTCAACTGAACAGGCCTCCTGCTTAAAGGGCACGTCTTGCCGACTTGGCGCGTATAGCGCTTGCTGATTGGTCTCGGGTCGCCATGCACTGGCCTCCAAACGCCAATGTAAGTCGAGGGGCTGGGAAAGACTGGGCTGGCCACGAACACGTAGCGCCTATCTGCCTCGTCTTCCATCTGGGGCAGGTACTTCACGTCCATGTGGACGTAGCCCGGCTCGTAGGCTTTAAAGCTCTTGACCTGGGTCTTCTCGACTTCGGGCTCGGGCAAGCGGTTGACGCCACGCCGACGCAGCAGCCGGTCCAGCGCAGAGCGGCTCATCGCCGGCTCGATGAACTCCCGCACCACCGCCAGCAGGTCGTCCAGCGACAGGCGCAGGTGCGTGCGCAGATAGACGACGATCTCCTCCTGGCCGGCATTGAGCGTGGTCTGCAGCCGGTGAGGTGTGTGGCTGCCATCCTCGACCGTGCTGCGCTTGCGCCCCTTGCGGATCGTGAATTTGCCGACACCGAAGCGCTACGCCAATTCGGTCTCAGTGCCGTGGGCCGGCTGGATCGCCAAGCGTGTCGCAGGCGTCGTCGTAGCGTTCTTGTGCAAGCTGATCAGCATCGTGCCCTCCGCTGATTCAAGTCTGCCAGAAGGCCCTTCAGGACCTCCCGGCCCAAAAGGATCGCATATCGTCCGCCTAGGAGCCATTCATCCGGGACTCGATAAATACGCTGTATCCCCTGCGTGACTTATAACTAAGTCGACGTGGCCAGTTCTTCGACCACTCGGGCAAGCCAATCTCCGGCTGCACTACCCAAAGCTCTGCGATGCCGCCCCATAACAACATTAAAACTCAGGGAAGACATGTCTATATCCATCACCTGAAAGCCTCCAGCGGCGGCAATTGCCGAGGGTACAAAAGCTAATGTGTCGTTCACGCGCATAAACGCCTGCAGAGACGTGTAGCAGGGCAAAGTGGCAATCACGGTGCGACTCACCTTCTGGGTGCCAAGGAAATCATCCAATCGGCTTCCCAAATTGCCTACACCGCTGGCGAAATCCACATGGGGATGGGGAGACACATCGCCTAGCTCTTTTATCTGCCGAGAGAGAATAGAATCTTCCCGCGCGACACAGCAGTAATGATCGCGTCGCAGCGTTTTTCGTACCAGTCCTGAATCGACGTAGTCAGAAAAACCAATCACCAGATCAGCCTCCCCTTGCTCCAGCATTTTGGTATGTTGAGTAGGATTGAAGTCAATGACTTCAAGCTTCACCCCGGCTGCGCGTTTGCGCATGAGCAGCGAGAGCGACGGAATGATAGACAGTTGTGCATATTCATTTGCGATGACCCTGAACACGTACTCGCTCGTTACAGGATCGAATGGGAATGAATTGAAAACACCGTCGACCTCTTCTATTATTTTTTCGAATTTGGCTGCTAGTTCATACGCGTAGTCGGTTGGCTGTAGGCCTGCGCTCTGCCGCAGGAATAACTCATAGGGAAAGACTTCACGCAAGCGCTTAAGGTAATTGCTGACCGCCTGTTGCGATATCTCAAGTCGCTCAGCAACGCGAGAAACGTTTTTCTCGCGCACGAGATGAAGCAAAACCCGCATGTGCCTTACATCGATTCTTTCTGCCATTTGAGTTGTATCTCATACAAGCCAATCGTGATTGTCATTGTATCCGTGGGTGCCTAAAGTACCGGTTCCCAAGCATTTAGCCAAGCATTTCTATGAAAACTGTAATTTTGATTGGCGCCCAAGGGCATATGGGCCAAGCCGCTATGACAGGCCTCAAGAAGCACAATGTCATCACCGCCAGTCGCTCAGGCACAGGCTGCGACCACAAGGTCGATATCACCAGCAAGGCGTCAATCAGAGCGTTATTCGAAAAAGTCGGGACGTTCGATGCCGTCGTCAATACAGTTGGCTACTGCGAATACGCCAACTTCAGCGAAATGACCGACGAGCAGTGGGACGCAACCATCCAGAGCAAGATGCTCGGCCAGATCAATCTGGTAAAGCTGGGTCTGAACTACATCAAGGATGGCGGTTCGTTTACGCTGATTTCGGGCATTCTCAATGTCAAACCCATTCCCATGGCCATCGCGGACGCAACCACGAGCGGCGCGATCGACACCTTCGTACAGTGCGTAGCGCACGAACTTCCACGCCAGATTCGCATCAACGTGGTCAACCCCACAGTTCTCGAGGAGGCATGGGATGTATACGGGGAGATGATGCCAGGTTTCCAACCTGTCCCCAGCGCGCTGGTAGGTAAAGCGTTCGAGCGTTCGGTCGATGGCTTCATCACCGGCAAGGTGATATTCGTCGACGCCTGACAAAGCGCCCTCGCTTTATTGATGGCTGGTCAAGGCATTTCAATCCCGAGATCTTCATCCACGGGCGCAACTGAGCCTGGGAACTGCACCTGTCCGCGTATCAATGTCTTTGTCGCACCGCCGATCCAGATGCCATCAGCCATGGTCGAAACGCGAATCCGGCAGGGACGATTCAGAGCAGTGCCTTGGCTGAACGTGTAGGAGCTGGGTGCTTGACCGGTCTGTGCGAACCACTGGGCAATGCCCGCTGCAAGACTGCCCGTTGCCGGATCCTCGGGCAAGCTGTCGCCTGCGATGAACGCGCGGAGTTCGAAGTCGACCTCGCCGTCGCACGGCGGACTGCGCCACGGCGCCAAAACGCCGATGGCCAGCCCATCAAGTTGAGCGAAATCGGGTTTCAGGGCCAGCAACTTGTCGCGATCATCGATCATCAGGGCGAGCCAACCAGCACCGTTGTCCACCCATTGGGCAGACACCAAGCGCGCCCCGACAGCCTGAAGTCTCAACCCGGAAGACACCCGTTCCAGCAACGACGCGTCAATGAGCCCAGACCTGATGAGAGGCGGGGCTCTGAAGGCAAGCCCCTCGACCGAGCGCCGCAAAGTCACCAGGCCGACACCACACTGCTGCACGTAGTCGCGCAGAGCCTGATGCCCGGTCTTCTCCAACCAGGCATGGCAGGCACCCAGTGTTGGATGACCTGCAAAGTCAAGCTCGTGCAGCGAAGAGAAGATGCGAAGGCGGTAGTCAGCCAGGGGATCCGTAGCCGTCAGTACGAAAACCGCCTCGCTGAGATTGGTCCATCGCGTGAAGGACAGCATCTCGGCATCGGAGAGGCTATTTGCATCGAAGACAACACCCACGGCATTCCCCTTGAATGCCGTGCCATTGAATACATCGACGACGGCGTAGGAATGGCTCAATGGGTGGGGTGGGGTATCAGTCATCAGCTTGGAGTATCGAGGTTCGAAGGGGATGTCATGAATTGCCCCGAGGCTCGTTTGTCGTAACTGCGCTGCAAGTCGAACCGGAGTCTGCCGCGAAACCCCGACCAGCGAGCTTCATCCTGGGCCGCGCCAGTCTGACATTGGAGTCCGCTTTCCGCCTTCAAGAGCCATTCGAGTTCGAGCATCAGATGGCCGCTGATGGCCGAGTGGAGCCGCCCGGTTTTTCCTTGCGAACGGCCGGTCTCGACTGTTTGCTGACTCCAGAGTGACACCGCGGTCACCAGGAACTGGGCCACGGAAATCGTTGGCGAGTCCATGCTGGGCGGCAGCATTGGGTCAATGACTATCAATCGTCCATCAAACGCGACGCGCCATGGCCAGCCACGCCAATCTGCAGCTGACCTGCGTCATCAAGCGCACCGCATGCTGCTCCGTCGTCAAAGCCGACATCGTTAAGCCAGAGACTATCCCGGCAGCCTGTGGCGTGATGGGGGTCGCCGACCAAGGCGTTGCGGTCGCCGCCTGATTTGTATGGCGTTGGCGATTGAGAACGCCGAGCAGCATGTCGGCCGCGAGTTCCAAGGGGAGTTGATGGTTGCACCGGATGTGCGTCACAGTCACCTGCTGAGGTCGAGGGCTCCTGCGTAA
Source organism: Rubrivivax sp. (assembly GCA_051861265.1). Classification (GTDB taxonomy): domain Bacteria; phylum Pseudomonadota; class Gammaproteobacteria; order Burkholderiales; family Burkholderiaceae_C; genus Rubrivivax. The sequence goes on from JBHYDA010000007.1 coordinate 244,217, forward strand.
TGCACGGAATTCGGGGTCGAGGATTCTTGGAGACCGGCGGGAATCGCTCAGATCGATCTCTGTTACAAAGCCCGACAGACCTTATTCATAGGGCATAGGGCTGGCGAAGGAGTCCACTCAGGCCCGACAGGGGTCTGACGGATTCAAACGGAAAGATGCTTCCCAGGTGAGAGCCCGACAGACCTTATTCCCACGGATCATCGTTGTTCGGACTGCGCTTGTGAAGCGCCGAACCTGACGCTGGGGCCTGCGGCGCCGGCGCTCAGAAGCCCGTGCTGCCGTCTGCGTACAGCACGAGGGCGCGCCAGGCGGTGCTGTGTGCGGGCGTGGGCACGCCCAGCTGCTGCCCGAGCGCATGGACCCGGCCCGACAGCCACTTCAGTTCCAGCGGCTTGCCGCGCGCCAGGTCTTCCGACATCGACGAGCGGAAGCTGGCCGGCATGCCTGCCAGCCTCGCCATCACTTCGTCGACCAATTCGGCGCGCTGGGATACGCCCGCGGCCTCGGCGACGGCCACCGCTTCCTCGACGAGCAGGCGCTGCAGCGCGTGCGTCTCGGGGTGGCCGAGGATGGCGCCCATCGGCGCACGCAGCAGCGAAGTGGTGGCCGAGAGCGCGCTCAGCGCGATGAACTTCTCCCACAGCACCGAGCGGATGTCATCTGTTGGCCTGGCCTGGAGCGCCGTCGCACGGCCACAGGCCGCGAAGAACGCCGCCATCACGGGGTCGCCGCCGGCAGCGTCGGCGACGATGACGTGCAGGCCGCCCGGGCTGCGGATCACGCCAGGCCGGTCGATCACGGCCGAGACGTAGATGACGCTGCCACGGACCGCCGTCTTGCCGGCATAGGCCTGGATCAGGTCGACGCTGTCGATACCGTTCTGCAGCGTCAGGATGCGCGTTTGCGGGCCGAGCACAGCGTCGAGCGCGCGCGTTGCAGCCGCTGTGTCACCCAGCTTGACGGCGAAGACGACCAGGTCGGCCGGGCCCTTGCTGGCCAGGTCAGCCGCATCAGCGCTCACCTGCACCTGGGGCAGGTGCAGCGGGTGCTGCGGGTGCTCAAGGCGCAGGCCTTCGGTCTGCAGGGCCTGCAGGTGGGCACCACGGGCGATGAAAGCCACGTCTTCGCCGGCCGCCTGCAGCCGCGCACCCACGTAGCCGCCGACGCCACCGCTGCCCATGATCACGATCCGCATCGACTGTCTCCGTCGCCCCGGTGCAGCCCGCCGCGGGCCGCCCCACCGGGCCGTTGGTAACTATGTCAGGGAATCTGCCCGCATCGAACGGGCGGCAGCCCACGGCCCTGAGGGCCCCGTTCCCGGAATGCCCGCTCCTGGCAACAACCGGCCGCAGCCATCGAGGCTGGCATCGCCAAGAGAAGCCAGCCACCGATCGCTCTCGCTTCAGTCTGAGACACTCAAGCCATACCCCAACCTGCGCGGACCCGCGTCAAAGCTTGCGCAGAGTGCCGGGTGGTCAGCACGACGCTGTTCCGTGTGGTGCATGACGTCCCCAACCACTGGGTGCTGATGTGTTCCGCCTGCAGGGAGAAGGTCGAGACGCAACCGCTGTATCGGTACGGGGGCACGTGGAAAGCTGACAAACGGCACTGAGCATCCCATAGCCCTTCAGGCGCTTCGCGGACCCGCAGTACGTCGCTTTTCGCTGAGCTCACTCCGGGCTTGAAGGCTGGATCGCTTCAAACAATCTGACGCCGCGGGATGTGCGGCGGCTCCACCGGGACTGCCTTGGCCGACTTCGACTTCAGACCCAGCACGACCGGCGTCACCGAAGAGCTGCGTCGCGTGCACGCCCTGATGCAACTGGAGCAAAGGGAAGACCAAGCGCAGTTCAAGCTCAAGAATGCCAAAGCCAGCATCCAGGAGCGACAGCGCCGCGGCTTGACCTGGCACCCCGTCACCATCACCCAGGAAGACATCGGTTTTGGCGGCAAGTTGGTGCTGGAGCTGGAACGCCCAGCCCACCAGCAGGGCCTGCATCTGTTTCAGGTTGGCAGGAACGCCGCGCTGTTTGGTGCGGCGCCTGCGCCCTCGGGGGACCCTCCCACCCTCCATGGTGTCGTGACCAGCGTGCGGCGCAACAAGCTGCAGCTGACCACCACCAAGGAAGAGCTGCCGGATTGGGTGCTGGACGGCGGCAAACTCGGCATCGATCTCACCTTCGACGAGGTGAGTTACCGCGAGATGGACCAGGCGCTGGGCGATGTCATCGGCGCTCGCGGCAACCGCCTGGCCGAGCTGCGCGACGTGCTGCTGGGCGCGCGGCCAGCCCGCTTTCGTGCGCCGCATGTCGACGATCTGTTCTATCCCAGCCCGCTGAACGATTCACAGCAGGCTGCCGTGCGGCATGTGATCACGGCACAGGACGTCGGCATCATCCATGGCCCCCCTGGCACGGGCAAGACCACGACGCTGGTGCAGGCCATTCTGGAAACCATCCGGCGTGAGCGACGCGTGCTGGTGTGCGCGCCGTCGAACACCGCGGTGGACCTGCTGACCGAGAAGCTGGCCGAGCGCGGCGTCAACGTCATCCGCATGGGCAACCCCAGCCGCGTGTCGGATCTGCTGCTGGCGCACACCCTGGACGCCCGGGTGATGGCGCACCCCAGCTACAGCCAGATGCGCGCGATGCGCCAGACCGCCGATCAGTACCGCGACAAGGCCAACGAGCTCTCGCGCCAGAACGTCCGCCATCTGGGCTTCGAGGCGCGACAGCAGCGCCAGCAGTTCAGGGACGAAGCCCGGCAGCTGTTCTTGCAGGCCGACGACCTGGAGCGATACATCACCGAACAGGTGCTGGAGTCGGTGCAGATCATCACCTGCACCCTGGTGGGCGCCAGCAACCGCAACCTCCGTCACCTGGGCTTCGACACCGTCTTCATCGACGAAGCGGCCCAGGCGCTGGAGCCGGGCTGCTGGATCCCGATTGCCAAGGGCCAGCGCGTCATCCTGGCGGGCGATCACCACCAACTGCCGCCCACCGTGAAGAGCGAAAAGGCCGCCCGCGAAGGCCTGCGCGAAACCCTGTTCGAGAAGTGCATCCAGCGGCAACCCGGTACGGCCCGCATGCTGAATCTGCAGTACCGCATGCACCAGCAGATCATGTCCTTCAGCTCCGAGCGCTTCTACGGCGGACAACTGCAAGCGCATGGCAGCGTGCGCGACGCGGGCCTGGAGGCCTACGACCCGTGCTTTGCGCCCGACCTGCCCGTGGAGTTCCTCGACACGGCCGGTTTCGGTTTTTTGGAGGTCACCATCCCCGAAAGCCGCTCCACGGCCAACCCCGAAGAAGCGGATTTGCTGCTCCGGAGGCTGGTCGAGTTGCTGAAGCCCTGCGACGCGGCGGCGCATCCAGAAGACCCGCTCACCATCGGCGTGATTGCGCCCTACCGCGCGCAGATCAATTGCTTGAAGGACGCCATCGAGCTCAACGAACAGCTCAACGGCCTGTTGCAGCAGCGCTTGCTCAGCGTGGGGACCGTCGACGCCTTCCAGGGCCAGGAGCGGGACATCATTGCGATCTCACTGACGCGCAGCAACCACTTGGGCGACATCGGCTTCCTGTCCGACATCCGGCGCATGAACGTGGGCATGACCCGCGCCCGCCGTAAACTGCTGCTCGTTGGGGACTCCTCCACGCTCAGCGTCCATCCGTTCTTCAAGGACCTGCTGGCCTTTGTCGACCGCATCGGGGGCTACCGCACAGCCTGGGAAACATCTGATCAGCGTTGATGCACTCGCCGCCTGAAGTGCTGGGCTGAGAATGCGTCACCCGCCGTCTTGCCCGACACCGCCCACCATGCCCATCTCCTTGAAGGCCTTGCGCCCGCTCCTGGCGAGCGCCTGTCTGCTGCTGATGTCTGGCGCCGCATCCGCGCAGCAGCTGAGTGTCTTCGACCAACTCGTGAGCGGCGGCTCGGGCATCCTCGTCATCGGGGCGCTGTCGGTGCTGGCGGCTGCCGTGGCGATCGAGCGGCTGGTGCGCTTTCGGGCCGCACGCATCGCACCGCCCGGGCTGGTCGGCGCCGTGCTGCCGCTGTGGCAGGCGGGCCGCTTCGACGATATCCAGGCCTTGCTCGCACGCCAGCCCAGCACCCTGGCCACCATCCTGGCCTTCGTGCTGCAGCACCGTGCGCTGGATGCCGCGGCACTGTCGGCCCGTGCTGGCGACATCGCCACGCTGGCCCTGCGCGTGCAGCAACAGAAGGCTTACCCCCTGGCCGTGGTGGCGACGGTGGCGCCCATCGTCGGCCTGCTGGGCACCGTGATCGGGATGATCGAGGCCTTCCACGTGATTGCCTTTGCCGGCGGCCTGGGTGACCCGGCGCTGCTCGCAGGCGGCATTTCCAAGGCGCTGGTCAACACGGCGGCCGGCCTGGCCGTGGCGCTGCCGGCGCTGGGCCTGCACCACTTCTTCAAGAACCGGCTGGTCTACGTGGGCATCGAGCTGGAGACCCAGGTCAACCGGCTCTTCGACGAGGCCATCCTGCTGCCGCCGCAGCGTGGGGGCACCGATGCGCATTGACCTGGGCGAAGACGAGGTGCCCGAGATCGGGCTCATCGCGCTGATCGACTGCATCTTCTTCCTGCTCATGTTCTTCATGGTGGCCACCTCGTTCAAGCAGCAGAACGTGCAGCGCCAGACCAAGGACATTCCCATCGTTCTTCCCACGGCTTCGGCCACGCTGACGGCCGGCGATGCCGCCAAGGCGCCGCTGGTGATCGGCATCGACGCCCAGGGCGGCCTGTACGTGGACAACGCACGCACCACGCTGCAAGCGCTGCACGACCGCCTGCGTGAAGAGGCCGCGCGATCGCCGGGGCGCCCGGTGCGCATCGATGGCGACCGTCGCACGCCTTACCAGCACATCGTGCATGTGCTCGACCTGTGCCAGTTTGAAGGGCTGACGCAGGTGTCCATGCACACGCGGCCCTGAGCGATCGATGCACCCGGGACGCGCTTGAAACCGTTCCAGACCCGACCTGTCTTCGACCCGCTGGCCTGGGCCTGGCGGCACCCTTTCGTCGTGGTGTCGCTGGTGCTGCACCTGCTGCTGCTCACGCTGCTTTACGCCGCCGGGCCCTACACGCTGCGCCAGCAGCAGGCGCAGCAGGCGCAGGCGCGTGTCTCGGCCGCGCTCGAACAGGCGCGACGGCAGCAGATGCAACGCCACCTGAACCGGCTCGAGAAGCTTGAGCGGGAGATGGCCGCCAAGGCCGGCGGCGCGCTGGACGAGCCGCTGCCGCCGGCCGCTGCCGGTGACCCCCAGGCCGTGCTGGCGCGCGCGCGCGAGTTGACGCGCCGGGTCGAGCTGGCCGAGCAGAGCAGGCGCGCCGCCGAACTGGCGCGGCTGTTGAAGATCCCACCGGCCGAGGCGCTGGCCAGGCTCCAGGCGGAAGACGCCAAGCGCCCCGCGCCGCCTTTGCCCGCCGACCCGGCGCAGGCGCTGGCGCAGTTGGAACGCCGGGCCCAGCAGGCGGCGGCGCGCGAGCGCGAACGCGAGCGGCGCCAGCAAGCGGGCGTAGCGGTCGCCAAGCACGGCGGGGGCGAGCAGAGCCGGAGCCTCAGCGGGGCCAGCGAGGGGGGCGCGCGCCAAGGCGATGGCAAGGGTGGCGGCAAGGGCGGCGGCCAGGGCGACCGCAGCGGAGCGACAGAAGCCGGATCGGCCGGCCAGGGCGGCGCGTCCGGCACAGGCGGGGGACCGCAAGGTGGCGAGGCCACGGCCTCGGTTGGTGGGGTGGGCGAGCCTGGGCGCCGCTACGACTCGCCGGCCGTCGCGCCGTCGCTCGACAGGGCCACGCTGCGCCTGGCCAGCGGCCGCATCCTCGGGCCGGGTGGCGTGCTGGCGAACCGCATCTTCCTGGATCGCTGGTACATCGTGGGGCCCTTTGCCGCGCGCAGTTCGCTCAGCCTGAACACCGTCTACCCGCCGGAACTGGCGGTCGATCTCGATGCGGTGTACGAAGGCAAGGGCGGCGAACTCGTCGCCTGGCGCTATGTCAGCAGCCCGGGCTACCCGGTGGTGCCGCCACAGCGCAGCCCCGATGCCGTTTTCTACGCCTACACCGAGTTGCGCGTGGACCGCGACATGACGATCTGGGTCGACCTGGGCGTGGACGACGATGCCAAGCTGTGGGTCAACGACGAACTCGTCTGGGTCAGCGGCAATGCCGACAAGCGCTGGTACCGGCGCCCGTACTACCTGCTGGACGAGGACCTGATGCGCTACGCCCTGGTGGAGACCCGCCAGCGCATCACCCTCCGCGCGGGCAACAACACGCTGCTCTTGAAGCTCTACAACGGCATCGACCTGATGTTCTTCTCGGTGGTGCTGGCACCCTGAGGGCCGCAAGTGGCGTTGCGGCCAAGGCGGCCAGGTGCTGCGCGGAGATCCCCAAACGCAACGCCCTGAAGTTGCTCTGGGTCACCTGCTGTGCAGCCGCACCTGCACTTTTGAGCTGTGGACAGCGCACTGCTCGCCTGACCTAATCGACGACGAGGGCTTCGACAGCTCGCATCCGCCACCACCAGAGTCCACAGCCCATGAGCCTCACGCTTGCCACTCCCATGAAGCTGACAGCCGGTTTCCTTCTGACCTTCGCTGCTGTTTGTCAGAGCGCCGTCGCTGCCGAGCCCAAGTCGGCAACCCCATTGGTAGGGGCTTGGGCCGTCGACATCACCCGGCTTCCTATGGCGCCCAATGCGCGACCAAGGAGCGTCACGGTCACTTTCTCCGAGGCCGGAGCAAACAGCCTGAGAACCAAGGTCGAAGTCATCGACCCGACAGGCGCACGAATGGAAGCAGAGGGCGTCACACCGCTGGATGGATCGCCGACCTCGGTGAAGTCGAACTTTGAAGCCGACGTCTCGGCCACGTTGATGCCAAGACCGGAGGTCTTGATCATGCAGTTGGGCAGGAACGGGGCCCCTGCTTCAACCCGAATCTACGCAGTCGGCGTCGACGGCAATTCGATGATCGAGACGGTCGCCTACTTCGGGGCCGATGGTCGACCCGCGCTGCGCAAGAACTACTTCTCGCGCATTCGATGAGCGGCGGCCTGACCGCTTGCTTGAGGAACCTCCAGGAGTTCACCAAACACGGCATCGAGGAAGGCCACGTGATGCAGACGCGGCTTTCATGCCCCCAGCCGAACAGCACGCAGGTGGGTCAGCTCACGCAGGCATCCAATGGAGACTTCCGTGAGTAGCGCTGCGCAGGCCACACGGAAGACCATCTCTGCGGTTCTGGTTTCTCGTTGGGGCTGGACCGCAGCAATGCTGTTTGTCGGTTGGGCCAGCATCGACTTCCTGCTGGGCGTCTATGGCAAGTACCACGATCCCAGCGAATCCGCGTACACGATGTTCTGGTCGCGCAAGGAATGGCTGTGGGTGCACTTGACCGGCGGTGCCGGGGCACTGACTCTGGGTGCGATCCAGTTCGCGACACAGTCTCTCCAGAGCCTTCGACGGTTGCATCGATGGATGGGTCGCGTCTACATGGCATTCGTGGCGCTTGGCTGTGCGGGTGCTGCGGGACTCATCAGCACCTCGCCTGCGCCCACCGTGATCTCCAGTGCCTTCGTCGGTACGGCCTTGGCTTGGGCGATCACTGCTGCCGCTGGATGGGCCGCCATTCGCGCTGGACAGGTCGTCGCACACCGCCGTTGGATGGTGCGCAACTACCTCGTGACCTTGGCCCCCATCACATTTCGGCTGCTGATCGAGATCCCAGCCGTTCAGGCCGCTGGGCTGTCGCCGGCGGCCATTTCAGGGTGGCTCACCGTCAGTTGGCTGCTTCCGCTGCTGGTTGCCGAGGCCGCCTTCCGCGTCGTTGACGCCTCACGGGGCCGGAAGCGCCCCAGCGTGTTGGCAGGCTCCAAGCTTTGAGAGGGTGGAGTCGGGGGCGGGCAGCTTGCACCGGCTCGGCGCAAACTCAGCACGGCTGGGCGCAAGACCGGCCGCGCCGCACGCGGTCTGCCCTAGGGTTGCCTCGGCGGCCCACACGCATGCGCGCCTCTTGACGATCATGGTTCCCCTTTCACCGCTGCCTCCTCGCCGGCTGTCCGTTTTCGCGTCCTTGGCGGTGGCCGCCTGCATGGCCTTGCTCGCGTTGCAGGTCAGTGGGCATGCCGACGCCTTGGCCACGCGCGCGCTGCTGCTGCTGTGTTTTGTGCTCGCCTGCGTGCCGCTCAGTGCGCTGCAGCGCCTGCTGTGGCGGCGCGCCGCGCCAGTGGGACTGACGGCGCTGCTACTGCTGGCGGCCATCGCCCTGCTCGCGCTGGCCAGCAATCTGCCGTTGGCGCTTCGCGCGCAGGCGCTGCGACAGGAAGCGCTGGTGCTGGGCTGGGAAACCTTGCTGCGCGGGCGTGGGCTGGACACCTTGGGCCTGGCCCTGCTGGTGCAAGCGGCGCTGCATGCCGCGCTCAACCTGGCCTGGGCGCGCCAGGCGGAGCGTGAGCGCGCCCTGGCTGCCGAGGGCCTGGCCCGCGAGGCCGAACTGCGCGCGCTGCGCTACCAACTGCAGCCGCACTTCCTCTTCAACACCCTGAATGCTGTCTCGGCCCTGGTGGCGGCCGAGCGCGGGCAGGAGGCGCAGCGCCTGATCAGTCGGTTGGCGGACTATCTTCGCAGCACCCTCGAGGCCGATCCGCGTCATCTGGTGCCGCTGGCTGAGGAGCTTGCGCATGCCGCCGACTATCTGGCCATCGAGCAATGCCGGCTCGGTGAACGCCTGCGCTTGCAGCAGCAGGTCGAGCCGGGCCTGCTCGGGCAGCCCACGCCGCGCGGCTTGCTGCAGCCGCTGCTGGAGAACGCCGTGCAGCATGGCCTGGCGCGGCGCGCACAGGGCGGGCTGCTGGATCTGCGGATCTGCCGCGACGGCGGCTGGGTGGCGTTGGAACTGCTGAACGATCTGCCGGACGAACAAGACGGCCCAGCGGGCGCTCCCAGCACCGCGGGCCTGGGCGTGGGCCTGAGCAATGTGCGCGCACGCCTGCAAGCGCTCTACCCGCAAGCGCATGCCGTTCATGTCGCCGCGGTGCCCACCGCTCACGGAACGCGATGGCAAGTACGGATTTGCTGGCCCCTGCAAGCGTGAAAACCTTGCTGGCATGCAGAACTTGCGCGTAGCCCTCATCGACGACGAGCCCCTGGCCCGCTTGGGCTTGCGGGCCCGGCTGGCCGATCACCCGGGCTTCGAGTGCGTGGCCGAGTTCGGCGACGGCGAGAGCGCGCGCCGGGGCCTGGCAGCGACGCGTCCCGACCTGCTGATCGTCGACGTGCAGATGCCGGGCCTCTCCGGCCTGGAGCTGCTGGCGCTGTGGCCGGCCACCGAGCGGCCGCTCGCCATCTTGCACACCGCCCATGCGCAGCACGCGCTGCGCGCCTTCGAACTGCAGGTGGTCGACTACCTGCTCAAGCCGCTGGACGAAGAGCGCCTGGCCGAGGCGCTGGGCCGCGCCCGCGCCGCGTGGCGCGCGCGCGCCCTGGGGTTGAGCGAGGCGACGGCGGCCAAGCGCCAGCGCTTCGAGCTGCGCATGGGCCAACGGCTGGTGTACGTCGATGACACGGAGTTGGCTTCGGTCGAGGCGGCGGGCGACTACGTCGAACTGCAGTGCCTGGACGGACGCCGGCTGCTGCTGCGCGAGAGCCTGGGCCGCCTGGCCGAGCGCCTGGACCCGGCGCGTTTCGTTCGCGTGCACCGCTCGGCTCTCGTGCGCCTGGACCAGGTGGCCGCGCTGCGCCCCCTGAGCAACCGCGACGCCCTGCTGCAGTTGCGCGACGGGCGCCTGCTGCGCGCCAGCCGCAACCATGTGCCGCAGCTCATGGAGCGCCTGCGCGACACCGGTTCGGCGACGATCGAGCACGGCTGAGCGCAGGCCGCTGGCGGCCTGCCACGCGGCCCGCCAGCATCTCGGCATGCGTACTTCCTTCACCTTGAACGGCCGGCCGTGCAGCCTGGTCGATGACCCCGATACGCCGCTGCTGTGGGCGCTGCGCGAATCCTGCGGATTGACAGGCACCAAGTTCGGCTGCGGCGTCGGCGACTGCGGTGCCTGCACCGTGCAGCTGGGGGGCCAGGCCTCGCGCAGCTGCCTGATGCCGCTGTCTGCCGTGGCCGGGCAGCGCATCACCACCATCGAGGGCCTGGACAGCCCCGAAAGCCGGGCCTTGCAGGCGGCCTGGGTGGCCCACCAGGTGCCGCAATGCGGCTACTGCCAGAGCGGCGTGCTGATGGCCGCGGAGGCACTGCTGCGTGAGCACCGGCAGCCCACCGAGGCGCAGCTGGCCGCCGCGTTGAGCAACCTCTGCCGCTGCGGCACCTACCCCCGGATGCGTGTCGCTTTCGCGGCGGCCGCCCAGGGCCTGTCGGAGGCCACGCGATGAAGCGCCGCGACTTCCTGTGGACCAGCGTGTGGGCCGGTGGCGCCTGGAGCCTGATGGGCACGCATGCAGGGGCTTCGGGCGATGCGCAGGGCCAGGCCTTCGGCCCTTGGCTGCGCCTCAGCGCGGACGGGCGCGTGTGCGCGCATTCGCCGGTTTCGGACATCGGCCAGGGCAGCCGCGCCACGCTGCGCCTGCTGGTGGCCGACGAGCTGGACATCGACCCCGCGCAGGTGGATATCGAAACCCCGCCGGTGGAGGTGCGCTACCGCAACCCCGTGCTGCGCCGCCAGGCGACCTACGGCAGCGCCGGCTTCGAAGGCCTGCGCGCGACCGTGGCGCCGGCCTGCGCCGCGGCGCGCAACATGTTGTTGCGCGCCGCGGCCGCCCGGCTCCATCAGCCCGTGACCGCACTGCACACCGGGCAGGGTGCTGTGCTGCACACGCCCGGCGACAGCAGCCTCCGCACCGTCCGCTTGGCCTACGCCGAGTTGCTGGCAGAGGCCGCGCAGCTGGCGCCGCCTGAGCAGCCGGTGCCCAAGACGCCGCCGCAATGGCGGCTGCTCGGCCGCCCGCAGCCCCGGCCCGATCTGCGCCAACGTGTCAACGGCAGCTTCCGCTACGGCATCGACGAGCGCCAGCGTGGCCAGCTGCAGGCCGTGCTGCTGCGCGGGCCGGGCTTCGACAGCGTGCTCGAAGCGCTGGACGAAGCCCCTGCCCGCGCGCTGCCGGGCGTTGTGGCCGTGCTGCACTTGCGCGGCACCGGAGCACTGGCCAAGGCGATGGTGGCCGTTGCCGTGGTGGCCACGCGCACCTGGACGGCGATCAAGGCCGCTCGGCTGCTGCAGCCGCGCTGGCGCCAGGGCGCTCAAGGCACGCTGGAGAGCGAGGCACTGCGCCAGCAGTTGCTCGCCGCTGCCGCCCGCGGCGAAGGCCTGGCCGTGCGCCGCGACGAGGTGTTCGACCGCGAGCGCACCGACGCCGCGCTGGCCCAGGCCGCGCGCCGGCTTGATCTGAGTTTCGACGTGCCTTACCTCGCCCACGCCGCCATGGAACCCATGAACGCCACGGCCTGTGTCGATGCCCAGGGCGTGAGCGTCTGGGTCAGCACCCAAGCCAGCGAAATCGTCCGTGACGCGGTGGCCGCGCTGCTGCAGCGGCCGGCGCAGGAAGTGCAGGTCTTCGAGCGTCCCAGCGGCGGCGGCTTCGGCCGGCGGCTGGAGCCCGACGTGGCGCTGCAGGCCGTGCAGATTGCCGCCCAGCTGCCAGGGCAAGCGGTGCAGTTGATCTGGAGCCGCGAGCAAGACCTGCAGGGCGGTTGGTACCGGCCCGCCTCGGCCACCCGCGTGCAGCTGGGTCTGGGCGAGGACGGGCTCATCCAGGCGCTGCGCGCCGAGGTGGCCCAGCCCTCGCTCATCGAGCACTCAGCGCTGCGCAGCGGCTCGCCCTTGCAGATCGACTGGACGGCGCGCATGGGCTGGTTCCGCCAGGCCTATGCCATCCCGGCCATGCACCTGGGCTGGACCCGCGTGGACCCCGGCGTGCCTTGCGGCTACTGGCGCTCGGTGGGGTCGTCCCAGAACATCTTCAGCCTGGAGCAGTGCGTGGATGCAGCGGCCCGTGAGGTGAAGCGCGATCCCTTGGCCTACCGGCTGCAGCTGTGCGCGGCGCGGCCCGAGGTGGTCGAGCTGCTGCAGGAACTGGCCACACGCAGCCAGTGGCACGCTCCGCGGCAAGCGGGGCAGGGCCTCGGCATGGCGCTTGCGCTGGAGAGCAGCAGCGGCGCCATCACCGCCACGGCCGTGGCGCTGCGCATCACTGCGCCGGGGCGCTTCCGGCTCCTCGGCATCACGGTGGTCAGCGACGTGGGTGTGGTCGGCGACCCGCTGGCCGTCGAAGCCCAGCTGATGGGCGGTACGGTGTTCGGCCTGAGTGCGGCGCTGGCCGGAGAGATCACGATGCGCGAGGGCCGCGTGGAACAGAGCCGTCTCTCGGACTACCCGTTGATGAAGCTCGGGCAGGTGCCGCCGCTGCAGGTGTTCGTGCGGCAAAGCAGCCGCCCGTCGGCCGGCGTGGGTGAGGACGGCCCGCCGACCATCGACCCGGCGATCGCCAACGCACTGCTGGACGCCGGCGCCGAACGCCCGCTGCGCTTGCCGCTGACGCGCGCCGGCTGGCAGATGGAGCTTGCACCATGAGCCGCACCCGATCGTTGCTCTGCGTTCTGCCGCTGCTGCTGGCTCCCTGGGCCTGCGCTGCGGCGCAAGAGCGGCCCGAGGTCCTGGCCCTGGCGCTGCTGGACGCCCTCCACGAAACCAGCGGCGTGCCCGGCCTCGGTGCCGCGGTCTGGCAGGACGGCCGCTTGCGCTGGCAGGGTCAGGCGGGCTGGCAAGACCTGACAGCGCAGCGCCCGCTCGGGCCCGACACGCGCTTTCGCCTGGCCAGCGTGTCCAAGCTGTTCACCGCTACAGCCGCTGCGCAACTGCACCAGGAAGGCCGGCTCCACGGTGAGGCGCCACTGCCTCAGCCCTGGTACCCGGCAGATCACCCAGGGGCTCGCATCACGCTGCGGCAACTGGCAGCCCACACCAGCGGCTTGCCGCACTACGAGTTGCGTGACCTCGTGCGGGGAGGACAAGCCTTCCCCGACAGCCGCAGCGCGGCGCGCCACTGGCTGAATGAGCGCGCCTTGCGCGATGAACCGGGCCGCAGCTATCACTATTCGAGCTGGGGCTACACCCTGCTGGGGGCCACCATCGAGCAGGCCAGCAACTTGCCGCTGGACCGCTACTTCGAAGCGCGCCTGACCCAGGGTCTGGCCATCGGCGTCGATCGCACAGACACCGACCGCGACGGCCACAGCCGGCCGTACGAGGCCGGTGCACGCGGCTGGCGTTTGGCCTCGGCTCACGACTACAGCTACAGCTTGGGGGGCGCCGGCCTGTCGGCCACCCCTGGGGCCTTGGCCCAGTGGGGCGGACGCCTGCTGCAAGGCCAACTGATCGACGCTGACACCCTGGCCTGGATGATGCGCCCGAGCCGCCTGGCCGACGGCAGCCCCGTGCGCCATGACGGTGCCAACCTCGTGGCCTTCGGCTGGCGGCTGCGCGACGACCCGCAGGGCCGCCCCACCTGGTTCCACAACGGCAGCGCCGTCGGTGCCCGCAGCGCGCTGGTGCTTTGGCCGGGCGCGCCGGCGACCGCCGCGGCCTTGCTGTCCAACGCCGCCTGGGTGTCCGCCATCGATGACAGCGCTCGAACCCTGGCTGCGGTCTTCCTGCCCGAAACGGGGAAGCCGCCCACATCGCCCTGGGTTTGCCCGGCGGCTGGTCAGCGATTCACGGGGCGCTGGGGCAACCAAGCACTGCAGGGCACGGTGAAGGACAGCCCTGGCGTGCCCGGCCCCTGCGCGCGACATCTGCAGCTCGACCACCCACCCACCGGCTTCGACAACCAGGGACCGCCGCGCGCGGCAGTGGCGCTGCGCCTGATCGCGTTGCCTTCGGCAAGCGGTGTGGTGCGTGCAGGGCTGGCCACGCCCATCGGGCTGTTCATGTTGGACGCCGCTGGCGCGGGGCTACTGCGCGGCAAGGTGGCCGGGCGCGATTGGGAAATGCGCTGGTGACCCTTCGCCGGGATCGGTGCCTTTGGGCCCGCGGGGTCGCTCTGTGCGTGTCGGCGGAGCTGGCAGCCGCAGGTGCGCGCGGCTCGAGCCTGCAGCTGCCCCTGCAGCCACAGCGCCACAATGCCCAATGCCTGCTCTTCTGCGTGCCGCCTGCTTCGCCCTCTGTTGCGTGCTTATCGGCGGGCTCGTTCTGCCGGCAGCGGCGGCCGAGCCGCTGCAAGTGGGCTCCAAGCGCTTCACCGAGAGCTACGTGCTTGGTGAACTCGCGCGCCTGGCGTTGCAGCAGGGCGGGGTGGCCGCGGTGCACCGCCAAGGCCTGGGCAACTCAGCCATCCTCGAGCAGGCGCTGCGCAGCGGGCAGATCGACCTCTACCCCGAGTACACCGGCACCATCGTCCGTGAACTGCTCAAGCGCCAGCCCGCGCCCGGTGCGCCGCCGCCCACGCTGGCGGAGCTGAACACCTGGTTGGCGCCACTGGGCCTGAAGGCCGCGGTACCGCTGGGCTTCAACAACACCTACGCGCTGGCGCTGCGCGAGGCCGATGCGCAGCGCCTGGGGGTGGGCACGCTCTCGGCCTTTGCCGCGCTGCCTGCGGCCGCCGCGGCGCAGCTGCGGCCGGGTCTGTCGCATGAGTTCCTGGTGCGCGCCGATGGCTGGCCTGGGCTGCAGCGGCGCTACGGCCTGCAGCCGGCCACGCCGCGCGCGCTCGATCACGGGCTGGCCTACCAGGCGCTGGCGCAAGGCCAGGTGGACCTGATCGATGTCTACAGCACCGATGCGCAAATCGGCCGCCTGGGCCTGCGCGTGTTGCGCGACGACCTGGGTTTCTTCCCGCGCTACGACGCCGTGCTGCTGATGCGTGCCAACCTGCCCGCAGCGGCCCTGGCTTCGCTGGCGCCACTGCAGGGGCGTATCGACGAGGCCGCCATGATCGCGATGAACGCGGCGGTGGAGATCGACGGGCGGCCCTTTGCCGAGGTGGCCGGCGCCTTCCTGCGCGCGGCCCCCGCATCCGGCGCGGCACCCGTCGCCGGTCCTGCGCCGCAAGGCCTGCTGGCCCTGATCTTCGCGCCCGATCTCGGCCGCCTGTTGCTGCAGCACCTGGCCCTGGTGGCCGGCTCGGTGCTGATGGCGGTGGGCCTGGGCGTACCGCTGGGCGTGCTGGCGCACCGCCGCGAGCGCCTGGGCGCGTGGGTGATGGCCTCGGTGGGCCTGCTGCAGACGCTGCCTTCGCTGGCGCTGCTGGCCTTCCTGATCGCGTGGCTGGGCCGCATCGGCTTCGTGCCGGCGCTGCTGGCGCTGTTTCTCTACGCGCTGCTGCCCATCGTGCGCAACACGGTTGCTGGCCTGGCCAGCGTGCCCGCGGGCCAGCGCGACGCGGCGCGCGCGCTGGGCCTTCGGCCCTGGGCGGCCTGGCGCTGCGTGGAGCTGCCGCAGGCCCTGCCCACGCTGCTGGCCGGCATCGGCACGGCGGCCGTGATCAACGTGGGCACGGCCACCGTGGCTGCCTTCGTGGGCGCGGGCGGCCTGGGCGACCGCATCGTGGCCGGGCTGGCCGTCAACGACACGCAGCGCATGCTGGCCGGGGCCATCCCCGCGGCGCTGCTGGCGCTGGCGGTGCAGGGTGCGCTGGCGGGGCTGCAGCGGTGGCTGGTGCCCGCGCCGCTGCGCGGGGCGGCGCAGCGGCCTGGCGCTGCCTAGCGGGTGCGGAGCGCTCGAAGTGCTCGTGACCTTGTCGGACCAGCAAGCGTCACTCACCAAGGTCCGCTTCGGGGTGACTCGCGCTGCCGGCGCCTCGGTGCGGGCTTCAACCGGAATCCGGCAACGGTGGCGGCCCGCGCGCCTGCCGGAGCGAAAACCAGGCAGGCTGGCCGAGACGCCTCCTGTGCCCTGCCGGTCAGGCCCAGCCCGCGGCGGCCTTCGTGGGTCTGGCGCACGAGGCGGTGGGCGCGCTGGCGGGGGCGGGCTGACCTGCAGGCCACAAAAAACCCCGCCTGGGCGGGGTTCGTTCGGTTGGGCTGGGCGACCCTTACGCGGCCTTGCGCCGTGCAAGACCCAGGCTAAGCAGGGCCAGTCCAACAAGGGACATCGTGCCCGGTGAAGGAACGCCGTTCACCGCGTTCACGCTCACGTTGTCGAGCCCGATGTAATCGCGCCCTTGCGTGCCGACAAACGACAGGGTGGTGCTGGCGCCCGAGGCCACGAAGTCCATCGTGTAGGTCGTCCAGGCGTCAGGCCCGGTCGCATTCGTGGAGAAGCTTTGGGTGGTGGTGCCGGCGGCCACGCTCACCCCCGTGGGAAGACCGTAGGCACCGCTGCTTCCCAACTGGAACGACACGCGGTAAGTGGTGCCCTGCGTCGTCGCGAAGGTCTGCCTCACGCCGCCAAAGGGGCTGCCGCTGGTGTAGTCGGTGAGGTCGAGAAAGAACTGACCGTCCGGCGCGGTCAGGTTGAAGGCGGGCTCCTTGATCCAGGCGACCTTGTCATTGAACACGGTCCAACCACTGATGGTGGTCGCCCCGACACTCAGCGTCATGGCGTTCTGGGAGTTGCCGAGAAAGTTGCCAACTTCGAAGCTGCCGTTGGTGACGAGCGAGGCCTGCGCCTGGAAGGACGCGGTTGAGATCAGCGCGGAGAGCACGATTCCAAGAGTGCGGACGTTCATCGATTTTTCCCGGTGAAGGCAATTGAAGGGGGCGAGAGATGCCGCCCGAAGCAGGCACACACAACCTGTGACACTCACAGCAACTATTGCGCCAACCAATACAAACCCACATCAATCAAGGAGTTAGCACCCGCCGAAGTGACTGAACCCCTTGAGCTCGGGTGAGAGGTGAAAATTTTTCGACTGGCTTCGTGGTTCACGAGGTTGGAAAACCGGGAGGCGCCGTTCTCAACGCCCCCGCAACCACGCGGCACCGTTCGACATGCCGCAGAACCGCCCGCTTCAGCGCCGTGCAGGTTTGCGAAGCCGACGCCGTCTAACCTGCGACGAACATGGACGTCGGTCGCGAAGTACGGAACAGAAGGGGCGCAGTGCCCTAACGCGTGAGCAGCCTCCGCCACGCGTAGCTGCACAGGTCCACCAGCGCCACCAGCGTCAGCATGGCCAGCAGCACGGTGGCGGTCTTGCCCATCTGGAACAGGCCCATGTGGAAACTCAGCATCTGGCCCAGCCCGCCCGCGCCCACCACGCCCAGCACGGCGGCGGCGCGGATGTTGTTCTCCCAGCGGTAGAGCGAGTAGCTCATCAGCTGCGGCAGCACCTGCGGCAGCGTGGCGTACAGGAACACGCGCACCGGCCCCACGCCCTGCACGCGCAGGGCATCACCCGGGCCGCTGGGCGCGTTCTCGATGGCCTCGGCGAAGAGGCGCCCCAGCACACCGGCCGTGTGCGTGGCCAGCGCCAGCGTGCCGGCAAAAGGCCCCAGGCCGGCAGCGATCAGCAGCAGCGCGGCCCACACCAGCTCAGGCACCGAGCGCAGCGCGTTCAGCAGCAGGCGCACCGCGCCACGGCCGCGTGCGGCATCGCCTTCGTGCAGGCGGCTGGCGGGCAATGCCAGCAGCAGCCCCGCAGCCGCTGCCAGCACCGTGCCCAGCGCCGACATGGCCAGCGTTTCCCAGGTGGCCTGCAGCACCTGCGCCATGAAGGCCGGGCTGGTGTCGGGCGGGAAGAACTCGCCCACAAAGCGGCCCATGCTGCGCGCCGCCTCCAGGCTGAAGAACTGCGCCCACTGCAGGTTCAGGCTGGCGAAGCTGGCCACCACCAGCACGAGCAAGGCCGCGCAGAACCAGCAGGCGCGGCAGCGCGCGCTGAACAGGCCGGGCGGCACGGGGATGGGTTCGGGCTTGGCGCTCATGCCGGTTTCATCCAAGGGCGCGGCGCAGACCGGCGCTCACGCGGTCGGCCAGCGCCACCAGGGCCACGAAGACGGCCAGCATCGTGAGCACCTCGCCGCCGTTGAACATCTTCATCGAGTTGTCCAGCTGCTGGCCCAGGCCGCCCGCGCCCACGAAGCCCAGCACCACCGAGCTGCGGATGGCGCATTCCCAGCGGTAGACGGTGTAGCTCGTCAGCTCGGCCGCGTTCTGCGGCAAGAGGCCGTAGAAGAATGCCTGCAGCCGCGAGCTGCCATTGCGCAGCAGGGTCTCGGTGGCGTGCGTCTCGCCGCTTTCCAGGATCTCGCCGTACACCTTGCCCAGCATGCCGCCGTAGGTGAGCGCGATGGCCAGCACGCCGGCCGTAGGCCCCAGGCCCACCACGCGCACGAACACCAGCGCCCACACCAGCTCGGGCACGCTGCGCAGCACGATGAGCAGCAGCCGCACGGCCTGGCGCAGCAGCGCCGGGGCGGCGGCCATGCGGCCCGACAGCGCCGACACCGACAGCACCCGCGTGGAGGCCAGCGTCAGCGGCACGGCCAGCACGAAGGCCAGCGTGAGGCCGGCCGTGGCGATGGCCACCGTGCGCCAGGCCTCGCGCAGCACCATGCCCAGGAATTCGGTGCCATAGGCCGGTGGCAGGAAGGAGGCCAGGAACTGGCCCGTCACCTTCAGGTTGCTGCGCTCGAACAGCACCCAGGGCCTGAACTCGGTGGCCACCAGCATGGGCCCCAGCACCACGGCGGCGGCGCACAGCCAGAACACGCGGCCCAGCCAGGCGGGGTCGCGGCTGGGCGCGGAAGCTGTGGCGGTGGGAGCCAGGGCCGGATTCATCGGGGCTGAAGCGCGCTCAGCGGCAGTGCATCACCACGGGCGCAGGCGGGGCGGGGTGGCTGTCTGCTGCCGGCGTGAAGGGCCCGTCACCGCGCAACTCGTGCTCGTGCTGCGCGTACAGGCGCTGCAGGCGCTCGCGCGTCACCTCGGCGGCCGGCAGGTCGAAGGCCAGTTGCCCCTGCTGCAGCGCCACGATGCGCGGAAAGTGCGCCAGCGCCACGTCCACCTGGTGCAGCGTGGCCACCAGCGTCACGCCGCGCGCGCGGGCCTCGTGCACCAGGGTCTCGATGGCCTGGCGCGAGCGGGCCGGGTCCAGCGCCGAGAGCGGTTCGTCCACCAGCCACAGCCGTGCCGGCGAGAGCAGCGCGCGCGCCAGCCCCACGCGCTGGCGCTCGCCGCCGGAGAGGCGGTCCACGCGCTCGAAGAGCTTGTCGGCCAGATCGAAACGCGCCAGCGCCGCGTGCGCCGCGGGGATGTCCGACGGGTAGAACAGCGAACGCAGGCTGGCCGCCAGCGAGAGCGCCGGCAGCCGCCCCGCCAGCACCGCCGTCACCACACGCTGCCGCGGCGGCAGCGGCGGCACTTGCGGCGCCAGGAAGAGCTGGCCGCGCAGCGCCTGCAGTTGGCGGCGCGGCAGCCGCCAGGGGTCGGTGCCGCTCAGGGCCAGCGTGCCGGCGCTGGGCGGCAGCGCGCAGGCCAGGGCCTGCAGCAGCGTGGTCTTGCCCGCGCCCGAGGGGCCGATGACCGCCAGCACTTCGCCCGCCGCGACCTGCAGCGTGCTGGGCTGCAGCGCCGGCGCGGCACCGGGCCGCGCCGCGGGGTGGCGTGCCGCCAGGCCTTGCAGCGTGAGCGAGAGGCCGGCGCTCACCCTTTCACGCGCTCAGAGCAAGCCGGCACTGCGGCCGGCCGCTTCCAGGCCCTTGTAGTTCTCGGCCTGGGTGGGGATGTAGCGCGTGGCGCGGTTCAGGCGCAGGATCTCGGCGCCCTCGGGCGTGGCCGGGCTCAGGTCGAGCAGTGCCTTGGTGATGCGCTGGCGCAGATCGGCCGGCATGTCGGCGTGCACCGACCAGTTGTAGTTGAAGAAGGGTGGTGTGGTGAAGAACACGTCCACGGCCTTGGTGTCGACGCGGTTCTCGGTCACGAACTTGCGCCACACGGTGATGTCCAGCGCAGCCGCATCGACCTTGCCGCTGACGACGCTGGCGATGGTGGCGTCGTGCGCGCCGCTGTAGGCGATGCGGCGGAAGTCCTTCTCGGGGTTGATGCCGGCGGCCAGCAGGTTGCTGCGCGGCATCAGGTGGCCCGAGGTGCTGCTTTGCGAGCCGAAGCTGACCTGCTTGCCCTTCATGTCGGCCAGGGCCTTGATGCCGCTGTCGGTCTTGGCGATGAACACGCTGCGGAACTGCGTGTCTTCCTCGCGTTGTGCGATGGGGACGATCTTGCCGCCCGAACGCAGCTGCGCCTGCACGTGCGTGAAGCCGCCGAACCACACCAGGTCGACCTTCTTGTTCACCAGCGCTTCCACTGCGGCCGGGTAGTCGGAGACGGGCGTGAACTCCACCTTCATGCCGAGCTGCTTCTCCAGGTACTGGGCCAGTGGCGTGAACTTGCGCACCTGCTCGGTGGCGGCTTCCTCGGGAATGGTGGTGACACGCAGCACCTGCTGGGCCTGCGCCGCGGCGCCCCAGGCGAGCAGGGCGCCGGCCAGCAGCGACAACAGGGAACGGCGGCGGTAGATGTGGGGCATGGGCGACTCGGTGAGTTCGGTGGGGCGGCGGGTGCCAAGGGCACGTGGCCTGGGAAGGAGCGGGACTCTAGCTGTTCGCCGTTCCCACGGTGGCGATATGCCTGGCAGAGGGGCCTGCGCAAGCTAGAGCGAACAACTGCGAAAGCCTGCCGGCACGTCCGTGCGCGCCGCCGCGAAGAAATTGCGGTAGCGCGGGTGGCGCATGCGCGGCTGCGTGCAGTGCGAGGCGCCGCGCAGCACGGGCCGGCCGTCGAACCAGGGCGCCGAGTAGTCGCGGTAAGGGTGGGGCTGGAAGCCTTCGAAGGGCAGGAAAGGGCTGGCCGTCCACTCCCACACATCGCCCCAGCGGAAGGCCTGCGGCGCGCTGCAGGCGGCGCACTCCCACTCGGCTTCGGTGGGCAGGCGGCGGCCGGCCCAGCGGCACCAGGCCTGGGCTTCGTGCAGGCTGAGGTGGCAGGCGGCCTCGTGCAGGTTCAGCGGGCGCCATCCGCCGTGGTGCCACTGAACCCAGCCAGCGGCTTCGCGGCGCAGGTAGCGCGGCGCCGTGGGGCCGTTGGCTGCCGCCGCCTGCTTGGCCAGCCAGCGCGCGCCGGCTTCGGTCCACCACTGCGGCTGCGCATAGCCGCCGGCCTCCACGAAGGGCAGGAACTCGGCCCAGCGCACGGCTTGGCGGTCGATGGCGAAAGGCTGCAGCATCACGTCATGGGCCGGACGCTCGTTGTCGAACACGAAGCCGGGGCCCTCGGGGCTGCCCAGGTGCCACACGCCGCCGGGCAAGGGCAGCGGCGCGCCGGGTTCGGGCAGGGGCTGGGGCAGCCAGCGTGCGTCGTCCACCGGCACGCCGAGGCTGCGCGCCATGTACAGGCCGGCCTCGTGGTGCATGTCTTCGTGTAACAGGGCCAGGCGGAAGACGTAGAGCGCGTCGTCGTCGTGGACCGCCTCGCTCAACAGCGCCAGCGAGGCCTGCAGGTGCTGCGCCAGTTGCGCGCGCGTGTGCCCTGCGTCGGGCAGCGGCAGCAGCCAGCGCGTGGCGTGGGGCACGCGGCTGGAGTCGTAGAGCGCGTCGTCGGTCGAACCGGGGTGGTCTGCGGGGTCGGCCCTCGCACCGCGCACACGCTGGCGCAGGGGGAATCGCTCGATCCAGTGCGCCTGGAACCAGCCGATGTGCCCCAGCTCCCACAGCGGCGGGTTGAGCTCGGCGCGCGGCGGCACCAACAGCTCGGGCAGGTGGCGCTCGAAGGCAGCGAAGAGGCGCAAGGTGTCGGCGCGCGCGGCCTGCAGGGCCTGCGCCAGGGCCTCGGGCGGACCCCGACGGGCCTCCAGGGCCGCAGGCGCTACGCTCGCATCGTGCATCGTCTCCCCCTGGTCATCGTGACGCCGGCCCTGGCTGCGGCCAACAACGGCAATTGGCAGACGGCGCACCGCTGGGCGTCGCTGCTGCGGCCAGCTTACCGCGTGCACCTCACCACCGAATGGCAGGGCGGCGACGAGGCGCTGATGATCGCCCTGCACGCGCGGCGCTCGGCCGCTTCCGTGGGGGCCTGGCGGCAGGCGCACCCGCAGCGGGCTTTGGTGCTGGTGCTCACCGGCACCGACCTCTACAGAGACATCGCCGCCGATGCGCAGGCCCGGCAGTCGCTGTTGCTGGCCGACGCGCTGGTGGTGCTGAACGAACTCGGCGCGCGCAGCCTCCCGCCGGCGCTGCGCAGCAAGGCCCACGTGGTGCTGCAGTCGTGCAGCGCGCGGGCGCCGCAGGCCCGCACCGCGCGCCACCTGCGCAGCCTGATGGTGGGCCACCTTCGCGACGAGAAAGATCCGCGCACCTACTGGCGCGCCGCGCAGCGCCTGGCTGGGCGCACCGACATCCACCTCGACCACATCGGCGCCGCGCTTGACCCCGTGCTCGGCGCCGAAGCCGCCGCGCTGGCCGCCAGCCACCCGCGCTTCCGCTGGCTGGGGGCGCTGCCGCACGGCCCCGTGCGCCGGCGCATCCAGGGCGCCCACGTGCTGGTGCACACCAGCCGCATGGAGGGCGGTGCGAATGTCGTCATCGAGGCCCTGCGCAGCGGCACGCCGGTGCTGGCCTCGCGCATCGACGGCAACGTCGGTTTGCTGGGCGCAGGCTACGAAGGCCTCTTCGACGTGGGCGATGACGCCGCCCTGGCCGCCCTGCTGGCGCGCGCGCGCGACGAGCCGGCTATGCTCGAAAGACTGGCCGCCCAGGGCGCGTTGCGCGCCCCGCTGTTCGCCCCCGAAGCCGAGCAGGCCGCCCTGCACCGGCTGCTGGATTCCCTGATTGCACGCACCCCCGACGAGACGCCCCGATGACCCCCACGCCCTCTTCCAACGCTGCCACCGCTGCCACCGAGCCCCGCCTCACCTCGCTGTCCCACGGCGGCGGCTGCGGCTGCAAGATCGCGCCCGGCGTGCTGTCCGAGATCCTCAAGGGCACGGCGGCCATGCCCATCCCGAAAGAGCTGCTGGTCGGCATCGAGACGGCGGATGACGCTGCCGTCTACCAGCTCAACGACGAGCAGGCGCTGATCGCCACCACCGATTTCTTCATGCCCATCGTCGACGACCCCTTCGACTTCGGGCGCATCGCGGCCACCAACGCCATCAGCGACGTCTACGCGATGGGCGGCAAGCCCATCCTGGCGCTGGCGCTGGTGGGCATGCCCATCAACGTGCTGTCCACGCAGACCATCGGGCGCGTGCTGGAAGGCGGCGCGAGCGTTTGCCGCACCGCGGGCATCCCCATCGCCGGCGGCCACACCATCGACAGCGTGGAGGCCATCTACGGCCTGGTGGCGTTGGGCCTCGTGCACCCGCGGCACGTGAAGCGCAACGCCGACGCGCAGCCGGGCGACGTGCTGGTGCTGGGCAAGCCGCTGGGCGTGGGCGTGATGAGCGCGGCGCTGAAGAAGGAACAGCTGGGCGCCGAGGGTTACGCGCAGATGATCGCCAACACCACCAAACTCAACACCCCCGGCCCCGAGCTGGCCGCGCTGCCCGGCGTGCACGCGCTGACCGACGTCACCGGCTTCGGCCTGGCCGGCCACGCGCTGGAGATGGCCCGCGGTGCGCGTTGCACGGTAGAGCTGGATTGGCGCGCCACGCCGCTGCTGCCGGGCGTGCGCGCATTGGCGGCGCGCGGTTTCGTCACCGGTGCCTCCGGCCGCAACTGGGCCGGCTACGGGCACGACATCGGCCTGCCCGCGGGCTTCGCCGCCGAAGACCAGGCCTTGCTCACCGACCCGCAGACCAGCGGTGGCCTGCTGGTGTCGTGCAGCCCCGACACGGTGGACGCCGTGCTGGCCATCTTCCGCAGCCAGGGCTTCGAGGCGGCGGCGGTGGTGGGCCGCGTGCTGCCCGCGCAGGGCCAGCCGCTGCGCGTGGTGGCTTGAGGCTGCCGAGCCGCAGCGCCGAGGCTGCGGCGGCTCAACGTTGCGCCTGAATGCCTTCAGGCCGCCGCGCGCCGCTGGCGCCGGATGCGCGCTGCCACCAGCCCAGCCCCGGCCAGCATCAGCAGCGCCGAGCCCGGCTCGGGCACGGCGCTGATCGTCACGCGGTAGGCCAGGAACATCGTGTCGAGGTTCTTGCCGTCGTTGTAGGCGGCGCCGGCGTGGAAGCCGTCGGTCGTGGCGAAGTCGTTGTCGTTGGCGATGAAGAGAAAGTAGTCGTCGGGGCGCTCGGCGTCCAGCGCGGGCAGCAAGGCCATGCCTTCCCACTTCTCCGACAGGTTCTCGAAGCCCGCCTGCAGCCCGTTGGTCAGGCCGAAGCGGTTGAGCTGGCTGCGGTCGTTGATGTCCAGCAGCAGGCGCTTGGCCGCCGGCACGATGGCCGGGTTGAGCACGCCGCCCGGCGCCACCTGCGCCTCGAAGGCGGTACCCAGGATGTTGGTGGCCCCTTCGAGGTCGATGATCTCCACCTGTCGCAGCAGCGAGGTCTGCGTGCCGACGGAGTTGCCGTTGCTGTCACGCGGCAGTATCAGCAGCTGCGTCGACGAGAGCGCCAGCAGTTCGCTCTGCGCCGCCACCAGCGTGGCGCTGCCCTGCACGAACCTGGGCAGCCGCACCACGTAATCGCCGCTCAGGCGGATGTTGTCGGGGCTGCTGATGTCGTAGGTGAAGATGCGCGTGTGGTCGCGCGTGGCCGCGGCGCTGGAGAGGTTGATGTCCTGGCGCGCCGCGCTCTGCAGGCCGACGAACAGCGTCTTGCCATCGGGCGAGATGCTGAGGCCCTCGAAACCCTGGTTGTTGGCGCGGCCGGCCACGGGATTGGCCGGCGACGGCGCGGGCTGGCCCGTCGTCGGGTTGTTGCTGCTGTAGTCGGTGACGCCGTTGCGGAGGGGCCGCACCGAGGGCGCCACTTCCAGCGCGCCCATGAAGCGGCCATCGGCCGCGAAGCGGTAGATCGAGGGGCCGTACTCGTCGCTGATCAGGCGCGAGCCGTCGCCCAGCACGACCACGCCTTCCGCATCGAGCGCCAGCTTGCCGTTGAAAGCTTGCGGCAGCTCGGGCAGCGTGGCGGTAGCCGGCCGCGCACCGCCGGTGGCCACGCCGCCGGGCACCGGGTCCAGGCCGCTGAACAGGCGCGTGCCACCGCCGGCCACGGTCTCGTAGAGCCGGGTCGCATCGAGCAGGCCGAGAGAGATCTGGTTCGGCAGCAGGCCGCTCGTGCCGGCCGCGGCCGGGGTGAAGCTCATCTGCAGGGTGTTCAGCCGCGGCGCGTAGTCGATGGTGCCGGCGATGTTGTAGCCGCGGTCGGGCGCGGCCAGGAAGGTGCCGGTGTAGATGTTGCCGTCGCGCGTCCAGCTGGCGGCGTTGGCCCACAGGCCGCTGATCGAGCCGAAGGTCTCGCCGTGCGAATCGCGCAGGTTCGCGGCCAGCCGGCCGGCGCCCACCATGCCTTGCACGGTGAACACCGTGCCGCCGACCACCGTCTGCGCATGCGCCGGCACGGACAAGGACAAGCAGGCCGCCAGGGCCAGAACACAGCGTGACATGGGCATATCTCGTGGAGCTTGGAAGCGGGCGATCGTGCGTGCGCTTGATGAAGATGCTGTGACAGCGCTGCGGCACGCTCTGGGCTTGCCACTACGATGCAGCGATGAAGCTCGTGCAATGCTGGGACGACGGCGTCACCACCGATGTGCGCCTGGTGACCTTGCTGCGCCGCCATCGCGTGCGGGCCACCTTCAACCTCAATGCCGGCCTGCATGCGCCGCAGCGCCAGCTCGGCTGGCAGCACCAGGGCACCGAGGTCTGGCGGCTGGGCCGCGCTGAATTGCGCGAGGTCTACGAGGGGTTCGAGATCGCCAACCACACCGACACGCACCCCAGCCTGACGCAGCTGCCCCCGGCCGCGATGCAGCGCGAGATCCGCGACGGCCGCACGCGCCTGCAAGACCTGTTCGGCCAGCCGGTGCAAGGCTTCGCCTACCCTTTCGGCACCTTCGATGCCGCTGTGCAGCAGGCCGTGCGCGGTGCCGGCCATTGCTACGCCCGCACCACGCAAAGTGCCGTCTGTGGTGTGGACACGCACGACGCCATGGCCGTGGCGCCCAGCTGCCACTTCCTGGCGCCTGATTTCTGGCAGCGCTTCGAGCACGCACGACCGACCGGCGTCTTCTGGTTCTGGGGCCACTCCTACGAGCTCGTCGGCGAGCCGATGTGGCGCGCCTTCGAGGCCTCGCTGCTGCGCCTGTGTGCCGAGCCCGGCGTGCAGTGGTGCGATCCGACCGAACTCTTTCCCGAAGGAAGCCCATGCAACTGAACACCCTGCCAGCGGGGCTGGCGGCGCTGCTGCTGCTCGCCAGCGTCTCTTTGGGCAGCGCCTGCGCACAGGCGGCCGATTTCGCTTCCACACGCCCGGCCGCCCGCGTGGAGTACTGGCAGCAGCGGCAGGCCGAGATCCAGGCGCAGGTTGGCGAGAAGGCCGATGCCCAGCGTCTGCGCAGCGTGAAGCTGGTGTTCGTCGGCGATTCGATCACCGACTTCTGGCTGATGGGCGACGACCCCTGGTTCCCGGGCCGGCTGCACGGCCGCGCGGTGTGGGACGAGAGTTTCGGCGGCGCCGTGCCGCGCAACGCGGCGCTGAACATCGGCATCTCGGGCGACCGCACCGAGCACCTGCTGTTCCGCATCCTGCCCCAGGCCCAGGGCGGGCTGGGCCAGCTCGACGCCCCGGCGCTCGCGGCGGAGTTCTTCGTGCTGATGGTTGGCATCAACAACTCCTACGCGGCCGAGCAGCCGGTGGCCGACAGCGTGTTCCAGGGCGTGCTCGCGGTGATGCGCGCGCTGCACGCCCGCAAGCCAGGCGCGCGTCTGCTGCTGCAATCCATCCTGCCCACCTCGGAGCCCGCCCGCGATGCCGCGGTGGTGCGCCCCGTGAACGCGCGGCTGGCCGCGCTGGCCAAGAGCCCCGAGTTCGCGGGCTTCACCACCTGGCTGGACCTCTACCCCTCGTTCGTCGATGCGCAGGGGCAGCAACTGCCGCGCCTGTTCCTGGACGGCCTGCACCCCAGCGAAGCGGGTTACCGCGTCTGGCGCGACCGGCTCGTGCCGGCGCTGGACGCAGCGCGCGCGCAGCGGCGTTGAGGGCGGCCATGTCAGGAGGCAACTGGAAAGAGATGTTCAACGCCGCCTGCAGCGGCGACCTGGCGCTGGTGGAGTACCACGTGCATGCCGGCATCGACATGGACTATGCGCACCCGGAGTTCCTCTCCACGCCGCTGGTGGCTTGCATCCTGGCCGGCCAGGCCCGGGTGGCGCTCTTCCTGCTGGAGCGGGGCGCCAACCCGCAGCTGTGGTCGGAGTTCGACGGCCTCACGCCCTTGCAGGCCGCGCGCCGGGCGGGCCTGGCAGAGGTCGAGCACCGCCTGCTCGCACTGGGCGTGCCGCCGCTGCCGCCGGCGCAGCACGCGCGGGGCTGGTGGTCCCGCCTCTGGAGCAAGGCCTCGGCCTGACGCGGCAAGACGCGGCTTCACGCGGCCTGCGCCCGCCCGCCTGCACCGAAGTGCAGGGCGGCGCTGCGTGGCCTGGGTCTATGCTGCCGGCTGCGCACACCTGCCACCACCGCCCGATCCGACCCGTGCAGCTTCAATACCGAACCGCCACGCCGCAAGACACTGCCGAGTGCATCCGCATCCGCGGTCTGACGCGGGAAAACGCCGTCTCCGCCGAGCGCCTGGCCAGCCTGGGCATCACCCTCGAAGCCTGGTCCGACGACATCTGGTCCGGCGTGCTGCGCGGCTGCATCTGCATGGCGGGCACCGAGATGGCCGGCTACTGCTTTGGCGACACCGCCACCGGCGAGATCGTCGTGCTGGCGCTGCTGCCGGCCTTTGAGGGCCGTGGCATCGGCCGCGAGCTGCTGGCGCGCGTGGGCGCGCAGCTGCACGCGCTCGGCCACCAGCGGCTCTTCCTGGGCTGCTCGGCCGATCCGGCGGTGCGCTCGCACGGCTTCTACCGCCACCTCGGCTGGCGCAGCACGGGCGGCGTCGACGGGCATGGCGACGAGGTGCTGGAACTCCTGCGCGCCTGAACACTCCTTGTGGGGAGCATCACTCGGTACACAGGAGGCTACAGATGATGGGCACACGCATCGCCATCGCCTGCGCGCTGGCGGCCGTCACCACGCTGGCTGCTGCGGCCGATGCCGCCGAGCGCGGCTTCATCCGCAAGGGTATGAAGGAGGGCGAGGTGGTGCTGCGCATCGGGCCGCCCGACCACGAGACCTTCATCCGCAACATCAAGGGCGAGGCGGAGGAGAAGGCCTGGACCTACTTCCCTGCGCCGCGCGATGCGCAGACCCTGACCATCATCACCCTCAAGGCCGGCGTGGTGCAGGGCGTGGAGCGCAAGATCTCACGGCCTTGAAGCAGACCGGGTTGCACGAAGGTGCAGACCGCTGCCTTAGACTGCACGCCGTGCGCCGCCTTCTCTTCATCGTCTTGTTGGCCTTGTTGCCGCTCCAGTTCAGCTGGGCGGCCGTGGGTGCGTATTGCGGGCATGCAGGCGAGGCACCGGCCGGCCATCCCGGCTCTTTCTGCCACCATGAGCACCCGCAGCACGGCGACAACGTCGCCGTGCCCGATGGCGACGAGGCCCCGGCCAGCGCCGAGCTCGATTGCGGGCATTGCCACGGCCACTGCAGCGTGATGCCGATGAGCTGTGCCGGCCTGCCGCCCGCGGTCTCTGCGGTGGTGCCAGGCGCTTTTTTTGAGAAGGCCGGCGCGCCGCACGCGCCATCCCGACCCGAACGCCCACAGTGGCCGCCCCTCGCCTGATCGGCGAGGCGGGTCTGCACTTTTCCTGAACCCCGTCCGCGCCCGCGCGGGCGCCGCAGCCTGCGGTGCCTGCGGGCCCGGCGCGACCGCCAGGTCGCTGCTTGCCGATCTCTCCCTGGGTTGTCTTCAACACTGGAGCATCGGATGCACCGTAAGAACCAAAGGGCCGTGGGCCTGGCGCTGGCCTGGGCCTGCTGCGCGGCCGCGGCCAACCCGACGGCCGACACAGCGGCTGGCGCGTCGCCCCTGCGGCAGGCCTTCGAGGCCGCGTGGGCGCGGCAGCCCGAAGCGCTGGCGCTGCCCGATCGCCGCGAAGCGGCGCGCGCGCAGCAACAGGCCGCGCAGGCCTGGACACCCGAGCCTGCAGCGCTCGAAATCGCGGGCAAGACCGACCGCCTGGGCCGCAACCAGGGCGCCCGCGAGCGCGAGATCGGCATCGCCGTGCCGCTGTGGCTGCCGGGTGAGCGCCGCGGCAGCGCCGCGCTGGCACAGGCCGAAGGGCAGGCCGTCGAAAGCCGCGCATCGGCCGCCCGGCTGCGCGTGGCCGCTGCCGTGCGCGAGGCCTGGTGGCAATGGCAGCGGGCGCGCATCGACGTCGACATCGCTGGCCAGCAGCTCGACAGCACGCGCCGCATCGCCGCCGATGTGGCGCGGCGCGCCCGTGCGGGCGATCTGGCGCGCGCCGACCAGCACCAGGCCGACGGCGCCGTGGCCGGTGCGGCCGCGGCCCAGGCCCAAGCCGAGGCTGTGCTCGCAGCGGCACGCGAGCACTTGCGGGCGCTGACCGGCCAGCTGCCCAGGGCGGGCGACGCGCAAGGCCTCGCGGCCGAGCCCGAGCCCGTGTGGGCCCAGGCGCCCAACGAGACGCACGCTGCGCTGCAGGATCTGCAGGACCGCGCGGCGGTGGCGGCGCGCACCGCTGCGCTGGCGGCCACGCGCTCGCGCGGCAACCCCGAGCTCGTGCTGGCCACCACGCGCGACCGCGGTGCCTTCGGCGAGGCGGCCCAGCAGAGCGTCACGCTCGGCCTGCGCATCCCCCTGGGCGACGGGCCGCGTCACGACGCCCGCAGCGCCGGTGCGCGTGCCGAGGCCATCGAGCTGCAGGCGCAGCTGGCACTGGAGCGTGAACGCCTGCAGGCCGAACGCGAGGCCGTGCAAGCGCGCGTGGCGGCCGCCCGCACGCAACTGAGCGCCGCCACGCTGCGCGCACAGCTGGCCCGCGAGGCCCGCGGGTTCTTCGACAAGTCTTTCACCCTGGGCGAAACCGACCTGCCCACGCGCCTGCGCATCGAGGCCGAGGCCGCCGAGGCCGAGCGCCAGGCGGCGCGTGCCCGCATCGAGCTTGCTGCTGCCGTCTCGGCCTGGCGGCAGGCCCTCGGGTTGCTGCCGTGATGGCGCTCCGAACCGAACCCCACAGGAATCCACCGATGAAGCTCTTTGCAATTCCGGTCGCGCTGTTGCTCGCGACCCTTGTCCTCGCGGCGCCGGCCCAGGCCGGCGGCGACCACGACCACGACCACGACCACGGCCCGGCGGCCGCCGCGCCCGCTGGCCCGGCCTTGCCGCGCTTCGCGGCCGAATCGGAAACCTTCGAGCTCGTCGGCGTGCTCGAGGGCCTGCGCATCACCCTCTACCTCGATCGCTACGCCGACAACAGCCCTGTGCCTGGCGCGCAGATCGAGCTCGACATCAACGGCCAGAAGCTCAAGGCCGCGCCCCAGGCGGACGGCGCCTACGAGATCGTGCTGCCCCAGGCGCCGAAAGCCGGGGTGCTGCCGATCACGGCCAGCGTGGCCGTGGGCAACGAGGCCGACCTGCTGGCCAGTGAGCTCGACATCCCCGCGCCCGCGGCAGCCGACGACCATGCGCACCCCGTGGCCTGGGCGGCCTACGCCGGCTGGGGTGCGGCCGGCCTGGTGGCGCTGGCCTGGCTGCTGCGCAGCCGGCTGGCCGTGCGCGCTGCGCGCCGTGTGCAGGCCGGGGGTGCGGCATGAGCCCCGCCAGCTTTGTGAGTAGCCGGGCTCGCCGCCTGGCCCTGCTGTGGGCCTTGCCGCTCGGCCTGGTGTGCGCCGGGCCGGCCCCGGCCGGGCCGGGCCACGACCATGGCGACGCGCCCGCCGCGCCCAGCGCGAACGGGCCGCAGCGCCTGCCCGATGGCAGCGTGTTCCTGCCCAAGCCCGCGCAGCGCCAGCTGGGCGTGCGCACCGTGCCCGCCGAGGCTGCCAGCTTGCCGCGCAGCGTGGAACTCGACGCCCGCGTGCTGATGGACCCGAACGCGGGCGGCCGTGTGCAGGCGCTGAACGCCGGCCGCGTGGAACCCGGCCCGCGTGGCCTGCCCACCCTGGGCCAGGCCGTGCGCCAGGGCGAGGTGCTGGCCTACGTGCGACCCTCGGCGGCGCCGATCGAGCGTGCCAACCAGGCCGCCCAGCTGGCCGAGCTGCAAGCCGCCCAGGCGCTGGCCGGCAAGCGCCTGGCGCGCCTGCAGGAGCTGGTGGACACGGTGCCGCGCAAGGAGATCGAGGCGGCCGAGAGTGATGTGGCCAGCCTGGCGGCGCGCATCGCCGCGGTGTCCTCAGGCCTGGCCCCGCGCGAGGTGCTGGTGGCGCCGGTGTCCGGCGTGGTGGCCTCGGCGCACGTCGTGGCCGGCCAGGTGGTGGATGCGCGCGAGTTGCTGTTCGAGATCGTCGACCCTTCGCGGGTGCGCATCGAGGCACTGGCCTTCGACACCGCCCTGGCCGCGAACATCGGCACGGCCACGCTGGCGCTGGGCGAGGTGCGCGTGCCGCTGCAGTTCATCGGCGCGGCGCGCAGCCTGCGCGAGCAAGCGCTGCCGCTGTCCTTCCGTGCCCAGGGTGCGGCGCTCCAGCAGCTGGCCGTGGGGCAGCCCGTGCGGGTGTACGTGCAGACGCGCAGCCAGGTGCAGGGCATGGCCGTGCCCGTGGCGGCGTTGATGAAGAACCCGGCCAACCAGACCGTGGTCTGGGTGAAGACCGCGCCCGAGCGCTTCGAGCCGCGCACCGTCACCACCGAGCCCCTGGACGGCGTGCGCGTAGCGGTGACCTCGGGGCTGCAGCCCGGCGATCGTGTGGCCACGCAGGGCGCCCTGCTCATCAACCAGGTGCGCTGACATGTTCAAGTGGCTCCTCGAGCACAGCCTGAAGAACCGGCTGCTGGTGCTCATCGCCAGCGTGGTGCTGATGGCCGGTGGCCTGTTCACGCTGTCACGCACGCCGGTGGACGTGTTCCCCGATCTCAACAAGCCCACGGTCACCGTGATCACCGAGGCCGGCGGCATGGCCGCCGAAGAGGTGGAGCAGCTCATCACCTTCCCGCTGGAGACGGCGCTCAGCGGGCTGCCGGGCGTGGAATCGGTGCGCTCCACGTCCTCGGCCGGGCTGTCCTTCCTCTATGTCACCTTCGACTGGAACACCGACATCTTCCGCGCCCGGCAGCTGGTCTCCGAGCGGCTCTCGACCCTGGAGGAGGGCCTCGCTGCGGGGGTGGTGCCGCACATGGGGCCCATCAGCTCCATCATGGGCGAGATCCTGCAGATCGCCATCCCGCTGGACGCGGGCAAGCTCGGCCCGATGGCCGTGCGCGAATACGCCGACAGCGTGCTGCGGCCGCGGCTGCTCGCGGTGCCGGGTGTCGCGCAGGTCATCCCCATCGGCGGCGAGGTGCGCCAGTTCCAGGTGCAGCCCAACACCGTGCGCATGGCCGATCTGGGCATCACGCACGAGCAGCTGGTGGCGGCGCTCCAGGGCTATGCGTCCAACACCTCGGGCGGCTTCCTGGAGCTGAACGGCCGCGAGTACCTCATCCGCCACCTGGGCCGCACTTCCAGGCTGGAGGACCTGGGCAACCTGGCCCTCACGGCGCGGGGCGGTCAAGCCATATTGCTGCGCCAGGTGGCCACGGTGGCCTTCGCGGCGGCCCCCAAGCGCGGCGACGCCGGTTTCGAGGGCCGCCCAGCCGTCATCCTGGGCATCCAGAAGCAGCCCACGGCCGACACCATCGCGCTCACCCGGACGATCGAGGAGGCGCTGGTCGGCTTGAAGGCTTCATTGCCGGCCGGCATGGAAGCGCCGCGCGTCACCTTCCGCCAGGCCAGCTTCATCGAAGCCTCCATCAACACGCTGCAGGGCAAGCTGATCGGCGCCTCGGTCTTCGTCGCGGTGATCCTGTTCTTCTTCCTGGGCACGCTGCGCCCCACGCTCATCGCGCTGACCGCGATACCGGTCTCGCTGTGCGTGACGGTGCTGGTGTTCCGCCATTTCGGGCTCTCGATCAACACCATGACGCTGGGTGGCCTGGCCATCGCCATCGGCGGGCTGGTGGACGACGCGGTGGTCGATGTGGAGAACATCATCCGGCGGCTGAAGGCCGACCGGCTGCGCAGCCCTCACGAGCGCCTGAACCCGCTGCAGCTGGTGGCCAAGGCCTCGATGGAGGTGCGCTCCGGCATCCTGTACGCCACGGCCATCATCGTGCTGGTCTTCATCCCGCTGTTCGCGCTGCCGGGGCTGGAAGGCCGGCTGTTCGTGCCGCTGGGCATCGCCTTCATCGTCTCGACGCTGGCCTCGCTGCTCGTCTCGGTGACGGTGACGCCGGTGCTCAGCTACTACCTGCTGCCGCGGATGAAGAACCTGGAGCATGGCGACACGCGGGTGCTGGCCTGGCTGAAGGCGCGCTACCGCAGCAGCCTGCAGGGTGTGCTCGCCCGGCCCCGGGCCGCATTGGCCGCCGCCGGGGTGGCCGTGCTGGCCGCTGCCGCCGCGGTGCCCTTCTTCCCCACCACCTTCCTGCCGCCCTTCAACGAAGGCACGCTGCTGATCGGCCTGCGCCTGAACCCGGGCGTCACCCTGACGGCTTCCTCAGCCCTGGCCCGCCAGGCCGAAGTGCTGGTCAGCCAGGTGCCGGAAGTGACCCACGTCGGGCGCCGCAGTGGCCGGGCCGAGCTGGACGAGCATGCCGAGGGCGTGCACGTGAGCGAGCTGGACGTGGGCCTGAAGCCCACCGCCGAGCTGACGCGCAGCATGGAGGCGATCAAGGCCGACATCCGCGCGCGGCTGGTCAACCTGCCGGCGGCGATCGAGATCGGCCAGCCCATCTCGCACCGCATCGACCACATGCTCTCGGGCGTGCGCTCGCAGATCGCGATCCGCATCTTCGGCGAAGACCTCGATGCCCTGCGCGGCCAGGCCGACCTGCTGCGCGCGAAGCTGGCCGCGATCCCTGGCATCGCCGACCTGCAGATCGAGAAGCAGGTGCTCGCGCTGCAGATCAAGGTGCGCGTGGACCCGGCGGCCGCGGCGCAGTACGGCGTGCCGACGCCGCAGGTGCTGGCCACGCTGCAGGCGCTGGTGGAAGGCGAGAAGATCACGCAGATCGTCGAGGGCAACCGGCGCTTCGCGCTGGTGCTGCGGCTGCCGGAATCGGCGCGCTCGGTGGAAGGCCTCGGCCAGCTGCTGATCGAGACGCCCGGGGGCCGCATCCCGCTGTCGAAGATCGCCACCATCGAGGACGGCGATGGCCCCAACCAGATCAGCCGCGACGACGGCAAGCGGCGCATCGTGCTGTCGGCGAATGCCTCGGGGCGTGCGCTGTCGGAGATCGTGGCCGACATCCGCGCGGTGGTGGCCGAGACGCGGCTCCCCGAGGGCATGTTCATCACCCTGGGCGGCCAGTTCCAGGCGCAGGAGGAGGCCTCGCGCCTGATCGGCCTGCTGTCCATCGTGTCGCTGGCGTTGATGTTCGTGGTGCTCTACAGCCGCTACCAATCGGCCGTGCTGTCGGCGCTGATCATGGTGAACATCCCGCTCGCGCTGGTCGGGGCGGTGCTCGGGCTGTGGCTGTCGGGCCAGCCGCTGAGCGTGGCGGCCCTGGTCGGTTTCGTCACGCTGGCCGGCATCTCGGTGCGCAACGGCATCCTCAAGGTCAGCCACTACATCAACCTGATGCGGTTCGAGGGCGAGCGCTTCGACCTGCCGATGATCGTGCGCGGCTCCCTGGAGCGGCTCAGCCCGGTGCTGATGACGGCGCTGGTCACGGCCTTCGCGCTGGCGCCGCTGCTGTTCGAGGCCGAGCAGCCCGGCACCGAGGTGCTGCACCCGGTGGCCGTGGTGATCTTCTGCGGCCTCATCAGCTCGACCGTGCTCGACACCTTCCTGACCCCTGTGATGTTCTGGCTCTTCGGTCGCAAGCCCGCGCAGGCGCTGCTCGACGGCGATGACGCCGAAGCGCTTTGAGCCTGCGCACTGTCCCTTCCCTGTCAACCCAACGCCCCTGAAGAAGGATCTCCCGATGAAGACGCAAGCCCTGTTCTCCGCTGCCGCCATCGCCCTCACGCTGGCCTTTGCCAACCCGGCCTCTGCGGGCCCTGGCCAGCACGACCACAAGCCGCTGCATGGCGGTGTGGTGGTGGAAGGCAAGGAGTTCGACTACGAGCTCGTGGCCAGGCACACGCTGATCCAGCTGCACCTGCGCGACCACGGCAAGAAGGTCGACCTGGCCCGGGCCACAGCCCGGCTCACGCTGCTGAGCGGCACCGAGAAGCAGGAGGTCGAGCTCAAGCCAGTGGGCGAGCGGCTGGAAGCCAGCGGCAGCTTCAAGCTGGGCGCCGGCACCAAGGTCGTGGCTGTGGTGAACGTGGCGGGCAAGCCCTCCACCGTGCGCTTCGCCTTGAAGTGAGGCGCGGGTAGTGGGGCTCAGCGCTCCAGCCAGGCCTTGCTGAAGTTCTCGGTCAGCGGCTGCATCAGGTAGCCGAGGAAGGTGCGCTCGCCGGTGCGGATGAACACATCGGCCTGCATGCCCGGCTGAACCTGGTTGCCTTCGCCCAGGCGCTTGAGCTGCTCGGGCGCGATCTCGATGCGGGCCATGAAGTAGGCCTGCTCGGTGCGCGGGTCGACCAGCGCATCGGGCGAGACGTGGGCCACGGTGCCTTCCAGCTCGGGCAGGGTGCGGATGTTGAAGGCATTGACCTTCACGCCCGCAGCCTGGCCCACACGCACGCGGTCGACGTCGAAGGTGGGCAGCTTGACTTCCAGCACCAGGCGGTCGGCCACGGGCACGATCTCCATCAGCAGCTCACCCGGGGCGATGCTGCCGCCGGGCGTGTGCGCACGCAGGTCGGTGACGATGCCGTCCACCGGCGCGCGCAGCTCGGTCAGCTCCAGCGTGCGGCGCGTGGCGCTTTCGCGTTCGATGAGTTCGAAGTTCTCGCTCTGCACTTTCTTCAACTCAGCGGCCACGTCTTCGGCGAAGGCCTTGCGCACCTGGAACTTCTTCAGCTCGCGCTCGCTGATGGCGGTGCGTGTGCTGGCCACGCGAGACGCGAGCTCGTCGCGCTCGCCCGTGAGTTTGGCGATGTCGCGTTCGGTGGCGCGCAGGCGTGTTTTCTCGACCATGCCCACCTTGTCGAGATCGACCAGGCTCTCCAGGTCGCGCCGCGTGCTGGCGAGCTGTTCGTCCTTGCTGCGGCGCTGCGATTCGTAGCCCTCGATCTCGGAACGCAGGGCACCGATCTGTTGTTCGAGGATGGCGAGCTCGCCGACGCGCGCGCTGCGCCGCGCCTCGAAGATGCTCTGCTGCGCGCGGATGATCTGCGCCAGCTGGTCGTTACCCGCAGCGCGCTTGAGCAGCTCGGCCGGGAAGCTGATGCTGGCGCGGTCGTCACGCTCGGCTTGCAGGCGGGCCAGCGAGGCCTCAGCCACGTCGCGCCCGCCCGAGACCACGCCGTGCGCGGCGCCGGCGCGCGTTTCGTCCAGGCGCACCAGCACGTCGCCCGCCTTCACGCGGGTGCCGTCGCGCACCAGGATCTCTTTGACGACGCCGCCTTCCGGGTGCTGGATGCGCTTGCGGCTGGAATCGACCTTCAGCACGCCTGCGCCCAGCACCGCGCTGGACAGCGGCACCGTGCTCGACCACAGCAGGGCCACGCCCACGGTGCTGGCCAGCATCACCAGGCCGATGCGCACCCAGCGTTGTGTTTCTTTCTCGGCGCGGGCATCGCCCACCACCATCTTGGCGATGGCCCCTTCACGCAGGGCGGCAGCGTCAGCCATGTTGGGCTCCTCGGGGTGCGGTGGCAGGCAGGGGCAGGCCGACGGCGCCTGGCGCTGCGGGTGCCCCGGGCACCGGGCGGGTGATCTGCGGCATCAGCTCGCTGGTGGGGCCGAGCTTGGCGACTTGTCCGTTCACCATCACCAGCAGCTGATCGGTGCCGCCCAGCAGGGCAGGGCGGTGCGCCACCACGATCACGGTGCGCTGGCGGCGCTTGAGTTCATCCATGGCCTGGCGCACGGCGGCTTCGCCTTCGGCGTCGAGGTTGCTGGTGGGCTCGTCCAGCACGATGAGCGCCGGCAGGCCGTAGAAGGCGCGCGCCAGGCCGATGCGCTGGCGCTGGCCGCCCGAGAGGTTGGCGCCCGCGGGCCCGATGACGGTGTCGTAACCCTCGGGCAACGTGAGGATCATCTGGTGTGCGCCGGCCAGTTGCGCGGCTTCCACGGCTTTCTCCGGGTCGACATCACCCAGGCGCGCGATGTTGGCCGCCACCGTGCCCGGGAAGAGTTCGATGTCCTGCGGCAGGTAGCCGATGTGCGGGCCGATCTGCTCGCGCGGCCAGTCGGTGAGCTTGGCACCGTCCAGCCGCACCGAACCCGCCGCCGCCGGCCACACGCCCACGGCCAGGCGTGCCAGCGTGCTCTTGCCGGCCGCGCTGGGGCCGGTAACGCCCAGGCAGCTGCCCGGCTGCAGCGTGAAGTTCAGCCCCTGCACCGTGAGCTTGCGAGCCTGCGGCGGCCCGGCCGACACGGTTTCGAAGCTGAGCTGGCCCTGCGGGGCTGGCAGGGGCATCGGGTCGTGTGCGTCGGCCTGGGTGCCGATCTCTTCGGCCAGCCGGGCATAGCTCTCGCGTGCCATCAGGAAAGCGCGCCAGCCGCCAATGGCCGATTCCAGCGGTGCCAGGCCACGGCCCATGATGATGCTGGCGGCGATCATCACGCCGGCGGTGGTGTCGCCTCGGATGACGAGCAACGCGCCCACGCCCAGGATGCCGATCTGCAGCATCAGCCGTGTGCTCTTGGCCCAGGCCGCCACCTCGGCGGCGCGGTCGCTGGCCACGCCTTGCAGGCCGATGCCGAAATCGTGCCGCTGGCGCCAGACGCGGCTGAGCGCCGGCAGCATGCCCATGGCGCGCACCGCCTCGGCATTGCGCGCGGCCAGCTCGGCAAAACGCGCGCCGGCGGCCATCTCCTGCCCGGCTTCGGCCAGCGGCGCGCGTGTGGCGCGTTCATTCCACAGGCCCAGCAGGAAAAGCACCACGCCGCCGGCCAGCGCCACGTGGCCCAGCCAGGGGTGCAGCAGGTAGATGAGGCCGATGTAGATGGGCATCCACGGCGCGTCCAGCAGCGAGAGCATGGTGCTGCCGGTGGTGAAGTTGCGCAGCGCTTCCAGGTCGCGCAGCGCCTGGCCGTTCTTGCCGCCATCGAGCGTGCGGGCGAAGAGGATGCCCGAGAGCTGGCCATCGAGCCGCGCGCCCAGGCGCACCAGCAGGCGCGAGCGCACCACTTCCAGCCCGGCCAGCGTCAGCAGGCAGGCCACGGCGAAGACCGTCAACCCGACGAGCGTGGCGCGGCTTTGCGAAGCCAGCACGCGGTCGTAGATCTGCAGCATGTAGACCGACGAGGTCAGGGCCAGCAGGTTGACGAAGAAACTGAAGAAGGCCACCCACGCCAGCGTCTGGCGCACGGCAGCCATGGCGCGGCCCAGCGGGGTGTCCAGGGGCAGGCGCTGGCCGAGCAGGTTCATGGGGGTGTGCTCTCAGGGCGGGAAGAAGAAGGCCGCGGGGCGCTGGAGGGCGCCGCGCGGCCTGCGGGGGTGCTGCGGCCGTGCGCCGCGGGTCTCAGACCTGGCGACGGCGTGTGGCCAGCAGGCCGAAGCCGGCGATGGCGACGAGGAGGGCTGAGCTGGGTTCGGGCACCTGCGTCACAGCTTCGCCAAAGACGCGGAAGGCGTACGGTTGTTGTCCCAAGCCCTGCTGCCAGATCCAAACTGTGTCGTCAGCTGGGTCTGTATTTCCCAGGCTGAGTGTGTTGTTCAACGTGAGAAAAAGGTCCAAAGCGGAGGTGTCGACGCTGTATCTGAACAGGTCTCCCTGTCCATCAAAATCTTCTTCATCGATAGCAATCACGTCCTCGATAACAAGCACCGGGTTCGTATTGAGCAAGAGGAGGAATGGCGCAGGACCTGGTGCGGGAGCGGGAGCGGGTGAAGGCGGTACGGCCGCTTCAAATCCCCACCATTCGATGCGAGTTACCTTGTAGCCATCAAACGCAAATCCGTGGCCGCCAAAGCTTACAGAGAGTGTTGGGTCGACCTGGGTGTTTCCCAAATCGCCCAGCAATTGGGTCAGGTCAGGGGCTGATGCAGCCACCACCACTGGCGTTGACCAACTCTGCGCGGTGGTCAGTGCAACGGCGAGGCCGATCGAGATTTTGAGGAAGCAGAACTTCATAGGAATCTCCAGGGTTGCCTGCTGCGGCAGGCCATCATGTTTCTTGGCTGACTGACTTTGCGCATCGAGCAGGACAATGTAGTGATGGGGAAATCAGGTCACCATCCCCCGCTCACGGGAACAACCAGCCCTTCTCACTCGTTGGCATCTCTATGCCTGCTGCTTGCAGCGGTTCTGGAAATGTGAACTCCACCCAGTCAAGAAGGAAATCACTGCCGTGCAGACCAGTGGCGTTGGCGTAGGGCGCTACCGTCATGCCGCCTGGCCCGACATAGGCGCCGTGCACGAAGGTGCCATCGTCATAGGCGCCTGCCCAGATCTCGACGGCTGAGAAGGCTACCGGGGCGTTGGCGCTCACAAGCTTCGAGCCTTGCAAGCTGCTTGCGCTGAACG
This sequence comes from Rubrivivax sp., assembly GCA_051861265.1. Taxonomy (GTDB): domain Bacteria; phylum Pseudomonadota; class Gammaproteobacteria; order Burkholderiales; family Burkholderiaceae_C; genus Rubrivivax. The sequence goes on from JBHYDA010000007.1 coordinate 283,908, forward strand.
CCTGTTCCCCCACAACGTTCCCCTGGCTATCCAGCAAACGGATAAGGCCTGCCTCGGCGTAGACGCTGCCGTCGTCCTGAAGATAAAAGCGAGACAACGAGAGCGTGACGCCGAGGGCCTCTTCAGCGAGCGTGAAGCGAAGTGCTTCCTTGCCGTCTAGCTCTGCGACCTGTGAGCTGGTCGCCAAGGACCTACCGCTTACGCCTAAGTCGCCGGAGATGATGTCGGCGCCTGCCAACTGGTTGGTTGCGCCCCCGAGGTAGCGAACCGCGCTCCAGGATTCGGTACTGCTGGTGGCATCTGCCTTGTGCTCAGTTTTCGAGACGGCTGGGTCGGTCCAGTCCTGCTCCCAGCGGGTTAAGTTCGCCGAAGACAACCGATCCACGCTGTCCCCGATCCGCACCGTGAACGTCGGCTGGTTGCCGATGTTCACCGCCTGGCTGCCTGCCGTGAACGTGCCGTCTTCGTCCACCACGCTTACCGTGATGAGCGAGTTGCCGGCACTGTTGAACACGTGCGTGGCGGTGGCGCTGCCGGAGGCGACGGTCTGCGCCGCACTGCCGTCGCCCCAGTCGATCAGGTAGTTCACGGGCGTGTCCTGGCCCGGGTCGACCACGGCGCCGAGGTTCAGCGTGTAGGTCTGGCCCGTGAACGTGGCCGCATTGCCCGAAACCGCCATGGTGGGCGCGACGTTGTTCACCGTGACCCCTTGGGTCTGCGAGGTGATGCCGCCATCCCCGTCGTTGGCGGTGACGGTGATGGTGCGCGGCGTGGCGTTCACCGGGCCGTCCTCGTCGTCGGCGAAGGTGTGGGTGACGTTGCCACCCAGCGCGGCGAGTTGCGCGGCGGTCAATGTCTGCAACGCACTGCCGTCACCCCAATCGATGCTGTAGCTCAGAACGTCTGCGGCCACGTCGCTGCCGGCGATGGCCAGCGTGTAGACCGCGCCCTCCAGCGTGCTGGCAGCGCCGCTGATGTTCAAGCCCGGTGCGACGTTGTTGACGCTGACGTTCTTCGTGCCGAGCACAAAGGTGCCGTCTTCGTCGGTGGCGCTCACCACGATGCTGGCGGCCAGCGAGCCGTCGGCATAGGTGTGGGTGAAGCTGCCAGCCGCTGCGGCCCACTGCGCGGGCGTGAAGCTCTCGGTGCTTCCGTCACCCCAGGCGATGGTGTAGCCGGTGCGGGTGTCCGCACCCGGGTCCACCACAGCCGCCACGCTCAGCGTGTAGGGCTGGCCTTCGTCGACGCTGTTGGCGCCCGTGACGGCCGCCGTCGGCGCGACGTTGTCCACCGTGACGGTGAAGCTGTCGCTGGCGGATTCGCCCACGCCGTCGGTGAGCGAGACCGTCACCGTGTGCGAGGCGTTGCCGTCGGCATAGAGGTGGCTGAGGTCGAGGTTCCTCACCAGCGTGGTGCCGGTGACCACGGTGCCGTCGCCGTAGTCGATGCTGTAGGCCCAGCCCGGGGCGCCGTTGTCTTCACCGTCGCTGAAAGTGATGCTGCGCGTGAAGGTGCTGCCCTCGGCCAGGCTGGTGTTGGGGCCGGCCTCCAGGCTGAGGGTGGCGCTGGGCTGCGTGACGGCCACGCCGGTGGAGCCAGCGGCGAAGGTGCCGTCTTCGTCGACCACGCTGACGGCGATGGTGAAGTTGCCGGCGCTGGCGTAGTTGTGGGTGGCGCTGGCGGTGCCGGCGGCCACGGTCTGCGGGGCCGAGCCATCGCCCCAATCGATGATGTAGCTGGTGGGCGTGTCCTGGCCGGGGTCGGTGATGGCGCCCAGCGCCAGGGTGTAGGCCTGGCCGGCGATGGCCGCACCACTGCCGCCCAGCGCGATGGTCGGCGTGACGTTGTTGACCGTCACTCCCTGCGTGCGCGTGGTGATGCCGCCATCGCCATCGTTGGCCGTGACGGTGACGGTGCGCGGCGTCGCGTTGACCGGGCCGTCTTCGTCGTCGGCGAAGGTGTGCGTGACGTTGCCGCTGAGCGCGGCGAGTTGCGCAGCGGTCAATGTCTGCAACGCACTGCC
>JBHYDA010000008.1:0-261211 GCA_051861265.1 Rubrivivax sp.
TAGACGTCGAACACCTATGACAACGGACAACGCAGGCAGGTCGCCTACTTCATGCCTCGTGAAAGATCCAGGCTAGGGCCCCCGGGGGGCGGGCCCGGCGCGGGGCCTCGTCTCTCAGGGCGCGCTGCGGTCCACCAGCAGGGGGCTGCGGCCGGTGTGGCGGCGCACGCGTTCGGCGGCCTGTTGCGCATCGGCGCGCGTGGCGTAGGGGCCGGCCTGCACGCGGAAGAGCCCGGCTTCCTCGAACACCGCGATGCTGTCGACGCCCGCCTGCGGCGTGGCCAGCAGCTGGCGCTGCAGCTGCTGTGCGCCTTCGAACTGGCGGAAGGCGCCCACCTGCAGCCAAAAGCCCACGGGCGCGCGGTCGCCGGGCAGGGCGTCGTCCAGCACCACCGGCGGCTTGCGACTGGGGGCGGCGGCCACGGCCTCGTCGCGCGGCTGCTGCCAGCGGCCGCTGCGTATCTCGTCGAAGGTGATGCGCTGCACCTGCACCGGCGCCACGCCGGCCAGCACGCCGAGCTTCAGCGCGGCGGTGTAGCTGAGGTCGATGACACGCCCGTCGGCGAAGGGCCCGCGGTCGTTGATGCGCACGATGATCTCGCGGCCGTTGGCCGGGTTGCGCACCCGTGCATAGCTCGGCAGCGGCATGGTCTTGTGCGCGGCCGTCATCGCGTACATGTCGTAGACCTCGCCGTTGGAGGTGCGCTGGCCATGGAACTTGCGTCCGTACCACGAGGCCAGGCCTTCTTCCTGCAGCGGCAGGTCGTCGGTCATGGGCGTGTAGCTGCGCCCGTTGATGCGGTAAGGCTTGTTCGGCCCGCCGCTGCGCAGCGCCTCGATGCGCGGCACGGCATCGGGCACCTGGGCCAGGCCTGGGGGCGGCCGTGCCTCGGGGCCGTCGGTGGTGGGGCGGCCGTCGGGGCTGCTGGCGCAGCCGCCGAGCAGCGCGGCTGCCGACGCCAACATCGCGGCGGCCACGCGGGCCGCGGCCGGGCCGGTGGGCCGCGCCGCGGCCGCCATCAGCGCGTGGGGCGCGCCTGCTGCGCGTGCATCAGCTGAATGCGCTCGCGGCGCAGCGGGCGGCCCATGGCGTCGGCATCGCGCACGTCGATGGCCACCGGGTGCTTGAGCTTGGGCGAGTAGTAGACGGTGCGGGTCCACTGGCCGTTGGTGCGCGTGCCGTTGGCCAGGGTTTCCGTCCAGGTGCCGGTGCTCTCGATGGGCAGCACGTCGAACTTGCCGGCCGGTGTCTCGATCTCGGTCGCGCGCGCCACCAGGCTGCCGCCCCGCCATTCGGTCTGGCCGGTGGTCTGGTCGGCGCGCTGGAACTTCTCGATGAAGCGCACCACGCGGCGGTCGCCGCGTTGCGGGTTGGCCCACCACAGGTCCTGGTGGGGCTCGAAGATCGAGAAGCTGCCGTCGGGCCGCGCCAGGCGCGTGGGGCGGCCTTGCGGATCCATCTGCAGCTGCTGGCCGTTGGCGCGCAAGGCGCCGTTGCCCATCACCTCGTCGATGGCGGTGGTGTACTCGCCCACCACCTCGTCGGCCCAGGTGTCGAGCACTTGGTAGGTGAAGCTGTCACCCTCGGTGTAGCCGAAGGGGTTGCGCTTGGGCACGGCCACGGCCGAGGTGCTGGCGGGCTCGGCCGGGTTGGGTTTGGTGCCGGGCTGCACCGCTTCGGTGGCAGCCGTGGTGGCGGGCGCGGCGCGGCGTGCGGCATCGCCCACCGGGGTTTCAGAGGCCTGGTTGACGGCCTGGTTCGCGGCCGCGGCGGCCGGCGCGGCCGTGGCCGCGGCTTCCGGCGTGACGCCGGCGGTACCCGCCGCAGCTGCATCACCGGCCGCCGCCGGTGCGCCCGGTGCTGCCGCGGGCGCACCGCCTGCAGCCGGGGCCGCCCCGGCCGGGGCCGCGGTGGCTGCCGTGGCCGCAGCCGCGGCCGGTGCCACAGGGGCGGCTGCTGCAGCGGCTGCGGCCGCTGGCGCTGCCACCGGCACAGCGGCCACGGCGGCAGCAGGGGCCACCACGGCCACGGTGCTGGGGGCGGTGGCGGCGGCCACGGTGCTGGCCGCGGCGCTGCCGCCCGATGACGAAGTGGTGGCCCGCACGCCCAGCGCCATGGCGGTGCTGCCCAGGCTGCTGGCCGCGCTGCCCACGGCGCCGGCTGCGGTGGTGGCGGCGCTCACGGTGGCGGCTGCCTTGGCCACCTGCGCTGTGGCCGCCACGCCGGCCACCGTGGTGGCGACACCGGCGACGGTGCCCAGCGCGCTGACAGCGCTGCCGACCGTGCTGCCCAGGCTGCTGCCGGCCTTGGCGGCGTTGCTCAGCGGCCTGGCGTCGGGCGTGGCGGTGGTTTGCGGGGGCTCGACCGTCGGCGCGGCCACGGCGGCCGCCGGTGCCGGCGGCACGCTGTTCTGCGCCAGCACTTCGGCCACCGATTGCTCGCCGGCCGCACGCACTGCCGGCCGCGTGAGCAGGCGCCCGCCCTGGCGCGCCACCTCGCGGGCGATCTCTTCCGGCGTGCGCGGGATCAGGCCGTCGAGCAGCGAGGCCTCGGCCAGTTCTTCGCGGTCGTCGGTGTCGCCGCCGATCCAGGGGCTGGTCTGGCCGAGCGTGGCGTCCACCATCGAACGGCGCGTGTTGCGCAGCACTTCGGGGCCGTTGATGCGCGGCTTCATCAGCGCGCCCACCAGCGTGCGCACGAAAGGCGTGGCGGCCAGTTCGGCCGGGGCCGTGGGTGCCGGCAGCGGCAGCGGCGCCACCGCGGGCACCTCCTGCACGGCGCCGGGCGCCACGCCCAGCATGGCCATCATGCCGTGCGGCACACGGGGCTGCGCCAGACCCTGCTGCGGCAGCGTGGCCAGCACCGGGTGCTGCCACGCAGCTTCCACCACCAGCAGGCGCAGGCTGTCGGGCGTGCCGATGAGGGCATCGGCCACTTCGTCCAGCGGCACCGAGGTCTCGGCCAGCCGCTTGGCCAGGCGTTCGGGCGGCATGCTGGCGTCGAGCGCGGCGTCGCGCGGCAGCAGCAGGTTGCGGCCCTCCACCTGGGCGCCGAGGCCGGTGACGTAGACGAAGCCCACACCGCCGGGCTGCAGCCGTTCGCGGAATTCCTTCAGCGTGGCGCGCAGGTCGGCCGCGGTGAGGTCTTCGCGCGTCATCACGACGAAGCCGCCGCTGCGCAGCGCCGCAGACACGGCCTGGGTGTTGCGCGCAGAACTGTCCACCACCGAGCGGTGGCCCACCTTGCCCAGGCCCAGCACCAGCGCCAGGCGCTGCTTGCCCATGCCCAGCACCGCCTGCGCGGCGCGCACCTGGCGCGGCACGGCGATGTTGATGTCGCGCACTTCGGGCAGGCGCAGCTCGGGCAGCGTGGCCGGCACCAGCATGGGCGGGGCGGAGCCTTCGGTGCTCTGCGCCTGCACGGGCGCCTGGGTCGCCGGCGCGGGTGCCGGTGCTGGGGCGGTCTGCGCCTGGGCGGCGCCCGACAGGGCTGCGAGCAGGCAGGCGGCCGTGGTGCGGCTGAGGTTGTTCTTGTGCTGAGGCATGGTCTCGGTGAGCAAGTCCTGCAGGGCCTGTCCAAGTGTAGACAGCAATGTGACAGATCGTCACAGGGCCGGCATCCAGCAGCCGAGGGGCTGCTGCGGGGCGCCGGGCCCCGGCTTGCGAAGCTTGGGCCCGGCTGAGTCTGCCTGCCTCCGGCCGTTTCGCCCCGCAAAATGTGCGCATGGTGCCGCACCGGTGCCTGCGCTGCGGACGTTTCCCGCCACCTTGTCGTCAAGCCTGCCGATGCCACCAGCCCGCTCGCCCCGCCGCCCGCTACCCGCCTTGCGCTTGCCGAGGGCTGCGCCCTGCGCTGCGGCGGTGGCCTGGCGCTGGGCCGCGCCACTGGCCGCCGGCCTGGCGCTGGCGGCGCCGGCCGGTGCCGTGACGGCGCCGCCCCCGTCGCTGCCGGCCGTGGAGTGCACGGCGCTGGCCGACGACGCCCTGCGCCTGGCCTGCTACGACCGCCTGCACGGCCGCCGCACGCTGCCAGCGCCGGCTGCCGAGGCCCCTTTCCCGCCGGCCACCTTGCAGGCACAGCCTGAGGGCGGGGCGCCCAGGCCGCCGTCTGCCGAGCCGCCTTCCCGCCTGGACCGCCGGTGGGATCTGACCGCCGGCAGCGTGGGCCCGCTCTTCGCGCCGCGCCCCTACAAGCCCGTCTACGTGCTGCCGGCGACCTGGAGCGACCGCGTCAACGTGCGGCCCAGTTCGCCCGCCCCCGAGCGCAGCGTGACCGAGACGCTGCCTTTGCGCGACATCGAGGCCAAGTACCAGCTCAGCCTGAAGGCGCTGCTCGGCCGCGAACTGCTGGGCAGCCCCGTCAACCTGTGGGGCGGGTACACGCAGTCCTCCCGCTGGCAGGTCTACAACGGAGCCATCTCGCGGCCTTTCCGGGAGACCAACTACGAACCCGAGCTGATGCTCGTTTGGCCGCTGCAGCAGCAGGTGCTGGGCTGGCGCTTCCAGGCCGCAACGGTGTCGCTGAACCACCAGAGCAACGGCCGTTCGCTGCCGCTGTCGCGCAGCTGGAACCGCATCATCGGCACGCTGGCCTTCGAGCGCGACGAGTGGGTGGTCGAGTTTCGGCCCTGGATGCGGCTGCGCGAGAAGGCGAACGCCGACGACAACCCCGACATCGAAGACCACATCGGCCGCGCCGAGCTTTTGCTGGGCCGCTACTGGGGCGAGCAGGCGCTGAACCTGCAGCTGCGCCATTCGCTGCGCGGCGGCGCACGGTCGCGCGGGTCGATGCAGCTGGAGTGGGTGTTCCCGCTCAGCGGCGTGCTGCACGGCCACCTGCAGTGGTTCACGGGCTACGGCGAGAGCATGGTCGATTACAACATCCGCCAGAACCGCATCGGCCTGGGCGTCACCATCGCCGGCTGGCGCTGAGCGCGGGGCCCCGGCCCGGCGCTTGCCGTGCGGGGCGCGGCTAGAGCCTTTGCGCCCAGGCCTTGCAGGTGTCGTAGGCCTCCTGGGCGTTGCTGCCCCAGAAGTCGAGATCGGGCTCGGGGCCGATCTTCTCCAGCACCTCCAGCAGGCGCTTGCGGTCCTGGGCCTGGCACGCCATCCAGGCCCAAGAGTTGAAGTGCCCGGCATGCGGGTAGCGCGCGGTCATCTCGGCATAGCCGGCGTCGATGCGCTCCCAGCGGGCCAGCGAGTCGGCGAACAGTGCGTGCTCGAACTGCTCGCGCGCCGCGGCCGTGTAGAGCCGCGCGTACAGCGCCGGCCCGAACGGGGCCCGCGTGCGCTGGGCGGCCGCCTGGATGTGCTGGTCCACCTGGCGCGCGCTGCCGCCCCACTTGGGCAGCAGGTTGGTCAGCTGCGTGAAGTGCAGCAGGTCTTCGTCGGGGAAGCGCAGGATGCCCTGCTCGTAGATGGCCTGCGTGCGCCGGTCGTCCCAGCTGGCGCCGCGCGCCACCACCAGCAGGGCCTGGAAGCCCAGGCCGTCGGACAGCAGCACGTCGCCGTGCTGCACGGCGTGGGCCGTGGCCTTGTCCAGCGCCGCACGGAACAGTTCCCAGGCCTGCGGCGCCACGGTGTTGGCGTAGCCCGAGCCGCGGTGGGCCCAGGCCAGGTTGGTGAGCGTCACCACGTGCAGCGCGTGGGCCAGCGGTGAACGCGGATGCTGCTGCACCCACTGCGCGCTCAGCGCCACCGTGTGCTCGGCCTGGCGCACGCGCAGGCCGCGGTTGGTGGACAGGCCGTTCTCGAAGCCCCGGTACAACTGCACCACCTCCCACAGGCCGGCGCTGGTGCGGCGCGGCTGGGCACGTGCTGCCTTGAACAGGCGCTCTGCTTCGGCGAAATCGCCCCAGTGCAAGGCCAGCGAGGCCGCGCTGTAGACGGCCGAGCCGTCCACCAGGGCCTCGGTGGACGGCGCAAGGGCCGACGCCTTGGAGGGTGAGTTGGCGGGTGAGTTGGCCGGGGTGCCTGTCTGTGCTTGTGCGGCCATGCCGCAAAGCGCCAGCGCTGCGAACGCCGCAACCGCCGTAACGGCCGTGACGGCCCGCCGCAAGCCAGGGGCCTGCATGAAGGGGTTCAGTCGAGTTTCCACAACATCTCCAACTGGCGGCGGACGACACCCTGGCGCAACTTGCTCGCGTCAGGCTTCTCGTGGCGCATGGCGCGCACACGGGCGAAGGTGGCGCGGTCCATGGTCTGTTCCAGGGCCAGCGGCCCGTGGCCGGGCCGCAGCCCGGGCATCTGCAGCGTGCGCCGGATGATCTGCACGTCGCGCACCCGCCCGGCCGCGTCGATCACCACCGCCACCTCGGTTGCGCCCGTCACCTCGAAACGTTGCGCGATGGGCGGGTAGTCCTCCAGTGCTGCGCGGCGGGCGCGCTGGCGCACCTCGCCGGACATCAACAGCAGGTTCTCGTTGGCCGGCAGCGTGCCGAAGCGGAACAGGCGCATCGCCGCCTCGGGCGACAGCGCGGCGCGGGGCACCTCGTTGGCCAGCCACCACTGCACCAGCGCGCACTCCACCATCAGGCCGCCATAGGGCACCGGCGGGCGTTCGCCGAGCACCTGCCGCGACAGCCACGGTGTCATGGCCTGCGTGCCCACGGGTTCGTCGGCGCGCTGCCGCTCGGCGGCCTGGAAGGCTTGCAGTTGCGGCGGGGGCATGGGGCTGCTGGTGGCGGGCAGGCCGCCCGAGAGCCAGCGTTGCCAGCGCTGGCGCTCTGCGGCGATGGCGGCGTCGCGTTCGCTGCCTTGCAGCGGCATCAGGAACAGCAGCCGGTCGGCGAGCAGCGCCCAGCCGTCCTCGTGCAGGCTGCTGCGCTGGCGGCAGTAGCCGGGGTGCTGGGCCAGCCGCCATTCCGTGGCTTCGCGCTCCGCGCCCGGGCTGGACACCAGCCACGCGACCAGCTCGTCGTTCAGCCGTGCCGTCAGGTGGAGCATGGTCACCGAGGCGCTGGCCTGCGGGTGGGCCGCACGGATCTCCTGCAGCCAGCGCCGGCCGGCGGCCTTCATCGCGGTCTCCATCTCGGCAGTGAGGGCCTTGGCGCGGGCCGCCATGTCGGCGTCCAGGGGCAGCTTGGCCGGCAGGCTGATCACCATGCCGGGCCAGGCGTCGATCATGCTTTCGATGTAGCGAAGCTCTTCGGCGTTGAGCCCTGCCGGGGCTGAAGCAGCAGCAGACGGCGCCCGGGCCGGCGCCTGCGCCGATGCCATCCCGAGGGCGAGCAGGCCGGTGGCCAGGAAGCTGGCCGCACGGGCCCAGGGTCTGAAGGCGTGCATGGCGGCCCGGCTCGGAAGAGGTGAGTGCCGCACCGGTGGTGTGGCTGCAGACGTGAAAACGCCCTGGGCGCCTTGCAGGCACCCAGGGCGCGGGGCTGGACCGAAGATCAGGCCTGCTTGGCCTTGCGGCGGCGGGCGGCGGCCATCAGACCGAGCACGCCCAGGCCCATCATGGCGTAGGTGCTGGGCTCAGGCACGACGGCGATCGAGGCGCCGGGGGTCAGTTCGAAGGCGTACTGGACCAGCGTGCGGTCGGTCAGGGAGGCGCCGAAGGCGATCTGCGCCCAGCCGTAGTGCGTGGTGCTGCCGGCTTCGTTCAGGAAGCGGAAGCCGAAGAAGTTGTTCGAGCTGTTCAGCAACCACTGCGACTGAAAGGCCGTGGTGCCCGAGCCGAAGGTGTTCGTGCCGCCGACGAGGCTGCCCGCGGCCAGGTTGGTCACGTTGTTGGCCGCGGTGATGACGTAAGCGCCGCCGACGGGAGCGGACGGGCTGAAGAACGCCATGCCGGTGGCACTCCAGGGGTTGATGTCCCAGCCGGGCACGGTGCTGCCGCCGGTGCTGCCGGGCAGGTTGTTCGCACCGTTCACCACGTTCAGGTACAGGCCGTTGGTGGTGGCGGGGATGTTCAGGTTCACGATGCCGCTGCTCACGACCTGGGCGTGGGCGGTAGCGGCAGCAAACAGGGCGCCGGCGCCGATCGCGAGGGCGATCGAGGTGCGCGCGGTGCTGGACATGAATCGGGTTGTCATTGGGACTCCTGGCGTTCTGAGAGCAAAAAGGTTGAGATGCATCGCTGGGCCCGGAGACTTCCGGTGCCCGCGACTTCGACCGTCTCGAATGCGGAATGACGCTTCTCCGGCGCCCCCTCCCACACTCGCCGTGACGGTCCCACGCAGGCCCCCTAGCAACAACCCCGCATTCGCGGGGACCGACACACTGCAGTCACCAAACACCTAATTCGTAGCCCGGGTTTCCACGACCTTGGTTGCGCGCGCGCTGCAGTGCAGTGCGCAGCGGATCGAGCAGGGCGCCGTAGGCATCGGCAGGCGCCGAGATGCGCTTCATCGGCTGCCGCACCTGCAGCGCACTGGGTGTGCGGATGGCCCGCTGCGCAGTGTGGGCATTCAGGCAGGCCGGGTCGAAGGGCAGGTCGCAGAAGGCCAGCAGCGCACGGATCTCGCGTTCGGCGTCCTGGATCAAGGCTTCGTAGTGCTGTACCCGCACATGCCCGGGCTCGCGCGCGGTCCAGGCGTCGCCGGCGCGTTCGCAGGCCACGGCAAACTGCGCCAGGCTTTCGAAGTCGTAGCTGTAGGCCGCCAGCCCCGGCCCGAACAGCTGCTTGTAGCAAGACCAGCAGGTCTGCAGCGCCTCGCGCCGGCAGTCGACGATGCGCGCGCCCGGCAGCATGGCGCGCAAGGCGCCGGTGAACAACCAGTTGTCAGGCAGCTTGTCGGTGGCGATGGGCCTTTGCTGCCGCCAGCGGGCGCTGCGGCGCAGGTAGTCGCGGCCCAGGCGCGTCCAGTCGGCAGCGCTGGCTTCGGCGGCCCACAGCGGGAAGGGGCGGCGGCGGCGCTGCGACTCTTCTTCGATCACATGCTGCAGGTAAGGCAGCTCGCTGGCACCTTCCACGCGCGGGTGGCTGGCCAGCACCTGCTCGACCAGCGTGCTGCCCGAGCGGGGCAGGCCCACCAGGAAGATGACCTCTTGGCCCTGATCGGTGTCGCTGCGCGCGAAAGACCTGCTGAACGTGGCCTCCAGCGCCTGCATCTGTTGCGCGAAGGCCGCCGCGTGCCAGGGCAGCGTGCGGCGCACGCCGGCGTTGGCGCGGTGCAGGGCCTGCAGGGCCTCGGCCGGGCGGCCGGCGGTTTCGAGTGCGCCGCCGAGCGCGAAGTCCAGCAGCGCCTGCTCGGCCGCCGGGGCCGTGCCGCGCTGGCTGGCCGCGGTGAGCTGTTCCAGCTCGGCAGGCTCCAGTGGCACGGTCTTCAGGTCGACGAGGGCGAACCAGGCGCGCGCTGCCTCGCGGCCCAGCGCGATCAACCGGCGGCAATCGGTGGCGGCCGGTTCGCTGTGGCCGAGCGCCTTGTGGCAGCGCGAGCGCTGCAGCAGGCCCGGGGCCGAATCGGGCAGCAGGGCCAGGTGGGCTTCGGCCGCCTGCAAGGCCTCGGCGTAGTGGCCTTGCCGGTCGCATTCCTGGCTGAGTTCGAGCCAGTCGCTCGCGCTGCGGGTGCAGCCGGCCGCGGCCGCAAGGCTGCGCTGCGCGCCGGCGGCGTCGTCGGCCTCGGCCTGGGCCTGCGCGAGTTGCAGCCACAGGCGCGGGTCGTCGGGGCGGCGCTCGGTGGCGCGCAGCAGGCGGGCTGCGGCCGCGGGCCAGTCGCCAGCCTCGCGCGATTGCTGTGCCAGGCCCAGCAGCACCTCGGGGTGCTCGGGGGCTTCGGCCGCCAGTTGCAGCAGCCATTGCCCGGCCATCAGGCGGTCGCCGGCGGCCTGCAGTTGCAGCACGCGGCGCATCGTTTCGGCCTGGCGTGGTGTGAGGCCCTTGAGCCGCTGCTTCAGTTCGGCGGCGGCGTTCGGGCTCGGGGCTTGGGCGGGGGCGGGCATGCAGGCATTCTGCCGCCGGCGGGCACGGCCGCCTGCGCTGGCCGGCGGGCTACCCGGGCGGCTGCTTCTTCGCCTGGAGCGTTTGCCCGCCCTGCCGGAAGACCAGACCCGTGACCTGGCCGGCGGCGTCGCGCACGAAGGCGATCTGCACGCCGAAGGCCGGGGCCTCGACTTGCTCGCCGCCCGTGGGCGTCAACTCGAAGGCGCCCTGGCCGGTGGCCTGGCCCATGAGCTTGCCGTCGCGCTCGAAGATGCGCAGCACGAAGCCTGGCATCAGCGCGTAGTCGCCGGCCCAGGGCGCCCAGGCCGGGTTGGACGCCACGGCCGCGCGGGCCACGCCGACGCGCAGCATTTCCGTGACGCCGCCGCCCTGGCGCCACAGCAGGCGCAGCACCTGCCCCTGGCTGTCGCGCTGGGGCGTGGCCAGGGCCGTGGCCACCAGAGGGTAGAGATCGCCGCGGTCGTCGGCGCGCAGTTCGAACTCGCTCTGCCCGGGCACGCTGGCGACGAGGCGCCCGCCCTCCGCCTCCCGCAGCTGCATGCGCAGGCCGGGCTGCAGCTCGTACTCGCCCACCAGGGCCGCGCGCAGTTCGGCCGCCATCTCCACGGCCCGCCGCGGGCGCTGTGGCGCAGGCCGTGCGCCCAGCAGCGTGGCGGCCACGTCACCCAGGCCACCCAGGTCGGTGAGGGCGGTGTCGGCCAGCAGCACCACGGCACGGTCGGGCGTGCTGCCGTCGGCGGCCGCCGGCTGCACGATCAGCAGCGACGAGAAACCGCCCGTGCCGCCTTCATGCCCGGGCGCCGCGCGGCCGTTCACGCGGCCGAGCATCCAGAAGTGGCCGTGGCGATGGGCCAGCGGCTGCAGGCTGCGCTCGATCACCGCCCGCAGCGGTGTGGCCGCGGGCTGCAGCAGCGCCTGCGCGTAAGCCACCATGTCGTCCAGCGTCGCCTTCACGCCGCCCACACCGGCCAACTGGGGCGGGAAGGTCCAGGGCGCATTCGCGCGGCCGTTGGCCTGGTGGCCGGCCGCGCGCGGCTGACCCGCCGGCGCGCGGGCGATCCAGGCGCCCGGCATCTTCAGCGGCAGCAGCACCCGCTCGCGCAGGGCCGTCTCGAAATCGCCGCCATGCGCGCGTGCCACCGCCAGCGACAAGACCATCGCGCCGAAGTTGGAGTAGCTGCTGCGGCTGCCGATGGGGCCGCCGAGCTGCACCTGGGCCAGCGAACCGAGCAGTTGCGCCTCGGTGAGGGTGGCGTAGGGGTCTTCGGGGTTGGGCGCCTGCATCAGCGCCGGCAACGCGGGCAGGCCCGCGCTGTGCGTGAGCAGATCGGCCACGGTGATCTGCCGCTCGCCCTGGCGGGGCAGCACGGTGCCGGCGGGCAGGTGGCGCGCGATGGGGTCGTCCAGCTTCCAGCGGCCTTGCTCGACGAGGTCGGCAACCAGCAGGCCCAGCATCGTCTTCGTGATGGAGCCGATCTCGAAGGCGGCGTCCAGGCTGGGTGTCTCTGTGGCGCGGGCGCAGTAGCGCGCGCGCTGCACCGTGCTGCCTTCGATCGTGGCCGCGACGATGCAGGCGCCGGTGCGGTCGCCCTCCAGCCGCTGGCGCAGCACCTGCTCCAGGGGGATCGTCTGCGCCACGGCCGTCATGCTGCCCAAGAGCAGGCCGAGCAGGGGCCACGAGCGCCAAACACGCATGTCCAAGACCTCCGAAACGCTGACACGGGCCCCCCTGCACCAGGGACGTGGGCGACCCCGCGGCGGGCTGGCCCGTGATGATGGGTGAAGGTCTGGATCATCCACCGGCCGGCCCATTCCCGGCCCGGCCCTCACTTCTTCGTGTAGATGCGGTCGAAGGAACCGCCGTCGTTGAAGTGCGCGGCCTGGGCCTGGGTCCAGCCGCCGAAGACCTCGTCGATGGTGAAGAGGTTCACCTTCAGGTTCAGCACCTTGGCGTACTTGGCGGCCACCTTGGCATCGCGAGGGCGGTAGTAGTTCTGCGCCGCGATGTCCTGGCCCTCGGGCGTGTAGAGGTACTCCAGGTAGGCCTGCGCGACGGCGCGCGTGCCCTTGCGGTCGACGTTCTTGTCCACCACCGCCACGGGCGGCTCGGCCAGGATGCTGATGGAGGGCACCACGATGTCGAACTTGGTCGGGCCCAGTTCCTTCACGGCGAGGAAGGCCTCGTTCTCCCAGCTCAGGAAAACATCGCCCACGCCGCGCTCGGTGAAGGTGGTGAGCGAGCCGCGCGCGCCCGAATCGAGCACCGGCACGTTCTTGAAGAGGTCGCCGACAAACTTCTCGGCCGCAGCGGCGTTGTTGCCGCTCTTCTTCAGCGCGTAGCCCCAGGCGGCGAGGTAGTTCCAGCGCGCGCCGCCGCTCGTCTTCGGGTTCGGGGTGACGACCGAGACACCGGGTTTGACCAGGTCGTCCCAGTCCTTGATGTTCTTCGGGTTGCCCTTGCGCACCAGGAAGACGATGGTGCTCGTGTACGGGCTGCTGTTGTTCGGCAGGCGCTTCTGCCAATCGGCCGGGATCAGCTTGGCCTTGTTGTGCAGTTCGTCGATGTCGTAGGCCAGGGCCAGCGTCACCACGTCGGCATCCAGCCCGTCGATCACCGAGCGCCCCTGGCGACCCGAGCCGCCGTGGCTTTGCTTGACGGTGACGATGTCGCCCGTCTTCTTCTGCCAGTAAGCCGCAAAGGCCTTGTTGAAGTCGACATACAGCTCGCGCGTGGGGTCGTAGCTGACGTTGAGCAGCGTCACTGTCTTCTGGGCCTGCGCAGCAGGGCACAGCAGCGTGACGGCGGTGGCGGCTGCGGCAGCCAGGGCGCCACGGCGGGTGAAAGAAGGCTGGGCGGGCAAGGTGCGCTGGGTCATGGTCGTCGCAAGGGTTGGGTCTGGCCGGCATCGTAGAAATCGACCCGCTGCGCCACAACGAAGCAAATCGAGTCTGCTCATGCGGCCGCCGCAGATGCCTTGCGCGCAGGCGGCGGCCCCGACCGCCCTGCTGACCCAGCAGCGAGAACGCAGCCCTCGCCTCTGGGCCCGGGGCGCAGAGGCCCGAAGCCGCGGCTCAGTGCCCGCGCGTGGGGCCGGGCTGCGGCGTCAGCCGCAGGTAGGGCGTGACGGCCGTGTAGCCCTTCGGAAACTTCTGCTGGATCAGCTCGGGGTCCTGCAGCGAGGGCAGGTTCACCACGTCTTCGCCCGGCTTCCAGTTGCCCGGCGTGGCCACGCTGTACTGGTCGGTGAGCTGCAGCGAATCGATCACGCGCAGAACCTCGTCGAAGTTGCGTCCCGTGCTGGCAGGGTAGGTGATGATGAGCCGCACCTTCTTTGCCGGGTCGATGATGAAGAGTGAACGCACCGTGGCCGTGGTGCTGGCCTTCGGGTGGATGAGGTCGTAGAGCTCGCTCACGCGCCGGTCGGTGTCGGCAATGATGGGGAAGCCCACCACCGTGTGCTGCGTGCGGTTGATGTCGTCTATCCACGGACCGTGCGATTCGAGCTTGTCCACCGACAGCGCGATCACCTTCACGTGACGCTTGTCGAACTCGCCCTTCAACTGGGCCGTCAGGCCCAGCTCGGTGGTGCACACCGGCGTGAAATCGGCCGGGTGCGAGAAGAGCACGCCCCAGCTGTCGCCCAGCCATTCGTGAAAGTGGATGGGGCCGAGGCTGGAGGCTTGTTCGAAATCGGGCGCGGTGTCGCCGAGGCGCAGGCTGGGCATGGTGTTTCCTTGGGTCAGGCAGGTGGGGTCCCAAGTTAGCAGGCCGACACGCGGCCGTCTAAGTGCCAGCACGCATAAGGCCCAGCCTGAACGCGCAGAAGGCGCTCGCTGGGCGATGTCTGAGGGATCGGGTGGGGCCACCGGGCCCGGCTTGGCCGGGCCGTCAGCGCGGCTGCGGGCCAGGTGATGGTGGGCTTGTCAAAGGCGGCCAGCGCGACGGCATGGCGGGCCTGGTGCGACCGGCAGGAATCGAACCTGCGACGTGGCCTTCGGAGGGCCGCATGATATCCACTTCACCACGGTCGCTCGTGGACAGCCGGTGATTCTAGCCCCCGGGGTGCAGATGCCACGCCTGTGGCCTGCGCGCAGGCTTGGCCGCAGGGGCCGGCCCCCTATAATCGATGGGTTTTTGCCTGCCAAGGCAGGCCGCTTTCGCAGCATCCGAACCCCGAGGAATTCATGAGTCAGACGCACGACCAGGGACACGATGGCGCCCACGCCGAAAACCACGAAGGGCCGATCAAGACGCCCAAGCAACTGGTGGTGGCGGTGCTGGCCTCTTTCATCATCCCCATCCTCGGCATCATCCTGCTGGTGAACTACGTCGATTTCGGCGCCAAGCCCAGCGCCGGCAGCGACGGCCTCGGCCCGGAAGCCGTGGCCAAGCGCCTGCAGCCCGTGGGCACCGTCGACGTCAAGGACGCCTCGGCCCCGGCCGTGCTGCGCACCGGTGACGCGGTCTACAACGGCCAGTGCGCCGCCTGCCACAACGTCGGCGCAGCCGGCGCTCCCAAGCTCGGCGATGCCGCCGCGTGGGCGCCCCGCATCAAGACCGGCTACGAGGCGCTGCTGACCTCGGCACTCAAGGGCAAGGGCGCCATGGGCGCGCAGGGCGGCGGCGAGTACTCCGATTTCGAAATCGGCCGCGCCGTGGTCTACATGGCCAACCAGAGCGGTGGCAAGCTGGCCGAGCCAGCGGCACCCGCCCCTGCCGCGGCTGCTTCGGCTGCCGCCAGCGCGCCGAACTGAGCCCGGGTGCCAGCCCCGCCAAAAAGGCCACCGCAAGGTGGCCTTTTGCTTTCAGGGCCGCGGTTGCAGCACGTGGCCGAAGTGCGCGGCCATTTGCGCGAAAGGCTTCTCCTGCAGCGCCCAGGCGCCGGCTTCCACGGCGCGCGCGGCGAACTCCATGTCCTGCGTGTGCACCAGGCCCAGGCCCAGCGGCGTGTGCAGGAAGAGTCGGCCGGCTTCATCGAGCCAGGCGGTCAGCACTTCGGTGGCCAGGCCGGTGTGGCTGGTGATCGGCCAGCCGGCGGCCTCACTCACGCGCCACACCCAGGGCGCGGCTTCCAGGTCGACATACACGCGCTGCGGGCCGTTCTGGAAGTACCAGGCGCCGGCTTCATCGGCGGCGTAGTTGCGTTCGATGAACTGGCGCAGCTTCTCGTGTTCGATGCGGCTGCCCTTGCTCTGCGGAAAGGGCCCGGCGTGCTGCGTGCGCTCGTCGCGCATGAACCAGTTGCCGCGGGCGTCCAGCGCCAGCCAGCCGTGGCAGTGGGGCACGTTGGGCCACTTGCGCAGCGCGGCTTCGACGAGGGCGTCCATGGCTCGATCTTGCCTGCGCTGCAGCTTCAGCGCTCGCCGGCCAGCCAGGCGCTCACGGCCTGTGGCATGGCCAGCACGCGGCCCGGGGGCGCGCCGTGCGGAAAGCCCACGTGCCCGCCATGCGCCGGCTGCCACAGCGTGACATGGCGGCCCACCTGTGCCGGCGTGGGCAGGCTTTGGCCAGGCACGAAGGGGTCGTTCTGCGCGTTGAGCACCAGCGCCGGGATGCGGATGCGCGCCAGCTGCGGCTTGGCCGAGGCGCGGCCCCAGTAGTCGGGCGTGTCGACAAAGCCGTGCAGCGGCGCGGTGAAGATGTTGTCGAACTCGAAGAGCGTGCGCGCACGCGCCAGCTTCTCGCGGTCGAACAGGCCGGGGTGCTGCTGCCACTTGGCCAGCGCGCGCGGCTTCATCGTCGCGAGGAACATGCGCGAGTAGACGAGCCAGTTGAAGCCGCGGTCGATGGCGTGGCCGGCGGCGGCCAGGTCGATGGGCGAGCTGACCGAGGCCACCGCGGCGGCCGTAGCCGATGCGCTGTCGCCGGCTTCTTGCGCCCAGCGCAGCAGCGCGTTGCCTCCGAGTGAGATGCCCACCGCCAGCAGCGGCGTGGCGCTGCTGGTGCGCAGGCGCTGCAGCATGAAGCCGATCTCTTCGAAATCGCCCGAGTGGTAGGCGCGCGGCGCCAGGTTCAGCTCGCCCGAGCAGCCGCGGAAGTGCGGCACGCTGTAGGCCCAACCGCGCGCGCGCGCCACGGTGGCGAAGGCCTGCGCGTACTGGCTGGCGCTGCTGCCCTCCAGGCCGTGGAAAAGCACGAGGTGCTGCTTCGGCGGCGGCGCATCGGGCGCGCGCTGCAGGTGGTCGACATCGATGAAATCGCCATCGGGCGTGGCCCAGCGTTCGCGCGTGAAGGCCGGCGGCGGGCCGAGGTGGCGCCGCGCGAGCTTGGCCGCCCAGATGGTCTGGAGGTTGCCACCCGGCAGCCAGGCCGGGCTTCGGTAGCCCTGCATCGTGAAGCCGGCGCGCCGCTAGTGCAGCGTGGCCGGCGCGTCGCCGTCGGCCCCCAGCGCAGCCAGGGCCGCCAGCTCGGGCGGCAGGCCGGGGCTGGCGTGGTGGGCGGCGATGCGCCAGCCCAGCGCCGTCTTCACGAACACGTTGGTGGCCAGCACCCAGCCGGTCTGCGCGCCCTGTTCGCCCGGCACTTCGATGCGCTCTACCAGGTGGTGCAGCGCAAAACCTTCGTGCTGCAGGCGGTGCACCTGCTCGGTCTGCACCGGGATGCCGTTGTTGGCGAAGATGCTCTCGAAGCTGCCGCGGATGGCAGCCGCCCCCACCACGCGCCCGCCACCCGGGTGCACGCAGACGATCTCTTCCTCGTCGGCCCACAGCGCCATCAGCCCAGCCAGGTCGCCCTGGCGCAGCGCTTCGTAGAAGCGCGCCTCCACCTCGTCGGGGCTTTCGGCGGGGGGCGGTGGCGGGGCGAGGCGTTTCATCGGGCAGCCGCTCGGTGCTTCAGCGGAAGACCACGCACTTGTGGCCGTTGACCAGCACGCGGTGTTCCACGTGCCAGCGCACCGCGCGCGCCAGCACCATGCACTCGATGTCGCGGCCCACGGCGGTGAAGTCTTCGGCCGAGAGCGTGTGGTCCACGCGCTGCACGTCCTGCTCGATGATGGGGCCCTCATCCAGATCGGCCGTCACGTAATGCGCCGTGGCGCCGATGAGCTTCACACCGCGCGCGTGCGCCTGGTGGTAGGGGCGCCCGCCCTTGAAGCTGGGCAGGAAGCTGTGGTGGATGTTGATGGCGCGGCCGGCCAGCGCGTGGCAGAAGGGCTCGCTCAGGATCTGCATGTAGCGCGCCAGCACCACGAGATCGATGCGCTCGCGCTCGACCAGCGCTTCCACCTGCAGTTCTTGCGCGCGCTTCACCTCGGCGCTGCTGCCACCCGCCAACGGCAGGTGGTGGAAGGGGATGCCGTAGCTCTCGGCCAGGCCGCGGTAGGTCTCGTGGTTGCTCACGATGGCCGGGATGTCCACGCCCAGGCTGCCGCTCTTCCAGCGGAACAGCAGGTCGTTCAGGCAGTGGCCGTGCTGGCTCGCCATCAGCAGCAGCCGCGGCCGCACGCCCAGAGCGTGGAAGTGCACCTGCATGCCGAACTGCTGCCGCGTGTGCTCGAACAGCGTGTTGAGCGTCTCCGCGCTGGCCAGCTGCGGCGGCGCCTGGAAGTGCACGCGCATGAAGAACAGGCCGGTGGCGTGCTCGCCCTCCAGATCGCCGAACTGCTGCGAATCGATGATGTTGCAGCCGGCCTGGTAGAGCAGGCCCGAGACGGCGTGCACGATGCCCTTGGTGTCGCGGCAGGCCAGGGTGAGGACGAACTGGTGATCAGGAGCCATCCGCGGGATTGTACGGAGCGGTCTGTGCGGTGCAGGACGGCGGCGCCCGGGCTACCGTCAGATGTAGTTTGAGTACACGCTTTGTGATGCCCGGGTCAACGATCTTGCAGTTTCAGTCGGGTTACAGAGGGCTTTTCGGTGGGGGGCGAGCGCTCACGCCCAAGCTTGGTGCGGGTAAGTCCCGGTGTGAATTTGTAGTTTTACTTCAATAGCATCCGCGTCCTCGCTGTTCCGTGGAGGCCGCCATGCTTGCCGCCCTGTCAACTTCCCTTTGGTCCCGCGCCCGCCTGCAGTTGGGTGCGGCACTGGCTTCGGCCCTGATGCTGGCCGGCTGTGGGGGTGGCGGCGGGGGTGCCGCCGAGGCGCCCGCGCCCACGCCGCCGGTGGCCCCGGCGCCCGATGCGCGCCTGGCGCTGGGCAATGCCGGCTTCGCGACGGTGCTCAACGCGCAGCCCGCCAACCCGGCGGCCAGCGCACCCGCCCCCGGCGGCACCGCCACCACCTTGACGGTGAACTACCGCCGCCCCGCCGGCGACTACACCGGCTGGACGCTGCACACCTGGGACGCCGCCGTCGAGACCCCCTGGACCGCCGGCCGCACCGCCAGCAGCACCACCGCCTTCGGCCAGGTGATCGAGGTGCCGCTGGCCGCGCAGAGCGGCAGCGTCGGCTACATCTTCCACAAGGGCGACGACAAAGACCACGCCGGCGCCGACCAGCGCTACACGCTGAAGGCCGGCCGCAACGAGATCTGGCGCATCCAGGGCGACCCCGTCACCTACACCAGCAACCCGCTGGGGGCGAGTGCGCCCAACCTGCACACCGTGCGCGTGCGCTACCTGCGCTTCGCGGGCGACTACGCCGCCTACGGCCTGCACCTGTGGCCCAGCAACGGCATGGACACCGGCCGCATGCCCGCCGGCGTGACGCTGGACCAGTGGCCCGCGCCCGTGGCCTTCAGCGCCATGCCGGGCTACGCCGCACCCAGCGCGGCCGCTGCCGAGGTGGTGTTCGACATCCCCGTGCTCAACCCGCAAGGCGATGCCAACCGCACGGCGCTCGAATTCATCATCCACGGCTTTCCTCCGAAGAGTGACGACAAGGACGGCCGCAACGACAACGTCCGCGTCAACTATGCGGCGCTGAACATCAGCGCTGGCGTCGGCGAGGTCTGGCTGGTGCAGGGCGATGCCACCGTCTACACCGCCAAGCCCGACACGCGCAGCGCCAGCACGCGCGATGCGCGCGCCTTCTGGCTGAACAAGCAGCTGATCCAGTGGCCGCGCGTGGACGGCGCCGGCGTGGTGAAGCTCTACCACTCGGCCACCGGCCAGATCACCGCGCCGCTGGACGGCAACGTGGCCGGCGCCGACGGCTTCATCACGCTGGACCGCTACACCGGCACCGTGCCGGCCGCCGCGGCCACGCGCTTCAAGTGGATCGACAGCGGGGCCGTCTTCGCGGTGAAGGACGCCGACGCCACGCGCCTGCCCACGCTGCTGAAGAGCCAGCTCGTGCTGGTGCAGGAAACCGCCGCCGGCAAGGTGCAGAACGCCACCACCGCGCAGCACGCCGCGGCGCTGGACGAGCTGTACGCCGCCGCCGCGAACGTCAACGACCTGGGTGTCAGCATCAGCGGCGGCACCACGCGCTTCAAGCTCTGGGCCCCCACGGCGCAGAAGGTGCTGGCCTTCACCTACGACACCGCCACCGGCGAAGCCACCACCGTCGACGAGATGGCGATGGACGCCGCCACTGGCGTGTGGAGCGCGCAGCGCACGGGCGATCTCTCGGGCAAGTACTACCGCTTTGCCGTGGAGGTGTTCGCGCGCGGCACGGGCCTGGTGCGCAACCTCGTCACCGACCCCTACAGCATCAGCCTGACCACCGACAGCGCGCGCAGCTACATCGCCGATCTCGGCGCCGCGGCGCTCAAGCCCGCGGGCTGGGATGCCAGCGCCGTGCCGGCCAAGGTGCAGGCCTCCACCGACATGGTGGTGTACGAGCTGCACGTGCGTGACTTCAGCGCCAGCGACAGCACGGTGAGCGCCGCCAACCGCGGCAAGTACCTCGCTTTCAGCGAAGCGAACAGCAACGGCATGAAGCACCTGAAGGCCATCGCCGACGCCGGCGTGACCGACGTGCACCTGCTGCCCACTTACGACCTGGCGAGCATCCCCGAAAGCGCCTGCACCACGCCCGCCCCCACGGGCGCGGCCAATGCCGAAACGCAGCAAGCCGCCGTGACGGCCAGCGCCGGCACCGACTGCTTCAACTGGGGCTACGACCCTTGGCACTACAACGCGCCCGAAGGCAGCTACGCCAGCACCGCGGCCGATGGCGCCAAGCGCATCGTCGAGTTCCGCCAGATGGTGATGGGCCTGCACGCCGCCGGCCTGCGCGTGGGCATGGACGTGGTCTACAACCACACCACCGCCAGCGGCCAGAACGCCAAGAGCGTGCTCGACCGCATCGTGCCCGGCTACTACCACCGCCTGGACGCCACCGGCGCCGTGACCAACAGCACCTGCTGCGACAACACGGCCACCGAGCACCTGATGATGGGCAAGCTGATGATCGACTCGGCCGCGCTGTGGGCCAAGGAATACAAGATCGCCAGCTTCCGCTTCGACCTGATGGGCCACCAGCCGCGCGGGGTGATGGAGCAACTGCAGACCCGCGTCAATGCAGCCGCCGGCCGCACCGTGCAGCTCTTCGGCGAGGGCTGGAACTTCGGCGAGGTGATCAACGGCACGCGCTTCGCGCAGGCGGCGCAGGGCGGCCTGGGGGGCAGCGGCATCGGCACCTTCGGCGACAAGATGCGCGACGCCGTGCGCGGCGGCGGCTGCTGCGACAGCGGCAGCCAGCTCGTCAGCAACCAGGGTTTCATCAACGGCCTCTGGTACGACCCCAACCCGAGCGCCGGCAACCGCCCGCTGAACGACCTGCGCTGGTACGGCGATCTCATCAAGGGCGCGCTGGCCGGCAGCATCGCCGACTACACGCTGACCACGCACTGGGACGCCACGCTGCAGCTCAAGAACCTGGGCGGCGACGGCGGCGTGCCCGTGGGCTATGCCACGCAGCCGGGCGAGGTGGTGAACTACGTCGAGAACCACGACAACCAGACGCTCTTCGACGTCAACGCGATGAAGCTGCCGGCCGCCACCAGCAAGGCCGACCGCGCCCGCGTGCAGCTGCTGGGCGTGGCCAGCGTGGCCTTGGCCCAGGGCACGGCCTACTTCCACGCCGGCATCGACACGCTGCGCAGCAAGAGCCTGGACCGCAACAGCTACGACAGCGGCGACTGGTTCAACAAGCTCGACTGGACCTACACCGACAACAACTTCGGCGTGGGCCTGCCGCGCGCGGCCGACAACCAGAACACCTGGGACCTGATGCGCCCGGTGCTGGCCAACGCCGACATCAAGCCCACGGCCACCGAGATCGCGTGGATGCGCGACGCCTTCCGCGACCTGCTGAAGATCCGCGCCGGCACCACACTGCTGCGCCTGCGCACGGCCGCCGACATCCAGCAGCGCCTGGTCTTCCACAACCTGGGCAGCAACCAGCTGCCCACGGTGATCGCGGCCACGGTGGACGGTGCGGGCTACACGGGGGCCAATCACCGCAAGCTGACCTACGTGATGAACGTGGGCACCACGGCGCAGACGCTCACCGTGCCGGCCGCTGCCGGCCAGGCCTACGTGCTGCACCCGGTGCAGGCCGCAGCCACCGCGGCCGACCGCCGCGTGGCCACCGAGGCGCGCTTCGACAACGCCACCGGCGCCTTCACGGTGCCGGCGCGCAGCGTGGCGGTGTTCGTCGTGAATTGACGGCGACGGCGTAAGGCGGCGCGGGGCGCGCCGACAGAAGGGGGCTGCAGGCGGTGGAGACCGCTTCGCAGCCCCTCTTCGTTCTGTCGCGCCACCCCAAGAAGGACTGCCCCGCCATGAAGTTGTTCGCCCTCACCGCCGCTGCCGCGGCTGCCGCCTGTTCGTTCGCCTTCCACGCGCCTGCGGCCGCGCAAAGCCTGCCGCTGGACCAGGTCAACGCGCTCGAAGGCCTGTTCGGCAAGAACGCCGGCGCCCGCCGCAGCGGCGCCAAGGGCGTGTGCGCCGCGGGCCACTTCGTCGGCAACACCGTGGGGCGCAACCTCAGCAGCGCCAGCGTCTTCAATGGTGACAAGGTGCCGGCCATCCTGCGCTTTTCCATCGGCGGTGGCAGCCCCAAGGCCAGCGACAAGGGCCGCTCGGTGCGCGGCCTGGCTTTCCAGTTCACGGGCCAGGGCGGTGAACTCTGGCAAAGCGCCAACGTCTCGGCGCCGGTGTTCTTCGTTGCCAGGCCCGAGCAGTTCGCGCCCTTCCTGCAGGTGCGCACGCCCGACCCCGCCACCGGCAAGCCCGACCCGGCCAAGCTCAAGGCCTTCAACGACGCCAACCCCGAGACCTTGCGCCAGGCCGCCTACCTGGCCAAGGCCCCGGTGCCGGCGAGTTACGGCGCGGTGAACTACTGGAGCACCAACGCCTTCATCGCCACCAACGCCCGGGGCGAAAAGACCACCGTGCGCTGGCAGTTCGAGCCCGTGGCCGGCACGCTGGGCCTCACCGACGAGCAGCTCAAGACCATGCCCGACGACTTCCTCGCCGACGAGTTGCGCCGCCGCGTGGCCAGCGGCCCCGTGGTCTTCGACCTGAAGTTCCAGATCGCCGAAGCCGGCGACCCGGTGGACGACCCCACGCAGGTGTGGCCCGAGAGCCGGCGCCTGGTGCCGGTGGGCCAGCTCTTCGTCACGCAGGTGGAACCCGGCGCGGGCGGTGCCTGCGAGAACATCACCTTCAACCCGACGGCGCTGCCCAAGGGGCTGGAGGCGTCCAACGACCCGGTGCTGCGGGCGCGTGCCGCGCCCTATGCCGTGTCGCTGGGCCGGCGCGTGAGCGAAGCGCCGCGCTGAGCCCGGCGTCTATGCTCGGCCCCTGTCGTGACGAGGGGGCCGGGTTTGCGCTTGTCTTTGCCGCTGTCGGCCCTGGTGGCCGGCTTCGTCGCCGTGCTCGTGGGTTTCACGAGTTCGGTGGTCATCATCTTTCAGGCGGCTGCGGCCTTCGGTGCCACGCCGGCGCAGGCCACTTCGTGGATCTGGGCGCTGGGCCTGGGCATGGGCCTCACCAGTCTGGGCCTGAGCTGGCACTACCGCATGCCCGTGCTCACGGGCTGGAGCACGCCCGGCGCGGCCTTGCTCGTCACCGCCGGCGCGGGTGTGCCGATGGCGCAGGCCGTCGGCGCCTTCATGGTGTGCGCGGTGCTCATCACGCTGGCTGGCGCCACGGGCTGGTTCGCGCGGGTGATGGACCGCATCCCGCAGGCCCTGGCGGCGGCGCTGCTGGCCGGTGTGCTGGCGCGCTTCGCTTTCGATGCCTTTGCCTCTCTGCGCACGCAGTTCACGCTGGTGGCGTTGATGTTCGCGGCCTACCTGCTGGGCCGGCGCCTGTGGCCGCGTTACGCCGTGCCCGGCGTGCTGGCCGTGGGCGTGGCGGTGGCCGCGCTGCAGGGGCAGCTGCACCTGGGCGGCATCGACTGGGCGCAGGCCTGGGCCGCACCGGTGTTCACCGCGCCGCAGTTCAGCTTGGCGGCCACCATCGGCATCGCGCTGCCGCTCTTCATCGTCACCATGGCCTCGCAGAACCTGCCCGGCGTAGCCGCGCAGCGGGCGGCCGGCTATGCGGTGCCGGTGTCGCCCGTCATCGCCACCACCGGCCTGGCATCGCTGGTGCTGGCGCCTTTCGGCGGCTATGCGCTGAACCTCGCGGCCATCACCGCGGCCATCTGCATGGGTCGCGAGGCGCACGAAGACCCGGCCCAACGCTGGAAGGCCGCGGCCGCTGCCGGCGTGATCTACATCGCCGTGGGCCTGCTGGGCGGCGCGGTGGTGGGGCTGATCGGGGCCTTCCCGAAAGAGCTGGTGCTGGCCGTGGCCGGCTTCGCGCTGCTGGGCACCATCGGCGGCGGTCTGGCCACGGCGATGAAGGACGAGAGCCAGCGCGAGGCGGCGCTCATCACCTTCCTCGTCACCGCCAGCGGCCTGACGCTGTGGGGCGTGGGCGCGGCCTTCTGGGGTGTGGTGGCGGGCGTGCTGGCGCTGGCGGTGGCGGGCTGGCGCCGACGCTAGGCCGGGACAGCCGCCACGGCAGGGCTGTGCACACGCACGTCGACGCTGCCACTGGCCACCGTGACCACCGCGCCATCGGGCAGCAACTGCCATTCGCCCTGGTCGTCGCACAGCGGCTCGCTGGCCACCGTGGTGCCGGCCATGGCCGCGCTGCTGCGGCGCAGGTAGAGCGTGGGCGGCTGGCCATCGCTGGCGATCCGGAAGGCGTGGAAGCGCTCGCCATCGGCCAGTGCCGCGGCAAAGCGCAGCGGCTGTTCGATGCCCTGCTGCCGCATCAGCGCCATCACTTCGTCCAGCACCGAGAGCACGGCCTCGTCAGCGGCCAGGCCTTGTTCGATGCGCGCCAGCGCCAGCAGGAAGAGCAGCTCGGAATCGGTGGCACCGCGCCGCTCGGCGTACAGCGTGTCGGGCAGCCACGATTCCAGCGTGCGGCGCAGCGCGCCATAGCCGCCGATCTGCCCGTTGTGCATGAAGAGATGGCGCCCGTGGCGGAAGGGGTGGCAGTTCTGCCGCGCGATGCCGCCGGCCGTGGCCGCCCGCACGTGGGCGAAGAAGAGGCCGGAGCTCAGCGTCTGCGACAAGGCCAGCAGGTTGTCGTCGCTCCAGGCGGGCATGACCTCGCGGTAGACACCGGGCGCGGTGCGTTCGCCGTACCAGCCGATGCCGAAGCCGTCGCCGTTGGTCACCACCTTGGCCTGGTCGGCATGCAGCGACTGCCGCATCAGCGAGTGCCGCGGCTTGGCGATGAGCTCCTCCAGATACAGCGGTGGGCCGAGGTAGGCCGCGAGTCGGCACATGAACACTCCTTTGCAGGGAAAGATCGGCCGCCCCGCGCCCGACTTGAGCAGGGTGGGCCCTGACGGCCGCCCGCGGCTTGTGCCACAGTGGCACCCCGCCGCCGTTTCCGCGGGCGGCCCCGAGGACCCCCTGCATGAAACTGTTGTTCGTTGCCGACCCGCTGGAGTCGTTCAAGACCGTCAAGGACAGCACCTTCGCGATGATGCGCGAGGCGGCCCGCCGCGGCCACACGCTGATGGCCTGCGAGCCCAAAGACCTGCGCTGGCAGCGCGGCGAGCCCGTCACCGGCTTCGTGCGCGACATCACCCTCACCGGCCGCCCCGGCAACGGGCACTCGGGCGACTGGTTCGAGGCCGCGCAGCAGGCCCCGAACGAGCGCCCGCAGCCGCTGAACGGCGTGGACGCCGTGCTGATGCGCAAGGACCCGCCCTTCGACCCCGAGTACTTCTACGCCACCCACCTGCTGAGCCAGGCCGAGCGTGAAGGCGCGCGTGTCTTCAACAAGCCCAGCGCCCTGCGCGAGCACCCCGAGAAGCTCGCGATCCTGGAGTTCCCGCAGTTCATCGGCCCCACGCTGGTGACGCGCGACGCCGCGGACGTGAAGCGTTTCCACGCCGAGCACGGCGACATCATCCTCAAGCCGCTCGACGGCATGGGCGGCATGGGCATCTTCCGCGTCGGCCCCGACGGCATGAACCTGGGCAGCATCACCGAGACGCTGAACCAGGGCGGCGCCACCACGCTGATGGTGCAGAAGTACCTGCCCGAGATCGTGCACGGCGACAAGCGCGTGCTCGTCATTGGCGGCAAGCCGGTGCCGTATTGCCTGGCGCGCATTCCGCAGGGCAGCGAAATCCGCGGCAACCTCGCGGCCGGCGGCAAGGGCGTGGCCCAGCCGCTGAGCGACCGCGACCGCGAGATCGCCGAGACCCTGGGCCCCATCCTCGTGGCGCGCGGCCTGCTGCTGGTGGGGCTGGATGTCATCGGCAGCCACCTCACCGAGATCAACGTCACCAGCCCGACGTGTTTCGCCGAGATCACCGACCAGACCGGCTTCGACGTGCCGGCGATGTACATCGACGCGCTGGAAGCCGCCCTGCGCTGATCTCCGCCTCCGTTTTCGGTTCTGCCTGCTCTCGACCCAGCCCCATGCCCCAGCCCCGCATCGCCCACAACCCCACCCTCATGGCCTGGCTGGACGCCGGCGCCAGCCACCACGCCGAGTTCGGCGACCGCCTCAGCAGCCACCTGCCCATGGCCGCCATCGCGCTGCACCGGCTGGGCGCACCGGCGCAGCGCCTGCAGGCCTGGTGCGAGGCCTACGCCCAGCGCCTGCAGCCCGCGCCGCCGGCGCAGGCCTGGCCTTCTGGCGACGCCTGGGCCGCCCACCTGGGCCGCCGCGAGGCCTGGCCGATCTACCGCGATCTCTTCTCGCAGTGGCTGGCGCAAGAGGGCGCCGGCGATGTGCTGGAAGCCGTGCTGCCGCGCCTGATGGAAGGCTGCGCGGGCGCGGCCTTCCACGGCCTCATCCGCACCGCCTACGCCACCGAGGCCGCGCACCGGCAAGAGCTGGCCGATGCGCTGGCCCACTGGGCCGCCACCTGGCTGGCGCTGGACCCGCCGCCCGCCGCGCCCCACCACGCCACCGAAGCCGACCCCGCGGCCGTGCTGCGCCGGCTGCCGCTGCCGCCGCTGCCCGTCCCTGGCCGGCTGATCGCCGACCGCGTGGCCACGGTGGCCGCCTGGCCTGGCTTTGGCGATACCGCCGCGCAGCTGCGTGTGGACGAGCACACCCTGGAACGCCTGGCCCGCGGCGCCGCCGAGCTCTACGCCGCCAGCGGCAGCTTCACCGTGCTGCACCTGCTGACCAGCGCGCACGCCCTGCGCGTGCTGCTGCCGGTGCTGGACGACCCGCTGCCCGCGGTGCAGGCCTATTGGCGCGGCTTTGCGGCGGCCTGGGCGGCCAGCGGCGCGCGCGATCTCGGCCCCGTGCCGCTGCAGCCCTGGGCCCGCATCGTCGCCGCGGCCATCGCCGCCGATGACGACCACAGCGCCAAGCTCGTGGACAGCTGCCGCGAGCAGCAGCGCGCCTACGGCGGTGATGTGTGGCGGCGCGCCGCCTCGCGGGTGGTGCAGGCCGCGGCCCGACCTTGACAACAGGCGGGCGGGGCCGAGCCGCGACAATGCCGGCATGGCCCTGCTCACCCTCTCCAACGCCCACCTCGCTTTCGGCCATGTGCCTCTGCTCGATGGCACCGCACTTTCACTCGAAGCCGGCGAGCGCGTCGCGCTCATCGGCCGCAACGGCGCCGGCAAGTCCAGCCTGCTGAAGATCCTGGCCGGGCTCGAGAAGCCCGACGAAGGCACGCTGCAGTTGCAAACCGGCCTGCGCCGCGTCTACGTGGCGCAAGAGCCCTTGTTCGAACCCGGCATCAGCGTCTTCGACGCGGTGAGCGTGGGCGTGGCGCAGGCGCGTGCCTTGCGCGAGCAGTTCGAGCGCCACGACCCTGCCGACGACCTCGACCACCTGATGACGCAGATCGAGGCCCTGGGCGGCTGGACCTGGGAGCAGCGTGTCGACGAAGCCCTGCAGCGCCTGCGCCTGGACGGCAGCCTGCGCGTGGACGCGCTCAGCGGCGGCACCAAGAAGCGCGTGGCCCTGGCCCAGGCCCTGGTGGCCGCGCCCGACCTGTTGCTGCTGGACGAGCCCACCAACCACCTCGACATCGACGCCATCGAGTGGCTGCAGACGCTGCTGAACGAACGCGCCGGCGCGCTGGTGCTGGTGTCGCACGACCGCGCCTTCATCGATGCCGTGTCCACGCGCATCGTCGAGCTCGACCGCGGCATCCTGCGCAGCTACCCGGGCAGCTTCGCGGCCTTCGAGAAGACCAAGGCGCGTGAGCTCGAAGACGAGGCGCTGGAACGCGCCCGCGCCGACAAGCTGCTGGCGCAGGAAGAGGTGTGGGTGCGCAAGGGTGTGGAAGCCCGCCGCACGCGCAGCGTGGGGCGTGTGCAGCGCCTGGTGAAGCTGCGCGAGCAGCGTGCACAGCGGCGCGAGCAGCTCGGCCGCGTGAAGCTGGAGCTGGATGCCGGCCTGCCGCCGGGCAAGATCGTCGCCGAGCTGAAGAACGTCGGCATGCAGTACGGCGAGCGCGTGCTCATCGACGACTTCAGCGGCACCATCCTGCGCGGTGACAAGGTGGGCCTCATCGGCCCCAACGGCGTGGGCAAGACCACGCTGCTGAAGCTCATCCTCGGCGAGCTGCAGCCCACGCGTGGCGGTGTGCGCCAGGGCACCAAGTTGCAGGTGGCCTACTTCGACCAGATGCGCGCCGGGCTCGATCTCGACGCCACGCTGGTGGACACCATCAGCCCCGGCAGCGAGTGGATCGAGACCGGCACTTCACGCAAGCACGTGATGAGCTACCTCACCGACTTTCTCTTCAGCCCCGAGCGCGCGAACTCGCCCGTGCGCACGCTCAGCGGCGGCGAGCGCAACCGCGTGCTGCTGGCGCGCTTGTTCGCGCTGCCGGCCAACGTGCTGGTGCTGGACGAGCCCACCAACGACCTCGACATCGACACGCTGGAACTGCTGGAAGAGCTGCTGCAGCAGTACGCGGGCACCGTCTTCCTCGTCAGCCACGACCGGCGTTTCCTCGACAACGTGGTCACCAGCACCATCGCCTGGGAAGGCGACCCGGCCTACGGCGGCCGCACCGGCTTCTGGCGCGAGTACGAAGGCGGCTACGAAGACTGGAAGCAGCAGCGCGCGCGCGGCCGCGTGGCCGGTCTGCAGCCCGCCGCCGCACCGCTGGCCGCGGCCAAGCCTGTGGCCGCCGCGGCACCCGCACGCAGCGAGCCGGCCAAGACCAAGCTCAGCTACAAGGAACAGCGCGAGCTCGACGGCCTGCCGGCGCGCATCGAGGCACTGGAAGCCGAGCAGGCCACCATCGCCGCCACGCTGGCGGGCACCGATGTCTACACGAAGGAGCCGCAGCGCGTGGCCGTGCTGCAGGCACGGCATGAAGCCATCGAGACCGAGCTGCTGCAGGCGCTGGAGCGCTGGGAAACGCTGGGCGCGCGCTGAGTCAGCCGTTGATCGCGCCGAGCAGGTCTTGCAGCAACGCGGGGCCGGGCGCGGGCTCGCTCTCGTCGGGGTGCGCGGCGGCCCAGGCCAGCGCCAGCACCAGGGGCACCCAGCGCTCCTGCACACCGCCATCTTCTTCGGCCGCGCGCGGGCGCCAGCGCGCCACCGCGTTGAACATCTGGACGGGCAGCTCCACGCGCTTCACGAGCGGTGAACCCAGTTCGCCACAGTGACGCGCCGGTGAGGTGACCAGGAACTCGCGGCAGGTGATGGGCCGCTCGGCGTAGAGGCCGCAAGACTCGTCTTCCAGCAACGGGCAGGGCACCCCGGCCGCGAAATACGCGGTGAGCTGCCGGCGGTATTCGGCGGGGCTCCAAGCCGCCCAGTGCTGCAGCGCGGGCAGCACATCGGCGGCCTGCAGCGCTGCCAGTGCGGTGTCGAAGCGCGCCAGCAGCGTGCTGCGCCGCGGCTCGGGCAGGGCCTGGATGTGCGCGTGCAGGCGCCGCGCTTCCACCTCGGAGATGGCCACCAGGCTGCGGCAGCAGGCGCCGCAGCCGGCGCGGCAGCTGATGGTCTGGCCGGCGGCTTCCACGGCCTGGCTGGTCTGCGCCACCACGGTGTCGGCCAGGGCGCGGGCCAGCGGCAGCAGGTCGGCCTGCCGGGCCGGGCCGGCGGGCACGGTGGCTTGCAGCTGCAGGCTGAAGCCGGGGCCTTGGAGCGTGAAGTCGGCGCGGGCCAGGGCGCCGGGGCCGGGCGGGGCGGAGGGGCTGTCCATGGGCCGCATTCTGCGGCGTGGGTTCAGGTGCCGATCAGGGCTCGCTTAGATGCCACTCAAGGCGCCCGGGTGCGAACGCGTGACGATCAGTGCCGACTGCAGGTACAGCGCGTTGAGCAGGCGCTCGGCGCGGTCGCGGTCGAAACCGGGCCAGCTGGCGATCTCGCGCAGCGGCGTGGTCTGCCCCTGCAGGCGCTGCACCGCCGTGGCCAGCGCGCCGACGGGCTCCGCCACGTCGAGGCTGGCGCCGGGCGTGACGCGGTAGGTGGCCACGCCGCCGATCTCGGGCAGCAACTCGCCGCGCGCGCCGTGCAGCGCCAGGTGCCAGAGCATGGGGCCGAGGTCGTAGGCCATGCCCCAGGGCGGCGGGGCGGTGCTGCCGCTGAGATCGAGCGTGCCCACGCGCAGCACGCGCAGCGTCAGCAGGCCCAGGGCCTGCCAGGGCGCGCGGGCCAGCTCGCAGCGCAGCTGGCGGCTGGCGGGCAGCACCTGCATCTGCAGCACCTGTTCGTCGTCCTGCAGGTGCAGCAGCAGCGCGCTGTTGTGGCGCAGCGAGGCCGCCAGCACCTCCAGCAGATCCAGGCCTTCGCCCGGGCGGTGCGATTGCGCAAAACGCTGCAGGTCTTGCAGCAGCGAGGGGTTCAGCGAGGCCAGGTGCGTGATGCCGGCATCGACATCGCGGCGGCTGCCGCGTTCGGCGGCGACCCGCAGACGGTCGCCCACACGGCGCCGCGGCAGGCCGTTGTGCGGCTGGGTGCTCTGGAAGCTGGGGGCCGGCACGTCGTTCACCCTGCCGATTGGAAGCGCCGTTGCGGCCGCGGCGGCCGGCCGGGGTGTTTCAGCTGTGTCCGGATGTTCGGCGGCCGCATTTCTGGCGGCCCGTGCATCCAGGCCGGGGATGGCTGCGTAAAGCCCCACGTGCCCGGCGTCTGGTCCGCAAGCACCAGCCCCGTTCAGCCTCTCTAGCCCCCTCAGCTTCTCAGGAGACCTCTCATGCTTCCCAAGCCCCTCTTCCGCGCCGCGGCGCTTTCGGTTCTGGCCGCGTCCCTTGCCGCAGCCTTCGGCGGTGCGCTCGCATCGAGCCACCGTGAAGCGCCTTTCATCACCACCAGCCCCAAGGTGGACGCGACCGACTTCTACATGTTCCGCAGCTACGAGCCGGGCCGCAGCGAACACGTGACGCTGATCGCCAACTACGCCCCGCTGCAGGACGCCTACGGCGGCCCGAACTACTTCGCGATGGACGCCAACGCGCTGTACGAGATCCACATCGACAACAACGGCGACGCCAAGGAAGACATCAGCTTCCAGTTCCGCTTCAGCAACAAGCTCGCCGGCGGCAGCGGCGTGGCGCTGAACATCGGCGGCAAGCAAGTGGCCATTCCGCTGGTGCAGGCCGGTGCCGTCACCGCGCCCGGCGCGGCCACGCTGAACCTGGCCGAAACCTTCAACGTCACCGTCAAGCGCGGCGACCGCCGCAAGGGCACGGGCGCCGCCATCACCAACGCCAGCGGTGGCAGCAGCACCTTCATCAAGCCCGTCGACAACATCGGCGCCAAGACGCTGCCTGACTACGCCGGCTACGCCGCGCAACACATCTACACCGTCAACATCCCGGGCTGCAACCAGCCGGCCAAGCTCTTCGTCGGCCAGCGGCAAGATCCGTTTGCGGTGAACCTGGGCACGATCTTCGACCTGGTCAACGCCCCGGTGGCCGTGATCACCAATTCGGCGCTGATCAACGCCGCGCCCAACACCATTGGCGACAAGAACGTCACCACGCTGGCGCTGGAAGTGCACCGCAGCTGCCTGACCAATGGCGATGACGTCATCGGCGGCTGGACCACCGCCAGCCTGCGCCAGGCGCGCCTGCTGGACGGCGCGCCGCCCTCGGGCCACCAGGCCAGCGAGAAGGTGGGTGGCGCCTGGGTGCAGGTGTCACGCCTGGGCATGCCGCTCGTCAACGAGGTGGTCATCGGCCTGAAGGACAAGGACAAGTTCAACGCCAGCAAGCCCAGCGGCGACACGCAGTTCGCCGACTACGTGACCAACCCGACGCTGCCGGCGCTGCTGGAGATTGCGCTGGCCCTGCCCAACATCGCGCCGACCAACTTCCCGCGCAACGACCTCGTCACCACCTTCCTCACCGGCATTGCCGGCGTGAACCAGCCGCGCAACGTGGTGGCCAGCGAGATGCTGCGCCTGAACACCGGCATCGCGCCGGTGCCCTTCGCGCAGCAGAACCGCCTGGGCATCGTCGGCAACATCCTGGCCGGTGGCACCGACAACGCCGGCTTTCCCAACGGCCGCCGGCCGAAGGACGACGTCGTCGACATCGCGCTGGTGGCGGTGATGGGCGGCCTGTGCATGGCCAACGGCGACACCAACGCGCTGGGCTTCGGCGCTGCGTGCAAGCCCTCGGCCGTGCCGCTGGGCGCCACCGCCTTCAAGCTGCACGACGCCGTGGACCAGGCCGTGGTGCCCTTGCTGCCGGCCTTCCCCTACCTGAACACGCCGCTGCCGGGCACCCGCTGAAGCGCAAGGAGATGCACACCATGAAGACCTTGCTGCACACCTCCTCGCCGCGCCGCCGCTGGCGCGGCGCCCTCTCGGGCGGCGCCGCCGCGCTGCTGCTGGCCGCCTGCGGCGGCGGCCACGACGAGATCTATCTCCCCGTGGTCGACGACAACACGCTGCCGGCCAGTGCCACCGCCAGCGTGGCGGCCTTCAACAGCTATGTCGGCCAGCTGCCCGAAGACGACACGCGCGAACCGGTGGTGCTGGGCATGGCCCTGCCGCCCATCAGCGACGAAGACGAGCCGGCTTCGATACGTTGATGTTCAGCGCGCCGCAGCCCGCACCGCGGCGCGCAGCTGGCGCCAGAAGCGCGCGTCCTGCGCGGTGGCGAAGTTCACGCGCATCAGCGTGCAGCGTCGCCGCGTGGTGTGGAAGAGGGCGCCGGGGGCCGTGAGCCAGCCGGCGTCCAGCAGCGTCTGTGCCAGCGCTTCGGTGTCGTGGCCCACGTCCACCCAGCCGAACAGGCCGGCGGGCGGGGCCGCGAAGCTGAAGCCGTGTTCCCGCGCCAGCTTCACGGTGCGTGTGCGCGCTGCATCGAGCAGCGCACCCACGCGCTCGGCATGGCGGCGCAGGCTGCCTTGCGCCAGGCACAGGCCCACGGCGCGCTCCAGCGGGCCGGGCGTGCCCAGGCTGGCGAGCAGCTTGGTGTCGACGAGTCTTTCGGCCAAGGCCGGCGCCGCGGCCACGAAACCCACGCGCCACTGCGGTACCAGGATCTTGCTGAAGCCCGAGATGTAGACCGTGCGCTGCAGGCCGTCCAGCTGCGCCAGCCGCGTGGCGTGGGCCGGCGCCAACCAGGCGTAGGTGTCGTCTTCCACCAGCGTCAGGCCGTGCGCCTCGGCCAGGCGCAGCAGCTGGTGCGCGGCTGCCGGCGTGATGCTCGCTCCCGTGGGGTTGTGCAGCACCGAGACCGTCACGTACAGCCGCGGCCGGTGTTCGCGGATCAGCGCCTCCATCACCGCCAGGTCGGGCCCGCCATCGGCGCTGTGGCCGCGTGGCACCGGCAGCAGGCGCATGCCCAGCTGCGTGAGGCGCGCGTACTCCACGGCCCAGCCGGGTTCGTCGACCAGCACCGCATCGCCCGGCTGCAGCAGCGTGCGGCTGACCAGATCGAGCGCGTGCGTGGCGCCGCTGGTGGTGACGATCTGCCCGGTGCCGGCCGTGATGCCCAGCGCCTGCAGGCGCTGCGACAAGGCTTCGCGCAGCGTCAGATCGCCGGCGGGTTCGCCATAACGCAACCAGGATTCAGGCTCGGCGCACACGCGGCGCAGCGCGCGCTGCAGCATCGGCGCGTCCAGCCAGGCTTCGGGCAGCGTGCCCATGCCCGGTGCCGGCAGGCCGCCCTGGGCCTGGAACATGCTGCGGATGAGCGCCGTGGCGTCCACCGGCGCCGGGCGCGGGGCGGGCGCCGGGGCGCTGCCCCGCGGGGCAGGCGCGGCCGTGGCTTCGCGCACGAAATAACCGCGCTGCGGCCGCGCCTGCACCAGGCCGCGGGCCTGCAGCAGGTCATAGGCGGCCACCACCGTGCTGGGGCTCACGCGCTGCTGGCGCGCGCATTCGCGCACCGAGGCCAGGCGCGCGCCCGGCGGCAGCTGGCGCTGGGTGATGCGCTGCGCCAGCTGCGCGGCGAGCTGCTCGCTCAGCGTGGCGGCGGCGCCAGAGGGTGCGGGCTGTGCGGTCGTCATGGGCAGTACACAGGCGGTGGCTGTGCTGGCAACTGTACTGCTGCTGTACCGGTGTGCAGCCTAGACTGCGAGCATGCCGACACCGCCAGCTTCTTCCCCTGCCGCCCTGCGTCGCGGCTTCTGGCTGGGCGCTTTAGGCGTCGTGATCTTTGCGATGACACTGCCGATGACACGCCTGGCCGTGGGCGACGCCAGCGCGCCGCAGCTGCCGCCGGCCTTCGTCACCGCCGGGCGCGCCGCTTTGGCTGGGCTGCTGAGCCTGCTGTACCTCGCCGCCGTGCGCGCGCCGCGGCCGCCACGGGCGCTTTGGGCCACGCTGGCGCTCAGCGCGGCGGGCACGGTGTTGGGTTTCCCGCTCTTCCTGGCCCTGGCGCTGCGCCAGGTGGACGCCATGCACGCCGCGGTGGTGACGGGCGTGCTGCCGCTGGCCACCGCGGTGGTGGCCGCGCTGGTGCTGCGCCAGCGGCCTTCAGCGGCTTTCTGGGCCTGTGCCGTGGCCGGCTGCGGCCTGGTGCTGGCCTTCGCCGCCTGGCAAGGCGGCGGGCGCCTGGTGGCGGGCGATGGCCTGCTGCTGCTGGCGGTGCTGTGCGGCGCCATCGCTTACGTGGCCGGTGCGCGCGCCTCGGCGGTGATGCCGGCCGAACACGTCATCGGCTGGGTGCTGGTGGCCAGCCTGCCGCTCACGTTGCCGGCCGCGCTGTGGCTGTGGCCCGTGCAGCCGGCCACGCAGGCGGCCTGGGGCGGCTTCCTGTACGTCAGCGTGTTCTCGATGTGGCTGGGGTTTTTCGCCTGGTACCGCGGCCTGGCCCTGGGCGGCGTGGTGCGTGTCAGCCAGGTGCAGCTGCTGCAGCCTTTCCTGGCGCTGCTGTTCGCGGTGCCGGTGTTGGGTGAACGCCTGCAGCCGGCCACGGTGCTGTTCGCGCTGGCGGTGATGGCGGTGGTGTTCGTGGGCCGGCGCCTGCCGGTGTCGGGGCCGGTGAATACGAAGGCGAAGGCGGTGGCGGCATGAAGGTGCTGGGTGTGATCGGCGGCATGAGCTGGGAGAGCACGGCGCTCTACTACCGGCTGCTGAACCAGGGCGTGGCGCAGCGCCTGGGTGGCCTGCACAGCGCCGATCTGCGCCTGCACAGCGTGGATTTCGCGCCCATCGCCGCCTGCCAGGCCGCGCAGGATTGGGCCGAGGCCACGCGCCGCCTCACCGCCGCGGCGGTCGGCTTGCGGCAAGCCGGGGCGCAGGCCCTGGTGCTGGCCACCAACACCATGCACAAGCTGGCCGATGCGCTGGAAGCCGGCAGCGGCCTGCCGCTGCTGCACATCGCCGATGCCACCGGCGCCGCGCTGCAGCAGGCCGGCGTGCAGCGCGCGGCGCTGCTGGGCACGCGCTACACGATGGAAGACCCGGCCATCGTGCAGCAGCGCCTGGCGCAGCGTTTCGGCGTGCAGTGCCTGGTGCCCGACGAAGCCGGCCGCGCGCTGATGCACCGCGTGATCTACGACGAGCTCTGCCGCGGCCAGGTGCACGCCGCCTCGCGCACGCAGGTGGTGGCGCTGATCGAGCAGCTGCAGCAGCAGGGCGCGCAGGCCGTCATCCTGGGCTGCACCGAAATCACGCTGCTGATCGACGCGGCCTGCAGCCCGCTGCCGGTGTTCGATACCACCGCGCTGCACGCCGAGGCGGCAGTCAGCTGGATGCTGCAGGGCGCTATCGTCGCAACTTCCAACGGAGACAAGACCCCATGAGCTGGCAACTGGCCCGCCGCGCCGAGCGGCTGAACCCGAGCACGATCCGCGAGATCCTGAAGATCACCGAGCGGCCGGGCATCGTCTCGCTGGCCGGTGGGCTGCCTTCGGCCGACACCTTCCCGGTGGAGGCCATGCGCGTGGCCACCGAGCGCGTGCTGCGCGAACAGCCGCGCGAGGCGCTGCAGTACGCCGCCAGCGAAGGCCTGGGCCCGTTGCGCGAATGGGTGGCCGCCGAGCTCGGCGGCCAGGGCCTGCAGTGCGATGCGGGCCAGGTGCTCATCACCACCGGCTCGCAGCAGGGTCTGGACCTGGTGGGCAAGGTGCTCATCGACCCGGGCAGCACCGTCGCCGTGGAATCGCCCACCTACCTGGGCGCGCTGCAGGCCTTTGCGCCTTACGAGCCGGAGTTCCATGCGCTGGAAGGCGACGACGAAGGCCCGCGCCCCGAGGCCGTGCTGGCGGCCCGCGGTGCCCGTTTTGTCTACCTGCTGCCCAACTTCCAGAACCCGAGCGGCCGTTGCGTCAGCGCCGAGCGCCGCACCGCCCTGGTGGACGCCGCGGCCGCGGCCGGCCTGCCCATCGTCGAAGACAACCCCTATGGCGACCTGTGGTTCGACGCGCCGCCGCCGGCGCCGCTGAGCGCGCGCGCCGGTGTGAGCGAGGGCGGTGGCGCCATCTACCTCGGCTCTTTCTCCAAGGTGCTCGCCCCGGGCCTGCGCCTGGGCTATGTGGTGGCGCCGAAGGCGATCTACCCCAAGCTGCTGCAGGCCAAGCAGGCCGCCGACCTGCACACGCCGGGCTTCAACCAGCGTGTGGTCTACGAGGTGATCAAAGACGGCTTCCTGCGCGAGCACGTGCCCACCATCCGCGCGCGCTACAAGCGCCAGCGCGACGCAATGAGCGCCGCGCTCGACCGCCACATGCCCGCCGGCACTACCTGGCAGGTGCCCGTGGGCGGCATGTTCTTCTGGCTGCAACTGCCCGCCCACATCGACGCCACGGCACTGCTGCCGCGCGCGGTGGAAGCCGGCATGGCCTTCGTGCCGGGCAGCACCTTCTTCCCGCACGGGGGGCACGCGAACACGCTGCGCCTGAGCTTCGTGACGGCCAGCCCCGAGCAGATCGAGACGGCGGTGGCCGCGCTCGGCCGCGTGCTGGCGGCGGCCTGAGGGGCAAGCGCCCGATGCGCCGCCGTTTTCACCAGGTCGACGTCTTCACCGCGGTGCCGCTGAAGGGCAACCCGCTGGCGGTGGTGCACGCGGCGCAGGGCTTGAGCGATGCCGAGATGGCGGCGTTTGCGCGCTGGACCAACCTCTCCGAGACCACCTTCCTGCTGCCGCCCGAACACCCGCAGGCCGATTACCGCGTGCGCATCTTCACCCCCGGCGGTGAACTGCCTTTCGCCGGCCACCCCACGCTGGGCAGTTGCTGGGCCTGGCTGGCCGCCGGCGGCCAGCCGCAGCGCAGCGACGTGGTGGTGCAGGAATGCGGCGTGGGCCAGGTGCGCGTGAAGCGCGACGGTGCTCGCCTGGCCTTTGCTGCACCACCGCTGCGCCGCACCGGGCCGCTGGAGCCCGAACTGCTGCAGCGCATCACCACGGCCTTGGGCCTGCGCGCGGCCGATGTGCTGGGCCACCAGTGGGTGGACAACGGCCCGGGCTGGTGCGCGGTGATGTTGCGCTCGGCCGCCGAGGTGCTGGCGGTGAAGCCCGACTGGGCCGTGCTCGGCGACGTGAAACTGGGCCTGGTGGGCGCGCAGCCCGCGGGCCACGACGCACGTTTCGAGGTGCGCGCCTTCGTGCCCGGCCTGGGCGTGCCCGAAGACCCCGTCACCGGCAGCCTGAACGCCGGCCTGGCGCAGTGGTTGGTGGGCGCCGGCCTGGCGCCACCGGCCTATGTTGCCGCGCAGGGCACGGCGCTGGGCCGCGACGGCCGCGTGCACGTGCAGCGCGACGAAGCCGGTGACTTGTGGATAGGCGGCGAGGTGGCGGCCGTCATCGAGGGCGAGGTCACGCTGTGAGCGACGCCGAGGCCGTGCGATGAGCGAGCTCGCTCCGGTCATCACCGGCGCGGCCACCGCGGTCGACCACCTGGTGGTGGCCGCGGCCAGCCTGGAACAGGGCGTGGCCTGGTGCGAATCCACGCTGGGCGTGACGCCCGGCCCCGGTGGCCGCCATGCGCTGATGGGCACGCACAACCGGCTTTTGAACCTGGGCAGCGCGGCTTTCCCGCACAGCTACCTGGAAATCATCGCCATCGACCCCGAGGCGCCGCCGCCCGGGCGCCCGCGCTGGTTCGGGCTGGACGAGGCGGCGCTGCAGGCGCGCACCGCGCAAACGCCCGAGCTGGTGCATGTGGTGGCGCGCAGCGCCATGCTCGACATGCACCGCTGGGGCCTCATCACCGTGGGCCACCAGCCGGGCGACCCGGTCAAGGCAGGCCGCGACACGCCTGCGGGCCGGCTGGAATGGCAGATCCTGCTGCGCCCGGACGGTACGCTGCTGTGCGGCGGCGCGCTGCCGACGCTGATCCAGTGGAGCGGCCCGCACCCCACGAATGCGATGCCCGACAGCGGCCTGGCGCTGCAGGCGCTGTCGCTGCACGGCCTGCCCGCCCGCGCCCGCGAGGTGTTGCGCCTGCGCGGCGTGACGCACCGTGAACATGGTCCGGCGCTCAGCGCCGTGATCCGTGCGCCGCAGGGCGAGGTCACGCTGCACAGCGCGGGCTGAGTCCACCGGCCTGCGGCCGGCGGCCTCAGGGATTGCGAAAATCGTCGTGGCAGGCCTTGCAGGTGCCGGCGGTGGGGCCGAACTGCGCCTTCAGGCCGTCCAGCGTCCTGGCGCTGGCCACCAGCTTGGCGGCTTCGTCCTGCAGCTTCTTCGCGCCGGCGTCGAACTTGGCGCGGTCGCTCCAGACGTTGGCCTTGGGCGCGCCCTTCTCGGTGCCCGAGGTGCCGTCCACGAAGCCGGCAAACGGCAGCTTGGACATCTGCGCCACGATCTCGGCGTTGGCTTGCGCAGCCGCGGCATCGAAAGGCACACGGCCCTGCGCCATCGCGCCCAGGCGGCCGAAGTGCGCGGCCATCACGGTGAAGCCGGCCTTGCGGTACTTCACCGCGTCTTCGGGCTTCTGGAACTGCGCGGCGGCCGGAAGGGCGGTGGCCAGGCCGACAAGGGCCGCGGCGGCGGTGAGAAGAAGACGTTGCATACGTGAGCACTCCGTGCGGTTGGAACGTGGGGCAGGTGGCGACCGCGGCCGCAAGGCAGCTGACGCCGGGCTTGAGTGTACGGAGCCCCCGCCCGCGCCGACAGCACCGTGCACTCTTGTTATGGTTGCAACTGTCCGCAGTACGCCGTGCCGCCCGGTACGAGCCCCCTTCATGAACACCCCAGCCGCCCTTCAGCCTGTCCGCGTGTGGGACCTGCCCACGCGCCTCTTCCACTGGGCCTTGGCGCTGGCGGTGGCCGGCTCCGTCATCAGCGCCAAGATCGGGGGCGGGGCCATGGTCTGGCATTTCCGCTTCGGCTATCTGGTGCTGGCGCTGCTGGCCTTCCGCGTGCTGTGGGGGCTGGTGGGCGGGCGCTGGTCGCGTTTCGCGAGCTTCGTCTACGCGCCCTCGACGCTGTGGCGTTACCTGCAAGGCCGCGCCGGGCCGCAAGACCGTCTGGAGGTCGGCCACAGCCCCACGGGCGCGCTCTCGGTCTTCACGCTGCTGGCCGTGCTGGCGGTGCAGCTGGGCACGGGCCTCGTGGCCGACGACGAGATCGCCAACCAGGGCCCGCTTTTCATGCTGGTGAGCACCGACAACTCGCTGGCCGCCACCAGCTGGCACAAGACCTGGGGCCAGTGGATGGTGCTGGGCCTCGTGGCGCTGCACGTGCTGGCCATCGTGTTCTACCTCGTGAAAAAGCGCATCAACCTCGTGCGCCCCATGCTCAGCGGTGACAAGGCCCTGCCGGCCGACACGCCCGCCAGCGCCGACGGCCGCACCCAGCGCGTGCTGGCGGCGGTGCTGCTGGCGTTGTGCGGGGCGCTGGCCTGGTGGGTGTCGAAGCAGGGCGGGTGACCGATGGCCGTTTCAGAAGACCCGGCGCCGCGTGTCGAGCTGCTGCCGGCCACGAGCCCGGCGCAACTGGACACCGTGCGCGAGCTCTTCCGCGAGTACGCGGCGCAGCTCGGCGTCGACCTGTGCTTCCAGAACTTCGAGCACGAGCTCGCCGCCTTGCCCGGCGACTACGCCGCGCCCGGCGGCGCCTTGCTGCTGGCGTTGGTGGACGACGCCCCCGCTGGCTGCGTGGCGCTGCGCCCGCTGGCCGATGTCGACTACCCCAACGCCTGCGAGATGAAGCGCCTCTACGTGCGGCGCGCTTTCCGCCGCTTCGGCCTGGGCCGCCTGCTGGCGCAGCAGCTGATGGACGTGGCCACGCAGGCCGGCTACAGCACGCTGCTGCTCGACACGCTGGACGACATGGAAGCCGCGCGCGGCTTGTACGCCAGCCTGGGTTTCGAAGAGATCCCGCCCTACTACTACAACCCCATCGCCGGCGCGCACTACCTCATGGCGGATCTCGACGCCCCAGGTACGCGCTGGTAGGCCG
Organism: Rubrivivax sp.; assembly: GCA_051861265.1. Lineage (GTDB taxonomy): Bacteria > Pseudomonadota > Gammaproteobacteria > Burkholderiales > Burkholderiaceae_C > Rubrivivax. The sequence goes on from JBHYDA010000008.1 coordinate 40,035, forward strand.
GCCGCCCCGTCCCTCCTCTTTTCCAGCACGGAGACCACCATCACTGTCTCGCTTGAACTCCAGGCCGGCGCCCTGCGCCTGGCCGTGCGCCCCGACCTTGGCGGCGCCATCGCCGGCCTCTGGCACGCAGGCGTGCCGGTGCTGCGCAGCACCGAGCCGGCCGAACTGGCCAGCGCGCGCCTGTCGGGCTGCTACCCGCTGGTGCCCTACAGCAACCGCGTGGGCTACCGCCGCTTCGAGTGGCAGGGCCAGGCGCACACCACCGCCGCCAACTTCGACGACAACTCGCACTCGGTGCACGGCGTGGCCTGGCTGCGGGCTTGGACGGTGCTTTCGCACAGCGCCACCGAGGCCGAGCTGCAGTACGTGCACACGCCCGATGCGCACTGGCCTTTCGCCTTCACGCTGCGCCAGCGTTTCTTGCTCACGCCCACGGGCTTGCGCGTGGCGCTGCACTTCACCAACGACGCGCCGCAGGCGCAGCCCGTGGGCCTGGGCTGGCACCCCTACTTTCCGAAGCGCGCCCAGAGCCACCTGCAGATCGAAGTGCAAGGCCGCTGGGACAGCGACGCCGTGGGCCTGCCCACGCAGCGCGTGCCGCAGGCGCCGCTGAACGGGCCGACGGCGGCGATGAACCTCGACCATTGCTTCGACGGCTGGCAGGGCCCGGCGCTGTTGCGTGATGAGCAGCTCACCTTGCAGCTCACCTCGTCGCTGCCCTACCTCGTGATCTTCACGCCGGCCACCAAGCCTTACCACTGCGTCGAGCCCGTCAGCCACGTCAGCAACGCCATCCAGATGAGCGACCCGCTGGCCCACGGCGTGCACGCCGTGCCGCCGGGTGGCGTGTGCGAAGGTTGGATGCGGCTGGACGTGACGGCGGCCGCACCATGACGCGAAGCCACCAAGCCACCGACTGGCAAGCCCTGCCGGTACCGCCCTCGCTGCTGGGCGAATCGCCCTTCTGGCACCCTGACGAAGCCGCGCTGTACTGGGTGGACATCCCCGGTCGGCAATTGAACCGCTGGGTACCGGCGCGCGCGGCACACACGGCCTGGCCGCTGCCCAGCGAACCCGGTTGCTGCGCGCCGCGCCCCGGCGGCGGCCTGCTGCTGGCCTGCCGCGACGGGCTGTGGCACTTCGACACCGAAACCGGCGAGCGCCGCGCCCTCGCCGCGCCGCCCTACGACCCCGCCAAGCAGCGCTTCAACGACGGCAAGGCCGACCCGCAGGGCCGCTTCTGGGTGGGCGCGCTCGACGACGCGCGCCAGCCTGCGGCGGCGCTCTACCGCTGGGCCGGCGGCAAGCTGGAGAGTCTGGTCGGCGGCATCACCGTCAGCAACGGTCTGGCCTTCAGCCCCGACGGCCGCACGATGTACCGCAGCGACACCGGCAGCCACCGCATCCACGCCTGCGATTTCGACGGCAGCGACGGCAGCCTCTCGCGCGAGCGGCTCTTTGCCGAGTTCGCGCCGAAGGTGCCGGGGCAAGAGCCCGCGCCCTACGGCGGCCGCCCCGACGGCGCCGCGGTGGACGCCGAGGGCGCCTACTGGTGCGCCATGTACGAAGGCCAACGCGTGCTGCGCTTCGCGCCCACGGGCGAACTGCTGGCCGAACTGCCACTGCCGGTGCGCTGCGCAACCATGCCTTGTTTCGGCGGGCCGGACCTGCGCACGCTCTTCCTCACCACGGCGAAGGCGGGGCGCCCGGCCGAAGAGCTGGCCGCGCAGCCGCTGGCCGGCTGCGTACTGACGCTGCACGTGGACGTGCCCGGCTTACCGGTCAACTTCGCGAAGTGAACGGGCCCCCAAGCTCGCTGGCGCTCGCTACCCCCCGAGGGGGCCGTCCGCCAGCGGCCCGGCGAAACCGGTTCCGCGGCGGGAAGCTGGGTCGAAAGCGTGGCTGATCGTGCGGCACTGCTGGCCCGCTTGCGGGCCGGCGACGACTGGGATCTCGCCGTCATCGGCGGCGGCTGCGTCGGCCTGGGCGTGGCCCTGGATGCCACCGTGCGCGGCTTGCGCGTGGTGCTGCTCGAGTCGCACGATTTTGCGCAGGGCACCTCGTCGCGCGCCACGAAGCTGGCGCATGGGGGCGTGCGCTATCTGGCGCAGGGCAACATTGGCCTCGTGCGCGAGGCGCTGCACGAACGGACGGCGCTGCTGCAGAACGCCCCCCACGTGGCAGCTCGCCTGCCCTTCGTGATGCCCGCCTACCGCTGGTGGGAGCGTGGCTTCTACGGCGCCGGCCTGAAGATGTACGACACCCTGGCCGGCCGCCAAGGCCTGGGCGCCACCGAATGGCTCAGCGCCGCCAGCACGCGCCGCCTGCTGCCCGGCGTGAGCCCGGCGATGGGTGCGGGCGGTGCGGCGCTGCAAGGCGGTGTGCGCTACTGGGACGGCCAGTTCGACGACGCGCGCCTGGCCCTGCTGCTGGCGCGAACCGCGTTGGCCCGTGGCGCGCTGGTGCTCAACCACTGCGCCGTGACAGCGCTGCATCACGAGAACGGCCAGGTGCGCGGCTTGCAGGTGCAAGACCGCGAGACTGGTGCGTCCATCGCCCTGCGTGCGCGCTGCGTCGTCAACGCCACCGGCGTGTGGGTCGACGGCATCCGCGCGCTGGACCATGCCGCTGCTGCCCCCTCCGCCCTGGCCGACACCGCGCCGCCCGCGCTGGTCGCGCCCAGCCAAGGCGTGCACCTGGTCGTCGACCGCGCCTTCATGCCCGGCGACCACGCGCTGCTCGTGCCCAAGACGGCCGACGGCCGCGTGCTGTTTGCCGTGCCCTGGCTCGGCAAGACGGTGCTGGGCACCACCGACACGCCGCGCAGCGACCTCGCGCGCGAGCCGCAGCCCTTCGCCGAAGAAGTGGCCTTCATCCTCGACGAAGCCGGGCGCTACCTGGCGCGTGCGCCGCAGCGCAGCGACGTGCGCTCGGTGTGGGTGGGGCTGCGTCCGCTGGTGAAGCCGCAGGCCGCCGGGCCGGGCGACACCGGCCGCACGCAGGCGCTGTCACGCGAGCACACGGTGCTGGTCGATGCATCCGGTCTCGTCACGGTGACGGGCGGCAAGTGGACGACCTACCGCGCCATGGCCGAAGACGTGCTGCAGCGCGCCATGGCCCGCGGCCTCTTGCCCCCGCGGCCGGCTGGTGCCACCGCAACGCTTCGTCTGCTGGGCGCTGCGCCGGGCCGGCCGCTGAGCGAGCCGCCGGGTGAACACCTCTACGGCAGCGAAGTGGCGCTCCTGCGCAGCCTGCCCGGTGCCGAGCGCTGGCTGTGGCGCGATGCCGAAACCGGCCGCGGCGCGCTCAGCGAGGCGATGGTGCGTTTCGCCGTGCGCCACGAACTCGCGCGCAGCGTGGAAGACGTGCTCGCGCGGCGCTGCCGCCTGCTCTTCCTGGACGCAGCCGAGGCTGCACGTCTGGCCGCGCCGGTGGCCGAGATCGTGGCCGAAGAACTCGGCGCGGGCCATGCAGCGGACACCGCCGGTTTCCTGGCCCTGGCCGCGCAGTACCAGCAGCTGCCCTGAAAGAGAAAACAGGGCTCGCAGGCCCCGTCGTGCATCGGCCCGGCCCGCAGGCCGTGCGCGTCACATGCTGCTGTACTTGACCGAGCAGCCGTAAGGCCGCGTGTTGGCCTGCGTGACGGGCTTGCCCGCCAGCGTCTCGGCCAGCGCGGCCTTGACGTAGTTCTTCGCACCCGGGATGTCGGCCGGGTTCGAGCTTGGCTTGTCGTCGATGCCGCCGGCGTAGACCAGCGTGCCGGCCGGATCGACGATGTACATGTGCGGCGTGGTCCGGGCACCGTAGGCCCGGCCGACCTTGCCGTCGTCGTCCATCAGCGTGGCGGTGGCGGCGGCTTTCTGGCCCTGCATCCACTTCGCCAGCTCGGCCGGCTTCTTGTAGTCCTGCGAGTCCGGCGCGGTGGAGCTCACGGCCAGCCAGACCACGCCCTTGGCCGTGGCTTCCTTCTGCGTGCCCTGCATGTTCTCGCTCTTGTAGTGCTTCACCACGAAGGGGCAGCCGGGGTTCACCCACTCCAGCACCACGTGCTTGCCCTTGAAGTCGGCGAGCGAGACGCTCTTGCCACTGGCATCGGTGGCGGTGAAGGCCGGCGCGGGCTGGCCCACGGTGGCGGTGGCCGCGGCATTGCCGGCGGCGAAGCCGAAGACCGCGAAGGTGGCCAGCGTGGTGGCGGCGAGCTTGAGGTTCAGCATGTCGGGGCTCCTGGGGTTCAAGGCTTGGGCAGGGTTTGGAGTGCGGTGCGCACTTCATCGACAGACAGAATTTCGCTCAGAAGCTGCGGCCCTGTGGCACCAGGGGCATAGAGCGCGTAAACCGGCACGCCGCTGCGCCCCAGGCGCGTGAGTTCGGCGGTGATGGCGGGGTCGCGGCGCGTCCAGTCGGCGCGCAGGCGCAGCACTTGGCGCTCATCAAAGGCCTGCTTGACCTGGCTGTCAGCCAGCGTGCCGCGCTTGTTGAACTGGCAGGTCACGCACCAGGCGGCGGTGAAGTCGACGAACACCGGCTTGCCTTCGGCGCGGGCCTGGGCCATGCGCTCGGGCGTCCAGGGCTCCCAGCCGTCGTTGCTGCTCACCGCGCCGGGCGAAGCCACGGCCTCCTGGCGCAGGCTGGGGCCGGCCCAGAAGAGCGTGGCCGCCACCAGCAGCACCGCCGCGGTGCCGAAGCCGCGCCGCGCCGCCGTGCCCAGGCCGGGCGAGCCCAGCGCCCAGGCCGCGAAGGCCAGCGCCACCAGCAGCAGCAGCAAGGCCGCCACGCCGTCGATGCCCGCTTGCTGGCCCAGCACCCACACCAGCCACACGACGGTGGCGAACATCGGGAAGGCCATCAGCGTCTTGAAGTGCGACATCCACACGCCTGGCCGCGGCAGCATCTGCGCCACGCGCGGCCAGGCGCTGGCGGCGAGGTAGGGCAGGGCCATGCCCAGGCCCAGGGCCGCGAAGACGCTCAGCGCCTGCACCGTGGGCAGCGTGACGGCCAGGCCCAGCGAGGCCCCCATGAAGGGCGCGGTGCAGGGCGAAGCCACGGCCACGGCCAGCACGCCGGTGAGCGCCGAATCCACCACCGGATGGCGGGCGCGGGCCGCGGCCAGCGAACTGGGCAGCACCGAGCCGAACTCGAAGACGCCGGCCAGGTTCAGGCCGATCAGCGTGAACAGCGCGGCGAGTGCGGCCACCACCGCGGGCGACTGCAGCTGGAAGCCCCAGCCCAGCTGTTCACCCCCAGCGCGCAGCGCCAGCAGCAGCCCGGCCAGCGCCACGAAGGACAGCACCACGCCAGCCGTGTAGGCCAGCCCGCCGGCCAGCAGCGCGCGACGGTCCTGCGCGTGGCTGGCGAAGCCCATCACCTTCAGCGAGAGCACCGGAAAGACGCAGGGCATCAGGTTCAGCAGCGCGCCGCCCAGCAGCGCCAGCAGCAGGGCCCAGCCGAGGCTGGTGGCAGCGACGGCAGGCGCGCCGCCGGCGGCCGTGGCGCCTGGAGCAGCGTCCACCAGCGGCGGCAGCGTGGCGGGTGCGGCCGCGGCGGCCGGCCACGGGCCTTGCACGGCCACCTGCACCTGCACGCCCGTGGGCACGCCGGCGGCTACCAGCACGCTGGGCATCGTGGTGGGGGATTCGGTGCGCTGCGGATCGAGGGGCACGCGGGCCGTCCAGGTGCCGCCATCCCACTTCTCTTCGGGCTTGGCGGCGTTCTGGATCACGCCGGTGGTCTCAGGAAAGTAGGCGATGGCCTTGCCCTGCCAGGCGGCGGGCAGACCACTCACTTGCAACACCAGCGCGCCCTGTTCGATGCGGGCGCTGGCCTGGCCGCCGCTCACCGGCTGCGGCACCGCGGCGCGGGCCGCTTCGAACAGCGCGGCGTGCCCGGCCGTGGCGGCCTGCGCCGGCACGCGCAGAACGAAGTCGCCGCCCTCGGGGATGCACACGTCCTTGCACACCAGCCAGTCGGCGCGCAGCTTGACTTCGAGCGTGTCGCCCTGGAAGCCGGCCGGCACCGTCACCGGCACCGGCAGCAACAGCGTGCCTTCGTAGCCGAAGTTCAGCAGCGGGCCCAGCGGCAGCTTGGCCGGCGTGGGCCATTCGATGGCGCCTGCCTGCACGCCCGCGGGCAGTTGCCACTCCATCGTGGTGGGCAAGCCCGAATCACCCGGGTTCTTCCAGTAGGTGTGCCAGTGTGGCGCGTGCTGGATCTTCAGCCCCAGCCACATGGGCTTGCCCGGCGTCACGCCTTCGGGCGCATGCGCTACGAGTTCGGCCTTGACCTGCTGCGTGGTGACGGTGGCGCTGGGGGCCTGTGCTTGCGCGCCCTGCAGGCTGCACAGCCAGAAGGCCGCGGCCAGCAGGGGCGAGAGCCGGGAAAGCAAAGAAAGGCGCATGGCGCTGGGGGTCTTCATGGGCCGGGTTCGACGCCCTCGGGCGCCACGGGTTCCGCAGGAGCACGCATTGTGGGCGCCGGGCCCCGCCCCCGGCGCTGGCGGGCTTCTGCAAGAGCCCCTTTTGGGGGCGTGCGGGTTTCTTCGTATAATTCCGAGGCTTTGCTGACCTCACCCGACCATGGCGATCGAACGGAACACCCGGAGCGACCGCTGGGACGATGAAGAAAACGAGGCAGCAGGCGCGGCGGCTGAGCTGAAGAAGTTCAAGCCGCTGAGCAGGGAGGAAGCCCAAGCTCTGCGCGTCAACGACCCTCCACTGTCACCGTGGCGGGTCATTGGTGTGCAGGCGGCGGTCGGTGGGGTGGTGGCGCTGTTGGCGCTGCTGATCACGGGCCGCACCGAAGCAGGGTGGTCGGCGCTTTACGGCGCCGCCACGGTGGTGATACCGGGCGCCTTGATGGCGCGCGGCATGACCAGCCGGCTTTCCAGCATGTCGCCAGCGGCCAGTGCCGTCAGCTTCATGTTGTGGGAAGCGGTGAAGATTGTGGTTTCGTTGGCCATGCTCGCGCTGGCGCCGAAACTCGTGCAGCCCCTGAGCTGGCCAGCCTTGCTGGTGGGCTTGGTGCTGTGCATGAAGGTTTATTGGCTGGCGCTGTCATGGCGCGGCCGCAAAGTCAGTCGCTAAGCACACGGGACGATCAAAAACATGGCAGCCGAAGGCAAAGCGCCGACCGCAGGCGAGTACATCGTCCACCACTTGCAGCATCTGCAGAACCAGAAGCAGACGGCGGTGGTGGACTTTTCGGTCTTCAACCTCGACTCCATCTTCTGGGCCACGCTGCTGGGCATCGTGGGCTGTTTCTTCCTGTGGCGTGCCGCGTCCAAGGCCACCTCGGGTGTGCCGGGCCGCTTCCAGGCTGCCGTGGAACTGCTGGTCGAGATGGTCGACAGCCAGGCCAAGGGCATCGTGCACAACGCCAACAGCCGCAAGCTCGTGGCCCCGCTGGCGCTGACCGTGTTCGTCTGGATCTTCCTGATGAACGCGATGGACCTGCTGCCGGTGGACTTGCTGCCGTCGATCTGGCACGTGGCCGGCCCGGCCATGGGCATGCCCGACTACCAGCGCGTGGTGCCCACGGCCGACCTGTCGGTGACGATGGGCCTGTCTCTGAGCGTGTTGCTGATCTGCCTGTTCTACAACGTCAAGATCAAGGGCTTCGGTGGCTGGGTGCACGAGCTCTTCTCGGCGCCCTTCGGCGACAAGTGGTTCCTGTATCCGGTGAACTTCGCGATGCAGCTCATCGAGTTCGTCGCCAAGACCGTCTCGCACGGCATGCGGCTGTTCGGCAACATGTACGCCGGCGAACTGATCTTCATGCTGATCGCGCTGATGGGTGGTGCCTTTGCCTGGAATGCCACCGGCATCGGCCTGGCCATCGGCCACATCATCGCCGGCAGCGTGTGGGCCATCTTCCACATCCTGATCATCACCCTGCAGGCCTTCGTGTTCATGATGCTGACGCTGGTGTACGTGGGCCAAGCCCATGACGCGCACTGAGTCGGCGGCCTGATCTCTCGTTTTTCTCGTTCGTTTTTCCCTTTCTCTCTTTTCCCTCACTGTCCTTTCTGGAGCAAAAAATGGAAGTCATCAGCTTTGTCGCCCTCGCCGCCGGCCTGATCATTGGTCTGGGTGCCGTCGGTGCCTGTATCGGCATCGGCATCATGGGCAGCAAGTACCTCGAATCGGCTGCCCGCCAGCCCGAGCTGATGGGCGAACTGCAGACCAAGATGTTCCTGCTGGCCGGCCTGATCGACGCGGCCTTCATCATCGGCACCGGTATCGCGCTGTGGTTCGCCACCGCCAACCCGTTCCTGGCCCAGATCGCCAACCTGCCGAAGTAAATAGGCCCACCCCGAAGCGGCTGCGCCGCTCCCCTCAAGGGGCGACGCCAGCGGCCCGGCGGAGCCGGTTCCGCGGCGTCCGCTTGGCAAGGGTTCCTACCGTATGCGAGGCATGAATTGAGCATCAACGCCACCCTCATCATCCAGATGATCGTTTTCGCGATCTTGGTCTGGTTCACGATGAAGTTCGTCTGGCCGCCGATCACCACCGCGCTCGACGAGCGCGCGAAGAAGATCGCCGACGGCCTGAGCGCCGCTGACAAGGCCAAGACCGAGCTTGCCGCCGCCAACAAGCGCGTGGAAGCCCAGCTCTCGGCCGCCCGCGACGACGCCAACAAGCGCCTGGCTGACGCCGAGCGCCTGGCCCAGCAAATGGTCGAAGAAGCCAAGGGCCGCGCGTCCGAAGAGGCTGCCAAGATCATCGCCGCCGCGCGCGCCGAAGCCGAGCAAGAGTCGGTGAAGGCCCGCGAGGCCCTGCGCGAGCAGGTGGCCGGTCTGGCCGTCAAGGGTGCAGAAGCCATCCTGCGCAAGGAAGTCAATGCTTCGGTGCACGCCGACCTGCTGGGTCGCCTGAAGGCGGAGCTCTGACATGGCCGAGCTGGCGACGATCGCGCGCCCCTACGCCGACGCCCTGTTCAAGGCCGTCGGTGGCAGTGACGCCCAGGCGCTGAAGGCGCAGCTGAACTCGCTGGCGGCCCTGGCCGCCGACGAGGGCCTGCGCCAGTTCGCCGACAACCCGAAGGTGACGTCGCAGCAGGTCTTCGACCTGATCGCCGGCATCGCCGTGAGCAAGGGCCTGGCGCTCGACGTCAAGCTGGCCAACCTGTTGCAGGCTGTGCTGGAAAACGGCCGCCTGGCGGCCGTGCCCGAGGTGGCGACGCAGTTCCAGGCGCTGGTCAACGGCAGCACCGGTGTGTCGGACGCCCTGATCCAGAGCGCCTTCCCCATCGAAGGCGCTGCGCTGGCCGAGTTGGTGGCGACGCTGGAGAAGCGTTTTGCCGCCAAGCTGAATGCGAAGGTGGAACTCGCGCCCGAGCTCATCGGTGGTGTGCGCGTCGTGGTCGGTGACGAGGTGCTCGACACCAGCGTCAAGGCCCGTCTTGAACAGATGAAGGTTGCGCTGACCGCGTAACGACCCCATTCGGTCATTGGGGCGGTCGCCGCCTGATGCCCTTCGGAGAAAAGCATGAACCTGAATCCCGCAGAAATTTCCGAGCTGATCAAGAGCCGCATCGAAGGCCTTGCCGTCTCGGCCGACATCAAGAACCAAGGCACCGTCGTGTCCGTCACCGACGGCATCGTGCGCGTGCACGGCCTGTCCGACGTGATGGCCGGCGAAATGCTGGAATTCCCCGCCACGGCCAGCGGCCAGGCCACCTACGGCCTCGCGCTGAACCTCGAGCGCGACTCGGTGGGCGCGGTGATTCTGGGTGAGTACGAGCACATCTCCGAAGGCGACACTGTCAAGTGCACGGGCAACATCCTGTCCGTGCCCGTCGGCCCCGAGCTGATCGGCCGAGTCGTCAACGCCCTGGGCCAGCCCATCGACGGCAAGGGCCCGATCAACGCCAAGATGACCGACGTCATCGAGAAGGTGGCCCCGGGCGTGATCGCCCGTAAATCGGTGGACCAGCCGCTGCAGACCGGCCTGAAGTCCATCGACGCGATGGTGCCCGTGGGCCGTGGCCAGCGCGAGCTGATCATCGGCGACCGCCAGACCGGCAAGACCGCCGTGGCGATCGACACCATCATCAACCAGAAGGGCCAGAACGTCACCTGCGTGTACGTGGCCATCGGCCAGAAGGCCAGCTCCATCAAGAACGTGGTGCGCGCGCTGGAGCAGGCCGGTGCGATGGAATACACCATCGTCGTGGCCGCGTCGGCCTCCGAATCGGCCGCCATGCAGTACGTCAGCGCCTACTCGGGCTGCACGATGGGCGAGTACTTCCGCGACCGCGGCCAAGACGCGCTGATCGTGTACGACGACCTGTCCAAGCAGGCCGTGGCCTACCGCCAGGTTTCGCTGCTGCTGCGCCGCCCGCCGGGCCGCGAAGCCTACCCCGGCGACGTTTTCTATCTCCACAGCCGCCTGCTGGAGCGTGCCGCCCGCGTGAACGCCAACTATGTCGAAGCCTTCACCAAGGGTGAGGTCAAGGGCAAGACGGGTTCGCTGACGGCACTGCCCATCATCGAAACGCAAGCCGGTGACGTGTCGGCCTTCGTGCCCACCAACGTGATCTCGATCACCGACGGCCAGATCTTCCTGGAAACCAGCCTGTTCAACGCCGGTATCCGCCCCGCCATCAACGCCGGTATCTCGGTGTCGCGCGTCGGTGGTGCTGCGCAGACCAAGCTGATCAAGAGCCTGTCGGGCGGCATCCGTACCGACCTGGCACAGTACCGTGAACTGGCCGCCTTCGCGCAGTTCGCTTCCGACCTGGACGCCGCCACCCGCAAGCAGCTCGACCGCGGTGCCCGCGTGACCGAGCTGCTGAAGCAGGCCCAGTACAGCCCGCTGCCCATCAGCCTGATGGGTGCCACGCTGTACGCGGTCAACAAGGGCTTCCTCGACGACATCGACGTCAAGAAGGTCCTGCCCTTCGAACACGGCCTGCACCAGCACCTGAAGAGCAGCCACGCTGCCCTGCTGGCCAAGCTGGAGAACGACAAGGCCATGGACAAGGGCGCGGAAGAAGAGCTGGCTGGCGCGATCACCGCGTTCAAGAAGTCCTTCGCCTAAGCAGCCGGACCAAGGAGCAAGACCATGGCGGTCGGCAAAGAGATACGCGGCAAGATCAAATCGGTGGAGAACACCAAGAAGATCACCAAGGCCATGGAAATGGTCGCCGCTTCGAAGATGCGCAAGGCGCAGGAGCGCATGCGCTCGGCGCGGCCCTACGCCGACAAGATCCGCAACATCACGGCGCACCTGTCCCAGGCCAACCCTGAGTACAAGAGCCCGTACATGCGGACCGGCGGCACGGCCAAGGCCGTGGGCTTCATCGTCGTCACCACCGACAAGGGTCTGTGCGGCGGCCTGAACACCAACGTGCTGCGCGCCGTCACGGTGAAGATGAAGGAAGTCCAGACCGCGGGCAACGCCATCCAGGCGGTGGCCATCGGCAACAAGGGCTTCGGCTTCCTGAACCGCATCGGCGCCAACGTCGTCAGCCACGCCACGCAGCTGGGCGATGCCCCGCAGCTGGAAAAGCTGATCGGGCCGGTGAAGGTGATGCTGGACGCCTTCGTGGCCGGCAAGCTGGATGCCGTGTACGTCTGCTACACCAACTTCATCAACACGATGAAGCAGGAGCCGATGGTCGAGCAGCTGCTGCCGCTGTCGGGCGCACGCCTGGCCCAGACCGAAGCCGAGAAGAAGCAGTACGGCTGGGACTACATCTACGAGCCCGACGCCGCCACCGTCATCGACGAGCTGCTCACGCGCTACATCGAGGCGCTGGTCTTCCAGGCCGTGGCCGAGAACATGGCCAGCGAGCAGAGCGCGCGCATGGTGGCCATGAAGGCCGCCACCGACAACGCCGGCACGCTGATCGGTGAGCTCAAGCTCATCTACAACAAGACCCGCCAGGCCGCGATCACGAAGGAACTCTCCGAGATCGTCAGCGGCGCCGCCGCGATTTCGGGCTGAGCCCACGGCCGCAACAGATTACGTTTGAAGGATCACTGAAATGTCGAACACGCAAGCCCAAGGCAAGATCGTCCAGTGCATCGGCGCGGTGGTGGACGTCGAGTTCCCCCGCGACGCCATGCCCCGCGTCTACGACGCACTGAAGCTCGAAGGCACGGCCCTGACGCTGGAAGTGCAGCAGCAGCTCGGCGACGGCATCGTGCGCACCATCGCGCTGGGCTCGTCCGACGGCCTGCGCCGCGGCCTGATGGTCAGCAACACCGGTGCCAACATCACCGTGCCCGTGGGCAAGGCGACGCTGGGCCGCATCATGGACGTGCTGGGCAACCCCATCGACGAGCGCGGCCCCGTGAGCATGGAGCTGTCGGCTCCCATCCACCGCAAGGCCCCGGCCTATGACGAGCTGAGCCCCTCGCAGGAGCTGCTGGAAACCGGCATCAAGGTGATCGACCTGATCTGCCCCTTCGCCAAGGGCGGCAAGGTGGGTCTGTTCGGCGGCGCCGGCGTCGGCAAGACCGTGAACATGATGGAGCTCATCAACAACATCGCCAAGGCGCACAGCGGCTTGTCGGTGTTCGCTGGCGTGGGTGAGCGCACCCGTGAGGGCAACGACTTCTATCACGAGATGTCCGATTCGGGCGTCGTGAACCAGGACAACCTGGCCGAGTCGAAAGTGGCCATGGTCTACGGCCAGATGAACGAGCCGCCGGGCAACCGCCTGCGCGTGGCCCTGACCGGCCTGACCATCGCCGAGAGCTTCCGCGACGAAGGCCGTGACGTGCTGTTCTTCGTGGACAACATCTACCGCTACACGCTGGCCGGTACCGAAGTGTCGGCGCTGCTGGGCCGCATGCCTTCCGCCGTGGGCTACCAGCCGACGCTGGCCGAGGAAATGGGCCGCCTCCAGGAGCGCATCACCTCCACCAAGGTGGGCTCGATCACCTCGATCCAGGCCGTGTACGTGCCCGCGGACGACCTGACCGACCCGTCGCCCGCCACGACCTTCGCCCACCTGGACGCCACGGTCGTGTTGAGCCGCGACATCGCTGCCCTGGGTATCTACCCCGCCGTGGACCCGCTGGACAGCACCTCGCGCCAGATCGACCCGAACGTCGTGGGCCTGGAGCACTACGAGACCACGCGCGCCGTGCAGCAGACGCTGCAGCGCTACAAGGAACTGCGCGACATCATCGCGATTCTGGGCATGGACGAACTGAGCCCCGAAGACAAGCTGGCCGTGGCCCGCGCGCGCAAGATCCAGCGTTTCCTGAGCCAGCCCTTCCACGTCGCCGAAGTGTTCACGGGCACGCCGGGCAAGTACGTGCCGCTGAAGGAAACCATCCGCGGCTTCAAGATGATCGTGGCTGGCGAGTGCGACGCGCTGCCCGAGCAGGCCTTCTACATGGTCGGCACCATCGACGAGGCCTTCGAGAAGGCCAAGAAGATCAACTGATGGGCCCCCCGGGCTCGCTGGCGCTCGCCACCCCCCGAGGGGGCCGTTCGCCAGCGGACCGGCAAAGCCGGATCCGCGGCTTCTGCTTGATCCGCAGCCCCAGATACCAAGGACACCCCGATGGCAACCCTCCACGTTGATGTTGTTTCGGCTGAAGAGAGCATCTTCAGCGGCGAAGCCAAGTTCGTCGCCCTGCCGGGCGAGAACGGTGAACTCGGCATCCTGCCGCGCCACACGCCGCTGATCACGCGCATCCGCCCGGGTGCCGTGCGCATCGAGAAGGCCGACGGCTCGGGCGAAGAGTTCGTGTTCGTGGCCGGGGGCATTCTGGAAGTGCAGCCGGGCACGGTGACGGTGCTCGCCGACACCGCCATCCGCGGCCACGACCTCGACGAAGCCAAGGCCCTGGAAGCCAAGAAGCTGGCCGAAGAGGCGATGAAAAACGCGAAGAGCGACATCGACCTGGCTGCTGCCCAAGGCGAATTCGCGGCCATGGCCGCGCAGCTGGCCGCCATCCAGAAGCTGCGCAAGAAGTAAGCCGCGCAGCCCCCGGCAAGAAGACCCGCCCGGCCCCGGCCCGGCGGGTTTTTTCATCCCTGCGCGGCGCCGCTACAGTGCAGGCACGGCCCGTCGGCGCTGCCGGCGCCCGGCCTGCAGGAGCGTGGCATGACGAAGAAGGCGAAAAACGACACCGCAAAACCCCAGCGCCTTGGCAAGGCGGCCTACCTGGAGCAGCTGGCGCCGCTGGAGCTGGAGCTCAACGACATGGCGCGCTGGCTGCAGCACAGCGGGCAGCGCGTGCTGGTGTTGATCGAAGGCCGCGACACCGCCGGCAAGGGCGGCGTCATCTCGGCCATCAGCGACACGCTGAACCCGCGGCAATGCCGCGTGGTCGCGCTGCCCAAGCCCAACGATCGCGAGCGCACGCAGTGGTACCTCCAGCGCTACGTGCCGCACCTGCCGGCGGCCGGCGAGATCGTGCTCTTCGACCGCAGCTGGTACAACCGCGCCGGCGTCGAGCGGGTGATGGGCTACTGCAGCGAGGTGCAGGTCGAGACCTTCCTCAAGCAGGCGCCGGTGTTCGAGAAGATGCTGATCGACGATGGCATCCTGCTCTTCAAGTACTGGCTCACGGTCGACCAGGTGCAGCAGGAAGAACGCTTCGCGGAGCGCCTGGCCGACCCGCTCAAGCGCTGGAAGCTGAGCCCCATCGATCTGGAAGCGCGCGCGCGTTACGCCGACTACACCGAGGCCCGCAACAGCATGCTGGCCGCCACGCACAGCAAGCGCACGCCGTGGACATTGGTGGATTTCAACGACCAGCGGCGCGGCCGTCTCGCGCTGATCCGAGACCTGCTGAAGCGCCTGCCTGATCACGTGGTGCCCGAGGCCACGCTGGAGTTTCCGCCGCTGCCCTACCCGCCGCTGCAAGAGCGCTTCAAGGCGGGCTTCAAGCCGATCTGAGGGCCTCGCAGCCCCCAGGGGCAGTCTCAGTGGTGGTGCACGTGCTCGCCGGCCTTGAGCTTGTAGACGGTGCCACAGTAGGGGCAGCGCCCTTCACCCGTGGTGGCCACATCGATGAAGACCTTGGGATGGTTGCTCCACAGCGCCATCTTGGGGTTGGGGCAGAAGGTGACGCCCGGGCCTTGCAGCTCGGCGGCGCTCACTTCGACAACTGCTTTCGGTTCAGCCATGGTCTTCCTCAGGCCACCGGCGTGAGCCAGTGCGCATACTTGGGGTTGCGGCCGTTCACGATGTCGAAGAAGGCCGTCTGGATCTTCTCGGTGATGGGGCCGCGGCTGCCCGCGCCCAG
Source organism: Rubrivivax sp. (assembly GCA_051861265.1). Lineage (GTDB taxonomy): Bacteria > Pseudomonadota > Gammaproteobacteria > Burkholderiales > Burkholderiaceae_C > Rubrivivax. Next base: position 55,246 of record JBHYDA010000008.1, read on the forward strand.
CTCGATGCGGTCGAGTTCGCGGATGGGCGTCACTTCGGCTGCGGTGCCGGTGAAAAACGCCTCGTCGCAGATGTAGACCTCGTCGCGCGTGATGCGCTTTTCCTTCAGCGTCAGGCCCAGGTCCTGGCAGATGTGGAAGATGGTGTCGCGCGTGATGCCGTTCAGTGCGCCTGCGCTGAGGTCCGGCGTGTAGACCACGCCCTTCTTGATGACGAAGAGGTTCTCGCCCGCGCCCTCGGCCACGAAGCCGGCGGGGTCGAGCAGCATGGCCTCGTCGTAGCCTTCGTCGGTGGCCTCCATGTTCGCCAGGATGCTGTTGGTGTAGTTGCTCACCGCCTTGGCCTGCGTCATCGTGATGTTGACGTGGTGCCGCGTGTAGCTGCTGGTCTTCACGCGGATGCCGCGCTGCAGGCCTTCTTCACCGAGGTAGGCGCCCCAGGGCCAGGCCGCCACCATCAGGTGGATGGTGTTGCCCTTGGGGCTGACACCGAGCTTCTTGTCGCCTATCCACGTCAGCGGGCGCAGGTAGCAGCTTTCCAGCTGGTTCACGCGCACCACCTCGCGCTGCGCCTCCATCACCTGCTCGGGCGTGAAGGGGATCTTCATGCGCAGGATCTTGGCGCTGTTGAAGAGGCGCTCGGTGTGCTCCTGCAGGCGGAAAATGGCCGTGCCCTGCGCCGTCTTGTAGGCGCGCACCCCTTCGAAGGCGCCGCAGCCGTAGTGCAGCGTGTGGCTCAGCACGTGGATCTTGGCGTCGCGCCATTCGACGAGCTGGCCGTCCATCCAGATCTTGCCGTCGCGGTCTGACATCGACATGGAAACTCCTTCGGGGTGTGCGTGCTGCGGGGGAAGGCCGGATTTTAGGTGTCGGCCTGTGCCTGGGTGCGCTGCAGCTGCCACTCCGTCACGCGGCCGGCTGCCAGCGTGACCTGCACTTCGTCGCCCGCATCATCGGCCCAGGCCCAGACCTCGGTGCCGCTGGTGTCGGCGCCGGCGGCCTGCACCGGTCGCCCCAGGCTGAGCGTCAGGCGCAGCACCTGCGGCAGCCGCATGCCGGCGTGCAGCTTCGCGTTCAACATCACGGCGCTGGGCACCAGGCCCACCGGCCGCTGGCTGGCGACGCGCAACGTGCGCAGCGCCTGGCTGAATTGCAGCAGCAGCCAGAACACGATGACGGTGAGGGCCAGCGCCACGCCCGGGCCGCCGTAGGTGAGCCAGCCGCCCACCACCGCAGCCAGGGCCAGCGCCCAGCCCAGAGCGGCCTGCGCCTTCGCGGAGAATCGTGGGGATGACGGCTTTGCAGACATGGGTGATCAATCTCGACAGGGCGCCTGAGCGGCTGGCTCGCATCAGCGCGCAGCTGCAGACCCTGCAACTGCCCTACACGCGCCTGGCGGCGGTGGATGCGCGGGCCCTGACACAGGCCCAGAAGGCGGCGTTGGACGAGCCGGCCTTCCACCGCAAGCACGGCATGACGCCGGTGCCGGGCGAGCTGGGATGTTACCTGTCGCACATCGAGGTGATGCGCGCCTTTCTGGCCAGTGAGGCGCAGTTCGCCCTGGTGCTGGAAGACGACGTGCTGCTGCAGCCCAGCCTGCCCGCGGTGCTGCAGGGCCTGATGCAGCACCCCACGCGCTGGGACGTGGTGAAGCTCTCCGCCGTGCACCGAGGCACACCGCAGCCCTACCTGCAGGTCGCGCCCGGTCACCAGCTGGCCGTGATGCTGAGCCGCTGCACGGGCAGCAGCGCCTACCTGATGAACCGCCACGCCGCGCAGGTTTACCTGCGTGAACGCGACGGCCTGCTGCCCATGCAGCTGCCCTACGACCATGTCTTCGACCAGGGCTGGCGCTTCGGCCTGAAGTTCCGCCTCGTCACGCCCACGCCTTGCGGGCACGACGAGCACATTGCCAGCACCATCACCGCGCCAGCGGGCGGCAGCCGCAAGTTCCACTGGACTCGGCGCCTGTCCACCTACGCCTACCGCATCGGCAACGAACTGAAGCGCCTGGCTTACGGCCTGCGCGAAACCCGCCTCGAACGCCAGGCCTCGCAGCGCGGCGCGGGCTGAGGCGCCGCGCTCAGTAGCGCTGCCCGCGTGCGATGTCGGCCCTCACCGCGGCCGGCAGGCGGCGCAGCATGTAGCGCACGGCCAGCGGGATGAGCACGAGGTCGTCCACCACGCCCAGCAGCGGGATGAAGTCGGGCAGCAGGTCGATGGGCGACAGCAGGTACAGCACCAGCAGTGCCGTGGCCGGCTTCAGCCAGCGCGGCTGCAGCGGGTGGCGCAGCGCACGCCAGAGCTGCAGCGCATCGCTGCGCAGGACGGTCCACAACAAGGCAAGTCGTTTCCACATGGTCGGCCTCCGTGCCGGTGGGCTCCCTCCGCCGGGGGAGTCGGAAAAACTCACAGCCCGCGCGATGAAGACACCACCGTCAAGGCCGCGTTGTACCGCCTGCGCGGCCAAGTCCTTGTCGAGCGGGGCTTTCCTTGCCTTAGGGATGCGCCTTGGCCCGCGCACTGCATGCCTGTGGAACCTGCCTGGCAGCCACCTTCAGGCTGCTGGCCCGACCCCCTAGGAACACAAGCATGAACCTCCACCGTCTTGCGGCCTCGGCCGCCCTTGCCGCGGCCTTGATCGCGCCCGCTCACCAGGCTGCCCACGCAGCGCCGGTGAGCGTGGCCGTTGAACTGGCGCTCGTCATCGACATCTCGGCCAGCGTCGATGCCAGCGAGTACCAGCTGCAGCTGCAGGGCTACCGTGCGGCTTTCCAGAGCGCCAGCGTCGGCAGCGCGATCGAGTCCTTCGCCGGCAGCGGCGGCATCGCGGTGGGCGTGTATTTCTTCTCGCAGAACGCGCTGCAGGTCCTGTCATGGCGCCAGCTCACGAGTGCCGGCGATGCGGCTTCCTTCGGCACGGACATGGGTGCGCTGGTGCGGCCTGACGCCACCCAGTCCTTGGGCGCCGGTGCAGTGGTCGGCACCTTCACCAACATCGCCGAAGGCGTGGACCTGGCGGTGGGCGGCCTGGGCAGCAACGATTTCGCCGGCCAGCGGCGCCTCATCGATGTCTCGGGTGACGGTGTGCAGAACACCAGCCGCAACGGCTCCAGCGTGTGCAACGGCTCTCTTTCCGCCTGCCTGCCGGCCTTGCGCAATGCGCGCGATGCGGCGGCCCTGGCCGGTGTGGTCATCAACGGCCTGGCCATCGTCGACGACTTCACAAGTCTCGGCACCTACTACAACACCGACCTGCGCACCGGCGCCGGCAGCTTCGTCCTCGAAGCGACCTTCAGCACCTTCGCCACCGCCATCGAAACCAAGATCGGCCGCGAGATCACGCAAAGCGGTGTGCCCGAGCCGGGCTCGCTGGCGCTGGCCGGCCTGGCGCTGGCGGGCCTGGGCGCGCTGCGCCGCCGCCGCGCCTGAGGCTGCGGCAGCGCGGCCTGCTAGAGGCCGCGCACCGCCTCGATGGCCTGCTCGATGCGCTCGACCCCGTGCACCGTCAGGCCCTCGATAGGCTTCTTCGGCGCGTTGGCCTTGGGCACCACGGCCACGCTGAAGCCCAGCTTGGCGGCTTCTTTCAGCCGTTCCTGCCCGCGCGGTGCCGGACGCACCTCGCCGGCCAGGCCCACCTCGCCGAAGGCGATGAAGCCGCGCGGCAGCGCCTTGCCGCGCAGGCTGCCCTGGATGGCCAGCAGCACCGCCAGGTCGGCCGCCGGCTCGGCAATGCGCACGCCGCCCACGGCGTTGACGAACACGTCCTGGTCCAGACAAGCCACGCCCGCGTGGCGGTGCAGCACCGCCAGCAGCATGGCCAGGCGGTCGCGGTCCAGGCCCACGCTCAGGCGCCGCGGGCTGGGCCCGCCACTGTCCACCAGCGCCTGGATCTCCACCAGCAGCGGCCGCGTGCCTTCCAGCGTCACCAGCACGCAGCTGCCGGGCACGGGCTCGCTGTGCGTGCTGAGGAAGATGGCGCTCGGGTTGCTCACGCCGCGCAGGCCTTTTTCGGTCATCGCGAAGACGCCGATCTCGTTCACAGCGCCGAAGCGGTTCTTGATGGCCCGCACCAGGCGGAAGCTGCTGTGCGTGTCGCCTTCGAAGTACAGCACCGTGTCGACGATGTGCTCCAGCACACGCGGCCCGGCCAGCGCGCCTTCTTTCGTGACGTGGCCCACCAGCACCACGGTGCAGCCGCGCGTCTTGGCCACGCGGGTGAGCTGGGCCGCGCATTCGCGCACCTGGGCCACGCTGCCAGGGGCGGAGTTGAGCTGCTCGCTGTAGACAGTCTGGATGGAATCGATGACGCAGAAGGCCGGGTTCTCGGCCTCGATGGCTGCGACGATCTTCTCCAGCTGGATCTCCGCCAGCACCCGCACGTGCGTGCCCGGCAGGCCCAGCCGGCGCGCGCGCAGCGCGATCTGCGCGCCGCTTTCTTCACCGGTGACGTAGAGCACCGGCATCTGCGTGCTGAGCGCGTCCACCGCCTGCAGCAGCAGCGTGCTCTTGCCGATGCCGGGGTCGCCGCCGATCAGCACCACCGCACCTTCGACGATGCCGCCGCCGAGCACGCGGTCCAGCTCTTCCTGGCCCGTGGGCGTGCGCGCCACGTCGGCCGCCTCGATCTGGCTCAGCGTGGTGACGGGCTGGCTCTTGGCCAGGGCCTGGAAACGCGTGTTGCGCGTGGCTGGCCCAGCGGCCTCGGCCGCCGTCTCGTCCAGCGTGTTCCAGGCCTTGCAGTGCGGGCACTGGCCCAGCCATTTGGCGTTGGTGCCGCCGCATTCACGGCAGGTGTAGATCGTCTTGGCCATGCGGCATTGTGGGCCGCATGGCCCTTCCTTCAAGCGGCGGTGAAGTTGCCGTGGAAGCCCAGGGGCAGGCCGTAGGGCAGCACCGCCTGGGCGATCGGACCGTCAGCAATGCGCGCCGCATCCAGCAGGTTCAGCACCGTGGCCTGGCGGCGGGCGTCGTAGGTGGTGCCGAGCAGCCAGGCGTCGAGCTCGCCCGTCTTGCCCGGCTTGGGCACCAGCACGTGCTCTTCGGCCACCACGTGTTCGCCGTAGTCGTGGCGCTGGGTGCGGCCGGTGTGCGTGTCGAGCAACTGCACACCGTGCAGCAGGCCGTAGCCCTGGCGCGCCGGGTACAGCGGCCAGGCCGCGGCCGTGAGCAGCCAGCGCGCCGGCAGGCCGATGCGCTGCGGGTGCACGCGCGGGAATTCCACGTCGCCCTTCAAGGCTTGCAACTGCACACGGCCGGTGCCCATGTGCAGGCGCACCAGGCGCAGGCTGCTTTCGCTGACCTGCGGGGCCGCGCGGCCCGCCATCATCGCCACCGCGCCTTGGTCGAGGAAACTCGCGTCGGGCGCGCCGATGAAGCTGAAGGCGATCTCGCCATCGGCCGTCTCGTGCGCGTTGCCGACGTGGAAGACCATCTCCGCCGGCAGCTCGAAGACGCGGCGCTGGGTGATGTCTGCTTTCTCCATCACCAGCACACGCAGCGGCTCGCCCGCGGCCAGTCGGAATCGGCGGCGGCCATCGGCGGGCACCTGCATGAAGTCGATGCCCACTGGCGGCAGCGGCACCACCAGGTAGCGCTCGGTGACGGCCATGTCGTGCACCATGCTGCCGCGCAGGCCGGCCGGCAAGGGCAGCTCGCCCAGTTGAACGCGCACCAGCCGGCCTTGCGGGTCGATGTGCCACACCACCAGTCGTTGGCCCGCCGTGCCGATGTTCCACAGGTGGCCGGCCGGGTCGACCTTGGGGTGGGCCGAGAAGGGCACCTGCGCCAGGTCTTTGCGCCAGGTGACGGGGCCTTCGGTGCCCAGGTCGGCCGGGTTCAGCGCGTAGGCCGAGCCGCCTTCCCACATGGCCAGCACGCGCCCGGCGTGTTCCAGTGCGTTGGTGTTGGCCACGTTCACCGCATCGGGCCCGCTGATGGGCGGCCCACCGGCGATGTGGGTGCCCAGCGTCGGCAGCAGGAAACGGCCGGCGCTCTGCTCGGCCTGCAGCTTGCTGGTGCGCACCAGGCGCCCCCGGTGGCGCACGGCGCCGTCGCCGATGCTGAACTGCTGCACCATGCCGTCGCCATCGAACCAGTGGTGGTAGCGCTGGCCCCCGCGTTCGAAGAGCGCCGGCCCGTTGCGGTAGAAGCGCCCGCGCAGTTCGGCCGGCCAGCGGCCGCGCAGCGTGGCCACGGCATCGCGGTCGCCGGTGATGTCGTCCACGCCCTTCAGCGGCGCCAGCAGCGGCTGTCGCGGTGTGGCGGTGTCGAAGTCTTGCGGGCGAGCGGTGGCGTGCGCAGCACCCGCGCCCAGGCCCGCGAAGGCGGCCAGGCCAGCCTGGCCCAGGCCCAACAGCAATTGGCGGCGTTGCAGCATGGCTGTGCTCCCGCTCACATCGACATCTTCACGGCGATGGGGCGGCCATCCAGCGCCACCTTGCCCGTGGCCCACTGCGGGCCGAACATGCTGGGCTCACCCGACGAGCCCCAGGGCTCGGTGGGCATGCCCATGAGGTTGCGGCCCATCTTGCCGTCGCTGTCGAGGTCCTGGAACAGCATCAGCGCCACTTCGCTGCCGCTCATGCCGCAAAGCTGCACGCTCATGCGCGCTTCGCCGGCCGGCACGCGCAGGGACTTCAGCGGGCGCTTGCCGAAGGTTTCGGCGCTCCCATAAGCGGCGATCATCACCTGGCCCTGGCCGGGGCGCACGTTGGCGATCTCCACCGTGGCGCAGAGCTCGGCCGGCGCAGCGGCCGGCGGCTCTGTGCCCGGCGCGGATGTCTGTGCCATCACTTGCCCACCGCCAAGGGTGGCCCAGGCGCACAAAGCCAGGGCGCTCAGGCGGGCTGGCAGGAAGGACGGTGTGGGGGACAGGGGGTGCAGGCGCATCGTGCGGCTCCGGGGGTTGAAGGGCATGGGCCGCACTGTGTCGGGCGCCCGCGCCGTTCACCACCGTGCTGCGATGGCGTGGCTGCGCACGTCGCGAAACGACCGCGGCCCGCCGCGAAATGCAGGCGGGCCGCGTTGATGGGGGGGCGGCTCTGTGCCCGGCCTCGCCCGGGCTGCAGGTTTCAGCGCGGGTCGGCGGATTGGGGGCGCCGGCTCGGGCGCAGGGCCAGTACCGCCAACCCGGCCAGCGCCAGCGACAGGCTCCCTGGCAGCGGCACGCCGTGGCTCGGGGGCGTGACCGGCGGCCCCGCGAAGCTCACGCCGCTGACCAGCATCACCGCGTCAGCGTAGTCCAGCGCGCCGAAGGTCTCGAAGCCCAGCAGCCAGCGGTTGGCGCCGAGGTCCAGCGCCCGCACGCTGCCGGCGCCGCTGGCCAGCACCTGCGTGGCCTGGTGGGTCGCCAGCGCGGGGAGGCTGCTGTCGCTGTAGGCCTCCGCATCCAAGCCGAACACCAGCGTGTCGAAGGCGGCCAGACCGCTGATCGTGCGTGTGCTGCTGATGGTGTCGATGGTCAAGCTGAAGTCGGCGGCGGCGTCGCTGGCCGAGAGGCCGTTGCGCGTGCTGAACAGATCGCCCGCCCCCTGCAGGAAGAGCCGTCCACCGTGTGCCGCCGCGGTGCCCACGTAGCGCACCTCGACCTCGCCGCCTACCGCGCGCAGCGGGCCGGCCGCGAAATCGCTGCCCGCCAGCAGCCCGGCCAGCGCGGCCTCTTCAAAGAAGAACTCGGTGTCGAAGCGGTCGTGACCGGTCGCCGTCAGCGCCGACTGGCCCGACACCGGGGCGGTCGCGGCGCCGATCACCGGCGCGGCCTGGACGTGCAGCACACCCAGGGCCAGGCCCAGGCCTCCCAAAAGGCTGAACAGCTTCATCAACATCTCCAGATTCTGTAGTTTGGCTACTTTGCCGTCGGGGTGATTGCGGTCTCGACCGTTGGAGGAACCCCTCTCGGCCCCGCGATCTTCCAGAAAAGCGCGGGTGATTCTCGGAAAGATCCCTCTGCTATGGCATTCGGGGAAACACCCAAGACCGTTGAAATGTGATGTAGTTAAGCTACATGCACAACACCGAGGCCACGACCTCCGGGGTGCCGTTGCAAATGCCGGCACGCCGCTGCCACCAGGAGACCCCCCCCCATGCGCTTGCGCCGCGTTCCCCGTCTTGTTTCCACCTTGTGCACCGCCTGGGCGGTACTCAGCCTCGCGCTCGCGGCCGCACCCGCGGCGGCCGTGGCCGTGCAGCCCGGCGGTGCCGAGCAGTTGGGCGGCCAGCTCAACGCCGCCGGCACAGCGGTGAGCTTCCGGCTTGCATCGCGTCACGCCACACGGGTGGAGGTCTACCTCTACCGGCAGCAGCACGGTGCCGCGCACGTGGCGCGCTACGTGATGGCCCGGCCCACCGGCAGCGAGGTCTGGCAGGTCACCGTGCCCGTGACGGCGCTGCGCAATCTGGGCTTCGACATCGACCCTGCCAACCCGGACAAGCTGTTCACCAACATCTTCTACGGCTATCGCGCCTGGGGTCCGAACTGGCCGCACAACGCGGCCTGGACGCCCGGCTCGCAGGCCGGCTTCATCACCGACGTCGACACCCAGGGCCACCGCTTCAATCCCAACAAGCTGCTGCTCGACCCCTACGCGCTGGAGACCACGCACGACTACCTGAGCGCCGCCGTCAGCCCGGCCAACACCGATGCCACGGTCTATGCCAGCGGCGCAGGTGACCGCGTGCGCGACAGCGCGATCGTGGCGCCCAAGGGCGTGGTGGCCATGCCCTTCGGGCAGGGTTACACGCAGCTGTCCACGGGCACGGCGCCCACGCGGCCGGCCAAGGACGACGTGATCGTCGAGGCCCACGTGCGCGGCTTCACCGCGGGAGACGCCAGCGTCGGCGCCTGCAAGGGCACCTACGCCGGCGCGGTGGCCAAGATCCCGCACCTGCAGGCCATGGGCATCAACACCATCGAGTTCATGCCCGTGCATGAAACCGACAACGAGGCCAACGACCTCGAGCACGCCCCCACGCAGCGCTCGGCCAGCACCACGCGCGGCGACAACTACTGGGGCTACATGACCATCAGCTACTTCGCGCCCGACCGACGCTACGCCTGCGACAAACGCATCGGCGGCCCCACGCGCGAGTTCGCGGGCATGGTCAAGGCCTTCCACGATGCCGGCATCAAGGTGGTGGCCGACGTGGTCTACAACCACACCGCCGAGGGCGGCACCTGGAGCGGCAGCGACCCCAGCAAGGCCAGCCTGTTCAGCCTGCGCGGCATCGACAACGCCAGCTACTACCTGCTGACCCGCGCGCCCGGTGCCGCCAACGACCGCGCCTACTACTACGACATCACCGGCACTGGCAACACGCTGAACACGCGCCACCCCCGCGTGCAGAAGTTGATCGTCGATTCGCTGCGCTACTACCGGCAGGCCTTCGGCATCGACGGGTTCCGATTCGACCTCGGCATCGCGTTGGCCAACACCTATGACAACGACACCAACCCGAACGACCCGCAGCGCTTCTACTTCAGCCGCAGCAGCGCTGACACCGCCCTGGCGCAGGTGGCCGCGGCCTTCCCGGGGGTCTTCCTGTCCGGCGAGCCTTGGGGCTTGGCGCCGGGCGGACAGGGCTACCAACTCGGCCAGATGCCGGCAGGCTTCAGCGAATGGAACGGCGGCTGGCGCGACGTGATCCGCCGCGCCCAGAACAAGTACGGTGTGAAGGACGGGGACGCGACGCGTGGCCGCATCGCCACGCGTATTGCAGGGTCTGCCGACCTCTACGGCGACGCCGGCGACGGCCGCGGCAAGCCCTGGTACTCGGTGAACTTCCTCAACGTGCACGACGGCTACACCTTGAAGGACGTGTACTCGTGCAACGGGCAGAACATCAACCAGCCGTGGCCCCTGGGACCCAGCGACGGTGGCACCGCCGACGAAGACCAGTGGGACAACTTCGGCAACGCCGTGCAGCAGCGCCAGCAGGCGCGAACGGGCTTCGCACTGCTGATGCTGAGTGCCGGCATCCCCATCTTCAACGCTGGCGATGAGTTCCTGCGCGGCCTGAACTGCAACAACAACCCGTACAACGTCGACAGTGCGGGCAACTGGCTGAACTGGAGTCTCAGCGCCGAGCAGCAGAACTTCCAGACCTTCGCGGCACGCCTGCTGCAGTTCCGCAAGAACCAGCCTGCGCTGCGGCCGGAGAACTTCTACGCCAGCAGCGACGGCAACGGCAACTTCATGGCGCCGCTGGACTGGTTCGGCGCCGACAAGAGCAACCGCACCAATTCCAGCGACGGCAACTGGTGGAACGCCACCGCCGGCAGCCCTGACGGCACGGGACAGAACCGCACGATGGCCTGGCGCTACGACGGCTCTGAACTCGGCGGCGGCGACACCGTCCTGGTGCTCTACAACGCCGAGCCCAACACGCGCAACTTCACGCTGCCGTGGACGGGCCCGGGCAAGAACACCTGGTGCCGCGTCACCGACACCGCCAGCTGGGCCGAAGGCCCGGGCCAGGTGGACCTGAGCGCCAGCACTTGCGTAGGCGGTGAAAACGCCAACTATGGCGTGAACCCGCGTTCGCTGGTGATCCTGGTGGCGCGCTGAGCGCTGGGGCGGCTGCCGGCCGCCCCAGCGCGGTGTTCAATCGCCTTTCACCCGCCCCCGGCCTGCCTTCACCTCGGCCCGCACCGCCTTGCCCGCCAGCCGCCGCTGCTGCGAGCCGTAGGTGGGTTTCGTTGCGCGCCGCGCCTTGGGCTGCACGGTGGCCGCGTCCACCATCTCCTGCAGGCGCAGCAGCGCATCGGCCTGGTTGCGCGGCAGGCTGCGGTGGTCTTGCGCCTTGATGACGATGGTGCCGTCGCCGCTGATGCGCTGGTCGGCCTGCGCCAAGAGGCGCAGCTTCACGTCATCGGGCAGGGACGAGGCCGCCACATCGAAGCGCAGGTGCGCTGCGCTGCTGACCTTGTTGACGTTCTGCCCGCCCGCCCCTTGCGCGCGGATGGCGCTGAAGTCGACCTCGGCGCGGTTGACGAGCACGCGCCGGGCCACGGCCGTTCAGGCCTTCTTGCCGCGCAGCAGGCCCACCACGAACAGCAGCGCCAGCGCGCCGGCCACCGAGGCGAACCAGCCCGCCGGCTCGCCGGCGGCGTACCAGCCGAAGACGCGTCCGGCCACGCCGGCGATCACCGAGCCACCGATGCCCAGCAGGCAGGTGAGCACCCAGCCCATCTTCTGTTCGCCGGGCATGATGCCGCGCGCCAGGAAGCCGACGATGAGGCCGAGAACGATGTGGCTCAGGATTTCCATGCGGGCAGGCTTTCGCGGCTGTGAAGGAAGGAAAAAAGGCAAGGTGTCAGTCGGCGCTGCGCATGGGCACGCGCGGCGCTACCGCGCACATCAGCTCGTAGCCGATGGTGCCGGCGGCCTGTGCCACATCGTCGATGGCCAGCAGCGCGCCACCCGGGCCGCGGCCCCAGAGCGTGACCTCGCTGCCCACGCCGGCCTGCGGCACGGGCGTGAGGTCGACCGCCAGCATGTCCATCGAGACACGGCCCACGGTGCCGGTGCGCACGCCGTCTACCAGCACCGGCGTGTCGGTGCCGGCGTGGCGCGGGTAGCCGTCGGCATAACCGCAGGCCACGATGCCGATGCGCTGCGGCTCGCGCGCCGTGTAGCTGCTGCCGTAGCCGACGGTGTCGCCGGGCTGCAGCTGCTGCGTGGCGATGAGGCGCGAGCGCAGCGTCATCGCGGGCTGCAGGCCCCAGTGCTGGATGTCGTGGGCCGGGAAATCGGGCGCGCTGCCGTAGGCCATGATGCCCGCGCGCACCCAGTCGTTGTTGAGCCCGTGCCGCAGCGTGGCGGCGCTGTTGCTCACGCTGCGCTCGCCGGGCAGGTCGTGCGTGGCGGCGGCGAAGGCGCTGAGCTGGTGGTCCACGCCGCGTGGGCCGTCGGCATCGCTGAAGTGCGTCATCAGCGAGATCTCGTCCACTTGCGGCAGCGCGTTCAGCCGCACCCAGGCGCTGCGGAAGGCCGCCGGCGTGAAGCCCAGCCGGTTCATGCCGCTGTTCATCTTGAGGAAGACGCGGTGCGGCTGCTGTGTCTTGTGCGCGGCCAACCAGTCGATCTGTTCCTGGCAGTGCACCACGTGCCACAGCTGCAGGCGTGAGCACAGCTCCAAGTCGCGAGGCTCGAAGCAGCCTTCCAGCAAGAGAAGGGGGCCGCGCCAGTCGAGTGCGCGCAGGCGTTCGGCCTCGGCCAGATCGAGCAGTGCGAAGCCGTCGGCGCCGCGCAGGCCTTCGAAGGCGCGTTCGATGCCGTGGCCGTAGGCGTTGGCCTTCACCACCGCCCACACGCGGGCATCGGGCGCGGCCGCGCGGGCGCGGGCCAGGTTGTGGGCCAGGGCCGCGGTGTGCACCAGGGCTTCGATGGGACGGGGCATGGCGTGAGGGGATGCTTCGGCACGCCTGAGGCGCCGTTTCATTCTGCCAGCCCGGGGGCAGCCACCCAGGGCCGCGCGAGGGGTCGCGTGCTATAACCCGCCGGCCCTGAAGATGGAGACAAGACGCACCGGCACCAGGCCGGGCGTGCCCTGCGCGCGACACGATGAAAAAAGGTTTCTCGACCATCATGTCGGCGCAGTTCTTCAGCTCGCTGGCTGACAACGCGCTGCTCGTTGCCGCTGTCGAACTGCTGCGCCTGAGCCAGGCGCCCGCGTGGCAAGTGCCCGCACTGGCGCCGATGTTCGCGCTGTTCTACGTGATCCTCGCGCCCTTCGTCGGCGCCTTTGCCGACAGCATCCCCAAGGGCCGGGTGATGTTCATCAGCAACGCGATCAAGATCGTGGGCTGCCTGATGATGCTGTTCGGCAGCCACCCGCTGCTGGCCTACGCGGTGGTGGGCCTCGGGGCTGCGGCTTACGGGCCTGCGAAGTACGGCATCCTCACCGAGCTGCTGCCGCCCTCGCAGCTGGTCAAGGGCAATGGCTGGATCGAAGGCCTGACCATCGCCTCCATCGTGCTGGGCATCTTGCTCGGCGGGCAGCTCATCGGGCCGCGCATCTCCACCGCGCTGCTGGGCTTCGACCTGCCCTACATCGACACCGGCATCGACACCGCGCCCGAAGCGGCCATCTCGTCCATCGTCTGGCTGTACCTCGCGGCAACGGGCTTCAACCTCTTCATTCCGCGCACCACGGCACCGCTGATCCCGATGCAGGGCGCGGCGGCGCTGGTGATGGACTTCTCGCGCTGCAACAGCCGCCTGTGGGCCGACAAGCTCGGGCAGATCACGCTGGCCACCACCACGCTGCTGTGGGGCATCTTCGGCAACCTGCGGCTCATCGTCTTCGCCTGGGCCGCGGCGGCGCTGGGTTACGGCACGGCGCAGGCCTCCAACCTGGCGGGTGTGGTCGTCATCGGTTCCATCCTCGGCGCGGTGGCGGCTTCCTTCCTCACCAAGCTCGACAAGGCCACCAACGTCATCCCCATGGCCGTGGCCGTGGGCTTCTTCATGATCGGGCTGGTCTTCATCAACAGCCTGGCCACGGCGGTGCCTTTCCTCATCGGCATGGGCGCGATCTGCGGCTACCTCATCGTGCCCATGAACGCGCTGTTGCAGCACCGTGGCCACAACCTGATGGGCGCGGGCCGTTCGATCGCCGTGCAGAACTTCAACGAGCAGGCCTGCATCCTGGGCCTGGGCGCGCTCTACGTGCTGATGACGCGCTTCGGCATGTCGGCCTTTGGGGCCATCACCGTGTTCGGGGTGCTGGTGGCGGTGGTGATGGAGATCATCCGCCGCTGGCACCGCCGCAACACGGTGGTGCACCGCGAAGAGGTCGAGCGCCTGCTGGTCATCGCCCGCACCGACTCGCACTGAGCGCGGGCATGGCACCCGCTGCACCGAGCGCCCCCAGCGCGCTCACGCGCGCCTTACCGGCGTTGGCCCTCACCTTCAACGCCTTCGTCTGGGGCGTGTCTTGGTGGCCCTTCCGCGAGCTGCAGGCGCGGGGCCTGCATCCGCTGTGGGCCACGGTGCTGGTCTACGCCGTGGCCGTGCTCTTCATCAGCGCGTGGCGGCCGCAGGCCTGGGGCCAGCTCTGGCGTGCACGCACGCTGTGGGTGCTGGTGCTGGCTTCGGGCACCACCAACGCGGCCTTCAACTGGGGCGTGACGGTGGGCGATGTGGTGCGCGTCGTGCTGCTCTTCTACCTGATGCCGCTGTGGGCCGTGCTGCTGGCGCGCCTGCTGCTGAAGGAGGCCCTGACGCCCCAAGCCCTGGGCCGCGTGGCGCTGGCCTTGCTGGGCGCGGTGATCGTGCTGTGGCCCGAAAACGAGCAAGGGGGCGGCTTGCCACTGCCGCGCACGCTGCCCGAGTGGCTGGGCGTGCTGGGCGGCTTCACCTTCGCCTTGAACAACGTGATGCTGCGGCGCGAGGCCCACCAGCCCGAGGCAGCGAGAGCGCTGGCGATGTTCCTCGGCGGTTCGGTGGTGTCGGCCCTGCTGGCCACGGCTTTGATGGCACAAGGCAGCGTGCCGGCGCTGCCGGCCGTGGCCTCGGGCTGGGTGCTTGGCGCGCTGGCGCTGGCGCTGGCTTTCCTCGCGAGCAACCTGGCCCTGCAGTTCGGCGCATCGCGCCTGCCCGCCAACGTGACGGCGGTGGTGATGATCACCGAGGTGCTCTTCGCCAGCGGCTCGGCGGTGCTGCTGGGCGCCGGTGTGGTGACACCGGCCCTCGCACTGGGTGGCGGCCTGATCGTGGCCGCGGCCTTGCTCGCCGGGAAAGACTGAGCCGGGCTCAGGTCTGCGCGGCGCCTTCGGCCTTGGCCAGTGGCAAGCCCTGGCGGTCGAGCAGACGCTGCAGTTCAGGCAGTTCCAGCGGCTTGGCCAGGAAGGCGTCGCAGCCGGCCAGCGCGGCGCGCACGCGGTCGAGCTCGCTGTGATGGGCCGAGACGATGATGACCACCGTGTTCATCAGCGCCGGTGTCTGCTTGATGCGCTGGCACAGCGCGTGGCCGTCGAGCTCGCTGGCCTCGCCCAGCTCGACATCGAGAAACACCACCTCGTAGCTGTGTTGCGCCAACAGCGCCATGGCCGCCTGGCTGCTGCTGGCCTGGTCGATCTGCAGTTGCCAGCGCGCCAGGCGCGTTTCCATGAAGCGCAGCGCGATGGCGCTGTCGTCCACCAGCAGCACGCGCGGCGTGGCTGGCATCTGCGGCCCGCGCGAGACCTTGGGGGGCTTGGGGGGCTTGGGCGGGCGCGGTGCGGCCGGCTTCAGGGTCACGGGTGCTGGCGGCGTGCTCGGCGCTGGCGCTGGGGGCGGCGGTTGCCATTCGGCCTCGGCCTCGGGTTCGGCCGGGCCGGTCATCGGCAGCGGCGGTTCGTGCGCGGGCAGGTTGGGCTCGGGCTGCAGCGTGGGGTCGGCCGGCAGCAGCAGGCTGTGGCCGGGCGCAGCGTCCACGGGCAGTGGTTCGGCGCGCAGCAGCAACTCTTCTTCGGGCGGCGGCACAGGCGCGCTGAAGGGCAGGTCGCCCAGCAGCGGGCTGCCGTCGTCGGCCTCGGGGTGGCTGCGGCGGTGGCGGGCGAGTTGGATGATGGTGGTGGAGGGCCCCGCGAAGTCGTCGCGCGGCGCGCGTTCGGCCAGGGCCTGGGCCACCAGCGCGTCGAGGGCGCGCATCACGTGCAGTGCATCGATGGGCCGGGCCAGCCACGAGCGCGCGTTCTCAGGGGGCTGCGTGCCGATGAACACCGTTTCGCCCAGGCGTTCGATGGCTTCCACCAGCGCCACCGAGGGCGCATGGTCGGCGTCGGCCACCAGGAAATCGGCGTCTGTCAGCGTGCCCACCTGCTCGTAGGCGGGTGTGCGGTTGTGGGCCAGGCGGAAGTACGAAGCCAGCGCCTTGCGCTCGAAATCGCCAAAGCCCAGGAATGCGACGCGGTGCGGCATGTCGGTGGTACTGCGTGGAGCCCCGCAAAGCCGGGCAGGCCGGCGATGTTGGAGGCCGGCCCGCGGGCTGTCAAACCCCGGTGTGCGCGGCGGCCGGGCGATAACATCCGACGCTATTCCAGCCCTTGCCGCACCCCACCATGGCCACCAGCCTCTACGACTTCGACGCCGTCACCATCCAGGGCCAGCCGGCGCAGTTCTCGCGCCACAAGGGCCAGGTGGTGCTGATCGTCAACACCGCCAGCGCCTGCGGCTTCACGCCGCAGTTCGCCGGCCTGGAAAAACTCTGGAAGGACTACGGCGAGCGCGGCCTCGTGGTGGTGGGCTTCCCGAGCAACGAGTTCGGCGGGCAAGACCCGGGCAGTGACGACCAGATCGCGTCTTTCTGCGAGATGAACTACGGCGTCAGCTTCCCGATGATGGCCAAGACCCAGGTCAACGGCAACAGCGCCCACCCGCTGTGGCAGTGGCTCAAGGGCGAGAAGCCCGGGCTGCTGGGCACGCAGGCGATCAAGTGGAACTTCACGAAGTTCCTGGTCGGCCGCGATGGCCAGGTGCTCCAGCGCTACGCCCCCACCGACACCCCCGAGGCGCTGCGCGCCGACATCGAGAAGGCCCTGGCGGCCTGACCTGCGGAACCCCTGCCCCATGAGCTTCTTCAGCCACCTCGAGCCCTACGCCGGCGACCCCATCCTGAGCCTGAACGAGGCCTTCCAGAAGGACCCGCGCAGCGACAAGGTCAACCTCTCCATCGGCATCTACTTCGACGATGCCGGCCGCATCCCCGTGCTGCAGAGCGTGAAGCAGGCCGAGGCGCAGATGCTCGCCGAAAGCGGCCCCAAGCCCTACCTGCCCATCGAAGGCTCGGCCGCTGCGCGCAGCGCCGTGCAGCAGTTGCTGTTCGGCGCCGACCATGAAGTGCTGCGCAGCGGCCGCGTGGCCACGCTGCAGACCGTGGGCAGCAGCGGCGGCCTGCGCGTGGGCGCCGATTTCATCAAGCGCTGGCTGCCCGGGAGCGCGCTGTGGGTGAGCGACCCCACCTGGGACAACCACCGCGCGATGTTCGAGGGCGCCGGCATCACGGTGCACACCTATCCCTATTACGACGCGGCGACCGGAGGCTTGGCCTTCGACGCCATGCTGGCGACGCTGCGCACGCTGCCCGCACGCAGCCTGGTGCTGCTGCACGCCTGCTGTCACAACCCCACGGGCGTGGACCTCACGCCCGCGCAGTGGCAGGCGCTGGTGCCGGTGCTGCGCGAGCGTGAACTCATCGCCTACCTCGACCTGGCCTACCAGGGCTATGGCGACGGCATCGACGAAGACGCGTTCGCCGTGCGCCTGCTGGCCAGCGAGGGCCTGAGCTTCTTCGTGGCCAACAGCTTCAGCAAGAGCATGAGCGTCTACGGCGAGCGCGCCGGCGCCTTGAGCGTGGTGTGCCCCAGCGCTGCCGAAGCCGAACTCGTGCTCGGGCAACTGAAGGCCACGGTGCGGCGGAACTACAGCAGCCCGGCGCTGCATGCCGCCGGCATCGTCAGCCGCGTGCTGGGCGATCCGGCCCTGCGCGCCAGCTGGGAGGCCGAGGTGGCCGCCATGCGCGAGCGCATCGCCACCATGCGGCGCAGCCTGCATGGCGTGCTCTCGGCCAAGAAGCCAGGGCGCGACTTCGGCTACTTCCTCACCCAGCGCGGCATGTTCAGCTACACCGGGCTGAGCGCTGCGCAGGTGGACCGCCTGCGCGAGGAGTTCGGCGTCTACCTCGTGCGCAGCGGTCGCATGTGCGTGGCGGGCCTGAACACCGGCAACGTGGAGCGCACCGCCAGCGCGGTGGCTGCCGTCATCGGCTGAGATCGGCAGACGGTCGCTCGGCGGCCGCGCCCTGCACCTGCTCGCGCAGCCAGCGGTGCGCGGGCGTGGTGTCGTGGCGCAGGTGCCAGAGCATCTCCACCGTCACCGGGCTCAGCGTCAGCGGCAGTTCGCGCGTCACCAGTTCCGGCCCGCCGCCGGTGGCTTCGACGAATCCCTCGGGCAGCACCGTGAGCAGGTCGCTCTGCGCCACCACGCGGCCGGCGGTGAAGAACTGGTTGACGGTGAGCACCACGCGCCGCGTGCGGCCCAGGCCCTGCAGCGCCAGATCGACATAACCGAAGGCGCGGCCCGAAAAGCTCACCAGCAGGTGGTGCGCGGCGCAGAAGCTGTCCACCGTGAGCGGGGCCTCGGCCAGCGGGTGGCCGCGGCGCATCACGCAGACATAGCGTGTGTCGTACAGCCGCGCGCGGCGCAGCGCGGTGTCGTGGCCCTGGGCCACGATCTCTGCCACGGCCTCGGGGAAGAAGCCCACCGCGAGATCGGCCTCGCCGCCTTCCAGCAGCTTGCGCGGGTCGCGCGTGGTCAGCGGCAGCACGCGCAGGTTCACCAGCGCCTGGCTCTGCTCGATGCGCGCCACCAGCCCCGGCGCCAGCAAGGCCGCCGTGGCATCGGCCATCGCGATGCGCAGTTGCACGGCATCGCTGCGCGGGTCGAAGCGGTCGGGCGCCAGCGCCTGGCGCAGCGTGCCCAGCGCGTCGCGCACCTGCGGCCACAGGCTCAGCGCCAGCGGCGTGGGTTTCATGCCGTGGGCGCTGCGCACGAAAAGCTCTTCGCCCACCGCGTCGTGCAAGCGCTTGAGCGCGTGGCTTACCGCCGGTTGCGTCATCGCCAGCGTCTGGGCGGCGCGGGTGAGGCTGCCCTCGCTCATCACGGCGTCCAGCACCCGCAGCAGGTTCAGGTCGAGGGTGCGGAAGTTCAGGGCCATGTTTTCCTCATGAGCCGAGTGAATATCGGCCATGAGGATTATTCAATTGCAAGACATTGGTGGTAACCCTAATCTCTCGTCCATCGCCCTACACCCCCGGGGCGTCAACGGAAGCAAGCCATGAGCAGCACCATCACCGTCCAGTCGCCCATCAAGGTGGCCGCGCCGCGCGGCGCCAAGCTCGCCGCCGCCCTGGCGCTGGGTTTCGTGCGCTGGCTGGAAGCCAGCAGCCGCGCCCGTGCCGAGCGCCGCGTGCAGGCCACGCGCCTGGCCGAAGCCGCCGAACTGCGCCTCTATGCCCAGCGCTTCTCGCGCCACGACCCGCGTTTCACGAGCGACCTGCTGGCCGCCGCCGACCGCCACGAGCGCGCCGAGTAAGGCCGCCCCGCGCGGCTGAGGCCCTGCGCCTCAGGCCGCGCGCAACCCGGCGGGCTGCAGCCGCAGCAGTTCGCCGAAGAGATCCTTCGGGTCGTCCAGGGCGGGCACCAGATCGATCGGTTGGCCCAGACCCAGTCCGCCCGCCAGCGCGCGCATGAGCCGCAGCGCTTCGAAATCTTCCAGCGCGAAGCCCACCGAATCGAAGACGGTGATGTCGCTCGCGGCCAGCCGGCCTGGCGCCTGACCCGTCAGCACCTGCCAGAACTCGGTGACCGGGAAGTCGGCCGGCATCTGCTGCACGTCGCCCTCGATGCGGCTTTGCGGCTCGAACTCCACGAACACACGCGCCGCCTCCAGCACGCCGGGGTGCAGCTCGGTCTTGCCCGGGCAATCGCCGCCCACGGCGTTCAGGTGCATGCCCGGCGCCAGCATGTCGGGCGTGACGATGGTGGCGCGGCGCTTGTCGGCCGTGACGGTGGTGACGATGTCGGCACCTTGCAGCGCCTCGGCCGTGCTGGCGCAGGCCACCGTCTTCAAGCCAGGCACCCCGCGCAGATGGCGCTGCAGGCGCGCCGTGGCCGCCGGGTCGGTGTCGAAAAGGCGCAGCGTGGTGATGCCCAGCAGGTGGTGGAAGGCCAGCGCCTGGAATTCGCTCTGCGCGCCGTTGCCCACCAGCGCCATCGTGCGCGAGCCCGGCCGTGCCAGCAGCTTGGCGGCCATCACCGAGGTGGCGGCGGTGCGCATCGCGGTGGTCAGCGTCAGCTCGCTCAGCAGCAGCGGCCGGCCCGTCGCCACCTCGGCCAGCACGCCGAAAGCCATCACCGTGGGCAGGCCCAAGCGGCCGTTGTTCGGATGACCGTTCACGTACTTGAAACTGTAGTGTTCGGCGTCGGCCACCGGCATCAGTTCGATCACGCCTTCGGCCGAGTGGCTGGCCACGCGGGCCACCTTGTCGAAGTCTTGCCAGCGGCGGAATCCGGCCTCGAGGCCTTCGACCATCCGGCGCAGCACCTCGGGCAGCCCGTGCGCGGCCACGATGTGGGCGATGTCGGCGGTGCTGAGCAGGGTGGTCATGGGCTGTCTCCGGGCTGTCTTGGGGGGATGCAGCATTGTTCGGGGGCCCGCTGGCAAACAGAAGCGACAAGAATGTCTCAAATCCGACAGGCTTCTGGCGTTTTGACAGCCTTCCTTGTCAAATGGCGGCATGGACTCCACCGACCAGCAACTCATCGCCCTGCTGCGGCAAGACGCCCGCGCCAGCGTCGCCACCCTGGCCGCGAGGCTGGGCGTGTCGCGCGGCACCGTCACCAACCGGATGCAGCGCCTGGAAGACGCCGGCGTCATCACCGGCTACACCGTGCGCCTGCGCCCGGACACCGAACCGAACCTCATCACGGCGTGGATGAGCATCACCGTCGAGGGCAACCAGACACGTGAAGTCATTGCTCACTTGTTGGGTGAGCCCGGCGTCGCCAGTTTGCATGACACGAACGGCCGTTGGGACCTGCTGGCCGGTCTGCGCGCACCCAACCTCGTCGAACTGGCCGCCGTGCTCGAGCGGGTGCGGCTGATCAAGGGCATCGCCGGCACCGAGACCAGCATCCACCTGCAGACCTACAAGTTGTCCTGACGCCACAAGAGGCCGGGTTTTCCCTGGCATGATCCGCCTCCCCGCCGAGCCCAAGGTTTGGCGGGCAGGTCTGATTCTTCGCAGAACGCGAAGAGAGCGTTGATGCAAAAACAACGCTGTCATGGGAACGCCACACGACTTCCCTAGTCTCAGGCTCTGTGCCGGGGCGCCGCTCCGGACTTCTTTGCCAACCTGCCGGGCTGTTCGCCCGGCGACATTCCGATAGGAACCCCATGAACAAGACCACGACCACCCTGGCCGCAGCGGCCCTGCTGAGCCTGGCCGGCTCGGCCTTGGCGCAATCGTCCGTCACCGTGTTCGGTGTCATCGACCTGGCCGCGCGCTCGGTGGACAACGGTGCCAGCCAGTACCAGCTGGCCGGCAGCGGCCTGAACAGCAGCCGCCTCGGCTTCCGCGGCACCGAAGACCTCGGTGGTGGCCTGAAGGCCAACTTCTGGATCGAAGGCGCCATCAACGCCGACGACGGCAACGCCACCGGCCAGACCTGGCAGCGTCGCTCCACCATCGGCCTGCAAGGCGGTTTCGGTGAAGTGCGTTTCGGCCGCCAGAAGAACCCCACCGGCCTGACCTGGGAACAACTGGACG
The DNA here is from genome assembly GCA_051861265.1 of Rubrivivax sp. Lineage (GTDB taxonomy): Bacteria > Pseudomonadota > Gammaproteobacteria > Burkholderiales > Burkholderiaceae_C > Rubrivivax. Next base: position 76,557 of record JBHYDA010000008.1, read on the forward strand.
CCTTCGGTGACACCGGCATGGCCGCCTCGGGCCGCCTGCACCAGCTCTTCTCGGTGCCCACTGGTGGTGCCTACAGCTCGTTCTCGCGTTCGAGCAACAGCATCTCCTACGACACCCCGGGCAGCACCGGCTTCTTCGGCACCGCATTCGTGGCCGCCGGCGAAGGCGCTGTGGGCAACAAGTACATCGGCGGCCGTGTCGGCTACCGTGCGGGCGACCTGCTGGCCGTGTTCTCCTATGGCGAGACGCAAGTCACCCCCAGCATCGACGCCAAGCTGATCACCTTCGGCGCCACCTACGACCTGAAGGCCGTCAAGCTCTTCGGCATGTACAGCACCACCGACGTGGGCGCTGCCGACCAGAAGAACCTGCTGATCGGCGCTTCGATGCCGCTGGGCAAGACGACGCTGCGCGCTTCGTTCCACAAGGCCGATGGCGGCGGCAGCATCAGCAACCGCGAAGCCAAGCAGTTCTCGCTGGGCGCCCAGTACGACCTGTCGCGCCGCACCGCGCTGTACACCACGTACTCGAAGATCGACAACAGCAACACCGCGCTGACCGTGGCCACGGGCTCAACCCTGCGCAGCGGTGACGGCTCGTCGGGCTACGAGTTCGGCATCCGCCACTCGTTCTGACCGTCTGAGCCGGCCCGCCCCGCCAGGGGTGGGCCGCTGAAGACCAGGGCGCCGCGGTCTCGCGACGGCGGCGCCCTTCCTTTTTTGGCCCCGGGGTGGTGGCCACGCGGGTGTCTGCCGGCTGCTCAAGCGGTCCAGCCCCGCGTCTTTTCGCGCCCCTCTGGCACACATTCGGTACGCACGCTGCACGCCGCTGCCGATGGCCCCCGCAGTCGCGGCCTGACGCCGTCGCTCGGGCATCATCGCGCCCCATGTTCTGGTACCTGATCCAGCGCCTCGGCGCGTTCTGCGTGACGCTGGCTGTGGCCTCGGTGCTGGTCTTCGCCGTGCTCGAGCTTTTGCCGGGCAACGCCGCCGAAGTGATCCTGGGTGACACCGCCACGCCCGAAGCCGTGGCCGCATTGCAGGCTCAGCTGGGCCTGGACCAGCCGCCGCTGCAGCGCTACTTCGCATGGGTAGGAGGTCTGCTGCAAGGCGAAACTGCGCGCAGCATTGGCTACGACACCCCCACTGCCGAACTGCTGGCCGAACGCCTGCGCGTGACGCTGCCGCTGGCCGTGATGGCCATGGTGCTGACCACCGTGCTCGCCCTGGGCCTGGGCCTGTATGCCGCCGCGCGCCACCACAAGCTCGGCGATGTGGGTGTGATGGCGCTGAGCCAGCTCGGCATCGCCATCCCGAACTTCTGGTTCGCGATTCTTTTGATCCTGCTTTTCGCGGTGCAGCTGCAATGGGTGGGCGCGGGCGGCTTCCCCGGCTGGACGGCCGAGGAAGGCGGCGGCCTCGGCCCCGCGCTGCAGGCCCTGCTGCTGCCGGCGCTGAGCCTGGCGCTGGTGCAGGCGGCGATCCTGGCTCGCGTGACGCGCTCGGCGCTGCTCGACGTGCTGCGCGAGGACCACCTGCGCACCGCGCGCGCCAAGGGCCTCAGCCGCCGCCAGGCGCTGCTGCGCCACGGTCTGCGCAACGCGATGATCCCGGTGCTGACGGTGGCCGGCCTGCAGTTCGCCAACCTCATCACCGGCACCATCGTGGTGGAGAACGTCTTCGTGCTGCCGGGCATCGGCCGGCTGGTCTTCCAGGCCGTGAGCAACCGCGATCTCATCGTCGTGCGCGACGTGGTGATGCTGCTGGTGGCCGTGGTGGTGGTGGTGAACCTGCTGGTGGACCTGCTGTACGCCTGGGTCGACCCGCGTTTGCGGCAGAACGCCGCATGAAGGCTGTCTGGCGCCACCCGAGCTTCCTGCTCGGCGCGCTGCTCACCGCGTTGATGGTGGGCGCGGCCGCGCTCTCGCTGGTGTGGACCCCTTGGCCCCCCACAGCCTTGAACATCCCGCACAAGCTGCAGGGGCCCAGCGCCGCGCATTGGCTGGGCACCGACGCGCTGGGCCGCGATGTGCTGAGCCAGTTGCTGGTGGGTGCGCAGAGCAGCATTGCGGTGGGCGTGATCGCCGTGGGCATCGGCATGGGCCTCGGCGTGGCGCTGGGCTGCCTGGCCGCTGCGCAGCGCGCGCAGGGCCGGGGCTGGATCGACGGCGTGCTGATGCGCGCGGCCGACTTCACCTTCGCCTTCCCGGCGCTGCTCTCGGCCATCCTGCTCTCGGCCATCCACGGGCCCGGGCTGGTGACCAGCGTCGTGGCCATCGGCATCTTCAACATTCCCGTGTTCGCGCGCATCGCCCGCGGCGCGGCGGTGGCGGTGTGGGCGCGCGAGTACGTCACGGCCGCGCGTGTGGCCGGGCTCGGGCCCTGGGGCATCACGCGGGCGCACGTGCTGCCCAACATCGCCAGCCCGCTGATCGTGCAGGCCACCATCTCGTTTGCCACCGCCATCCTGGCCGAAGCCGCGCTCAGCTACCTCGGCCTGGGCACGCAGCCCCCGCAGCCCAGCTGGGGCCGCATGCTCAACGATGCGCAGACCCTGATGTTCGAAGCCCCGCTGCTGGCCGTTTGGCCGGGGGCGGCCATCATGCTGAGCGTGCTGGGCCTGAACCTGATGGGTGACGGCCTGCGCGACCTGCTCGACCCCCGGCTCAGCCGCCAGCGCTGAGCCTCTTCCGTGAGACCGATGCCATGAGCACCCCCGTCCAGATCGACTTCGTTTCCGACATCGCCTGCCCCTGGTGCGCCGTGGGCCTGAACGCGCTGGAAGTGGCGCTGCAGCGTCTGGCGCCCGAGGTGCAGGCCACGCTGCACTTCCAGCCCTTCGAGCTGAACCCGCAGCTCGGCCCCGAAGGCGAAGACGCCGCCCAGCACCTGAAGGCCAAATACGGCCTCAGCGACGAGCAACTCGCGCAGAACCGCGCCAACATCCGCGCCCGCGGCGCCGCGGTGGGATTCAGCTTCGGCGACCGGGCGCGCGTGTGGAACACCTTCGACGCCCACCGCCTGCTGCACTGGGCGGCCGAACCCGGCCAGCCCGAAGGTGCGCAGCGCGCGTTGAAACACGCGCTGCTGCAGGTCTACCACGGCGACAACCGCAACCCCGGCGATGCCGCCGTGCTGCTGGAGATGGCCGCCAAGGCGGGCCTGGACACCGCTGCCGCGGCCGAGGTGCTGCAAAGCGGCCGCTACGCCGAAGAGGTGCGCGCGGCCGAGCACGACTGGCAGCAGGCCGGCATCCGCTCGGTGCCGGCCATCGTCATCAACCGGCAGCACCTGATCTCGGGCGGGCAGCCGCCGGAAGTCTTCGAGCAGGCCCTGCGGCAGATCGCTGCAGGCACCGCCTGAAGCGGAGCGGCCATGCCCCGCAACATCGAGATCAAGGCCCGCATCGACAGCGTGGAGGCGCTGCGCCCGCGCGCCGAAGCGCTGGCTGGCGCGCCCGCGGTGCTGATCGTGCAGGACGACAGCTTCTTCACCGTGCCGCAGGGCCGGCTGAAGCTGCGCCAGTTCGAGGACGGCAGTGCCGAGCTCATCCACTACCACCGTGCCGACAGCGTGGATGCCAAGGCCAGCGACTACGTGCGTGTGCCGGTGCCCGACCCCGCGGCCTTGCGCGAGGCGCTGGCGCGTGCGTGCGGCCTGCAGGGGCGCGTGCGCAAGCAGCGCTGGCTGTGCCTGGTGGGCGCCACGCGCATCCACATCGACCGCGTCGAAGGCCTGGGCGATTTCATGGAACTCGAAGTGGTGCTGCAAGACGGCCAGAGCGACGCTGAAGGCCAGGCCACCGCCGAGGCGTTGATGCAGCAGCTGGGCCTGGCGCAGGCCGAGCGCCTGGCAGGCGCCTACCTCGACCTGCTGGCCGCCGCGGGCTGATCACCTCCGGCCCACGCCCGTGCCCCTGCTCGACGTTCAAGACCTGCGGCTGATGCTGCCCTCGGCCCAGGGCCCGGTGGCGGCACTGCGCGGCCTGAACTTCACGCTGGAACGCGGGCAGACGCTGGGCCTGATCGGTGAATCGGGCTGCGGCAAGAGCCTCACCGCGCTGGCGCTGATGGGCCTGCTGCCCGAAGGCGCACGGCTGCAAGGCGCGCTGCACTTCGACGGGCAGGATCTGGCGCAGCTCGACGAGCCGGCCTGGTGCCGCCTGCGCGGCCGACGCATCGCGATGGTGTTTCAAGAGCCGATGACGGCGCTGAACCCGCTGCACACCATCGGCCGCCAGGTGGCCGAGCCGCTGCGCCTGCATCTGGGCCTGTCGGCCGCAGAGGCGCGTGCGCGTGCGCTGGCGCTGCTGGAACGTGTGCAACTGCCGCAGGCCGCGCAGCGGCTCGACGCCTACCCGCACCAGTTGAGCGGCGGCCAGCGCCAGCGCGTGGTGATCGCCATCGCGCTGGCCTGCGGCCCGGCGCTGCTGGTGGCCGACGAGCCCACCACCGCGCTCGACGCCACGCTGCAGCACGAGGTGCTGCAACTGCTGCTGCGCCTGGTGCAGGAAGACGGCATGGCGCTGCTGCTCATCAGCCACGACTTGGCTTTGATGGCGCGCAGCGTGCAGCGCCTGGCGGTGATGTACGCCGGGCGGTTTGTCGAGCAGGGCGACACCGCGCAGGTGCTGGCGAACCCGGCGCACCCCTACACGCAAGGCCTGCTGGCGGCGCGGCCGCGCCTGGGCGCGGGGCATTCGCGCCGCGGCAGGGCGGGCGACGTGGCGCCGCTGGCCACCATCCCGGGCCGCGTGCCGGGGCTGCACGAGATGCCGCCGGGTTGTGCCTTCGCGCCGCGCTGTGCGCAGGCTGGCGATGCCTGTCGCAGTGCCGTGCCGCAGCTGCGCGAGGTGCACGCTGCTGCACCCGGCTGGCAGGCCGCGTGTGTGCGGGTGGGCGGCGCATGAGCAGCCCGGCCCTGCTGCGCGCCGAAGGTCTCTCGCGCCGCTACACGTTGCCGCGCGCGCGGCCCTGGGCCGCCGCCCCCGTGGTGCAGGCGCTGCACGACGTGAGCTTCACGCTGGCCCCCGGCCGCAGCCTGGGCGTGGTGGGCGAATCGGGCTCGGGCAAGAGCACGCTGGCGCGGTTGGTGATGGCGCTGGAGCGCCCGAGTGCCGGCCGCGTGTGGCTGGACGGGGAAGACCTGCAGCAGCTCACGCAAGCCGCGCTGCGCGCCACGCGGGCCAAGTTCCAGATGGTCTTTCAGGACCCCCACGGCTCGCTCGACCCGCGCCGCACCGTGCTGCAGACCGTGGCCGAGCCGCTGGCCGTGCTGCACCGCGCCAGTGCCGCCGAGCAGCGCGAGCGTGCTGCCGAAGCGCTGGCCGAGGTGGGTCTGGGGCCCGCAGACCTGCAGCGCTACCCGCACGAGTTCAGCGGTGGCCAGCGCCAGCGCATCGCCATCGCACGGGCCTTGATCACGCGGCCGCGGCTCATCGTGGCCGACGAACCCGTCAGCGCGCTCGATGTCAGCGTGCAGGCCCAGGTGCTGAACCTGCTGCAAGACCTGCAGCAGCGCCACGGCCTGAGCTACCTCTTCATCAGCCACGACCTCGCGGTGGTGGACCACGTGTGCCACGAAGTGCTGGTGCTGCACGAAGGCCGTGTGGTGGAGCAGGGGCCGACGGCCGAGGTCTTCAACGCGCCGCAGCAGGCCTACACGCGGCGTCTGCTCGCGGCGGCCAGCGGCGGGCGCTGACAATGTCGGCCTCGTCCTGCCCGGAGCCCGCATGAGCCGCGCCACCATCGAACGCTTCTATGCCGCCTTCGCGCAGCTCGACGGCGAGGCCATGCAGGCCTGCTACGCGGGCGACGCGCGTTTCGACGACGAGGCCTTCTCGCTGCAGGGCGCTGAGCAGATCGGCGGCATGTGGCGCATGCTTTGCACGGCCACGAAATCCAAGCCCGAGAGCCGCGCGCACTGGAAGCTGGCGGTGAGCCAGGTCACCGATCGCAGCGCGCACTGGGAAGCGCACTACCTCTTCTCGGCCACCGGCCGGTCGGTCATCAACCGCATCGATGCGGCTTTCGAGTTCGACGCGCAGGGCCGCATCACGCGCCACCGCGACCGTTTCGATTTCTGGGCCTGGTCGCGCCAGGCCCTGGGTACCCCCGGGCTGCTGCTGGGCTGGACGCCGATGTTGCGCAAGAAGGTGCGTGCCACCGCAGCGAAGAACCGGGCGCGCTTCATGGCCGGGCCGCGCTGAGCGGCGGCCGGCCCGCCGCCAGCCCCGTCACACCAGCGCGCTACATTCGCGCCATGGCCCACCCCGACGCGCGCGGCAACCCCTGCAGCAGCTCGAGCCTGCCCGCCCGTGAGGCGGCCGAGCAGGCGCTGTGGCGTTTGATGTCCTTCTACGACACGCCGCTGGCCGACCTGGACGCGGCCATGGCCGCCGACCCCGCCTGGGCCCTGCCGCACGTGATGAAGGCCGGCTTCCTGCTGAGCCTGACCGAGCCCGCGCTGGCGCGCGAGGCCGACGCCCACCTCTCGCACGCCCGCGCGCTGGCCCGCCACGCCACGCCGCGCGAGCGCGCCCACCTGCAGGCCGTGCAGCTGCTGCTGGAAGGCCGCTGGCACGCCGCCTGCCGCGTGTGGGACGAACTGCTCATCGAACATCCGCGCGACGCGCTGGCGCTGCAGTGGGTGCAGCTCTGGGATTTCTACCGCGGCGATGCCCCCGGCCTGCGCGCGCGCCCGGCCCGGGTGCTGCCGGCCTGGGACGAAGCCGACCCGCTCTACGCCCACGTGCTGGCGCTGCATGCCTTCGGCCTGGAAGAGAACAACCTCTACCCGCAGGCCGAAGAAGCCGGCCGCCGCGCGCTGGCCTGCAACCCGCGTGTGCCCTGGGCCGTGCATGCAGTGGCGCACGTGATGGAGATGCAGGGCCGCTTCGAGGAAGGCTCAGCCTGGCTGCGCCAGCACCAGGCGCAGTGGGCCGAGGGCAACGGCTTTGCCGGTCACCTGTGGTGGCACAAGAGCCTCTTCCGCCTGGAGGCGCTGGACGTCAAGGGCGTGCTGCGCCTGGTGGACGCCCACCTCAGCGGCGACGCATTGCAGATCACGCTGCAGCGCGTGGACGCGGCGGCGCTGCTGTGGCGCCTGCACCTGATGGGTGAAGACGTCAGCGCGCACGCGGCTGGCGTGCTCACCGGCTGGGCCCTGGGCGAAGGCTGCGCCGGTGACTACGCCTTCAACGACGTGCACGCCGTGGCCACGATGGTGGCCGCCGGCGCCCACGCCCAGGCCGAGGCCTGGGTGGCGCGCTGCGCCGAACGTGCGCTGGGCGCCGAAGATGCGCGCCGCACCAACCACCTGATGGCGCGTGAAGTGGGCCTGCCGTTGATGCGCGGCCTGCTGGCCTTGGCGCGTGGTGATGCCGATGCCGCTGTCGACCTGATCTACCCGGTGCGCAGCGGCGCGCAGCGTTTCGGCGGCAGCCACGCGCAGCGCGACCTCATCGACCAGACCCTGCTCGCGGCGGCCGCGCGAGGCCAGCGCCGCGCGCTCGGCCGCGCGCTGGTCAACGAACGCTGCATGGCCAAGCCCGTGACGCCGCTCACGCGGCACTGGCTGGAGAAGCTGGCTTTGCCGGAGGCAGCCCAGGCATGAACGCCCCGCGCCGCGAGACCCTGGAAGAGCGCGAACAGCGCCTCAAGCTGCTCGAAGACGACATCGGCCGCGCCTTGGCCGACAGCCAGCGCAGCGGCGAGTTGCAGGCCGCGCCCAGCTACGGCAAGCCGCTGAACTTCGGCGATGGCTACGACGAGACGCCCGCCGAACTGCGCATGCCCATGAAAGTCTTGAAGGACGCCGGCGTGGTGCCGCCCGAGGTGGAGACGATGCAGCGCATCGCCGCGCTGGAAGCCCAGGCCGCGGCCAGCGCCGATGCCGTGCAGGCCGCAGCGCTGCGCCGTGAAGCCGGTGAACTGCGACTGGCCTTGCAGCTGCGCCTGGAGCGGCTGCGCACCACCGGCAGCCTGTAGGCGCAGCGCCCGGGTCGTTCAGACCCAGGGCTGTGGCAGCTTCTCTTCCGCGATGGCGGCCTGCACGGCCGGCCGCGCCAGCATGCGCTGCAGGTAGGGGCCGATGTGCGGGTAGTCGCGGGCGGGCCGGCTCGCGAAACCGCGTGTCCAGCGGCACAGCATGAAGATCAGCGGGTCCAGCGCGCTGTAGCCTGCGCCGGTGAACCAGGGCCCGCCATGGCTCGCCAGGTGCTCGTCGATCTGCACCAGGCATGGCCCCACACGGGTCTCGGCCGCAGCCTTCACCTCGGCGGCGCCGGCCGTGTTGCCTTCGGCGGCCATGCGCTCGGGGTAGTAGTAATGCATCAGCAGGGCCTGCATCGTGTTGCTGGCCCAGAACATCCACTTGTAGAAATGCGCGCGTTCGGCCGTGCCCAGGGCCGGCACCAGGCCGGCGGCGGGGTGGGTGTCGGCCAGGTGCAGCAGGATGGCGGCGGTCTCATAAAGCACGAGGTCGCCGTCCACCAGCACCGGGATCAGCCCGTTGGGGTTGAGCCGCAGGTAGGCCGCGCTCTTGTGCGCGTTCTGGTCGCGGTCGACCAACTGCAGCTGGAAGGGCGTGCCGATCTCGCGCAGCAGCACGTGGGGTGCGAAGCTGGCGTTGCTGGGATAGTGGTGCAGGGTGATCATGGGCGTGGATGCTAGGCCCGTGGCAGCATGCGAGGCTGTTGTTGTCTGCACTTTTGCAACCATGTCCACCCACACCGCACACTTGCGCTGGCAGCGCAGCGCTGGCGAAACCTTCACCGACCAGCGCTACAGCCGCCGCCACACCCTGCATTTCGATGGCGGCGTGGTGTTGCCGGCCTCTTCGGCACCTACTTCGGTGCCCCTGCCTTATTCCGACGCCAGCGCCGTCGACCCCGAAGAGATGTTCGTCGCCTCGCTCTCCAGCTGCCACATGCTGTGGTTCCTGAGCCTGGCTGCAGCCCAGGGCCACGTGGTGGACCATTACGAAGACGCCGCCGAGGGCCTGCTGGCCCGCGATGCGGAACAGCGCATGGCCATGACGCAAGTGACGCTGCGCCCGCGCGTGACTTTCGCCGCGCCCGTGCCAGATGAGGCCGCCGTGGCCGCGCTGCACCATGCCGCGCACGAGCGCTGCTTCATCGCCAACTCGGTGAAGACCGAGGTGCTCGTCATGCCGCAGGAGGCCGCGTGATGCACAGCGTACCGACCCTGAGCACCCCGCGCCTGCGCCTGCGCGGCTTCACCGCGCACGACCTCGACACCTGGGCCGCCGTGTGCGCCGATGCCGAGGTGATGCAGCACATCGGTGCTGGCGGCCCCGTCGGGCGCGACGTCGCCTGGCGCCACCTGGCGCTCTACCTCGGCCAGTGGGCGATGCGCGGCTACGGCGTGTGGGCCGTGGAACTGCGCGCCGAGCGGCGCCTCATCGGCAGCGTGGGTGTGCTGCACCCTGAAGGCTGGCCGGGCGTTGAGCTGAGCTGGCTGCTCGCACGCGACGCCTGGGGCCAGGGCTACGCGCGCGAGGCCGCGCTGGCCGCACGCAGCTTCAGCCGCGACGCCTTGGGCGTGGGCGAACTCATCAGCCTGATCCGCCCGGACAACACGCGCTCCCTCAAGCTGGCCGAGACCTTGGGCGCGTTGAACACCGGGCCCATCGAGTTCATGGGTGCGAGTGCGTTGCGCTACCTGCACCCGACCGCCGCGCCCGTGGCCGGGCGCGTGGGCGGCTGAACCCCCGGGTCTGCGGGCCCTGGGCTTGAAAGCGCGCCGGCCTGCGCCCAGATGGCCGGGTGGATGACTTGAATTCCTGGCTCGGGCCGGCGCTTTCTGCAGCGCTCTTCTTCGTTTTGCTGGCGGCCGTGGTGCTGGGCTGGCTGGCCGGGCCGGCAGCCTGGCGCGTGTGGCGGCGGGCGCGCATCCGCCGCCAGCCTTTCCCCAGCGCCTGGCGCGAGGTGCTGCGCCGGCGCATGCCGGCCTACGCCCGCCTGCCGCCCGACCTTCAACTGCAGCTGAAGAAGCACGTGCAGGTGCTGCTTGCGGAGAAGCCTTTCATCGGCTGCGCCGGCCTGGTGGTGACCGACGAGATGCGCGTGCTGGTGGCGGCCCAGGCAGCGCTGCTGCTGCTGAACCGCGGTGCGGGCTACTTTCCCAACCTGCGCCAAGTGCTGCTGTACCCGGGCGCCTTCGTCGTGCAGCGTGCCGAGCCGGGTGAAGACGGCCTCACGCACGAAACCCGCCGCGCGCTGGCCGGTGAATCGTGGCAGCAAGGCCAGGTGCTGTTGAGCTGGGACGACGTGCTCGCCGGCGCCGCCAACCCCGACGACGGCCACAACGTCGTCATCCACGAGTTCGCGCACCAGCTCGACCAGGAACGCGGCCGCGCCAATGGCGCGCCCTGGCTGGGCCGGCGCGAGGGTTACGCACGCTGGGCCGCGGTGCTGCAGCGCGAGTTCGACGCGCTGCGTTGGCGCCTGGGGCAGGGTTTGGTCGGCGTGATCGACCCCTACGCTGCCACCAACCCGGCCGAGTTCTTCGCCGTGGTCAGCGAACACTTCTTCGAACAGCCGCGTGCGCTGGCGGCAGAACACCCGGCCCTTTACGCCGAGTTTGCACGGCTGTACCGCACCGACCCGCTGGCCTGGTAGGGCAAGCGCGGCCGCTCCGGCAGCGCGCGGCGGGCGCCACCAGAATGCCGCGCGATGGAGACCGCTCTCGTCTGGCTCAAGCGCGACCTGCGCCTGCACGACCACGCCCCGCTGCACGCGGCGCAAGGTGCGCGCGCGGCTGCGGCACTCTTCGTCATCGAGCCGGCCTGGTTGCACAGCCCCGAGTTCAGCGCCAGCCACCTGCACTTCACGCTGCAGAGCCTGGCTGAGTTGCGGCAGGGGCTTGCCGCGCGCGGCCTGCCGCTGCTGGTGCGCGTGGGCGAGGTGCCCGCGGTGCTGCAGCACCTGCATGCCGAGTGGTCTTTCCAGCACCTGCTGAGCCACGAAGAAACCGGCACTGGCTGGAGCTACCAGCGCGACATCGCGGTCAGCCGCTGGTGCCGTGGGCAAGGTGTGGCCTGGCAGGAGTTCACGCAGACCGGCGTGGTGCGCCGCCTGGCCACGCGCCAGGGCTGGGCCGGCCGTTGGGCGCAGCGCATGGACGCGCCGCTGCTGCCGGCGCCGACGCAGTTCCGCGCTGCGACGGCCCTGGCCGACCAGCCCGACCTGCCCACGCTCGCCAGCCTCGGCGTGCCGCCGCTGGCGCAAGCGCTGCAGCCCGCTGGCGAAACCGCCGCGCGCGCCACGCTGCTGAGCTTCATCACCGGCCGCGGGCGCGACTACCGCCGTGCGCTCAGCAGCCCGCTCACGGCCGAAAGCGGCTGCAGCCGGCTCAGCCCGCACCTGGCTTTCGGCACGGTGTCGATGCGCCAGGTGCACCAGGCCAGCGAAGGCGCGATGGCGAGCACGGCCGACCGCACGCTGGCCTATGCGCTGCACGGCTTCGCCGGCCGCCTGCGCTGGCACTGCCACTTCATGCAGAAGCTGGAAGACGAGCCCGCCATCGAGTTCCGCAACTTCGCGCGTGCCTACGACGGCCTGCGCCCGGGCGATGGCGTACCCATGGACGAGGTGCATGCCGCGCGCCTGCAGGCCTGGTGCGACGGCCGCACGGGCTTTCCGATGGTGGACGCCTGCATGCGCAGCCTGTGCGCCACCGGCTGGCTGAACTTCCGCATGCGCGCGATGCTGGTGAGTTTTGCCGCCTACCACCTGGGCCTGCATTGGCGCGAGCCGGGGCTGTTTCTTGCGCGGCAGTTCCTCGATTTCGAGCCCGGCATCCACTGGAGCCAGATGCAGATGCAAAGCGGCACCACCGGCATCAACACGCTGCGCATCTACTCGCCCAGCAAGCAGGCGTTAGACCAGGATCCGCAAGGCGAATTCGTGCGCCGCTGGGTGCCCGAGTTCGGCAGCCCCGACTACCCCGCGCCCATCGTCGACGAGAAGGCGGAGCTGAAGGCCACCAAGGAACTGATGTACGGCCAGCGCGCCAAGCCCGAGGCGCGCGCCGAGGCCGATGCGGTGCAGCAGCGCCACGGCTCGCGCAAGGCAGGCCTGCCGCCTTCGGGCATGAAACGCAGCGCTGGCCGCAGCAAGGCCCCGGTCTCGACAACACCCAGCCCGCAAGGCGAACTCTTCTGAAAGCCGCGCGATGAAACGTGAAGCGGGCTTCAAGGGCAACAAGGCCACCCTGCCGAGCAAGCCGTGCCTGGTGTGCGGCCGGCCCATGAGCTGGCGCAAGGCCTGGGCCAAGAACTGGGACGAGGTGCGCTACTGCTCCGACGCCTGCCGACAACGCAAGAAAGCCACCCCATGAAAACGCTGCGCCATCTGATCGTCGTGCTGGGCGACCAACTCGACCGCCAGGCCGCGGTCTTCGACGACTTCGATCCCGCACAAGACGCGGTGTGGATGTGCGAAGCCGCCGAAGAAGCCACGCACGTCTGGTGCAGCCAGCAGCGGCTGGCGGTGTTTCTCTCGGCCATGCGCCACTTCGCGCAGGCGCTGCGCGACGAAGGCTGGCCGGTGCTCTACTCCGAGCAGTACTCGGGCTCGCTGGCCGACGCGCTGGCACAGACGCTGGCCGCCACCCGCGTGCAGGCCGTGGTGATGACCGAGCCCGGCGAATGGCGCGTGCAGCAGGCGCTGCAGGCCGCTTGCACCTCGGCTGGCGTGCCGCTGCGTGAATTGCAGGACCGCCACTTCCTCTGCAGCCGCGCCGAGTTCGCCGCGCACGCGCGCGGCCGCAAGCAGCTGCGCATGGAGTATTTCTACCGCGAGATGCGCCGCCGCCACCGGGTGCTGATGGATGGCGATCAACCGGCCGGCGGCGAATGGAATTACGACGCCGAGAACCGCGAAGGTTTCGGCCCGAACGGCCCCGGCTTCGTGCCGCCGCCGGTGCGCACCGCGCCTGACGCGATCACGCAGCAGGTGCTGGCGCTGGTGCGCGAGCGTTACGCCACGCACCCGGGCTCGGTGGCCGAGTTCGGCTGGCCCGTCACGCGCGCCGAGGCCTTGCGCGGCCTGCACGCCTTCATCGAAGAACGCCTGCCCGATTTCGGCCGCTGGCAAGACGCGATGTGGGAGGGCCAGCCCTGGCTCTACCACTCGCACATCTCGGTGGGCCTGAACCTCAAGCTGCTGCACCCGCGGGAAGTCATGGCTGCGGCCGAAGCCGCCTGGCGTGCCGGCCGCGTGCCCATCGCCGCGGCCGAGGGTTTCATCCGCCAGGTGCTGGGCTGGCGCGAGTACGTGCGCGGCATCTACTGGCAGCAGATGCCGGGCTACCTGGAACTCAACGAACTGGGTGCCACGCAAGACCTGCCAGCCTGGTTCTGGACCGGCGATGTGCCCATGCGTTGCCTGCGTGATGCCATCGGCCAGACCCTGCAGCACGGCTACGCGCACCACATCCAGCGGCTGATGGTCACGGGCCTGTACCTGCTGCTGCAAGGCGTGGACCCAAAGCAGGTGCACGCCTGGTACTTGAGCGTGTATGTCGACGCGGTGGAGTGGGTGGAACTGCCCAACACCCTGGGCATGAGCCAGTTCGCCGACGGCGGCCTGATGGCCAGCAAACCGTATGCAGCCACCGGCAAGTACATCGAACGCCAGAGCGACCACTGCCGCGGCTGCCGCTTCAAGCCGGCGGTGCGCACGGGGCCGCAGGCCTGCCCCTACACCACGCTCTATTGGGACTTCCTGATGCAACACGAAACGCGTTTCGCCGGCCACCCGCGCATGGCGCTGCAGGTGAAGAACGTGGCGCGCCTGGCCGAGCCCGAGCGCGAGGCCATCCGAAGCCGCGCCGCTGCCGTGCGCGCTGGCCGGTGGGACGCGGCATGAACGACCTTTTCGACAGCGACGAGTTCGAGCCCAGCACCGCCGCGGCGCGCGCGCGTGTGGCTGCGGTGCGGCCGGCGGCCTATGCGCGCACGCGCAATGCGCTGGAGGGCGATGTCACGCGGCTGTCGCCCTACCTCACACACGGCTTCATCACCCTGCCCGAGGCTTTGGCCGGTGTGCTGCAACGCGGGCCTTTGCCGGTGGATCACAAGCTGGTTTATGAGTTTGCGTGGCGCGAGTATTTCCATCACGTCTGGGCGCACGAGGGCGAGGGCATCTTCGAATCGCTGCACGAAGGCGTGTTGCCCGATGCGGCTTATGCGCGCGAATTGCCGCGCGATATCCGTGAAGGCGCTACCGGCGTGCCGGTGATCGACCAGGCGGTGCGCACGCTTTACGCCACGGGTTATCTGCACAACCACGCACGCATGTGGTTGGCGTCATACGTGGTGCACCTGCGCAAGGTGCATTGGCGTGCCGGCGCTGATTGGCTCTACGGCCATTTGCTGGATGGCGATCTCGCCAGCAACCACCTCAGTTGGCAATGGGTGGCCGGCACCGGCAGCCACAAGCCTTATCTTTTCAATGCCGAGAATGTCGAGCGGTATGCGCCGCCGCCTTGGCACTGCCGCGGCAGCATCGTCGATACCGATTACGACAGCCTCGACCGCATGGCCCGCAGCCCCCGCGCCGTGCCAGGCGGGCGCGGTGTGCCGGTGGCCGAGCCGCCTTTGTGCGCCACGCCGCCGCCGGCGCTGCGCGCCTGGTTCGGCGCGGCATCGCCCGCAGCGGTGCAAGGGCAGGCCGTGTGCGTTGTGCACGCCTGGGATCTGGCAGACCCCTCGCCCGCGCAAGCCGGCCAGCCCAGCGTGGCGGTGTTGGACGCCGCTTTCCACCGCCGCTGGCCTTGGAGCGCGCGGCGCTGGCAGTTCGTGGGCGCGCGGCTGCAGGCCTTGGCGCCAGCGCAGCGCTGGTGGGGTGAGGCGGCCGAGCTGGTGCCCGCCTTGCAGGCCGCCGCCACCTGCAGCGGCACGCACAGCGCTCATCTTGGCAGCGCGTGGGCGGGCCTGCCGTGGCAAGCCGTGCCGCGCCTGTTCCAGGCGCCGGCTTCGCGCGCGGGTTCGTTCTCCAAATTCTTCGCCGCGGCCACACGCGGCTTGCGGCAGGCGGCCGAATTGGCGGTGGATTGAATCAGCCGCGGCCCCGCACGTATCTTCGGGCAGCCCGCAGATGCCATCGTGCGAACGGATTTGTTTCTGTGGCCATTAGCGCGGAATAACCGCTGCGGTAATGGCCCTTGATGAATCTGTAGACGGATTGAAACAGCTGCCGGAGAATTTACGGCCATAATTCTGCGCACAGAGGCCCAATTCAATAAAGGCCCACGTTGATGTCCGACGCCGCATCGGTACTGAACAGGGAGCTCATTTCAAGAGCACAACCATGACCAAGACCTACGCCCAGATCGTCAAGCAAATCGAAGTCCTGAAGCAGGATGCTGAAAAGCTCCGCCGCAAGGAAGTGGAAGGCGTGATCGGCCGCATTCGCGAAGCCATCACCGTCTACGGCCTGACCGCCGCCGACCTGGGCCTGGCCACGGCCACCAAGGCCCCCGCCAGCCCCAAGGCCAAGGCACCGGCCAAGAAGCGCGGCCGCAAGGCGGGGGCCAGCAAGGCCCCGGCCGAAGCCAAGTTCCGCAACGAAGCCGGCCAAACCTGGGGCGGCCGCGGCAAGCGCCCGCAATGGCTGCGCGACGCGCTGGCCGCCGGCAAGACGCTGGCTGACTTCGCCGTCAAGTAAGGCTGCCGGCACGCGCCTGGCGCACCGCCGCCTCCCAGGCGGCCATCTGCGCCAGCGCGTGCGCGCGCGGCAGGCGCGGCTCGAAACGCTGGCCTTGCTGTTGTCCATCGCGCCACAGCTGCGCCAGCTCGGCGGTGTTGCGGTAGACGCCCACCGCCAGACCCGCCAGCCAGGCCGCGCCCAGCGCGGTGGTTTCCGTCACGGCCGGGCGCAACACCGGCAGGCCCAGCAGATCGGCCTGGGTTTGCATGAGCAGTGCGTTCACGCTCGCGCCACCGTCCACGCGCAATTCGAGCGGGGCCGTGCCGCCTGAGGCGAGCGCGTCCTGCGCCATGGCCTGCAGCAGCGCCGCGCTCTGGAAAGCGATGCTTTCCAGCGCAGCCCGCGCGATGTGCGCCACGGTGCTGCCCCGGCTCAGGCCCACGATGGCGCCGCGGGCGTTCGCGTCCCAGTAAGGCGCGCCCAGGCCCGTGAATGCCGGCACGAAGACCACGCCGCCCGCATCGGGCACCGTTTCAGCCAGGGCTTGCACGTCGCTGCTGCTGCTGATGGCCTTCAGGCCATCGCGCAGCCACTGCACCACGGCACCACCCACGAAGACGCTGCCTTCGAGCGCGTAGCTGGGCGCCGCCTGTGCGCCCGCTTGGGCTGCAGCGGTGGTGATCAGGCCGTGGGTGCTGGTCTGCTGTTGCGTGCCGGTGTGCATCAGCATGAAGCAGCCGGTGCCGTAGGTGTTCTTCACCAGCCCGGGTTCGAAACACGCCTGGCCGAAGAGCGCGGCCTGCTGGTCGCCCGCCACGCCGGCCACCGGCAGCGCGGCGCCGAAGTGCTGGGCCTCGCATTCGCCGAACACATGGCTGGAAGGGCGCACCGCCGGCAACACCGCGGCGGGGATGTGCAGCAGCGCCAGCAGCTCGGGGCACCAGCGCTGGCGGCCGATGTCGAAGAGCATGGTGCGCGAGGCGTTGCTCACGTCTGTGGCGTGCACGCGCCCGCCGCTCAGCTGCCAGAGCAGCCAGCTGTCGATGGTGCCGAAGGCGAGCTCGCCAGCTTCAGCGAGCGCGCGGGCGCCGGGCACGTGGTCGAGCAGCCAGCGCAGCTTGGTGGCGCTGAAGTAGCTGTCCACCACCAGGCCGGTGCGCTGGCGGATCAGCGCTGCGTGGCCCTGCGCGCGCAGCTCGGCGCACAGCGGCTCGCCGCGGCGGTCTTGCCAGACGATGGCGCGGTGCAAGGGCTGGCCGGTGCGGCGGTGCCAGAGCACGGTGGTCTCGCGCTGGTTGGTGATGCCGATGCCCGCGATGTCGCGCGCGGCCAGGCCGGCACGGGCCAGCGCTTCGCGCGCGGTGGCCAACTGGTCGGCCCAGATCTGCAGCGCGTCGTGCTCCACCCAGCCCGGCTGCGGGAAGTGCTGCGGCAGTTCGCGCTGTGCCGATGCAACGATGCGGCCGCTGTCATCGAAGACGATGCTGCGCGTGCTGCTGGTGCCTTGGTCGAGGGCCAGAAGGTGGGGCATGGCAAGGACGTGGGGTCGTGGAGGCACCGAGCCTACGCGCGGGCGGCCCCCGCGCGGCCCCGGGGAATCACCGCGCCCGGTACTTGCCCCTTCGCGCTGCTGCGGGCCGGCACGGCGGCGGGTTAGATTCGCCGGCTGCGCCCCGCTTCCGTGGCTGCCCTGTTCCGATCTCGCCCCGCATGCCCAGCCACCGCCACGCCCTTGTCACCGGCACGCTCTTCGCGCTGGCCGCCGGCCTCATGTGGGGCCTGGTTTTCGTGGCACCCACCATGCTGGCCGAGTACCCGGCGGTGCTGCTCACCATGGGCCGCTACCTCGCCTTCGGGCTGATCGCGCTGCCGCTGGCCTGGTGGGACCGCGCCCGCCTGGCCGAGCTGACCCGTGCCGACTGGGTGGAAGCCGCCAAGCTCGCGCTGGTGGGCAACGTGCTGTACTACCTGTGCCTGGCCGCAGCCATCCAGCGCGCGGGCGGGCCGCTGCCCACCATGATCATCGGCACGCTGCCGGTGGTCATCGCCATCACCGCCAACCTGCGCAACGCACGCGCCGGCCAGCGCCAGGAAGGGCGCCTGCCCTGGGCGCGGCTGGCGCCTTCGCTGGGGCTCATCGCTGCCGGGTTGGCCTGCGTGAACCACGCCGAGATCACGCAGCTGCCGGCCGACACCGATCTCGTGCGCTACGGCCTGGGCGCGCTGCTGGCCGTGGCGGCCGTGGCCTGCTGGACCTGGTATCCCATCCGCAACAGCGAATGGCTGCGCTTGCACACCGACCGCAGCCCGCGCGCCTGGGCCACGGCGCAGGGCCTGGTCACGCTGCCGATGGCCGCCGTGGGTTACGCGTTCTTCTGGGGCTGGCAGGCCATGCAGGCGCCCGCTGCGGGCGCGGCGGCCTTCGCCATGCCTTTCGGGCCGCAGCCGGGTCTTTTCATCGGGCTGATGCTGGCCATCGGCCTCTTCGCCAGCTGGCTGGGCACGCTGTGCTGGAACGAGGCCAGCCAGCGCCTGCCGCCCGCGCTGGCCGGGCAGCTGATCGTCTTCGAGACCCTGGCGGCGCTGGCCTACGCCTACCTCTGGCGCGCGCAGTGGCCGGGCGTGGTGACGCTGGCCGGGGTGTTGCTGCTGATCGCCGGCGTGGTGATGGCCTTGCGCGTGCGTCCTGTAGCGCACTGACAGGCGGGGTGCTTCGGCCCAGCATGGGGTTCAACCCTTTGCTCTGGAGCCCGCTCATGAACCCACGCCGCCGTTTCATCGCCCTCACCCCCTGGTGGGCCCTGGGCAGCACCGCCGTTCTGCTGGCCGCGTGCTCCGAGCGCACGCCAGCCCCCGCGCCCATGCCGGCGCCGATGCCGGCCCCAGCGCCGGCGCCTGCCGAACCGGCGGCCACCGCAGCTTCCGGGCCGTCACCCGCCGCCTTGGGCCCGGTGAACCCTGCCGAGCCGCAGGCAGCGGCGCTGGGCTATGTCGCCCTGACCAGCCAGGTGGAGGCCGCCAAGTACCCCAACCACACGGCCGCGCAGCAGTGCGCGGGCTGCTCGCTCTACAGCGGCGCTGCAGGCAGTGCCGCCGGGCCGTGCTCGATCTTCGGCGGCCGCGAGGTGGCCGCCTCGGGCTGGTGCAGCGCCTGGGTGAAGAAGGCCTGACCGGCCGGCGGCTCAGCCGTAGGTGTTGGCCAGCACGCCCAGCCCGGCGATCTCCACCTCCACCAGCGTGCCCGGCTTCATCGGCAGCACGCCCAGCGAGGTGCCGCAGAGGATGACGTCGCCGGGCATCAGCGGCAGATCCTGGCTGATGCGCCAGACCAGCTCTTCGGGCGGGAAGAACATGTCGGCCAAGGCGTAGTTCTGGCGCTCGCGGCCGCCCACGCGCGTGTGCAGCGTGGCGGTGGCGGGGTCGAAGGCGGTGTCGATCCACGGGCCCAGGGCGCCGAAGCCCGGCAGGCTCTTGGCACGGCTCCACTGCGCGAAGCTGGCGTCGCGGTTGAGCAGCTCCATGGCTGTCACGTCGTTGGCCACGGTGCAGCCGAAGAGGCAGGCCGCGGCCTCTTCGCGCTGAAGGCGGTAAGCCGGGCGGCCGATCACCAGCGCCAGCTCGCCCTCGTAGGCCACGCGGCCCACTTCGGCCGGTGCGGCCGGGATGGGGTGGCCGTGGCCGGTGGCGCAGTGCGGGCTCTTCAGGAAGTAAAGCGGCTCGGCCGGCGCGGCCCAGCCGTTCTTCTCGGCAGCGGCACGGAAGTTG
This sequence comes from Rubrivivax sp., assembly GCA_051861265.1. GTDB lineage: Bacteria > Pseudomonadota > Gammaproteobacteria > Burkholderiales > Burkholderiaceae_C > Rubrivivax. The sequence goes on from JBHYDA010000008.1 coordinate 95,997, forward strand.
TTCCACAGGCCGATGATCTGGCCGGGCTGCACCGGGGGCAGCCAGGCGCCAGGCGGGATGTCGGCCAGCGCCACGCTTTCGCCCGTGGCTTCGGGCGCCGCCCAGGGCAGGCCGCGGTGCAGCAGCACCTGTTCGTCTTGCAGCAGGCCCAGGGTGGGTTGGCCCTGGTGGGTGAAACGCAGCCAACGCATCGGCAAACTCCGGCCAGTTGAGGGGGTGGCGGACGATAGCGCCGCGCACCGGACATGACAAAGATCAAGTCGGGCGTCAGCGGCCCCGCGCACACTGCATGGCATGCAGTACCGCGTCATCCCCATCGCGCCCGCCGCGCCTTCAGTGCCCAACGCCCCGGCCCTGCCGCAGGCGCAGGCCCCGCAGCTCAGCGGCGAACCGGCCCGGGTGCAGCGTGTGCTGCGGGCCTTGGATGCGGCGATGGGCGGCCCGGCGCTCGGCTTCTCGCTGCCGCTGGAACGCTGGCTGCGCGAACTGCGCCTGGACAGCGCCAACGCCGAGGTCTACCTGCAGGTCACCCCGCGTCTGGGCACCGCACCCGCGGAGCTGGCCTTCGACACCCTGCGCCGGTTGCTGCCGGACACCGACATCTACGTCGTCGCCGCCGCGGCCTGAGCCGCTGCGCTCAGCCGGCGCTGCCGGGGCTGGCCTTCAAGCCAGCGCTTCGTCCACCACTTCCACCCAGTGTTTCACCGGCAGCGGCGTGCCGCTCTGCAGGTGCTGGATGCAGCCGATGTTGGCGCTGACGATGGCGTCCACCGGCTCCTGCCCGGGCGTGGGCGCCAGGTGCTGCAGCTTGCGGTCGCGAAGTTGCGTGGCCAGCTCGGGCTGCAGCACGCTGTAGGTGCCGGCGCTGCCGCAGCACAGGTGGCTTTCGGCATTCGCCAGCCGCACTTCGAAGCCCAGCGCGCGCAGGTGCGTTTCCACGCCACCGCGCAGTTGCTGGCCGTGCTGCAGCGTGCAGGGCGGGTGGAAGGCCAGCGCCGGCTGGCGGCTGGCGCGCAGCCGGCCCTGCAGCTTGGGCGCGATCTCGGGCAGCAGCTCGCTCAGGTCGCGTGTGAGCGCGCTCACGCGGCGCGCCTTCTCGGCGTAATCGGGGTCGTGGGCCAGCGCGTGGCCGTAGTCCTTCACGTGCACGCCGCAGCCGCTGGCGTTCATCACGATGGCTTCCACCTGGCCGTCGGAGGTCAGTCCGTCGACCAGCGGCCACCAGGCGTCGATGTTGCGGCGCGCGTCGGCCAGGCCGCCTTCGCTGTCGTTGAGGTGGGTGCGCAAGGCGCCGCAGCAGCCGGCGCCGTCGGCCACCAGGGTCTGGATGCCCACGGCGTCGAGCACGCGCGCCGTGGCGCTGTTGATGTTGGGCATCATGGCCGGCTGCACGCAGCCCAGCAGCATCAGCACCTTGCGCGGGTGGCTGCGCGTGGGCCACAGCGCGGCGCGCGGCGAGGCCTTGGCCGGCACCTTGTTCTGCAGCGTCTGCGGCAGCAGCGGGCGCAGCATCTGGCCCAGCTTCATGGCCGGCGCGAACAGCGGCGAGGTCAGGCCCTCCTTCAGCAGCCAGCGCACGGCCTTCTCGCCCGTGGGGCGCTCGACCCGTTGCTCGACGATCTCGCGGCCGATGTCCACCAGGTGCCCGTATTGCACGCCGCTGGGGCAGGTGGTCTCGCAGTTGCGGCAGGTCAGGCAGCGGTCCAGGTGCTCCTGCGTCTTGCGCGTGACGGGCGCGCCTTCGAGCACCTGCTTCATCAGGTAGATGCGGCCGCGCGGGCCGTCGAGCTCGTCGCCCAGCAGCTGGTAGGTGGGGCAGGTGGCGGTGCAGAAACCGCAGTGCACGCACTTGCGCAGGATGGCCTCGGCGGCTTCGCCTTGGCGGGTGCCCTTGAACTCGGGGGCCAGGTTGGTTTGCATCGCGGTGCCAGGGTTCGAGAGAAGAAGGTTCAGAACAGGCCGGCCACGGCCGGCAGCAGCAGCGCTGCCAGCAGCACCTGCAGGCCCAGGGCCAACGCGGCGTAGGCGCCGGCATCGGGGTGCACCTGCAGCGCGCGGCTGGCCCCGATGCCGTGCGACACCGTGCCCAGGGCGAAGCCGCGCACCGGCAGGGCCTGCACGCGCAGCGTGGTGAACAGTGCCTTGGCGGTGATCGCACCGATCAGCCCCGTGAGCACCGCGAACACCGCCGCCAGCGCCGGAATGCCGCCCAGCTGCGCCGCCACGCCCATGGCCACGGGGGCCGTCACGCTCTTGGGCGCCAGCGAGGCCAGCACCTCCACCGGCAGGCCCACGGCCCAGCCGATGGCCACCGCGCTGGCGCTGGCCGCGGCGCCGCCCAGCAGGGCCGCCAGCAGCAGCACGCCGGCGCGGGCGCGCAGCTCGGCGCGGCGTTGCCACAGCGGCCAGGCCAGGGCCACCACGGCCGGGCCGAGCAGGAAATGGATGAACTGCGCGCCCGAGAAGTACACCGGGTAGGGCGTGCCGGTGGCCGCGAGCAGCACGGCCAGGGCCAGCACGCTCCACAGCACCGGGTTGGCCCAGGGTGGGTGGCCCAGCCGGGCCGAGGCGCTGCTGGCCAGCACGTACACCGCCAGCGTGGCCGTCAGCCCGAACAGCGGCGTGGCCGAGAGGTAGACCCACAGCTCGACGAAGTTCGTGTTCATGCGGCGGCCTCATCGCCGGCACCCGGCTCGTGGCGCGGCCACAGCTTCTGCAGCACCAGCGCGGTGACGGCCAGGCCGATCCAGGTCGACAGCACCAGCGCCAGCGCCATGCGCAAACCGTACTGCGTGATCAGCCCCAGGTGCGCGATGACGCCCACGCCCACCGGCACGAAGAGCAGCGACAGGTGCTGCAGCAGCGGCGTGGCCGCCGCCTCCACCGGGCCGCGCACCGGCGCCCAGCGCAGCAGCGCGGCCATCAGCAGCAGGCCCAGCACGGGGCCCGGCAGCGGCAGACCGAAGAGGCGCGCCAAGGCCTCGCCGGCCGATTGGCACAGCAGCAGCAGCGTGAGGCCCTTGAGTGCATCCATCGGCGCTGCGGTTCAGGCCAGCTCGTACTGCAGCACCCAGTAGTGGGTGTGCGCGGTCCACCGCGGCTGGCGCGCGCGCGGGCCCAGCATCGCGATGGCCTGTTCGGGTGTCGGGAAGTTCTTCAGCACCTCGTGCGTGCTGCCGTCGGTCAGGCGGCGCTGCTGGTAGGTGTTGCCGGCTTCATCGGTGCGTGTGAGCGGCGTGCTGCTGGTCTGGACGAAACTGTTGTCGAGGAAGACCACGCGTGCGCCCGGCGCCAGGCGGCCGTGCAGCAAGGCCAGCCAGCCGGGCAGGCGCTGCAAAGGCACGTGGCTCCACCAGCAGCCGGCGAAGGCCGCGGTGAAGGGCTGCTCACCGGCGATCTCGGCCAGCGTGTAGGCGTCGGCGGTGGCGAAGCGCACGCTGGGCGGCAGTGCCTTGGCCTGCGCGATGGCCATCGTTTCGGGGTTGAGATCGGTCGCCAGCCAGTCGGCCGCCTCGTGCGCGGCGTGGGGCGTCCACCAGCCGGTGCCGCAGGCGATCTCCAGCACGCGGCGGCCGGCAAAGGGCGCGGCGAGCTCGGCTTCCATCTGGCGCAGGTCGGCCTGGCGCTCGGGCTTGGCGTAGACGCTTTCGTACTCGGCCGCGCGGCGCGCGTAGTACGCCGCCATGGCGGCCACGCTGTCTTCGCCAGGGGCCAAGGTCTCGCGCATGGCGTCAGGCCCTCATGCCGCCGGCAGCAGCCGGCCGGGGTTGAAGATGCCGTCGGGGTCGAAGGAACGTTGCAGCTCGCGCTGGATGCGGGCCACCGCCGGCGCGAGGGGCGCGAAGGCGCCCGCGCTCTTGTCATGCCCGCGGAACAGCACCGCATGCCCGCCGGCGGCCTGCGCAGCCTCGCGCAGCACGTTGGCCGGCGCGCTGGTGCAGATCCAGCGCTGCGCGCCGCCCCATTCCAGCAACTGCTCGCCCGAGAGCTTCAGCGGCGCCGCGGTGGGCGGCACGCTCAGGCGCCACAGCGCTGCGCCGCTTTCCACGGCCTTGGACGCGCCGATGAAGAACTCGTCGCGGTGGTCGCGCAGGCCGGTCCAGAAGGTCGCGGCCAGCGCCGTGTCGACCACCTCGCCGCCGATCTTCTCTTGCGCCGAACGCACCGCCGCGGCGGCGCCGCTCAGGCGCAGCACGAGCATGCCGTCCCACCAGGCGCTGGCGTTCAGCGGCAGCGGCTGACCGCCCCATTCGTTGAGGCGGCGGATGGCGCTGGCCTGGTCGGCCTCCAGCCGCAGCGTCAGCGTGGCCGGCGGCACCGGCAGCACCTTCAGGCTCACCTCGCAGATCACGCCCAGCACGCCCAAGCTGCCGGCCAGCGCGCGCGAGACGTCGTAGCCCGCCACGTTCTTCATCACCTGGCCGCCGAAGCTCAGCAGCTCGCAGCGGCCGTTGAGCAGTGTGGCGCCCAGCACGTAATCGCGCACGCCACCCACGCTCACGCGCGCCGGGCCGGCCAGGCCCGCGGCGACCATGCCGCCCACGGTGCCGCCGTCGGCAAACCGGGGCGGCTCGAAGGGCAGGCACTGGCCTTGTTCCGCCAGCGCCGCTTCCACTTCGGCCAGCGGCGTGCCGCCGCGCGCGGTGATGACGAGCTCACTGGGCTCGTAGCTGCTGATGCCTGCCAGGCCCCGCGTGCTCAGCACCAGCCCCTGCGGCGTGCCGCCATAGAACGCCTTGGTGCCGCCACCGCGGATGTCGACCTGCAGCTTCTCGGTGCGGGCCGTTTGCACCTGCTCGATCAGGCGCTGCAGCGCTTCATCCATTCACGTCACTCATTCAAAAGCGCTCCAGTTCCGGAAAGGGCAGCAGCCCCTTCTTCACGTGCATCTTTCCGTACTCCGCGCAGCGCTGCAGCGTCGGGATGACCTTGCCCGGGTTCAGCGTCTGCATGGGGTCGAAAGCACGCTTCACGGCAAACATCTGCTCGCGCTCCTCGGGCGCGAACTGCACGCACATGCTGCTGAGCTTTTCCACGCCCACGCCGTGTTCGCCGGTGACGGTGCCACCCATCGCGACGCTGGTCTCCAGGATGTCGGCGCCGAAGAGCTCGCAGCGGTGCAGCTGGTCGGGGTCGTTGGCATCGAAGAGGATCAGCGGGTGCAGGTTGCCGTCGCCTGCATGGAAGACGTTGCAGCACTTCAGGCCGTACTTGATCTCCATCTCGGCGATGGCCAGCAGGATGTCGGCCAGGCGCTTGCGCGGGATGGTGCTGTCCATGCACATGTAGTCGGGGCTGATGCGCCCGCTGGCCGGGAAGGCGTTCTTGCGGCCGCTCCAGAACTTCAGGCGCTGCGCTTCGTCCTTGCTCACTTCCAGCCTGGTCGCGCCACAGCCGCTCAGCACGTCGAGCATGCGGTCGATTTCCTCGGCCACTTCTTCCGGCGTGCCGTCGCTCTCGCACAGCAGGATGGCGGCGGCGTCGAGGTCGTAGCCGGCGTGCACGAAGTCTTCCACCGCGGCCGTCATCGGCTTGTCCATCATCTCCAGCCCGGCCGGGATGATGCCGGCGGCGATGACCGCGGCCACTGCGTCGCCGGCTTTGCGCACGTCGTCGAAGCTGGCCATGATGCAGCGCGCCAGCTGCGGCTTCGGGGTCAGCTTGACGGTGACCTCGGTGGTCACGGCCAGCATGCCTTCGCTGCCGACGATGAGCGGCAGCAGGTCGAGCCCCGGCGTGTCCAGCGCCTCGCTGCCGAACTCCACCGGCTCGCCCTGCACGGTGTAGCCGCGCACGCGCAGCACGTTGTGCAGCGTCAGGCCGTACTTCAGGCAGTGCACGCCGCCGGAGTTCTCGGCCACGTTGCCGCCGATGGTGCAGGCGATCTGGCTGCTGGGGTCGGGCGCGTAGTACAGGCCCAGCGGCGCGGCGGCTTCGCTGATCGCCAGGTTGCGCACGCCGCACTGCACGGTGGCCGTGCGCGCCAGGCGGTCGATCTGCACGATCTTGTTGAACTTGGCCAGGCTCAGCGTCACGCCCAGGGCGTGCGGCATGGCGCCGCCACTCAGGCCCGTGCCGGCACCGCGTGCCACCACGGGCACGCTCAAGGCGTGGCAGGCCTTCAGCACGGCGGCCACCTGGGCTTCGGTTTCGGGCAGGGCCACGCACAGCGGCAGCTGGCGGTAGGCGGTGAGGCCATCGCACTCGTAGGGCACGGTGTCTTCGTTGTGCCACAGCAGCGCGTGGGGCGGCAGCAGCGGCGCCAGCACGGCCACCACCTGCTGCTGGCGGGCGGCACGTTCGGCCGATCGCGCGACATCAGCGACGGCATTCGGGGCGATGGGGGCGTTCACGGGCGGCGGCTCCTGCAGGCGCGCAGGCTCGAGGTGGACCTGACTGGCGCGCACAGACTGTAAGCGGCCCGGCGCCGCCGCTGCCGTCAGCACGGTTTTGACCGCAGCGGGGGTGATCAGCCCGGCTGGGCAGGCGCTCAGGCGCTTTCGGTGAACACCGTCAGCACGCCGGTGTAGCCGTACAGGTTGTGGCGGGCGATCTCCCCAGCGGCGAAAAAGCCCACCAGCGGCAGCTCTTCGCTGTCGCCCAGGCCGCCGCCGAGGGCGTGCTGGATGATCTTCAGCTCGGCCGAAGGCCCACCGAAGTGCGGCCCGCCGCGGCCGGTGCAGCTGACGTAGACCGCGCCGAGCAGGCGCCGCGCCGGGGCGGGCGCCGTGCCGCTCAGCGGGTCGTCCTGCGGTTCGAGTTCGTCGCGGATCTCGCTGCAGATGCGCACCAGGTCGCGCCGCGCCGCCTGTACGTCGCGCTGGCAGAAGGCCAGGCGCATGCCGGTCTGCACCAGGTCGGCCACGGCGAAGGCATGGCGGCCGGGGTCCAGGCCGACGAGGTGGCGCACGCGCGTGTCGGCGCCGAACTGGCCGTGCCGCGGCAGGCTGCCGTCGGCCGCGTCGTCCAGGCCCACCAGCGTGGCGCGCAGGCGCGGCAAGGCGGCGCGCGGGTCGTCCAGCGCGTCCAGCCCCAGGTCGCGCAGCAGGCAGGGCAGGGCGGGCTCGCCGTCGAGCTCGGTGACGATGTGGCGTTCACAGCCGGTGATGGTGCGCGTGGGCCCCACCGGCTGGCAGCCCTGCGTCACGCGCGAGATCAGCGCCACCTCCTGCGTGAAGGCCACGCCCGAGAGGCCGCCCTGCCACACGCCTTCGGCGATGTGGTGCGTGGCCGCGCGCGAGCTGGCCAGGCCGCCGAAGAGGTAGCCGCTGTCGGTGCGGTCGCTCATCTCGGTGATGAGCTCCTGCAGGTCGGGCGTGGCCGGGTCGGCATGCACCAGCGCGGTGTAGGGCGTGATGCGGCGCAGCTTGCGCGCGCCCGAGAAGACCTCGAAGCGCCCCGCCGGCAGCGCCGCCAGCATCAGCACCAGCGCCGGTTCGTCGATGTACTCCGCCGCCCCTGCGCACACGCCCACGCCCACGCTGCCCACCCAGGCCACGCCCGGCCAGCGCCCGCGCAGGTCGGCCAGCAGGGCGGCGGCGTGGGGCGCGTAGTGGTCGGTGAAGTAGACGAAGCCCAGGCTCAGCGGCCCGGCGTCGCTGCTTTCGTGCGCGGCGCGGCGGGCTTCCACCTGCGCGGCGGCCAGGGCCAGGGCGGCCCGCCAGTCGGGGTGGGTGGCGTGGCCGATGAGGAAAGCGGGCATGGGGGCGGTGCGCCTCGCAGGTCAGGGTGCAGGGGTCAGGACTGGCGGCGGCGCGTGGTGGGCGCAGCGGCACGTGCCGTCTTCTTGGCCGCGGGCTTCTTGCCGGCCGGGGCCGCTGCCGTGGCGCTGCCACGGGGTTGCGGCGCCTTCTTCGCGGCGGGGACGGCCGTGCCTGGGGCGCCGACCCCTGGTTCCTTGAGCGCCTGCGATGCGATGTCGGCGAACTGCTTGGTGAGCGCGCCCCACCATTGCATGGGGTCGACCGCAGGGGCTGGCGGCTCAGCGGCGGTCTGCGCGGTCTCTGCCTCCGGTGCCGGTGCAGGTGCTGGTGGCGGTGCCGGGGCCGGCGCAGCAGGTTCGGGCACCTTGGCCGAGAGCGCGGCGCGCAGGTCCGTCATCGGCAGGTTCAGTGTCTTCAAGGTGCTCAGCGTCATGCGCTGCACTTCCAGAGCCTGCACCGTGGCGCCCAGCAGGCGGGCGTTCTGCTCCAGCCAGAACTGCACGGTCTTGAGTTCCTGGATGCGCTTGTCGAGCTCTTCGGGGTCGAGCGTGGGGGCCACCCACTGGCCGAAACCCTGCACGCCCGGCAGCGCCGCGCCGGCGCCTTTCATCAGGTTCTGCAGGAACTCGAAGCCCGGCACCATGCGGGCCAGGTCGTTGGCGGTGCTCATGTGGCGCTCTCCTCGGGACGGTGGCGCCGATTGTGGGGGGCCGGCCGGCCCCGGGGGCCGCCTTAGCGCGCGAAACGCACGCGCTCGACCTGGAAGCCCAGACGCTCCAGCAGGCGGGGCAGCGATTGCGGGCCCGTCATGTGCAGCGCCCCCACGGCGGCGAAGACGCGCTTGCCGCTGCGGTGCTGGGCCTCGATGCCGGCGGCCAGCGGGCCGTTGCGCTCGTCGTTGAGCTTGCGCATGTAGGCCTGGTCTTCGGGTGAGTTGGCGCACTCGCACCAGCTCGCGTAGTCGTCCAGCGCGGCGAGGTCGCCCCGCTCCCAGGCGGCCACCATGCGCTCCATCACGCGGCGGCTGCTGCCGTCTTCCAGCTGGGCCAGGCTCTGCGCCAGCGCGGCCAGGGCTTCGGCGGGGTCGGTAGGCACCAGCACGGCCTTCTGCTGCGCTGCGGTTTCCAGCGACACCACGCGCCGGCCGGTGCCGCGCACCTGCGCCAGCAGCAGTTGTTCCAGCGCGAGGCTGGGGTCCATGCCCAGCCAGCGGGCCTCCAGCACCATCAGGCTGGTGGCTTGCAGCACCGGGTGCAGCGTGGCCATCGATTCGGGCGCGATGCAGGCGCGCGCATAGGCCTGGTTCAGGCGCTGCTGCAGCGGCTCGGGCAGCAGGCCGGGGTGCTGCAGGTCTTGCAGCGCGGCTTGCAGCGCGGGGTCGCTGGGGTCGATCTCCAGCGCCAGCACCTCGCTGCGGCGCAAAGCCGCGCTGACCTGCGGCCCCAGCCGCTTCCAGGCCGGTTTGCCCACGTGCAGCGTGCCGTACAGCCAGCTGCTGCGGCCGTCGCGCGTGATGCGCCAGAGCAGGCCGCGGTCGCGCTCGGGCGCGGTGCTGGCCTGCACCGGCAGGGGCGGCGGGCAGGCGGCGGGCGTCAAGCTGGCTGGCGGCGCGGTGCCGGGCGCTGAAGCCGCGGGCTGCTGCGCCCAGCCACCGGCGGCCACCACGGCGCAGCCGAGTGCGGCCACCCGGCGGGCCAGAAGGGAAAGCCAGCGTTGCATGCGTTGACGATGCCACGAAAGGCCGTCGCAGCACCAGCGCGCCGGCCCTGGGTTCGGTGGTGCCATCATCCCGAGAGCTCCTTCATCGCGATGACTTCCCGCCGCCCCACACCCCCGCTGACGGCCCGCAAGGGCTGGGCCGCGCTGGCCCTGGCCTGCAGCATGGCTGCGGCCGCGGCGCAGCCTGTGCCTGCCGCCAAGCCGGCCCCACCGACGCAGACGCTGGCCGTGCCGGGCCTGGCGGCGCCGGCCGAGATCCTGCTCGACCCCTGGGGCGTGCCGCACCTCTACGCCGCCAGCCGCGACGACCTCTTCTTCGTGCAGGGTTTCAACGCCGCGCGCGACCGGCTGTTCCAGATCGACCTCTGGCGCCGCCGCGGCCTGGGCCGGCTGGCTGCTGCGCTGGGCCCGGCGTTTGTGGAGACCGACCGCGCGGCTCGGCTCTTCCTCTACCGCGGCGACATGGCGCGCGAGTGGGCCGCCTACGGGCCCGAGGCCCAGGCCGTCGTCACGCGCTTCGTGGCCGGCATCAACGCCTACATCGCGCTGGTGGCGGCCGAGCCGGCGCGCCTGCCCTTCGAGTTCCGCCAGTTCGGCTACGCGCCCGAGAAATGGGTGCCCGAAGACGTGCTGCGCATCCGCAGCCACGCGCTGGCCGGCAACGTCTACGGCGAGCTCTGGCGCGCCACGCTGCACTGCCGCGGCGAACTGGCCGCCGACCGCTGGCGCCAGGCGCTGACACCCCCGCGCGAGCTGCGCCCGCCGGAAGGCCTGGACGCCTGCGTGTCGCCCGAGGCGCTGCGCGAGTACATGCTCGCCACGCAGCCGGTGCAGATGCCCGCGCTGGGCTCGCCCCAGGCTGTGCCGCAGCGCAGCTCGGCCGCGCCGGCGGACGAGATCGCGGCCCAGGTGCTGCAAGCCGCCGCCGCCACGGCCGACCGCACCGAGGGCAGCAACGCCTGGGCCATCGCCCCCGGCCGCAGCGCCACCGGCCGCCCGTTGCTGGCGGCCGACCCCCACCGGCTGCAGGCCGCGCCCGGGCTGCGCTACCTGGTGCACCTGGAGGCGCCCGGGCTCAGCGCCATTGGCGGCGGCGAACCGGCCGTGCCCGGCATCTCGATGGGCCACAACGGCCGCATCGCTTTCGGCCTGACGGTGTTCGCGGCCGACCAGGAAGACCTCTACGTCTACGAAACCCGCCCTGGTGCGCCCGACGAGTACCGCTACCGCGGCGGCTGGGAAAAGATGCGCCTGCTCAGCGAGCGCATCGAGGTGCGCGGCGCCCCGGCAGAGACGGTGACGTTGCGCTTCACGCGCCACGGCCCCGTCACCGGCCGCGAGGCGATGGCGCAGCGCGCCTACGCCGTGCGCTCGGTGTGGTTCGAGCCCGGCACCGCGCCCTACATGGCCAGCCTGGGCCTGATGCGCGCGGCCGACCACGCCGGCTTCCAGCGCGGCCTGGCCGCCTGGGGCACGCCGGCCGTGAACATGGTCTATGCCGACACCGCGGGCGACATCGCCTGGGCCGTGGGCGCGCGCGTGCCGCGCCGGCCCAACTGGGACGGCCTGATGCCCGTGCCCGGGGATGGCCGCTACGAGTGGGCCGGTTTCCGCCCCGCCAGCGAACTGCCTGCGCTGCGCAACCCGACTGCCGGCTGGTTCGCCAGCGCGAACGAGCACAACCTGCCGGCGGTAGGCCCGTGGCAGGCCGCGCCCCTGGGCCACGACTGGCCCAGCCGCGCCCGCCACCAGCGGCTGGCCGAGGTGCTGTCGGCCCACGCACGCTTCAGCGTCGAAGACGCCGTGCGCTTGCAGAACGACGTGCTCTCGGTGCCCGCGCGCCGTGTGCAGGCACTCTTGCGCACCCCGCGGTTTTCAGCGCCGGCGGCGCAAGCCGCGCAGCGCCTGCTGCTGGCCTGGAACGCGCAGCTCACGGCCGATTCGGGCGCCGCCGCGCTGTTCGAACGCTGGTGGACGCGCCACCTGCCGCCGGCCTTTCGCCAGGCGGTGCTGTCGCCCACGGCCGCGATGCTGCTGCGCACGAGCGATGAAGACGCCATGCTGGCTGCGCTGGAGAACCCGGCCGCGGCCTTCGGGGCTGGCGGTGCGGTGCTGCGGCGTGATGCCGTGCTGGAAAGCAGCCTGGCTGCCGCCTGGGCCGACCTCGTGCAACGGGCCGGCCCCGACCCCGCACGCTGGCAATGGGGCGCGCTGCACCAGGCCGTGTTCCCGCACCCGCTGGCACCCGGCGTGGACGCCGCCACACAAGCGCGGCTGAACGTCGGCCCCTACCCCAAGGCCGGCGGGCGCAGCACCGTGAACCTCTCGGTGCAGGACGGCGACACCGGCCGCCACGTGGCCGGCCCTTCGCTGCGCCTGGTGCTGGACGTGGGCGACTGGGACCGCTCGCGCGCCATCAACGCGCCGGGCCAAGCCGGCGACCCCGCCAGCCCGCACTACCGCGATCTGGCGCCGCTGTGGCTGAAGGGCGAAACCGTGCCGCTGCTCTACACGCGCGCCGCGGTGCAGGCCGCGGCGGTGCAGCGCTGGGTGCTGCAGCCTGCCCAAGCCGCAGGCGCTGGGGCTACACCCGCAAGCGCGGCAGCTCGCGGTAGGTGAAGCCGCGCCAGAGCCATTCCACCGGCCCGTAGCGGAAGCGCGCCATCCACCAGTGGCTGAAGGCCAGCTGCGCGCCGAAAACCACGATCACGAAGACCACCTGCCACGCCCGCGGCATGCCCCACTGGCCGAAGGCGTAGCCGTGGAAGTAGAGCGCGCAGACCAGCGACTGCGTGAGGTAGTTCGTCAGCGCCATGCGCCCCATCGGCGCCAGCATGCGGATGCGCGAGACCAGCGGCCCGCCGTGCAGCATCAGCACCACCAGGCCCACATAGCCCAGGCAGGCCGGCAGGTTGCCCAGCATGACCAGGCCCTGCGCCATCAGCCAGCCGTCGTGGCGGTCGCCGGGGGTGTGGTGCATGGCGATCAGGCTGCCCGCCAGCCCGAGGCCGATGCCCAGCGGCAGGCCCCACAGCGCCAGCCGGCGGAAGAGGGGCAGGTGGTCCTGCGTGCGCTCCATCACCCCTGAGCGCACGAACCATGCGCCCAGCAGGAACATGCCGATGAAGAGCACCGAAGCGCCGAAGTCGCCGGCGGCCTTCTCCAGGAAGCGGCGTGCGCGGTAGTCCACCGCGTCGCCATAGCTGCCGGTGGTGAAGGTCTTGATCTCCAGCGCCTTCTCTTCGGCCTGCTCCTTCAGGCGCTTCTCGCGTTCGGCCTTGGCTTCGGCCACGCGCTCTTCACGTGTTTTCTTGTTTTCGGCGCCGCTGGCAGCCGAGGCGGGCGGCTTGGCCGCGGCGGGGGCCGAGGCTGTGGCGGCCGCGGGCTTGGCCGGCAAGGCCAGCGGATCGGGGCCGAAGTACTGCACCGCGCCCATCAGCGTCATCGCCGTGGCAGCGAAGAGGTAGAGCGTGGCGCCCATGCGCAGCGCGCGCTTCTCTGGCGGCTGGTGGTAGCGCCAGGCCAGGGCGGCCATCAGCAGCGTGAGCGGGCCGAAGACGGTGAGCGGCAGGCGCGGCTCCAGCGGGGCATCGGGCAGCACCCACAAGGCGGCAGCGCCTGCGCTCAGGCCCAGCCCCAGCAAGAGCAGCAGGAAGGCGAAGAGCGGCACGCGCAGCGGTTTCTTTTCGCTGCGCATGAAGAGCGCCAGCAGCCCCGCCAGCGCCAGGCCCGCGGCCACGCCGAAGAAGCCCTGGGCGTCCAGTGCCGCACCCAGACCCACGGCCACGGCGATGGCCCCCAGCAGCGGCTTGGGTCGGCCGTAGAGCACCACCATCAGCATCAGCGCCGAGACGGCATAGGTGAAAAGGATGTCGCCGTCCCAGAGAAAGATGAAGTGCCCGGCGCCGAATACACCCAGCGCCAGCACGCGGCGCAGGTAGACGCGCTTGAACTCGCGGCCGGTCTGCTCGGCGCGCAGCAGCATCACCGCGAAGCCCATGCCGAAGACGAGCGAGAAGATCGTCCAGAACTTGCCCTGCACGAAGTAGGCGATGAACCAGCTGGCCAGCCAGTTCAGCCCCGTCAGCCCGCGCGGCATGCCTTCGCCGAAGCTGGTGAAGGGCCGGCTGAACCACTCGATATTCATCAGGAAGATGCCCAGCAGCGCGAAGCCGCGCACCACGTCCAGCGCTTCGATGCGCTGGGCGGCGGGCAAGGGGGGCATGGGCAACGCCGGGGGCGGCGGCGGGGCAGGCGAGGCCGAAGGTTCGGCCGAGGTGGGCGTGGGGTCGGCCGGCAAGGAGGTCGTCATGGGGCGGGGCCCGGTCGCAGAAGATGGACCGATTCTGCGTGCGGCTTCCGGCCTGACCAAGCCCCTTCGAGCCCGTTCGTCGCCTCGTTCAGGGGGCCTGTCGCATGGCGCCGGCCCGGCCCCGGGTTTCAGCGCCGCGGTTCGAAGCGCAGCACGCCGTCCTGCTGCTGCCAGCGCAGCCGGCCCAGCACGTCCATGCCCAGCAGCGGTTTGTCGAGTTGGGGCAGGGCCGTCACGCGCAGGCGGTCGGCGCGCAGGCCGCCTTCGAGCTCGATGTCGGCCACGACGCGCTGGCCCTGCACCACGCCGCCGGCGGTGTTGGAGGTGACCGTGCCCTCCACCGGCAGGCCCAGCTGCTGCGCCAGTGCCAGGGGGATGGCGGTGCCGGTGGCGCCGGTGTCGACGAGGAAATCGACCTCGCGGCCCGAGATGCGCCCGGGCCAGTGGTAGTGGCCGTCGGCACTGCGGCGGATCTCCACCACCTCGCCGCTGATGGCCACGCGCGGCGCCTCGGCCTGGCGCTGCCAGGCCTGCACGCCGAAAAACAGCGCACCGGCCAGCAGCAGCCAGACGGTGGTGTGCTTCAGCCAGCCGGGCAGTTCTTGCATGGCGGTAGGGCGATCAGGCTTCGGCCGGGCCGTCGGCGGCGCTGTCGGTGGGGGCTTCGGGCGCGGCATCGGCCACCGGGGCCGGCGCGATCTCGGCCGGGGCCGGGTCGTGCAGCGGCGCCACGCGCTGATCGATGGCGCCAAAGACGCTGTGGCCGTCGCCATCCAGCATCTCGATGCGGATGGTGTCGCCGTACTTCATGAAGCCGGTGCGCGGCGCGCCGTGCTCGATGGTCTCGATGGCGCGCTTCTCGGCCACGCACGAGTAGCCGTGCGCCCAGTCCTTGTTGCTCACCGTGCCGCTGCCGACGATGCTGCCGGCGCGCAGGCGCCGCGTCTTGGCCACGTGGGCGATGAGCTGGCCGAAGTGGAAAGTCATCTCCGGCCCGGCGTTGCACAGGCCCACGCGGTGCTTGTTCCAGCGGCTTTCCAGCGCCAGGTGCACGCGCCCGCCATGCCAGGCCGGGCCCAGTTCGTCGGGCGTCACGGCCACGGGGCCGAAGGCCGTGGCCGGCTTGCTCTGCAGGAAGCCGAAGCCCTTGGCCAGCTCACCGGGAATCAGGTTGCGCAGGCTCCAGTCGTTCACCAGCATGAGCAGGCGCACGCTGTCGATGGCGGCCTCGGCATCGGTGCCGATGTCGACATCGCCCGTCACCACGGCCACTTCCGATTCGAAATCGATGCCCCAGTCTTCGCTGGCGAAGCGGGCCGGCTCCATGGGGCCGAGGAAGTCGTCGCTGCCGCCCTGGTACATCAGCGGGTCTTCGTAGAAGCTGGCGGGCACCTCGGCGCCCCGCGCCTTGCGCACCAGCTCCACGTGGTTCAGGTAAGCCGAGCCGTCGGCCCACTGGTGCGCGCGCGGCAGCGGCGCCATGCAGTGCTTCGGGTTGAAGGGGAAGGCATGGCGCGCCTTGCCGCCGTTGAGCGTGGCGTACAGGTCTTCCAGCGGCGGGCTGCGGAAGTTCCAGTCGTCCAGCACCTGCTGCAGCGTGGTGGCGATGCCGGTGGCGAAGTGGGCCGCCGCGAGGCCGCGCGCGCCGACGGCGAGCCGGCCGCCGCGCCACCCGTGGTGCGGGGGGGCGAGTTCCCGGGGGGGGGGTGGGGGTGTGCGCTGGGCCGCCCCAGGGGTGGGGCGGCGGGGTGGCAGTATTGTGGGGTGGCCCCCTTCCCCCCACCGCGCCCGCGTCGCGCCGGCGCTGCCCTCGGTGTCGGTCTGCTGGTGCTGCTCTTGCACCTCGGGCTGGCCGGCCTGTGGCCCGAGCGGCCCGGCGTGGCCGACAGCGCGCGTCCGGCATTGCAACTGCGCACCTGGAGCCTGCCGGCGGCCGCTGCGCCCGAGGCCATTGCCCAGCCGCCGACCGAGAGTGCCACCGAGCCTGCGCCGGGCCCCGCCGCAGCGCCGCCCCCGGTGGCCGCACGCCGCCCTGCTGCCAGCTTTGAGCGGCCAGCCGAAACAGCGCTCCAACCCCAGCCCGAGAACGCGGCCACCGCGTCGCCCGCGGGCGCGGACGTTGCCGAATCCGCCGACACCAGCGATGCCGCCTTGCAAGCCGCCGCCCCGCCCGCTGGCACGCCCTTGCCCACCTACGCGACGCGCCTGCCGCCGCCCGTGACGCTGCAGTACGCCGTGCGGCGCGAAGGCCAGGAGAGGGCACCCACGCCCGCACCGGCCCCCGGCCCGCGCGGCGGCCTGCAGGCGCAGCTGCGCTGGCAGCACGCGGCCGGCACCTACACGCTGACGATGGGCATGGGCACGGTGGGCTGGGCCAGCGTGGGCGGCATCGATGCCCACGGCCTGGCGCCCGAACGCCACGTCGAGACGCGCCGCGGCCGCGAACTGCGTGCCGCCAACTTCCAGCGCCCCGGCATGGCCGGCGTGGAGGGGCCGGGCCGCATCAGCTTCAGCGGCCCGAGTTTCGAGCACCCCTTGTGGCCTGGCGTGCAAGACCGCCTGAGCTGGCTGGTGCAGCTCTCGGCCGTGCTCGCCGCCGACCCCACGCTGGGTGCGGCAGGCCGCGAGGTGGTGCTGATGGTGGTGGGCGTGCGCGGCGATGCGCTGCCCTGGCGCTTCGAAGCCGTGGGCGTGGAAGACCTCGAACTGCCGGCCGGCCCGGTGCGGGGCGCGCTGCACCTGCGGCGCGAGCCGCAGCGCCCCTGGGACAGCCGGGTCGACGTGTGGCTCGACCCCGCGCGCCACCACCTGCCGGTGCGGCTGCGCATGCGGCAAGGGCCCAACGCGCCGATGACCGAGTTCGACCTGCTGGCCTGGCTGCCGCAGTCCTGAGCCGCCGCGGTACGCCACGCGGCGTCGCACCCCCCCAGAACGATCAAAACCTCCCTCCACTGCAGGAGTTTTGCGATCTAGGGCCCTAGATCGAGTAGCGAATTTCCTAGGGATCACCCTCTGTCGGGCCATGGGCGCCGCAGGGCCCCGTCTCGACACTGCCGCCACAGCCCGACACCCGGCAAACCTGCCCCGCGCCGACGTGCTGCTCGAGACACCCTGGAGAGATTCCCATGCCCCTGATGAAGCTCACAAGCGCCAGCCGCGCCGCCGGCTCCATGCGGACACACCGCCTGCCGGTGGCCCTGGCCTGCGCCGCCTTCTTCACCGCCGCACCGGCCTTCGCGGCCGTCACCGTCACCGTGGTCGAACAAGGTGCCAGCACCACGGTGCTGCGCATCAAGGTCGACCCGCCCAAGTTCGAGACCGTCGACACGCCCGCCGGCAGCTTCTCGCGCTTCTCGCTGCGCGAGAGCAACCTCGGCGGCGTGGCCAGCGACGGCCGCAGCCTGCCCGAACTGCCGGCCACGGGCGTGACGCTGGCCTTGCCGGTGGACCTGCGCGACGCGCCCGTGGTGAGCGTGCTGCCCGAAGGCACGCTGCGCCGCATCACCGCCCGCGTCTACCCCACGCAGGCGCCGGAAACCGGCCAGGTGCAGAACCAGGGCCTGCCGGACTTCGAGTTCAACCCCGAGGTCTACAACCAGGGCAAGCGCGGCCCGGGCGTTTCGCTGGGCCGCAACGCGCTGTTCAAGGGTGACGCCAACCTGGAGACGCTGCGCTTTTCGCCTTACGGCTACGACCCCGGCCAAGGCCTGGTGAGCTGGCACGACAGCTATCTCGTTACCGTGCGCCACGCCGGCAGCAACTGCTTCCTGATCGACAACCTGCGCGACACCAAGCAGGCCGGCGCCTACGACGACATCGACAAGTTCATCGAGCGCCTGCCGCTGCCGGGCTTGCGCTTTGCGGCCAACCAGCTGCAGCTGCAGCGCGTGTGCGCGCCCAGCTTCACGCCGCAGTTCGTGGGCGGCGCGCGCTTCCTCATCATCACGCACCCGAACTTCGTCGTGGCCGCCAACACGCTGAAGGCGCACAAGGACGCGTTGGGCATCCAGACCCGCGTCGTCACGACGCTGGAAGTCACCGGCGGCAGCAGCAACACGGCCTCGGCCACGCAGATCCGCAACTGGCTCAGCAACCACTGGAACACCAGCATCGTCCGGCCCAAGTGGGTGCTGCTGATGGGCGATGCCGAGTACGTACCCACGCACTACGACCAGGTCAACAGCTGGGACAGCGCGCGCAACGCCGGCGACATCTGGTTCGGCCAGTTCCTGCCCGGTGCCACGGCCACCACGGTGCCGCCCTTCGGCATCGGCCGCTTCCCGGTGGACTCGCTGGCACAGGCCCAGACCATCGTCAGCAAGGTCGTGGCCTTCGAGACCGCGCCGCCCACCGACGTGGGTTTTGGCCAGGACTTCTACAGCCGCCTGACCTTCGCGAGTTACTTCCAGGGCGGCGGCACCACCGACGAGCGCTGGTTCGCTGAAACCTCGGAAGTGGTGCGCAACCACGCCATCGCCCAGGGCTACGGCGTGCAGCGCATCTACAAGGCCAGCGCCAGCGCCAACCCGCTGAGCTGGCGCGGCGGTGGCGCCGTGCCCGCGGCCCTGCGCAAGCCGGGTTTCGCCTGGGACGGCAAGACCAGCGACATCGTCGATGCCGTCAACAAGGGCACGGCGCTGCTTTACCACCGCGGCCACGGCTGGTGGACGGGCTGGGGCGACCCGTCCTTCTCCACCGCCAACCTGAGCAGCGTCTCGGTCACCGGCAACCAGTACCCCGTGGTGTTCAGCATCAACTGCGCCAGCGGCATCTTCGACAACGAGACGGTCGACCTGCCGGGCAACGTGGTTTCGTCCGGCTACGGGCCTTCGGTCACGGGCCTGTACTGGGGCGAGAGCTTCCTGCGCAAGACCGACGGCGCGCTGGCCGTCATCGGCGACACGCGCTCCAGCAGCACCATCGACAACAACCACCTCACGATGGGCCTGTTCGATGCCATCTTCCCGGGCCTGGTGCCGAGCTTCGGGCCCAGCACGGCGGTGCGCCGCCTGGGTGACGTGCTGAACCACGCGCGCAGCTACATCGCCGCGGTGGATGCCGGCACGGCGGTGAACCACCACCCGCTGGACGTGGGCGGTGCGCGGCCGGCGGTGTTCAACCTGCGCCAGGAGCTGAACCTCTACAACCTGCTGGGCGACCCGACGCTGAAGCTGCGTACTGCCGCGCCGTGGCGATTTCCGGTGGTGAACATCCGCGTGACGCAGGGCTTCGCGCAGATCAACGTGCCGCAGGAATGCCTGAACTGCCCGCCTTTCGCGCCCCGGCCTGAACTCGTCACCGTGTTCGCCTTCGACCCCGAGACCGGGCGCACCATCGGCCGCGGCCTCGTCGACGAGAGCGGCAACGCCAAGATCGACCTGCGCGGCTGGCAAGGCAACTTCTGGGTGCGCGTGGGCTCGGGCGACGGCGCCAGCCAGCAGGCCGCGCTGACCGAGACCGACAGCGACGAGGACGGCGTGCCCGACAGCCGCGACAACTGCACACGCACGAAGAACAACAACCAGCGCGACAGCGACGGCGACGGCTACGGCGACGCCTGCGACGCCGATGCCAACGGCGACGGCATCGTCAACAGCCTGGATCTCGGCCTCGTGCGCAGCAACTTCGGTTTCCGCGGCGTCACCCGTGCCGACCTCAACGGCGATGGCGTCGTCAACGCGCTCGACCTCGGCCTGGTGCGGCAGCTCTTCGCCACGCGCCCCGGCCCCTCGGCCTGGCATGCCGCCGGCACGGCCACCGCCATGCGCCTGCCCGCCGGCGAAGAGGCCAAGCGCTGATGGCCCCGCTCCGAACCCTTCATTCCCACCCCTGGCCGCACGACACGGCCGCACTTTCAATCTCAAGGAACCTCGACATGAACACCCTCCAGACCCTCACCACCGCCCGCCTGCCCGCCGCCCTGGGCGCCACCTTCAAGGCCGCCCTCGCGGCCACCGCCCTGGCCGGGCTGTGCGCCACCGCCCAGGCCCAGACCGCCAACAGCGTGGTCTTCACGCCCGTGAACACCAGCACCGAGGTGGGCAACAGCTTCTCGGTGCAGGTGCGCGGCACCGGCTTTGCCGACACGGTCATCGGCGGCGGCTTCGGCTTCAGCTACAACCCGGCCGTCATCAACCTGGCCAGCATCAGCATCAACCGCACGGTGTGGGAGTTCGCCGCCGGCACCGGCCTGCACGACCCGGCCAGCGGCACCGTGAGCGATGTCTTCTTCGCCAGCTTCAACGGTGTGCCGCCCAGTGGCGGGGGCTTCGACATCGCCACCCTCAACTTCACGGCGGTGGCCGACGGCACGAGCGCCCTGACGCTGCGGCCCAGCGTCGACTTCCCGTGGGTCAACACGAACGTCGAGGTGCTGTCCGTCACCTACGGCAACGGCACCGTGCAGGTCGGCGCGGTGCCGGAGCCGGGCACCTGGGCCAGCTTCGGCCTGGGCCTGGTGGCCTTGCTGCCTTTGCTGCGCCGCCGCCTGCAGACCGCCTGACGCCAAGGCTCCCAGGGGGTGGGCATTGGGGTCGGCGCCCGGGCGCGCCGACTCAAGTGCCCAGGCGGGCGGCCGATAAAGCCGCAGATGGGCCCCCTTGCCGATGCCTCCGACCTGTCGCCCGAGCTGCTCGCCTGGGCGCTGGGCGCCTGCGTGCTGTTGCTGGCGCTGGCGCTGTGGCAGGGCCAGCGCCTGCTGCGCAGCCGGGCGCGGCTGCGCGCCCGCCTGGCGGCCGCCCGCGAGCAACTCGAACGTCTGCGCGGCCGCGACGCGCTGACCGGCCTGTCGACACGCACCGAGTTCGAGTCCGTGCTCAACGAGGCCACGCTGAGTGCCGACCGCGGCACGGCGTCGCTGGCCCTGCTCTACGTGGGGCTCGACGACTTCCGCCCCATGAACGACGGCTACGGCCACCGCGTCGGCGACGCCGTGCTGGCGCAGGCCGGCGAACGCCTGGGCCGCTGCGCGGGGGTGCCGCTGGCGCTGTCGCGCGTCGGGGGCGACGAATTCGCCCTCTTGCTGGCGCTGGGCGCCGATGAAGCCTCGCTGGCTGCGCAGCAGGTCTTGCGCGCGCTGCAGGAGCCCTTCCGCTTGGAGGCGCTGGAGCTGCAGCTCAGTGCCTCGGTGGGCATCGCCATCTACCCCGACCACGGCTCGCGCCCGCGGCTGCTGGCCCATGCTGCGCTGGCCATGCGCTCGGTCAAGCAGGTGGGCGGCGCCAGCCACGCCTTCTACACCCCGGCGCTGGCGGTCGACCAGCGTGAACAGGCCGAGCTGCTGCAGGCCCTGCGCCACGCCGTGCAGCGCAGCGAGCTGCAGCTCGTCTACCAGCCCAAGGTGGACGCGAGCAACCTGCAGATCACCGCTGCCGAGGCCTTGCTGCGCTGGCAGCACCCGCAGCGCGGCACCATCAGCCCGGCGGTCTTCATCCCGCTGGCCGAGCGGCACGGGCTCATCAACGTGATCGGCCGCTGGGTCATCGAAGAAGCCTGCCGCCAGGCCGCGCAGTGGCGCCAGCAGGGCTTGCGCATGCGCGTGGCGGTGAACCTGTCGGGGCATCAGCTGCGCCAGGACGATCTCGTGCCGCACATCCAGGCCTGCCTGAAGCGCCACCAGATCCCGGCCGAGCGCCTGACGGTGGAAATCACCGAGTCTGTGGCGATGGAAGACACCACGCACACCCGCGCCGCCTTCGAGCGCCTGCGCAAGGCCGGCCTGCACGTCAGCATCGACGACTTCGGTACCGGGCACAGCAGCCTGGCGACGCTGCGCCGCTTGCCGGCGGCCGAGCTGAAGATCGACCGGGCTTTCGTCATCGACCTGGGTCAGAGCGAGCGCGCGCGCTCCATCGTGCAGGCCGTGGTGCAGATGGCGCGCACGCTGGCGCTGCGCGTGGTGGCCGAAGGCGTGGAAACCGCCGCGCAGCGCGATGTGCTGGTCCAGCTCGGCTGCAACGAGCTGCAGGGCTACCTCTTCGCCAAGCCCATGAGCGCCACCGCGCTGGCCCTGTGGGCCGACACCGACGAGCCGCCCGGCGGCGGCGATGCCGGGCACGGCTTCCGGGCCTCGCTCTTCGAAGCCACCGCACCGGCGCCCCTGAAGTGAGCGCGGCCGCGGGGGCCGCCAGCGGCGGTGCGAAGATGCGCCCCCGCACCGCCGATCGATCATGAGCGATTCCTCCAGTTCCGAGTTCTCCCTGCTGCTGTGGACGCTGGGCGTCCTGGTGGTGGCCCTGGCCCTGCACCTGAGCAACGGCTGGGTGCGCCTGGCGCAGCGCGGCCCCACCCTGCGCGCGCAATGGCCGGCCTTGGCCATGGCCGGCGCCGCGCTGGGCCTGGGCGTGAACGCCGCGCTGGTGCTGGGCATGCAGGCGCAACCGCTGAGCTTCGTGGTGGGCTATGCCTGGGGCCCGGCGCTGATGCTCTGGGGCCTGGCCCTGGTGGTCTGCCTGCCGGTGGTGGTGCTGCCGATGGCGGTGCGTGCGCCCTGGGCGCTGCCGGCTTCGGGCGCGCTGCTGGCCCTGCTGGTGCTGGTGCTGGACGCCGGCTGGGTGTGGGCTGCCGGTTTCCGCCCGGGCGTCATCTGGCGCCGCGATCTGCTCGGTGCTGCTGCAGTGGTGCTGCTGCTCCTGTTGCCTCTGGCGCGCTGGCTGTCGTTCAGCGCCGCCATCGAAGAGAGCCCGCGCCGCACCTTGTGGCACTTCGTGGGCGTGGCCCTCGCGGCCGTGGGCCTGATGGCCGGCGAAGAGCTGCTGGCGCTGGCCGCAGGCCTGGGCACGCAGGTCGGCACCATCCACCAGCGCCAGATTCCGGGCACGGTGCTCAGCCTGCTGGCCGGCGTGCTGCTGCCGCTGTTGATGGGCGCGGCATCGCTCGATCTGTGGCTGCGCCGCCGCCAGCGCCGCAGCCGCAGCGCGGGTGATTTCCAGCCCGGCAAGCGCCGCAAGCGCCGCCAGCGCATCCGCACGCTGTGAGCCCTCAGCGGCTTCGAGGCCCCCTTCCTACAATCACGCGATGAACACCCCGCTCCCTGCCCCGGCCTACACACGCGGCGGCGCCCTGGCCGCGCTGATGCAGCAACGCATCGCCATCATCGACGGCGCCATGGGCACGATGATCCAGCGCTACAAGCTCGGCGAGGCCGATTTCCGCAGCGAGCGCTTCGCCGAGCATCCCACCGATCTCAAGGGCAACAACGACCTGCTGGTGCTGACGCGGCCGGATGTCATCCGCGAGATCCACGGCCAGTACCTCGCGGCCGGCGCCGACCTCATCGAGACCAACACCTTCGGCGCCACCAGCGTGGCGCAGGAAGACTACGGCCTGGCGCACATCGCGCGCGAGATGAACGTGGCCGCCGCCCGCATCGCCCGCAGCGTGGCCGACGAATACAGCACGCCCGATCGCCCGCGTTTCGTGGCCGGCGCTTTAGGCCCCACGCCGCGCACCGCCAGCATCAGCCCCGACGTGAACGACCCCGGCGCGCGCAACACCAGCTTCGACGAACTGCGCGCGGCCTACCGTGAGCAGGCCGAGGGGCTGCTGGAAGGCGGCTGCGATGTCTTCCTCGTCGAGACCATCTTCGACACGCTCAATGCCAAGGCCGCGATCTTTGCGCTGGACGAGCTGATGGAAGAAACGGGAGAGCGCCTGCCGGTCATCCTGAGCGGCACCGTCACCGATGCCTCCGGCCGCATCCTGAGCGGCCAGACCGTGGCCGCCTTCTGGCACAGCGTGCGCCACGCGCGGCCGCTGGCCGTGGGCCTGAATTGCGCGCTGGGTGCCGCCGTGATGCGGCCCTACATCGAAGAGCTCAGCAAGGTGGCGGCCGACACCTACATCAGCTGCTACCCCAACGCCGGCCTGCCCAACCCGATGAGCGACACCGGCTTCGACGAGACGCCGCAGGTCACGGGCTCGCTGATGGAAGAGTTCGCGAAGGCGGGCTTCCTGAACATCGCCGGCGGCTGCTGCGGCACCACGCCCGAGCACATCGCCGAGATCGCCCGGCGCCTGCGTCCCTACCGGCCGCGCAGCCGGCAAGACCCGCTGTTCAGCACGCTGCTGGCGGCCTGACCTGCCAAGCCGCCCGCGCCCCCGCAGGCAGGGGGCGCATGCAGCGCCGGGCGCGGCGGTGCGCCGCCTATCATGGCCCGAAAGCCCCACGCACACCGGGGCGGGAGCGGCCTTCATGAACACCTTCCTTCCACGCATTTCGGCGGTCAGCCTCGCGGTTTGTCTGGCGCTCGGCCTCGCCTCTCCGGCCCATGCGCAGAGCCGCACCGCAGCGCCGGCCGCTGACGACATCTACCAGCAGCTGGAAGCGGAGAAGGGCGTCTACAACGTCTACAAGGCCTACTTCCCCAGCCGCGAAGTGGCGCGCAAGGCCGCCATCAGCTTCCACGCGCAGCTGCTGGAAAGCGATTACGCCGGTGGCTTTCTCATCATGCAGCTCGAAGAGCGCGAGATGCGCCAGTTGCAGCGCTTCGGCTTCCGCTTCGAGCGCGCCACCGAGTTCATCGAGCGCCGCAACCGCGCGCTCACCGGCTTCCAGATCGAGCGCACGCGCCGCATCGCCGGTGAGGCCGAGCCGCTCTCGATCCCGGGCTATGCCTGCTACGAGACGGTGGAGGAGACCTTCGCCGCAGGCGATGCGCTGATCGCCGCGCAGCCCGCGCTGGCCGGCTGGGTGACGGCCGGCAGCAGCTGGCTGAAGACGCAGGGCCAGGGCGGCTATGACATCAAGGTGCTCAAGCTCACCAACAGCGCGGTGGCCGCGCCCGAAGGCACGGCCAAGCCCAAGCTCTTCGTCAACAGCGCCATCCACGCCCGCGAATACACCACCGCGCCGCTGGTGCTGGAGTTCGCGAAATGGCTGGTCAACGGCTATGGCGTGAACGCCGATGCCACCTGGATCCTCGACCACCACGAGGTCCACCTGATGTTCCACACCAACCCCGACGGCCGCAAGCGTGCCGAGACGGGCCTGAGCTGGCGCAAGAACGTCAACAACAACTTCTGCGCCAACAGCAGCACACGCGGCGTCGACCTCAACCGCAACTTCAGCTTCGAGTGGAACAGCACGGCCGGCCAGGGCAGCAGCGGCAGCGCCTGCAGCCTGACCTACCGCGGCCCCTCGGCCGGCAGCGAACCCGAGACCCAGGCGGTGCAGAACTACGCGCGCAGCCTGTGGCCCGACCGCCGCGGCCCCGGTGTGAACGACCCCGCGCCTGCGGACACCAGCGGCATCCACATCGACATCCACAGCTACAGCCAGCTGGTGCTCTGGCCCTGGGGCGCCACGGCCTCGCCTGCGCCCAACGGCGCGGCGCTGCAGACCTTGGGCCGGCGCTTCGCGTGGTTCAACGGCTACCAGCCCACGCAATCGATCGGTCTGTATCCCACCGACGGCACCAGCGACGGCCCGAGCTACGGCGAGTTGGGCGTGGCCGCCTTCACCTTCGAGCTGGGCACGGCCTTCTTCCAGAGCTGCTCGGTCTACGAGAGCACCGTCAAGCCCGGCAACCTGCCGGCGCTGGTGTACGCCGCCAAGGTGGTGCGCACGCCCTACGTCACACCCGGGGGGCCCGAGGTCACGGCGCTGGCGCTGGAGGGCAATGCCTCTGGCAGTGGCGTGGCGGCCGGTACCGCGGTGGCCCTGAGCGCCAGCGCCACCGACGCGCGCTTCAACCAGACCAACGGCACCGAGGCCACGCAGGCCGTGAGTGCGGCCGAGTACACCATCGACACCCCGCCCTGGGACGCCGCGGCCGTGCCGCGCATGCTGCAGGCCGCTGACGGCAGCTTCAACAGCGCCACCGAAGCCTTGGCCGGCAGCCTCAGCACTGCGGGCCTGGCGCCCGGCCGTCACACGGTCTACGTGCGGGCGCGCGACGCCAGCGGCACCTGGGGCCCGGTCTCGGCCGTCTTCCTGAACCTGACGCCTTCGGTGGTGACGCAGCTGCCCGAGGTGGAAAGCAACGGCCTGCCGCGCCTGGCGCAAGTGGTGACGGTGTTCCCGTCGCTGATCAACGCCACCATGGACACGCCGGAACGCACCGAACGCAGCGACACCGATTTCTTCCGCGTCGAGCTCGGTGCCGGCAAGACGCTGACGGCAGTGATGACGCCCAACGCCGGCGGTGACTACAACGTCGAGTTGCAGAACAGCACCGGCCTGCGCCTGGCCGCCAACTTCCTGGGCACGGGCCAGGTGGAGACGGTGAGCTACACCAACACTGGCACGGCCGCGATGACGCTGTACGTGCGGGTGGGCTACATCAGCGGCGGCAAGGGGCCGGTGGACGGCCGCTACACGCTGGGCCTGACGCAGTAAGCGCCGCGCAGAAAGGCGCGTCAGATCTCGATCTTGGTGCCGAGCTCGACGATGCGGTTCGTCGGCAGGTGCAGGAAATCGGCCGCGGCAGCGGCGTTGCGGTGCATGCCGGCGAAGAGCTTTTCGCGCCACAGCGGCATGCCGCCGCCGAAGGTGGGCACCACGGTGTCGCGGCTCAGGAAGTAGCTGGTCTCCATCTCTTCCAGGTTCACGCCGCGGCCGGCCAGCAGGGCCAAAGCTTCGGGCACGTCGGGCTCGTTCTTGAAGCCGAAGTGCAGCGTGACCTGCCAGCAATCGTGGCCCAGCGGCTCGATCTGGCAACGCTTGTCGAAGCCTATCCACGGCACCTCGTGGTGCTGCACCGTCACGAAGAGGTTCTGCTCGTGCAGCACCTTGTTGTGCTTGAGGTTGTGCAGCAGCGCGAAGGGTGTGCTGCCCTGCTCGGCGTTGAGAAACACCGCCGTGCCGGCCACGCGCATGGGCGGGCTGATGAAGAGCGATTCGAGGAAGGGCTCCAACTCGATGGCCTCTTCACGCAGGCGCGAGCCCAGCAGCGCGCGGCCCCGTTGCCAGGTGACCATCAGCGTGAACATGGCTACGCCGATGAGCAGCGGGAACCAGCCGCCGTCCAGCACCTTCACGGCATTGGCCGCGAAGAAGGTGATGTCCACCAGGAAGAAGAAGCCCGTGGCGGCCACGCACAGCGCCATGGGCAACTTCCAGGCGTAGCGGATGACGAAGAAGGTCATCACCGTGGTGATGCTCATGTCGATGGTGACGGCAATGCCGTAGGCGCTGGCCAATGCGCCGCTGCTGCCGAACACCACCACCGCGAACACCACGCAGCCGTACAGCGCCCAGTTCACGAAGGGCACGTAGATCTGGCCCGTTGCGCGCACGTTGGTGTGCAGGATGCGCAGCCGTGGCAGGTAGCCCAGTTGCGTGGCCTGCTTGGTGACGGAAAACGCCGCGGTGATGAGCGCCTGCGAGGCGATGACGGTGGCCAGCGTGGCCAGCCCGATCAGCGGGAACAGCGCCCACTGCGGTGCCATCTCGTAGAACGGGTTGTTCACGTTCTCGGGGTGCTGCAGCAGCATCGCGCCCTGGCCAAAATAGTTCAGCACCAGCGCCGGCATCACCACGCTGAACCAGGCCAGGCGGATGGGCCGCCGGCCGAAGTGGCCGAGGTCGGCGTACAGCGCTTCGGCACCTGTCACGCACAGCACCACCGAGCCCAGTGCGATGAAGGCGATGCCCGGGTGCGCCGCCATGAAGCCCAAGGCGTGGTGCGGTGACAGCGCCACCAGCACGGCCGGGTTCTTGGCGATGTGCACCACGCCCAGCAGCGCCAGCACGCCAAACCAGGCCAGCGTGATGGGCCCGAACAGGCGCCCCACCACCGCCGTGCCGAAACGCTGGGCCCAGAACAGCAGCGTCAGCACGACCAGCGTGATGGGCACCACGTAGCGGTGCAGTGCGGGCGCGGCCACCTCCAGGCCTTCGACCGCGGACAGCACGCTGATGGCCGGCGTGATGACGCCATCGCCAAAGAAGATGGCCGTACCGAAGATGCCCAGCAGCAGCAGCCGCTCGCGCAGCTTGGGGTGGTCCTTCACGGCCTGCGAGGCCAGCGCCAGCATCGCGACGAGGCCGCCCTCGCCGTGGTTGTCGGCGCGCAGGATGAGCACCACGTACTTCAGCGACACCACGACAGTGAGTGTCCAGAAGACCAGCGAGAGGATGCCCAGGATGTTCTCGGGCGACAGCGGCACGCGCCCGTGCGCGAAGACTTCCTTCAGTGCGTAGAGCGGGCTGGTGCCGATGTCGCCGTAGACCACGCCGATGGCGGCGATGGTGAGCGCGGCCAGCGCGGCGGGCGTGTGGGTCTGCGGGCTTTCGCGGCTCATGGTCGGCACCGCATTGTGCGCCCGTGGCGGGGGGCTGTGGTGCGGTGCAGCATCTCAGGCGCCGTCATGCCTTGCGGCGTGAAATCGCCGCAAGGCCTTCGTGAGGCGCAGCAGGCCTTCCGGCCTGCCGCGTCCTTACTCAGTCGTAGCTCTCGGCGTCCGGGTCGGTCGCTTCGAGCTCGTAGGCTGCGGCCAGCATGGCCAGGCGGCCGATCACGCCGTACATGTAGAAGCGGTTGGGGGCGCTGGCGCCGGGTTTGCTGCCCGGCTTGGGCAGCGTGTGGCTGCCGGCGAAGGCCAGCGGCACGTAGCGCGAGCCCGGCGAGCACAGGCCTTCGTCGATGCCGCGGTCGGCGTGCACGCGGTAGAAGCCGCCCACCACGTAGCGGTCGATCATCATCACCACCGGTTCGGCCACGGCGTCGTTCATGCGCTCGTAGGTGGGCACGCCTTCCTGGATGATCAGTTCGTCAGGCACCTGGCCTTCGCTGACCAGGCCCTCACGGCCGCGCATCACGCGCTCGTGGTCGTCGAGCTCCTTCACGTCGCGCACGGTCAGGATGCCCTGCCCGGCGGCGTTGTCGGCCTTCACCACGACGAACGGCTTCTCGTTGATGCCGTATTCCTTGTACTTGCGGCGCACCTTGGTGAGCAGGGCGTCGACGTTGCTCTTGACGCAATCCAGCCCACTGGGCGTGTCGAAATCGACCTTGCCGCACTGGCCGTGCATGGGGTTGATGAGCCAGGGGTCCATGCCCAGCAGCTTGGCGAACTTCTTGGCGACCTCTTCGTAGCTCTGGAAGTGCCGGCTCTTGCGTCGCACGCCCCAGCCCGCGTGCAGCGGCGGCAGCAGGTACTGCTCGTGCAGGTGCTGCAGCGCGCGCGGCACACCGCCCGAGAGGTCGTTGTTCAGCAGGATGGTGCAGGGGTCGAAGTCCTTCAGCCCCAGCCGCCCGCGGTTGCGCAGCAGCGGCTCCAGCGTGAGTTCGCTGCCGTCGGGCAGCGTCATCGGCACGGGCGCGGTGACTTCGGGGTCCATCGAGCCCAGGCGCACGTTCAGCCCGGCCTGGTTGAAGATCTGCACCAGCTGCGCGACGTTCTGCAGGTAGAAGCTGTTGCTGCGTTGCTCGGGGATGAGCAGCAGGTTCTTGGCCTCGGGGCAGATCTTCTCGATGGCCGCCATCGCCGCCTGCACCGCCAGCGGCAGCATCTCGGGCGTGAGGTTGTTGAAGGTGCTGGGGAAGAGGTTGGTGTCCACCGGCGCCAGCTTGAAGCCGGCGTTGCGCAGGTCGGCCGAGGTGTAGAACGGCGGCGTGTGCTCCATCCACTCCAGCCGGAACCAGCGTTCGATGGCCGGCATCGATTCGAGGATGCGCTGTTCGAGCTCGTTGATGGGCCCGTTCAGGGCGGTGGTGAGGTGGGGAACCATGGCGCGTGCTCGGTAGGTCTGCGGCCAAAGGGCCGCAGAGAGCCGGGAATTCTGCCCGACCCCGCCAATCGGCGCTGCGCAGCAAAGCGCAGCAGGCAAGGAAAAGGGCGCCCAGAAGGGCGCCCTTTTCGAGCCCCGCCGAGATGACACGCGGGCCAAGCCCGTCGTGTCGATCGAGGCGAGATATTCGAGCACCCGGGCGCCAAGCCCGGGTGTCCCGAATATCACTTGTTGTACGCGGTCTCGCCGTGCGACGAGATGTCCAGACCTTCGCGCTCTTCGTCTTCCGGCACGCGCAGGCCCACCGTCAGGTCGACGATCTTGTAGGCGATGAAGGCCACCACCGCCGAGATGATCACGGTGTAGATGATGCCCTGCGCCTGGATCCACAGCTGTGCGCCGATGCCCGGGAACACACCGCACTTGTTGGCGATGTAGTCGCAGGCGCCCAGGCCGCCGAGGTCGGGGCTGGCGAACACGCCGGTGAGCAGCGCACCGACGATGCCGCCGACGCCGTGCACGCCGAACACGTCCAGCGAGTCGTCAGCGCCCAGCATCTTCTTCAGGCCGCTCACGCCCCACAGGCAGACCAGGCCGGAGACCAGGCCGATGACCAGCGCACCGCCGACACCGACGAAGCCGCAAGCCGGGGTGATGGCCACCAGGCCGGCCACCGCGCCCGAAGCCGCACCCAGCATCGAGGCCTTGCCCTTCAGCAGGGCCTCACCGGCCGTCCACGACAGCGTGGCAGCGGCGGTGGCGACCACCGTGTTCACGAAGGCCAGCGAGGCGATGCCGTTGGCTTCCAGGTTGCTGCCGGCGTTGAAGCCGAACCAGCCCACCCACAGCAGCGAGGCACCCACCATGGTCAGCGGCAGGCTGTGCGGCGCCATGGCTTCCTTGCCGTAGCCGACGCGCTTGCCGATCATGTAGGCACCCACCAGGCCCGCCACGGCGGCGTTGATGTGCACCACGGTGCCGCCGGCGAAGTCGAGCGCGCCCTTGGCCCACATGAAGCCGGCTGCGGCCGTCACCTTTTCCAGGCTGGCGGCGTCGGTGATGGCGTCAGGGCCGTCCCAGTACCAGACCATGTGCGCCACCGGCAGGTAGCTGAAGGTGAACCAGATCACCGCGAACAGCAGCACCGCGCTGAACTTGATGCGCTCGGCGAAGGCGCCGACGATCAGCGCCACGGTGATGGCCGCGAAGGTGCCCTGGAAGGCCACGAAGCTCAGCTCGGGGATGTAGACGCCCTTGCTGAAGGTCGCGGCGATGCTGTCTGGCGTCACCCCCTTCAGGAAGAGTTTGTCAAAACCGCCGAAGAAGGGGCTGCCACCGGTGAAGGCCACGCTGTAGCCGTACACGACCCACAGCACCGAGATCAGCGCAAAGATCATGAACACCTGCATCAGCACCGACAGCATGTTCTTGCTGCGCACCAGGCCGCCGTAGAACAGCGCCAGGCCGGGGATGGTCATCAGGATGACGAGCATGGTCGACATCGTCATGAAGGCCGTGTCGCCCTTGTTGGGCACCGGGGCCGGGGCGGCCGCAGGGGCGGCGGCCGAAGCGGCCTCGGCGGCCGGCGCGGCGGCAGCCGCCGGCGCCGAAGCCGCTTCCACCACGGCCGAGGCCGCAGCGGCGGCCGATGCGGCGGCGTCTTGTGCCCAGGCGCTGCCGCCCAGGCCCAGGAGCGCGACGCCCAGGGTCATCAAAGCAAGAAGTTTTTTCATGTTGGGGCTCTCGTGGGGATGCGTGCTTACAGCGCGTCCTTGCCGGTCTCGCCGGTGCGGATGCGAACCACCTGTTCCAGCGTGGTGACGAAGATCTTCCCGTCACCGATCTTGCCGGTGCGGGCCGAGGTCTCGATGGCCTCGATGACGCGGTCGACGATGCCGTCGTCCACGGCCGCTTCGATCTTTACCTTGGGCAGGAAGTCGACCACGTACTCCGCGCCGCGGTACAGCTCGGTGTGGCCTTTCTGGCGGCCGAAGCCCTTGACTTCGGTCACGGTGATGCCCTGGACGCCGATGCCGCTGAGGGCTTCGCGCACCTCGTCCAATTTGAAGGGTTTGACGATCGCAGTCACCATCTTCATGGTCGTTGCTCCTTAGGTACGGTGGGCAAGGCCCGGCACTGTGCAGATGCCGGGCCTCGGGGGTTCTGAAACTCGAAACGGGTGGGGTCGATCGGGCAGCTGGCCTTGTGGGCCGGTCTGAGGGGCAGGTTTGCAGGTTCCATGCCACAGGCGCGGCGGCCCCGCGCCACCCCGGCGGGCGGTGTCCTTCGGAAGGGTGAGCATTTCGTGCACCAATGCAGTGCGGACACCCCCTTCGCACGCTCTTGGTGCGGATGTCGGCGTCGCCACCGGCTCCCCAGAATGCCCGCCATACGCAAGGGAGGTGGTGATGACGCTGGCGGTGGTGATGAGCCGGGCCCTCGACGGGCTGGAAGCGCCCGAGGTGCACGTGGAAGTGCAGCTGGCCAACGGCCTGCCGAGCTTCACGCTCGTGGGCCTGGCCGACACCGAGGTGAAGGAATCGCGCGAGCGCGTGCGCGCTGCGCTGCAGCAGAGCGGCTTCAGCTTCCCCCACAACAAGCGCATCACCGTGAACCTGGCGCCGGCCGACCTGCCCAAGGAGAGCGGGCGCTTCGACCTGCCCATCGCCTTGGGCATCCTGGCGGCGGCGGGTGAGCTGGATGCGGCGCGCCTGGCCGCCTGCGAGTTTGCGGGTGAGCTCTCGCTGGCCGGCGAGCTGCGGCCCGTGCGGGGTGCGTTGGCGCTGGCCTTGGCGGCGCTGCGCGGCGGCGCGCAGCGCACGCTGGTGCTGCCCGCGCTCAGCGCCAGCGCCGCCGCGCAGGTGCCGGGGCTGGACGTTCGCTCGGCCCGCCACCTTGCCGAGGTGGTGGCCGCGCTGCGCCCCGGCGAGGCCGCCGAGCCCCTGCCGGTGGCCCGCTGCGCGCTGGCGGCCGCGCCAGGCCCCGGCGTGCCGCCGCTGCCCGACTTGCGCGAGGTCAAGGGCCAGGCCGCCGCCAAGCGCGCGCTGGAGATCGCGGCGGCCGGTGGCCACAGCCTCTTGCTCGTCGGCCCGCCCGGCACCGGCAAGAGCATGCTGGCCCAGCGCCTGGCCGGCCTGCTGCCGCCGCTGGCCGATGAAGAAGCGCTGGCCAGCGCCGCGCTGCGCGGCCTGACCTCGGCCGGCGCCGATGCCGAAGGCCTGGCGCAGCGCCCGGTGCGCTGCCCGCACCACACGGCCAGCGCGGTGGCGCTGGTCGGCGGGGGCTCGCCGCCGCGGCCCGGCGAAATCTCGCTCGCGCACGGCGGGCTGCTCTTCCTCGACGAACTGCCCGAGTTCCCCCGCGCCGCGCTGGAGGCACTGCGCGAGCCGCTGGAAACCGGCCGCATCACGATCTCTCGTGCTGCGCGGCAGGCCAGCTTCCCGGCGCGCTTCCAGCTCGTGGCGGCCATGAACCCCTGCCCCTGCGGCTGGCACGGCGCTCCGGCGGCCACCGGCCGCGCCTGCCGCTGCAGCCCCGAGGCCGTGGCCCGCTACCAGGGCAAGCTCTCGGGCCCGCTGCTCGACCGCATCGACCTGCAGGTGGACGTGCGCGCCGCGCCAGCGGCCGAGTTGCTGGCCCTGCCCGATGGCGAGCCCAGCGCGGCCGTGGCCGCGCGTGCAGCCGCTGCACGAGAGCGGGCGCTCACACGCCAGGGCGAGCCCAATGCGCGGCTGGAGGCCGGTGCCATCGACCGCCACTGCACGCTGGACGACAACGCCACGCGTTTCGCGCGCAGCGCCGCCGAGAGCCTGGGCTGGAGCGGCCGGCGGCTGCACCGCACGCTGAAGGTGGCGCGCACCATCGCCGACCTGGCGGGGGCTGAGTCCGTGGGCACCCTGCATCTGGCCGAGGCCTTGCAGCTTCAGCGGGTCTTGCCGGGTTGAGTGCTGGCGCGCGCAGTGAGCGCGGCGCGCCGAACGGTCACGGTCCCGCGCCTACACTTCGCCGCCTCCCGCCTGCCACCGCCCCCCGACGCATGTCTGATGCCTTCGACACCGCCCGCGCGCTCTTCCAGCAGGGCGTGGCGGCTTTCGAGGCCGGCGATGCCACCGCGGCCGAGCGTCACTTGCTGGCTTCGCTGCAGCACCTGCCCGGCCGGTCCTCGACGCTGGTGAACCTGGCCGCGGCGCGCTTGGCGCTGGCGCGGCCGGCCGATGCACTGCCGCCGCTGGACGAGGCGCTGGCCGCCAACGCCGCCCAAGCCGACGCCTGGTGCCACCGTGCCCACGCCTGCAGCGAACTCGGGCGCGATGCCGAGGCCCTGGACAACCTGGCGCGCGCGCAGGCGCTGGCGCCGCTGCCGCCTGCCGCGCGCTGCCTGCAGGCGACGCTGCTCAACCGCCAGGGCCGGCACGCCAAGGCGCTGGCCGTGCTGCAGGCGCTGTTGGCCGAGCAGCCCGCACTGGCCGATGCCGAACTGCTGCGCGGCCAGACGCTCCAGGCGCTGGCCCGCCCTGACGAAGCCCTGGCCGCCTACCGCGCTGCGGCGGCCGCCGACCCCGCGCTGCCCGATGCCTGGCTGCACCAGGGCCTGCTGCTCGCCGAGGCCGGCCAGGCCGAGGCCGCCCGCACCGCGCTGCAGCAGGCACGCGAAGCCGGTGGCGACGCGGCGCTGCTCGACTACCTCTCGGCTCCGCTCGCCGGCACCGCCGCGCCGCCGGTGGCGCCCGCGCTCTACCTGCGCCTGCTCTTCGACCCCTACGCCGACAGCTTCGACGAGCACCTCGTTCAGCAGCTGCACTACCGCGGCCACGAGGCCGTGGTGGCGGCGGCCAGAGCCGCGATGGCCGCCGTGACGGCGCCGGCCCCTTCACCCGCGGCGCTGCGGGCGCTCGACCTCGGCTGCGGCAGCGGCCTGTGCGGCCCGCTGCTGCGGACCTGGGTGCAGCGGCTGGACGGCGTGGATCTGTCTCCGACCATGGTGCGCCTGGCCCGCGCCCGCGGCAGTTACGACGCGGTGCACGAGGCGGAACTTCTGCAGCACCTGCACGCGCAGCCGGTCGCCAGCGCCGATGTCGTCGTCGCGGCCGATGTCTTCATCTACGTGGGCGACCTGGGCCCGGTCTTCGC
Organism: Rubrivivax sp.; assembly: GCA_051861265.1. Taxonomy (GTDB): domain Bacteria; phylum Pseudomonadota; class Gammaproteobacteria; order Burkholderiales; family Burkholderiaceae_C; genus Rubrivivax. The sequence continues at coordinate 130,534 of JBHYDA010000008.1, forward strand.
CGAGGTGGCGCGGGTGCTCGCCCCTGGCGGGTGTTTCGCGTTCTCCGTGGAGCAGGCTGCCGAGAGCGAGGCAGAGGCGGCGGGTGCGGCATTCGTTTTGCGCCGCAGCCTGCGTTACGCCCACGGCGAAGCAGGCCTGCGCGCAACCGCTGCTGCCCACGGCCTGCAGGTGCTCAGCGCCGAAGCCGTGGTGCTGCGCCAGGAGCAGCAGCAGCCTGTGCCGGGGTGTGTGATGGTGCTGCGGCCACGCGCCTGACAGCCACTGCATCGCGCCCGCCACGCCACAGCGCGGACGGAGACAAAAGCACACATTGGCAGGGCCGCAGCCGCGCCAGGCGCTCGGGCGCGAACGCAAAATCGGCACTCCGCGGCTGGCCCGCGCTCCACCGGCCCCGACGGCCGCTGTGCCCATGAATCGAGTTGCCGGCTGGTCGGATTGGTGGGCTGCCTGTCGGGCGGCCTTCGCGGCGGCCGCCGCAGTGGGGGCGGTGGGCGCCGCACAGGCGCAAGCCTGGCAGCCGACGCAGCCGGTGGAGCTGGTGGTGCCGGCCGGTACTGGCGGCGGTGCCGACCAGATGGCGCGCTTGATCCAGAAGCTGGTGGCCGACCACCGCCTGATGCCGCAGCCCGTGCAGGTCAGCAACAAGGCCGGCAACTCGGGCGTGGAAGGCCTGCTCTACATGAAGGCTGCGCGGGGCGACCCGCACAAGCTCGTCATCACGCTGTCGAACCTGTTCACCGCGCCGCTGGCCGCCGGGGCCGATGTCGGCTGGCGCGACCTGACGCCAGTGCAGCTGCTCGCGCAAGACCAGTTCGTGCTGTGGGTGCATGCACAGGCGCCGCAGCGCAGCGCGGCCGAGATGCTGGCGGCGTTGCGCAGAGCGCCGCCGGGCAGCCTGAAGCTGGGCGGCACCGGCAGCCGCCAGGAAGACCAGCTCATCAGTGTGCTGCTGGAAACCGCCGCGGCCACGCGCATCAACTACGTGCCGCTGAAGGGCGGTGGCGACGTGGCCAAGGCCCTGGCCGCGCGCGAGGTCGACATGACGGTGAACAACCCCATCGAGGCCGAAGCCCTGTGGCGCCAGGGCGTGCTGCGGCCGTTGTGCGTGTTCGACGGCAAGCCGCTGGCGCAGGGCGCTGCGGTGGCCGGCACCCAGACCTGGGCCGACCTGCCCACCTGCATGTCGGCCGGCATGCCGGTGCAGTACCTGATGATGCGCGGCATCTTCGCGGCGCCCGGCCTCACGCCGGCGCAGCGCGCCTACTACGACGGCGTGCTCGACCGCCTGCGTGCGCTGCCCGAGTGGCAGGCTTTCATGGTGCGCGGGGCCTTCAGCGCCACGGTGATGAAGGGTGCGGCGTTCGAAGCCTGGCTCGACCGCACCGAGCGCTTCCACCGCGTGCTGATGCGCGAGGCGCGGTTCAAGGCGCCCGTGGCGGCGGCGGCCCTGCCGGCGGCTAGCGCGCCGAAGAAGTAGCCGCGCCCCAGGCTGCGGCGTCGAAGCCCACGGTCAGACGGCCGTCGGCCCAGGCCACCACCGGGCGCTTGATGACGCTGGGCGCGCGGCGCATCAGCGCAGCGGCGCTGGCTGCGTCCACCACCGCCGCCTGTTCGGCCGGCGGCAGCTGGCGCCAGGTGCTGCCCTTGCGGTTGAGCAGTGTTTCCCAGCCAGCCTCCAGCAGCCAGCGCTGCAGCGCGTCTTCGGGCAGGCCCTGCTTCTTGAAGTTGTGGAAGCTGTGGGCCACGCCGTGCTCGGTGAGCCAGGCGCGGGCGCGTTTGACGGTGTCGCAGTTCGGGATGCCGTACAGGGTGGTGGTGCTCACGCGCGTGCTCCTTGCGATGTCCGGATATCAGATGGCCAACGGGTCGATGTCCACCGCCCAGCGCAGCAGCCCCTTGTGCGCGCCGCGCAGGCCGTTCAGCTGCGGCAGCCAGGCCGCCAGCGTGCGCTGCAACGCGGCGCGTGAAGGCGATTCCAGCAGCATCTGCATGCGCTCCACATCGGCCAGCTTGGCCACGAAAGGTGGCACCGGCGGGTAGACGGTGACGCCGGCCGTGGCGGGGTCGATCAGCGCGGCGGCGTCGTGCAGAAAGCCGGTGGCGGCCTCGGCCGTGCGCGCCTCGGCACGCAACAGCGCCAGGTGAGCGAAGGGCGGCAGGCCGGCGGCCTGGCGTTCTTCCAGTTGCGCTGCGGCGAAGCTGTCGTAGTCGTGCTTGCGCAGCGCCGTGAACAGCGGGTGCGTGGGGCTCCAGGTCTGCACCCACATCTCGCTGCGTGCGGCCTGCTCGGCATCGCGCCCGGCGCGGCCGGCGGCCTGCATCAAGAGCGCGAACAGCCGCTCGGGCGCGCGGAAGTCGCTGCTGAAGAGCCCGCCGTCGGCGTTGATGGCCGCCACCAGCGTGACGCGCCGGAAGTCGTGCCCCTTGGCCAGCATCTGCGTGCCCACCAGCACGTCCACCTCGCCGGCGTGCACCTCGGCCAGCTGCTGCTGCAGGCTGCCGGCGGCGCGCGTGGTGTCGGCGTCCAGCCGCGCCACGCGCGCCTGGGGCAGCAGCGCGGCGAGTTGTTCCTGCAGCTTCTCGGTGCCCCGCCCGATGGGCGCGATGTCCAGGTTGCCGCACTCGGGGCAGGCCCGCGGCACGCGTTCGCTGTAGCCGCAGTGGTGGCACTTCAGCGTGCGGTCGAGCTTGTGGAAGACACGCCACGCGCTGCAGTGCGGGCAGCCGCTTTTCCAGGCGCAGGCGCCGCAGTGCAGCACCGGCGCGTAGCCGCGGCGGTTCAGCAGCAGCAGGCTCTGCTCGCCGGCGGCGATGCGTTTTTCGATGGCCTCCAGCAACTGCGGCGCCAGCACGCGTTCCTGCGTGCCGCGTGGCAAGAGGTTCATGTCGACCAGGCGCACGCGCGGCATCGCGCCGCCGCCGATGCGCTGCAGCATCGGCAGGCGCCGGTAACGGCCTTCCTGCACCCGCTGCCAGCTTTCCAGCGAGGGCGTGGCCGAGCCCAGCAGCACCGGCACGCCAGCGTGGTGGGCGCGCCAGACGGCGAGATCACGCGCCGAGTAGCGCGCGCCTTCCTGCTGCTTGAAGCTCGGGTCGTGCTCTTCGTCGACGACGATCAGCCCCAGCCGCGGCATCGACGCGAACACCGCCAGGCGCGTGCCCAGCACCAGGTCGGCCTGGCCCAGGTGGGCCTGCAGCCAGTGGCGCAGGCGCTGCGCGGGCGTCAGCGCGCTGTGCAGGCTGACGAGCACGCGGCCCGGAAAACGCTCGGCGAAACGCGCTTCCAGCTGTGGCGTGAGGTTGATCTCGGGCACCAGCACCAGCGCCTGTTCACCGCGCGCCAGCGCATCGGCGGCAGCGCGCAGGTAGACCTCGGTCTTGCCGCTGCCCGTCACACCGTGCAGCAGCACGGGTTTGGCGCGGCCCTCGGGCGTGCCCAGCACGGCCAGGGCGGCGGCCTGTTCTTCGCTGAGTTCGGGCAGTGCGGGCGGCGGCTGGGTGGCGGCTGCTGGCTGGGCGCTGGCCAGCTTCTTCAGGCGACGGGCGAGCTGCGTGTCGTCCAGCTTCCGCAACTCGGGCGGCAGCACGGCCAGCGCCAGCTCCCCCAGACCGCGTTGGTAGTAGGCGGCGGCAAAGGCCACCAGCGCGCGCCACTCGGTGCCCAGCGGCGGCAAAGCCGTCAATGCCACCGTCACCGGGCGCAGCACGGGCGGCGCATCCTCGGCCTCGGAGCCGGGTTCCCACACCAGGCCCGGCACATCGCGCTTGCCCAGCGGCACGCGCACCAGGGTGCCTGGCGCTAGCGGCTGCTCACTCGCGTAGTCGAGCAGGCCGCTGACGCTGGTGTGGCGCGGGGTTTCCACCGCCACCGCCACGCGGCCGGGCAAGGGGGCTGTCATCGGGCCATCACTTGCGTCACAAATCTCGGCTCCACTTCAAGCAAGTGCCGCAAGTCCATGATCGGCAAGGCTTTTTCGGGCTGTCCACGAAATCTGTGGATAAGTTTGTGGGGAAGCTGCGCCAAGCTGCGCCAAGTGCTTGATTCTGCGGGCCCTCAGGCCCGGTTGCCCGTTTTGGTGGCAGCGGAGTGAATTCATAAGAATCAACAACTTAGCACCAATTTGGCCCAATTTCTCTCACTCGGCGTTGTGCTGTGCACAAGCCGGGGTGTGGGACGGGAAAATGGGGATAAGTCAAGCCCTGAGCGCCCACTCACCCAATATTTTTTGCTGCTGCAGCGCAGCGAATGCGGGTCGTGGCAGGGCTTGCGGCCGGCGGGCTGAGCGCTCACTCACGCCGCGATGGCGCTGTGGTGGGCCCCGGCGCTGCGGGGCGCCCGGCGGGCCTCAGGCCGGCTGACGCTGGCGGCGCGAGTGGGCGTGCACGGCCTCGACCAGGGCCGTCACGTGATCAGGGGGGGTGAACTGGCTGATGCCGTGCCCGAGGTTGAAGATGTGGCCGTCCCAGCTGCCATCTGCCCGCTGCGGGCGGCCGAAGCTGTCGAGCACCTTCACGCCTTCGCGCGCCACGGCTTCCGGCGGCGCGAAGAGCACGCTGGGGTCGAGGTTGCCCTGCAGCGCCACGCGGTGGCCCACGCGGGCGCGCGCAGCGCCGAGGTTCATGGTCCAGTCCAGGCCGACGACGTCGGCGCCGATGGCGGCGATCTCCTCCAGCCACAGCCCGCCGCCCTTGGTGAAGACGATCACCGGCACCTGCCGGCCCTCGGCCTGGCGCTTCAGGCCCGCCACCACCTGGCGTGTGTAGTTGAGGCTGAACTCCTGGAAGGCGCCGTCGGCCAGCACGCCGCCCCAGCTGTCGAACACCATCACGGCCTGCGCGCCGGCATCGATCTGTGCATTGAGGTAGGCCGTCACGGCTTCGGCGTTCACGGCCAGGATGCGGTGCATCAGGTCGGGCCGGCTGTAGAGCATGGTCTTGATGAGCCGGTAGTCGTCGCTGCCGGCGCCTTCGACCATGTAGCTGGCCAGCGTCCAGGGGCTGCCCGAAAAGCCGATCAGCGGCACCTTGCCATCGAGGGCCTTGCGGATGGACTTCACCGCGTCGAAAACGTAACGCAGCTTGTCCAGATCGGGCGCCTGCAGCGCCATCACCGCGGCTTCATCGCGCACCGGGTGCGCGAAGCGCGGGCCCTCGCCGGCGCCGAAGCTCAGGCCCAGGCCCATGGCGTCGGGCACGGTGAGGATGTCGCTGAACAGGATGGCGGCATCCAGCGGGTAGCGCTCCAGCGGCTGCAGCGTCACCTCGGTGGCGAACTCGGGGTTGGTGGCCAGCCCCATGAAGCTGCTGCCGGCCTTCACCCGCGTGGCCTTGTACTCGGGCAGGTAGCGCCCGGCCTGGCGCATCAGCCACACCGGCGTGTGCGTGGTGGGCTGGCGCAGGCAGGCGCGGAGGAAGGTGTCGTTGTGGAGGTGGGGCGAAGTCATCTGACGATTATCACGGCCGCATCCGCGCCTTCCGTCACTTCAGGTGCGCACCCAGGAAAGTCTCTACCCGGCGCCAAAGGTCGAACTCGTTGGCGTCCAGCGAAAAGGAATGGCCCTCATCGCTATAGGCCACCCATTCAACCTTTTTGCCGTGCTTTAGCAAGGCATCGCGCATGCGCTCGCCGTTCTGGATGGGCACGCGTCGGTCGAGCTTGCCATGCATCAGCAGCAAGGGCGCCTTGATCTTTGCGGCTTGCTCCAGTGGTGAAGTGGCGACGAAGCGCGCTTCTTCCTTCAGCGGATCGCCCAGCAAGGTGCTCAAACCGTACTTGCGCGCCTCGGCGTTGATGTCCGACCAGTGCATCGAGAACATGTTGCGCTGGTCGGACACCGCCGCGATCGCCACTCCACACTGGTACTGGTCGGGGTCCTTCGCCAGCCCCATCAAGGCCGCGTAGCCCCCGTAGCTGGCCCCAACGATGCAGGCCTTACCTGGTAGCGCCCAGCCTTTGTCGACGGCGTGCTTCAGCGCATCGCTGACGTCGTCCTGCATCGTCAGGCCCCATTGCTTGAAGCCGGCGCGGAAGTGGTCGACTCCATAACCGCGACTGCCGCGGAACTCGGGTGCGATCACCACGTAGCCTCGCGAGGCCAGGAACTGCACCTCGGCGTTCCATTCCCATTCATGGCCGCGCACCCAGGGGCCGCCGTGCACCAGCACCACGGCCGGCGCCGGCTTCCCATTGGCCGAGGCCGGGCGCGTCACCCAGACCGGCAGGTCGCGGTTGTCGCGGGCCTTGATGCGGTGGAACTCCAGGCGCGACATGCGACGCGGGTCGATGTCAGGTCGGCTGGGGCCGAGGGCTAGCAACTGGCCCTTCTCGGGGCGGTAAATCAGGAACTCGCCTGGCATCACGTCGGAATACGACGCGATCAGCACGACCTTGGGTTTGTCACAAGGCCGGCAACTGAGAATGTTCACGCGGCCCGGCAACTTGGCGTCGATCTCGGCCTGGATGCGCTGCATCGCGGGTTCGAACCACACCGTGGTGCTCGCATCCACCTGCAGCGCGATGCCGGAGACCTTGCCCGAGCCCGGGGCCGTGCGTGGCGCCACGTTCGGCTCGAAGCCTGGCGTGGCGATGATCGGCTCGGGCACCAGCTTGCCCGTGGCCAGGTCCAGGCGGCGCAACTCGCCACCGGTGCCGGTGTCCGTTTCGACGATCAGGTTGCCCGAGTCGTCGACATAGGACGGCCAGAAGCCCGTCTCGAAACTTGGTGTCTTGCTGATCTGGCGCCAGGGGGCGCCGCCGTCTTCCGACCAGTACATCGTGATCTGGCCTTCGCGCTCGTCGACCAGTACGCGCGCGCGGCCCTGGTTATCGAGCATCATGTCGGTGGCACGTGGTGCATCTTTCAGCATCGTGCGCACGCTGAGCGAGCCGACGTCGAGCACCAGGGCATTGCTGTGGCTGTACTCGCCCCGCACGTCGAAGATCCACTCTTTCAGGATGATCTCGCGCGAACCCGGTGTGCCCAGGCCCACGACACTGTGGTTGGGTTGCAGTGCCCGGCGGCGTCCCGACGTGTCGTCGCCGCCGACAAAGGCGTCGTACGAACGGCGGATGAGCTGCTTGCTCTCGCTGCCATCGCGCTTCATCGACATCAGGCCCGGGCCGCGGCGGTCGCTGCCGGAACGCCCCGGCTCCTCCAGTCCGAAGATCAGCCAGTCGTCGTTGACCCACTGGAACCACATCACGTCGGCGTTGGGGGCCGCTTCGATGAAACGTTGGCCTTCACCGCCTTCGAGGTCGATGAAGAGGAAGCCCACCCGCTTGCCGGGCACGCTGGTCAGCACGGCCAGCCAGCGGCCCGAGGGCGACAACTCGGGCGCGCGCAGGGCCGAGGGCTTGAAGAAGGCCTCTACCGGCAAGGCTGCACCCGGGGGTGCGGTCTGCGCCGAAGCGGGCAGCACGGCCGCGCAGCACAAGGGCAGGGCCGCGCCGAGAACGCGGGCGTGACGGATCAGGGCCTGCGCAAGACGACGCGGCCGGGGGGTGGAACGAGGCACTGGTAGCTCCCTGCTGGGGCGATCACCATGGCCGCCCTCTTGCGCAGATTCTGCCCAGGGCGCGACGTCCTTGTCCATGCATCCTGCCCCCGGAAATGCACGGGGGCGCTGGGCTCACCAGCGTGGGCTTGCGGCGCGGGTGTCTGGCAGGGCGCGGCCTTGCAGCCAGGCCTGCAGCAGCGGTCTGCCGCCTTCGGGCTGGGCCCAATCCCAGATCAGCTCTGGCGCCACCACGCGCGTGCCGGGCGGTGCGGCGGGCAGGGCTGCGGCCAGGTCGCTGACGAAGGCGGCCACCTTGGTGGCGCGCAAGGCCTGTTCACGCTGCGGCACCATCCAGTGCAGTTGCGCCAGCAGGCCGCGGCCCAGGCGGGCCAGCATCGCGCCGGGGCTGGGCGCGGCCCCCGCACCCGGGCGCGCGGGTCGCACGAAGACCAGTTGCCTGAACCCGAGTTGGGCCACGGCCTGCTCGTCCAGGCTGGCCAGGCCGGCGCGCAGCGCCTGGGGCAGCAGGCCTGGGGCGTGTGGCAGCACCACCACGAGGTGCTGCACGCCGCAGCCGAGCAGCCAGGCGGCCAGGGCCGGCAGTTCTTCGGCTGCCGGTTGCACGAAGGCCTCTTCGCGCCCGTGCCGCGAGCGGCCGCGGTCGAAGACGACCACGCCGATGTCGGCCTGCTGCTGCGGCAGCGGCGCGCTGAGCCAGCCCGCCGTGTGCCACACCTGGAGGTCGCGCAGCGCCGTGCCCATGTTCTGCTGCACCAGCACCGCCACCGGGCTGAACGGCCCGGCCAGCAGGTGCTCGAGCACGGCCGAGCCCAAGGGGCCGGCGCCGCCGGCCACCACCACGCGGGGCTGGCGCAGCGGGGTGTCGGCGCGGGGCGCCAGGCCACCGCGCAGGGCCTCGTTCAACAGGTCGGGAGCGGGCATCGCCGGATTGTGGCTGCGGGTGCTTGATCTGCGCCCGGGCCACCTCATCTATGCTGCCAGCGGCGGGCGAGGGGCCCGCGGTGTGGAGGACAGGCATGAACAAGACACGATCGACGGCCGCCCGCATGGGCACGCTGCTGGCGCTTTGCAGCACGCTGCTGCTCGGCGGCTGCGGCTACAACGAGTTCCAGCGCCTGGACGAGCAGGTCAAGAGCGGCTGGAGCGAGGTGCTGAACCAGTACCAGCGCCGCAGCGACCTCATCCCGAACATCGTGGCCACCGTCAAGGGCGAAGCCAACTTCGAGCAGGAGACGCTGACCAAGGTGGTGGAAGCACGCGCCAAGGCCACCAGCGTGCAGGCCACGCCCGAGCTCGTGAACAACCCCGAGGCCTTCCAGAAGTTCCAGGCCGCGCAGGGCGAACTCACGGGCGCGCTCAGCCGCCTGCTGGTGGTGAGCGAGAACTACCCCAACCTGAAGGCCAACCAGGGCTTCCAAGACCTGCGCGTGCAACTGGAAGGCACCGAGAACCGCATCACCGTCGCGCGTGGCCGCTATGTGAAGGCCGTGCAGGACTACAACGTGCTGGCGCGCAGCTTCCCCAGCAACCTCACGGCCAAGGTGATGGGCTACGAGGTCAAGCCCAACTTCGCGGTGCAGAACGAAGCGCAGATCAGCGCACCGCCCACGGTCAGCTTCGACAAGCCGGCGGCACCCGCGGCGCCGGCCGCCTCGAAGTGACGGCGTGATGAAGCTGCTGCGCGCGGCCGGGCTGGCGGCGTTGCTGGTCGGGCTGGCGCTGCTTGGCGCGACCGCCTGGGCGCAAGACCTGCGCCCGGTGCCGCCGCTGAGTGCGCGCGTCATCGACCAGACGGCCACGCTCACCGCACCGCAGACCGCGGCGCTGGAGGCCAAGCTGGCCGCCTTCGAGGCCGAGGCCGGGCCGCAGATCGTGCTGCTGCTGGTGCCGGGCACCGCGCCGGAAGACATCGCGGCCTACGCGCAGCGTGTGGCCGACCAGTGGAAGATCGGCCGCCGCGAGGTGGGCGACGGCGTGCTGGTGCTGGTGGCCAAGGACGAGCGGACCGTGCGCATCGAAGTCGCCAAGGCGCTGGAAGGCGCCATCCCCGACCTGGCCGCGCGCCAGATCATCGACCAGGCCCTGGTGCCGGCCTTCCGCCAGGGCGACATGGCCGGCGGGCTCAACGTCGCCATCGACCGATTGGCCGCGCGCATCCGCGGCGAAGGCCTGCCGGCGCCCGCCGCGCGCGGTGGAGACACCGGACGCCCCGGCTCTTTGCCGCTGCAGGAACTCGGCCTGCTCGTCTTCGGCGGCGTGCTGGCGCTGGGCGGGCTGCTCTCGGCGGTGCTCGGGCGCGGGCCGGGCTCGCTGATCACGGCCGTGGCTGCTGGGGGCGTGGCGTGGTGGCTGGGGGCTGGGCTGTTGCTGGCGATCCTGGCCGCCGTCGTGGCGCTGGTGGTGGTGGGTTTGGTGGGCGTCGGCAACGTGCTGCGCTTGCTGCTGTCTGCACGCGGTGGAGGCGGTGGCGGGGGTCGCGGGGGCGGCGGTTTCTCGTCGGGCGGTGGTGGTGATTTCGGGGGCGGTGGCGCCTCGGGCCGGTGGTGAGGGCCAGGTTGATGCTGCAAAGGATCCGACGTCTCTTCCAACACGGCTGGTCCAGCCGCCAGGGTGTGCACCCGGTGCTGCCGCCCGCGGCGCTGGCGCGCCTGCAGGCGCGTGTGGCCGGCAGCGAGGCGCGGCACAGCGGCGAGATCCGCCTGAGCGTGGAGGCGGGGCTGCCGCTGTCCTACGTGGCGCAGGGCCTGCAGGCGCGCGAGCGCGCGGTCACGCTCTTCGGCAAGCTGCGCGTGTGGGACACCGAGCACAACAACGGTGTGTTGATCTACCTGCTGCTGGCCGAACACGCCATCGAGATCGTGGCCGACCGCGGCCTGGCGCGCCACGTGCCGCAGGCGCAGTGGGACACGCTGGTGGCGGGCATGCGCGAGGCCTTCCGCGCGGGGCGTTTCGAAGAAGGCCTGGGGCAGGCCATCGAAGCCGTGGATGCGCTGCTGTTGCAGCATTTCCCGCTGGCGCCGGGGCAGGTGAACCCCAACGAACTGAGCGACGCGCCGGATCTGCGCTGAGCGGGCGCGCGCCTGGCCGCGTCAGCCCTTCAATCAGTGCTGACGCGGCAGGCGGTCTGCGAGCCGCTCCAGTCGGCCAGCGGGCCGGTGAGATCGACGCCGCGGCGTGCGGCGGTCATCTCCGCGACGATGCTCATCGCGATCTCGGGCGGCGTTTTCGCGCCCAGGTTCAGGCCCACGGGGCCGCGCAGCTTGAGCAACTCGGTCTCGCTGACGTCGAAGTCTTTCAGGCGCAAACGGCGGTTGTCGTTGTTGCGGCGGCTGCCCAAAGCGCCGACATAGAAGGCCGGCGTCTTCAGTGCTTCCATCAGCGCCAGGTCGTCGAGCTTGGGGTCGTGCGTGACGGCCACCAGCGCGCTGTTGGCGTCGAGGTTCATCGCGATGACGAGGTCGTCGGGCATCAACCGGCTGAGCGTCACGCCTTCCATGGCGGCCCAGCCTTCGTGGTACTCCTCGCGCGGGTCGCAGACGGTGACGCGGTAGTCCAGCATCACGGCCATGCTGGCCAGGTAGCGGCTCAGCTGCCCGCCGCCGATGATCACCAGCCGCAGGCGCGGGCCGTGCACGGTCTCCAGCACCTGGCCGTCGAAGCGCAAGGCATCCCCGTCATCGCAGGGGCGCAGGCTGACGAGCCCCGTGGCCAGTTCCAGCCGGCGGCGGATGACGCGATGGCTCTCGATGGCCGCCAGCATGTCGCGCAGGAGGCTTTGCGCCGACAGCGGTTCCAGCACGATCTGCACCGTGCCGCCGCAAGGCAGGCCGAAACGCTGCGCTTCTTCGGCCGTGACGCCGTAGGTGGTGGCCTGCGGCAGGCGCGGCGCGAGCTCGCCGCGCTTCACGCGGTCGATGAGGTCGTCTTCGATGCAACCGCCCGAAAGGCTGCCGGCCACCTGCCCGTCGTCGCGAATGATCATCAGGCTGCCCGGCGGCCGCGGGCTGCTGCCCCAGGTGCGCACCACCGTGCCCAGCACCACGCGGTGGCCGCGGTTCATCCAGTCCATCGCGGTGCGGATGACTTCGACGTCCATGCTGTTCATGCGTCGCTCCTTCGCTGTCAGAGTGCCAAGCGTGCCACAGCTCGGTCAGACTGCGCAGTACTTGTCCTGGATGTCCTTGTCCGCCAGCAAAGCGCGGGCATCGCCCTCGTGCACGATCTGTCCCTGGTCGAGGATGTAGGCGCGGTCGCTCACGTTCAGCGCGCGTTCCACGTTCTGCTCCACCAGCAGGATGGTCGTGCCTTCGCGCCTCATGCGCGCGAAGAGCTCGAACATCTCGTCCACCAGCACCGGCATGATGCCCTCGCTGGGTTCGTCCAGCAGGATCATGCGCGGCTTGGCCATCATCGCGCGGGCGATGGCCAGCATCTGCTGTTCGCCACCGCTCATGCTGGTGCCTTCCTGGTCCATGCGTTCGGCCAGCCGCGGGAAGGTCTTGGCGATCTCCTCGATGCGCGCGGCTTCGTGCTTCACGTCCTTGCCGGCGATCAGCCCCAGGCGCAGGTTCTCGCGCACCGTCAGCCCCGGCACGATGCGGCGGTCTTCGGGCACGTAGGCCAAGCCGAGGTGGTAACGCTTGTGCGCGGGCTGCGAGAGGATCTCCTGCCCGTCGAACTTCACGCTGCCGGCGCGGCGCGAGATCAGGCCCATGATGGTCTTGAGCGTGGTCGTCTTGCCGGCGCCGTTGCGGCCCATCAGCGTGACGATCTCACCGGTCCGCACCTCGAAGCTCAGACCCTGCACGACGTGGCTGGTGTCGTACCAGGCGTCGAGTTTTTCGACTTTCAGCATCGCGTTCAGCCCTGCCCGAGGTAGACACGCCGTACGTCGGCGTTGGCCTTGATGTCGGCCGGCGTGCCTTCGGCGAGGAACTCGCCGTGGTGCAGCACCAGGAGGCGTTCGCAGATGCCCATCACCAGCTTCATCTTGTGTTCCACCAGGATCACGCTGCGCTCGGCGGCCAGCGCGGTGATGAGGTCCATCATCACCACCGTCTCCTCCGGGCTCATGCCGGCGGTGGGCTCGTCCATCAGCAGCAACTCAGGCTCGGCGGCCAGGGCCATGGCCACCTCCAGCGCGCGCTGCTGGCCGTGGGCCAGGTCGGCGGCGGGGCGCTTGGCGTGGGTGGCGAGGCCCACGCGCCGCAGCAAGGCGTGGGCGCGTTCGTCCACCTCGGCCATGGCCGCGCGCGGCTTGAAGAGCTGGTAGCGCGCGTGCCGCATCTGCACCGCCACGCGAACGTTTTCATGCGCGCTCAGCTGCTTGAACACGTTGGTGATCTGGAAACTCTTGGCGATGCCGATGCGCGCGAACTCGTGCTGCGCCAGGCCGGTGATGTCGCGGCCCTTGAACTTCAAGCGCCCCGCGCTGGGCGGGAAGGCGCCGCTCACCACGTTGAAGAAGGTGCTCTTGCCCGCGCCGTTGGGGCCGATGATGGCGCTGAGCTTGCCCGGCAAAAAACTCGCCGAGACGTCGTTCAGCGCGACGAACTTGCCGAAGTGTTTGCTGACGCCGTGCACTTCAAGAATCGGAGCAGCGGCCGTCATGCGCGCTGCTCCAGCTTCTTCATGAAGGTGCCCCAGATGCCGGCGGGGAAGAAGAGCACGAAGATGATGAACACGGTGCCGACGATGGCCATCCAGTGTTTCGTCATCGTCGTCACCACGTCTTCCAGGGTGAGGAAGACGCCGGCGCCGATGAAGGGCCCGAAGAAGGTGCCCATGCCACCCAGCAGGCACATCATCACCGCCTGCCCCGACAGCAGGTAGTGCAGGCTCTCGATGGGCACCACGCTCAGGTGCAGTGCGCGCAAGGCACCCGCCAGCCCGCACAGCGCGGCGCTGATCACGAAGACCAGCAGCTTGGTGCGCGCCACGTCGTAGCCGCAGGCGGCGGCGCGCTTTTCGTTCTCGCGCACGGCTTCGATGACGGCGCCGAAGGGCGAGGCCAGCAGCCGCGAGACGAGCCACAGCGCCACCGCCACGAAGGCCAGGATGACGTAGTACTTGACGTTGGGGTTGAGGAAGTCGAGCGTGACGCCGAACACCTCCATCTGCGGCACCTGGATGCCGCGCAGGCCGTTCTCACCGCCCGTCCAGCGCTCGGCCTTGTAGAAGGCGTAGAAGACGATCTGCGCCAGCGCCAGCGTCACCATGCTGAAGTAGATGCCGCGCGTGCGGATGGCGAGGTAGCCCATCACCACGCCCACCAGCGCCGCGCTGGCCACGCCCAGCAGCACCGCCAGGCCCCAGGGCATGCCGAAATGCACCATGCCGATGCCGGTGAGGTAGCTGCCCACGCCGAGAAAGGCCGCGTGGCCGAAGCTGAGCAGACCGGTGTAGCCGAACAGCAGGTTGAAGCCCACCGCGAAGAGGCCGAAGATGAGGATGTTGATCGCCAGCGCCTGGTAGGGCATCAGCAGCGGAAACACCAGCAGGAATGCGATCACCGCGGCCACGCGGTGGCGGCGGATGAAGAGGATGGCGTCTTTCATGCGCGGACTTCAGCTCATCAGGCCCGGCTTGCCGAACAGGCCCTGCGGCCGCACCAGCAGCACCACGGCCATCAACACGAAGATGCTCAGCTCGGCCAGGTCGGGCGCGAACAGCGAGGTCAGCGCGAACACCACGCCCACCAGCAGCCCCGCCACCACCGCGCCCACCAGGCTGCCCATGCCGCCCACAACGGTGACCACGAAGCTCTCGGCCAGCACGTGCACGCCCATCTCGGGGTTCACCGCCCGCGTGGGCGCGGCCAGCACGCCACTCAGGCCCGCGATGGCGCAGCCGATGCCGAAGACCACCAGCCACACGCGCGAGATGTCGATGCCCAGCACGCGGCAGATCTCGCCGTCGCGGCTGCCGGCGCGCACGATGAGGCCGTAGCGCGTCTTCTCCAGAAAGAGCCACAGCGCCACCACCACCACCGCGGTGGCGAAGATCAGGAAGAGCCGGTACTTCGGGAAGTAGCCGATGCCCAGATCGACCGCGCCGCGCAGCTCGGGCGGTGTGGAAGACGGCAGGCCTTCCACGCCGAAGGCCAGGCGCATGGCCTCGATGAGCACCCAGCTCAGGCCGAAGGTCAGCAAGAGCGGGTAGTCGATGCCACGGCCGTAGAGCGGCCGCACCAGGAAGCGCTCGGTCAGCAGCCCGATGCCGCCCACCACCAGCGGCGTGAGCACCAGGCTGAACCAGAAGTTGCCGGTCAGGCCCAGGAAATACAGCCCGATGAAGGCCCCCACCATGAAAAACGCGCCGTGGGCGAAGTTCACCACGGTGAGCATGCCGAAGATGAGGCTCAGGCCGATGGCCAGCAGCGCGTAGATGGCACCGAGTGCGATGCCGGTGACGAGCTGCAGGGCCAGCAGCGAGGGGGTGATCTCCATGGGGGGCCTTCGTGATCAGCGCGGGCTCAGGAGGGTTTGTGGCCCATTTCCTCGCAGCTGCGCAGGTTCTTCTCGTTGGCGTCTTCGATGGCCAGCACGTTGAAGACGTCGTTCTTGTCCTTCATGCCCTTGGACTTCGATTCGACGATGACCACGCTCTGCACGCTCTGGTGGTCGCACTTCCGGTAGAACTGCGGGCCCTTGTACCAGTCGTACTTCAGCTGGCGCAGTGCGATGGCCACGCGCTGCGAGTCGGTGGCGTCGGCGTTCTTCACGGCCTGCAGCACGCTCAGGATGCCGGCATAGCCCAGGGCGCCGTAGTCGGAGGGCACGATGCCGTTGTAGGCCTTGCGGAAGGCGTCGTTGAACTTCTTCGCGCTGGGGATCTTGTCTTCCATGCCCCAGTAGTAGCTGGTGCCGCCGAGGATGCCCTCGAAGGCATCGGCGCCGCCGGCCACACGGCTGGTGTACAGCAGCACGGGTGCGATGACCTTGGTGGTCTGCTTGAGGCCGAAATCGGTGGCCTGCTTGGCGCTGTTGACGAGGTCACGGCCGAAGTTGCACAGCACCAGGATGTCGGGCTTCAGCGCCTGGATGCGCGGCAGGAAGGCGCTGTAGTCGGCGGCCCCCAGCGGGTGGCGGATGTCGGCCAGCGTCTGTGCGCCCAGGGCCTGGCCCGCGCGCTGGAAGCCGCGCACCATTTCGTGGCCGTAGGCGTAGTCGGCCGTGAGGTAGACGATCTTCTTGCCGAACTTCGGGAAGGCGTAGCGCGCTACGGCACCGGCTGTGAGGTGCGGGTTCAGCGCCTCGTGGAAGGTGTAGAGGCTCCAGTCCTTGGCCTCGTTGATGGCGTCGCTCTGGCTGATGCTGTTGAACAGCACCTTGCGCTCGCGCGTGACGGCGTTGATGCTGAGCTGCGTGGCCGCGCTCAAGGAACCGACGACGAAGTTGACCTTGTCCTTCTCGATCAGCTCCAGCGTGCGCGTGGCGGCCTCGCCGGGGTTGAGCTTGTCGTCGCGCACCAGCAGCTCGGCCTTCTGGCCCTTGTGGCCGCCGGCGGCGTTCCACTCCTTCACGGCCAGCTCGGCGGCACGCACCTGGTCTTGCGCCTCGGCGCTGAAGGGGCCGGTCAGCGGCACGGGGAAGCCGATCTTGATCGGACCGCTCTGGGCGCGGGCGATGTTGAACAGCGCGGGGGCGGTGGCCAGGGCCCCACCGGCCAGCACCAGCTGGCGGCGGCGGGGGCTGTTCACAGGCTTGACGGGCAGATCGTTCATCGGGCTTGTCTCCTTCGGGTTGAAAGAAAAAGGCGGGCTTCTTCAGGCGGCCAGCGCTTCGGGGGGGTAGGTGTCGAACAGGGCCGGGTCGATGGCCGTCTGCTGCATGGGGCCGCGCGGGTCGCGGTAGGGCGGTGCGCTGCCCGGTGGCAAGGCCAGCGGCGCGCCGAGCAGGCGCGCGCGCTGCACCACGGCGGCGGCGGTGGCATGGCGTTCGGCCTCGTAGTGCTGCAGCGCCGTGGGCGTGGCGCCGTGCTGGGCGATGCTGGCGGCCAAGGCCGCAGCGTCGTCACCGGCCTTGGCCACGCCCATGCCCACGTGCGGCCGCGCGACGAAGGCGGCGTCGCCCATCAGCGCGATGCGGCCGTGGGCCAACTGCGGCGATACCAGGTCGTAGATGGGCTGCAGGAAGGGCTGGGCCGTCTTTTCGACGATCTCGGCAAACTGCGGCGCGAGCTTCTCGCGCGCAGCCTGCCGCATGGCGGCGATGTGGCGCCAGCTCACCAGCTGCGGCGGGATGCCCTCGGCATGGTGCACGCCGTCGGCATCGGTGAGCAGGGCCTGCAGTTCGGCCGGCGTGGGCGCGGGCCGGTACCAGACGAAGTTCCAGCGGCGCTGGCCCACGGCGGTGCTGTTGCCTTGTGCGCCATGGTCGCCGGCGACGGGGTAACCGATCATCTGCTCGCCCGCCGGCAGCCCGAAACCGAAGTGCGGGAACAGCGTCTCGCGCGTGTGACGCGAGAGCACGGCCTCGTCGCACACGCCGCGCCAAGCCACGTAACCGGCGTACAGCGGCTTCACCTCAGGCAGCCACTGCTGGCGCACCGTGCTGCGGATGCCGTCGGCGGCGATCAGCAGTTCGGCTTGCAGCAACTCGCCGCCGGCCAGCCGCACCTGCACACCGTCGGCCTGCGCCGTGACGGCTTCCACCGCCGCGCCCAGGCGGTGGTGCTCGGCGGGCAGTGCCTCGTTCAGCAGCGTGTAGAGCCGGCCCCAGGAGGTGAGGATCTGCGGGTGCGCCCAGCGGCACAGCGTCTGCCCGTCGGGGCCCAGCACCACGCGCTCGGCCACCGGCACGCCCAGGGTCTCGTCCACCACCGCACCGGCGGCGCGCAGCGTGGCGCGCAGGCCCTCGTGCGTGACGATGCCCGCGCCGCGGCCTTGCAGTGAGCGTGGCGAACGCTCCAGCACCGTCACCGCGTGCCCGGCGCGCAGCAGCAGGTTGGCGGCCATCAGGCCCCCCAACGAACCACCGACGACGAGGATGCGGGCCATGGCTGGGGTCAGGCCGCCGTGGCCGCCGCTGCGTCCAGCGCGGCCTTCTCGGCCGCCGGGAAGTTCAGCTCGACGACGATGCCGTTGGGGTCGTCGACGAACACCTGGTGCAGGCCCAGCAGCGGCACCGTGCGCTCGCGCAGCTCGATGCCCTGCGCTTGCAGGCGTTGCAGCATCGCGGGCAGGCCCGTGGCGAAGAAGGCCACGTGGTCGACGGCGCCGCTGCCGTGCAGGCTGACCTCTTCGCGGTCACCCAAGTAGGCTTTCAGGCCTGCCGGGTCGTTGCGGTCGATACCGATGATGTGCACGGCGGCGTTGGCCCAGACTGCGGTGTCGCCCTGGTAGAGCCACAGCCCCGGGAAGGGGAAGGGCGGACGCGGCCCCACCTGAAGGCCCAGCAGGCCGCAGTAGAAACGCTCGCACGCCGCCAGATCGACGGTGCGGATGGAGTAATGGTTCAGGCTCAGCGACATGGTGTCGGTCCTTCTCCGGTTCAGGCGCGCGCGCTGGCGACCTGCGTGACGATTTCAGGCGCTTGCAGCAGCAAGCCGCGGATGCGGTCGGCGATGAAGCTGTCGGTCAGCGCGGCATCCCCCTGGCCCGTGTAGCTCTGCTGGTAGACCAGCGGCCAGATGCCCAGGTGGTAGATGAGCCCGCCGTGGAAGGCCATCAGCAGGCCTTCTTCACGCGCGCTGGCCTTGGCCTTGCTGCGGCTGCCGGCGGCGCGGCGCACTTCGCGCAGCAGGCGTGGAAAGAGCCGCTCGCGCACCAGCGCGAAATAGCGGTTGGGAATGAGCCCGTCGCTCAGGCCCGAGTGCACCAGGATGCGCAGCCACTCGGGCGTGAGGATGGCGGGGAGGTACTCGCGGTAGAAGGCCTGCAGCTTGTCGGCCACGCTGAGTTGCGCGTCGTCGAGCAGGGCTTCCCAGCGCGTGTCCCAGCGGCCGGCGATGGTCTCTTCGTACACGCGCTCGATCAGCTGCCGCTTGGTGGGGAAGTAGTGGTACAGCAGCGTGTGCGCAATGCCCAGCTCGGCGGCCAGCTCGCGCATCTGCGCCTCCAGCCCACGGCGCGCGAAGAACTCGGTGGCGCCTTCGATGATCTGCTGCTCGCGTTCACGCGCGTCCAGGCGCTTGCGGGCAGCAGGCGCGGCAGACGCTGGCGCACGCGCCGCTCCGGGCGCCTTCGGGGCGCCGCGCTTGGGCCGGGTTTCTGCGGTATTGACCATCTGCTCAACTCTGCTGAAATTGTTGAGCGCGTGCTCAACAAGCCCCATCCCGACAAACCCTGAAGCGCTGCGCGGGGTGGCGGGCCGGCTTCGGCAGCCGCCGCGCCCTTTCAAAACGGATGGAGACACGGCCATGAAATCCTCGGCCTTCGATTACGTCCGCGCCAGCTCGCCGCAGCACGCGCTGCAGCTGATGGTCGAGCACGGCGACAACGCGCGCCTGCTGGCCGGCGGGCAGACGCTGCTGGCCACGCTGAACATGCGGCTGTCGCAGCCGGCGCTGCTGGTGGACATCGGCGGGCTCACGCAGCTGGCCGGCATTGGCGTTGAGGGCGGCGTGCTGCGTATCGGCGCGATGACGCGGCATGTGGAGGTGGAAGAGTCGCCGGTGGTGGCGCAGCACGCACCGCTGCTGGCGCAGGCCGCGCCGCACATCGCGCACCGCGCCATCCGCAACCTCGGCACCTTCGGCGGTGCGCTGGCCTACGCCGACCCGGCCGCCGAATGGCCGGCCTGCGTGGTGGCGCTCGGCGGCACGCTGGTGCTGCTGGGGGCCGGTGGCGAACGTCGTGTGCCGGCTGCCGATTTCTTCCAGGGCCTGTTCAGCACGGCCCTGCGCGAAGACGAATTGCTCGTGGCCTGCGAACTGCCACTCATCGCCCCGGGCCAGCGCCACCACTTCAGCGAGCTGGCGCGCCGCCATGGTGATTACGCCATCGCCGGCCTGGCGGCCTGCGCCACGGTGCAGGGTCCACAACTCAGCGACCTGCGCCTGGTCTTCCTGAGCCTGGGCGACCGCCCCGTGCACGCCTGCGCTGCCGAGGCCGTGCTCGCCGCCGGCCCGCTGACACCGGCACGTTTGGAAGAAGCCGACGCTGTGCTGCGCGCCGAGCTGCAGCCCTTTGCCGACCTCACCCATTCCGCCGCCGCCAAGACACAAATGGCCGCCACGCTGATGCGCCGCGCGGTGAAGGCCTTGATGGAGACCCCCGCATGAACACGCCGCTCGACAACCCCAGCACACGCGTGAGCGTGCAGGTCAACGGCCAGGCGCTGGTGCGCCAGGTCGAGTGCCGCAAGCACCTGATCGATTTCCTGCGCGAAGACTGCGGCCTGAAGGGCAGCCATGTCGGCTGCGAACACGGCGTCTGCGGCGCCTGCACCGTGCGCGTGGACGGGCAGATCGTGCGCGGCTGCCTGGTGTTGGCCGCGCAGGCCGACGGCCGCCACATCGAGACGGTGGAAACGCTCACGCCCAGCCCCGCGCTGCGCGCGCTGCAGGACGCCTTCGTCGCCCACAACGCGCTGCAGTGCGGCTACTGCACGCCCGGCATGCTGATGGCGGCGCTGGACCTCGTCGAACACAAGCCTGACGCGAACCGCGAGCAGGTGCGCGAGTGGATGAGTGGCAACTACTGCCGCTGCACGGGCTACCACGCCATCGTCGACGCCGTGTGCGCGGTGTTGGAGAAACAGAAGGCCGGCGGCCTGCAGGCCAGCGAGGTGCGCGCATGAACCACCCCACCGAGAAGCCCGCGCACCGCGATCTGGGCGGCGAGCTGCCCGCCATCACCGAAGACCAGCGCCACATCGGCGTGGCCCACCCGCGCGAAGGCGTACGCCGTCTCACGCAGGGCCGCGGCCAGTACATCGACGACATCGACCTGCCGCGTTTGGCGCACGTGGTGTTCTGGCGCAGCCCGGTGGCGCACATGCGCATCACGCGCATCGACCGCACGGCCGCGGCGGCGCTGCCCGGGGTGATCGCGGTCGTCACCGGCCCCGAGATCGCGCAGGTCTGCAAGCCCTGGGTGGCCACGCTCATGCACCTGGCCGGCATCAAGAGCGCGCCGCAGTACCCGCTGGCCATCGACCGCGCTACCTGGCAAGGCGAGCCGGTGGTCGCCATCGTGGCTGAGACGCGCGCGCGCGCCGAAGACGCGCTGGCGCTGCTGGAAGTGGAATGGGAAGACCTGCCCGCCGTGCTGGACACCGAGACCGCGCTGGACGCGGCCACGCCCTTGATCCACCCCGAGCTCGGCGACAACCTGTGTTTCCAGCGCCAGCTGGACACGGGCGGTGTCGACGAAGCCTTCGCGCGCGACGACGCGGTGGTGTTCGAGGAGACCTACGTCTTCGGCCGCCACACCGGCGTGACGCTGGAGCCGCGCTGCCAGATCGCCGACTGGCAGCCCGGCCGCACGCTGGCCGAGGGCCGGCTGACGGTTTATCACTCCTTCCAGGCCCCGCACATGATGCAGGACCTGTACTGCCGCCAGTTCGGCTTCAGCGAGGCGCAGGTGCGCGTGATCTGCCGCGACGTGGGCGGCAGCTTCGGCATCAAGGTGCACGCGTATCCGGACGATTTCGCCACCGTGGCGCTGAGCTTGATGCTGGGCCGGCCCATCAAGTTCGTGGCCGACCGGCTGGAGAGCTTCGTCAGCGACATCCATGCGCGCGAACACCGCATCCACGCGAAGATCGCGGCGAGCAAGGCCGGTGAGATCCTGGCTTTCGAGATCGACGATCTCACCGGCATCGGCCCCTTCAGCATGTTCCCGCGCACCAGCGGCATCGAGGGCAACCAGGTCGTCAACCTCACCGGCGGGCCCTACAAGCACAAGCACTACCGCGCCAAGCTGAAGGTGGTGTTCCAGAACAAGGTGCCCACCTGCCAGTACCGCGGCGTGGGCCACCCGATCGCCTGCGCGGTGACTGAAGCCTTGGTGGATGGCGTGGCGGCCAAGCTGGGTCTCGATCCCATCGAGTTCCGCCAGAAGAACGTCATCCCCGACGACGCCTACCCGGCCACGGGCGCCAGCGGCATCAAGCTGGAGGTGCTGTCGCACGAGGCCTGTCTGCGCGAGGCCCGGCGCGTGTGCGACTACGACGCGCTGCGCGCCGAACAGACCGCGCTGCGAAAGACGGGCGTCTACCGCGGCATCGGCGTGGCGGCGCTGATCGAACTCACCAACCCGAGCGCGGCCTTTTACGGCGTGGGTGGTGCGCGCATCGCGTCACAAGACGGCGCGACGATCCGCCTGGAGCCCACGGGCGTGATCGCCGTCAGCAGCAGCGTGGGCGAGCAGGGCCAGGGCGCGGAGGCCATCTTCGCGCAGATCGCGGCCGATGCCGTGGGCGTGAGCCTGGACCGCGTGCGCATCAGCACCGGCGACACCGACACCACGCCGTATGGCGGCGGCACTTGGGCCAGCCGCGGCGCGGGCATTGGTGGCGAGGCCGTGCTGCAGGCCGGCCGCGTGCTGCGCGAGAACATCCTGGCCGTGGCCGAAGCCATCCTGAAGCGCGAACGCGCTGGGCTGCGCGTCTACCGCAATGCGGTTGTCGATGGAGCCACTGGCGAGACGCTGATCGAGCTGGCCGAACTCGGCCGCATTGCCTACTTCCGCAGCGACACGCTGCCGAAAGACTTCACGCCCGAGTTGATGGTCACGCGCCACTACGCGCAGCGCGACTACCCCTTCATCTTCACCAACGGCGTGCAGGTCAGCCATGTCGAGGTGGACGTCGACACCGGCTTCGTGAAGCTGCTCAAGCACTGGGCCGTGGAAGACTGCGGGCGTGTCATCAACCCGATGCTGGTGGACGAGCAGATGCGCGGCGCCATCGTGCAGGGCATCGGCGGCGCGCTGTTCGAAGAGTGCCTCTACGACACCGACGGCACGATGCGCAACGCCAACATGGCCGATTACCTGGTGCCCATGGCCGGCGAGATGCCTGACATCGTCGTCAGCCACGTGCAGAGCCCCACGCGCAGCAGCATGCTGGGCGCCAAGGGCGCAGGCGAGGCCGGCACGGCAGGTGCGCCAGGGGCGGTGATGAACGCGATCAACGATG
Source organism: Rubrivivax sp. (assembly GCA_051861265.1). Classification (GTDB taxonomy): domain Bacteria; phylum Pseudomonadota; class Gammaproteobacteria; order Burkholderiales; family Burkholderiaceae_C; genus Rubrivivax. The sequence continues at coordinate 153,139 of JBHYDA010000008.1, forward strand.
CGCTGGCGCCGTTCGGGGCGCGGGTGAGCTCGCAGCCGATCACGCCGGAGAAGATCCTGCGGGCGTTGGGCAAGATCTGAGGCGGCCGGGGCCCTGCCGCCTTCAGCGCACCGGGCTGCCGCCGCCGGCCTTCTGCAGGCGTGTGAGGTCGAAACCCTGCGCACGCAGCCGGCCCTTCAGCGCGTCCCACGTGGCCGCGTCCACCTGCGGCTGGCGCGCCAGCACCCACAGGAACTCGCGCTTGGGCTCGCTCACCACGGCCAGGGTGTAGGCGGGGTCGAGATCGATGACCCAGTAGCTGCCCCAGACCATGGGCAGCCAAGACAGCCAGGCCGGCGCGAAGCGGACCTCCAGCTTGGGCGAGCCTGCGTCACCCACGCGGCGGGCTTCGCCGATGGCCTCGTCGGTCTTGCCGTCGGCCTGCGGGCAGCGGTTGGTCACCTGCACGCGGCCGCCGGGCTGCAGCGCGTAGTCGGCCGTGGCCGGGCCGCTGCAGTCCTTCTGGAAGCGGTTGGGGAAACGCGCCACCTCGTACCAGCGGCCCATGTAGCGCTCCAGGTCCACGCTGGGCACGGTGGCCAGCGGGGCGGGCGTGGCGGTCTGTGCTGGGGCGGTGCCGCTGAACAGCGCGGCGGTCAGGCCCAGGCTCAAGACCACGCCGAGGGCGCCGCGCTGGCGGGTGGACGAAACAGTCGGGGGCAGGGGCAATGTCATGCCGTGATTGTCGGCCGTCTGGTCCCGCGGCTCGGTTCACTCACGCACATACACCAGCGCCGTGCGGGGCGGCACGCGCAGCGTGGCGGTGGCTGGGTCCCATTGCGCCTGCGCGGCGGGGCGCGGGTCGGCAGCACCCGGGCCGCGGTGCACCGGGTGCAGCACCAGCGGTCGGCCGCGCAGCGTGGGCAGCGTCAGCGTGGCCGCTTCAGGTGCTGCGTTGATCGCGTACAGCACCTCGCCGAAACGCGCGCCGCGCAGGCCGCGGCCGTTCAGGTGGCCCACGGCGACGGTGGGCACCTGCTCGGGCCCGGTGTTCAGCATCGTCAGCCGGCGCTGCACCTCCTCGGCCGTGCGCAGGCGGAAGAGTGGCGTGCTGGCGCGGATGCGCAGCAGGTCGAGGAAGGCGTCGCGCGTGAAACGCATCTCCGCCGGCGTGGGCTTGAGCTCGGCGGCGCGCGCCAGCAGCGGGCGCGCGGCCGGCCACAGGCCTTCGCCTTCACGCTTCGGCGGCAGGCCGCCGCCGAAGAAGTTGTCCTGCAGCGTCCAGTCGATGCGGTTGAACCAGTCGCCGCTGTCGTAGCTGTTGCGGTCGAGGTTCTTGCTGCGCAGCAGTTCCACGCCGGCGTGCAGGTAGGCCACGCCCTGGCTGAAGGCCGTGAGCGCGCCGCCCAGCACCTGCACACGGGCGCGGTCTTCGCGCGGGGTGTCGGGCGGCAGCTTGAGGAGGTTGAGGTCCCAGAGCGTCGGGTTGTCGTGGTTCTCGACGTAGTTCACCACCTCGCCGGGCTGGCTGGCGTAGCCGGCGCCCTGGCCGGCGTAGTCGATCTGGTCGAGCCGCTTGACGCTGCCGTCGGCCGTCTGCAGCCGGTAGCCCTGCAGCGTGCCGGCGAGGCCGGCGCGGACGAGGTCGGCGCTGCGCAGCAGCTCGGCGCGGCTGCCGGCGCCCGCGGCCTGGGCCTGCGGGTTGGGCGCGTAGTGCAGGCCGTTGAGCCAGCCCTGGTGCTTCAACACTTCGGCCGGGCCGTCGCAGCAGCCGCCGCCGCGCGCGGCGTCACGGCCGCGGTCGCTGAAGGTGGCGATGCCGCTGCCGTTCAGGCTTTTCTGAGCGGCCTGCACGAAACGCACGCCGTCCTTGATCTCGCCGAAGTTCCAACCCTCGCCCAGCAGGTGGATGGGCTGGCCGGCCGCGCGGTTGACGGCGCGTTGCAGCCGCTCCATCGCGGCGCGCGGCTGGTGGCCCATGAGGTCGAAACGCATGCTGTCGATGCGGTGGTCGCGCGCCCACACCACGGCCGATTCGATCATCAGCTTGGCCATCATGCGGTGCTCGGTGGCGGTGTTGTCGCAGCAGGTGCTGGTCTCCACCCCACCTTGCGCGTTCAGCCGGTGGTAGTAGCCGGGCACGATGCGGTCGAGCACGCTCTTCGGGTTCTGGCCGCTGGCGCTGGTGTGGTTGTAGACCATGTCCATGCCCACGCGCAGGCCGGCGCGGTGCAGCGCCATCACCATGCGGCGGAACTCGAGGATGCGCGTGCCGCCCTCGTTGGCGTCGGTGGCGTAGCTGCCTTCGGGCGCGGTGAAGTGCAGCGGGTCGTAGCCCCAGTTGAAGCAGTCTTGCGCGGCGCTGGCCGCCACCAGGGCCTGCTGTTCTTCGCTGTCCGGCGGCAGCGCGGCCAGGCGTGCCTCGTCGGGCGTCGTGCAGCCCTGCTCGGGCACGGTGGCCAGGTCGAAGACGGGCAGCAGGTGCACGTCCGTCAGGCCTGCGGCGGCCAGCGTGCGCAGGTGCTGCATGCCGGCCGACTGCGGGTGCGTGAAGGCGAGGTAGCTGCCGCGGTGGGCGGCGGGCACGGTGGTGTCGCGCACCGAGAAGTCACGCAGGTGCAGCTCGTAGATCACGAGGTCGGTGTTGTGGCGCACGGTGGCTGGGCGCTTCGTCTGCGCCCAGCCTTCGGGCTGCCAGCGGGGGTCGTCCAGGCGGCCGATCCAGCTGCGTTGCGAGTTGGCGTTCAGGCTGAGGGCATAGGGGTCGGTGACGCGGTTGCGCACCACGCCGCCGCCGGGCAGGGCCACGTCGACGAGGTAGGTGTAGTAGTGCGGCTGGGGCCGGCTCAGATCGCCGGGCAGTTGCAGGCCCCAGGCGCCGGTGGCGCTGTCGCGCCGCAGCGCGTGCACGGCGCTGGCCGCGGCTTCCGGGCCCGGATGCAGGCACAGGTGCACGGCCTGTGCGGTGGGTGCCCACAGGCGGAAGCCGGTGCGCCAGCCCTGGGCGTCACCGCCGCCGCGCACGCGGGTGCGGGTGAGCGTGGCGCCCAGGTCGGGCAGCTGCTCGGCGCGGGCATAGAGGTCGTCCAGCGCGCCGGGGGTCTGGGTGCGCGTGGCCTGCAGCACGCGGCCTTGTGCGTCTTCCAGCGTCAGCACGAGCTGGCCGCGGTGCAGCTCGCGCAGGCGGTGCTGGTCGGCGGCGCGCACGGCCAACGTGGCGCCGGCGCCCACCCAGCGCCAGCGCTGCTGCAGCGCCGCGGGCAGGGCGGCGCTGCGCAGGCCCAGCGCGAGGGCGCCGTCGGCGCCGGTGACGGCTTCGCCTGGGCGCGCGACGATCTGCCCACCGGCCGAGTGGTGCAGCCGGTAGACGCTGCCCGGTGCCGTGGCGCCAGCGGCGGGGCTGGGCCAGCGCAGCCACTGCCGGCTCAGCCACACGGCCTGGGCCGGCAGTGCGGCGGCGGTGGCCGGGGCGGGCTGCAGCACGGTCTCGAAGCCGGCGGCGCAGGCGGCCAGCGAGGGCGGCGTGCTGGCGGCTGCAGTGACGGCAGACAGGGCCCAGGTGCCGAAGGCGAGCAGTCGAAGGGTGGCATGCATGGTCAGCGGGCGGCAGTGGGCAGGATGAACCATCGTAGCGTAGTAAAACTACACATCTACTTGTAGTGGGGCTGCTCCCAGGCTCAGTCTGCGGGCTGCACGGGTTCCTCAGAGGGTCGGCGGGCGTGTAGTCGGCCTACATTTCAGCTCCGCACCGCCCTGTCTCCGTCCGCCATGCCCTGCACGCTGCCCCGCCCCCCGGCCTTTCTCACCCGCCTGGCCTGGGCCCTGGCCGCAGCGCTGCCCTTGGCCGTGGTGGCCGCGCCTTCGGCGCTGGACATCCGCCCCGTGCCGGCGCGCACCGCGCCCAGCGCGCTGCCCGAGGGCTGGCACCACGGCGCCTTCATGGAAATCTTCGTGCGGGCCTGGCGCGACAGCAACGGCGACGGCATCGGCGACCTGCGCGGCCTCACGCAGAGCCTCGATCACCTGCAGGAGCTGGGCGTGCGCGGCCTGTGGCTGATGCCCATCACCGCCAATGCCGATGGCGACCACGGCTATGCCACCACCGACTTCCGCGCCATCGCGCCCGAGTACGGCACGCTGGAAGACTTCGACGAACTGCTGCGCGAGGCCCATCGCCGAGGCATCGGCGTGATCATGGATTACGTCATCAACCACAGCGCCGCGCAGCACCCGATGTTCCAGGAGGCGCTGAAGGGCCCCGACAACCCCTTCCGCCCCTGGTTCGTGTGGGCCGACACCCTGCCCGCCGGCTGGGACATCTGGGGCAAGAACCCCTGGTACGCGGCCGAAGACCAGCCCTGGCTCTTCACCGGCGACGTGAAGCAACTGCCGCCGCCCAGCGCGGGCGCGAAGAACTTCTACTTCGGCACCTTCGGGCCGCACATGCCCGACTTCAACTTCCGCCACCCGCCGGTGCTGCAGTACCACGAGGACAGCCTGCGCTTCTGGCTCAACCGCGGGCTCGACGGCTACCGGCTCGACGCCGTGCCCCACCTGCTGGAAGGCGATGCGGTGCGCTGGAACGACCAGCCCGAGAGCCGCGCGCTCACCAAGCGGCTGCAAGACCTGATCAAGAGCTACCCGCAGCGTTACGTGGTCTGCGAAGCCACCGCCGAGCCCGCGGCCTATGGCGACGAAGCCGTCTGCGGCGGCGCCTTCGCCTTCGGCTTCGTGCACCACTACGTGAAGGCGGCGCAGGGCGATGCCGAATCGGTGCAGAAGGTGGCCACGCACTACGACGTGGCCCAGGGCCGGGCCTCGCCGAACATGGCCACCTTCCTGAGCAACCACGACATCTTTGCCGGCCAGCGACTGTGGGACCAGCTCGGCGGCAACGAGCGCGCCTACCGCCTGGCCGCGGCCGGCTACCTGCTGCAGCCCGGCACGCCCTTCATCTACTACGGCGAAGAGATCGGCCAGGCCGGCATCCCCGGGCTGCCGGGCGACCTGCCGCTGCGCAGCCCCTACAGCTGGACGGCCGAGCCCGGCCGCGCCGGCTTCACCACCGGCACGCCCTTCCGCCCGGTCGCGCCCAACGCCGCCACGCACAACCTGCAGGCCCAGCGCGCCGACCCCGGCAGCCTCTTCAATTTCTACAAGACGCTGCTGGCGTTGCGCAACACGCGGCCCAGCCTCTCGCGCGGGCGCCTGGAGCACGGCTTTGCGCAAGGCCTGGTGGCGGGCTGGCAGCGCGTGCACGAAGGCGAGCGTGCGGTGGTGCTGGTGAACTACGGCACCCAGCTGGCGCAGGCGCAGATGGAGAAGCTGCCGCCCAACGCCCGGCTGCATTCGGCCCTGCCAGCCGGTGGCGCGCTGGCCGCCAAGGCCAATGCGGCGGGGCAGGCCAGCCTCTACCTGGGGCCGCAGTCGGTGCGCGTGCTGCTCGTCAACAGCGGCGCGCAGGCCGTGAACAAGGCGGCCAAGAAGACCAAGAAGGCCCCCGCCAAGAAGGGCGCCAAGGCCGCGCCGAAGAAGAAGGCCGCCGGCAAGGCGGCGCCCAAGAAGGCTGCGCCGCAGAAGGCCGCACCGAAGAAGGCGCCGGCCAAGAAGCCGGCCTGACCCTTCAGGCGCGGCGGCGTCGCGCCAGGCCCGCCACCGCCAGCAGGCCGCCGGCCATCAGCGCCCAGCTGCCGGGTTCGGGCACGGGGCTGTTGATGGTGAAGCTGCTGCTCACGGCAAAGGCTTCGCCCGGCGCCAGCGTGCGCACCCACTGGAAGCCCACCGCGCCATCGCTGGAAGCCCAGTCGGGTTGCACGGTGCCGGCCAGCGTGCCCAGGTTGCTGCTGCCGCCGTTGAGGCCGCCGCGCAGCGAAGCCCCGGTGGCGAAGAGGTAGCGCTGCGCGCCCGCGCCCAGGAACTCGGCGTAGTTGCCGCTGGCGTCGAAGGCGCGGCCGCTCACGGCGTTGGCGTCCAGCACGCGGAAGGTGTCGCCGCCGGGGCCGCTGGCGCCGGTGATGTCGAGATCGAGCTCGTGGAAGAGGTTGAAGTTGATCGGCGCCGCGTTGCCGCTGCTGGCGCGGAAGCTCAGTGCCGTGTCCACGCGCGCCTGGCCGGGCACGCTGGTGGTGCCTGCGGCCAGTTCGGTGAGGGTGATCGTCATCACCGCGTCCCAGCGTGCGAAGCCGGCGGTGCCGGCGCCGGCGTTGGTCCAGGTGAAGGTGGCCACGTTGCCGGTGTAGCTGGCGGCGGGCGTGTCCAGCGCGCTGAAGGGGCGGTTGGTGGTGCCGACGCCCTGGTTGTAGCTCCAGCCGTAGCGGTAGAGCATGTCGGTGGCGAAGGCGCCGTTGCTGCCGAAGAAGAGGTTGGCGTTGCCGGTGCCCGCGGCCAGCGGCGTGCCCGTGAACTGCAGGTAGGTGGTGCCGCTCTGCACCGTGCCTTGGGCAGCGGCAGTGGTGCTGCCCAGCGCGCAGAGCGCGGCCAGGGCGAAGGTGTTCAGCAGGTGCAGGCGCATGGTGACAAGGCCCCGTCAGGGGGCACGCGGTGGAACAGGGGCCGCCAGTCTGCCGCTTCCCCGGGGCCGGTCAAGCCCGCGTTTCCAGGGGCCCTGCCCCTTGGTGCTGCGGGCCGGGTGACGCGCGCAGGGCCAGCGTCACCCCGGCCATCAGCACCATCACGGCGGCCACGCCGGCATAGGCCAGCATCAGGCCGTGGGCACCGCCGCCGGCGAAGTCGGCCATTGCGCCGATCACTGTGGCCGAGAGCAGCGTGCCGACGCTGGTGAAGATGTTGACCAGGCCTTGCGCCGCGCCGCGCTGCGCCGCAGGCGCTTCGTCGATGGCGATGCTGCGCAGCGCACCGCCCACCACCACGCCCACGCCCAGGCCCACGGGCATGGTGGCGGCGATGAAGCCCCAGAAACCCCAGCCCGACCACGCGCTGGCGCCATAGCCCACGGCCAGCAGCCCGAAGCCCGCCAGCACCACGCGCCGCGCGCCCCAGGGCAGCAGCAGGCGCCCCGCGCCCACCGAGCCCAGCATCGAGCACAGCACCATCGGCAGCAGCACGAAGCCGGCGTTCTCGCGCGCCACGCTGTGCGCCAGCGTGGCGATGCTGGTCAGGAAGATCACGCTGCCCATGCCGAAGCCGGCACCCGCGGTGAGCGCGTAGGTCAGCGCCAGCTGCCGCTGCTGCAGCAGCGCCAGCGGGATCATCGGCCGCTGGCCGATTGCGGCGGCACGCGTCTCCACCCACAGCAGCAGCACCAGGCCGGCTGCGGCCGCGGCCAGCAGGCCCGGCCACAGCGTGCGGCCCAGCAGGCCATCGAGCCCGCGCGTGATGCCCAGCACCAGGGTGATCAGCGTGACAAACACGAGCACGAGGCCGGCCCAGTCCAGTTGCGGCAGTGCGCCCGGCGCGGCCGCCTGCCGCGGCAGTGCGCGCAGGCCCAGCACCATCACCAGCGCGGCGATGGGCAGGTTCAGCAAAAAGATCCAGTGCCAGCTGGCCACCGTCATCAGCAGCCCGGCCAGGGGCGGGCCCATCACGAAGGCCATGCCGTAGGTGGCGCCGATGAGGCCCAGGGCGCGGCCGCGCTGCGCGGGCGGCAGCGCATCGCCGATCACGGCGCTGGCCGTGGGGATGATGCCGCCGCCGCCCAGGCCCTGCAGCGCGCGGCCGGCCAGCAACAGCGCGAAGTTCGGCGCCAGCGCCACCAGCAACGAGCCTGCCGCGAACAGACCCACGCTGGTGAGGAAGACGGGGCGGCGGCCGTGGCGGTCGCCCAGGTTGGCCATCAGCGCGGTGCTGGGCAGGCTGAAGAGGATGAAGGCCACCATCAGCAGCCCGGCCTCCTGCAGGCTGAGCCCGAAGCTCGCGCGCAGCACGGGGATGGCCGGCGCCAGCACGGCCGTGTCCAGCGCGGCCATGAAGACGCCGATGAACAGCACCGGCAGCAGCCGGGGCGGCACGGTGGGGGAGCGGGGGGCGGCCGGGGTCGACAAAACCCGATGATTCTAGGCAGCCGCTCCGTGCGTCCTCAGACCGTGCGCAGGCCTGCGAAGGCCGCGCGCCCCGTGGCCGCGGCCGTGCTTGCGAGCGTGGGCGCCAGATCGGTCGGCACCTGCGCCCACGTGAAGCGCCAGCTCCAGTTGCCGCGGTCGGTGCCGGGCAGGTTCATGCGGTGCTCGCTGCCGAGCGAGAGCACGTCCTGCATGGGGAACAGCGCCAGCGCCGCCACCGAGCGGCTGGCGGCACGCACCAGGGCCATGGGCACGTCGCTGCCATCGCCCGTGCCGCCGGGGCCGCCGGCCTGCAGGTACTCGGCCGCGAAGGCCCGGTGCGCGGCCGGCGCGCTGCGCCACCAGCCCAGGGCCGTGTCGCTGTCGTGCGTGCTGCTGTAGGCCAGGCAGGCCGGCACGTGGTGGTGGGGCAGGAAGCCGTGATTCGCGTCGCCGCTGAAGGCCTCCTGCACGATGCGCATGCCGGGGAAGCCGAAATGGTCGCGCAGCGCGATGACGTCGGGCGTGATGGTGCCCAGGTCTTCGGCCACGATGGGCAGCGTGCCAAGCGCGTTTTGGATGGCCTGGAACAGCGCCACGCCCGGGCCCGGCGCCCAGCGGCCTTCGCGCGCGGTGGGGCAGCTGGCGGGCACTTCCCAATACCCGGCGAAGCCGCGGAAGTGGTCGATGCGGAAGACATCGGCCTGCGCCAGCGCGCGCTTCACGCGTGCTACCCACCAGGCGTAGCCCTCGGCAGCCATGCGCTCCCAGCGGTACAGCGGGTTGCCCCAGCGCTGGCCGTCGGGGCTGAAGCCGTCGGGCGGGCAGCCGGCCACGACCGTGGGCTGGTGCTGCTCGTCGAGGAAGTAGAGGTCGGGTCGGGCCCAGACATCGGCGCTGTCGTGCGCCACGAAGATGGGCAGGTCGCCCATCAGCCGCACGCCGCGGGTGTGGGCGTGGGCGCGCAGCGCGGCGAGCTGTTCGTCGAAGCACCACTGCACGAAGGCGTGGGTGTCGCGCGCGGCGGCCAGGCTCGTGCGCGCGGCCTGCAGCGCATCGGGCTCGCGGCGCGCGAGTTCGGGCGCCCAGGCCCACCAGGGCTGGCCGCCGTGGGCGTCTTTCAGCGCGGCGAAGAGCGTCCATTCCTCCAGCCAGCCGGCCTGCGTGGTGCGCCAGGTGTCGAAGCGGGCGCGGTCTTGCGCGCTGCCGTGGTCGAAGAAGCCGGCCGCGGCCTCGCGCAGCCGCGACCAGCGCCAGGGGATGACGGCACCCCAGTCCACGCGGGCCGCGTCGAAGGCCGGCACGTCGTGCAGCGCCCCGGCCGGCAACCAGCCGCGCTGCACCAGCGGCGCCAGCGCCACCATCAGCCCGCTGCCGGCAAAGGCCGAGGGGCACTGGTAAGGCGAGTTACCCGGGCCGATGGGGTTGACGGGCAGGGTCTGCCAGATCGTCTGCCCGGCGCTGGCCAGCCAGTCGACGTAGCGGTGGGCCTCGTCGCCCAGGTCGCCGATACCGTGCGGCCCCGGCAGCGAGGTGATGTGCAGCACGAGGCCGCTGGCGCGTTGGCGCAGGTCCATGGTGTTCGGCGCTTTCGGGTTCAGCGCAGGCGTTGCAGCACGCGCAGGCCGCGCGGGGGCAGCGGGGCGTCGGCCGTGGCGGGTGGGGGTGTCAGCTCGGGTGGCTCGCTGCACAGCAGCACCTGCCAGCGGCCTGGCGGCAGGGCCAGCGGCAAGGCCGCGGCGCTGCGGTTGAAGGCGATCATCAGCGGGGCGGGCGCATCGCGGGCATCGGCCTCGTGCAGGTGGCAAAGCAGCGGCGTGGTGTCGTCGGCCTCCAGCCCTTCCCAGTGGCGCACGATCTCGTCGAACGCGCCCGGCCTCAGCAGCGGCTGCGTGCGGCGCAGCGAGATGAGCTCGGCCACGAAGCGGGTGAAGGACGCGGCCTCGGCGCTGGCCGGCGCATCGGCCGGGTCGGGCCAGGTGATCCAGCCTGTGGCGTTGTCCTGGCTCCAGGCGTTGTTGTTGCCGTGCTGGGTGTTGCCCACCTCGTCGCCGCCGCCCAGCATGGGCGTGCCGGCGGCCAGCAGCAGCGTGGCCACCAGCGCGCGGCGCACGCGCAGTCGTGTGGCCTGGATGGCGGGGTCGCTGCTCGGCCCTTCGACGCCGAAGTTCGCGCAGACCTCGTTGTCGCGCCCGTCGCGGTTGTTCTCGCCGTTGGCCTGGTTGTGCTTGCGCTCGTAGGCCACCAGGTCGGCGAGCGTGTAGCCGTCATGCACAGCGAGGTAGTTCACGCCGGCTTGCGGGGCGCGCGCTTGCGCGGGATGACGATCGCGGTAGGTCTCGGCGCTGCCATCGAAACGCGCGGCGAACTCCGCGCGTGTGACCTCGCCGTGCGGCGTGGGCTTGTGCAGCCAGTAGCCGTTGGCGGCGTCGCGGAAGCGGTCGTGCCATTCCAGCCAGCGGCCGGGGAAATCGCCCACGCGGTAGCCCTGCGGGCCGGCGTCCCAGGGCTCGGCGATGAGCAGGGCATCCTTCAGCACGGGATCGGTCTCCAGCGCGCGGAAGAAGGGGTGCTCGCGGTCGAAGCTGCCGTCTGCGCCGCGGCCCAGCACGGCCGCCAGGTCGAAGCGGAAGCCGTCCACGCCCATGGTCTGCACCCAGTGGCGCAGGCTGGCCAGCGTGAAGGCCACCACCTGCGGGTGCGCGAAGTTCAGCGTGTTGCCGCAGGCGCTCCAGTTCAGCGGGCGGCCGGCTTCGTCCAGGCGGTACCAGCTGCGTTGGTCCAGCCCGCGGAAGCTGAGCGTCGGGCCGTGGTGGTTGCCTTCGGGCGTGTGGTTGTAGACGACGTCCAGCACCACCTCCAGCCCGTGCGCGTGCAGCGCATCGACCATCGCGCGGAACTCGGCGTTCACCGCTGCGGGGTCTTGCGGCGTGCGGCTGTAGCGCGGCGTGGGGCAGAAGAAGCCCAGCGTGTTGTAGCCCCAGTAGTTCACCAGGCCCGGCGGCAGCATGGGCTCGTTCAGCGCGTAGTGCACCGGCAGCAGGCTCAGCGTGGTGATGCCGAGTTGCCGGAAGTGCGCGATGGCCGCCGGGTGCGCCAGCGCCGCGTAGGTGCCGCGCAGTTCGGGCGGGATGCCGGGGTGCTGCTGGCTGAAGCCTTTGACATGCACTTCGTAGAGCACACGCTCGGCGGCGTGGATGCGGGGCTTGGCCTGTTTGAGCGGTGGCAGCGGTGCGGGGACTCGGGCCCTCAGCGCCCAGGCCGCGTTGTCGCTGGCCTCGAAGGCGGTGTCGGGGTCCTGGCCCAGCACGTAGCCGTGGTGCTCGGGCCGCCAGGCGAAGCTGCCGGCGATCTCCTGCGCCGCGGGGTCGAGCAGCAGCTTGTGCGGGTTGTAGCGGTGGCCCTCGGCCGGCGCCCAAGGGCCGTGGGCGCGCAGGCCGTACAACTGCCCGGGCGCGAGGCCGGGCACGAAGCCGTGCCACAGGCCGTCGGGGTTGGGGCCGTGCAGCTGGAAGGTGCCCGTCTCGCGGCCGTCCCCGTCGAACAGGCACAACTGCACCGCACCCGCGTGCGCGGCGAAGACGGCGAAGTTCACGCCGCCGTCGCGCGCCCACGCGCCCCAGGGTTCGGGCCGGCCCGGCAGCGGGGTTAGAGGCGCTGAATTCATGTAGTTATGCTACATCCACGCTGCCGCCTTGTCATGGATGTCGCGCGCAAGTTGTTGATTTTCAATAACTTGCGGTGCGGAACCTAGGGCAGTTGCGGATACGGGCTGCGATGTTGCGGCGGTATATTCGCTACATCACCGCGGGTCTGCAGCCCGTGTTCTGGAGACAAGCGCGTGGCCGAAGTCAAGCTGTCCGGGGTCGGCAAGGCCTACGGCGACGTCAAGATCTTGAAGGGCATCGACCTGCACATCCGTGACGGCGAGTTCATGGTCTTCGTCGGGCCCAGTGGCTGCGGCAAGAGCACGCTGCTGCGCACCATCGCCGGCCTGGAAGACATCACCGAGGGTGAGCTGAGCATCGGCGGCCGCGTGGTGAACGACGTGCCGCCGGCCGAGCGCGGCATCAGCATGGTGTTCCAGAGCTACGCGCTCTACCCGCACATGAACCTGTTCGACAACATGGCCTTCGGGCTGAAGTTGGCGAAGGTGCCGCAAGCCGAGATTGAGGCCTCGGTGAACCAGGCGGCCAAGATCCTGCACATCGACCACCTGCTGCAGCGCAAGCCCAAAGACCTCTCGGGCGGCCAGCGCCAGCGCGTGGCCATCGGCCGCGCCATCGTGCGCAAGCCCGAGGTGTTTCTCTTCGACGAGCCGCTCTCCAACCTCGACACCGCGCTGCGCGTGAAGATGCGCTACGAGTTCGCCAAGCTGCACGAGCAGTTCAAGACGACGATGGTCTACGTCACGCACGACCAGGTGGAGGCCATGACGCTGGCCGACCGCATCGTGGTGCTGCAGGCCGGCCGCATCGAGCAGGTGGGCGCGCCGATGGCGCTGTACGAGCACCCCTGCAACACCTTCGTGGCGGGCTTCATCGGCAGCCCCGGCATGAACTTCCTCAAGGCCACCTTGCTGGAGGCCAGTGCCACGCACGCCCTCGTGAAGCTGGGCGGCGGCGAGCAGATCCGCTGCGCCGTGGACGCCGCCCGCGCGAAGCCGGGTGACGAAGTGACCCTGGGCGTGCGCCCCGAGCACCTGCGCGCCGGCGAGCCCGCGAACGCCTTGCAGACCCAGGTGACCTTCGTCGAAAGCCTGGGCAGCATGACCTACGCCTACTGCAGCAACCCGGGCTTGGAAGACGTGATCACCTGCGCCGTGGAGGGCGAGCGCCCGGTGCGCATCGGCGGCGTGCTGCCGCTGGGCGTGCCGATGCACAAGGCTTATCTCTTCGATGTGCAAGGGCAGGCCTTCACGCGCCTGCAGGCGGCCGGGCATGCCGATGCGGCTTGATCGCTTCACGCGTGCCGCCCTGGCGGCGGCCGCGCTGTGCGGGGCCGCTGGCGCCACCGTGCCCGCCTGGGCGCAGGCGCCGCAACGCCTGCTGGTGTGGATCAACGGCGACAAGGGCTACAACGGCCTGCAGAAGGTGGGTGACGAGTTCACCCGTCTGAGCGGCGTGCCCGTGGTCGTGCAGCACCCCGAGGGCGCGCCCGACAAGTTCACCGCCGCCGCGGCCGCCGGCAAGGGCCCCGACGTGATGTGCTGGCCGCACGACCGCGTGGGCGAGTGGGTGAAGTCGGGCCTGATCGTGCCCGTGAAGCCCGCGCGCAGCACACGCGCCGAGATCGACGACAGCGCCTGGGCCGCCTTCACCTACCGCGGCCAGGTGTGGGGCTACCCGCTGGCCATCGAGACCGTCGGCCTCATCTACAACAAGGCGCTGGTGGCCACGCCGCCAGCCACCTTCGACGAAGTCATCGCGCTGGACCGCAAGCTCAAGGCCGAATCGCAGGGACGCAAGGGCGCCATCCTCTGGGCCTACAACAACAGCTTCTTCAGCTGGGCCTTGCTGGCCGGCTCGGGCGCCTACGTCTTCGGCCGCACGCCGCAGGGCGAGCTGAACACCGCCGACATCGGCGTCAACAACGCCGGCGCGGTGCAGGGCGCCACGCTGCTGCAGCGCCTGGTGCAGGACGGCCACATGCCGCGCGGCGCGCGCTACTCCGAGATGGAAGGCGCCTTCGCACGCGGCCAGGTGGCGATGATGATCAACGGCCCCTGGGCCTGGGACAACGTGCGCAAGGTCGGCATCGATTTCGGCGTGGCGCCCATCCCCACGGTCGGTGGCAAGCCAGGCAAGGCCTTCGTGGGTGTGCTGGGCTGCATGGTCAGCGCGGCCAGCCGGCAGAAGGACATCGCGCTCGAGTTCATCGAGCACCACCTGCTGAAAGTGCCGGCGCTGAAGACCGTGGCGGCCGACGTGCCGCTGGGCGTGCCTGCCAACAAGGCCTACTACGCCGAGCTCAGCAGCGACCCGCGCATCGCCGCCACCATGGCCAACGCGCGTGCGGGCGAGCCCATTCCCAACATCCCCGAGATGGGCCGCTTCTTCCCGGCGATGGATGCGGCACTGGAGGCCATCACCAACGGCCGCCAGGCGCCGAAAGAGGCGATGGACGGCGCCGCGGCGCGGATGAAGACGCGATGAGCCGCACCGCTGCTTCCTCCCCGGCCCGCTGGCTCGGCCCGGCCATCGCCGCGCTGGCTGCGCTGGCCTTGCTGTGGTTCGTCTTCAGCCTGTGGGCCGCGGCGCAGCCCTTGGCCGCCGTGGGCGTGCTGGCGCTGGGCGGCACCGCGTTGCTGGTCTACGGCACGGCCACCAGCGTGGCCTGGAAGTACCTCTTCCCTGGCGTGGCCGGCATGCTGGTGTTCGTGGCCTTTCCGCTGGTCTACACGGTGCAGATCGGCTTCACGAACTACTCGTCGAGCAACCTGCTCGATTTCGAGCGCGCCCAGGCCTACCTGCTGGCGCAGAGCGTGGTCGACGAGCGCCAAGCCTACACCTACACGCTGCACAGCGAAGGCAGCCAGCACCGCCTGCGCTTGGTGCCGCCGGAGCAGGCCGATGGCACGGGCGGCCCCGCTGCCCCGGCGCTCGTCACGCCGCTGTTGGCGCTGGACGGCACCGCGCCCGCCGGCGCCGTGCCGCTGCAGGCGCAGGGCGACGACCTGAAGCTCGGCCCCGCGCTCGACCTGCGCGGCCTCATCGCCCACCGCCCGGGCCTGATGGGCTTGCAGCTGCAGGTGCCGGGTGTTTCGGCGCCCCTGCGTTATGCGGGCCTGCGCGAGTTCGGTGTCATCCAGCCGCTGTGGCAGGCGCAGCCGGACGGCAGCCTGAAGCAGATGGCCACCGGCACGGTGTTCAAGCCCAACTTCGAGACCGGCTTCTTCGAAAGCGCCGCCGGCGAACGCATGCCACCGGGCTTCAAGGTGGGCATCGGCTTCGCGAACTACACGCGCATGCTGCTGGACGCCGATTTCCGTGGCCCCTTCGTCAGCATCTTCATCTGGACGGTGCTCTTCGCCGGCCTCACGGTGCTGTTCAGCACGGCCCTGGGCATGACGCTGGCCGTGATGCTGGAGTGGCAGAACCTGAAGTACCGCGCGCTCTACCGCACGCTGCTCTTCCTGCCTTACGCGGTGCCGGGCTTCATCAGCATCCTGGTGTTCAAGGGCCTGTTCAACCAGAACTTCGGCGAGATCAACGCCATCCTCGACGCGCTCTTCGGCATCCGCCCGGCGTGGTTCGCCGACCCGCTGCAGGCCAAGGCGATGATCCTCGTCGTCAACACCTGGCTGGGCTACCCGTACATCATGATTTTGTGTTCGGGGCTGATCAAAGCCATCCCGAGCGACCTGTACGAAGCCAGCGCCATCGCCGGTGCCGGGCCGCTGACCAATTTCTTCAAGATCACCGTGCCGCTGATCGCCAAGCCGCTGACGCCCCTGCTCATCAGCGCCTTCGCCTTCAACTTCAACAACTTCGTGCTGATCTCCTTGTTGACCGACGGCCGGCCCGACTTCCTGAACACCAAGCTGCCGGCGGGCACCACCGACATCCTGGTGAGCTACACCTACCGCATCGCCTTCACCGACAGCGGTCAGAACTTCGGCCTGGCCGCGGCCATCAGCACGCTGATCTTCGTGATGGTGGCGGTGATGGCCTTGGTGCAACTGAAGATCACCCAGCGCAACGACGCGAAGCGATAGAGGCACACGCACATGGCCATCGTCACCGGCAAAAGCCAGCGCTGGCGCGTCATCGGCGCGCATGCCTTCATGTGGGTGCTGCTCGCGTTCACGCTGTTTCCGCTGCTGGCGGTGGTCAGCATCAGCCTGCGGCCGGGCAACTTCGCCACCGGCAGCCTGATCCCCACCACCATCAGCTTCGAGCACTGGCAGCTGGCCCTGGGCATCCCCTACACGCAGCCCGATGGCACGGTGGTGCAGCCGCCCTTCCCGGTGCTGCTGTGGCTGTGGAACAGCATCAAGATCGCCACCATCTCGGCGTTGCTCATCGTGGCCATCAGCACCACGGCGGCCTACGCCTTCGCGCGCATGAAGTTCGCGCGCAAGAACCTCATCCTCAACAGCATGCTGCTGCTGCAGATGTTCCCGGTGGCGGTGGCCCTCGTCGCGATCTACGCCATCTTCGAAGGCATCGGCACCAAGCTGCCCTGGCTGGGCATCGAGACGCATGCCGGCCTCATCGTGGCCTACCTGGGCGGGGTGGCCATGCACATCTGGACGATCAAGGGCTACTTCGAGACCATCCCGATGGAGATCGAGGAGAACGCCAAGGTCGATGGCGCCACGCACTGGCAGGCCTTCCGCTTCGTGCTGCTGCCCATGGCCGTGCCCATCCTGATGGTGGTGTTCGTGCTGGCCTTCATCGGCACCATCATCGAGTACCCCGTAGCTTCCATCTTGCTGCGTGAAGAGCCCAACCTCACGCTGGCCGTGGGCAGCAAGTTCTACCTCTACGAGCAGAAGTACCTGTGGGGCGACTTCGCGGCCGCGGCGGTGCTGAGCGGCTTGCCCATCACGCTGGTCTTCCTGTTCGCGCAACGCTGGATCGTCAGCGGGCTGACCGCTGGCGGCGTCAAGGGATGAAGACCTCCACGTTCGTGACCGCGCAGATGTTGGCGCTGACGGCCGGTTTCAGCATGGCCCACGCCGCCAACTTCGCCACCGGCGTGAACACCCCCGCCGGCAACCCCGCCGACGAGGCCCTCAAGGGCGTGTACGAGGCGCGCGAGAAAGACTGGCGCAACGGCGCCATCGTCTACCAGGTGCTGCCCGACCGCTTCGTGCCGGCGGCCAACCTCGAGGCCAAGCGCCATCTCTACCCCGCGCCCAAGGTGCTGCGCCGCTGGGACGAAAGCCCCCAGCGCGGCAGCTACGTGGAAAGCGCGCGCCTGTGGAGCCACGAGATCGAGTTCTGGGGCGGTGACCTCGCCAGCCTGGCCACCAAGCTCGACCACGTGCAGGCCCTGGGCGCTGACGTGCTCTACCTCAACCCCATCCACCTGGCCTACACCAACCACAAGTACGACGCCTTCGACTACCAGGCCGTGAGCCCCGAGTTCGGCACGCGCGACGATGTGCGCAAGCTGGCCAAGAACGTGCACGCCCGCGGCATGAAGCTGGTGCTGGACGGCGTGTTCAACCACATGGGCCGCAACGCGTCCACCTTCAAGGACGCGCAGGCGAACCCACAGTCGAAGTGGCGAGACTGGTTCTACTTCGGCCCGCAGTACCAGAGCGGCACGCGCACCTGGTGGCTGGCCGAGAACCTGCCCGAGATCAATCTCGAGAACAAGGCCGTGCGCGACCACGTCTACGGCGCGAAAGACTCCGTGGTGCGCAGCTACCTGCGCGATGGCGTCGACGGCTGGCGGCTCGACGTGGCGGTGGACATCGGTTTCCAGTTCCTGAACGAACTCACGCGCGCGGCCCATGCCGAGAAGCCCGGCTCGCTGGTGGTGGGCGAGATCGCCAACTATCCGAAGGACTGGATGCCTGCGGTGGACGGCGCCATGAACTTCACGCTGCGCGAGATCATCGTGCGCACCGCGAAAGGCCAGCTGGAGGTGCCGCTGGCGCAGAAGATGATCGACCGCATGATGGCCGACTCACCGCCCGGCGGCCTGCTGAAGAGCTGGATCATGCTGGACAACCACGACACGCCGCGCCTGGCCAGCACGCTGCCCGACCCACAGCGCCGCCGCCTGGCGCAAGTGCTGCAGTTCTCGCTGCCGGGCTCGCCCAACCTCTACTACGGCAGCGAGGTCGGCATGGCGGGCGAACAAGACCCCGAGATGCGCGGCCCCATGCGCTGGGATCGGGTGGACCAGGGACACCCCGAGCTGACGTGGACGAAGCAGCTCGTGGCCTTGCGCAAGGCCCACCGTGCGCTGCGCGTGGGCGACTACCGGCCCGTCACAGCGCACAAGCTGCTGGCCTTCGAGCGCTACACCGACCACGCGCTGGACACCATCGTCGTCATCGCCAACCCCAGCGATCAGCCGGTGAGCGAAAGCGTGCTCGTGGGCAACAGCAAGCTGATGAACAACTGGAACATGGTCTCGCTGGACGGGCAGGTGAAGCTGCCCATCCAGGTGGGCCTGCTGCACGTCACGCTGCCGCCGGGCGGTTTTCTGGTGCTGAAGCCCGAGGCCAGCCCGGGCGGCGGCTACAGCGCCTACAAGCGGGTGCAGTGATGCGGGCTTTGTTGATCGGGATGGCCCTGCTGGGTGCCAGCTTCGGGGCCACCGCCGCCGAGGCCTGCCGGCCCGACCCGCTGCAGGGCCGCAGCCTCTACCTGCGAGGCACCTTCAACAGCTGGAACGCGCTGGAGACGCAGCGTTTCACCTGGGCCTGCCAGCGCTGGGAGCTGGTGACGCGCCTGAGCGGCGAGCACAGCTTCAAGGTGGCCGACGAAGGCTGGAGCGGCGACGCCGATTTCGGCCGCGGCACGGCCGAAGGCAGCGCTGAAATGCTGACGCTGCGCGGCCCCGAACTCAAGCGCCGCTTCGACGGCGTGCACCGCTTCACGCTGACCATGGATGCCCCCGGCAACGCCCCCCGCCTGCAGGTGAGCGCCTGCCCCGCGCCCGCGCCTTTCGGCGAGACCGTGCTCTTCCTGCGCGGCACGCCCAACAACTGGGCCGCGCTCGACGACTGGGCCTTCCAGTACAGCTGCGACGCTTACTACCTCAACGTCAAGCTCAGTGGCCGCCACGAATTCAAGGTGGCCGATGCCGGCTGGAAGGACGCCACCAGCTTCGGCGTGGGCGGCGGCAACTTCGCGCACGTCTTCAGCGGCGAGCACACGGTGCGCCTGGCCTTCGAAGACGGCAAGCCGCGTCTGAGCGTGGGCCCGAAGACCTTTGCCGACCCGGCAGCCAAGAGCGTCACCGACCCCGTCGCCCTGAGCCTGCGCTACGACAGCCGCAGCCTTACGCACAAACGCCCCTTCGGCGCCGTGAAGGCCGGCACCACGGTGCAGTACGGGGTGACTTCGCTGCCCGGCGTGCAGCGCCTGACGCTGGTGGTAGAAAAGCGCCGGCTCGAAGGCAACCA
The DNA here is from genome assembly GCA_051861265.1 of Rubrivivax sp. GTDB lineage: Bacteria > Pseudomonadota > Gammaproteobacteria > Burkholderiales > Burkholderiaceae_C > Rubrivivax. The sequence continues at coordinate 172,207 of JBHYDA010000008.1, forward strand.
GGAAGTGCTCGAGTACACCGAGCTCGCCCGCGTGCCGATGCAGGCCCGCAGCGAGGGCGCGCAACTGCGGTGGAGCGCCCGCCACCGCTACGCCGACGTGGCGGTCTACGGCCACTGGTTCGAGGCGCAGATCGGCGACAAGGTCTACGTGCTGCAGAACAACGCCGCACCGGTGTTCTGGACGCGCGAGAAAGGCGCCGGCGGCCGCGCCGAGGTGGCCGACAAGCCCACGAAAACAGCCGGCATCCGCCGCTTCCGCCAGACCGTCTACAGACCCGACTTCAAGGTGCCCAGCTGGGCACCCGACATCGTCTACTACTACGTCTTCCCCGAGCGCTTCCGCAACGGCAACCCGGCCAACGACCCGAAACCTGGCGTCACGCGCTACCACCAGCACACGGTGGAGGTGCACCAGCGCTGGACCGACCGCCCCTACCGCCCGAACAGCGGCGACGGTAGCGATGCGCACTTCAACAACGACTTCTTCGGCGGCGACCTCGAAGGCCTGATCCAGAAGCTCGACCACATCAAGGAACTCGGCGCCAACACGATCTACATGACGCCGGTCTTCAAGGCCAGCAGCAACCACAAGTACGACACGGCCGACTACCGAGAGATCGACTCCGCCTTCGGCAGCAACGCCGACTTCGAGCGCCTGACGAAAGAGGCGGCCAAACGCGGCATCCGCGTCATCCCCGACACCAGCCTGAACCACACCGGCGCCGATTCGCTGTACTTCAACCGCTACGGCAATTACGGCAACCAAGGTGCTTTCCAGAACGGCAAGGTCAACCCGGCCTCTCCTTTTGCCGACTGGTTCAGCTTCGACACCACGCAGGCCGAGCCCGACAAGCAGTTCAAGGGCTGGGTGGGCGTGACCGACCTGCCCGAGCTGAACAAGAACAGCGCCAGCCTGCGCAACTTCTTCTACCGCGACCGCGATTCGGTCACCAAGCTCTGGCTCGACCGCGGCGCCGCCGGCTGGCGCATGGACGTGGCGCCCTGGGTGCCCGACGACTTCTGGCGCGAATGGCGCGCGGCGCTCAAGGCCCACCGGCCCGACGCGCTGACCGTGGCCGAGACCTGGTTCGACGCCAGCAAGTACTTCCTGGGCGACATGTTCGACAGCACCATGAACTACGTCTTCCGCAACGCCGTGCTCGAGTACGCGGCCGGCGGCGACGGCGCGGCGCTGTACACGCACCTGGAGCACCTGCGCGAGGCCTACCCGCCGCAGGCCTTGTATGCGCTGATGAACCTGCTCAGCAGCCACGACCAGGCGCGCGCGCTTCACCACTTCGGCTGGCACGACGACACGAAGGACCCGGCCGTCATCGCCCAGTCCAAGCAGCGTCTGCGCCTTGCGGTGCTGTTCCAGATGACGTATCCCGGTGCGCCCACCGTCTACTACGGCGACGAAGTGGGCGTGACCGGCGGTGATGACCCCTACAACCGCGCCACCTTCCCCTGGGCCGACCAGGGCGGCCAGCCGGATGAAGCCTTGCACGCCGACTTCAAGCGCCTGATCGCGATGCGCAACACGCACGCCGTGCTGCGCCGCGGCAGCCTGGAGGCGCCGCTGCATGCGGACAAGCAGGTGATCGTGCTGCTGCGCCGCCTGGGCAGCGGGGCCGGGGCGCGCTGGGCGCTGGTGGGCCTGAACAACGCCACCGAGGCGCGCAGCGTGGAGGTGAAATTGCCGCCCGGCGTGCCCGTGGCGGCCTTGAGAGATGTGCTCGACAGCGGGCCTGCGCTGCAGGCCGTCGGCGCGGCGTCAGAAGGCCGTTGGCGCCTGACGCTGCCGCCGCTGTTCGGCCGGGTGCTGGTGGCCCCGGGCCGCTGAAGGCTGAACCTTGAGGATCAGGCGACGCCCAGGCCCAGCGCGACGGCGCCGGCCAGGACCAGCATCACCGGCAGCACGCTCAGCAGCAGCCGGCCGCCGCGCAGGCCGCGTGCCGGTGTCGCCTGTTCCGGGCGAACGGCGTCCGTCAGGTCCTCGGCGAAGGCTTCGCTGCGCCAGGCTTCGGGGGGCAGGAGGTGGCTTTGCATGGTCGGGCTCCAGGTCGGGAGGGCAGTGGCTGGGCAGATGCGTTGTTTGGGTGTGTATCGGCAGTTTGACCACCGGGCGTGACACCGTCGTTACGCGGCCGGCGCCGTACTGGATGCGAAGCCGTGCAAGTTGTGACAGTCCGCACAGGAGAGGAGACCTTCGATGAACAAGCCCTGTAACTGGCCCGTTAGGCTGGCCCTGACCACCTGCTTGCTGGCGGCCGTTTCGGCCGGTCAGACCGTGCAAGCCCAGGGCCCGGCTAACGCGCCGCCGGCCTTCCCGATGCCGGAAGTGCAGGTCGGCCGCGTCGAACGCCTGCCGGCCGTTGCCTCGCGCCATGTCGACCCGCGCCCGGTGGACGTGTGGCTGCCTGCCGACTACAGCCCCGCCAAGCGCTACAACGTGCTCTACATGCACGACGGGCAGATGCTCTTCGATGCGCGCAAGAGCTGGAACAAGCAGGCCTGGGACGTGCACCTCGCGGTGGACCGCCTGGCGCGCGCCGGCCGCATCCCTGACACCATCGTGGTGGGCGTGTGGAACAACGGCCCCTGGCGGCACAGCGAGTACTACCCGCAGAAGTTCCTGCCGCACCTGGCGCCGGCCGTGCGCGAGCTCTTCGTCGAGAAGGCCCTGCGCGGCAAGCCGCAGGCCGATGCCTACCTGCGCTTCCTGGTGGAAGAGCTCAAGCCGGCCATCGACGCCCGCTACGCCACGCGCCCGGGCCGCGAAGGCACCTTCGTGATGGGCAGCAGCATGGGTGGGCTGATCTCGGTCTACGCGATGAACGAGTACCCGCAGGTCTTCGGCGGCGCGGCAGGCCTGTCCACGCACTGGGTAGGCAGCCACCAGCCCAACGCGGCGCTGCCGCTGGCGGCCTTCAACTACCTGCGCGACCACCTCGCGCCGCCCGACGGCCGGCGCCTGTACATGGACCACGGCACCACCGAGCTGGACGCGATCTATGCGCCCTACCAGGCCTTCGTGAACGAGATCGTGCGCGACCGCGGCTACACCGCGCAGGACAGCCTGCTGCGCGTCTTCGAGGGCACCGGCCACAACGAACGCGCCTGGGCGGCGCGGCTGGAGGTGCCGTTGCTGTTTCTGATGGGCCAGCCCGGCACGCCAGGCGCCCCGCCGCCGGCTAAACGCTGAACGGCACCTGCTTCACGAACTCGGCCGCAGGGCCCAGCGTGAAGAGGTTGGGGCTCTGGCTGGGCGGCAGCGCGGCGCGGATGCGCTGGTGCAGGCTCAGGTAGTTGCCCTTGAAGCTGCCGCTGCTCCACACGCGCAGCAGCTTCTCGGTGAAGGCGCCGTTGTGCTCGCCGTCCATGCTGGTCTGGTTGTCCTGGCAGCCGCTGATCAGCAGCACCGCGGGCTTGAAGCTGCCCACCACGGACACGGCCTGTGCCGCCGCCACGGTGTGCGCCACTTGGGCCAGGGCTGCATCGGGGTCGACCACCGCGCTTTTCGAAGCTTTCGCCACCTCGGCCTGCAGCCCGTCGTAGAAGGCCTGGTGCGCGCAGTAGACGCGCCGGCCCACGGCTTCTGGCATCAACTTGTAGCGCTGGCCGGGCGGCGGCGGGGGCAGCGGGCCGTCACGCGTGACGCTGCCGCTGTGGCAGCTGTCTGAGAGCACCAGCACGCGCACGCCGCTGGCGAAGCGGCTGAGCTCCAGGTAGAGCTCGTCGTCGATGAGCTGGCCATCGAAGAGGCACCAGGTCTCGTCCTTGCGGTCGGGCTCGTCGCGGTTGGTGTCGGGCACCTGGCCGCCGTGGCCGCTGAAGCTGAGGAAGAAGAAGTCGCCGGCCTTCAGCGCCTTGGCGGCGCCGCGCATCGCGCCGAGCACGGCCTTGCGCGTGGCCTGCTTCGTGAGCAGCACGGTGGGCTTCATGCCGCGGCTGCGCGCGATGTCGGCCATGTCGTGGGCGTCGAATTCGCAGGCCGCCAGCGGGCCTTCCCAGCCGGCGTAGGCCGCGGCACTGACGGTGTTCAGGCCCAGGTGCAGGGACAGCGCCTTGGGCGCGGCGGGTTTGGCTGGCTTGACGGTGGGCATGGGTGCTCCGGCAGGGGTGGGGCGGCGATGATGCGCCGCCGGCCCCGACCGGCCCAGCCCTAGTTCCGCAGGCTCAGATGTCCAGCGTGGCCAGCTCGGACTGCGTGCGCTGCAGCCACAGCTTCAGGCGCTGGCGGTCGAGCAGGCCCAGGCCGCTGCTGGCGGCCTGCGTGGCGGCCCAGAAGCTCTGGCCCTTGGCGTCCACCTTCTGCAGCAGCGAATCGGGCAGCTTGCGCAGGCGCAGGCTGCGCGCACCCTGGGCTTGCGCGCGCGGCACCAAACCCGAGGCTTCCAGCTGCTCGAAGCCGTCGCCGCGCACTTCGTTGAGCACCATCACCAGCGGCAGGCCGGCCGCGCCGCCGGTGGCGCCATCGAGCCAGCGGCCCAGCAGGTCGGCCGAGTCGCGGCCCGCGTCCATCACGTGCCAGTAGGTCATCTTCAGGCCCAGCTCCTGCGCCAGCGTGGGCACGGCGGCCTCGTCCAGCCAGCGCAGCAGCGGCGCCTGGGTCTGCGCCGCCAGGTCCACCAGCACGCGGCGGCCGGGCTCGGCGGTGGCGGCTTCGATCACGGGGTCCAGGCTGTCGTGGCCGTCCAACGGCAGCGGCGCGGCGTAGTCGGCGTAGTAACGCAGCAGCGCGCCGTGCGAGCGGTCGGTGTCGAAACCGATGAAGGGCTGGTTGCGGTCGATGAAGTGCTGCGCCAGCACGCGCGCCAGCAGCGATTTGCCGACCCCGCCTTTTTCACCGCCGATGAAGTGGATGTGGCTCATGCGTGCCTTGAAGATGTGCGTGCAGGTTGGAAGGAAGGCCGGTGCCGCGCAGGCGGCCCAGGCCGGGCGCAGGCATCGTAGCGCAGGGGTCTTGCGCAGGACATGGGGGCTCAGGACGTGGGCGCCACGCTCGGCGCCACACCCGGACGCCAGCCACGGATGAGCGCGCGGGCCGCCTGCAGCACGGTGTCGGTGTCGGCCACGGCGTCGTCCCAGCGCGGCGCGACAGGCAGCTCGGGCAACACGCCGCGGTCGGGCAGCGTTTCGCCTTCGTCGGGCTGCACATGGCTGGCGCGCAGTGGGATGTCCACCGCCACGCCCGAGGCCGGCAGCGTGAGCCACGCGATCTGCCCGCCGTTCAGCCCGCGCAGGTGGCCGGCGGTGGGCTCGCCCATCAGCACGGCAGCGCCGCTGCGTTGCAGGTCGCGCGCCAGCAGGAAGGCGGCCGAGCTGTTCTGCGGCCCCACCAACGCCACCGTGCGGCCGGGGTAGGGTGCGGCCACCGGCTCCACGCGCTGCGGAGGGCGCGGGGTCAGCTGCCAGCGGCCCTCGGCCGTGCGCGTGGCCTGGCCGCGGCGGTCGAAGAAGGCGCGGTCCCAGGTGCCCAGCAGCGGCAGCAACTCGGCCGGGGCCAGTTCGTAAGCGCTCTCGCGGTTTTCGGCCGGTGTTTCGTAAGGCTGCCGCAGCAGGTGGGCCAGCAACTGCCGCGCGATGCTGTCGTCGCCGCCTTCGCATTCGCGCAGGTCCAGCACCAGATAGGGCAGGCCGCGGATGGCCTGGAAGGTGCGCGCAAGGAAGGCATCGGCCTTGAAGCCGCTGTTCCAGAAGGCGAAGGTGGTGATGCGCAGCACCGCGGTGTCGCCCTCGCGCTGCAGGCCCCAGGGCGGGGGCGTTTCGGGCAGCGTGCGCTGGCGCTCGGCCAGGGTCAGGGCGGGTGCTTCCAGCGTCTGCGTACCGGCGGCGCTGCGCAGCGTCAGGCGCCAGCGGCCGTCCTGGGGCGGGAAGGCCATCGGGAAGAGCCAGTCCATCGCGCTCCCGTTGGCGCCGGTGTCGAGTTGCGCCCAGCGCTTGCCCATCGCGCCGGCGTGCGTGCCGTCGGCTCGCAGCAGCGGCAGCAGCGCCGCGGCGATCTCACCCACGGGCCGGCCATCGATGGCCAACAGCTCGCTGCCCGCCGCCAGGCTCGGTGCCGCGCTGCCGGTGACCAGCGCGCGGCCCTGCACCCAGCGCAGCGTGCAGGGCAGCTTGTCGGCGCCGTCGAAAAGCTGCGCCTTCAGGTCGGCACGCGCGTTGTAGCGGCTGGCCCAGGTGTGGCCGCAGTTCACCGCGGCGGCGATGCGCGAGCAGTGCAGGAAAAACGCCGGCCGCGTGCAGCCGTCGGCCACCGCGGCTTCGGCAGCGGCGAACGTGGCATCGATCTGCGCTGGCGTGGCACGGCGGTGCAGGCCCGGGTGCAGGGCCGGCAGTGCGCGGCGCAGGGTTTGCAGATCGCTGCGTGCTTCTGCCGCGCTCAGGCGTGCCGGGCCGTCGGCCCGGGCGGCTGTGCTGGCCAGGCCTGCGGCGAGCGCAGGCGCGGTGAGCAGGTGTTGCAGGGCGTGGCGGCGGTTCAGGGGCATGGCATGTCAGAGGTAGGGCACGGCTCGTGCGGCCACAGCGCGACAGCGCAGTGTTTTCGCGATCATCGCCGGAGCAGCGCCCCGGTTACACCGAGGTTCCGCCCTAAGCTCGCGCCATGACCGTGACCTCCGCGCCGGCGCCGGCCCCGCGCGCATCGCCCCGCCCCCAGCCGCGCCTGTTTTCCCTGGCCTGGCCGCTGTTCCTGGAGCTGCTGCTGGGCATCGCCGTCGGCGTGGTGGGCACGGCGCTGGCTGCACGCATGAGCGACACCGCCGGCGCAGCCTTCGCGCTCTCGCACCACGTCTTCGGCACGCTGTTCATCCTGTTCCGCGTCATCGGCGCAGGCGTGGGGGTGGTGCTCACGCAGGCCCTGGGCGCGGGCCGGCGCGACGCCGCCGACGCCGTGGCCCGCGCCGTGCTGGGCGCCAGCACCTGGATGGGCGTGGCCGTGGCGCTGCCGGCGCTGCTGTTCCCAGGTGCGCTGCTGGGCGTGATGAACGCGCCGGCCGCCGTGCTGCCGCTGGCCGCGCCGATGCTGATGGCCTTGGCCCCGGCCATGCTGCTGGACGCCTGGAACGCCAGCATGACGGCCGTGATGCGCGCCCACCTGCGCGCCCGCGAGACCCTGGCCGTGATGGTGGCGATGCACCTGCTGCACCTGGCCTTGATGGGGCCGCTGATGTTCGGCCTGCAGCTGGGGCCGCTGCAGCTGCCGGCGCTGGGCCTGCCGGGCTACGCGCTGGCGCTGCTGATCGCGCGCGGCGTCGCCATCGGCCTGCACCTGTGGCTGTGGCGCACACGGCTGAACCTGCGGCCGCGCCGCAGCGACTGGTGGCGCCTGCGCCGTGCCGAGCTGGCCGAGGTGGCGCGCATCGGTCTGCCCGGCGCCGCCGAGAACATCGCCTGGCGGCTGGCTTTCATGGTGACGGTGGCCGTGGTGGGCACGCTCGGCGCCGCTGCGCTGGCCACGCACGCCTACGTGCAGCAGGTGATGATGGTGGTGCTGCTCTTCGGCCTGGCCACGGGGCTCAGTGCCGAGACGGTGGTGGGCCACCTCATCGGTGCCGGCCACTTCAAGCGCGCCCACCGCGTGGTGCGCCGCGGCCTGGCGCGCGGGCTGATGGTGAGTGTGGTGGTGGCGACGCTGGCGGCGCTGGCCTCACCCTGGCTGATGCGCATCTTCACGGCCGATGCGCAGATCATCGCCACCGCCACCGTGCTGCTGTGGTGGACGGTGCTGCTGGAGCCCGGCCGCACCTTCAACCTGGTGGTCATCAACGCGCTGCGCGCCGCCGGCGACGCGCGCTATCCGGTGATGGTGGGCGCCGGCAGCATGGTGCTGGTGATGGCCGGCGGCAGCTGGCTGCTGGGCGTGAAGCTGGGCTGGGGCCTGGTGGGCGTGTGGATCGCCTACGCCGCCGACGAGTGGCTGCGCGGCCTGCTGATGTGGCGCCGCTGGGCGACCTTGGCCTGGGTGCCGCATGCGCGTGCGGCGCGGCGGCGCTTGGCCGCGACCTAGCAGCTCAGGCCGCCTCAGCTTGCAGACCGGCGGCAGATGAAGAAGCCGTTGAGCGTGAGCCGGCCGTGGGCCGGATCGGCGCCCAGCTTCTCGGGCTGCGTGATGTGGCTGCTGTGGAAGTGGCCGCCGTCGTAGAAGACCGCGCGGTTGAAGGCCGCCGGCACCGCCACGGCCAGTTCGAAGTGCGCGTTGCTGGCGCCGATGTAGCCCGGCGGTGCGCCGATCTCGGCGGTGAACGCGGCGTCGTCCATCGCGGCCCAGCGCCGGATGTCTGTGTTGATGTCTTCGATGGGCCGGCGCGGCAGGTAGAAGCTGGTGCCGCCCAGGGCGGCATCGTCGAAGAGGTAGAGCGTGCAGGCCGCCACCGTCTGATCGGCCGTGGTGCCGAAGCGGTCGCGGTGGCACAGGCGCTGCAGCGGGCGCAGTTGCGCGGGCTGCAGCGTGGCCAGCGAAAGCCGGCTGTACATGCTTTGCGTGCGCCGCGCGCCCAGGCGCTGGCGCAGGTGCAGCAGGAAGAAGTCGGACAGCGGGCCGTCGATCTCAGGCCCTTGCTGCCACTCCAGCCCCGGATAGGCATTGAAGGGCGCTGCACGGAAGTTCGCCCGGCCCGCGATGGCGCGCTCGCGCAGCGCCTCGGGTTCGAGCAGCACGTCGTCGACGACCCAGACGTCGTGCACACCGCCGACGTTCACGCGCTCGATGCGCGGGCGGGGGTTGAACATTGCGTTCAGGTGCGCCGGGCTCAGGCCGGCTGCACCGCGGGGGGCACCGCGGCCTGCATCTTCTTCATCGCCATCGCCGCCGCTTCGGCCTCGGCCTTGCGCTTGGGGATGTCGGTGGCGCAGTGCTGGGCCACGAATTCGGCGTGCGTGGGCATGGCGTCGACGCAGCGCGCGATGGTGTGGCGCACGCTCTTCAGGAAGTCGGCGATCTTGGCCTCGGGCAGCGTGTCCACCAGCGGGTGGTAGGCCTCGGGCATCACGCGCTGGCCGATGAACACCTCCACCCAGCTGATCTCGCTGAACAGCTCCTGGTTCTCGCGGAAGACGCGGCCGTTGCTGCGGAAGAGGTCGAACTTGTGCTGCAGCGAATCGGGAATCGGCATCGTGCGCACGTAGTTCCAGAACGCGGTGTCGTCGCGCTCGGTGGCCTTGTAGTGCAGGATGATGAAGTCGCGGATGCGCTCGAACTCGAAGTCGCTCTGGCGGTTGAATTCGGCGATGTCGGCGGCGTCGAAGCGCTGGTAGGGGAAGAAGGTCGTCAGCCGCGCGATGGTGTTCTGGATGAGGTGGATGCTGGTGCTCTCCAGCGGCTCCATGAAGCCGCTGGCCAGGCCCACCGCCACCACGTTCTTGTTCCAGAGCTGGCGGCGCTTGCCGGTGACGAACTTCAGCATCCGCGGGTCGGCCAGCGGCGCGCCGTCCAGGTTCTGCATCAGCAGGTCGGCAGCGTCCTGCTCGCCGATGAACTGGCTGCTGAAGACGTGGCCGTTGCCGGTGCGGTGCTGCAGCGGAATGCGCCACTGCCAGCCCGCCGTGCGCGCGGTGCTGCGTGTGTAGGGCGTCAGCGGGTTCACCGATTCACAAGGCACGGCCCAGGCGCGGTCGGCCGGCAGCCAGTGGCTCCAGTCTTCGTAGCCGGTGTGCAGCGCCTGCTCGATCAGCAGACCGCGGAAGCCCGTGCAGTCGATGAAGAGATCGCCCTCGATGCGGCGGCCGCCTTCCATCACCACGGCGTCGACGAAGCCGTCCTCCGGCCGCGTGGTGGCGCCGCTGATCTTGCCTTCCAGCCGCACCACGCCCAGCTTCTCTGCGTAGCGGCGCAGGAAGGCGGCATAGAGGCCCGCATCGAAGTGGTAGGCGTGCGCAATCTCGGCCAGCGGCGAGTTGCCCATGTCGCGCTGCGCGCGCAGGAACTTGTTCGCCTTGGCCGCGGCGTTGTTGATGCTGTAGGCGTCCAGGTCGTCGGCCTGGCCGAGCGCGCGCATCTTCAGCCAGTAGTGGTGGAACTTGGTCAGGCCGATGTCCGGCCCCAGTGGGCCGAAACCGTGGATGTAGCGGTCGCCCTGGCGGCCCCAGTTCACGAACTCGATGCCGAGCTTGAAGGTGGCCGCGGTCTCGCGCATGAAGAGGTTCTCGTCCAGCTCCAGCGCGTTGTTGTAGATGTTGATGAGCGGGATGGTGGCCTCGCCCACGCCCACGGTGCCGATCTCTTCGCTCTCGATCAGCGTGATGCGCCAGGCCGTGCCCAGCAGCTTGGCCAGCGCCGCGGCGGCCATCCAGCCGGCGGTGCCGCCACCGGCAATGACGATGTGCTGGATGTGGGTGGGCGGCGTGTGCATGGCGGGCTTTCGTCGGAACGGTGCTGGATTCTGCGCAATGAAAAAAGCCCCTGCCGCGGGCGGCAGGGGCTTGGGGCGCTCAGACTCAGAACTTGTAGCTGACGCCGAAGAGCATGGTGCGGCCGTACTCGTCCTTCTTGGTGTCGCGGCCGGTGCCACCGTCGTACTCGACATAGGGCTCGTTGTTGAGGTTGTTCACCTGCAACAGGAAGTTCACGCCCTTGGCGATGCCGCTCTGGATCTCGTAGCTGAGTTGCAGGTCGGTGATGGTCTCGGCGCGTGCGTACTTGTACTCGCGGTCGGAACCGAAGCCTTCGATCTCGGCGATGAAGCTCGAGCGCTTGCGGTTGGCCACGCGGACGGAGAAGCCGCTGTTCTCGTAGTACGCCGTCAGCGTCTGCACCTTGCGCGACAGGCCCGGCAGCGGCCGCACGTCGGCGTCACCGAAAGGCTTGATGGCGCTCTTGGTGTCGCTGTAGCTGGCCTGGATGCCGAAGCCGTCCAGCGGCTTGAACAGCAAGCTCAGCGGCACGTCAACGGCCAGCTCGATGCCCTTGATGGTGCCGCCCTTGCCGTTGACCGGCGCGGTGAACTCGCCGATGTTCGACGTCGGCACGCGGCCCGACAGGTTGGGGAAGCCGCTGAAGTTGAACTGCGTGTTCTTGAAGTCGAAGATGTAGCTCTTCAGGTCCTTGTAGAACGCGGCGGCCGAGATGTAGCCCTTGGTGCCGAAGTACTTCTCGTAGCTCAGGTCCAGCGCGGTGGCGCGGTAGGGGTCGAGGTTGGGGTTGCCGCCGCTGCCGGTCCACTTCAGCTGGTCGTTCACTTCCGAACGCGTGAAGGCGCTGAGCTGGTCCATGCGCGGACGGGCCATCTGCCGGCCCACGCCCAGGCGCAGGAACTGGTCGCTGGCGATCTCCATCGTCATGTTCAGCGTGGGCAGGAAGTCGGTGTAGCTCTTGCCCGCCGTGCGCAGCGTGAAGGTGCCCTGGTTGGTGTTGTCCACCACCGGCGCCGTCGAGCTCTGGTCGGTCTTGACGATCTGGGTGCCCACGTTGCCGCGCACCGGCATGCCGAAGAGTTCGGTGTCGATGTCGGCCTTCACGAAGACGGTCTTGATGTCCTCGTTGACTTCCCAGCCCTTGCGCAGGATGTCGCCGTTGATGTTGCGGTCCAGGCGGTACAGCGCGGGGTAGGCCGCACCCGGGTCGAAGCTCACGGTGTTGAAGCCCAGTTCGGGCAGGCGCAGCGAGCCCGCACCGGCCGGCAGCGGCGTGCCGGGGTTGGGGTTGGTGGCGCCGCGGGTGGGCAGGCGCAGGAAGTTCTCGGCCGAGCCCTTGGTCTTGTCACGCTTGGTCAGGTTCAGACCGAAGCTCACGCGGGAGAAGATGCCTTCCAGGTCCTTCTGGCCGACCAGCTTGATGGCCTTCAGCTCGTCCTTGGTGGTGATGATCTTGTCGTAGCCGTTCTGGCCCCAGCTCTCGGGGTCGGTCAGGCGCACGATGGCGGGGTTGCCGTGGTCGTACTGCAGGCCGGTGATCCTGTTGTAGTCGCTGATCGTCACGGTGCCGGGCAGCGGACGGTTGTTCACCGTGTCGAAGACGCCGGCTTCCATCTCGACGATCTGCTCCTTGCTCTCGGCCGACGAGAAGCTCAGATCGGCCATGCCGGTCCAGCCACCCGCGAACTTCAGCTTGTTGTTCCAGCCGAAGGACTTGAGCTCGTCTTCACGCGGTTCCCAGATGGTGCGCGAGAGCGGGTTCACGTTGCCCCAGGTGCCGCTGACGAGGCGGCCGTTGGTGACGGTGGCGTTGGTCAGCGTGGGCGACTGGTAGGCCAGGTTGCCGCCCTTCCAGCTGTCGTTGACCTGGATCTCCAGGCCGCGCTTGGTGACGTCCTTCTCGAACTTCGAATAGAACAGGTCGACGACGCTGCTGAAGTCCTTGTTGGGCTTGTACTCCAGCACGGCCATGGCGCCGGTGCGCGTTTCGTCGGTGTCGTCGACGAAGTACTTGAAGCCCTGGTTGAAGGTGAAGTTCTGGCCACCGTTGACGTTGGCGAAGTTGCCGGTGTTGCTGGTGTCGTAGGTTTCGCTGCGCGACTTGCCGACCTTCTGGCTCAGGCGCGCCACACCGAAGGCCACGCCGATGGTGCGGTCGGCGAACTGGTCGATGTAGGTGAAGTTGAAGCGCGTGCCGTCGCCTTCGAAGGGCGTGCCGCCGCCGTTCTTCTCACCGCGCACGTTCACGCCGATGACGCGCTGGCTGAAGTTCAGCGGGCGCACGGTCTGCAGGTCGATGGTGCCCGACAGGCCCTGGCCCAGCAGGTCGGAGGTGGGCGTCTTGTAGATGCTCACGCCCGACAGCAGTTCGCTGGGGTACTGGTCGAACTCGACGCTGCGGTTGTTGCCGGTGGAGACCTGCTCGCGGCCGTTCAGCAGCGTGTTGGCGAAGTCGCCCGACAGGCCGCGGATGTTGATCTCGGTGGCGCGGCCGCCCACGCGCTGGGCTGTCACGCCGGGCAGGCGCACGATGGATGCTCTCGGCGATGCTGCTGTCGGGCAGCTTGCCGATGTCTTCGGCCGAAATGCTCTCGACGATGGCCTCGGCGTTCTTCTTCGTGTTGATGGCGCTCTCGATGCCGCGGCGGATGCCGGTCACCGTGATCACCTGGGGCGCAGCGCTCGCGCCGGCGGCGGGTGCCGTCTGGGCTTGCGCCACGCCGCTGGCCATCAGCATGGCGGCCACGGCGGCGGCCACCGGGGTGGCCTGCAGCAAGGCGCGCCGGGCGCTGCTGCGGGGGTTCGAATTCTTCATGGCTTGTCTCCTGAGACTCACGGGATCACGACAACTTCCGCTGAGCACCTGCCGCTGCGGGCGGCGCTGATCGGGCATGGGGAAAGGATGGGCGACCGGAACTTTGTACCAAAACTAGATTTCGCGGCACCCTGCGGAAACCCTAGATCGGTGCGCTTCCCTGCCGAAGATGTGGCGAATTTCTGGGCTGTACATGGGCAGTGTGCCCTGGGTACACTGATCAGAACGCACCGCAACGGGGCTGATGGCGGACTCTGCGGCGTGTGTTTGTAGCGAAACTGCATTGCAAAAAAGCAACACCGTGAGCGTTTGCCTGCTTGCCAGACGCGCCTCGGCCGTTGCCGTGGCGATGGTGGCTGCCGCTGCCAGCGCCTTGGCCGGCCCGCTGCAGCTGCACGCGCCTTCGCCCGACTGGCGCGACCAGGTCCTCTACTTCGTGATGACCGACCGCTTCGCCGACGGCGACCCGGCCAACAACGACCAGGGCGCGGGCGAGTACAAGCCCGGCGACCGCACGCGCTACCAGGGCGGTGATCTGCGCGGCCTGCAGCAGCGCCTGGCGTACATCCGCGGCCTGGGCGCCACGGGCGTGTGGATCACGCCGCCCGTGGCCAACCAGTGGCTCGACGCCGCTGGCCACTACACCAGCTACCACGGCTACTGGGCCGAGAACTTCAAGAAGATCGACCCCCACCTCGGGACGCTGGACGACTACAAGGCGCTCTCGCACGCGCTGCACAGCCAGGGCATGGTGCTGGTGCAGGACATCGTGGTGAACCACACCGGCAACTTCTTCGGCTACAGCGGCTGGCAGCGCGCCGACCCGGCCGCCGGCTACACGCCGAACACCCACACCCGTCCGGTGCCGCGCCCGAGCCAGCCCCCCTTCGACCAGAACGACCCTCGCGACCCCGCGCACCGGGCTGCCGGCATCTACCACTGGACGCCGGACATCACCGACTACACCGTGCCCGAGCAGGAGCGCAGCTTCCAGATGGGCGGCCTGGACGACCTGGCCACCGACAACCCAGTGGTGCGCCGCGCGCTGCGTGACAGCTACGGCTACTGGGTGCGCGAGGTGGGCGTCGATGCCTTCCGCGTCGACACCGCCTTCTACGTGGCGCCCGACTACTTCACCGACTTCATGCGCGCCCGCGACCCGCAGGCGCCCGGCCTGGCCGAGGTCGCGCGGCGCACGGGCCGGCGCGACTTCTTCGTCTTCGGCGAGGGCTTCGGCATCGACCGCCCGGGCCAGGACGTGCAGGCGCGCAAGATCGAGAGCTACGTGCGCGGCCCGCGCGGCGAGCCCCGCATGCCGGGCATGCTGAACTTCCCGCTCTACGGCGCCCTGGGCGATGCCTTCGCGCGGGGCCGCCCGCCGGCGGAACTGGGCGGGCGCATCACGCGCATGATGAAGGTGCACAGCGACCCGCACCGCATGGTGAGCTTCATCGACAACCACGACGTCGACCGCTTCCTGGCCGGCGGCAGCACGGCCGGCCTGAAGCAGGCGATGCTGGCGATGATGACGCTGCCGGGCGTGCCGGTGCTCTATTACGGCACCGAGCAGGGCTTCACCGAGCCCCGTGCCTCGATGTTTGCCGCGGGCTGGGGCTCGGGCGGGCGCGACCGCTACGACACCGAGGCACCGCTGTACCGCGCCATTGCCGAGATGACGCAGTTGCGCCGCACACACCGCGTGCTCTCACGCGGCTGGCCGACGGTGCTGCATGGCAACGCGGCCACGCCGGGTGCGCTGGCCTGGCGCATGGATTGGCGCGGCCCCGAGGCGCAGCGCCAGAAGCCGGCCGAGCGCCAGCCGGTCTTCGTCGTCTTCAACACCGCCGAGAGCGACACGCTGCTGCCGGCGCTGGCCACCGGCCTGCCCGCCGGCACCGTGCTGGAAGGCCTGCACGGGCTGGACGGCCGGCCCGCCGACGCCGTGGTGGGCGCCGGGGGCCGCCTCACGCTGCGCCTGCCGCCGCGCAGCGGGCAGGTGTGGCGGGCCACCGCGCGCCGCGCGGCGCCGGCCGCTGCAGCGGCCCGCGTGCAACTGGCGCTGCCTGGCGGTGCCGTGCAGCGCGGTGACTTCGAGGTCAGCGGCACCGTGAGCCCGGCCGTGCCCCGCTTGCAGCTGGTGGTGGATGGCGACCTGGCCCGTGCCGTCGAGGTGCAGCCCGATGCCAGCGGCCACTGGCAGGCGCGCGTGGACACCGCAGCGATGGTCGACCCCGCCACCGAGCACAGCGTGGTGGCCTGGGCCCCGGGCGATGGCAGCAGCCAGGCCGTCTCGGCACCGCGCAGCTTCCGGGTGGAGCGGATGTGGCAGACCGTGCTCGACCAGCCCGACCCGGCCGGCGACGACACCGGCCCGCCCGGTTCGGCCTACACCTATCCCACCGACCCCGGCTGGGGTGAGAACCGCCAGATGGACCTGCGCCGCGTGCGCGTGGAGACCGCCGGCGGCGCGATGCGCCTGCACCTGGGCCTGCACCGCATCACCACGCCGTGGAGCCCGCCCAACGGCTTCGACCACGTCAACTTCACCGTCTACATCGAACTGCCCGGCGTGCCCGGCGGCGCCATGGTGATGCCGTTGCAGAACGCCAGCCTGCCCGGCGGCATGCGCTGGCACCTGCGGCTGCGCGCGGGCGGGTGGTCGAACGCGCTGTTCTCGCCAGAAGGCGCCAGCGCCACGAACGAAGGCACGCCGGTGACGCCAGGGGCCACGCTGGCCGTGGACCGCGTGACGCAGACCGTGAGCTTCACGCTGCCGGCGGCGGCGCTGGGCCGGCTGCCCTCGCTGCGCGGTGCGCGGCTCTACGTGACGACCTGGGATTACGACGGGGGCTACCGCGCCCTGGGCCCCGAGCCCCGCGCCTACGCGATGGGCGGCGGCCGCGAGGACGGCCCGCGCGTGATGGACGAAAGCGGTGTGATCACGCTGCCCTGACGGGGCAAGGGCGCGGCACCGGCGCCCCAAAAGCAACAAGGGCGGGAACTTGCGTTCCCGCCCTTGTCACATGGAAACCAGAAGATTACTTCTTGGCTTCTTCCTTCTTGGCCGGCTTGGCTTCGTCCTTCTTGGCGTCGGCCTTCTTGGCGGCGCTGGCGGCGGGCTTGGCGGCGTCAGCCTTGGGGGCCGAAGCTTGGGCGCCGATAGCGAAAGCGGCCAGGGCCAGAGCGCTGATGAACTTGATCATGGTGTCTCTCTCTCAGAGGAAAGTCAGGTTTTCGAAAACCTCGTCAACCCGAACCATTCCGGGGCGCCGAGAGCCCGAGCGCGGTGCACCGCAGCTCAGGCTGTGATCACAACGCATCGCCAAGCGAAGGGTTGACAAGGCTGCACGAAAATTTCCGTGCGCCTTGCAAGGGCTCAGGGTTTGTGCTGAGCCAGTGCCTGCACCCCGCCGTTCAGCGCCGCCAGGGTGTCGGTGATGAGCAGGGTGGGCACCGCCTGCAGGTAGGTGTGGAAGCGACCCTTGGCCTCGAAGCGCTGGCGGAAAGGGCTCTGGAAGAAGCGTTCACCCAGGCGCGGCACGATGCCGCCGCCGATGTAGACGCCGCCCCGCGCGCCCATCACCAGGGCCACGTTGCCGGCGAAGCTGCCGAGCAGCGCGCAGAAGCTGTCCAGCGTGCGGCTGCACACCGGGCAAGTGCCATTCAGGCCGCGTTCGACGATCTGCTCGGCCGGCAAGGTCTCGCCCGGCTGGCCGAGCACGGTGGCCACGGCGCTGTGCAGCACCGGCAGGCCGATGCCCGAGAGCAGGCGCTCGGCCGAAACGTGCGCATGCTCGCGCCGCACGGCGGCGAGCAGGGCGGCGTCGAAGTCGTCGGCCGCCGAGAGGCTGGCGTGGCCCCCCTCGCCCGGCACGGCCACCCAGCCGCCTCCGGGCGCCGGCACCAGGCCAGCCACACCCAGGCCGGTGCCTGGGCCGATCACGGCCAGCGTGGCCCGGCTGGGCAGCGCCGCCTGCACGGGCGCGCCGGGCCAGGGCTGCACCTGGCTGGCCTGCAGGCGGGGCAGTGAGAGCGCCAGGGCCTCGAAATCATTGAGCACCAGCAGCGCATCCAGCCCCAGCGCGGCCTGGGCCTCGCGGCAGGAGAAGGCCCAGCCGCTGTTGGTGAAGGCGATGCGGTCGGTGCCGACGGCCGTGGCCACGGCAAAGGCCGCGGCGCGGGGCGGCTGGTAGGCACTGCCCAGGCTGCGGGCCACGCCGGCCAGGTATTCGGCCGCGGCGTCGGCCGGCCCGGCGTGGCCGGCCGCCGGCAAGGTGGCGACGTGGCCGATGCGGTCGGCGCCCTCGGCCAGCCAGCCGAAGCGCGCGTTGGTGCCCCCAATGTCGGCCACCAGCCAGGGGCGGGGCAGGCCGGCAGCGGCCGGGCCTGTTTCTGCAGGGCGGGCGGCGGCGGGGCGGGTGAGAGCTTCTGGGTCTGACATGGCGGATGGTGAACGTCGAAAGCTGGAACTCGCCGCGGCAGGTGCCAGCCCCAAACCTGTGCACGGTAGCAAAACTACATGCGCCGAACAAGCGGCTTTGCCCGAGGCCGCAGCCCCTCTCCCTGCACAAAGTGGCGGGGCTTTGCCCCGGGTGGCTGTAGTGAAGCTACAGTGTTGTCGTCTCGGCCTTACCCGCATGCAGATGCCGTGCCCGCTCCGCCACAATCGCCGGCCATGACGCCCTCGCACAGCCCGCGCCTGCTTGCCGACATCGGCGGCACCTACGCCCGCTTCACCTTGCAGGTGGCGCCATCGCGCTTCGAGCACACGGCTTCGCTGCTGTGCGCCGAGCACGCCGATTTCCACGCCGCCGTCACCGCCTACCTGGGTCGGCTGCCGCAGGGCCTGGCGCCCACCGTGGAGCACGCCGCCATCGCCATCGCCAACCCGGTGGAAGGCGATGAAGTGCGCATGACCAACTACCACTGGCAGTTCAGCATCGAGCAGATGCGCCAGCGGCTGGGCCTGTCCACGCTGGTGGTGGTGAACGACTTCACCGCGCTGGCCATGGCGCTGCCGCGCCTGGCGCCAGGGCAGCGCCGCCAGGTGGGCGGCGGGCAGGCGCGCGAGAACAGCGTCATCGGCGTCATCGGCGCCGGCAGCGGCCTGGGTGTCAGCGGCCTCATTCCCTTGAGCGACGGCTATGTGGCGCTGGGCACGGAAGGCGGCCACACCAACTTCGCGCCGCGCGACGAGCGCGAGATCGCCATCCTGCGCTACGGCATGACGCTGTACTCGCACCTGTCCTTCGAGCGCCTGCTCTCGGGCCCGGGGCTGGAGCTGATCCACCGCGCGCTCATCCACCGCGCCGGGCTGGAGCCCGAGGTTCTCTCGGCGCCCGAGATCACCCGCCGCGCGCTCGACCATGCCGACCCGCTGTGCGAAGAAACGCTGCAGGCCTTCTGCAGCATCCTGGGCACGGCCGCCGGCAACCTGGCAGTGACGCTGGGCGCCCTGGGCGGTGTGTACATCGGCGGCGGCATCGTGCCGCGGCTGGGTGAGTACTTCGACGCCAGCCCCTTCCGCGCGCGTTTTGAAGACAAGGGCCGCTTCAGCGACTACGTGAAGGTCATCCCCACCTTCGTGGTGACGGCCGAACACGCCACCTTCGACGGCGTGGCCGCCATCCTGGCCGCGCAGCTGCGCACGTTGCACGCCGAACACGGCTCGGCCATCCTGGGGCAGATCCAGCGGGCGCGCGAAGGCCTCTCGCCGGCTGAAAAACGTGTGGCCGACCACGTGCTGGCGCACCCGCGCTCGGCGCTGAACGACCCCATCGCCGAGATTGCCAAGGCGGCGCAGGTGAGCCAGCCCACCGTGATCCGCTTCTGCCGCAGCCTGGGCTGCGAGGGCTTGAGCGACTTCAAGCTGCGCCTGGCCTCGGGCCTGTCGGCCACGGTGCCGCTGACGCACACGCAGGTGACGGGTTCCGATTCGGTGCTCGAACTCGGCGTGAAGGTGCTGGGCAACACGGCCAGCGCCATCCTGCAGGTGCGCGAGCAGCTCAACCGCGACACCCTGGTGCGCGCCATCGACCTGCTGGCCGCGGCCGAGCGCATCGAGTTCTACGCTGTGGGCCACTACGGCGTGGTGGCCGACGACGCGCAGTTCAAGTTCCTGCGTTTCGGCGTGCCCAGCGCGAGCGTGACCGACCCGCGTTTGCAGCTGCTCTCGGCCAAGGTGCTGCGGCCGTCCGACGTGGTGGTGATCATCAGCAGCAGCGGCCGCGTGGACGACCTGCTCGGGGTGTGCGAGGCGGCACATGCACGGGGCGCGCCGGTGGTGGCCATCACCGCCAGCCAGAGCCCGCTGGCGCGCAAGGCCGACGTGGCGCTGATCGTCGACCACGTGGAAGACGTGGCCACGCACGTGCCCATGGTCAGCCGCATCCTGCACCTGCTGGTGATCGACATCCTGGCCGTGGGCCTGGCGATGCGGCGCGGCGCGGAGAGTGTCTCGGCGCTGCCCGACGTGGCGGCCGTGGGGCTGGACGAAGCGCCAGCCAACGCCGTGCTGCCCACTGCGCGCCGCGCCGGGCCGGGCATCAGCACCTCGGGCCCGCTCTCGCGCCTGACTTCACACAGCCGCTGACCCCGCCCCGGCTCGCGAGGCCGGCCGCGCCTAAAATCTGCGGCTTCCCGAGGAGCGTTGCGACCGCCGCCCGTGGCCCTGAGCCCGGTGCGTGCTGCCAGGCTCGGGGTCCGGCCTGGGGCAGCTTGCCTGCCTGCGGCCGGTGGCAACGGCGCTCACTCCCCCCACGTCAGCCGGAGTGCCGCCCATGAACCGCCCACCGCCCCCCATGCGCCTTTCGGGCCTGGAGCCCGTTGCCATCGGCAGCGGCAGTCTCTTCGTCAACATCGGCGAGCGCACCAACGTCACGGGCAGCAAGGCCTTCGCCCGCATGATTCTCGAAGGGCGCTTCGAAGACGCGCTGAGCGTCGCGCGCCAGCAGGTGGAAAACGGCGCCCAGGTCATCGACGTGAACATGGACGAGGCCATGCTCGACAGCGCAGCGGCCATGGAGCGCTTCCTGAAGTTGATCGCCGGCGAGCCCGAGATCGCGCGTGTGCCCATCATGATCGACAGCTCGAAGTGGAGCGTCATCGAGGCCGGCCTCAAGTGCATCCAGGGCAAGGGCATCGTCAACAGCATCTCGCTGAAAGAGGGCGAGGCCGAGTTCAAGCGCCAGGCCACGCTGGTGCGCCGTTACGGCGCCGCCGCCGTGGTGATGGCCTTCGACGAAAAGGGCCAGGCCGACACCTACCAGCGCAAGATCGAGATCTGCGAACGCGCCTACCGCGTGCTGGTGGATGAAGTGGGCTTCCCGCCCGAAGACATCATCTTCGACCCCAACATCTTTGCCATCGCCACCGGCATCGAGGAGCACGACAACTACGCGGTCGACTTCATCGAAGCCACGCGCTGGATCAAGGCGAACCTGCCCGGCGCGAAGGTGAGCGGCGGCGTCAGCAACGTGTCTTTCAGCTTCCGCGGCAACGACCCGGTGCGCGAGGCCATCCACACCGTCTTCCTGTACCACGCCATCCAGGCGGGGCTGGACATGGGCATCGTCAACGCCGGCATGGTGGGCGTGTACGACGACCTGGAAGCCACGCTGCGCGAGCGTGTGGAAGACGTGGTGCTGAACCGCCGCAAAGATGCCGGTGAACGCCTCATCGAAGTGGCCGAAAGCGCCAAGGGCGCGGCCAAGGACGACAGCGCCCGCCTGGCCTGGCGCGCGGGCGATGTGAACGAGCGCCTCTCCCACGCGCTGGTGCACGGCATCACCGAGTTCATCGTCGAAGACACCGAACAAGCCTGGCAGGCCATCGCTGCCACCGGCGGCCGGCCGCTGCACGTGATCGAAGGCCCGCTGATGGCCGGCATGAACGTGGTGGGCGACCTCTTCGGCCAGGGCAAGATGTTCCTGCCCCAGGTGGTGAAGAGCGCGCGCGTGATGAAGCAGGCCGTGGCCCACCTGCTGCCCTACATCGAGGAAGAGAAGAAGCTCTTGATCGCTGGCGGCGGCGAAGCCAAGCCGAAGGGCAAGATCGTCATCGCCACCGTGAAGGGCGACGTGCACGACATCGGCAAGAACATCGTCACCGTGGTCTTGCAGTGCAACAACTTCGAAGTCGTGAACATGGGCGTGATGGTGCCCTGCCAGGACATCCTGAAGAAGGCCAAGGAAGAAGGCGCCGACATCATCGGCCTGAGCGGCCTGATCACGCCCAGCCTGGAAGAGATGCAGCACGTGGCCGCCGAGATGCAGCGCGACGACTACTTCCGCGCCCGCGGCACGCCGCTGCTGATCGGCGGGGCCACCTGCAGCCGCGTGCACACGGCGGTGAAGATCGCGCCGCACTACGAAGGCCCGGTGGTCTACGTGCCCGACGCCAGCCGCAGCGTGGGCGTGTGCAGCGATCTGCTGAGCGACGAACGCGCCGCGAAGTACATCGACGAGCTGCGCAGCGATTACGAACAGGTGCGCCAGCTGCACGCGCAGAAGAAGGCCACGCCGCTGGTGACGCTGGCCGCCGCGCGCGCCAACAAGCACGCCATCGACTGGGCGGCCTACACGCCGCCGGTGCCGAAGTTCATCGGCCGGCGCGAGCTGCGCAACTACGACTTGGCCGACCTGGCCACGGCCATCGACTGGGCGCCGTTTTTCCAGACCTGGGACCTGGCGGGCAAGTTCCCCGAGATCCTGCGCGACGAGATCGTCGGCCACGAAGCGCAGCGGGTGTTCAGCGACGGCAAGCGCCTGCTGCAGCGCCTGATCGAAGGCCGCTGGCTGCAGGCCAACGGCGTGGTGGCGCTGCTGCCGGCCAACACCGTGGGCGACGACACCATCGAGATCTACACCGACGAAACCCGCAGCGAGGTCGCGCTGCGCTGGAACCCGCTGCGCCTGCAGACCGAGCGCCCGGTGGTCGATGGGGCGAAGCGCCCCAACCGCAGCCTGGCTGACTTCATCGCGCCGAAAGGCGTGAAGGCCGACTACATCGGCTGCTTCGCCGTGACGGCCGGCCTGGGCGTGGAGAAGCGCGAAAAGATCTTCAACGACGACCACGACGACTACAGCGCCATCATGTTCAAGGCCCTGGCCGACCGCCTGGCCGAAGCCTTCGCCGAGCGCCTGCACCAGCGTGTGCGCACCGACCTCTGGGGCTACGCGGCCGACGAAGCGCTCAGCCACGAGCAGCTGATCGCCGAGCAGTACCGCGGCATCCGCCCGGCGCCGGGTTACCCGGCCTGCCCCGACCACACCGTCAAGCGCGACATGTTCCGCGTGCTGCAGGCCGAGAGCATCGGCATGGGCCTGACCGACAGCCTGGCGATGACGCCGGCGGCCAGCGTCAGCGGCTTCTACCTGGCCCATCCGGAAGCGAGTTACTTCAACGTCGGCCGCATCGGTGAAGACCAGCTGGCCGATTGGGCGCAGCGCCAGGGCCTGGCCGAACACGACGCGCGCCGCGCGCTGGCGCCGGCGCTGGGCTGATTCAAGGCGGGTCGGCAGTGCCGGCCCGCCGGCGGCTCAGGTCGACTGCGGCGCGAGCTTGAACACCGCCACGGTGCGCACCAGCTGCTCGGCCTGCTGCTGCATGCTTTGCGCAGCCGCGGCGCTTTCTTCCACCAGCGCGGCGTTCTGCTGCGTGGCCCGGTCCATCTGCGTGACGGCTTCGCCGACCTGAGAAACGCCGCTGCTCTGCTCCACGCTCGCGGCGCTGATCTCGGTCACGATGTCGCTCACGCGCTGGATGCTGCTGACGATCTCGCTCATGGTCTTGCCGGCTTCGTCGACGAGCGACGTGCCCTGCTCCACCTGCTCGACGCTGCGGCCGATCAGGCTCTTGATCTCCTTGGCCGCTTCGGCGCTGCGCTGCGCCAGGCTGCGCACCTCGGCCGCCACCACGGCGAAGCCGCGGCCCTGCTCGCCAGCCCGCGCCGCTTCCACCGCCGCGTTCAGCGCCAGGATGTTGGTCTGGAAGGCAATGCCGTCGATGGTGCCGATGATGTCGCCGATCTTGCGTGAGCTCTCGTTGATGCCCTGCATGGTGACGACCACCTTGTCGACCACCTGGCCGCCCTGGGCCGCCACCGCCGAAGCGCCCTGCGCCAGCTGGTTGGCCTGCTTGGCGCTGTCGGCGTTGCCACGCACGGTGGTGCCCAGTTCTTCCATCGTGGCCGTGGTCTGCTGCAGCGCGCTGGCCTGTTGTTCGGTGCGGCTGCTGAGGTCTTGGTTGCCCTGGGCGATCTGCGCGCTGGCGGTGGCCACGCTCTCGGCGTTGTGGCGCACGTTGCCCACCACACGGGCCAGGTCGCGATGCATCACGGCCAGCTGCGCCATCAGGCTGCTGGTGTCGCCACCCTTCACGTGCACCGCCGTGGCCAGGTCGCCTTGGGCGATGGCCTTGGCCACACCGGCCGCCTGCATGGGCTCGCCGCCCAGTTGGCCCAGCACCGAGCGTGTCAGCGCCAGGCCCAGGCCGGCAGCGGCCAGGATCGCCAGCACCAGGCCGCCCTGCAAGGTCACCTTCATGGTGCTGCGGGCGTTCTCGGCATCCTTGGCGCGTGCCACGAGCAACTGGGCCTCGACGTCGTAGAACTCCTTGTTCAGCGCGCGGTAGCCGTCCATCGCGGCTTTGTCGCGGCCCTTGGCGAACTCGGTGACGAAGCTGTCCATGCTGCCGTCACCCGGCTTCACCGCGCGGCGCGCCTGGATCAGCGACTGGCCCACGGCCACGAACTCGTCGCGACGTGCCTTCATGCCGTCGAGCCGCTTCTGCTGCGCCGGGTTGTCCGAGGTCAACTGCTTGGCCTCGCTCCATGATTTCTCGAACTCCGCCTGCCCCCCGGTCCATGGCTCGAGGAAGTTGTCGGTACCGGCCATCAGGAAGCCGCGGGCGCCCGTCTCCATGTTCACCATGGCCGTCAGGTTCTCCTGCGCCAGCTTCAGCACCTTGTGGGTGTGGGTGTTCCAGTGCTCGGCATCGGCCAGCCGGGCGGTGCTGACCAAGGCCACGGCGACCGCGGCAACAAAGATCGCGATGATGGCGCCGAAGACGGTGGCCAAGCGCGTGGCCAGATTGAGGCTGTGGAAGCTCTGCATGACGTGACTCCTGAACCCGACAAGCTTGTCGCGGCGGGGGTTGGGTTTGGGAACAGCGTCGATACGGCTGGATGCGGCCCCGTGAAGAACTCTAGGCAAGCGCTTCGGTAACAACTCCAAGGAACTGAAGGGTGTTCCCCGCTCAGCGCCGCGAAAGCTGGTGCCCATCGCCCTGGTGTCCCTCAGCAATGACGGGTGGCCTGCCGGCGGCTGCGGAGTCCTGCGCCTGACAGGCAGTTGTGCGCTCGCGCGTCATCTGCGGCGTCGACCCTTGCAGGGCTGGGCTGAGGGGCCGGGCGCGGCGTGGCCGGATCGCAAACGCTTCGATCGGTAAAGGGTGTGCCAGCTGCCAAGAAGTTGGCACAAGCCGGCAGAAGTCGTGCCGAGAATGACCCGGTGAGGGCACGCGGTGCCCATTGGGCAACCGACATGCTGACTCAACACATCCGGCGAAGCTTCGCCGTTCTGGCCCTCGGCGGCTTGATGGCCGCGTGCGGCGGTGGCGGTGGGGGCGGAGACAGCGCCGCCCCGGCGCCGCCCGTCGCCGCCCCGCCGCCTGCGCCGGTGGTGGAAAAGCCCGCCACGCGCTCGGAAGCGGCGCGTTTCCTGGCGCAGGCCAGCTTCGGCGCCACCGAGGCCAGCATCGATCGCGTGATGAGCGTCGGCTATGCGGCCTGGATCGACGAGCAGCTGGCCCTGCCGGTCACCCCCGTGCACCGCACCTACTGGGAAACGCGCGATGCCGCCATCCGCGCCGCCACCCCCGGCACCACGGCCAACCAGGACCAGGTGTTCGAAAGCTTCTGGAAGCAGGCCGTCACCGGTGACGACCAGTTGCGACAGCGCGTGGCTTACGCGCTGTCGCAGATCTTCGTCATCAGCATGGTCGACGGCACGGTGGGCGACAACCCGCGCGCCGTGGCCGCCTGGCTGGACATGCTGAACAGCGAAGGCCTGGGCAACTACCGCAGCCTGCTGGAGACCGTGTCGCGCCACCCGATGATGGGCGTGTACCTCTCGCACCTGCGCAACCAGAAGGCCGACCCGCGCACCGGCCGCGTGCCCGACGAGAACTACGCGCGTGAAGTGCTGCAGCTCTTCAGCATCGGCCTGGTGGAACTCAACGACGACGGCAGCGCGCGCACGAACGCCGGCAACCCCATCGACACCTACACGCCGGCCGACATCAGCGGCATCGCACGCGTGTTCACGGGCTGGAGCTGGGCCTGCCCCGATTGGCCCGACAACAGCTGCTTCTCGCAAGGCACGGCCAACGGCAACAGCGACCCCGACCGAGCCTTCAAGGCGATGCTGGGTTACCAGCAGTACCACAGCACCGAGGTGAAGACCTTCCTGGGCACCACCATCGCCGCGCAGACGCAGAGCGACCCCGTGGCCAGCCTGCGGGTGGCGCTGGACACGCTGGCCGGCCACGCCAACGTGGGCCCCTTCATCGGCCGGCAGCTCATCCAGCGCCTGGTGACGAGCAACCCGAGCCCGGCCTATGTGCGTGCCGTGTCGCAGGCCTGGGCCAACAACGGCAGCGGCGTGCGCGGCGACATGAAAGCTGTGGTGAAGGCGGTGCTGATGCACCCCGAGGCGCGGCGCGTCAGCGACAGCTCGGGCAAGGTGCGCGAGCCGGTGCTGAAGCTGGCGGCCTACCTGCGTGCCTTCCCGCACAGCAGCGACACCGGCTTCTGGCGCGTGGGCAACACCGACAACCCGGCCACCTCGCTGGGCCAGACGCCGATGCGCTCGCCCTCGGTCTTCAACTTCTACCGCCCGGGCTACGTGGCGCCGGGCACGGCCGCGGCCGCCGCCAACCTGGTGGCGCCCGAGCTGCAGATCGCCCACGAGACCAGCGTGGCCGCGTGGGTGAACTTCATGCGCGACAACGTCGCCAGCGGCGTGGGCCAGAACAACGGCACGGTGAACGGCGTGGCGCTGAACCGGCGCGACATCCGCCCCGACTTCAGCGCCGAGATCGCGCTGGCCAACGACGCCGCCGCGCTGGTGGAGCGTGTGGCCGAGAAGCTCACCTGGGGCCAGGCCGGCACGGCGCTGAAGGCCGAGATCGCCACCGCGGTGGGCACCATCGCCATCCCGGCGCTGAACACCGGCGGCACCAACCAGGCCGCCATCGACACCGCGCGCCGCAACCGTGTCAACGCCGCCATCCTGTTGGTGCTGGCGGCGCCCGAGTTCCAGATCCAGCGCTGAGCGCCGAGGACCCGAAGCCATGAAGATCCACCACCGCCTCGAACGCCGCGCCTTCCTGCAACACGCCAGCGCCATGGGGCTGCTGGCCGGTGCCGGCGCCCCCACCGCGCTCAGCCTGCTGGCCGCCGGTTCGGCCTCGGCGCAGACCGCGCCCGACTACAAGGCCATCGTCTGCCTCTTCCTTTTCGGCGGCAACGACAGCTTCAACATGGTGCTGCCCACCGACGCCGCCAGCTGGCAGGCCTACAGCACCACGCGCAACCAGGCGCCCGATTCCATCGCGCTGCTGGCGCCAGGGGTGGTGCCCAACGCCGGCGCGGCCGTGGGTTCACCGGCGCGCCTGGGCGGGGTGCTGGCGCTGAACCCGCTGAACGCGAACGGCCTGAACACCGGCCGCACGCTGGCCCTGCACCCGCTGATGGGCGGCGTGCAGCAGCTCTTCGACACCGACCGCCGCCTCGCCATCGTGCCCAACGTGGGCCCGCTGATCCGCCCCACCACCAAGGCGCAGTACGGCCAGAGCACACACCCCAAGCCGGCCAGCCTGTTCTCGCACAACGACCAGCAGAACACCTGGCAGGCGCTCGCCGCCGAGGGCGCCACGCGCGGCTGGGGCGGCCGCATGGGTGACGCGCTGGCGTCGATGAACTCGCGCACGGTGTTCACCAGCATCTCGGCCAGCGGCAACGCGGTGTGGCTGGCCGGGCAGACGGTGCAGCAGTACCAGGTCAGCACCAACGGTGCCATCCGCATGGGCGCCGACAGCAACGGCCGCGTCTACGGCAGTGCCGAGGTGGCCACCGCGCTGCAGCGCATCGCGGGCACCACCCGCGGCACCCACGTTTTCGAGCGCGACCTGGCCGGCATCGGCCAACGCAGCATCGACGCCGAGACCACGCTGCGCACCGCGCTGCGCGCGCCCAGCGAGCCGGCCTTCGGCACCGCACCGGCCACGGGCGCCTACAACGCCGGCAATGACCCCAAGCTGCGCTACCTGAACCCGCTGACCGGCCAGCAGACGGCCAACGGCCTGGCGCAGCAGCTGCAGGTGGTGGCGCGCATGATCGACGCCGGCCTGAGCGGCGCGACGGGCGTGCGCCGGCAGGTCTTCTTCGTGAGCCTGGGCGGCTTCGACACGCACGACCTGCAGAACCGCAACCACGCCGACCTGATGGCGCGGCTGAGCCAGGCCCTGAGCTACTTCGACGGCGCGCTGGGCGCCTTGAACGCGCGCAGCAACGTCACGTTGTTCACGGCCAGCGACTTCGGCCGCACCTTCACCAGCAACGGCGATGGCACCGACCACGGCTGGGGCAGCCACCACTTCGTGATGGGCGGCGCAGTGCGCGGCGGTGATGTCTACGGCCGCCTGCCGACGCTGGGCGTGAAGAACAGCAACAACAACAACTTCGACAGCAGCGCCGACCAGCTGGGCAACGGCTCCCTGTTGCCCGACGTGTCGGTGGACCAGCTCGGCGCGACCTTGGGCCGCTGGTTCGGCGTGAGCGACAGCACGCTGCTGGAGATCTTCCCGAACCTCAGCAACTTCGACGCGAGCAAACGCAACCTCGGCTTCATGGTCTAGCCGCGCGTTGCCGGCCACGTCAGCGCCGCTGCGGGGGGCGCTGGCTATCATCGCGCCCCTCATGAGTGCCCCGGCCCCCGCCTCGCTGAACAACGCCCAGATGGAGGCCGTGCACCACCTGCACGGGCCTTGCCTGGTGCTGGCCGGCGCCGGCTCGGGCAAGACGCGCGTGATCGTGCACAAGATCGCGCGGCTGCTGGGCAGCGGCCTGGAGGCGAAGCAAATCGCCGCCATCACCTTCACCAACAAGGCCGCGGCCGAGATGCGCGAGCGCGCCAAGCAGCTCATCGGCGGCAAGGCCGCGCGCGAGCTGGCGGTGAGCACCTTCCACTCGCTGGGCGTGCGCATGCTGCGCACGGATGGCACGCGCATCGGGCTGAAGGCCAACTTCAGCATCCTCGACAGCGACGACGTGCTGGGCGTGATGCGCGAGGCCGGCGGCACCACCGACGCCGCGCTGGCGCGCCGCTGGCAGTGGGCCATCAGCCTGTGGAAGAACCAGGGCCTGAACGCCGAGACGGCCGAAGCCGCCGCCACCACACCCGACGAGCAGGTGGCCGCGCGCGTGATGCGCCTGTACCAGGAGCGCCTGGCCGCTTTCCAGGCGGTGGACTTCGACGATCTCATCACACTGCCGCTGGCGCTGCTGCAGCGTGACGCCGAAGCGCGCGCCAAGTGGCAGGCCACCTTCCGCCACGTGCTGGTGGACGAGTACCAGGACACCAACGCCGTGCAGTACGAGCTGCTCAAGGCGCTGGTGGGCGAGCGTGCGATGTTCACCGCCGTGGGCGACGACGACCAGAGCATCTACGGCTGGCGCGGCGCCACCATCGAGAACCTGAAGAAGCTGCCGCAGGACTTTCCGCAGCTCAAGGTGATTCCGCTGGAGCAGAACTACCGCAGCACCGGCCACATCCTGCGCGCGGCCAACGCGGTGATCGCGAAGAACCCGAAGATCTTCGAGAAGAAGCTGTGGAGCGAGTTCGGCGACGGCGAGCCCGTGCGCCTGCAAGAGAACGACAGCGAGGAGCACGAGGCCGAGCGCGCCGTCTCGCGCATTCAATCGCTTCGCGGCAACGATGGCCGCAACAAGTTCGCCGACTTCGCCATCCTCTACCGCGCCAACCACCAGGCGCGGGTGTTCGAGCAGAAGCTGCGCGCAGCGCAGATCCCGTACAAGGTGAGCGGCGGGCAGAGCTACTTCGACCGCGCCGAGATCAAGGACCTCTGCGCCTGGCTGCGCCTGCTGGTGAACCAGGACGACGACCCCGCCTTCCTGCGCGCGGCCACCACGCCCAAACGCGGCATCGGGCACACCACGCTGGCGGCCCTGGGCGAGTTCGCATCGAAGTGGAAGATCAGCCTCTTCGAGGCGCTGTTCTCGCCCAGCCTGAACACCGTGCTCAAGGGCAAGGCGGTGGAAGCGCTGCAGCAGTTCGGCCGCGAGGTCAGCGACCTGGAGCACCGCGCGCGCCACACGCAAGGCGCAGAAGAAGCCAAGGCGCTGCTGATGGGCTGGCTGAAGGACATCCAGTACGAGCAGCACCTCTTCGACGGTGAAGACAGCGAGAAGCTCGCCGCCTCGCGCTGGGGCAACGTGCTCGATTTCGTCGACTGGATCGCCAAGCGCTGCGGCGGACAGATCAACCAGGAAGCCGGCGCCACCTTCGAGACCGAGCGCCAGACCGTGCTGCAGGTGGCGCAGACCATTGCCGTGATCATCAGCCTGGCCGAACGCGAAGGCGACCAGGACGTG
The DNA here is from genome assembly GCA_051861265.1 of Rubrivivax sp. Classification (GTDB taxonomy): domain Bacteria; phylum Pseudomonadota; class Gammaproteobacteria; order Burkholderiales; family Burkholderiaceae_C; genus Rubrivivax. Next base: position 202,050 of record JBHYDA010000008.1, read on the forward strand.
GTGACGCTGAGCACATTGCACGCCAGCAAGGGCCTGGAGTGGCCGCACGTGGTGCTGGTGGGCGTGAACGAAGGGCTGCTGCCCTTCCGCAGCGGCGATGAAGAGATGACGCCCGAGCGCCTGGAAGAAGAGCGCCGGCTGATGTACGTGGGCATCACGCGCGCGCGCAGCACGCTGGTGGTGAGCACGCTGCGCCGCCGCAAGAAAGGCCGCGAGACGGTGCAGGCCGTGCCCAGCCGCTTCATCGCCGAGATGAAACTCAGCGAACAGGTGAGCAAGGAAGACCCGCGCGAGCGGCTGAAGAAACTGCGCGATGCGATGGCAGCCAAGAACGCTGCCACCCCACCGCCCGCCCACTGATCAGGACGGCAGGAAGTCCACCGGCCAGGTGACGACCATCTGGTCGACATCCTTCGCGCCGAAGTCGAACTGGCGGATGCGCGCCAGCAGCTTCTTCTCCAGGTCTTCGGCCTTCAGCTCGCTGCTGACGATGCGCAGGCCTTCCACCGCGCCGCTCGGCGCGATCTTCAGTTCCAGCACCACCTTGCCCTGCAGCGCCGGGTCGTCGCGCAGCGCGCGGTTGTAGATGGCGTAGATGGCGCCCTTGTTGCGTTCGAAGACGAGCTTGATGTCCTCGATGCTGCGCGTGGCCTTGCCGCTGCTGCCCTTGGTGAGGGTGCCGCCCTTGCCGCTGCCGCCACCACCGCCGACCTGGCTGCCCGTGCCCTTGCCATCGCGCGCGCCGCCGCCGCCCGGGCCACCGCCGCCACCGCCGCCGGCCACGCCTTCCACCAGCGTGGTGGCGCGGCCGGCCAGGCCGCCGCCGCCGGTGTCGCGGCTGTAGGCGGCGGTGTTGATACCGCCGCTGCCGGTGGTGGCGTTGCTGGTGATGAGCGCGCGCACGGGCACGCCGGGGTCTCGCCCGGCGCCCACGCCCACGCCGACACCCGTGCCCACGCCGGGGCCGGGCTTGATGTCCTGCTTGAGCTGCACCGCGGCGGGTGCGCCGCTCAGTTCGGCGAGTTCGCTCTTCATCGCCAGCAGGCCCACGCCGCTGGCCTTGCGGCGGGCGTTGTCCAGCGCCACTTCGCCGGGCGGTTTGCCTTCGACGGGCTGCCGCGCTTCGGGCATCGGGGCGCCCTTTTTCGGCGGCACCGGCGGGGCCGGCTTGGCCGCGGCTTCTTTCGGCGCTTCGGGCTTGGGGGCCTGGGCCACTTCGGTGGCTTCAGGCTTCACCGCAGGGGACGGTGGGGCCGTGGGCGCCACGGGCCGCTCCAGCAGCAGCTTGGCCATGGGCGGCGGCAGCGCGGGCGCGGCGGTGCGCTCGGGTGCACGCAGCGGCACGAAAGGCAAGGCGATGGCCAGCAGCAGCACCAGCGCGAAGAGCGTGCGCAGGATGCGCCGGAAGCGCTGCTCGTCGGCGGCCGACACCGCCCAGGGCAGCATCGCGGCGGCCTTGACGCGCTGCAGCTGTTCCAGCGCCGCCAGTGCGCCGGGCGGCAGCGCCGGGTGGGGCGCGGCAGGGAGTGCGAAGCTGCTCATCACCCCTCCACGCGCTGACGCACCGCGAAGGACACGTCGCTGAAGTTGGCGCGTGCGCAAGTGGCCATCACCTTGCGCAGCAACTGGTAGGGCACGGTCTTGTCGGCCATGATGGTGACGGCCTGCCCTTCGGCGGCGAGCCGCTCGCGGTTCTCCGCGCGCACGGCCTGGCGGCTGGCCAGCACATCGAGCTCGGCCTTCAGGCCCGGGATGAGGTCGTCCTTGCTCGCCAAAGCCTCGCTGACCAGCGCCACGCGGCGCCCGTCGGCCAGGATCTCGTCACCCGCCACCACCAGCACCACGGTGTCTTTCGGCGCCTGGATGCTGTTGGCCAGAGGCAGCTCCACCGCCTTGGGGCTGACCAGCGTCTCCACGCCTGTGGCGCTGCTGAGCAGGAAGAAGATGAGGATGGTGAAGACGTCGATCAGCGCCACCAGGTTCATGTCCATGGCGGTGCTGTTGCGCGCCTTGCGTTGGGCGCGTTTTTGCAGCGGTGAGAGCGTGGCCATCAGCTGCGGCCTTTCGCTGGGTTCGCGGGGGTGGCGGCGGTCGCTGCGGCATTGGCTGCCGCACCGCGCACCGGTGCATCCCCCACCGAGATGTTCGGGAAGAGCTCGGCCCGCACCAGCAGCTTGCCTTGCGGGGTGACGGTGCCGCGCACGGCGTCCATCACCTGCACGAGCTGGTCGTAGCTGGTGTCGGGCTCGGCCAGCAGCGTGGCTTCACGCTGCGTGGGGAACTTGCCTTTCACCATCACCATCAGCTGCTGCAAGGCCTTCACGTCGTGCTCGACACCGGTCGTCGCCGCCTTGGCTTCGATGCGCTGGATGAGGCCGCCGACGCGGTCGCCCACCTCCAGCGCGTCTTTGCGGATGACGATCTCGAGCTGCAGGTTGTCGACCTTGAGCTGGTCCACCGCCGACTGTTGCGCCGGCAGCTGCAGGTCCATCACCGCCAGCCGCGTGAACACGGCGGTGGAGAGCAGGAAGGGCACCAGCACGACGATCAGGTTGATGAAGGCCGTGATTTCCAGGTGCGGCACTTCCTTGCGCAAGCGGCGCGTTCTCATGGCGTGCCGCCGTCTCAGTCGGCCAGGCCGGCCGAGCTGCGCTGGTCGCGCGGCTGCTCACCGGCCAGGCGCTGCACCAGGTTCAGGAAGGTGATCTTCGCGGCCTCCAGGCTGTCGACGATCTCGCTGGCGCGCGCCTGCAGGAAGGCGTGGATCAGCAGGAAGGGGATGGCCACCATCAGCGCAAAGGCGGTGTTGTTCATGGCCACCGAGATCGACGCGCTCAGCAGCTCGGCCTTCTCCGCCGGGTTCACCTGCGCCACGGCCGTGAAGCCCTTGATCAGGCCGATGATGGTGCCCAGCAGGCCCACCAGGGTGATGGTGTTGGCGAAGGTGGCGATGTAGTGCGTGCGCTTCTCCAGGCGCGGCACGATTTCCATCATGCCTTCTTCCATCGCGTGGTCGATGTCCTCGCGGCGGCGCGCGCTGGCCATGCGCGCCAGGCCGTGCGAGACGATCTTGCCGATGGCCGCTTCGCTGTTCGACACCATGCCCGCGGCTTCCTTGAACTTGCCGGCCTGCAGCGTGGGCAGCAGCTGATCCCAGAGCTTGCGGTTCTCGCTGCGCGCGCGGCGCAGGAAGATGAAGCGTTCGATGGCGATGGCCAGGCCGATGGTCATCATCGCCAGGCTGGGGTAGAGGAAGGGGCCGCAGTCGACGAAGAACTTGACGACGGTGTTGAAGGTGTTCATCGGGGGGCTCCGGCAGGGGCGGGGGTGTTGGCAGGGGAAGGGGTGGGAACGGGGGTGGCGGCCGTGGCTGCGGCTGGCGTGGCCGCAGGCTGGCCGCGCAATTGCGCGCTGTAGATCACCTCGCGGCGGAAGACCTCGCGGTCCACGGGCGCCAAGGCTTCATCGAGCACGCTCTGCACCGGGCGGCCGCTGAGCGTGCCGGGCAGCGGCTTCTTCCACGGCACGATGTACAGCACCTTGGGCAGCTCGCGGTTGCCGATGATCTGCGTGCGGTCGATGTCGGCGCGGTCTTGCGCAAACGCGGGGCCGGCCAGCAGCAGGGCGGCGGCGAGGCTCAGGACGGTTTTCATCGGGTCTCCTGGGCGGTGGCAGGTGCGGCCGTGGCCGCGGCCGGCGCTGCGGCCAGCTTGGCCGGCTTGCGCGCCTTCAGCTCGGCCAGCCAGCGGTTGAGCGTGGGCGCTTCGGCCGGGGCCAGCTCCAGGCAGCGCTGGTAGAGCGCCTGCGCGCGGGCCGCATCACCGAGGTAAAGGTCGTGCAGGATGGCGAGGTTGAACACCGGCGCCAGCGCGTCCTTGTCCGCGGCGATGGCGTCTTCGTAACTCTGGCGCGCGTCATCGAAGCGGCCTTGCTGGCGCTGCAGCAGGCCCTGCTGGTTGAGCAGCGGCGCGCGGGCCAGCCCCTGCAGCGGCGCCAGCGCTGCTTGCACGGCGGGCAGGTCGGTTTGCAGTGCCGCCGGCACGGCCGGGTCGCTGCGCTCGCTCTTGCCGTAGCGCACGGGCTTGAGCTTGGCCAGCGCGGCCAGGCTGGCCTGCACCCAGCGGTCGTACAGGCCTTGCGTGGTGCGGCGCGCGTTGGTCTCGTAGAGCTCGATGGCTTTTTCCTCGAAGGGGAAGGCCTGCTCTTCCAGCATCACGTTGTACTGCTCGAGCTCGTCTTTCTTCAGCTTCCTGGGCCGTGCCGAATCGAGCATGGCCTTGCCGAAGTCTTGGTAGACGCTGGCGGTGTGGAAGGTGGCGGCCGTGGTCACCTCGGCAATGCCCACCTCGCTGGCAGCGGCGTAGGCGCGCAGCGTCTCTTCCAGGCGCGCTTTTTTCAGCTTCAGCTGCTGCGCCAGCGGCTCCACCAGCGCCACCTGCTGGTAGGCGGCGCGCACCGGTTCGGCCAGCGCCAGCGTGGCCTGGCCGCCCAGCGTGCGCGTGCGCGCGGTGCGGGCTTCGCCGGCGTTGGCGTCGGCTTCCTGCACGCGGCGCTGCCACGCCAGCGCGCGCTCGGGCTGCTTGTCGGCGCGCAGCAGTTCGGCGATGCGCCAGCGCGCTTCCACCGCGGTTTCCAGCGGCAGCGGATGGCGCTGCAGGTAGTTCTCGTAGGCCTTCAGCGCGGTGGTCAGCAGGGGGGTGCTGCCGGCGAGTGCAGGTTCCACGGGCGCGGCCGGGGCTGCCCGTGTGTTGCGCTTGGGCGCGGGTGCCGGTGCGCGTGCAGCGGGCTTGCGCGCCGGGGTGGCGGCGGCCACCGCGGGTGCCGGCGGCGGCGCTTCGCGGGCGGCCTTCTCGTGCAGTTCGGCGGCTTGCCAGAGCGCGCCGCGCGCGAGCTCGGCATCGGTGCTGGCGGCGCTGACCTTCTCGAACTCGGCCGCGGCCAGGCTGTGGCGGTTCTGCTCCAGGTAGGCCAGCGCCAGGCGCGGCGCCACTTCGGCCTGCAGCGGGTGGCCGGGCTGCTCGCGGCGGAAGTTCTCCAGCGCCGTGGCGGCACGCGGCCAATCTTTCAGCTGGATGAGCGCAGCGGCCACGTCGAACTGCGCGCTGGCGCGCACGGCCGAGGTGGTGGCCAGCAGCCCGCCCGTGCTGGCGCCCAGAGCCGCCACACGCTCGAAGTGGCCCACGGCCGCGCGGGCATCGCCGGCGCCTCGCGCGGCTTCGCCCTGCTTGTAGATGCTGGCGGCCAGGCGCTCGGCGGCTTCACCGCGGCCCGGCGTGCCGGCGGGTGAGAGCGCGAGCACCTCGCCATACGCTGCTTCGGCCTCTTTGTGGAGGCCTTGTTCGAAGGCGTGGTGGGCGATCACGGTCCAGGCCGTGCGGCGCTGCGCCTCGGCCGGCGGGGGCTGCAGCGCCAGGGCCTGCCGCGCCACGCCGGCGGCCGCCGCGGTGTCGTTCAAGGCAAAGAGCTGTTCGGCCGCGCGCGTGAGCACCGGGCCGCCGCGCACATCGGCGCGGTAGGCCTGCGCGAAACGCAGCGCGCTGGCCACCGAGGCGCGCTGCAGTGCTTCGCGGGCAGGCTTGTCGGCAGCGCCTTTCTCTTGCTCGGCGTAGGCCAGCAGCGCCGAGTAGCCGGCATCGGCGCCGCGCGGGTGGTTGGCGTGGCGGTAGGCCACGGTTTCGAACTCTTCGGCCGCAGCCGCCCACTGGCGGTCTTCGTACAGCAGCTCGGCCAGCAGGAAACGCTGGGCCGGGGCTTCCGCACTCTGCGGGAAGGAAGTCAGCAGCGTGCGGTACCAGCGCGCCGCCTCCTGCACATCGGCCGGGGCGCGCGTGCGCTGCGCCAGCGCGTGGTGGTGGCGCGCCAGCTGCGTCAGGTGCGTCTGCACCAGCGGCTGCACGCGCTGCCAGCCGCTGGGGTTGGCGCGGCGGAACTCGGTGCCTTCGCCTTCGGCGCCGTAACGGCGCACGTGGTCCTTCTTGGCCTGCAGCGCCAGGGTGTCGAAGCCGTTGGCCTCGTAGAGCTCGATCACGCGCGCCTGCAGCAGCGGCGCCTGCACGTGCAGCGGCTGGCGGCGCACGAAGAGCGCGTAGGTGTCGGCGGCATCCTTGATGCGTTCCTGCTTCGAGTAGAGCTCGCCCAAGGCGCCGTACACGCGGAACTGGTAGGCCTGGCGCACGGGGCTGTCGATGTAGCGCCCCACGCTCTCGGCGCCTTGCAGGTTGGCCAGGCTGATGCCCATCACGCGGAAGCTGTCTTCCACCAGTTCGCGGTCGGCGCGCGTCAGCTGGGGAATAGCGGCGAGATCGGCTTCGTCCTGCGCCAGGCCCTTGAGTCCGCCGAGCTTGAGATCGAGCACGCCGAAGAAGGGCTTGAGCGCCTCTTCGGCCTTGCCCTGCTTGAAGAGCGACCAGCCCTGCATGTAGAGCGCACGCTCCTGGAAGGCCGTGCCCGGCCCGGCCTGCAGCACGGCGGCGTAGGCGGCTTCGGCCTGGGCGTAGTTACGCATCGCGAAGAGCAGCTCGCCGCGGCGGAACTGCGCTTCTTCGGCGTGCACGGTGCCGGGGTAGGTGGTGACGAGTTTCGTCAGCGTGGCCAGGGCCGCTTCGAGCTGGCCGCCTTGCTCTTGCGCGCGCGCCAGCTGGTAGAGCACGCGGTGGTTGCCGGGGTCTTGCGGGTAGAGCTTGAGGAACTCTTCGTAGCGCGCCACCGCAGCCTTGTAGTCGGGCTCTGCGCCGGCCGCGGCGGTGCTGTCGGCAGCCACGCGGTCGGCACGGTCCATCTCCAGATCGCCCAGGCGGCGCAGTGCCTCGGCGCGCTGCGGGGCTTGCGCCGGCTGCGGCGTGGTGGCCAGGAAGTCGCGGTAGGCGGCGATGGTCTGCTCTTCGGCCAGCACCGGCAGGTTGTCAGGCGCCACCTTGATCTGGCGCTGCGACAGGCTGGCCAGCGTGGGCTGGTTGTCGCCCGGCAAAGTCTTCGGGCCGGCGCAAGCGGCCAGCAGCAGTGCGGCGGCGGTGGCCGTGGCGGCCAGGGTGAAGGGCCTGTTGGGCGTGTGGGGCGGGCGCTTCATCGCGGGCTGCCCTCGGGGCTGGGTGCGGCCGCATCGCTGCGGCGCGCGAACTGCGCCTGGTCGTGGATCTGCGCGATGGCCAGCCGGGCCTGCGCGGCATAGACGCCCAGGCGCTCTTGCTGCGCCTGCAGCTCGGCCACGGCGATGTCTTGCAGCCGCGCTTGGGCCAGCTGCGCGGCGCCGGCCAGCTGCGGTTGCAGTGCAGCGATGCGGCCTGACAACTGTGTGATGCGCTCGGCGAACAGCGCGTGGCGCGCCGGTTCTTCCTGCTGCGCGCGCACGAGCGCGGCTTCGCGTTCACGCGCTTCGGCCAGCGTGGCCTCGGCGCCGCGCAGGGCCTTGGTGGCTTCCCAGCGGCGTTCGGAGTAGGTCTGCGAGAGCTGCCACTGCAGCGCGCCGGCGGCGCGGCGCAGGCGTTCGGCGGCTTCGGCCAGCGCGGTGGCGTCCATGACCTCGGTGCCCTCTGCGGCCTTCAGCGTGTTGCGGCTGCGTTCGATGCGCTGCTGCAGCGCCTGCTCTGCGGGGTTGGCAAAAGCCGCGACATCACCTTCGGCTTGTGTGCGCGCCAGTTCGGCCACCAGCGCGCTGCGGCGCTCGGCCAGCGCCGCGAGCTCGGCCGCGCCGCGGCTGTTGCGCGCGGCGGGCAGGCGCGCCTCGAAGGCGCGGCGGCGGTTGTCCAGCATGTCGGCGTAGGTGCCCAGGTTGTTCTGCCACTGCTGCACGTTGTGCTGCAGGAACTGCAGGTCGCGCAGCTGCTTGAAGGCCTCTTGGAAGCCGTGGCCGGCCAGCAGTGGCGCCAGGTGCGCGGCGTGCGGCAGCGGCGGCAGCTGCCCGATGCCGGGCGAAACGCCCAGGCCCGGCGCGCTGCCCTCGGGGTTGGCGTCGAGCAGGCGCTGCACGAACGCGCCGCCGCGCACCGCGGCGATGCTTTCGGTGAGCGCGCGCTGCTCGTCCTCGAAACCCTGCGCGGCCTGGCGGTAGCCCTGCAGGGCGCTCTGGTAGGCGCGCAGTTCGGCCATCGCGTAGGGCAGCGCGATGCGCGCTTCCAGCACCGCAGCATCGGCACCGCCTTGCGCGCCGCGGCCGGCGAGTTCGGTCCACGGCGCCAGCGCCAGTTGCGGGTCTTTCAGCTCGGCGGCGGCCCAGCCGAAGCCCAGCAGGGCCTTGTTCGATTGCGGGCCTTGCATGCGCACGCGCTGCAGCATCGCGCGGGCGTCGCGCGGCTTCTTCGCGGCCAGTGCCACGAAGCCGAGCGCGACGTTGGCGCGGTCGCGCAGGCTGCGCACTTCTTCGTCGGGGCCGGGCGTCTGGCCCACGCTGTCCAGCAGCGCCTGGCCTTCGGTCTCGTCGCCGGCCTTCACCAGTGCCACGCCCAGGTTGTAGCGGGCGTAGAGCAGTGCGGTGCTGGGCGGCGGGGCGTCCTTCTTCGGCGCTTCGGGCTGCAGGGCACGCAGCACGGCGGCGGCGCCACGGTAGTCGCGCGCGTCCAGCAGCAGCTGCGCGCGCAGCAGTTGGTGGTCTTCCTCCAGCGTGCCCGGCAGCCGGCCCACCACGCGCGAGAGTGCCAAAGCCGATGCTTCGGGCAAGCCACGCTGGTGGCGCAGTTTGGCGAGATAGAACCAGGCGCGGTTCTGCACCTCGGGCGGCGCCTGGCGCTCGATGAGGCGCGCGAACACGGCCTCGGCTTCGTCGTGCAGGCCGTAACCCAGCAGCAGGCCGCCGCGCAGCACCTCGGCTTCGTCGTCGTGCGGGCTCACGCGCTTGAAGTGCTGCGAAACCATCAGCCCCGTGATCGCCGCGAAGCTGCGCCCTTGGTAGAAGTGGAACAGCGTGTCGCCGTAATGTGGCGCGGTGATCACCTGGGGCGCGCCGGGCACGGGCGTCTGCGCCGCGGCGGTGCCGAGCGCAGCGCTGATCAGCGTGACGAGCCAGCGCCGTTTCATCACCAGACCTTGACCTCGAACTCGGGCTGCAGTTTTGCCGCGGTGTCCTTGATGCGCAGCTCGATGTAGCGGGGCTCGGTGCCCTTCTCGAACTCCAGCGTGGTGGCGCGCTTGTAGTCGCGCTCGTGCGGGCCGCGGCCGGTGAAGAAGGCGTCGACGCGGTGCTTGCCACCGCGCAGGTTGCCCACGAAGACCCGCTGCACGCCGCCGCGGTGCAAGGCCTGCACTTCCAGCGGCGTGTAGAGGTGGGTGGCGACCAGCTTGTCGTCGAGCTTGATCTGCACCGATTCCAGCTCGAAGAGCTTGCCCACGTCCATGCTCACGAACAGCGCCACTTGGGTGCCGGCGGGGAAGAGCAGCTCTTCTTCCAGCACCAGCAGGTCGCGGTTCAGGCGGATGACGTCGGCCTTGAGCTGCTGCACGCGGGTGTCCAGCGCGGCGGGCGTGGGAGCGGGGGCCGAGGCCGCCGCAGTGGGTGCCGAGGCTGCGTCAGCCGCCGGGGCGGCCGTCGCGGGAGTGGCGGCGGCCGCCGAGGCCGGTGCGGAGACCGGCGCCGGCGCTGCTGCCGCTGCAGGCACGGTGCCCTGGGCCAGCGCCGGCAGCGCCGCCACGAGTGCGAACACGAGGGCCAGCACACCGGCCCCCAGCAGGGCCAGCAAGGAGAGCAGACGCGGGGTCATGGCGGGCATCTTTCTCGGCAATCTCAGAAGGTGGCTTGCACGGTCAGCTGCAGCACGTTGGCGCTGTAGGCATAGGGCTGGCCGCTGCGCAGGTCGGTGAAGTCGGCGAACTTGAAGCTCTTGCGCTCGTAGGCGCCGATGAACTTCACGTCGTAACCCGGTGGCAGGCCGGGCCAGGTGTAGCTGGCGCGCAGGCCCAACGCGGTGCTCTTGAAGGTGCTGAGCTGGCGGTTGCGAGAGACATACACGGTCTCGCGCTGCGCGTTGTCGCTGTAGAAAAGCGCCTTGCCTTGCGAGTACCAGCGGAACGAGGCGTCCACCAGCCAGCCGCGCGCCACGTGCTGGGCCCAGCCCACTTCGGTGGTGCTGGCGCTGATGTCCCAGTTGTCCCAGAAGCGGCGGTACTCGGCGCGCAGCGAACTGCCGGCCACGAGTTCGCCCATGTCGTAGAGGCTGCGCAGCTTGACCGCGCGGCTGCTGCGTGTGCGCGGGTTGCGCTCGGGCACGGCGGCGCCGAACACACGCGCTGCGCGGTAGGGGCTGCCGAGGTAGCCGCTGTCGGAGACGGCCTCGGCGTTCACGCTCACCAGCCAGCGCGGGGTGAGGATCTGCGTGACGCCGGCGCGGTACTGCCAGTGGCTGGCCTGGTCGATCCAGCCCTGCTCGCCCTTCTTGCCCACCAGGTCGCGGCTGCGCGTGGTGCCCAGGCTCACGGTGGTCATGCCGCCGAAGATCTCGTGCGAGACGTCCACGCCCACACCTTCGGCGATGTAGTCGGGCTCGCTGCTGCGCGAGACGCTGAGCGAGACCGTGGAATCGCGCACCACGGTGTCGGCGCTGAAGTCCCAGGCGGTGCGCTTTTCCTTGAAGGGGCTGGCGGTGGTGACCACGTCGATGCTGGCGTTGCTCACCGCATCCACGTAGTACTGCGCCGAGAGCGAAACGCGATCCGCAATGCTCTTGCGCACCAGCAGCGCCGGGCCGGTGGCCTTGACGCCGCCGCCGTCGTAGACGTGGTACATCGCCTCGGCCTTGTTCTCGGGCAACGTGGCGGCTTGCGCGGCGCCTGTGGCCACGGCGCCGCCGAGTGCGGCCTTCAGCAGCCCGCGCAGCGTGGTGATCAGGCGTTGCAGCATCTCAGTTGCAGCCACAGCCGCCGCCTTGCACGCCCGTGGCGCCGCGTGCGCCTTCGCGCACCGAGTGGATGTGCTCGCGGTGCTTGTCGGCCAGTGATTGGCGCGACCACTGCATCACCGGGTCGGCGAGCTTCTCGCGTTCATAAGGCTTCACCCAAGGCTGCGGCGCGGCGCAGCCTTGCAGCACGGCCAGAGTCAGCAGGGCAGGGATGAGGAAGAGGGTGCGCAGCATGGGTTTCACTCTTTGACCAGTTCGCGGATCTGCTGCTCGTACGCCACTTCCATGCCCTCGCGGTAGCCACGGTGCAGGTAGCGCACCTTGCCGTCGCGGTCGATGAGCACGGTGGCCGGCATGCTGCCCAGGTCGTAGCGCTTGCTGACCGCCTTGTCGGTGTCCAGCAGCACCGGGAAGCGCAGGCCCATCTTGGCGGCCGTGGCCACGGCGGTGCGCGGGTCGTCGTCGATGTTCACGGCCAGCAGCGTGAAGCCGCCGCTGCGGTACTTGTCGTACAGGCGGTTCAGGTGCGGCATCTCCTGCCGGCAGGGGCCGCACCAGGTGGCCCAGAAGTTCACCAGCACGACCTGCCCGCGCTGCTCTTGCAGGCGCAGGTTGCGGCCGTCGGTGCCCTTGAGGGTGAAGTCGGGGGCGGGGCTCTGCGGCGTGGGCGTGGCACCGGCCGGTGCGGCCAGGGCAGCGCCCAGCAGCAGCGCAGACAACAAGGCGTTCAGGCGCATGGCGCGGGCCTTCAGAAGTAGACCGTGAGGCCGGCAGTGACCTCCAGGTTGTTGGTGTTGCGGCGCTTGCCCAGCAGGTCGAGCGAGTAGATGTGGTCGCGCACGTCGGCCTGCACGGCGAACCAATCGGTGAAGATCACGCGCAGCCCGAAGCCGGCGGTGATGGTCTGGCGCTTCTGGCCCGCGAAATCGGTGCTGCCCACGCCGGCCAGCAGGTAACCCTGGGAGAGCTTCGCGTAGCGGCGGCCGAAGAACACTTCGCCCGGCAGCACGTTGTAGCCGGCCACCACGTTGTAGTAAGTCAGCCGCTGCGTGGGCGTGGGGAAGATGCCGCCGTTGGGGAAGATCTGGCGGAAGTCTTCGTCGCTGACCTTGGTGCTCGCGTAGGTGGCCTCGACGAAGATGTCTTCGGTGACGTGGTAACCCAGGCGCACGCCGCTCACCGAGCTGGTGCCGAAGTTCTGCGTGGCGTAGGTGCCGGTGAACAGGCCCAGCGAAATGTCGCGCGAGGCGAACTTGGGCAGGCGCACGTCACGCCGCTCGACCTGCGGCACGATCACCTGGCCGGGGGCCTCGGGCGGGGCCGTGTTGGTTTGCGCGCTGGCGCCGCTGGTGGCCAGCAGGGCGGCAGCGACACAAGGGGCCAGAAGGACGGGGGTGCGGTGCATGGTGGGGGTGCGCCAGGGTGCGCCGTTCAGAAGTAGAAGCCCAGGCCCGCGGTGATGCTGCGGTACTCGGTGCTGCGGGTGTCGGAGACGAAGGCGGTGTGCAGCGTCCAGTCGAGCCGCGCGATGAAACGTTCGCTGATGTGCCAGCGCAGGCCCAGGCTGGCCTGCGCGAGGTTGGCGTCCACCGGCGTGGCGTCCACCAGGCTGCTGTTGGGGATGTTGCGGAACTTGCCCAGGCCGACCGAGAAGTAGGGCGACCAGCGGCGGTCGCTCCAGGGTTCGGAGACCAGGCTCACGTGCCAGAAGTCGGTGCCCGAGAACAGGCCCTGCACCTGGCCGACGACGAGCTCCACGCCCACCGTGTCAGCCACGCGCGCCTGCAGGCCCAGGCGCAACATGGGCTCGCCGCGGAAGCGGCCCCAGCCGCCGCTGAACTCCACGCGGCGCTTGAGGTAGTCGTCGAGCAGCAGGTCGCGGAAGGTCTTGGTGCTGCCGGCGGCCGTCAGCGTGCTGGCCAGCGCCTGGCGCGGCACCCAGCCCACCTGGCCGCCTTCGGCGCGCACGCGGTACCAGTCGGTGCGGCGCAGTTCCACCACCACCCATTGCGACTTCTCGACCACGTAGAACACCGGGTAGCCGCGGCCCGGGCCGGTGTGCATCTCCAGGAAGGGCTCGGCCACCTGCAGGCGTTCGGCCAGCAGGGGGTCGCCGGGGCGCGGGGCGGGGTTGGGGGTGGCTGGGGCTGTCAGCACACTTGGCGGGGTAGTGGCCGGGGCGATGGTCTGGGCGGCCAGTGGGAGCGCAGCCCCCACGCCAGCCAGCAGCAAGGCGGCGGTGCGCAGCCCGGCGCGGCGCAGCAGGTTCAGGTCGACAAGAGGCAAGGCGCGGCTTTCATTCGATATTGCAGGCGCCGGTGGCGGGGTCGGGCGGCGTGAACATGGTGTTGGCCGCGGCGCTGAACTCGTCCTGGCCCTGCGGCATGGGCCGGCTGATCCAGTAGCGGATGAGCTTGGCTTCGCGGCTGTCGGTGTTCTCGAAGATCAGCCCGCCGCCGTGCAGCACACCGCGCACCAGCGGCTTGTTGAGCATACGGCTCTGGTCGGGCGCGCCGACCACGCTCTCGCCCAGCGATGAGTAGTAGTTCTTGTACATGTCGCTGGCGCGGATGGCGTCGGCGCTCAGCGTGGCCGGGTCCACCGCGCCGGCCTGGCCCAGCAGGCGCAATGCGCCGCCGGTGCCGGTGGTGTTGTCGTGGCAGCCACCGGAGGCGCAGGTGTTGATCGAGGTGCTGCCGTTCAAGATGACGGGCAGGGGCTGGTTCAGCACCGGGTTCACGCAGCGCTGGAAATAGGCGAAGGACAGCTTCTGGCCGCTGACGCCCGGCGGGTTGGCCAGGTTGGGCGGGTTGTCGAGCGCACCGCCGCCACCGCAGGCCGCCAGCAGCGCGGCCCCGGTGGCCAGCGCTGCGCCGAGCATCGCGCGAGGGGTCATCGGACGGCCTTGCCTGCAGACGGGCTGGCGGTGGGGGTGGCGGTGGTGCAGCCGCGCCCGATCCAGCTGGCAATCTGCGTGTAGGCCGTGCTGCCCACCGGCAGCAGCGCGGTGGTCTGCGTCAGCTCGCCGGCCGGGTGCGGCACGGTGGAGGGCCGGCTCAGCAGCGGGTTGGCGGCGGGGTTGCAGGTGTCGTTCACCATCGTCAGCGTCACGTTGAAATCGCCTTCTTCGCTGCCGGTGAGCACGAAGCGGTTGCGCGGGTTGCCCAGGCCCGCCTGGTGGCAGCCGGCGCAGCTGGCGCGCAGCACCGGTTGTACTTGCTGCAGGAAGGTGGCCTGGCTGAGCTGCGCCACGCTGCGCACGCCGTTGTTGGCATCGAAGGGGTCGTTGTAGTACTGACCGCCCAGGTCCATCCACTCGGCCAGCAGGCGTTTTTCTGCCTTGTTCAACAGAGTGGCATGGTTGGGAATGGTGACGGTGACGGCGGTCTCGCCGGTGCCAGTGGTCACGGTGGCCGGCGGGTTGGGGTGGGCGGTGCGGGCGGCGCTGCCGGCCAGCAGCGTCTGTCCCCACAAGATCTCGGTCAGGCGGCTCTTGCGCGCCTGGCCGGCGCTGTTGGCCGCACCGGAGCTGGTCTCCACCAGCGGCGCGCCGCGCACCAACTCTGGTACGCCTTCGCGCACGCGGATCACGGGCCGGCCGTCTGCGCCGATGACGGGGTCGCCGATCAACAGCTCTTCGTAGGACGTGAGCCGGCCACTGCCACCCAGCGTGCCGCGCAGGTCGAGCTTGGTGGCGTCGGCATGGCAGGCGGTGCAGGTGTGCTCGCCGGCCGTGCCGCGCGCGCGGGTCCACAGCGGCTGGATGTGCTCGGGGTAGTTGATGACGCCATTGACCGGGGCCGGCGTGGCCAGGTCATCGGTGGCCGTGGGGTTGCCGGTGTAGCGCAGGCTGACGGCCGGCAGCGCGGTGACGCCGGCACGTGCGGTGTCGGCCCAGGTGTCGGTGAACACGGCGTCGGCTTGCAGGCTGAGCGCGGCGGGGTTCAGGCGTGTGCGCAGGCTGGCCAGGGTTTCGCCGCTCTGGTGCTGGGCCGCGAGGGCGCGCACCAGGCCTTCAGGCAAGGTGTTGACCACGGTGCCCGAGTTGAGCGCGGCGCCGCGGCGCGGGCTGTGACAGCCGTCGCAGGTGCGGCGTTCGCCCGGGCGCACCTGGATCCAGTTGGTGTGCGTCTGGATGGCGCGGCCTTCGCTGTCGACGATGGACAGCGCCAGCGGCACGTCGGCCGGCACCTGCAGCTTGAAGCTGCCGTCAGGCTCCACCGGCGCGTAGCCGAGGATCTGCTGCTGCTCGAAATCGGTCTCGCCGATGGCCAGGCGCAGGCCCATCGAGCCCGAAGGCGGCGCCACGGCGCGGATGGCGCGCACCCAACGCGCCGGCGCGCAGCGGTAGGCGGCATCGGCGGGGTTCTTCATGCGGCCGAGATCGGCCACCTGGGCGCGGGTGTCCATGGGGTCGGCCGGGCGCGTCAGCGGGATGCTGGTGGCGCAACCTTCGGGCCGATCGGCCGCGGTGAACATCTGTTCGGCCATGCGGTTCAGGCCGTCGGTGTCGTAGACGCTGCGCACTTCGATGAGCGCCAGGTCTTGCTGCGCGAGCACGGGGTCTACCGTGGTGGGCTCCACCACGTTGGGCTCGGGCCGGGCTTGCAGCGCGATGGGGTCGGTGTACATGTAGCCGGCCGGCGGCGCGGCCACGATGAGCCAGGTGCGCTGCGTCGGGTCGTACATCCAGATGCCGTAGGCGGCCGGCGCGTTGTCGCGCACGCTGTCGGTGGCGCGCACGGTCATCGTGCGGTTGGTGTCGGCGAGCATCGCCTTTTCGTCATCGGTGAGCGTGGTGCACGAGACGACCACGCCGTTGCGCGTGACGGCACACGGCCGCCAGGCCACCAGCACGCGCTCGGTGCCGTCCCACAACGGGTAGGGCGTGGTGGCGCGGCCGCCCAGGGCCAGGGCGCGGCCGTCGCTGAGCGCGTTGCCGGTGATCTCCACCTGCCCGCCCGCGGCCGCCACCGTGGGGTTGGCCGGGGTGTTGAACTCGCTGTAGCTGGCGGCGTTGATGAGGTGCATCGAGCCGCCCTCTTGCGTGCCACTCAGCGGCATCAGCGAGCTCAGCACCTGGCCCTTGTTGGCGCCGCGCGGGTCCATGTCGCGCGGGTGCAGGTAGCTGTTGCCGGGGCTGTGCGCGCCGTAGAGCACGAAGAGGTCGGTGCCGTCGGGCTTGGCCTTGAACACCGCGAAGCGGTTGCGGTCGCCCACGTGCTCCCAGCGGCTGAACATGATGGTGCCGTCGGGCCGGATGACGGGGTTGCGGTCGTGGCTCTGGTTGAAGGTGATCTGCTGCACGTTGGCGCCGGCGGCGCTCATGCTGTGGAGGTTGAGCACGCGCTCGCGCTCGTACTCGTCGGCCGCGAAGTAGGCGCGGCCCAGGGCCTGGTTGCGGCTGCTCTTGGCCTGGCGGTTGCTGGCGAAGATGACGCCGCGGCCGGCGGGCAGGTAGACCGGGTCGACGTCGTCGTCGCTGGTGCTGGCGGTGAGGCGGCGGAACACGCCTTCGTTGAGCTTGCCGGCCGGGGCCGCGCTCATGTCGTATTCCCAGATGTTCCAGCGGCCGGTGCAGGCCTTGGCGCCGCCGGCCGTGCCGTCGATGGTGGCGGTGTTGGCCGTGGGGCACTTGAGCGCGAAGACGACCTTCTTGCCGTCGTAGCTGACCTCGGGGTCGCTGGCATCGCCCACGCCGGCGGTGAAGCGCGCGGTGAGGTTGTGCTCGGTGGCCGTGGGGCTGCTCTTGTCCCGCAGCATCAGGTCGCCGCCGGGCGCGCTGTTGGTGCCGTCGGTGGGGTTCATGCCCAGCGAGGTGGCGCGCTTGGCATAGACCAGCGGCACGTCACCGTTGACGGTGAGGGTGTCGGCGCTGTCGCCGCTGCCACCGCCGCCCGAGCAGGCGGCCAGCAGCGTGGCCAGCGTGGCGCAGAGCAAGGTCTTGGTGTTCATGGGTTCCTCCCCTTTCGGTGGGTTCAAGTCGCGCGGCCGCGGCGGGCCGCTGCGCTCACTGGCAGGTGGCGGGTGCCGCTTCGCCGCCGTGCAGCAGGCCGGCCGACGCGTGCAGCGCGCCTTGCGCGTCCACCACCACGGCGTCCACGCCCGGCAGGCCGTTGATGAGCGCCAGCCCGCGCTGCACGCCCATCACGAACACGGCCTTGGACAAGGCTTCGCTCGTCAGGCCGTCGGCCGAGATCACGGTGACGCTGTGCACGTGCTGGGGGCTGCGGCCGGTGGCCGGGTCGAGCAGGTGGTGCACCCGCTCGGCGCCGTCGTCGAAGTAGCGCTCGTAGTCGCCCGAGGTGGAGACCGAGCAGTCTTCCAGCGGCAGCACCGCCACCACCTCGCCGGCGCGGCGCGGGTCGCGGATGGCCACTGTCCAGGGGCGTTGTTCGGTCACGCCCTGGGCGTTGGTGCCGCGCCGGCTGCCGATGACGCGGCTGTCGCCGCCGGCGGCCACGTAGGCGTGCTGCACGCCGCGCTGGCGCAGTGCTGCAGTGGCGCGGTCCACCGCGTGGCCCTTGGCGAAGCCGCCGAGGTCGATGCACATGCCCTCGCGGCCGAAACGCAGTGTGCGCGCCTGGGCATCCAGCTGCAGGTGCTGCCAGCCCACGGCGGCGCGCGCGGCGGCCAGCGCCTCGGGCGTGGGGCGCTGGCGCTGGCGGTAGTCGTACAGGCGGCCGGCCGCGGCGTAGCTGATGTCGAAGGCGCCTTCGGTCAGGCGCGAGAAGGCCAGCGCGCGTTCGACCAGGCCGTAGGTCTCGTCCGACAACGGCACGGCGCGCGTGCCCGCCTCGCGGTTGATGCGGCTCAGCTCGCTGCTGGCCTTGTGCGGGCTGAACGTGCGGTCGATGCGGTGCATCTCGTCCATCACGGCGGCCGCAGCGGCTTCGCCCTGGCGCCGGTCCTCGGCCCACAGCTCCACGCGGATGGCGGTGCCCATGATGGCTTCTTCGCGCACCACCCAGCCGGCGGTCTTGGCAGCAAGGGTGCGGCGTGCGAAGTCGAAGCGCATCTGGGCAGGTTGGGTGGCGGCAAGGAGCATGGTCGCAGCGGCAGGCAAAGTGGGCAAGGCGGTGCGGTGCCGTCAGGCCATGAGCATGAGCGCCACCGCTGCGTCAGAAGTTACCGGCGCAGATGGCTTTTCTCCGTGACAGCGGGTGGCTCTTTGCGAGCAGATGCTTCAGATGTGTCGCCGCGCGTCACAGGTTGCGGACCTGCGCGGGTGCGCTGCCGGGCTCGGGCCGGCCACACCTGGTGACCTTCCGACCGCTCGCGCGGGCCTGCTCTGTGCAAAACCGCACATCCGCAGGGGTGCCACCCCCGTGGCCCTGGGGTTCAGCCGCGGCCTCGGCGGCCGGGGGCCGCTGCGTGCACAGCCTGGGGCCGTGCTGCGGGAATTCACATTCCCTTGAAGAGCCCCGTGTAGCTGCGGCTGACTTCCAGCTTCTCGCCGTGGCCTTTGACGCTGACGATCTGGCGCCCGCGGAAGTCGCGCGTGACGCCCGAGATCGCCTTCACGTTCACCAGCGTGCTCCGGTGGATCTGCCAGAACACGCGCGGGTCGATCTCGTCCACCAGCTCCTTGATGGGCTTGCGTATCAGCGCCTCCACCTGCGCCGTCTGCACGCGGGTGTACTTCTCGTCGCTGATGAAGAAGAGCACCTCGTCCACCGGGATCATCTGGATGGCCTGGCCGACCGTGGCCTGGATCCATTGCAGGTAGTTCGGTGTGCCGCTCGGGTTCAGGCGCGCGCTCAGCTGGTGCAGCAGCTGCTGCATGTTCGGCCCCGGCGGGGTGTCCACGGTGCCAGCCGGCGCGTTGCGTGCGGCCAGGCGTTGCTGGATGCGCTGCACCGTCACCTGCAGGCGCTCGCGCTCGGCGGGCTTCAGCACGTAGTCGGCCACGCCCTGTTCGAAGGCTTCCACCGCGTACTGGTCGTAGGCGGTGATGAAGACGATCTCGGGCAGCCACTCGTCGTCGCCCTCGCCCCCCGTGTCCTCACCTGCGCTTTCACGCGGCGGCAGCTGCGTGATCTGGCGCGCCGCCTCCACGCCCGTCAGCCCGGGCATGCGGATGTCGAGGAAGACGACCTCGGGCCGGTGCTCGTCGGCCAGCTGCACGGCCTCCAGGCCGTTGCGGGCCTCGGCCACGATCTGCAGCTCGGGCCAGACCTCGGCCAGCCGGGCGCGCAGCTGTTCGCGCATCAGGCGTTCATCGTCGGCCAGCACCGCGCGCGGTGCGTTCGTCAGGGGCGTGGGCGTGTTCATGCGGGCATCCTAGCGGCGGCGGGCGCGGGCGGGCGACGCGGGCGCAGCAGCAGCCACAAGAGCAGCAGCGGCAGCCACAGCGGCAGCAGCATCGCGACCACCACCGCCAACGCCGCGAGCAGCGCGGCGGCGACGCCCAGCGCGGCGCCGAGCAGGCACAGCGCCAGTCCCAGTGGCACGAGCAGCAGCACCGCGGCGATGCCCAGCACGGTGGCGAGCACCGTCGCCACGCCGCCGGCGAGCACGGCGCTCAACACCAGCAGCAGCGTGCCCAGGCCGTCGTTGTCGATGTCGCCGGGAGCGACGTGCCAGCCGCCTGCGGTGTGGGTTTCGACCAGATTCGTGAGTACCAGGGCCGCCCCGGTCACCAGCAGCGCCGCCAGCAGCGCCAGGCCCAGCAGCACCCAGGGCCACACGCGGCGCCTCGGCGGTGGTGCGATTGCCGTCAGGCCAGGTGCACCGCGCCGTGACGGCGCGGGCGTGAAGGCGTGGATGGCTTCGTCGTCCAGCGCGCTGCAGGCGCCGGGCTGCGCGGTGCTGCTCATGCAAAGCTCCCTTCCACGGCCTTGTAGGGCACGGTGATGGTGACGACGGTGCCGCTGGGCTGGTTCTCGGCCACCGTGAGGCTGGCCTTGGGGCCGTAGAGCAGCTGCAGCCGCTCGCGGATGTTGGCCAGGCCCACGCCGGTGCCGGCGGTGGCGGCCTTGCCGAAGCCCAGGCCGGTGTCGGCCACCGTCACCTGCAACTTGCCGTGCACGATCTCGGCCTTGAGCAGCAGCAGGCCGCCCTCGGCCTTGGGCTCCAGGCCGTGCTTGATGGCGTTCTCCACCAGGGTCTGGATCATCATTGGCGGGAACTCGGCCGAGAGCAGGCCATCGGGCACCTGGATGTCGGTGGCCAGGCGCTCTTCCATGCGCACCTTCAGGATCTCCAGGTAGGGGCGGATCACCGACAGCTCGCGCCCCAGATCGCGCACGCCGGGGCTGCCGTCGCCGTTGGCCTCGCGCATGCTGGGCATGCTGGCGCGCAGCAGCGCGATCAGGTTCTTCTGCATCTGGCTGGCACGGGCCGGGTCGGTCTCGATCAGGTGGTCGATGCTGGCCAGCGTGTTGAACAGGAAGTGCGGTTCCACCTGGGCCTGCATCGCCGCCATGCGCGCTTCCACCACCTGGCGCTTGAGCGATTCGGCCTCGGCCGTCTCGGTGGCCTGCGCGGCCTTCACCTCGGCTTGCAGGCGGCCCTTGTAGGTGAACTTGAGCACCGCCGAGCCCAGCACCCACAGCAGCGTGAACTGCATGAGGAAGTCGCCGATGCCCACGCGCGTCTCGTGCTCTTCGAAACGCGGGCCGGTGCGCTCGCGCACCAGGTCGGCCAGCGCGGTTTCGGCGTCGCGGCGGGCTTCTTCGGCATCACGTTCGGCCTGTGCGGCGTCTTCGCGTGCCTGGCGCGCGGTTTCCTCGATGTCGCGGCGCGCCTCTTCCACGGCTTGGCGGATGGCATCGCTGATCTGCCCGGGCGGGATGCGGATGTCCA
Source organism: Rubrivivax sp. (assembly GCA_051861265.1). Taxonomy (GTDB): domain Bacteria; phylum Pseudomonadota; class Gammaproteobacteria; order Burkholderiales; family Burkholderiaceae_C; genus Rubrivivax. The sequence continues at coordinate 222,680 of JBHYDA010000008.1, forward strand.
CCGAGGCGCCCGCCGCTGCCGAGGCGGCGGCCGAAGCCGACGCCGCCGATGCCGCGGCCGATGGCTTGCGCGAGATGCGCACGCCGTCGTCGCCGATGCTGATCTGCACGTCACCCAGGCCGTCGGCCGTCTTGGCTTCAGGCGCCTTGGGCGCGGCCGGGGCGCGCGGCGCCGCCGGGGGCATCACCACCACACTGGGCGGGCGCACTTCCACGGTCCGCGTGAAGCGCCAGGTGAAGGGGGGCGAGTCGTGCACGATGGCCATCACGACGATGAGCGCCAGCGCCAGCACGATGAAGCGCCGCCAGCTGATGCCCACGAGCCAGGTGCCGTAGGCGTGGAAGGCGCGCACCGATCCGGAGGAAAAGCGCTGCCAGCGGTCGGGCCAGGGTGAAGGGGGGTTCATGGTGGGGGCGGACGGGGGGCTCGGATGCTGTGCACTGTACGCAGCGCGCGCCCCGTGGCCAGCCGCGCACGACGCGGCGCACCGTGGGCAGGACAGGGTGCACACGGCGCCGATGGCCGGTGCAAGGCGCACTGCGCCGCCTCGGGTTGTCAGATGGCGCCCCAAAGGCAACGCGGCCCTCAAGGGGCCGCGTTGCAGGCAGCGGGCATGGGCCGCGCCAAGGAATCGAGGGTCGACTTGCAGGCCCTGTGCAGGCCCTGTGCAGGCCGCGCCGGGGTGCCGGTCGGACCTGGGGCTTCAGGCGCCCAGGCTGGTGGCCAGGGCCAGCACCAGGGTGGCGGCGGCGGCGCACAGCACCAGGCGCAGCAGGTGGCGGTCTGCGGCGTCGACGCTGGCCATCAGGTCGCGGGCGTCGCTGACCTCGGCACGGCCGAGGTTCGACCAGGCCCAGGGGCCGTCGGCCGCGGTGAGGGTGTCGGCGAACTCGGGGCGGGGGGTGGACTTGGCGAACATGGGCGGGCTCCTCGGCTCTTGTGGGTTTGACCTGACTCGGCGCCCGGCGCGGGCTGCCATGTCGAGGTTGTAGGTCTCCACCCGTTACGCACCCGTTACGCCCCGCCGCGGCTCACCGCCCGGCGCTGTCACGCTGCCAGCCCCCGCAAGCCCGGGGGGCGGCGGTGCTTCAGTCCGCCGTGCCCGGCAGCGGCCCCAGCAGCTGGCGGTGCAGCGGGTGCTGGTGCAGGAAGCTGTCGGCAAACTCGCCCGGCACGTGCGCCGCCGCCGCGGTGCGCAGCCAGGCCTGGCCTTCGTCCCACAGCGCCTGCGCCTCGACCGCCCGGCCAGCGCGCACCCAGGCCCGGGCCGGGGCGGTGTAACGCAGGGCGCGGTCGGCGTGCAGCGCCTCGGTGCCGGCGGCCCGGGCGGTGGCCCGCTCGGCCAGCGCCAGGGCGAGCGCGGGTTCAGGTGCCCGCTGCGCGGCGTGCAGCAGCGCACCGAGCTCGGCGCCGTGCAGGCTGATGGCCTGCGCTTCGTCGGCCACGGCCAGCAGGCGGGCGATGGCCTCAGCCGGCGCTTCGGCCAGGGCCTGCTCGGTGCGCACGATCAGCCGCAGCTCGGGCCAGCCGTCGGCGGGCGCCAGGGCGCTGGCTTCGGCCAGCATCGGCGCGGGGTCCTGCCGCAGGCGGCGCTGCAGGCGGGCCAGCAGCACCAGCCAGCGCACCGCGTAACGCGCCGGCATGCGGCGCGCTACGGTCAGGGCCTCGCCGCCCAGCACCTGCTGCGCGCGGGCGTGCTGGCCCAGCTCCAGCCACACCTGCGCCAGCGGCAGCCGCGCCACGGGCACGCGCGAGGGGTTGCGCTCGGAGATGATGTCTTCGGCGCGCCGGCACCATTCCAGCGCCGTGGCGTAACGCCCGCCGCCGCGCTCGCACTGCGCCTGCAGCGTGGCGATGTAGCCGGCGCTGCTGCCGTCCAGTTCGTAGGTGCTGACGATGCGTTGTGCCTGCGCGATCTGCGCGCTGGCCAGGGCCAGGTCACCCGCGTCCAGGCAGCTGCTGGCGTAGTTGGCCAGGTTGGTGGCGAGCTGGGAATGGTCACCGATGTCGCGGCTGATCGAGACGGAGCGCTCGTAGTGCGGCTGGGCTTCCAGCGGGCGACCGAGGTTGCTCAGCACCACGGCCAGGTTGCCGTGGAACTCTGCGGCCACCTCGGGCGCAGCCAGCAGGCCGATGCCCTGCTCGGCGGCGCGCATGTGCGGCAGCGCCTCTTCGAAGCGGCCCGTGAGGCTGAGCGTGGTGCCCAGGCGCTGGCGCAGCAAGGTCAGCAGGGCTTCGTTGCCCAGCGGTTCGGCCATCGCCAGCGCGGCGCTGCCTTGCGTGATGGCGGTGTCGAAGTCGCCCAGCACGGCGCTGTACCAGGCGCGGTCGCCGGCGGACAGCACCTGCTGGAGCGGGGTGCGGGCCAGGGCGTGCAGGCGGTCGAGCAGCGGCAAGCCGTCGGCCTGGCGCAGGGTGTCCATGTGGCCTTCGATGGCGTCGCGCAGCAGGTCGAAGGCTTCGTCGGGGCGCTCGGCGGCCTCGGCGATGTCGGCAGCGCGCAGCAGGAAGCGGATGCGTTCGTTCTCGCGCAGCGAGCGGTGGGCCAGCTCGGCTGCGGCGCGCAGCGCCGGCAAGGCGCGGGCGCGCTGGCCGGCGGCTTCCCAGTGGGCGGCGACCCGTGCAGGGTCGGTGTGGGTGTCGGTGGTCTGGATCTCCAGCCAAGCCGCTGTTTGTCCGTGGAGATGGCGAGCGATCACTTCGGGCAGGCCCTGCAGCACGGCGTCATGCACCAGGTCGTGCGCGAAGGATTCGCCACGCAGCACCTGCTGCGCTTCCAGTTCGGCCCAAGGGTCGGCCAGGTCGAGCACGCTGCGGCCGAGCAGGTGGGCTGCCAGCGCGATGCTGAAGTCCACACCGGCCACCGCCGCCACACGCGCCAGCTGCAGCGCCGGGGCCGACAGCCGCGCCAGCTGCTGGCCGATCAGCTGCGCCAGCGTGTCGGGCCGCGGCAGCTGCTCGGCCACGCCGGGGGCGGCCAGCGTGCCCAGGCTGCCGTCGTTCCAGGCGAGCTTCAAGGTCTCCAGCGCGAACAGCGGGTTGCCGCCGGTGCGCTGGCACAGCACCGGCGCCAGCGCCGCGCCCGACACGCCGGGCAGCCCGAGCGAATCGACGAACTCGGCCATGGCCGCTTCCGACAAGGGTTGCAGCGGCAGGCGCGTGTGCGGCCCGGCCGCCGCCAGCGCAAGCAGCAGGCCCGAGAGTGGCGTGCCGGTGGCTGCGGGGCGCAGGCCCAGGCAGCAGCGCGGCAGGCTGTCGCCGCGCGCGGCCGCCAGGTCGCGCGGCGCGGCCACCAGGCCTTGCAGCAGTTCAAGCGTGGCTTCGTCGGCGAAGTGCAGGTCGTCGAGCGCCAGCGTGTCGATGCTGCGCCGCGCGCGCTGCAGCAGCGCCAGCACCGGCTGTGCCAGCGGCTGCTGCGTGGGCGGCAGCGGTTCGGCGGCTTCCACCAGTTCGGGCAGCAGCGGCGCCAGCGCGCGGCGCAGCGCGGGGTCGGCAGCGGCAGGGTCGCGGTCCAGCACTTGGCGCAGTGCCCGCGCCAGCGTGGCGTAGGGCACCAAGGCGTCGCCAGGGCGGCCGCTGCTGTGCAGCACGCCCGGCCGCACGCCAGCCAGGGCCTGCAGCAACCGCGATTTGCCCATGCCGGCCTCGCCGATCACCACCACCACCTCGCCAGCGCCGAGGCCCCGCTGCAGCGCGGCGAGTTCGGCGTCGCGCCCCACCAGCCGCGGCGGGCGCAGCACGGCCGCCGGCGGCGCGCTGCGCACGCGCTCGCTGTGCGCCACCGTGCCCGACTGCTCGATGGTGGCCAGCAGCGCCAGCGTGGCAGCGGCCGGCGCGGCGCCCACCTCGTGCTTGAGCATCTGCTCGCAGCGGTCGAAGGCCAGCAGCGCGGCGGCGCGGTCGCCGCGCAGGTAATGCAGGCGCATCACGCGGCGGTGGGCGTCTTCCGAAAGCGGGTCGCGTTCCAGCAGCGCCAGTGCCAGCGGCAGCGCGGCGGCCACGTCGCCGGCAGCTTCCAGCGCTTCGATGCGCGCTTCTTCGCCCTGGCGTGCCGCGGCACGGCGCGCGGCGCGGCGGCCTTCCAGCCAGGTGTCGATCTCGGTGGCCTCGGGCAGGCGCAGGTCACCCAGCAGGCCGGTGCCGGTGTCGAGGTCGTGCTGCACATCGGGCGCCAGGGCCAGCGTGGCGGTGCCGGTGGTGGCGTCTCGCCCAAGCTGCTTGCGCAGGCGGAACAGGCGCTGGCGCATGGCATTGCGCGCGGCCTCGGCCTCGCTGCCCGGCCACAGCAGCGCCGCCAGGCGCTCGCGCGAGGTCGGGCCTTCCAGCGCCAGCCAGGCCAGCAGCAGCGCGTCGGGGGTGGCCAGCGGCAGCGGCCGTGCAGCCGGCGCGGCGGTGGCGCTCGGTGCGCCGGTCAGTTGCAGCAGCAGCGGGGTGTCTTGCACGGCGGCGAGGATAGCGGCGGCGCCGTCACTTTCAGCGCCGTGCGCACCCGCGGTTCAGGTGAAGAGCTCCACCCGCGCCGCGTTGGTGATGGCCGCCACCGCCGGGTGCGTGATGCGCCGCTCGGCCGAGACAGCGAAGAAGTGTTCGCTGATCTCGCTGGTGCGGCCGATGATCTCCACGCCGTACTGGCCCGAGGTTTCGTCCTCGCAGACGCTGGGCGAGAGGAAGACGCCACCGCCTTCGCGGCCGAAGGCCTTCATCAAAGCGCCGTCGTTGAACTCGCCCACCACGCGCGGGTGCAGGTCGTGGCGCGTGAGCCAGGCCTCGAACTGCGGCCGCACCGACGAGGTGCCGCCCGGCACGAGCATGGGCGCGTCGTTCAGGCAGGCCGGAAACGGGCCCTGCAGCGTGGCGCGCAAGCCGGGCGAGGCGTAGAAGGACATCGCCGACGAGCCCAGCGGGTGGTTGAAGGCCTTGACGCTCAAGCGGCTGGTCAGCGGCTCGTCGGTGATGACGAGGTCGAGCTTGTGCAGCGCCAGCTGCGCCATCAGGTCGTTGAACTGGCCTTCCACGCAGATCAGGCGCACCGGGTCGGCCAGGTGCAGCGAGGGCTCCAGCAGCCGGTAGGCCACGGTCTTGGCCAGCGCGTCGGCGATGCCGACCCGAAAATCCTGCACCGGCTTGCCGGCGCGGCGCTGGGCGCGCAGCTCGTTTTCCAGCTCGTGGCCAAGGGCGAAGATCTCGTCGGCGTAGCGCAGCGCGATGCGCCCGTCGTCGGTGAGCTCCAGCTTGCGGCCGGCCTTGCGGAAGAGCTCGCGGCCCAGACGTTCTTCCAGCAGCTTGATCTGCCCCGACAGCGTCTGCGGCGTGAGGTGCAGCTGTTCGCTGGCCTTCACGATGCCGCCGGCCTTGGCCGTGACCCAGAAGTAGTGCAGGTGCTTGAAGTTCATACTTCGAGTTTATCGAACTGATTTTGTTTAAAGTTCGAATTTACGGAGGCATCGCATGTCCCTACATTGCTTGTGTGCGTCGATGGACGACGCCCACAGCAAGGAGAACCCGCATGCGCATGAGCACCAAAGGCCGTTTTGCCGTCAACGCTCTCATCGACCTCGCCCTGCGAGAGGCCGCCGGCCCCGTGGCGCTGGCGACGATCAGCGCACGCCAGCAGGTGTCGTTGTCTTACCTGGAGCAGCTGTTCAGCCGGCTGCGGCGTGATGGCATCGTCGAAAGCACCCGCGGCCCCGGCGGCGGCTACACGCTGGGCCGCCCGGCCGTCGAGATCACCGTGGCCGACATCGTCTCGGCCGTGGACGACCCCCTGGAGAACACCGAAGCCGAAGCCGCCGCCGACGGCCTGAGCCAGGCGCTGTGGCAGCGGCTGAACGCCACGATGCTGCAGCACATGGCCACCATCACGCTGCAAGGCCTGGTGGACGAGCAGAAGGCGCAAGGCGCCACGGTGGAGGTCAAGCCTGTCCGCCGTGCCATCGCCACGCCGCCGGTGGTGAAGCCGCCGCGCACGACGGCGCCGAACTCGGTGTTCGCCTTCGGCCGCAGCTTCGCGCGCTGAACGAGCTCTCCTGACGAAAAAGGGGCCGCATCTGCGGCCCCTTTGTTTTGGGTGCTCGGTTTCAAGGGGCGGCCTTGCCGCCCCCTTTCCGCATCACTTGTACAGCACCTGCGGCAGCCACATGCCGATGGCCGGGAAGTTGTACAGCAGCACGATGGCCAGCACCTGGATGCCCATGAAGGGCAGCATGCCGGCGAAGATCTGGTTCAGCGTGACGTGCGGCGGGCTCACGCCCTTCAGGTAGAAGGCCGCCATCGCCACCGGCGGGCTGAGGAAGGCCGTCTGCAGGTTCAGCGCCACCAGCAGGCCGAAGAACAGCGGGTCGACGCCGAAGTTGTCCAGCAGCGGGATGAAGATGGGCATGAAGATCACGATGATCTCGGTCCACTCCAGCGGCCAGCCCAGGATGAAGATGATCACCTGGCTGAGGATGAGGAACTCGGTCTGGGTCAGGTTCATCGACATGACCCAGTTCTCGACCAGCTCCTGCCCGCCCAGCAGCGCGAACGCGGCCGAGAAGATGGCGCTGCCCACGAACAGCCAGCACACCATGGCGCTGGTCTTGGCCGTGAGGAAGACGCTCTCCTTCAACACCGTCATGTTGAACTGCCGGTAGGCCACGGCCAGCAGGAAGCCGCCGAAGGCACCCACCGCTGCTGCTTCCGTCGGCGTGGCCAGGCCCATCACGATGCTGCCCAGCACCGCCAGGATGAGCACCAGCAGCGGGAAGAAGCTGCTGAGCAGCATCTTGAAGATCTCCAGGCGCTGGAAGCTCAGCAGCGCATAGAAACCCAGCAGCGCCAGCGCGCCGACGGCCGTGCCGATGTACCAGCCGCGCGTGGGCGGCGTGCGCTCGGTGCTGATGGGCTGCGCGGCATCGGCCGCAGCAGCGCCCGGAGGCTCCTGCACGCCACCGCCAGCCTCGGCCGCTGCGGCCGAGGCGCCTTCGCCAGCGGCCGGCGGCTCCTTCACACCACCTTCAGCAGGCGGTTCCTTGACACCGCCCTCGGCGGGCGGTTCTTTCACACCGCCTTCGGCCGGTGGCTCCTTGACGCCACCTTCTGCAGGGGGTTCCTTCAGGTCGCCGCCGCCTTCAGCGGGCGGTTCCTTCAAGCCACCGCCTTCGGCCGGCGGCTCCTTCAGCCCACCTTCCGCGGCGGGTTCGGCCAGGCCGCCCGGCGACTGCAGGCCGCCGTCAGAAGCGGCCGTGGCTTCGGTGCGGGCCGCGTCGGCCTGCGCTTCGGCGGTCGGCGGTGCGGTGTTGACATGCCAGCTCAGCCCGGCCGTGGCCGCGAACAGCAGCGCCGGAAGCAGCGCGATGAAGAGCTGCTTGACGATGTAGCCGGTGGGCACGGCCACGTTGCGGTGGCCCTTCAGGGCGCGGAGCAGCGCCGGCACTGCGTTGTTGCCGATGTGCTCCGAGATCGGGGCGGTCATCGGGGGCAGCGGCACGAAGCGCTCGGCGGCCGACAGCGGCGGCATCAGCGCGGGCTTCAGCTTGGCCAGGATGATCACGTAGGCCACGTACAGGCCGGCCAGCATGATGCCGGGGAAGAAGGCGCCAGCGTAGAGCTGCACCACCGAGACGCCGGCCGTGGCGCCGTAGACGATCAGCATCACGCTGGGCGGAATCAGGATGCCCAGGCAGCCGCCCGCGGTGATGGCGCCGGCCGAGACGCGCACGTCGTAGCCGCCGCGCAGCATCTGCGGGAAGGCCAGCAGCCCCATCAGCGTGACCACCGCGCCCACGATGCCGGTGGCCGTGGCGAACACCGCGCAGGTGAAGAGCGTGGCCACCGCCAAGCTGCCGGGCACGCGCGCCATGGCCAGGTGCAGGCTCTTGAAGAGCTTCTCGATCAGGTTGGCGCGTTCGACGAGGTAGCCCATGAACACGAACAGCGGGATCGAGATGAGCACGTCGTTGCCCATCACCTTGAAGGCGCTCTGCACCATCAGCGTGAGCGTTTTGGAGGTGTTCTCCTCGTAGGCGACCCACGTGAAGATCATGCCCATGCCCATCAGCGTGAAGGCCGTGGGGAAGCCCAGCATGATGGCCACGACGACCAGGCCCAGCATCATCAGGCCGAGGTGGCCGTTGGTGATCTTGTCGGCCGAGAGCAGCATCGTCGCGGTGCCCGCGATGATCAGCCCCATGATGATGAAGCCGAACCAGAGTTCCTTGCGGATCTTCACTTGGCGACCTCCTGCTTGACCACGAACTTGTCGAGCTGGGCGATGTCTTCGTCTTTCACGTGCACCATGGCCTTGAGCTTGTCGACGTCGACTTCTTCGACGTCCTGTTCACGGGAAGGCCACTCGCCGTCGCGGATGCAGGCAATGCAGCGCACGATCTCCACGATGCCCTGCAGCAGCAGCATGCCGCCGGCGATCGGGATGCCGAACTTGAAGGGGTACAACGGCAGCGGCGTGGCGCTGAAGGTGCTTTCGCGGATGGCCAGCGACTCGTTGGCGAAGATCCAGCCGGCGTAGGTGAGCGCCACCACGCCGGGCATGAAGAAGATGAAATACAGCAGCAGGTCCCACGCGGCCTGCGTGCGCGGCCGGAAGAAGCCGTAGAGCACGTCGCCGCGGACGTGGCCGTTCTTGCTGAGCGTGTACGCGCCGGCCATCATGAACAGGGTGCCGTACATCATGACTTGCGCGTCCAGCGCCCAGTCGTGCGGGTTGTTCAGCGCATAGCGGGAGAACACTTCCCAGGTGATCATCAGCGTCAGGCTGACGATCAACCAGGCGAACAGTTGGCCGAGCCACGTGGACACGCGGTCCACCAGCAGCAAGAGGCTTTGCATCGCGGCAATCTCCGGGGGATACACAGACGGGAACCAGGGATTCTCGCCCAGGAAAAAGGGCCACCGGCCTGTTGGCTGCGGTGGCCCCGTGCGGGCGGAGCGCCGAGGCTCAGGCCTTCTTGGCCGGGCGGAAGTAGTGGTTCCAGGCCATCTTGAAGTCGACCATGTAGTCGTTCTGCCACGAGCCGGCGCGCTCGGCGAAGGCGCGCTGCGAGTCCAGGATCTTCTTGAACAGCGGGTTCTCGCCGGACTTGGCGGCGGTGACCTTGTCCCAGGCGGCCAGCTGGGCGCGCAGGATCGGATCAGGCGTCTTGTAGAAGTTGACCTTGGCCTTCTTCAGCTCGATGTAGTCCTGGCTGTTGCGCTGGATGGCCTTCCACGACATGTCGGCGCTGGCGGCCTGCACCGAGTAGTCGATGATGGCCTTCAGCTCGCCCGGCAGTGCGTCGTACTTGGTCTTGTTGAAGAGGATCTCGAACTGCTCGCCGCTCTGGTGGAAGCTCTGCAGCATGCAGTTCTTCACCACGTCGGGGAAGCCCAGCAGGCGGTCGGAGCTGGCGTTGTTGAACTCGGCCGCGTCGATCAGGCCGCGGTCCAGAGCCGGCACGATTTCACCGCCAGGCAGCGGGTTCACGGCGGTGCCCAGTTCCTTGAACACGTCGACGGCCAGGCCCACGGTGCGGAACTTCAGGCCCTTCATGTCGGCCACGCTGCGCACCGGCTTCTTGAACCAGCCCAGCGGCTGCGTGGGCATCGGGCCGTAGAGGAAGGACACCACGTCGATGTTCAGCGACTTGTAGATCTCCTTCAGCATGGCATCGCCACCGCCGTAGTAGTGCCAGGCCAGGACCATGTTGGGGTCCATGCCGAAGGCCGGGCCCGAACCCCACAGCGCCAGGGCCGTGTTCTTGCCGTAGTGGTAGGCCACCACGCCGTGGCCGCCGTCGAGCGTGCCCTTGTTCACCGCGTCCAGCAGCTGGAAGGCCGGCACCACCGAGCCCGAAGGCAGCACTTCGATCTTCAGGCGGTTGCCCGCCATGTCGTTGACCTTCTTGGCGAAGTCGTTGGCGTACTCGTGGAAGATGTCCTTGGCAGGCCAGGTGCTCTGGAAGCGGAAGGCGACGGTCTGGGCCGACGACACCATCGGCGTGGCCAGCGCGCCAACGCCCACGGCGCCCGCGGCGGTGGTCTTCAGGAAACTGCGGCGGGGAGCCGGCTTCTTGGCTTCGGTCATGGTCTTATCTCCAATGAGGGGCGATTCAGGGAAAGGCAGGCCCGAGGGCCCAGAGGACAACGGTGCACTATGGCCCGCGGGTTTGCGGGGGCACAAGTCGGTCTTACCCGGGCTCGGGCGTCGGCGCGACGGCCAGCCTGTCGCGGTCCAGGGTGCAGCAGTTTTGACTTCAAGCGCACCAATCGCGCCAGCCCGTCAAGGCAAGGGCCGACGGCCTTCCACCTGCACGAGCAGGCGCACGCGGTCGCCCACCAGCGGCAAGCCGAAAGTGGCGCCGTACTCGCTGCGCGAGACCTCGCCTTCGAAGTCACCCCCGCAGACCTCCACGCGGGCGCCTTCGTGCACGGCCTCGCGGCAGGCGTAACGCTGCGCCCGCAGTTCCAGAGGCTGGCTCACGCCGCGCCAAGTGAACTCACCGCGCAGGGCCTGCACGCGGCCGCCTTCGAAGGTGAAGCGCCGCGCCACGAAGTAAGCCACCGGGTGGGCGGTGCTGGCCAGCAGGTCGTCTTGCCGCAGCCGGCTGTTGAAGACGGCCAGCCCGGTGTCGACCGTGGCCGTGGGGACGGTGAGGCCCACCTCGCCGGTGCCGGCCTTCGTGTCCAGCGTGACGCTGCCCTCGATGGGCCCGATGCGCCCGCGGATGGTGCTGGTGCCGAAGTGCAGCACCTCGAAGTGCACCCAGCTGTGGTCGCGATCGAGCGTGTAGCTGCGCGGCTGGGCCTGGGCTGGCAGCGCCAGCGCAAGCAGGGCGCCAAAAAGCAGAGCGGGCAGCGATGCGGGCATGTTCATGCCTGCATGCTGCCCGAGAACGGGGCCCTGGGCTGCGCCAGGGCTGCTGCCGTGAGCGCTTTACTGCTTGACGGCTTCCACCTGGATCAGCAGGCGGATGTTGTCGGGGATGCCGGGCAGGCCGTAGGTGCTGCCCCACTGGCTGCGCTGGATGGTGGTCTCGAAGTCACCGCCGCAGACCTCGCGCTTGAAGAAGGGGTTCTCGTAGCAGTTGAAGCGCGAGCCCTTCAGTTCCACCGGCTGGGTCTTGCCGAACATCGTCAGCGTGCCCTTCACGCCGGTGACCTTGGTGCCGTCGAAGCTCAGGCCGCTGGCCTGGAAGCGGGCGGTCGGGTGGGTGGCGACGTCGAAGAAGTCCTTGCTCTTCAGGTGGTTGTCGAAGGGCGCCACGCCGGTGCTGATGCTGGCCATGTCGATGGTGATGTCGATCTTGCCCGTCTTGGCGGCACGGTCGATCTCGATCTTGCCTTCCTTCTTGTCGAAGCGGCCGCGGTTGGTGCTGGTGCCGAAGTGCAGCGCTTCCCAGGTGACGAAGGTGTGCGTGGGGTCCAGCGTGTAGGTGGCGGTCTGCGCCTGGGCGCTGGCGCCGAAACCGGCCAGCAGGGCGGCGGCCGCGGCCACGGTGATGAGCTTCTTCATGGGGTTCTCCGGAAGGGTTGGGGGTGAGGGTTGTGAGGGTTGGGAGTGTTGGGAAGGGCTGCGGTTCACAGCGGCGCCAGGCCGGTGAGCTGCAGCTTGAAGCGGATCTGCACGTCGTCGGCCAGCAGCGAGGTGTCGTTCCAGTCGCCATCGCCGACCTTGAAGGCCAGGCGCTTGATCACGAAGCTGCCGGTGGCCGTGCTGGTGCCTGCGGCCTGGGCCACCTGCACCGGCACCACCACGTTTTGCGTGGCGCCCTTGATGGTGAGCTTGCCCGCCACCTCGAACTTGCCGGCGCCGGCGGCCTTGATGGCCGTGCTCTGGAAGCTGGCCTGCGGGAACTTGGCCACGTTCAGCCAGGCGGCCTTGGGCACCTCGGCATCCAGCTCGGCGCTGCCGAAGCGGGCGCTGCCGGTGTCGATGGTGAAGGCCACTGTGCCGGTCTCGGGCTTCTTGGGGTCGAGCGTGACCTGGGCGGTGAACTTGCCGAACTTGCCTTCCACCGGCACGCCCATCTGGCGCGTGGTGAAGGCGATCTCGCTGCCGGCGGGCACCAGCACGGCGGGTTTGGCTTGCGCCAGGGCGGGCTGCACGGCGGCGCCGAACAGGGCGACGGCCAGGGTCAGGCCGAGAAGCAGGCGGGAGGACATGTGGGTTTCCTTGGGGATCGGTTCAAAGGGGGCGGGCCAACGGGGCGCTCAATTGCGGCCGGGTTGCATGCGCTTCAAGAGACCGTCGCGGTCGACGAAGTGGTGTTTCAGCGCGCCGGCCACGTGCAGCACCACGATGGCGGCCAGGCCCTTGGCCAGCCAGCCGTGGAAAGGCTTGATGGTGTCGGCCAGCTCGCGGCTGACGGGCACGAAATCGGGCAGCGGCAGCACGCCGAAGAGCACGATGGAGAAGCCCGCGGCCGAGCTGTAGGCCCAGCCCGAGAGCGGCACGGCGAAGAACAGCACGTACAGCGCGATGTGGGCGGCGTGCGCGGCGCGCGCCTGCCACGCGGGCATGGGCAGATCGGCGGGCGGGCGGTGCGTCAGGCGCCACAGCAGGCGGGCGGCCGAGAGCGTGAGGATGAGCACGCCGGCCCACTTGTGCCAGTTGTAGAGCTTCAGGCGCTGCGGCGAGAACGGCAGGTCGACCATGTACAGGCCGACCGCGAAAGCGCCGGTGATCATCAGGGCCAGCAGCCAGTGCAGGCCGATGGCCACGCCGGTGTAGCGCTGGGAGGACAGGGCGGTGTTCATGGGACTGAAGTGTCCCGGGGCCGACCTTGGCGGCCGTTCAAGCCTTTTGATGGCGTCAGACTGCGCGCATGAACCCGGCGGCGTCCAGCGCGGCGTGCTCGGCGGCGGGCAGCAGGCCGCGGTGGTGGCCGAAGGCGAGCGTCACCAGCGCCGCGTCCAGCGTCATGCGGCCGAGCGGCGAGGTGCCCGCGGCCAGAGCCAGGGCTTCGTCCACGGGCAGCCGGTGAAAGTCGGCGACTTCGCCATCCTGGTTCTGCGGCTGCAGGCCGGGGGGCAGCGCCAGGTCGTAGGCGTGCAGGTCTTCGAGCTGGCGGCCTTCGGGCACGTCGCGGTGCAGGCGCAGCACGGCGGTGGCCTGCACGGTGGCCATTTGCGCGGCGTTCAGGCCCGCTTCTTCCCAGCCTTCGCGCTGCAGGGCCTGCAGCGGCGTCTGGCCCGTGGGCACGCCGCCGCCGATGAGGTTGTCGTAGAGGCCGGGGTCTGTGGCCTTGTCGAAGGCGCGCTGGGCGATCCACAGGTGGGTGGGCCGGCCCTGGGCATCGGCCACATAGCCGTTGGCGTGCGCGCCCAGCGTCAGGCTGCCCCAGAAGCGCGCGGCGGCGCGTTCCATCGTCGCCAGCATGGCGCCGGTGTGGGGGTCGAAAAGCGGGAAGGGCTCGTCGCGCCAGGCGCGGATGTGGCCGAGCGCGCGCAGTGCGGCGTGCACCTCCGCCAGCGCGGCCTCGCGTTCGTCGGGGGCGGCCGTGAGGGTGACGGCCTCGGCCTCCACGCGCAGCCACTGCGGCCAGCCGCGCAGCGCCGGCAGGTGCGCCCGGGCGACGCTGCCCACCTGCACGCCGGCCACGTGGAAAGGCACGCGGGCGGCGGCCTGCCCAGGCTGTTCAGCGGCGCTGGCGGCTGCCAGCACCGCGCTCCACCTCATGCGGCCTGCTTCAGCTCACCCGCGCGCCAGCGCTTCATCAGCGCTTCCCACTTCGGCCGAGCGGTGGCCAGGTGGCGGGCCTTGACGTGGCCGTAGCCGCGGATCTCTTCCGGGATGCGCGCGATCTCCACCGCCAAGGTGCGGTTGCCGGCGCTCAGCGACTTCAGCAGTTCTTCGACACAGGCGCGGTATTCGTTGATCAGTGCCCGCTCCATGCGGCGTTCTTCGGTGCGGCCGAAGAGATCCAGCGCGCCGCCGCGCAGGCCCTTCATCTTGGCCAGCAGGCCGAAGGCGCTGCGCATCCAGGGGCCGAAGGGCTGCTTCACCAGCTCGCCGCGCGCATTCGTCTTGGCGATGCCGGGCGGCGCGAGGTGGTGCACCAGCTTGTAGTCGCCTTCGAACATCTCGGCCACCTTGGTGGTGAAGGCCGGGTCGGTGTGCAGGCGCGCGACCTCGTACTCGTCCTTGTAGGCCATCAGCTTGAAGAGGTAGCGCGCCACGGCTTCGCTCAGCGCCGTGCCACCGCCCAGCGGAGCCTCGGCCGCGCGCACCTTCTCGACGAAGGCGCTGTAGGTCGCGGCGTAGGCGGCGTCCTGGTAGCCGGTGAGGAAGTCCACCCGCGTCTTCAGCATCTCGTCCAGGCCCGGCTTCTTGACGAACTGGATGACCTGCTGCGCCTTGAACAGCGCCTGCACCGCGGCGAGGTCGTGCGCACAACGCCGGCCCCATTCGAAGGCGGCCTTGTTGTTGTCGATCTGCACGTTGTTCAGCTCGATGGCGCGCATCAGCGCGGCATGGCTCAGCGGAATGCGGCCCTGCTGCCAGGCGTAGCCCATCATCAGCGGGTTGGTGTAGATGCTGTCGCCCAGCAGCTGCACGGCCACCACCTCGGCGTCGAAGGCGCCCACGAGCGCGTCGCCCACGCTGGCACGCACGGCGGCTTCACAGGCGCCGCCCGGGAACTGCCAGTCGGCGTTTTTCACGAAGCTGGCGGTCGGCGTGCCGTGGGTGTTCAGCGCCACGAAGGTGCGGCCTTGCTGCATTACCGCCAGCGTGTACTTGGCGGCGCCAACGATGCTGTCGCAGGCGATCACCAGGTCGGCCTTGGCGGTGTCGACCTTGGTGGTGAAGATGGCCTCGGGCCGGTTGGCGATCTGGATGTGGCTCCAGGTGGCGCCGCCCTTCTGTGCCAGGCCGCCCGCGTCTTGCGTGACCACGCCCTTGCCTTCCAGGTGCGCGGCCATGCCCAGCAGGCTGCCGATGGTGATGACGCCCGTGCCACCCACGCCGCCCACCACGATGCCCCAGGCCTGTTCCGCCGCCGGCAGCACCGGCTCGGGCAGCGGCGGCAGCGCCGAGAGGTCGCCCTTCTTCTCTTTCTTGGCCTTCTTCAGCTGCCCGCCTTCCACCGTGACGAAGCTCGGGCAGAAGCCCTTCACGCAGGAGAAATCCTTGTTGCAGCTGTTCTGGTTGATGCGGCGCTTGCGGCCGAACTCGGTTTCCACCGGCTCCACGCTCAGGCAGTTGCTCTGCACGCTGCAGTCGCCGCAGCCTTCGCACACCAGCTCGTTGATGACGACACGCTTCTCGGGGTCGGCCAGCTTGCCGCGCTTGCGGCGCCGGCGCTTTTCGGTGGCGCAGGTCTGGTCGTAGATGATGGCCGTGGTGCCGGTGATCTCGCGGAACTCGCGCTGGATGTCGTCCAGCCGGTCGCGGTGGTGCACGGTCACACCCGCCTCCAGCGCCACGCCCTCGTACTTGCCCGGCTCGTCGGTCACGATCACGAGCTTCTTCACGCCTTCGCTGAGCAGGCTCTTCTGGATCTGCAGCACCGTGTGGCCTTCGGCGCGCTCGCCCACCTGCTGGCCGCCCGTCATGGCCACGGCGTCGTTGTAGAGCACCTTGTAGGTGATGTTCACGCCGCTGGCGATGCTCTGCCGGATGGCAAGGATGCCGCTGTGGAAGTAGGTGCCGTCGCCCAGGTTCGCGAACACGTGCGCGTCGGTGCTGAAGGGCGCCTGGCCCGTCCAGGTGACACCTTCGCCGCCCATCTGGCTGAAGGTTTCGGTGCTGCGGTCCATCCACGTCGCCATGTAATGGCAACCGATGCCGGCCAGCGCGCGGCTGCCCTCGGGCACGCGCGTGCTGGTGTTGTGCGGGCAGCCGCTGCAGAACCAGGGCGCGCGCTCACCGGTGTCGGCCTTCATCGCGGCGAGCTGCGTCTCGCGCGCGGCGATGGTGGCCAGGCGCTCGTCCATGCGCGCGGCGATGTCCGCCGACACGCCCATCTTCTTCAGGCGCTTGGCAATCGCCTTGGCGATGATGGCCGGCGTGAGGTCACCCTTGGCGCGCAGCAGCCAGTTGTCGCTCGGGTTCGGGCGGCTCCATTCGCCACCGTCGCTGTCGCCTTCCGGCTCGTCGAACTTGCCCAGCACGTTGGGGCGCACGTCGGGGCGCCAGTTGTAGAGCTCTTCCTTCAGCTGGTACTCGATGACCTGGCGCTTTTCCTCGACGACCAGGATCTCCTGCAGCCCGGTGGCGAAATCGCGCGTGATGCTCGCTTCCAGCGGCCACACCACGTTCACCTTGTGCAGGCGCAGGCCTATGGCCTGGCATGTGGCGTCGTCCAGGCCCAGGTCGGCCAGGGCCTGGCGCGTGTCATTGAAAGCCTTGCCGCTGGCGATCACGCCGAAGCGGTCTTGCGCCGTGGCGATGACGTTGTGGTTCAGCTTGTTGGCGCGCACATAGGCCAGGGCCGCGTACCACTTGTAGTCCATCAGCCGCGCTTCCTGCTCCAGCGGGGCGTCGGGCCAGCGCACGTGCAGGCCGCCGGGCGGCATGACGAAGTCTTCGGGCAGCACGATCTTCACGCGATCGGGGTCCACCACCACCGACGACGAGCTCTCCACCACCTCCTGGATGGTTTTCATGCCGCTCCACACGCCGCTGAAACGGCTCATGGCGATGGCGTGCAGGCCCATGTCGAGGATGCCCTGCACGTCGGACGGGAAGAACACCGGCAGCCCGCAGGCTTTGAAGATGTGGTCGCTCTGGTGCGGCGCGGTGCTGCTCTTGCTGACGTGGTCGTCGGCAGCGATCGCGATCACGCCACCGTGCTTGGAGGTGCCGGCCATGTTGGCGTGCTTGAACACGTCGGAGCAGCGGTCCACGCCCGGGCCCTTGCCGTACCAGATGCCGAAGACGCCGTCGTACTTCTTGCTCTGCGGCCACAGGTCGAGCTGCTGCGTGCCCCACACCGCGGTGGCGCCGAGCTCTTCGTTCACGCCGGGCTGGAAGACCACATGCTTGGCCGCCAGGTGCTTCTTGGCGGCCCACAGCGCCTGGTCGTAGCCCCCGAGGGGGCTTCCACGGTATCCGCTGATGAAGCCGGCCGTGTTCAGGCCGGCGCGTTCGTCGCGCTCGCGCTGCAGCATGGGCAGGCGCACCAGGGCCTGCACGCCGCTCATGAAGGCACGGCCGCTGGACAGGCTGTACTTGTCGTCGAGCGTGACGGACTCGAGCGCCTTGCGGATGTGTTCGGGCAAGGGGGCATTCATGCGGCGGGCTCCTCGGTGCTGCAGGGCGAACGCGGATGCCACAACGGCCCGCAAGACGCGTGCCGCAGTGTAGGTAAACGCGCCTGGCATGTCTTTTCTTTTGATGCCCGCTCAGGCATGCTGCAAGAAAGGAGCTTGCGCGAAAGTGCCAACGAAGAAGCAAATCATGCCCGACAGGGCGAAATCAGGGAAAACCGCAGTGAGCTCCCCGGTTCCCGCCCCCGAGCCGGCCGAGGCCGCAGGCACCCACGCGCTCGACCGCTACGACGTCGCCATCCTGGGCGAGTTGCAGGCCGAGGCACGGCTGTCCAACACCGAGCTGGCCGCGCGCATCGGCCTGAGCGCCGCGCCCACCTGGCGGCGTGTGAAGTGGCTGGAGGAGCAGGGCTACATCACCGGCTACCGGGCAGAGATCGACCGCCGCAAGATCGGCCTGGGCGTGCTGGCCTTCGTGCGCGTGGATGCCGAGCGCCACAACGCGCAAGCCACGCAGGCGCTGGAGGCCGCCATCCGCGAGCTGCCCGAGGTGGTGGCCTGCCACTACATCAGCGGCACCGGCACCTTCGAGCTGCACGTGATGGCCACCGACCTCGACGCCTTCTCGCGCTGGGCCATGCAGACGCTCTTCAAGCTGCCGCACGTGAAAGACCTGCAGACCAGCTTCAGCCTGGGCGAGGTGAAGGCCGGCGCGGCGCTGCCGCTCACGCACCTGTTGCGCGCGCGCTGAGCCCCGCGGCCGCCGGCGCTGGCCCTGCCTGGTGCAGGGCCGGCCCCAGGCGAGTGCGCTACCCTCTGCGCTTGATGACCCGCCTGCTCGATCTGCTGCTCGGCACCGACCCCAGCCAACGCACCCGCCTGGCACAGGCCGGCCTGGCCTTGCTGTTGCTGGCGGCCGGCGTGGCGGCGATGAACTACTTCGCCGCGGTGGGCGTGGCGCCATGGGCCCCGGTGCTGTGGTGGTCGGCCGTCACGCTGGCGGGCATGGTCGGCTTCTTCGTGCTGATCCGTAGCGGCTTCTCGCGCCGTTGGGCCGAGCCTTCGCTGACCGTGCCACAGATGGTGTTTGCGCTGGCCAGCGGGGCCGTGGCCTACGCGCTGCTGGGCGCCGGGCGCGGCGCGGTCTTCCCGATGGTGATGGTGGTGCTGATGTTCGGCATGTTCATCGCTTCGCCGCGGCAGATGCGCTGGGTCAGCGCCTACGCGGTGCTGCTGTTCGGCGCCGTGATGGCACTGATGGCGGCGCTGCAGCCGGCGGTCTACCCCTGGCGCATCGAACTCGGCCATTTCCTGCTGGTGGCCACCATGGTGCCGGGTGTCTCGCTGCTGGCCTCGCGCCTGTCGCGCCTGCGCCAGCGCGCCCGCCAGCAGCGCGCCGAACTGGCGCAGGCCTTGTCCAACCTGCGCGAGCACACCACGCGCGACGAACTCACCGGCCTCATCAACCGCCGCCACATGCAGGAGCTCATCGACCAGGAGCACCAGCGCTGCATCCGCAGCGGCCAGAGCTTCTGCCTGGCCGTGCTGGACATCGATGGCTTCAAGCCCATCAACGAAGCCAACGGTTATGCCGTGGGCGATGCCGTGATGCGTGCCGTGGCCCAGGAGGCGCAGCGCCACGTGCGTGTCTCCGACATGCTCAGCCGCTGGGAGAGCGACGATTTCGTGCTGATGCTGGGCGACACCCGCGCCGCGCTGGCCCGTGGCGGCCTGGAGCGCCTGCGCCAGAAGGTGGGGGCGCTGCGCATCCTGCACGGCAACACGGCCGTGGCCGTCACCATGAGCTGCGGCCTGGCCGAGCACCACGCCGGCGAGGCGGTGGCGCAGACCCTGGAACGCGCCGCCCGGGCCCTGCACGACGCCAAGGCCCAGGGGCGCGACCGCATCGCCGTGGCCACCTGAGAACCCGGAACGACATTCGCGATGTGGCTCTTGATCCTGGAAGCCCTGGCCGCCCTGGCCGTGCTGATTTTTGCTGTCTGGTGGACGATGTTCTCGGGCCGCCGGCGCGAAGAGGCGCCTGAAGACCCGCCGGGCGAAGACCCGCCGCCGAAAGCCTGAAAGGCGGCTGGCGCGCGCAGCCTCAGTGCGCTGGCGGCGCGCCGGTGTCCGCGGGGGGGCGGAAGAAACTCATGGGCTGCGTGCGCAGCCGGCGCCACAAGGCCGTGCCGATGCGGCGGCGGTCTTGCACGCGCACGCCGCGCGAGCGCAAGGCCACCCGGAAGGCGAGCGTGAAGCTCACCGTCAGGTTCAGCACGCCCGTGACGGCGATGCCGGCCACGCACCACCAGAACACACCCTGCGTCAGCAGCCCGAAGCCCAGGGCCCCCAGTGCCGCGCCCAGCTGTCCGCTGGCCAGCGTGACGTGGCGCACGTCGATGGGCACGCCGAAGAAGCCCAGCAACGCCGGCACCAGCCCCAGCATCAGGCCCAGGCTGATGTTGGCCGCCAGCCCCGAGATGTTGGCGCGCCACCAGCGCGCCCAGCGCTGCGCGCGCGCCGCGCCCAGCCGCGCCACGATGCGCGGGTTCCAGGCGATGGCGCTGTCCAGCCGGTGCAGCACGAACCAGTTCTCGGCCCAGCCCGCCACCAGGCTGCTGGCGAAGAGCAGCACGCCCGTGAAGGCGGCGAACAGCGCGGTGGGCCCGAGCAGCGTGATGCTGTGCAGCACGTACTGGGCTTCTTTCTCGCCAACGGGCGTGTCGCCGAACACCGCCTTGGCGATGAGCTGCACCGCCAGCACCAGCGGGAAACACATCGCCAGGTTGCCCACGATGGCCGCGGCCTGCGAGCGGATGAGCTGCGCCACGCGGTCGACGAAGCCTTCGATCTCGGCGTCGCTGGCGCTCGTGCCGCGTGGCAGAGAAGCGGCCATGGCCGGCGCCGTCATCGCCGGCTGCTTGGTGGCCACCGTCCAGTGCAGCAGCATCACCAGCACGAAGCTGGCCGCGTAGTTCACGCCGGCCCAGAAGCCGCCCCAGAACGCCGTGAGGCCGATGGCCGCGATGGCGAACTTCAGGAAGGTGGTGCCCGCAATGACCGCGCCGCCCCCCAGGGCGCGGCGCAGCATGTCGCCGTACTCGCTGCGGCTGCGGGTGATGTAGTGCTCGCCGGTCTCGGCGCTGCGCTCGGCCACCTGGCGCGCCAGCAGCGAATAGTGCCGTGCCACCAGCGCGCGCAGGCCCAGCTGTTCGCCCAGCACGCGCAGCAGCTCCAGCAGCAGGCGGCGGCCTTCGGGCAACGGCTCAGGCGCGAGCACGCAGTCGACCAACTGCTCGACACGCAGCGTGCGGCCGCGCAGCTGGTCGAGGTCGAAGACGATGTCCACCGACACGCCGTACTGCTCCAGGTGCGGCATCACGCTGGCGGCGGCGTTGCGGCAGGCGTCGAGCAGCGCGCGCAGGTAGCCGGCAGCCTTGAGTGCTTCGTCGTGCCGGCCCTGCAGCACCGCTTCTCGCAGCGAGGCTGCGGCGTGTGTCAGTTGGCGGAAGGGCTCGTCCTGCAGCGCGGTGGCGTCCATGCGCTGGCGCAGGGCCGTGGTGTAGCCGGCCGAATGCACCGAGCTGATGAGGATGGTGATGGCGTTGAGCAGCACGCCGCGCAGCGCCTCGCCGTTGGCCGGGCCGAGCAGCTGCGCTACGCGGGCCAGCGTGGCCTCGTCGAGCGCGGCGACCCAATCCGCGTCTTCCGGTTCGAAGAGCAGGCGAAAGAGGCTGGCCAGGTCGCGCGTCTCGGGCGTGCCCGGCAGCAGGCGCACGTGCACGCGCGAGAGCAATTCGCTGCCGAAGGACAGGCGTGCGCCGAAGCCGAGGTCGGCGAACAGCGAGGCGGCGTCGATGTCGCGCCAGAAGGCCTGCGCCAGGCCGTGCACCTGCTGGCGCAGCGTGTCGTTCTTCTCAACCTGGTTCAGCAGGTGGCGCAGGCGCAGCACCGGCAGCGGCGTGCGAGCGGCCTCAGGCGGTTCGGTGCCGGCCGGCGTTGCGGGGGCGGCCGACCGCGGCGCGTGCCGCAACCATTCCATCAGCCGCACCAGCCACAGGTGGCGTTCGGCCTGGCCCGCCTTCGGGTCGGCGGCGTTGATCAGCGCGGTGAGGTCCCAGCTCTGCGCCATGCGGGTGCCGCTCAGTGCAGCGCGCCGGGATAGACCAGCGCGAACTCCGGCACGGGGGCGTCGAAGGGGTGGGCGTGCTCGGTCATGCAGAAGAAGGTGCCGCGCATGCTGCCGTGGGGCGTGTCGATGCGCGTCCAGCTCGTGTACTCGAACTGCTCGCCGGGCTTGAGCACGGGCTGGTGGCCCACCACCGCCAGGCCACGCACGTCTTCGTGGTGGCCGTCGGCGTTGGTGACGACCCAGTGCCGTGCCACGAGCTGCGCCGTCACGTCGCCGGTGTTGCGGATGGTGACGGTGTAGGCGAAGGCGTAGGGCCCCTCGGGCGGCTGGGACTGCTCGGGCAGGTACTGCACGCGCACTTCGCAGGTGAACTCGGGTTTGGCCATGGCGCGCATTCTAGGAGCCGCCCCCTGGCGGCGCGCCCCGGCCCCGGCGGGTGCGGGGTGGACACCTAGAATCGAAAGATGAGTGATTTCCGCATCGCCCCGAGCATCCTTTCGGCCGACTTCGCCCGCCTCGGCGAAGAAGTGCGCAACGTCATCGACGCCGGCGCCGACTGGATCCACTTCGACGTGATGGACAACCATTACGTGCCCAACCTGACCTTCGGGCCGATGGTGTGCCAGGCGCTGCGCAAGCACAGCCGAGTGCCCATCGACGTGCACCTGATGGTGCAGCCGGTGGACGCGCTGGCGCAGGCCTTCTGCCAGGCCGGCGCCGACCTGGTGAGCTTCCACCCCGAGGCCAGCGCGCACGTCGACCGCACGCTGCAGCTCATCAAGGCCGAGGGCAAGCAGGCCGGCCTGGTGTTCAACCCCGCCACGCCGCTGGACGTGCTGCAGTACGTCATCGACAAGGTCGACCTGATTCTCATCATGAGCGTGAACCCGGGTTTCGGCGGCCAGAGCTTCATCCCGAGTGCGCTGCGCAAGATCGAGCAGGCGCGCAAGCTCATCGAACAGACCGGCCGCGACATCCGCCTCGAGGTGGACGGCGGCATCAAGGTCGACAACATCCGCCGCGTGGCCGATGCCGGCGCCGACACCTTCGTGGCCGGCAGCGCCATCTTCAACCAGCCCGACTACCAGGCCGTCATCAGCGCCATGCGCGCTGAACTGGCGCGCTGATCAAGTTCTGTCGATGCGGCGGGCCAGCACGACGGACGTGTTGGTCTTGATCACGCCCTCGATCGTGCCGATCTCGTCGAGCAACTGGTCCAGCCGGGCCGTGGATTCGGTGCGCAGCAAAGCCAGGTAGTCGGATTCACCGCTCACGCTGCACAGCTGGCGCAGCTCAGGAAAGGCAGCCAGGCGCTGCGTCACCAGCGCGCCGGCCTTGGGCTCCGTCGTGATGCCGACATAGGCCTCCACACCGCTTTCGCCTTCCAGGGCGGCCAGGCGCACCGTGTAGCCGACGATGACGCCCTCGCGCTCCAGCCGCGTCAGCCGCGCCAGCACGGTGGTGCGCGCCACGCCCAGGCGGCGGCCGAGATCGGCGGTGCTGGTGCGGGCGTCGGCCTGCAGCAGCGCGAGCAGGCGGCGGTCGAGGGTGTCCAGCACGGGCATGCGGCATTTTCACCGCCCTCAGGCGGGCTGCAGGGCCGGGATCCTCAGGTTTGCGCCTTGAACGCCGAAAGGTCGCAGAGGGGCGCAGCTTCGCGCCATTCCAGGGGCCTGCATGAAAGTCCGCAAGATCACGATCTTCAGCGGTGAGATCTTCGAAGTGCCGCAAGGCATCCAGCGCATCGACCACCGCGCCACCCACGGCTGGCAGCTGCGTTACGGCGGCACCAAGCTGTACTCGGACGGCGCCGAAGGCGCAGCCGCCTCGCTGCAGCGCGCCACGCAGGAGTTGATCAAGCGCATCAACAAGCTGCCGGCGCCTTCGCTGCTGCAGCGCGCGCCGAGTGCCAACAAGAGCAACCAGCTGCCGCCGGGCATCACCGGGCCGGTGGTGCGCATGCGCCGCAACAGCCAGACGCGCGACTGCAGCCTGATGGTGCTGATCCCGCGCTTCGGCGACAAGCCGCGGCGCCGCACCATCTACATCGGCACCGAGAACACCTACAGCCTGGAGCGCTACGAGAAGGCGCTGGAGCGCGCCATCGAGATGCGGCGCGAGGCCGAAGAGGCTTATCAAAAGGCCAGCACCCGCGCCAAGCGCGCCGCCGCGCGCGAGATCCGCGAACAGTTGCAGGCGGCTTGAGGGGGCCGTGCGGCCCGATCAGGCCGCACGTTTCGCCAGTATGCACATTGAGGCCGACGATTCGTCGCATCAAGCATCGAATATGACGCAATGAGCCTTTCTTCCGTCAGGGCGGGCGCCTAGACTGCCGGGCAATTCAGCCCCTCACGGAAAGCCCGTCTCATGCGCATCACCCTGCTCGGCGCCGGCCACATCGGCCACACCATCGCCCACCTGCTTTCGCACAGCGGCGATTACGAAGTCACGGTCGTCGACCGCAGCCCCGAGGCCCTGGCCAAGCTGGCCGGCATGCCGGTGCGCACGCAGGTGGTGGAGACCTCCGACGCGCAGGCGCTGCTGGGCGCCCTGCGAGGCCAGCAGGCCGTCATCAACGCATTGCCCTACCACCTGGCCACCCTGGCGGCCACCGCCGCGCGCGAGGCCGGCTGCCATTACTTCGACCTGACGGAAGACGTGGCCGCCACGCGCGCCATCAAGCAACTGGCCGAAGGCGCGAACACCGCCTTCATGCCGCAGTGCGGGCTGGCGCCGGGCTTCATCGGCATCGTCGCGCACCACCTGGCCCAGGGCTTCGACAGCCTGCAAGAAGTGAAGATGCGCGTCGGCGCGCTGCCGGCCTTTCCGACCAACAGCCTGAAATACAACCTCACCTGGAGCGTGGACGGCCTCATCAACGAGTACTGCCACCCCTGCGAGGCCATCCGCGGCGGCAAGAACATCGAGGTGCTGCCGCTCGAGGGCCTGGAGCACTTCAGCCTGGACGGCACCGAGTACGAGGCCTTCAACACCAGCGGCGGCCTGGGCACGCTGTGCGAAACGCTCGCCGGCAAGGTGCAGACGCTCGACTACAAGAGCGTGCGCTACCCCGGCCACCAGGCGCTGATGAAGATGCTGCTGGAAGAGCTGCAGCTCAACCAGGACACCGAGACGCTCAAGGACATCATGCGCAAGAGCATCCCCAGCACCATGCAGGACGTGGTGCTGGTCTTCGTGACGGTCAGCGGCATGAAGAAGGGCGCGCTGGTGCAGGAGGTGTTTGCGCGCAAGATTTTCGCCGAGCGCAGCGAGACGCACCCCTTGAGCGCCATCCAGATCACCACCGCCGCCGGCATCTGCGCCGCGGTGGACCTGTTCCGGGGAGGCAAGCTGCCGCAGAAGGGTTTCATCCGCCAGGAAGAAGTGGCGCTGCCCGACTTCCTCGCCAACCGCTTCGGCGCGGCCTACCAGCAGAGCCGCCAGGTCGAGAGCATCGGCTGACCCGCAGCCGGGCGCGGGCCCGGCGGCCCGGTGCCGTTACAGGCGCTGGCTATAGTTCAGCGGCCATGCTGCGACCGCTGCGATTGCTGTGCCTGTGGATGCTGTTGTGCACGGGCGCCTGCGCCTTCGCACAGAGCGATCCCCTGGCCGAACCGCGCATGGAGCGCGTGGGCGACACCCGCTCCATCAACGACGGCGTGGTCACCGCGCTGGCGCAGGACGAAAACGGCCTGCTGTGGATCGGCACCACCGTGGGCCTGGTGCGCTACGACGGCTACCAGTTGCGCCCGGTGCAGGTGGGCAGCACGCTGGCCGGCGCACCCCAGGGCGCCAGCCACGTGCGCGCCTTGCTGGCGGCGCCGGGCGGCGTGCTGTGGGTGGGCCTGGAAGGCGAGGGGCTGGCGCGGCTGGACATCGCCAGCCACGTCTGGACCCTCTTCCGGCCCGATGCCACGCGCGCCGGTGCGCTGGCCAGCGGCACTGTTCGCGCGCTGGCGCTGGACGCCGAGGGCGTGCTCTGGGTCGGCACCACCGGCGGCGGCCTGTACAGCCTGGCGCCCGGGGCCCAGATCTTCCGCGCCTACCGCCGCGCCAGCGGCGAACTGCCCGACGACCGCGTGCACGCGCTGCGCGTCGACCGCCAGGGCAGCCTGTGGGTGGGCACCTGGAACGGCCTCTTGCGCAAGCGCCGCGGCGAGGCGCGTTTCGAGCCGGTGCACTCCAGCCCGCAGGCGGCCGAGAGCCTGGCCGGCCGCATCGTCTCGATGATTGCCGAGGCGCCTGACGGCCGGCTCTGGGTGGGCACGCGCCAGGGCGATCTCGCGGTGCTGGAGCCCGGCAGCGGCCAGGCGCGATGGCTGCAGCGCGCCAGCTTGGTGGTGGGCAACGACAGCGCGGTGCTTTCCATGGCCTGGGCCGACGAGCGCGAGCTGTGGATAGGCCGCGAGAGCGGCATCGACGTGCGCCGCGTCGTCGACGGCTCGCTGGTGAAGCACCTGCGGCGCGACCTGCGCAAGCCCTGGGGCCTGGCCGGCCACAACGTGGTGGCGCTGTTGCGCGACCAGGCCGGCAACCTGTGGGTGGGCAGCTATGGCGGCGGCCTGCAGCGCCACAGCGCGCGCCCGGGCTTGTGGGTGCGCCACGGCGATGGCCGCGACGGCAGCGTCTTCGCCGAGGCCAACGTGCGCAGCCTGCACCAGATGCGCAACGGCGAGATCTGGGCCGGCACCAACGAGCGCGGCGTCGCCGTGCTCGACGCCCGGCTGCAGTTGCTGGCCGAGATCCCCCCGGAACCGCAGCGCCCGCGCGGTTTCGGCGGCGGCCTCGTGGGCGCCATCACACAGACCGCCGACGGCCACATCTGGGTGGGTGCCGACAGCGAGCTGTACGAGTTTTCCGAAAGCCGCCGGTTGCTGGCACGCCACCAGGCCGGCCAGGGCCGGCCGCGGCGGCTGATGGCAGCCCGCGACGGCACGCTGTGGGTGGGCACGCAGGACGGCGTGTACCGCCGAGACAGCGCCGGCGGGCGCTTCCTGCGCGTGGCAATGGCCGATGGCGGCGTGCTCAGCGGCAATGTCAACGCGCTGGCCGAATCGACCGACGGCACGGTCTGGGTGGGCGGCAACAACGGGCTCTACCGCGCCGCGCCCGGGCAGGCCGTGGTGGCGCCCGTGGTGGCGGTGGCGGGCGAGGGCCTGCTCAAGCCCGTGGTGCTGGGCCTGCTGATGGACCGGCAGCAGATGCTGTGGGTGGACACCAGCGCGGGCCTGCACCGCATGGTGGCCTGGGACGGCCGCAGCGCGCGCTTCAAGCCGGTGGCCGACAGCCGCGGCGCCGAAGCGCGGGCGAGCTTCGGCGCCAACCTGCTGGAAGACGCCCAGGGGCGCATCTGGACGCACCAGACCGTCTACGACCCGCGCGACGACAGCCGCTACGAACTGAGCCAGGCCGACGGCGTGGACATCGGCACGGGCTGGTTCCGCGCCTACACCCGGCTGGCCGACGGGCGCCTGCTCTTCGGCGGCAGCACCGGCATCCTGGTGGCGGACAGCGATCGCTTCCGCCCCTGGGACCACGTGCCGCCGGTGGTGTCTCCGACCTGCGCATCGACGGCGAGCGTGTGCCGCTGGTGCGCTTGCAAGGGCAGCTGCGGCTGAAGCCGCCGGAGGGCCGCTTCAGCGTCGAGTTCGCCGCGCTGGACTACGGCCACCCCGAGCGCAACCGCTACCGCTACCGGCTGCAGGGCTTCGACAGCGCCTGGATCGAAAGCGGTTCCGATTTCCGGGTGGCCAGCTACGGCAACCTGCCGCCAGGCCGCTACACGCTGCAACTGCAGGGCAGCAACCGCGTGGGCGCGTGGAGCCCGCGCGAAGTGCTCATCCCGGTCGAGGTGCTGCCGGCCTGGTGGCAGACCTGGTGGGCGCGCGCGCTGGCCGTGGCGCTGGGGGCGCTGCTGGTCTGGGCCGTGGTGAGCCTGCGCACGCGCCTGCTGCGCCGCCAGCAGGCGGTGTTGGAGCTGCGCGTGCGTGAACGCACCGAGGCGCTGCAAGCGCTGTCGCAACAACTGCAACTCAAGACGCAGGCGTTGGAGGCCTCCAGCCTCACCGACCCGCTGACGGGCCTGCACAACCGGCGTTTCCTGGCGCAGAACATCGAGGCCGACGTGGCCCTGGCCGTGCGTCGGGCCGAGCAGGCCTTGCGCAGCGGCGCGCCGCTGCCCGAAGACGCCGATCTCGTCTTCTTCGTCATCGACATCGACCACTTCAAACAGGTCAACGATGCCCACGGCCACACCGCCGGCGACGCGGTGCTGATGCAGATGCGCGAGCGGCTGCAGCAGGCTTTCCGCCAGGGTGACCACCTGGTGCGCTGGGGCGGCGAGGAGTTCCTCATCGTCGCGCGCGGCACCTCGCGCCACCGGGCCGCCGAGCTGGCCGAACGCGTGCGCCACCTGGTGGCCGACGCGCCTTTCCGGCTGGACGACGGCACCCTGCTGCAACGCACCTGCTCGGTGGGCTTTGCCGCCTTCCCGCCCGCACCGGCCCACCCCGCGGCACTGAGCTGGGCCGCGGTGGTGGACATCGCCGACGCTGCGCTCTTCGCCGTCAAGCGCAGCGGGCGCGACGGCTGGCTGGGCGTGGTGAAGGCCGAAGCCGACTCGGCCGAGGCGCTGAAAGCTTCGGCCGCCGGCACGCTGCAAGACTGGCGCGCCAGCGGCCGGCTGCACGTGGCCCTGTCCGAGGGCTTGGAAAGCCCGGCCTGAAAGCCTGGCCGGCAGCGGCGACACTGCAGGGATGAAAGACGCCCCTACCTCGAAGAAGGCTGCGGCTTCGGGCCGCAGCCCCCGCCCGCTGGATGTCGACACGCTCTGGCAGCTGCAGCGCCTGGGTGGCCTGAGCCTGTCACCCGACGGCCGAGCCGCCGTGGTGTCGGTGGCCACGCCGTCGATGGAGAAGAACCACACGCGTTCGCGCCTGTGGCTGCTGCCCACCGACCGGCAGGCCCCCCGCGCGCTGACGAGCTGCGGTGATCGAGACGGTCAGCCGGCGTGGTCGCCCCGCGGCGACCGCATCGCCTTCACAGCCCGCCGCGAGCAGGAAGACCTCAAGGACAGCAGCCCACAGCTCTACACCATCGCTGCCGACGGCGGCGAGGCGCAGCGCCACAGCCAGTTCGGCCCCGGCATCGAATCCTTCAAGTGGCTGCCCGACGGCCAGCGCGTGGTGTTCTCGGCCTGGGTCTGGCCCGGGCTGAAAGGCGCGGCGGCGCAGAACAAGGCCATGGCCGCCTGGCGCGAGCGCAAGGAGAGCGGCTACGTCACCAGCGAGGGCTACTACCGCCATTGGGACCACAACGTGCCGCAAGGCCGCGTGCTGCACCTGCTGCTGCTCGATCTGGCCAGCGGCCGCATCACCGATCTGTTCGAAGGCATGGCGCTGGAGCTGCCGCGCGACGGCGCCGGCAACGAGGTCTACGACGTTGACCCCGACGGCCGCCGCATCGCCTTCGTGCACGACCCCTCGGCTCGCGCGCTGCAGGTGAATCGCCTCGCGCTGAGCGAGATCGATATCGCCACGCGGCAGGTGCGCCCGCTCATCGACGATGCCGCCTGGGATCTGGCCGGCCCGGCCTACAGCCCCGACGGCCGCCACATCGCCGTGGCGGCCGCCCACGTGGGCCACAAGCACACGGCGCTGGCGCAGCCGGCGCTCGTCACGCCCACGGCCGCGCGGGGCAAGGCCGGCAAGGCCGCAGCCACGCTGCGTGTGCTGGTGCCAGGCTGGGACCGCGCCATCAACACGCCGCTGCGCTGGGCGCCCGACGGCAGCGCCGTGCTCTTCACCGCCGAAGACCGCGGCCGCTGCCCCTTGTGGCACTGCCCGGTGGCGGCCGAGACGGCCGCGCCCACCGTGCTGCACGCCGGTGGCTGGGTGCAGGGATTCGACCTCGCAGGCGACACGGTGGTGGTGCTGGCCGACAGCGCCTCGCACCCTGCGCACGTGCTCGTGCGCAGCCTGGCCGAGGGTGCGGCGGCACCCAGGCGCCTGGAGCGCTTCAACGACGAATTGCTGGCCGGCGTGGCCTTCGGCGAGGTGCGCGAGACCCAGGTCACCGGCGCGCTGGGCGAGCCCGTGCAGGTGTGGCTGGTCTTCCCGCTGGGCTTCGATGCGAAGAAGAAGCACCCCGTCACCCAGGTCATCCACGGCGGGCCTTTCGCGGCGGCCGGCGACACCTTCAGCTGGCGCTGGAACCCGCACATCTTCGCGGCCGCGGGCCACGTGATCGCGCAGGTCAACTACCACGGCAGCAGCGGCTTCGGCTTCGCCTTCCGCGACAGCCTGATCGGCCGCCAGGGCGAGCTGGAACTGCAGGACATCGAGGCCGCCACCGACTGGCTGCTTCAGCAGCGCTGGGCCGACAAGACGCGTGTCTACGCCACTGGCGGCAGCTACGGCGGCTTTCTCGTCGCATGGATGAACGGGCACGTGGCACCAGGCCGCTACCGTGCCTACGTCTGCCACGCGGGCGTGTACGACCGCATCGCCACCTTCAGCGCCGACAGCTACACCACGCGCCCGCTCGATCTGGGCGCCAAGTACTGGGAAGACCCGGCCCGCGTGGCTGGGCAAAGCCCGCACACCTTCGCCGCGCACATGTACACGCCCACGCTGGTGACGCATGGCGCGCAGGACTTCCGCGTGCCCGACTGCAACGGCCTGGCCTACTACAACACGCTGCAGGCGCGCGGCGTCGATGCGCGGCTGCTGTGGTTCCCCGACGAGAACCACTGGGTGCTCAAGCCGCGCAACAGCCGGCTCTGGTACACCGAGTTCGCGGCCTGGCTGGCGCGGCATGGCGGGCCGGCGCCCCGCGCCCGTACAGCGAGGGCTCAGCGATGAACCTGCACACCGCCAACATCGCCGCCGCCATCGTCGATCTCGACGGCACGATGGTCGACACCGTGGGCGACTTCGAAGCGGCCCTGGGATTGGCTTGGGCCGACCTCGGCCTGCAGCTTGTGGGGCGGGCCTTCATCACACGCACGGTGGGCAAGGGCAGCGAGCACCTCATCACGCGCTGCCTGGCCGAAGTTGGCGCAGCGCCCGGGCTTTACGAACAAGCCTGGCAGCGTTACCAGCACCACTACCTGGCCATCAACGGCCAGCACTCGGCGGTGTTCCCGGGCGTGGTGGAAGGCCTGCAGGCGCTGCGCGCAGCGGGCCTGCGGCTGGTGTGCCTGACCAACAAACCCGGCCCTTTCGCGCGGCCCCTGCTGGCCTCCAAGGGCCTGGACGGGTTCTTCGAGCTTGTCTACGGCGGCGACGCCTTCGCCCACAAGAAGCCGCACCCTTTGCCGCTGCTCAAGGCGTGCGAGGCCCTGGGCCTGCCGCCGGCACGCACGCTGATGGTGGGCGATTCCAGCAACGACGCGGCGGCTGCGCGCGCGGCGGGCTGCCCGGTGGTGCTGGTGAGCTACGGCTACAACCACGGCGAGCCCGTGGCCAGCGCGCAGCCTGACGCCATCGTCGACCGGCTGGACGCGATCGCGCCGCTGCTGGCCGGCTGAGCCGCCGGCCTTGGCCTCAGCGGTTGCGGCCGCTGCGCGGGGCCGGGGTTTCCTGGCCCAGCAGCGCCGCCTTCAGGCCGTCGTCGGCCGGGTTGGGGCCGAGCCAGATGCTCAGCAGCGCGTTGAAGAACTCGGGCTCGCGCACCGGCTCGCCTTGCGCCTTGCCATTCACCAGCACGCTGGTGCCGACGCCTGGCACGTAGTCGACAGAGAAGTTCTCGCCCGTCTGCAGGCGCTTCTTGGCCGAGAAGATGTCGGCCATGCGCAGCGTGCCGGGGATGGACTTGCTGAAAGCTTCCTTCGGCGCGTTGTCCTGCATGCCGCGCGTGAAGAGCTTGCCGAGTTCGTTGGCGTCGATGTCGCGCAGCATCACCACGTGGATGCGTTTGGGCCCCGAGCCGGCATACACCGCTTCGGGCGTGGTGGCCTTGGCTCCGAGGTAAAGACCGGCGGTGTAGACCCGCACCACGAATTTGTAGCGCGTGCCTGCGCCGTTGAGTTGCAGGGTGCTGCCCGCCACCTGTGCGGTGGGGACGTAGCGCACGCCCGAAACCTCCAGGCTGCCCGGCACGGCAGCAGGGGTGGTGGCCTGGGCTTGGGCCCCACCGGGCAGCGCGGCCAGCGCCGCGGCGGGAATCAGGGCCAGCAGGAAACGACGTTGCATGGCGACGGCTCGACTTCGTTGTCAGCGGAAAGGGCGCGGAGTCTGCCACGCAGCGCAGCCCGTGGGAACGGGCCGGGGGCGGGCTGCTAAACTGAGACGGTCATGTTGCAGCCTTTGTCCACGCTTGCCGCCCGCCGGCCCGGTCGCGATGACCAGGGAGCTTGGCCCTGGCGTCGCTCGCACAGCCCCTGCTGCTAGCCGGTTCGCCGGCCGGCCCCCGACCGTGGGCCTTGCCCCTGCGCCCTGCAGGCCCGGCCCGACCCCCGAACACCGCCGCAAAGCACTGGCATCCCCAGGCCGCGGCCCCCGTGTGAACAGGTGCGAGACGTGATCACTGAACTTGAATTCCAGAGCCTGGCCCGCGAAGGCTACAACCGCATCCCGCTGATCCAGGAGGCCTTCGCCGACCTGGAAACACCGCTGTCGCTGTACCTCAAGCTGGCCGGCGGCGCGAAGCACAGCTTTCTGCTGGAAAGCGTGGTGGGCGGCGAGCGTTTCGGCCGCTACAGCTTCATCGGTCTGCCGGCGCGCACCTTGCTGCGCGCCCGCGGCTTCCACACCGAAGTGGTGACCGCCGGCGAGGTGGTGGAAACGCACGAAGGCAACCCGCTCGATTTCATCGCGGCCTACCAGCAGCGCTTCAAGGTGGCGCTGACGCCAGGGCTGCCGCGCTTCTGCGGCGGCCTGGCCGGCTACTTCGGCTACGACGCCGTTCGCTACGTCGAACCCAAGCTCGCGAAGACCTGGAAGACCGGCGGCCTGGACACGCCCGACGTGCTGCTGCTGCAGTGCGAGGAACTGGCCGTCATCGACAACCTGTCGGGGCGCCTGTACCTCATCGTGTATGCCGACCCCTCGCAGCCCGAGGCTTACTTCAAAGGCAAGAAGCGCTTGGGTGAACTGGGTGACCAGTTGCGCTACAGCGTCACCGCCCCGCCAGTGAAGCGCGGGCCCAGCCACCCGGTGGAGCGCGAGTTCGACAAGGCCGCCTACCTGGCTGCGGTGGCGAAAGCCAAGGAGTACATCGCCGCCGGCGACATGATGCAGGTGCAGGTGGGCCAGCGGCTGAAGAAGCGCTACACCGAGAGCCCGCTGTCGCTGTACCGCGCGCTGCGCAGCCTGAACCCCTCGCCCTACATGTACTTCTACGACATGGGCGACTTCCAGATCGTCGGCGCCAGCCCCGAGATCCTGGTGCGCCAGGAGCGCACGGCCGAGGGCGCGAAGGTCACCATCCGCCCGCTGGCCGGCACGCGCCCACGCGGGGCCACGCCGGAGCTGGACAAGGCCCTGGAAGCCGAGCTCAGCGCCGACCCGAAAGAACGCGCCGAGCACCTGATGCTGATCGACCTGGCGCGCAACGACATCGGCCGCATCGCCAAGACCGGCAGCGTGAAGGTGACCGACGCCTTCGTCATCGAGCGCTACTCGCACGTCATGCACATCGTCAGCAACGTCGAGGGGCAGCTGCTCGACGGCATGAGCAACCTCGACGTGCTGCGGGCCACCTTTCCTGCCGGCACGCTGACGGGGGCGCCCAAGATCCGGGCGATGGAGATCATCGACGAGCTGGAGCCCGTCAAGCGCGGCATCTACGGCGGCGCCTGCGGCTACCTCAGCTTCGCCGGCGACATGGACGTGGCCATCGCCATCCGCACGGGCATCGTGCAGGACGGCACGCTGTACGTGCAGGCCGCCGCGGGTGTGGTGGCCGACTCCATTCCCGAGATGGAATGGCGCGAAACCGAGCACAAGGCGCGGGCCTTGATCCGCGCGGCTGAACTCGTGGAAGAGGGGTTCTGACCATGCTCCTCATGATCGACAACTACGACAGCTTCACCTTCAACCTGGTGCAGTACTTCGCCGAACTCGGCGAAGACGTGCGCGTGGTCCGCAACGACGAGATCGATGTGGCCGGCATCGCCGCGCTGAAGCCCGAACGCCTGGTGCTTTCGCCCGGGCCTTGCAGCCCCGCCGAGGCGGGCGTGTGCATCGAGGCCATCCGCCACTTTGCCGGCAAGCTGCCCATGCTGGGCGTGTGCCTGGGCCACCAGGCCATGGGCGCGGCCCTCGGCGGGAAAGTGGTGCGCGCGCAGGTGCAGATGCACGGCAAGGCCAGCACCATCAGCACCGATCAAAGCGGCGTGTTCCACGGCCTGCCGGCGCAGTTCAGCGTCATCCGCTACCACTCGCTGGCGGTGGAACGGGCCTCGCTGCCGGCCGACCTGATCGTCACCGCCACCAGCGAAGACGGCGAGATCATGGGCCTGCGCCACCGCGGCCTGCCGCTGGAAGGCGTGCAGTTCCACCCCGAGTCCATCCTCAGTGAACATGGGCACGCGATGCTGAAGAACTTCCTGGAGCAAGTGCGCTGAACATGACCCAAGCCATCGACCTGCGCAGCGACACCGTCACGCTGCCCACGCCCGCCATGCGCGCGGCCATGCACGCCGCCGAGCTGGGTGACGACGTCTTCGCCGACGACCCCAGCATCAACGCGCTGCAGGACAAGATCGCGGCGATGCTGGGCAAGGAGGCCGCGCTCTTCACGCCCACCGGCACGCAGAGCAACCTTTGCGGCCTGATGGCGCACTGCGGCCGCGGTGACGAGTACCTCGTCGGCCAGATGGCCCACACCTACCGATGGGAAGGCGGTGGCGCCGCGGTGCTGGGCAGCATCCAGCCGCAGCCGCTGCCGCAGCAGGCCGACGGCTCCATCCTGCTCCCGGACATCGAAGCCAACATCAAGCCCGACGACGCCCACTTCGCGAAGACGCGGCTGCTGGCGCTGGAGAACACCTGGGGCGGCCAGGTGCTGCCGCTGCCCTACATCGAAGCCGCCACCGCGCTGGCGCGGCGCAAGGGCCTGGCCACGCACCTGGACGGCGCGCGCGTGTTCAACGCGGCGGTGGCCTCCGGCGTGCCGGTGCGCGAGATTGCGCGCCACTTCGACAGCGTCTCGGTCTGCTTCAGCAAGGGCCTGGGTGCGCCGGTGGGCTCAGCGATCGTGGGCCCGAAGGACTTCATCGCCCGCGCCCACCGCGTGCGCAAGATGCTGGGCGGCGGCATGCGCCAAGCCGGTGTGCTGGCCGCGGCGGCGAGTCACGCGCTCGATCACCACATCGAGCGCCTGGCAGAAGACCACGCGAACGCCCGCACGCTGGCCGAAGGCCTGGCCGGCCTGCCCGGCGTGACGGTGCAGCCGCCGCAGACCAACATCGTCTTCGTCGACCTCGCGCCCGAGAAGGCGCCCGGTGTGGTGGAGCGCCTGCGCGCTGCCGGCGTGCTGTGCACGGGCCTGTACCGCCTGCGCTTCGTGACGCACCTGAACGTGTCCGCCGACGACATCACCCGCGCCGTGGCCGTGCTGCGGCAACACCTGTGAAAGCCCCCGCCATGCCCATCAGCAACCACGAAGCGCTCACGCGCGTGATCGAGCACCGCGAGATCTTCCACGACGAGATGCTGGCGCTGATGCGCCGCATCATGAGCGGCGAGATGAGCCCGGTGATGATGGCCGCGCTGCTGGTGGGCCTGCGCGTGAAGAAAGAGACCATCGGCGAGATCACCGCCGCGGCGCAGGTGATGCGCGAGTTCTCGACCAAGGTGAACGTGGTCGACCGCACGCACCTGGTGGACATCGTCGGCACCGGCGGTGACGGCTCGCACACCTTCAACATCAGCACCTGCAGCATGTTCGTGGCCGCGGCCTGCGGCGCGCGCGTCAGCAAACACGGCAACCGCGGCGTCAGCAGCAAGAGCGGCAGCGCCGACGTGCTGGAGACCCTGGGCGTGCCGATGACGCTGAGCCCTGAGGCCGTGGCGCGCTGCATCGCCGACACCGGCATCGGCTTCATGTTCGCGCCCAACCACCACCCGGCGATGAAGAACGTCGCCCCGGTGCGGCGCGAACTGGGCGTGCGCACGCTCTTCAACATCCTGGGCCCGCTCACCAACCCGGCCGACGCGCCCAACATCCTGATGGGCGTCTTCCACCCCGATCTGGTGGGCATCCAGGTGCGCGCGCTGCAGCGCCTGGGCGCCGAGCACGCGGTGGTGGTCTACGGGCGCGACGGTATGGACGAGGTTTCGCTCGGCTCGGCCACGATGGTGGGCGAGTACAAGGACGGCGCGATCCGCGGGTACGAGATCCACCCCGAGGACTTCGGCCTCACGATGGCCAGCAGCCGCGCGCTGAAGGTCGAGACGCCCGAGCAGTCGCGCGCGCTGATGCAGGCCGTGCTGGACAACGAGCCCGGCCCGGCGCGCGACATCGTCATCCTCAACGCCGGCGTGGCGCTCTACGCCGCGGGCGTGGTGCCTGGCATGGCCGAAGGCGTGGCCGTGGCGCGCGAGGGCATCGCCTCGGGCCGCGCCTTGGCCAAGCTGCACCAGTTCGTCGCGCGCAGCAAAGAGTTGGTGGCATGAGCGCGGCGCCGAGCCGCCTCAAGACGCGCTCGCTCCCCCCTGGGGGGACGCGAGCGCAGCGAGCTTGGGGGCACCGATGAGCGACATCCTGAACAAGATCGTCGCGGTCAAGCACGAAGAGCTGGCCGCCGCGCGCCAGCGCCGCAGCCTGGCGAGCTGGCGCGAGGAAGCCGAGGCCCGGCGCGATGTGCGCGGTTTCGAGGCTGCGCTGCGCTCGAAGCTGGCGGCCGGCCGCGCGGCGGTGATTGCCGAAGTGAAGAAGGCCAGCCCGAGCAAGGGTGTGCTGCGCGAACACTTCGTGCCCGCCGACATCGCCGCCAGCTACGCCGCGCATGGCGCCGCCTGCTTGAGTGTGCTGACCGACGAGCGTTTCTTCCAAGGCAGCGCCGCCTTCCTGCAGCAGGCCCGAGCCGCCTGCACGTTGCCGGTGCTGCGCAAGGACTTCATGGTCGACGAGTACCAAGTGATGGAAGCGCGAGCGCTGGGCGCCGATGCCATCCTGCTCATCGCCGCCTGCCTGAGCGATGCGCAGATGGCCGATCTGGAAGCCGCCGCGCTGGCGCTGGGCATGGACGTGCTGGTGGAAGTGCACGACGGCGACGAGCTGGACCGTGCGCTGCGGCTCAAGACGCCGCTGCTGGGCATCAACAACCGCAACCTGCGCACCTTCGAGGTGACGCTGGACACCACGCTCGGCCTGCTGCCGCGCGTGCCGGCCGACCGGCTGCTCGTCACCGAATCGGGCATCCTGAACCGCGCCGACGTGCAGCGCATGCGCGCGGCGCAGGTGCACGCCTTCCTGGTCGGCGAAGCTTTCATGCGCGCGCCCGAACCGGGTGTGGCGCTGGCGGCGCTCTTCGATTGAACCCGCCGAACCGGCTTCAGCGCCCGCTCGACGAACTGCTGGCCGCCGATTTCGGCGATTGGCAGCCGCTGCTGCAGCGCTGGCGCCACAGCCCGGCAGGGCAGGCTCTGGTGCAGGCGGTGGATTCGCGGGTGGCCGCAGGCGCCACGGTCTACCCTGCCGAACCCTTCCGGGCCCTGGCGCACACCGCGCTGGCGCAGGTGAAGGTGGTGATCCTGGGCCAAGACCCTTATCACGGCCCGGGTCAGGCCGAGGGCCTGGCCTTCTCGGTGCCCGCCGGGCAGAAGCCGCCGCCGAGCCTGCGCAACATCTTCAAGGAACTGCAGCGTGACCTGGGCCTGGCCCCGCCTGTTCAGCCTTCGCTCGTGCCCTGGGCGCGGCAGGGCGTGCTGTTGCTGAACACCACGCTGACAGTGGAAGACGGCCAGGCGGCCAGCCACAGCAGGCTTGGTTGGCAGGCGCTCACTGACGCTATTGCCCAGGCGTTGGCGGAAGATGTCGCGCCCAAGGTGTTCATGCTCTGGGGTGCCCACGCGCAGGCGCTGGCGCCGCGGATGGCCGGCACGCCGCACCTCGTGCTGTGCAGCAACCACCCCTCGCCGTTGTCGGCGCTGCGGCCGCCCGTGCCCTTCATCGGTTGTGGCCACTTCGGGCAAGCCAACCGCTTCCTGCAGGCCGCCGGCCGCACGCCGATCAGCTGGGGCTTGGCGGCGGCGCAGCCCGTGTTATAGTCACCGGCTCTCCGGAGGGGTGCCCGAGTGGCTAAAGGGGGCAGACTGTAAATCTGTTGGCTTACGCCTACGCTGGTTCGAATCCAGCCTCCTCCACCAGAGACTTCTTGCCGTGCAGCCGCGGCAAGGCCTGCAGTCGGTGGCAAGAGTTTGCCGGGCGGGAGTAGTTCAATGGCAGAACCTTAGCCTTCCAAGCTAATGACACGGGTTCGATTCCCGTCTCCCGCTCCACGGCGCCAAGGTTGTTTCTTCAGTTTCGGTAGTTCGGTGTTTTCGTCGTCAAGGGTGTGCCGGTGGTGGCCGTGCCGCAGCCCGCAGGCCCTTGACGATGCCCATGTGGCTCAGTGGTAGAGCACTCCCTTGGTAAGGGAGAGGTCGCGGGTCCGATTCCCGCCATGGGCACCACTTCTTCTTCGATCCCACTTGTCTGAGCCAGGAGCGCAAGGAAATGGCAAAAGGTAAATTTGAACGCACGAAGCCGCACGTGAACGTGGGCACGATTGGTCACGTGGACCATGGCAAGACGACGCTGACGGCGGCGATCACGACGATTCTGGCGAAGAAGTTCGGTGGCGAGGCCAAGGCCTACGACCAGATCGACGCGGCGCCGGAAGAGAAGGCGCGCGGCATCACGATCAACACCGCACACGTCGAGTACGAGACGGCCAACCGTCACTACGCACACGTGGATTGCCCGGGCCACGCCGACTACGTGAAGAACATGATCACGGGTGCGGCGCAGATGGACGGCGCGATCCTGGTGTGCTCGGCCGCTGACGGCCCGATGCCCCAGACCCGCGAGCACATCCTGCTGGCCCGCCAGGTGGGCGTGCCTTACATCATTGTGTTCCTGAACAAGTGCGACATGGTGGACGACGCCGAGCTGCTCGAGCTCGTCGAAATGGAAGTGCGCGAACTGCTGAGCAAGTACGACTTCCCCGGTGACGACACCCCCATCGTCAAGGGCAGCGCCAAGCTGGCCATGGAAGGCGACAC